>JAQBPX010000025.1 GCA_028287305.1 Gemmatimonadota bacterium
TACACAGCGCCAGCTGGATGTCATTGCAGAACGCCTCAACACCCGTCCCCGCCAAACGCTGGACTGGGATACCCCGGCCGTCCGTCTGGCAAACTACGTTGCAACGACCGGTTGATTCCACCGATCCCTCGCTGCGCTCAGGATGACTGGGGCTGCGCTCCGGATGACTGCCGCGTCGCTCCGCTGTCGGCCGCAGTTGCTCCAATGAACGCGCAGCGTTCCGAATCTCCGACGCCGTAGTTACCGAAGCCAGAGGACTGTAGCCCGCGCCCGAAGCCTGAAGCCTCGCAGTTACCAAAGCCCAACGGCAGATCCCTCGCTGCGCTCAGGATGACTGCAGACGGCAGATCCCTCGCTGCGCTCAGGATGACTGCAGACGGCAGATCCCTCGCTGCGCTCAGGATGACTGCAGCCTGCTCAGGAAGACTCCAGAGGCGACTCGCCGAGCGCCTCCCGCACCGCTGTCAACAACCCCACCGACGTAAACGGCTTGTGCAGGAACACATGCTCGACGCCGAGATCTCCTCGACGCATCAACTCATCATCGGTGTACCCGCTCATCACGACAACCGGCATCCCCGGCGCGATACTCGAAACGGCCACCGCCAGCTCCGGCCCCGAGATCCCTGGCATGATCGCATCCGTGAGCAGGAGGTCCACGCGAACGTCCCCACCCGCCAGCAGGGCCAGGGCCTCGCCTCCATCCTTCGCCTCGAGCACCGAGTATCCTCGCGCCGCGAGTATCCGCGACGCAATCCGCCGCACCTCCTGCTCATCCTCCACGAGCAGCACGGTCTCCGTCCCCGACAGCTGCACCGGCACGCCGGCAGCAACCTCCGCACCATCCACCGCAGTCACCACCGTCTCCGGCAACAACACCGTAAACGTCGTCCCAACCCCCACGTGCGTGTCGCACGTGATGAACCCGTTCGACTGGTCCACGATCCCGTACACCGTCGCCAGGCCGAGCCCCGTCCCGCGCCCCGCTTCCTTCGTAGTAAAGAACGGCTCGAACATCCGCGCCCGCACCTCGTGCGTCATCCCCTCGCCGCTGTCGCTCACCACCAGCGCCGCATACGTCGCGCCGTCCACCTCGCGCCGCTCCGTCGCGATGCGCAGCTCGCCACCGCGCGGCATCGCGTCGCGCGCGTTCACCGCAAGGTTCATCAGCACCTGCTCCAGCTGGCCGCGATCCGCGAACACCGGCGGCGTGTCGGCGTCGAGCGACACGCGCAGCTCGATGTCCTCCCCGATCAGGCGCGACAGCATCTTCTGGATGTCGCTCGCGATCACGTTGAAGTGCACCACGCGCGGCTCCATCACCTGCTGCCGGCTGAACGCCAGCAGCTGTCGCGTGAGCCCCGCCGCGCGACTCGCCGCCTTGCGCACCTCGGCCAGGTCGTCGCGCCCCTGCTCCGTGATCACCGACTCCTCCAGGAACTCGGCGTGCGCCTTGATCACGGTGAGCAGGTTGTTGAAGTCATGCGCGACGCCGCCCGCCAGCTTGCCGACCGCGTCCATCTTCTGTGACTGCCGCAGCTGCTCCTCCACGCGAATGCGGTCGCTCACGTCCGTCGTCACGCCGATCATCCCCGTGATCGCGCCGTCGGCGTTCGCGATGCCGCTCGTCGCGGTGTGCGCCATGAAGCACGAGCCATCCTTCCGTGCAAGGTGGAAGTCGCCCTCCCACGCCCCGCCGGCCACGAGGTTGCGGAGGATCCTTTCCACGATCGGCACCGAGTCGGGCGGGATGATCAGCTCGAACAGCGTGCGCCCCATCGCCTCGTCCGCGCTCCACCCATAGAGCCGCTCGGCGAACCCGTTCCAGAAGTTGACGCGACCGTCCATGTCGAGCGACACGACCGCCTGCTGCACCGCCTCCAGCAGCGACGCCTGGAAGCTCACCGCCGCCTCCGCACGCGCCGCGTCGGTCACGTCGCGCGAGTTCGAGAGGATGCCGCGCACCACCGGATGGTCCACCATGTTGCGCGCGGTGCCGTCGATCACGCGGTAGTTGCCATCCTTGTGGCGCAGCCGCATGCGAGTTCCCGGCGCCACGCCCCGCGTCGCCAGCACCACGCCCAGTCGCTCTCGCAGGCGCTCCCGGTCATCGGGGTGCACCAGGTCCATGGCCGTATGTCCCACCAGCTCCTCGGGAGCGTAGCCGAGCAGTCGCGCGGCGCTCGGGCTCACGTAGGTGAAGGCACCCGTCGCATCGCGCACCGAGATCATCTCGGCGCTGTTCTCGGTGAGCGCGCGAAAGAGCTCCTCGCTCCTGGTGAGCGCCGCGATCGCCTCCTCGTGCTCGGTGACGTCCTGCGCGATCCCGCCGGTGCGATGGACGTGGCCGATCGCGTCGCGAATCGGGAAGCTGCGATCGGCGATGTGCCGCACGGAGCCATCGGGACGCACGATCCGGTAGCGGAGTTCCACGGCGTGCTGCAGGGGCCCGCGCAGCTCGCGCCCGACGCGCTCGCGATCCTCGGGATGGATCGTCGCCAGGAATGCGTCGCGCCCGCCATGCTGGATCTCTTCGGCCGAACGTCCCCACACCTGCCGAAAGGACCGACTGATGAAGCTGGGACCGCCCGAGCCGACCTCGGTGATCCAGAACACCTGGCTCGACTGCTCCATGAACTCGTGCAGCCGCGTCTCGCTCTCGGCCGTCCGCAGCGCGGCGAGGTGCGCGGCGGTCGTGTCCTGGATGCGGATCGTGATCCCGCTGCCGGTGGGGAGCGCGAGCGCGTCGACCCACGTGTCCATGCTCGCCATGGGGCCCCAGTAGCGCTCCTGCACGCGGTCGCTCATCACGCGGCGGTACATCGCGCCGAGCGGGTGCTCGAGCAGCCTGGGGTACTGTTCGAACAGCACGCGCCCGATCACGTTCTCCGTGAGCCGCAGCACCTGCGCGCCGGCGGCGTTCACGTACGTGAAGCGCCAGTCCGCATCGAGGACGATGAAGGCGTCGGTGGTGTGCTGCAGGATTTCGGCGAGCAGCTCATCGGCGTCGAGAGCCTTCGCGCGGCGGAGGGAGGGAGACATCACCATCCAGTATCGGCACGACGCTGTGTCATCCTGAGGCGGCCCCCAGCGCCGCCCTCACCGCCTCCAGCAACCGGACCGAGCTAAACGGCTTGTGCAGGAACGTGTGCGCAACCTCGAACCCGCCCCTCCGCGCCAGCTCGTGGTTCGTGTACCCACTCATCACGACCACTGCGAGCCCCGGCACGATCTGCGTCGCCGCTGCCGCCAGCTCCTGGCCGCTCATCCCGGGCATCACCGCATCCGTCACCAGCAGGTCGATCTTCACTCCGGGCATGGTGAGCAGGCTGAGCGCCTCGCCACCCCGCCGCGCCTCGAGCACCGTGTACCCGCGCCCCACCAGGATCCGCCGCGCCAGGTGCCGCACCTCGGCCTCATCCTCCACGAGCAGCACGGTTTCAGTGCCCGACAGCGTGCTGCTCCTCGGCGCCACCACTGCAACCGGCGCCTGACGGGTGGCCGCCGGCAGGTACACCGTGAACGTCGAGCCCACTCCCACCGAGGACTCCACCGTGATGAACCCGCCCGATTGCTCCACGATGCCATGCACGGTCGCGAGCCCGAGCCCCGTGCCCTTGCCCGTCTCCTTGGTGGAGTAGAACGGGTCGAAGATCCGCGCCTGGACCTCCGTCGTCATCCCCTCGCCGGTGTCCCTCACCGTGAGCGCGGCGTAGCGCCCAGGCGTCAGCTCGCGGCCGTCGGGCATCCGCGACTCCGGCAGCTCGACCGCCCGCGTCTCGATCGCCAGCCGCCCCCCGCCAGGCATCGCGTCGCGCGCGTTCATCACGAGGTTGAGGATCACCTGCTCCAGCTGCCCGCGATCGGCGAGCACCGCCGGCGTGTCGTCGCGCAGCGAGAGCTGCATCTCGATGTCCTCCCCGATCAGGCGGCGCAGCATCTTGTGCACCTCGTTCGCCACCTCCGAGGGCTGCACCACTCCCATCTCCATCACCTGCTGCCGGCTGAACGCGAGCAGCTGTCGCGTGAGCCCGGCGGCGCGCGCGGCGGCCTTGCGCACCTCGCCCAGGTCCTCGCGCTCCTCGGGCGTGAGCGCCGCACGCTCCAGGAACTCGGCGTGCGCCGTGATCACCGTGAGCAGGTTGTTGAAGTCGTGGGCGACGCCGCCCGCAAGGCGCCCCACTGCCTCCGTCTTCTGCGACTGGCGCAGGTGCGACTCCACCTGCAGCCGCCTGGTGACGTCGGTGGACACGCCGATGATCGCCGTCACGCGACCGCTCGCTCCGTGGATCGCCGACGTGGTGACCTGCGCGGTGAAGCGCGATTCGTCCTTGCGCCGCACCACCATCTCGCCGCTCCAGCTCGTGCCCGCGTTGATCGCCGCGAGGATCTCCGGCGCGCGATCGGGCGACTCCGGCGCCACCGTGAGCTCCATGATCGTGCGTCCCATCGCCTCATCCGCCGTGTAGCCATAGAGCTGCTCCGCGAACGCATTCCAGAACGTGACGCGACCCTCGTAGTCGGTGGCGATCACCGATTCCTCCACCGCGGCGAGCAGGCGCCCCTGGAATCGCTCGGACTGCTCGGCACGCACCGAGTCGGTGACGTCGCGCGCGTTCAGCAGCCAGCCCCGGATCGCGGGGTGGCCGAGCATGTTGTGCGCGGTGCCGGCGATCGTGCGATAGCCGCCGTCCTTGTGACGCATGCGCACCGTGTGCTCGATCACCACCCCGCGCTCCGGGAGCCCGACGCGCTCCGCCGCGACCAGCGCCATGTCGTCCGGGTGCGCGAGGTCGAGCAGCGACTTGCCGATCACCTCCTCGGGATCGTAGCCGAGGATCCGCTTGATCGAGGGGCTCATGTAGGTGTAGGTGCCGTTCGCGTCGCGCACGCCGATGATCTCGGCGCTGTTCTCGGTGAGCGCGCGAAAGAGCTCCTCGCTGCGCGTGAGCGAGTCGAGCGTCTCGGCGTGGTCGGTGATGTCCTCGGCAATGCCGCCGAGCCGCCGCACGCGCCCGTCGGCGTCGCGAATGGGGAACACGCGATCGTTGATCCGGCGAACCGTGCCATCCCGTCGCTCGATGCGGTACTGGAGCTGCACCGGCCGGGTGCGCGCGAGCTCGAGCGACTCCATGACGTGGGCGCGATCGTCGGGGTGCACGGGCCCGAGCATCGCATGCCGCGCGGTGGGATTCTCGACGTCGGCGTCGACGCCCCAGACGTCGTGATAGGCGCGACTGACGAAGTGCGCCTCGTGGGTGGCGACGTCGGATATCCAGTAGACGCTGCTGGACTGGTGCATGAACTCCTGCAGCTCCGTTTCGAGCGAAGGAGGCGGATCCGGGTCGTGCGTCATGGGTGCCCCAATTAGCGGTTCATCCCTAGTGTCGGACCGTACCGTCCGGAACATGAGGCCGCCGGTCGGGGTCATCCTGAGCGAAGCGGCTGTCATCCTGAGCGAAGCGAGGGATCTGCCGTTGGGCTTCGGCAACAGCGTGGCTTCAGGCTTCTGGCGCGGGCTACGGTCGTCGGGCCTCGGTAAGTACGGCTTCGGGGAACTGCGGCCGCATGAACCGCTGCGGGCGGAAATGGTGACGCCGCCCGGGCGCGCGCTCCCACATTCGCGGCCATGCCAACCCCCACCGAGAAGAAGGCCCTCGCCTTCCTGGCCGCAGTGTCCGTCCTGGGCGCTTCCGTACGACTCGTACAGGCTTCCACCCCGCACCCCCTCAACGCGACCGCCGAGTCGAGCGCGCAGCTCGACCGCCAGCTGGGAGCAGTTGACAGCGCCCGCCGCGCGAAGCGAACCGCCAAGGGCGAGAGGAAGCCGAGAAAGTCGAAGCCCCCGAAAGCAGCCGCCGGCCCCCCGATCGGTCCAAACAACCGGATCGACGTAGACCATGCCGACACCACCCAGCTGGACCGCCTCCCAAGGATCGGCCCCGCCCTGGCCCGCCGCATAGTCGCCAACCGCGACTCCTTCGGGGCATTTGGCAGCCTGGAAAAGCTGCACAGGGTGAGGGGAATAGGCCCGGCGATGCTGAAGGCTCTGGACAGTCTGGTCACGTTCAGCGGCCGACCATAGCAACAGTATAGCGCCACAACAACGACATATCCCTCGCTTCTCTCAGGAAGCAGGCAGGGGCACGGCAGATCCCTCGCTTCGCTCAGGATGACAACTGTCGGCGGCGCGAGGGCCGCTGGCCGATCCCACCATCCCGATGACAAAGCGCGAAGCGCTTCCTCCTCCTGTCGGAGCCTGCGGGCCCGCGGGCCTGCGGGCCAGCCCCCGCCGTTCACGTGACCACGCCATCAGAACTGCGTCTATAAAGCAGCGGTCTGTTGACACGCCCGTTCCCGCCCGTACCTTCCCCCTTCCGGTCTTCCGACGAGGGAAGACTCCTGTCGGAGGCCGGCCCCGCTTTCATTAGAGTCCCTCCAGCCTCAAGCCCTCCGCATGGCCGCACCCGTCGCAGCAAGCGAGCGCATTGGCGACCTCCTCATTCGTGAGGGGATGATCTCCAAGGAACAGCTCGAGAAGGCGCTGCAGGAGCAGAAACAGAACGGGACCCGCGTCGGCTACAACCTCGTCAAGCTCGGCTTCATCCAGGAGACCGAGCTCACGAAGATGCTGGCCCGCCAGTACAAGATGCCCGCCGTCGACCTCTCCAAGTTCGAGGTCGACCCGCGCGTCGCCAAGCTCGTCCCCGGCGACATCAGCATCAAGCACCTCGTCCTCGCCCTCAAGCGCGACGGCCGCACGCTCACCGTCGCCATGGCGGACCCCACCAACCTGGGCGTCCTCGACGACCTGAAGTTCATCACCCGGTACGACATCTTCCCCGTGATCGCCGGTGAGTTCACCCTGCGACACACGCTGGAAAAGATCTTCGGTAACTCCGACGATCAGCAGATGGCGAACCTGATGAACGTCATCGACGAGCTCGGGGGCGATCAGGACCTCGAAGTCGTCGACGACGAAGAAGACGAGATGTCCGCTGCCGCGCTCGCACAGGCGGTCGATGACGCACCCGTCGTGAAGCTGATCAACGCCATCCTCACCGACGCAGTGAAGCGCGGCGCATCCGACATTCACTTCGAGTGCTTCGAGCACGACATCCGCGTCCGCTATCGCATCGACGGCGCGCTCTCCGAAGTGATGAAGCCGCCCCAGAAGCTCAAGGCCGCCCTGATCAGCCGCTTCAAGATCATGGCCTCCCTGAACATCGCCGAGCGACGCGTGCCGCAGGACGGGCGCATCAAGCTGAAGATGGGCAACAAGGTGATCGACTACCGCGTGTCGACGCTGCCCACGCTCTTCGGCGAGAAGATCGTGCTGCGAATCCTCAACAAGGACAACCTGACCCTCGACCTCGAGAAGTTCGGCATCGAGGCGAAGGCCGAGAAGGACCTGATGGAGGCGGTCGAGAACCCGTACGGCATGGTGCTCGTCACCGGCCCCACGGGCTCGGGCAAGACGACCACGCTCTACTCCGCGCTGTCCAAGGTCAACAACATCGACGTCAACATCATGACGGCCGAGGATCCCGTCGAGTACAACCTCTACGGGGTCAACCAGGTGCTGGTGCGCACCGAAATCGGCATGACGTTCGCCGCCGCGCTGAAGGCGTTCCTGCGGCAGGATCCGAACATCATCATGGTCGGCGAGATTCGAGATCTCGAGACCGGTGGCATTGCCATCAAGGCCGCCCTCACCGGCCACATGGTGCTCTCCACCCTGCACACCAACTCGGCGCCGGAGACGGTGACGCGTCTCATGGACATGGGGCTCGAGCCATTCAATGTCGCATCGGCATTGAACCTCGTGCTGGCGCAGCGACTGCTTCGCCGCATCTGCCCGAACTGCAAGGTGCAGTACACGCCGAGTGCCGAAGAGCTGGACGCGGCGAAGGTGAACTCCACCACCACGCTCCGCGAGCTGCGGTTCACGCCGGAGACCATCGAGAACGCGAAGGCGCGCGCCAGCAAGGAAGCGGCGCCGCTGCTCGCGAACGTCACCATGGACACCCCCATCAGTCAGTTGCCCTTCTTCAAGGGCAAGGGCTGCGATACGTGCAACGGCAGCGGCATGAAGGGCCGGCAGGGCGTGTACGAAGTCATGCCCCTGTCGCCCAACCTGCGGAAACTGATCCTTCAGAACGTCGGCGCCGCGGAGATCAAGGACGCGGCGGTGGATGAAGGCATGCTGACGTTGCGCATGGACGGAT
>JAQBPX010000005.1 GCA_028287305.1 Gemmatimonadota bacterium
CTCAACTCGCCGGGCAACAACGTCGCGTTCGCGCACGGCGCCGAGCGGCTCTTCGGCATCGACTTCACGCCGCGCTGCACCGTGCTGCGCGTGATGGTGATGGAGCTCTCGCGCATCATCTCGCACCTCGTGTGGCTCGGCACCACCTGCATCGACATCGGCGCGTTCACCCCGTTCCTCTGGTCGTTCCAGGAGCGCGAGAACGTCTACACGCTGCTCGAGAGCTGGTCCGGCGCGCGGCTCACCACGAGCATCACGCGCGTGGGCGGCATGATCGCCGACATTCCCGAGGGGTGGCTGGATGGCCTCAAGGGCTTCGTGCGCGACTTCCCCAAGACGCTCAGCGAGGTGGACCGCATGGTCACCCGCAACGGCATCTGGGTGGGCCGCACGATCGGCCTCGGCGTGATGTCGGCCGAGGAGGCCACCAACTACGGCCTCTCCGGCCCGATGCTGCGCGCGAGCGGGGTCGCCTACGACGTCCGCAAGGACTTCCCGTACCTCGACTACGAGACGTACGACTTCGACGTCCCCGTCGGCTCGAGCGGTGACGTCTACGATCGCTTCCTGGTGCGCATGGAAGAGCTGCGACAGTCCATCCGCATCCTCGAGCAGGCGATCGAGCGGTTGCCCGACGGGCCGGTGAACGTGGACGACCATCGCGTGATCCTGCCGCCCAAGAGCAAGGCGACCAGCGACATGGAGTCCATGATCCATCACTTCAAGCAGGTGATGGAGGGGCCGCGTCCCCCGGTCGGTGAGTCGTACGTCGCCGTCGAGAGCCCCAAGGGCGAGAAGGGCTACTACATGGTCTCCGACGGCACCTCCAAGCCGGTGCGCTGGCGCATCCGCCCGCCTTCGTTCGTCAACCTCTCCGCCATTCCGAAGATGGTCGAGGGACACCTGTTGTCGGACGTCATCGCGATCAACGCGTCGATCGACATCGTGATGGGAGAAATTGATCGATGAGCGCCACGCACGATCAGGCCGAGTACACCAGCGTCTTCACCGGGGCCGCGCGCACTGAGCTCGACACCATCATGTCGCGCTATCCCACGAAGATGGCGGCGCTCCTGCCCGCCCTCTGGATCGTGCAGCGCGAGCGCGGCTGGGTGCCCCCCGAGGGAATGGCCGAGGTGGCCGAGGCGCTCGACCTCACGCCCGCGTACGTGAAGGGCGTGGTGACGTTCTACACCATGTACCACCAGCATCCGGTGGGGAAGCACTTCATCCAGGTCTGCACCACGTCTCCCTGCAACGTGTGCGGCGCGGAGGGCGTGGTGGATGCCTTCCTCAAGCACACGGGCTGCGAGGAGCTGGGCGTCACCTCCGCCGACGGGCGCTACACGGTGATCGAAGTCGAGTGCCTCGGCGCGTGCGGCTTCGCCACGCCGGTGATGATCAACGAGGAATTCGTGGAGTCGGTGACTCCCGATCGTGTTCCCGAGATTCTCTCGAGCCTCAAGTAATGGGATACCCGCACAAGCCCCACGAGCGAGAGACGCTGGTCCTCTCGACGCACTTCGGCGACCACGAAGCCATCCCGCTCGACGGATGGAAGAAGCGCGGCGGCTACCAGGCGCTGCAGAAGGCGCTCGGCATGACGCCGGCGGAGATCGTGGACGTCGTGAAGGCCTCCGGCCTGCGCGGCCGCGGCGGCGCCGGCTTCCCGACCGGCATCAAGTGGTCGTTCATGAAGCCCGGCGACGGCAAGGTGCACTACCTCTGCTGCAATGCCGACGAGTCCGAGCCCGGCACCTTCAAGGATCGCGAGATCATGCGCTGGACGCCGCACGCCCTCGTCGAGGGATGCGCGATCGGCGCCTACGCGATCGGGGCGGAGGTGGCCTACATCTACATCCGTGGTGAGTTCACGGAGCCGCTGCGCCACATGGAGGCGGCGGTGAAGGAGGCCTACGCCGCCGGCATCCTCGGGACGAATGCGATGGGCACCGGCAAGACGGTGCACGTCCACGTGCACAAGGGCGCGGGCGCGTACATCTGCGGCGAGGAGACGGCCCTCATGAACTCCCTGGAGGGGCGTCGCGGCAACCCGCGCATCAAGCCGCCCTTCCCGGCGGTCGCGGGACTCTTCGGCCAGCCCACCACGATCAACAACGTGGAGACGCTGGCCGCCGTGCCGCACATCCTCAATCGCGGCGCCGACTGGTACAAGGGGCTCGGCCGCGCCGACAATCCGAAGAGCACCGGCACCAAGCTCTGGTCCGTGTGCGGCAACATCCAGAAGCCGGGCAACTACGAGATGCTGATGGGATTCCCCTTCGGGGAATTCCTGCACGAGGTCTGCGGCGGCGCACTGCCGGGCCGCAAGCTGCGGGCGATCATCCCCGGCGGCTCCTCCGTCCCGATCCAGACGCTGGAGGAAGCGGAATCCTCGCTCATGGACTACGAGGGGATGGTGGCGGGCGGCACGATGCTCGGCTCGGCGGGATGCATCGTGATCGACGACGCACAGAACCTGGTGAAGCAGATCGCGCGGCTCGCGCGCTTCTACGCGCACGAGAGCTGCGCGCAGTGCACGCAATGCCGCGAGGGCACCGCGTGGACCACGAAGATCCTCGAGCGCATCGTCGCGGGCGACGGCACGACCGAGGACCTCGACACCCTGCTCGAGATCGCCGACAACATGACCGGCAAGACGATCTGCGTGCTGTCCGACTCGTGCGCCACGCCGGTCGTCTCCGGCATCCGGAAGTTCCGCGGTGACTTCGAGGCGCTGATCAAGAAGCGGAAGGTTCATCCAGTGCCGGCGGTGGCGTGATGGCTGACACCCAGATGACCAACATGGTGAACCTGACCATCGAGGGGCGCGCGATCTCCGTCGCGGCCGGCACCTCCATCCTCGAGGCGGCGAAGGTCGCCGGCGTGCTCGTGCCGCACTATTGCTACCATCCGGGCCTTCCGGTGGCCGGCGTGTGCCGCATGTGCCTGGTGGAAGTGGAGAAGATGCCGAAGCTCGCGCCGAGCTGCGCGACCGCGGTGGCGGAAGGGCAGGTGGTGCACGTGCATTCCGAAAAGGCCCTCGAGGCGCGCAAGGGCGTGCTCGAGATGCTGCTCATCAACCATCCGCTCGACTGCCCGATCTGTGACCAGGCGGGCGAGTGCGAGCTGCAGGACTACACCTTCCAGGAAGGGCGCGAGGAAGGCCGCTACCGTGACCCCAAGCGCTTCAACCCGGTCGAGGACTTCGGCGGCGACGTGATGTACGTGGCCAACCGTTGCATCCTCTGCACGCGCTGCGTGCGCTTCATGGACGACGTGGCGCACGATCCCGTGCTCAATGTCAGCGAGCGTGGCGATCGCGCGACGATCGGCAAGTTCGACGGACAGGACCTCACGCACGCCTGGGCCGGCAACGTGGTGGACCTCTGCCCCGTGGGCGCGCTGCTCTCCAAGGATTCGCTGAACAAGGTCCGCGCATGGGAGGTCGATCGCACGGCCTCGGTCTGCCCGAACTGCTCGCAGGGCTGCAACATGATCGTCGAGACGCGCGACAACAGCGTGGTGCGCCTGCGCCCGCGCGCCAACGACGCGGTGAACAAGTACTTCATGTGCGACCACGGTCGCCTGAACTATCGCTGGATGAATCGGCAGGACCGCGCCGACGTTCCGCTGATAAAGCAGGGCGCAGCGCTCGCCACGGCCGACTGGGACGTGGCCCTCGCCGAGGCGGGCAAGTTGCTCGCCGGCAAGCGTGCGTTCGTGCTGGCATCGCCCAACCTCTCCAACGAGGCGCTCTTCCTGCTGTCGGCGCTCGTGAAGAAGTCGAACGGGGCAGGGGCGTTCCGCGTGCCGCAGGGCGACGAGGCACCGCTTCCCGGAGTCGAGGACCTGGCGCGCCGCGCGGACCGCGCGGCGAATGGCCGGGGCGCCGAGTTGCTCGGCTTCACCCGCGACGACCAGCCGCTCTCGAAGATGCAGGCCGGCGACGTGCTCATCGTGGCGGATGAGGAGCTGGCAGGTGCCGATGCCGCCGCTGCGGCGAAGGCCGGCAGCGTGATCGTGATCGGCACCACGCTTCCTGCGTGGGCGCGCCACCTGGCGGCCGTGGTCTTGCCGATCGCCAACTTCACCGAGGAAGAGGGCACCTTCACCAACCTGCGTGGGCGCGTGCAGCGCTTCCTGCAGGCGAAGGCGGCGCCCGGCTACGCGCGGCCTTCGTGGTTCGTGATCGCAGACCTCCTGGGCGCCACCGGCGAGAAGGCCGACTACTTCCTGGCGAGTGAAGTGTTCGCCGCGCTGGCTGCGTCGAACAGCGAATTCTCCGGCATGTCGTACGACGCACTCGGCCTCAAGGGTGCGGCGGTGAGCGGCGCGAATGCGGGAGCCCGCGCATGAACAATTACGTCACGATCTACCCCCCGCAGTCCACCTTCCTCTTCGTCGTGTTCACGATCATCAAGATGGTGATCGTGTTCACGGTCTACATGGTGGGCGTGGCGCTGCTGACGCTCGCCGAGCGGAAGATTTCCGCCTGGATGCAGGACCGGCACGGCCCGAACCGGGTTGGCAAGGGGTGGTTGCAGCCGGCTGCCGACGGCCTCAAGAACATCATGAAGGAGGAGACCTACCCGGGCGCGGCGTACACCCCGCTGTTCGTCCTCGCCCCGGTGCTCTCGTTCATCCCGGCGCTCGTCACCTGGGCGGTCATTCCCTTCGCCGCGCCCTGGGCGTCGCGCTGGGGCATGATCGACATGGTGCTCGCGCCGCTTCCCGTCGGCTTCCTGTTCATCCTCGCCGTGTCGTCACTCGGCGTCTACGGCATCGTGCTCGCCGGCTGGAGCTCGAACAACAAGTACGCGCTGCTCGGCGGCCTCCGCTCGAGCGCGCAGATGGTCTCTTACGAGATCGCGATGGGCATGTCCACGATTCCGGTGCTGATCCTGGCCGGCAACGTGTCGCTCAACCAGATCGTGCAGCAGCAGGCGACCATGGGCTGGAACGTGCTTAACCTCACGGTGGCGTTCTTCATCTTCATGATCGCGGCGTTCGCCGAGACCAATCGCCTGCCGTTCGACCTGCCCGAGGCGGAGTCGGAGCTGATCACCGGCTACCACACCGAGTATAGCGCGATGAAGTTCTCGATGTTCTTCATTGCCGAGTACGCGAACATGGTGACGGCGAGCGGGCTGATGGCCACGCTGTTCTTCGGCGGCTGGGACATCCCGTTCACGCTGTGGGACAACATCGCGCCGCATACGCTGCTCAAGACGGTCATCACCCAGGGCTTCTTTGCCTTCAAGGTGCTGTTCTTCGTCTTCTTCTTCATGTGGATCCGCTGGACGCTGCCGCGGTTCCGCTACGACCAGCTCATGTCACTGGGATGGCGCTTCCTGCTGCCGCTGGCGCTCGCGTACATCGTGATCATCGCCTCGGTGGTGCTGGGCATCGATGCCGCGGGCCTCTGGGGACGCTACATCGGGCCCGGCAGGATCCTCTCGGTCGCGAACATCATCCTGCTCGCGGTGAACATGGTGCTCTGCTTCCTGCTCTTCTGGGTGCTCGATCGCGGCCGGATCATCAGCCCGGCCTATTCGCGACTCGAGCGCCGTGACCTCGAACGACTGCGCGCGATGAGTGCCGCGCGCATCCCCGTCACCGCGGAGGCGGGCGACTGATGGCAATCGGAGTGAAGGTGGTCGATCGACCGATCGACGAGACGAGCTACATCCGCGCGACGGTGAAGGGGCTGGCGCTGACCTTCAAGCACCTCATGAACCCGCACAAGGTCACCACGCAGTATCCGGAGGAGAAGGACGCGCTGAGCAAGCGCTGGCGTGGCACGCACCGGATGCTCACGACCGAGGACGGCAAGGCCAAGTGCGTTGCGTGTGGACTCTGTCCCACGGTGTGTCCTGCGAACTGCATCAAGCTCGTGCCGGGCGAGGACGAGAAGGGCAACCGCTATCCGCTGCTGTTCGAGATCGACGAGTTCCGCTGCATCTTCTGCGGCTACTGCCAGGAAGTCTGCCCCGAGGAGGCGATCCACGTGGGTCGCCACTACGAGAACGCCGAATTCAGCCGCGAGGGGTTCGTCTACGACCTCGAGCGCCTGATGGCGCAGACGCACCCGGTGAGCGAGCTGTGGGATCCCGCCGATCCCAGGGGGGAGTGATGCCAGAGCACCTGCCCCTGTTCTACGTCTTCAACTTCTACCTGTTCGGCCTGGTCGCGATCGTGTCGGCGCTGCTCTTCGTCACGCGGAAGAGTCCCGTGACGGCGGCGCTCTGGCTCGTGAACACCATGTTCAGCCTCGCGGCGCTCTACGTGATGCTCGATGCGCAGTTCATCGGCGCCATGCAGGTGCTGGTGTACGCCGGCGCGATCATGGTGGTGTTCCTCTTCGTGATCATGCTGCTGAATCTCGGCCACCCGAGCGAGCTCGCCGATGCGCGCGGGCGCGGCTGGCAGATGGCCGCGGCGCTCGTGGGCCTCGCGCTGCTCGCCGAGATCTTCGCGCTCTCCCGGGCGCAGTCGCCGGAGAGCCTCGAGCTGCCAGCGGGATACGCCGCGCGCGAGATCATGGCGACGGGCGCCATCACGCCGGTCGCCGGCCCGCTCTTCAATGAATACCTGCTGGCCTTCGAGGTGACGAGCATCCTGCTCCTCGCCGCGGTGGTCGGCGCGGTGGTGCTGGGCAAGCGGAGGTCGGGTGATGCTCGCTGAGTCCCTCTTCTTCTCCGCGGTGCTCTTCTGCATCGGCGTGGTGGGCGTGCTCACGCGCCGCAACGCCATCATCCTGTTCATGTGCGTGGAGCTGATGCTCAACGCGGTGAACCTCACCTTCGTCGCCTTCGCGCAGGTCTACGGGGTGGCGGGGCAGGTGTTCGTCTTCTTCGTGATGACGGTGGCGGCCGCCGAGGCGGCCGTCGGACTCGCGATCATCATCGCGCTCTTCCGCCACCGCCAGACGGTGAACCTCCAGAACATCAACCTCCTGAAGGGCTGATGCTCCTCCAGCACGCAGCCGCGGCCGGCACGCACCCCCTCAGCGGCACCATCGCCGAGTGGGTGTGGCTGTTGCCGCTCCTCCCGCTTCTCGGCTTCGTGATCAACGGCCTTGCGTCGCTGCTCTCGGCCAGCCATCTGGGTCCTGACGATCCCTCGCTCGCCCACGGGCCGCACGGGGCCGACGGCCACGCGCCGCACGACGGGGCCGATGCGCATGGCGCGCACGGTGACGACCACCATCCGGTGGTGCGCCATCGCTACGCCACGCTTGCGAGCATCGTGGGGCCGGCCGTGCTCGCGCTCTCCTTCGCGCTGGCACTCGCGATCTTCCTCGCGATGCGCGGCGCGGGCGAGATGGCCTCGCCCTTCGTCCAGACCTACTTCTCCTGGATGCCGGTCGGCGACCTGCAGGTGGACGCCGCCTTCCAGCTCGACCAGCTCTCGATGGTGATGGTGCTCATCATCACCGGCGTGGGCACGCTGATCCACATCTTCAGCGTCGGCTACATGCAGGACGACCCGGGTTACCCGCGCTACTTCGCGTACCTCAACCTGTTCGTCTTCTTCATGCTGCTGCTGGTGCTCGGCGCCAACTACCCGCTGCTGTTCATCGGCTGGGAGGGCGTGGGCCTCTGCTCCTACCTGCTCATCGGGTTCTGGTTCAGCGAGAAGGCGAACGCCGACGCCGGCAAGAAGGCGTTCATCGTCAACCGCATCGGCGACTTCGGCTTCCTGATTGCGATGTTCCTGCTGTTCGCCAACCTGGGAACGCTCAGCTTCACCGGCGTCCAGGCGGGCGCCGCGTCGCTCGGCTTCGGCGGCGTGCTGGTCACGACGATCTGCCTGTTCCTGTTCCTCGGCTGCACCGGCAAGAGCGCGCAGATCCCGCTCTACGTGTGGCTGCCCGACGCCATGGCCGGCCCGACGCCCGTCTCGGCGCTGATCCATGCGGCGACGATGGTGACGGCGGGCGTGTACCTGATCGCGCGCTCGAACTTCCTCTTCTCGCTCGCGCCGGTCGCGTCGCTGGTGGTGGTCCTGATCGGCGCGCTCACCGCGCTCTTCGCGGCGTCCATCGGCCTCAAGCAGTGGGACATCAAGAAGGTGCTCGCGTATTCCACCGTCTCGCAGCTCGGCTACATGTTCGTGGGCGTGGGATCGGGGGCGTACGTCGCCGGCATCTTCCACCTGATGACGCACGCCTTCTTCAAGGCGCTGCTGTTCCTCGGCTCCGGGTCGGTGATCTTCGCGATGCACCGCGCGTATCATCACACGCACAACCACGACGACGCGCAGGACATGCGCAACATGGGCGGGCTCGCCCGCTACATGAAGGTCACGTGGGTGCTCATGTGGATCGCGACGCTCGCCATCTCCGGCGTGCCCTTCTTCTCCGGATTCTTCTCCAAGGACGAGATCCTCGGCGGCGTGTTCCTGCGGGCGCGCGAGTCCACGCTGGCGGAGGCGCACCTCTTCGGCATCCCGGGGAGCTACATCCTCTACCTCTGCTACGTGATCGGCCTCGCGGCCGCGTTCATGACCGCGGTCTACATGACGCGCATGATGATCTACACCTTCCACGGTCCCAACCGGACGGGCGACCGGGAGAGGGAGCACCTGGCCGAGGCGCCGTGGGTGATGACGGGCCCGCTGGTGGTGCTCGGCATCCTCAGCGCCGTGGGCGGCTGGTTCAACCTGCCGAAGCTCATTCCCTTCGGCCCACTCGGTGGGCTGGAGCACTGGCTCGAGCCGGTGGTCGGTGAATCCACGCTGCGGGTGACCAACGGCGTGCTGCCCGAGGCGTCGCACGGCCTCGAGCTGGCGCTGGTGGTCGCTGCGGTGGCGATCGGCCTCCTCGGGATCTTCTACGCGTACTCGCAGCTCAAGCCGGATCGTCTCGTGCCCAAGCGCGAGGCGCCGGGCGAGGAAGGGTTCGCCCGCGTGCTGAACAACAAGTGGTACGTGGACGAAGCCTACGACAAGGCGATCGTGCAGCCCGTGGTCAGCACCTCGCGCGGCCTGCTCTGGCGCGGCGTGGACACGGGGCTGATCGATGGCGTGATGGTCACCGGCAGCCAGAAGCTGGCGCAGGTGGTGGGTTGGGCCGGCTCGCAGCTGCAGTCGGGGCAGGTCGGTACGTACGCCTGGGTCCTCGTGATCGGCGTCCTGGCAGTGATCGGCGCCTTCACTCTCCGATAATCGCATGAACGCCTTCCTGACGTCCATCGGCTACATGCGCTGGATCCTCCCGGTGCTGCTGGCGCTGCCCCTCCTGGGCGCCACGGCCATCTGGATCCTGAGCGCCACGCACGACGACGCCGATGGCTCCGCCGCCGGCGACGAGGTCGTGAGCGGTCGCGCGGCCACGCCGCGCATGGTCGCGCTGCTCACCTTCGCGCTGGAATTCGTCCTGTCGCTCGGGCTCTGGTTCGCCTTCGACCCGGCGTTCCACGGCTGGCAGGCCACGTTCGACCGCGCGTGGATGCCGGTGTGGGGCATCCGCTTCACGCTCGGCCTCGACGGCATCGCGATGATGATGGTGCTGCTCACCACCTTCATCATGCTGCTGTCGGCCGCCTCGAGCTGGACCAGCATCCGCACCAAGGCCAGCAGCTACTACGCGCTGCTGCTCGTGCTGACCACCGGCATGCTCGGCGTGTTCATGTCGCTCGACCTGTTCGTGTTCTACACGTTCTGGGAAGTGATGCTCGTGCCGATGTACTTCATCATCGGCATCTGGGGGGGCGAGCGCCGCATCTACGCCAGCCTCAAGTTCTTCATCTACACGATGATCGGCTCGCTGCTCATGCTCGCCGGCATCGTGTGGCTGGGCATCGCCGCTCGCAGCGCCGTGACGGGCGTGCCGAACTTCAGCTACGACGCGATCATGGGCAGCGTGCAACTCACGCCGCATGCGTCGCTCTGGCTCTTCGGTGCGTTCTTCCTGGCGTTCGCGGTGAAGGTGCCGATGTTCCCCTTCCATACGTGGCTGCCGGATGCCCACGTGGAAGCGCCCACGGCCGGATCCGTGGTGCTGGCGAGCATCATGCTGAAGCTCGGCACCTTCGGCTTCATTCGCCTGGCGGTGCCGCTGTTTCCCACGGCCGCGATGAATCCCACGGTGCGCGGGATCATCCTCGGCCTCGCGGTGATCGGCATCGTCTACGGCGCGCTCGTCTCGCTGGTCCAGCCCGACTTCAAGAAGCTCGTCGCGTATTCCTCGGTCAGCCACCTGGGCTTCGTGATGCTCGGCATCTTCGCGATGACCGTGCAGAGCGTGCAGGGTGCGCTGATGGTGATGATCAACCACGGCATCTCGACCGGCGCGCTCTTCCTCCTGATCGGCATGATCTACGAACGGCGCCACACGCGCCTGATCGAGGCCTACGGCGGCCTGGCGCGCGTGATGCCGCTCTTCGCCGTGATGCTGACCCTCACGGCCTTCAGCAGCATCGGCGTGCCCGGCACCAACGGGTTCATCGGCGAGTTCCTGGTGCTGATCGGGTCCTTCCGCACCTATCCCGTGCTCGCGCTCATCGCGACCACCAGCGTGATCATCGCGGCGGCGTACCTCCTCTGGGCGGTGCAGCGCATCATCTTCAATCCGCTCGACAAGGCGGAGAATGAGCACGTGCCCGACCTCAACCGCCGCGAGCTGCTGATCCTCGCGCCGCTCATGGCCTGCATCATCTGGCTGGGTGTCTATCCGGCGCCGGTGCTCCGCCGCATGCAGGTCTCGGCCGAGCAGTTCGTCGAGCTCGTCCAGGCGCGCTCGGCGACCAACGTCATGGTCGTACCGCACAAGGGGGCGCGATGAACTTCAACCTCGCGATTCCCACGCAGCTGACCATCGCGCTCGGGCCCGACCTGCTGCTGATGTTCGGCGCGATGGTCCTGCTCCTGTTCGCGGCATGGCGCCCCGAGTCGGCCAGGCACCAGCGCAGCGTCGGCGTGTGGAGCCTCGTGCTCACCGTGCTCACGCTGAACGCCACCATCTGGTACCTCTACCGGGGAAACACGGCCGGCCCGGGCCCGATTGCCGTGGACAACTTCCGCTGGATGGCGGACATCATCATCCTGCTGGGCGCCGGCTGCACCATTGCCCTCTCGATCGACGACAACGAGCGCAAGGGGATTCACGCAGGCGAGAGCCACGTCCTCGTGCTGCTCGCGGCGAGCGGCATGATGCTGCTCGTGGCGGCGCGCGACATGATGATCGTCTTCCTGGGCATCGAGGTGATGTCGATCTCGATCTACTGCCTGGCGGGGATCAACCGCCGCAGCGCGCGCGGCGCCGAAGGAGCGCTCAAGTACTTCCTGCTGGGAGCGTTCTCCACGGCCTTCCTGCTCTACGGCATCGCGCTGGTCTATGGCGCCACCGGCGCGACCAACCTCTCCGTGATCGGGGAGCGCATCGTGTCGCTGCACATGCTGAAGAGCCCGATCCTGCTCATCGGCATGGCGCTGATGCTGGTCGGTTTCGGCTTCAAGGTCTCCACGGTCCCCTTCCACATGTGGGCGCCGGACGTCTACGATGGCTCGCCATCGCCGATCACCGGGTTCATGGCGGCGACGGTCAAGGCCGCGGCGTTCGTCGCCTTCCTCCGCATCTGGCTCGAGGCATTCCCGGCCGCGGCGCCTTCCTGGCACCTGGCCGTGGCCGGGCTCGCTGCCGCCACGATGGTCATCGGCAACGCCATCGGCCTCGCGCAGCGCAACGTGAAGCGAATGCTCGCCTACTCGAGCATCGGGCACGCCGGCTACCTGCTGGTCGCGATTGCGGCCAGCTCCGAGCTCGGGGCCAGCGCGATGCTGTTCTACCTGCTGGCGTACAGCCTCGCCACCTTTGCAGCGTTCGGCATCATCACCGTGCTCGAGGGCGAGACGGACAAGCCACTCACGCTCGACGATTTCGCCGGCCTCTGGACCGTGCGTCCCTGGCTGGCCGTGGGCATGACGGTGGCCATGCTCTCCCTGATGGGCTTCCCGATCTTCGGGGGCGCCGGCTTCATGGCCAAGTGGTACGTGCTGCAGGCCGCGCTGCAGGCCCCCCTTCCGCAGGTGAAGCTGGCCGTGGTGCTCGTGCTGACCACCGTCATCTCCGCGGGCTATTACCTGTACATGGTGATGGTGATGTTCATGCGGCCGCGAGGCGAGGGGATCGCCGCGCCACGGGCCACGCCGCCGCTCACGCGCGTGGTGATCGTCGGCGCCATCGCGCTGGTGATCTACCTCGGGGTGAACCCCAACTGGACCACGCGCGCGGCGCTCGCCGGTACGCCGGTATTGTCGCGCGCGCCGCTGCCCGTCGTGGCGTATCCCACGGGAGTTCCCGCGGGCCGCTGATCGCCGCGGGCCTCGCCATTCGCACTGTGTGACGAGCGGGGCCGATCCTGGCCCCGTTCGCGTTCCTGAGGATTAGATGACGATCGCAGCAGGGATCTTTCGGCAGTACGACATTCGCGGCATCGTGGACGACGACCTCACGACCGAGGCGGCGCGCGCCATCGGGCAGGCCTACGCCGCGCTGCTCACCGAGCGCAGCGTGCGCGGCGCGGTGGCCGTGGGGCGCGACAACCGCCCGAGCGGAAACGCGCTCCGCGACGCGCTCGTGGATGGGCTCACGTCATGCGGGGTGGACGTCGTCGACATCGGCACCGTGCCCACGCCGCTCCTGTACTGGGCGCTGCATCATGTGGGGGTGGTGGGCGGCATCCAGATCACCGGCTCGCACAATCCGCCGGAGTACAACGGCTTCAAGCTGTGCCTGGGCACCAGCTCGCTGCACGGCCACGACATCACGCACCTTCATGACCTGATCCAGCGCGGGCAGTTTCCGCAAGGGCAGGGCAGCGTGCGCATGCAGTCGGTGGTCGACGACTACGTGGCTGATGTCGTGCAGCGCATCGGGCCGCTGAAGCGCCCGCTGAAGGTGGTCTACGATTGCGGCAACGGCGCCGGCGCGCTGGTGGCGCCGCAGCTCTTCGCCGCGCTCGGCGTCCAGGCGCGCGGCCTCTTCACCGAGAGCGACGGCACCTTCCCGAACCATCATCCGGATCCCACCGTCCCCGAGAACCTCGACGACATCATCGCCGCCGTGCAGGAGGATGGCGCGGAGATGGGCGTCGCCTTCGACGGCGACGCCGACCGCATCGGCCTCGTGGACGACACCGGCGAGATCATCTGGGGCGACCGGGTGCTCATCCTCTACGCGCGCGACGTGCTGGCGCGCTCGGGGAAGAACGAGAACATCATCTTCGACGTGAAGTGCTCGCAGGCGCTCCCCGACGCCGTCACGAAGGCGGGTGGCACGCCGCTCATGTGGAAGACGGGGCACTCGCTCATCAAGGACAAGATGAAGGAGATGCACGCCCCCGTGGCCGGTGAGATGTCGGGGCACATGTTCTTCGAGGAGGGCTTCTACGGCCACGACGACGCGCTCTATGGCGCGGCGCGCCTGATGCGCATCGCCGCCGACAGCGGGATGACCGTGCGACAGCTGCTGGCGGACGTGCCGAGCTTCGTGACCACGCCGGAAATCCGGGTGGACTGCGCGGATGACATGAAGTTCGACCTCGTGCAGCGGGCGATCGCACACTTCCGCGAGACGCATGACGTGATCGACGTGGATGGCGCGCGCGTGCTCTTCGGCGATGGGTGGGGGTTGATCCGCGCGTCGAACACGCAACCGATCCTGGTGACGCGCTTCGAGGCGCTGACCACCGCGCGGCTCGCCGAGATCCGCGGCGAGATGGAGGGATGGCTGCGCGCCCAGGGCGTGCACGCCTGAGATGGGCGGGCGTCGCGGGCTCCTGGCCGGCCTCGCGGTCGCGGCGATCCTGCTGCTCGCGGGCCGCGCCGTGGCACAGCTCTACGCCGACTACCTCTGGTACGATGCGATGGGCGCCGGCGACGTCTGGCGCGCCCGCATCATCGCCGTCAGCACGCTGCGCCTTGGCTCGGGGCTGGTGGCGACTGCGTTCGTGCTCGCCAACCTCTACGCCGTGCGGCGTTCCATCGTCTCGCTGGTCCTGCCGCGCCGCATGGCGAACCTCGACTTCGGGGAGGAGATACCGGGGCACTACCTGACCGGCGTCGCGATCGCGCTGTCCGTGGTGCTCGGTGCGCTGCTCACGCTGCCGCAGGACGACTGGACGTCGCTGGTGCTCGCACAGCGCGGCGTGAGCTTCGGGGAGACGGACCCGTACTTCACGGCGGACCTCGGATTCTTCACGTACTGGCTGCCCTTCGAGACGTCGGTCTTCTACTGGACCCTCATCTCCGTGCTGTTCGTGGTCGCGCTGGTGACCTTCCTCTACGCGCTCACGCCGAGCCTGCGATGGGAGGGTGGCAGCATGCACGTCACCGTGTGGGTGCGACGGCATCTCACCGTGCTCGGGGGCGTGCTGCTGCTCCTGCTCAGCTGGCACTACCGGCTCGAGATGTTCGAGGTGCTGTCGTACGGCGGCGGGGAGGGGGGCGCGTTCACCTACGTCGACCATCGCGTGTCGGTGCCGGGCAGCCTCGTGCTCTCGATCTCCACGCTGGTCGCGGCGCTCATCGTGATGTTCGCGGGCTGGACGGGC
The DNA here is from genome assembly GCA_028287305.1 of Gemmatimonadota bacterium. GTDB lineage: Bacteria > Gemmatimonadota > Gemmatimonadetes > Gemmatimonadales > Gemmatimonadaceae > JAQBPX01. Next base: position 14,559 of record JAQBPX010000005.1, read on the forward strand.
CAGCGCCGAATGGCCAGCTTCGCCGTGGTGGGAGTGGTGGCATTGAGCCTCTCCATTCGGCAGGTCGCGCCGCTGATCGTGCGCTCGGCGAGCGGTGATCCCGATCCCGTGTTGCGTGAGCGGCCGTACGAGGCGACGCGCGCCGGCTACACGCGCCGCGCCTTCGACGTGGACCGCATCCGGATCGAGCGCGATCCTGGATTCCAGACGCTCGGCGAGGCGAGCGCGGGCGTGCCCGTGTGGGAGGCCCCGGCACTCGCCACGGCCACCGGTCGCGCCACGGACGTGCGCATCGGCTGGAGCGCGGCGCCCGAGGGCATCGTCGCTACCGCAGTTACGCCGGGCGACGGGACCCGCAGCGCGCTGGCGCAACGCTACCTGGCATCGGCAGCGTCGGAACGTGGCGCGCCGGTGCCGCTCGCCGCCGCCGGCGCGCGGGAGGTGGATGAGCATGCGTTGCTCCCCGCGCGATTCGCGCCGGATCGTGAGGGCTACGACGTCGTGGCGGACAGCAGCGGAACCCTGGTGGGCATTCCGCTGGCGCCGCTCGTGACCAGGCTCGCATTCGCGCTGAGCGTGCAGAACCTCCGGCTGCTGTTCGAGGACCAGCCGCATCCGCGGCCGACCCTGCTGCACCATCGCGGCGTGCGCGAGCGCGTGGATGCGATCGCGCCATTCCTCGCGCAGGGGTCGGTGGTCTCGCCGGTGGTGGTCGGGGACTCGCTCTTCTGGATGATGGACCTGTATGCCTCGTCCGCGTCGTATCCGCTCAGCCGGCACGCGATGATCGCCGGCGACGAGCGGTCGTACTTCCATCACGCGGCCACCGCGATCGTGCATGCCGCCACGGGGCGCACGCTCATCGTCGCCGACTCCACGCTCGACCCGATCGCCTCCACGTGGGCGCAGGTCTTTCCCGCGCTCTTCCGGTCGAGGGCATCGGTGAGTCCCGCGCTGCTGCAGGCGCTTCCGCCAGCGGTGGACGGCGCGCGCGCGCAGGCCATCGCCTTCGGCCGCTTCGGGTCCCGCACCGACAGTGACGTGCCGCGACACCTGCCGGTCGGCGATGGCGCCGATTCGCTCTTCGGCGGCGTCGAGACGCCCATGGCGCTCGCGCGACCCGGCGCACTCGCCGTCGTGCTCCCGCTGCTCGACGAGGGGGAGCGCCTGCGCGGCGCCCTGATCGCCACGGGCGGCGTGGATCGCTCGACCTCATGGTTGCCGCTGCCAGGCAGCGAGCGCTGGACCGCGCTCGTGGATCGGCTGCGCGCGATGGACACGAGCATCGTGCGCGACCCGGCCCGCGTGCGCGGCGCCGTGCGGCTGCTGCCGCTCGCCGGGAGCGTGGCTGCCATCCAGTCGCACTACGCGTGGCGCGGACCGGTCGCGTCGCTCTCGCGCGTGCACCTGGCCGTGGGCGACTCCATGCGAAGCGGGGCGACGCTCGCGGCCGTGGCGGGCGCACCCGTGACCGGTGGCGCCTCCGCGCTTACCAGCGCTGACCTGCGCGGAACGGCTGACTCGCTCTATCGCGTGATGCGCGAGTCGATGCAGCGCGGAGACTGGACGGCCTTCGGGCGCGCCTTCGATGCCCTGGGCCGCGTGCTTGGCGGGGGCCGTTGACATGATGCGCGAGGCGCGGCGCGCCGCAGTGATCGCGCTCGGTGGCAACGCGCTCGCGCCGGCGAACGAGAAGTCCACCATCTACGACCAGTTCCGGCATGCGCGGGAAAGCCTCGGCCCCATCGTGGACCTCGCGCTCGACGGATGGAACGTGTGCATCGTGCACGGCAACGGCCCGCAGGTCGGGGACGAGCTCGTGCGCAACGAAGCGGCGCGCGAGGAGGCGAGCCCGCTTCCGCTCGGCGTGCTGGTCGCCGCCACGGCGGGATGGATCGGCTACATGGTGCAGCAGTCCATCGAGAATGCGCTGCGAAGGGCGGGCAGCCCGCGCGACGTCGCCACCGTCATCACGCAGGTGCAGGTGGACCAGCACGATCCTGCATTGGCGAACCCGACCAAGTTCATCGGCCAGTCGCTCTCGCCGGAGCGCGCACGCGAGCTCGAGGCGGAGGGCCACGCCGTGAAGCCGGACGGGCGGGGGCACCTGCGCCGTGTGGTGGGCAGCCCGGTGCCCCTCGCGATTCATGAGCTGCGCACCATCAGGCGCCTGGTGGACGACGGCACGGTGGTCGTGGCGTGCGGGGGCGGGGGGGCGCCCATTTACGACCATCCCACATTAGGTTGGGAGGGGGTCGACGCAGTGGTCGACAAGGACCTCGCGGCGGCGGTGCTGGCGCGGGACCTGGGCGCCGAACTGCTGCTCATCCTCACCGACGTGGACGCCGTCTACGCCGACTGGGGCACGCCAGCACAACGACCGCTTCGCCAGCTCACCGCCGGCGAGGCGGAACAGATGGACCGCGCGGGTGCATTCGGCGAGGGCAGCATGGCGCCGAAGATTCGCGCGGCGATCGACTTCGTGCGGCGCACGGGCGGTCGCGCAATCATCACGCAGCTGGACATGGGCCGCGCCGCGGTGCGCGGCGATGCAGGAACGACCATCACATCGGAGCACGCGTGAACATTCACGAGTACCAGGCCAAGGAGCTTCTCCGGGCCGAGGGAGTGCCGATTCCCCCAGGCAGGGTCGCGACGTCCGCGGCCGAGGCCGAGGCGATCGCGAAGGAGCTGGGCGGCACCGTGGTCATCAAGGCGCAGGTGCACACGGGCGGCCGAGGCAAGGCGGGCGGCGTGAAGCTCGCCAAGGCCGGCGAGGCGCGCGCAACGGCCGAGAAGATCATCGGCATGCAGATCAACGGACTCACCGTGCACCAGGTGCTCGTGACGCCGGCCGCCGACATCGCCACCGAGGCGTACGTGGGCATCATCCTGGACCGCGCGTCCAGGAAGCCCGTGTTCATGGTCAGCCCCGCGGGTGGCATCGACATCGAGGAAGTGGCACACTCGACGCCCGAGAAGATTCGCAAGATGCCGATCGACACGCGCTTCGGCCTGCTGCCCTACCAGGCGATGGAGCTCGGCTTCTTCCTGTTTCCGGACGACGTGAAGAAGGCCCGCGCCGCCGCGAAGATCATGGGGCAGCTCTACACCGCCTTCATGAAGAACGGCTGCTCGCTGGCCGAGATCAACCCGCTCGTCGTCACGCCCGCCGGCGACGTCCTCGCCCTCGACGCGAAGATGACGGTGGATGACAACGAGCTCGATCGCCACCCGGAGCTCGTCGCGCTGCGCGACGAGACCGCGGAGGAGCCGAGCGAGGTCATGGCGCGCAACGCGAACCTCACCTTCATCAAGCTCGACGGCGACGTGGGCTGCGTGGTGAATGGTGCCGGCCTCGCGATGGCCACCATGGACCTGGTGAAGTACTACGGCGGCGACCCGGCCAACTTCCTCGACATCGGCGGCTCGTCGAATCCGGAGAAGGTGGTGAACGCGCTGAAGATCATCACGTCCGACCCGAACGTGAAGGCGATCCTGTTCAACATCTTCGGCGGCATCACGCGCACCGACGACGTGGCGAACGGCATCGTGACCGCCACGAAGCAGAATCCGCTCAAGGTGCCGATCGTCATCCGGCTCACCGGCACCAACGAGGAGATCGCGATGAAGATCCTCACGGAAAACGGGTTCTCCGCGTCGTCCGACATGGACGAGGCAGTGCAGAAGGCCGTGGCGCTCGCGAAGGGAGGAAAGGCCGCATGAGCATCTTCCTCAACGAGAACTCCACGGTAATCATCCAGGGGATCACGGGGCGCGACGGCAGCTTCCACGCGAAGCAGATGATGGAGTACGGCACGAAGGTCGTCGGCGGCGTGACGCCCGGAAAGGGCGGCCAGAAGTTCGAGGGCACCGTGCCGATCTTCAACACCATGCACGAGGCGATGCAGGCGACGGGCGCCAACACCTCCGTGATCTACGTGCCGCCGATGTTCGCGGCGGACGCGATGATGGAAGCGGCCGACACGGGCGTGAAGTTCATCGTCGCCATCACCGAGGGCGTGCCGGTGCTCGACATGACGCGCGTCTATCCCTTCGTGAAGGAGAAGGGCGCGCGCCTGCTCGGCCCCAACTGCCCGGGCCTCATCACGCCTGGCAAGTCGAAGGTCGGCATCATTCCGGGGCGGATCTGCACCCCGGGCAACGTGGGCGTCGTGAGCCGCTCGGGCACGCTGACCTACGAGATCGTCTACCAGCTCACGCGCGCCGGCATCGGCCAGAGCACGTGCGTGGGCATCGGCGGCGACCCGATCAACGGGACGAACTTCATCGACTGCCTCCAGGCGTTCGAGGCGGACCCGGAGACGAAGGTCATCTGCATGATGGGCGAGATCGGCGGCACCGACGAGCAGGAAGCGGCGGCGTTCGTGAAGGCCAACATGAAGAAGCCGGTGGTCGGCTTCATCGCCGGGCAGACCGCACCGCCGGGGCGCCGCATGGGTCACGCGGGAGCGATCATCTCGGGCTCGAGCGGCACCGCGGCGGAGAAGCTGGAGTCGTTCGCTGCCGCCGGCATGGGCGTGGCGAAGCGGCCCAAGGACTTCGTGGACCTCGTGAAGGCCCGCATGTAATGTCGCCAGGATGAGCGAGTGCGGCTGACCGACTTCCTGGCCCCGGCCGAGGTCATCGTCCCGCTGCCACACGAGACGCTCGCGAGCGCTGCCCAGGCGCTCGTCGGGCGTCTCGTCGCCTCGGGCGCCATCGAGAACGCGGAGAAGCTGGAACGCCGCGTGACCGACGTGCGCGCCGAGAACGTGGCCGTGATGGGGGACCGGGCCTTCCTGCTTCACCTCCGCACGGACGCGGCGCGCGACCTGCGCGCCGCCGTGGGCATCGCGGCGCGACCGGTGGTCCGGAAGCTGGCCGACGGCGAGATCCAGTGCGCACGCATCGTGGTGCTCGTGGTGTCGCCGGCCAGGCACGCCGCGCGCTTCCTGCAGCTCGTGCGCGCCTTCGCCCGCGTCACGGGTGATCCGGACGTGGTCGACTCGATCCTGCAGGTGAGGGACGCGGAGGCGCTCGTGGCGCATCCTGCGTTCGCGGTGGAGCTGCCGGAGGAGCTGATCGTGCGCGACCTGATGACGGAACGCTGCCGCACCACGCGCGCAGACGTGCCGCTCACCGAGGCCGCGCGCGACATGATGCGCGCCGGCGTAGGCGCGCTGCCGGTGGTGGACGACGCAAGCCAGGTGATCGGGATGCTCAGCGAGCGCGAGCTCATGCGCCACCTGCTCACTACCCAGGTGCTCGGCGGATCGCGCCGGCCACCCGCGCCCGGCACCGCCGGGCGCAAGACCGTTCGCGACGTGATGACCCGACAGGTCCTCTGCGTCGCGCCCGAACAGCCCGTGGCGGAAGTCGCGGCGCTGATGACCAACAAGGACGTCGAGCGCGTGCCCGTGGTGCGTGAGGGAAGGCTGGTCGGCTTCCTCACGCGCGGCGACATCGTTCGCAAACTCATCGGACCCTAGGAACCCACATGGCTGGCAACATCACCCTCACGATCATCAAGCCCGACGCGTTTGGCGCGGGCAAGGCGGGGAAGGTCCTCGCCCACCTCGAGCAGCAGGGCTTCACGGTCCGGGCCGCTCGCGTCATGCACCTCACGCAGGCGCAGGCCGGGGAGTTCTATGGCGTGCACCGGGAGCGCCCCTTCTACGGGTCGCTCGTCTCCTTCATGACGTCGGGCCCCTGCATGCCGATGATCCTGGAGAAGGCGGACGCGGTTGCGAGCCTGCGCACGGCCATCGGCGCCACCGACCCGGCCCAGGCGGACGAGGGCACGGTGCGGAAGCTGTTCGCCGAGAGCAAGGAGCGGAACGCGATCCACGCGTCGGATTCCGATGAGAATGCGGAGCGGGAGAGCCGGTTCTTCTTCAGCGAATCGGACGTGCTGGCAGCGAAGTAGCGGGAGTCGGGGGCACGGGATTCGGGGGCGCGGGACGGACTGGAAGTCCCGCGCCCCTCACCCCCCGAAATCCCGTGCCCCTGCCTTGATAACTCCTAGCCACGCAAGTAGTTTACATGGCTATGCTGTCCATTGACTTCCGGTCTTTGCACGAGCAGGCTGCCATCGTCGAGGGAGAGGTTTCCGCTGACGATCCGGCCTGGCGGGAGGGCGACACGCTGCCGGAAGGCGCCGTGCACGTCTCGGGTCGGGTCTCGGCAGCTGGGGAAGACCGGTACTACTGGCATGGGACGCTCACCGGAATGGTGACGATCCCGTGCCGGCGCTGCCTGACTCCCACGTCGGAAGCGGTGGAGAGCGAATTCCACTTCATCCTCGTGGAAGATGGAACGGAGGGGGCCGATGACGACCCCGACGTCTTCGTCATCCCCGCTGGCGCACACGAGGCGGACCTCGCCCCGATCGTGCGTGAACAGTGGGTGCTCGACGCTCCGCAGTTCCTGCTTTGCCGGGAGGACTGCAAGGGCCTGTGTCCCACCTGCGGCGCCGACCTCAACGCCGGCGACTGCGGTTGCATTCCCGTGCCGAAAGTCACCGGTGCGGATCCGCGTTGGGATGCGCTGCGCAAGCTCGGCGGCCAGTCCAGTTAGCCGATATCGTTCGTCCTTCACCATACAGAGTCTCTCATGGCCGTCCCGAAGCGCAGAACATCCAAGCGAAAGAAGCGCGCCCGCAACACGCACAAGACCGCGCCTGCCGTCGCCATCCAGCAGTGCCCGCGCTGCCAGGCGCCGAAGCGTCCGCACCACGTCTGTGCGGAGTGCGGCTACTACGCCGGCAAGCAGCGAGTCGCAGCGAAGGAAGCCTGACGTTGGCGCGGATCGCGCTGGACGCCATGGGGGGCGATCACGCACCCCGGGCGACCGTCGCCGGCGCGCTCCTCGCCCTGGCTGACCTCGATCCCGCTCACACACTGCAACTCGTCGGTCGCACGGCCGTCATCACCGGGCAGCTCGACGAGCTGCTCGGCGCTGAATTCGCCGGGCATTCCGCGCACCGTCACCGCATCGAGATCATCGAGGCGCCCGACGTCATCGAGATGACCGACAAGCCCTCCGCTGCCCTGCGGGGAAAGCCGAACAGCTCCATGCTGGTCGGCCTTCGCCTGCAGGCGGACGGCAAGTCCGACGGCTTCGTCTCCGCCGGCAACACCGGCGCGCAGATGGCCGCGTCCATGGTCGCGCTCCGGCTCCACGCCGGCCTCAAGCGACCCGCGATCGCGACCGTCTTTCCCACCGCCAGGAAGCCCGTGGTGGTCCTGGACTCCGGCGCCAACGTGGACTGCTCCGCCGAGGAGCTGGTCCAGTTCGCGCGCCTCGGCGCCGTGTACGCCGAGGACATCCTGGGCCGCGAGAATCCGGGCATCGGGCTCCTCAGCATCGGCGAGGAGCCCGAGAAGGGGAACACGGTCACCAAGGAAGCGCACGAGCTCCTGCGCACCGCGGGCCTCAACTTCCTGGGCAACGTGGAAGGGCGCGACATTCCGCGCGGCGCCAACGAGCACGGCGACCTGGACGTGGTGGTCTGCGACGGCTTCGTGGGCAACGTCCTCCTCAAGTTCTACGAGGGCGTCGCTCCGCTGATGGTCGGCATGCTGGTGAAGGCCGGGATGGACAAGGCCCAGATCATGGGCGGCCTTCGCGAGCTCGACTATTCCGAGCATGGCGGCGCCCCGTTGCTTGGCGTGCGCGGGGTGAGCATCATCTGTCATGGGCGGTCGTCGCCGGAGGCGATCAAGAACGCGATCAAGGTCGCGGTCCGCGCCTCGGACTCGCGCATGGACGAACACATCGGCCGCCGGCTCGAGGCGGTCAACGGAGCCAGCGCGTGAAGCGTCCCGTCGCGTACGTCGCCGGCACCGGTCGCGGGGTGCCCGCGCACGTGATGACGAACCACGACTTCGCGGCGCTGGGCATCGAGACCACGCACGAGTGGATCGTGGAGCGCAGCGGCATCCACGAGCGCCGCATCGCGCAACCCGGCGAGAGCACATGCAGCATGGCCGCCGAGGCGAGCCGCAGCGCGATGCAGAAGGCGGGCATCACCGCCGGCGACATCGACACGATCATCTTCAGCACCGCCACGGCCGACCGCCTGTTGCCGTCCACGGCAGTGGACCTCCAGGCCGCGCTCGGCGCCACGCGCGCGGCGGCGTTCGACATTTCCGCCGCCTGCTCCGGGTTCGTCTACGGATGCACGGTGGGTGAGGGGATGATCGCGAGCGGTGCCGCGGAGACGGTGCTCGTGGTGGGCGCGGAGAAGATGAGCGGCATCGTGGACTGGACGGATCGTTCCACCTGCGTGCTCTTCGGCGACGGCGCCGGCGCCGCGGTGCTGCGCCGCGCGCGCAACCAGCCCGCGCAGTCGCATCCCAGGGGCATCCTCAGCTCCTTCCTGCGGAGCGACGGCACGCTCGCCGAGCTGCTCTATCGCCCCGCCGGCGGCACCAGCATGCCGCTCTCCGAGCAGGTGCTCGCCGATCGCTCGCAGTTCGTGCGGATGGCCGGCCGCGAGGTGTTCAAGCACGCGGTGCGCTCGATGGCCGAGGCATGCGATCGCGCGCTCGATGGCGCGCGCCTGACCTACGCCGACATCGACCTGCTGATCCCGCACCAGGCGAACGTGCGGATCATCGAGGCCACCGCGAAGCACGCGAACATCTCGATGGACAAGGTCTACGTGAACGTCGACCGCTTCGGCAACACGAGCTCCGCGTCGATCCCGATCGCGATCGACGAGGCCATCGAGCGCGGCGTGATCCGCGAAGGCATGACGGTGCTGCTCTGCGCCTTCGGCGCCGGCTTCACCTGGGCCTCGATGATCATCCGCTTCTAGCGTCTCCGCCCGCGCCCGCAACCACCATGGACTTCGTGCTGCTCTTTCCCGGCCAGGGTTCCCAGAAGCCGGGCATGGGAAAAGACCTCGCCGCCGCGTTCCCCGCGGCGCGCGCCGCCTTCGAGTCGGTGGACGCGGCCCTCGGCGTGCCGCTGTCGCAGCTCTGTTTCGAGGGTCCCGCCGACGAGCTCACGCTCACGCACAACGCGCAGCCCGCGCTGCTCGCGCATGGCGCCGCGGCCTGGGCAGTGGTGCGCGACGTCATGCACTCGCGAGTGCGCGCCGCGGCCGGGCATTCGCTGGGCGAGTTCACGGCGTATCACGCAGCGGGCGCGCTCACGCTCGAAGCGGCTGCGCGCCTGGTGCGCCGGCGCGGCGAGCTCATGCTCGAAAGCGGTACCCGGAGGCCCGGCGCCATGGCCGCGCTCCTCGGGGACCTCGCCACGCCGGTCGAGGATGTCTGCGCGCGCGCCACCGCCGAGGCAGGGCTCTGCGTTCCGGCGAACTACAACTGCCCCGGGCAGGTCGTGATCAGCGGCGAGGAGGCGGGCGTGGAGCGGGGAATGGTCCTCGCGAAGGAGGCGGGCGCGAAGCGCGCCATCCGCCTCAACGTGAGCGGCGCCTTTCACTCGCCCCTCATGGAGGGCGCGGCGGAGGGACTCGCAGTGGCCATTGCCGGCTCGCAGCTTTCGACGCCGGACTTCCCAGTCTATTCAAATGTTTCCGGCGAGCCGGTCACGGATCCCGCCCGAGCCGCCGGGCTGCTCCGGCAGCAGTTGACCTCGTCCGTGCGCTGGACCGACGAGGTGCTGGCACTCGCGCGGGCGTGGCCCGATGCCACCTGGGTCGAGATGGGTCCGGGCAGCGTGCTCGCGGGCCTCGTGAAGAAGATCGCGCCGAACGTGCGCACGATGACGTGCGGCACCGCCGCCGAAGTCACCGCCCTCCTCCAGCTCATCGCCTGATGCAGATCGACCTCACCGGGCGCGTCGCCCTCGTCACCGGCAGCACGCGCGGCATCGGCCGCGCCATCGCCGAAACCCTGGCCGGATGCGGGGCACGGATCGCCGTGGTGGGGCGCGACCAGGCGCGCGCAGCGGAGGCCGCCGCCGCGATCTCCCCCGAGTGCCGCGGCTTCGGGTGCGACATGGCCGACTCGGCCTCCGTCACCGCCATGGTGGAGGCGACGGAGAAGGAGTTCGGCGCCATCGACATCCTCGTCAACAACGCGGGGCTCACCCGCGACAACCTGATGATGCGCATCAAGGACGAGGACTGGGACGCGGTGCTCGACGCGAACCTCCGTGGCGCCTTCGTCGCCATTCGCGCGGCGAGCCGCGGGATGATGAAGCGTCGCTGGGGCCGGATCATCAACATCGCGAGCGTGGTCGGCATCGTGGGCAACAAGGGGCAGGCGAACTATGCCGCCAGCAAGGCGGGGTTGATCGGCCTCACCAAGTCGGTGGCGAAGGAGCTCGCCTCCCGCAACATCCTCGCGAACGTGGTGGCGCCCGGCTTCATCGAGACCGACATGACGGCCGCCATGACCCCGGAGGCGCGCGCCGGATTGTCCGGCCAGATCCCCCTCGACCGCCTCGGAACGCCGGCCGACATCGCGGGCGTGGTGGCCTTCCTCGCATCGGATCGCGCGGCCTACATCACGGGCCAGGTGCTCGTGGTCGACGGCGGCATGGTGATGTGACACTCACGGCACTTTCGCACTAGATTCCGGCAGCAGAAATCACACCCCTTTCGGAGAGCACCATCCATGGCCGACAACGCACAGAAGGTCCGCGACATCATCGAGAAGGAGCTTGGCGTCGAGCGCGAGAAGCTGACCGACGAGGCGAGCTTCATCGAGGACCTCGGCGCCGACAGCCTCGACATCGTCGAGCTGGTCATGGAGTTCGAGAAGGAGTTCAACATCGACATCCCCGATGAGGATGCCGAGAAGCTGCGCACGGTCGGCGACGCGGTCGGCTACCTCAATTCCAAGGTCACTGGCTGATGAAGCGTCGGGTCGTCGTCACTGGTCTTGGGGCAGTCACGCCAATCGGCAACGATGTGGCGTCCGCCTGGCGCGCCGCGCAGGCGGGCACGTCGGGCTGCGCCACGATCACGAAATTCGACCCGGCCCTCTTCCCGGTGCGGTTCGCCTGTGAGCTGAAGTCCTTCGACCCGCTGCTCACCATGGAGCGCAAGGAGGCGAAGCGCGCCGACCCCTATGCGCAGTACGCCGTGGCGGCGTCGGTCGAGGCCATGAAGGACGCGGGCCTCGTGCCGGGCAACCACGACGTGGACCGCCTCGGCGTCATCGTGGGCAGCGGCATCGGCGGCCTCAAGTCGTTCGAGGAGCAGCACGACATCTACCGCGAGCGCGGGCCGAGTAAGATCTCGCCCTTCTTCATCCCGATGTTCATCGCGGACATCGCCTCGGGCATCGTCTCGATGAAGTTCAACGCGCGCGGCCCGAACTACGCCACCGTCTCCGCCTGCGCCACCAGCGCGCACGCGATCGGCGACGCGTTCCGCACCATCCAGTACGGCGACGCCGACATCATCATCTCCGGTGGCGCGGAGGCGACCGTCACTCCGATGGCAATTGGCGGTTTCGCGAACATGACCGCGCTCTCCACGCGCAACGACGACCCGGCCACCGCGTCGCGCCCCTTCGACCTCCATCGCGACGGCTTCGTGATGGGCGAGGGTGGCGGCATCGTGATCCTCGAGGAGCTCGAGCACGCGAAGCAGCGCGGCGCGCACATCTACGCCGAGATCGTGGGCTATCGCTCCACGGGCGATGCCTACCACCTCACCGGCCAGCTGCCCGAGCACGAGGGGCTGCAGCGCTCGATGCGCGGGGCGCTCGCCGACGCAGGCCTCACGGTGGCGGACATCGATTACGTCAACGCCCACGGCACCTCCACGCCGCTCAACGATTCCAACGAGGCGAAGGCCATCGCCGCGGTGTTCGGCGAGCATGCGGGCCGTATCAGCGTGTCGTCCACCAAGTCCATGACGGGACACATGCTCGGCGCAGCCGGCGGCATCGAGTTCATCTTCTCGGTGCTGGCCATGCGCGACTCCATCGTGCCGCCCACGATCAACTACCAGACGCCGGATCCCGAATGCGGCGACCTGGACTTCACGCCCAACGCCGCGAAGCCGCGCGAAGTCCGCGCGGCACTCAGCAACAGCGCCGGCTTCGGGGGACACAACGTGACCCTCGCCGTCCGCAAGTACCAGGAGTAGTCGTGCCCCAGCCCGTTGCGATCGACCGCCAGCGCCTCGCCGACCCGGCCCTCCTTCCGCTGGCCGACAAGATCGAGCGTGGCGTGCGCCTCACCGTGGAGGATGGCGCCATCCTCTTTCGCACGGGTGACCTGCTGGGGCTGGGTGCCATGGCCGACGCCGTGAATCGCGCGAAGCACGGGAATCTCGTGACCTTCGCGGCGAACCACCACATCAATCCCACGAACATCTGCATCCTGCGGAAGACCTGCGTCTTCTGCTCGTACGCGCGCCTCCCGAAGGAAGCGGGCGCCTATCGCTACACCATGGACCAGGTGTGGGCGGAGGCGGCGACCGCGAACAGCACGCTCACGCGCGAGTTCCACATCGTGGGCGGCCTCGACATGCACGCGGGGCTCGCGTACTACACCGAGATGTTTCGCGGGCTGAAGGAGCGCCACCCGCAGGTCCACATCAAGGCGCTCACGGCCGTCGAGATCGCGCACATCGCGCGCATCGACAAGATGACGATCCGCGACGTCCTCGTGGCGCTCCGCGAGGCGGGGCTCGACACCATGCCCGGCGGCGGCGCCGAAGTGTTCAGCCCCGGTGTTCGCGCCACCATCGCCGAGAAGAAGCTGTCGGGCGAGGAGTACATCGGCGTTCACCGCATCGCGCACGAACTCGGGATCCGCACGAACACCACCATGCTCTACGGGCACGTGGAGAGCATCGAGGATCGCATGGCCCACCTCGCGATGCTGCGCGACCTGCAGGACGAGACGGGCGGCTTCCTTGCCTACATCCCGCTTGCGTATCATCCAGACAACAACGAGCTGGGCGAGACGCTCGGCCGCACGGGCACCGCGACCACCGGCTTCGACGACCTGAAGAACCTGGCGGTGGGCCGCCTGTTCCTCGACAACGTGGAGCACATCAAGTCGCACTGGATCATGGTCTCCACGGCGCTCTCGCAGGCATCGCTGCACTTCGGCGTGAACGACCTGGAGGGCACCGTGGTGCGCGAGAAGATCTATCATGAGGCCGGCGCGCACACGGCCCAGGCCATGACGCTTGCCGAGCTGCTGCGCCTCATTCGCGGGGCGGGGAAGGTGCCCGCCGAGCGCGACTCGTTCTACCACGTGATCCGCACCGACTTCGAGCCGGACCTTCCCGCCGCGCCGGCGCTCGCCGGCGCGGCGTAGGCCGCGACGTGCGCGTCGGGCGCATCGCGTACATCAACTGCTACCCGGTGTACGGGGCCATCGACCGCGGCCTCGTGTCGCTCGACGCGGAGCTGGTGGATGGCGTGCCCAGCGCGCTCAACCGGCAGATGGCCGAGGGCGCGCTCGACATCAGCGTGATCTCCGCCGTGGAGTACGCGCGCGATGCCCAGCGCTACCTGCTGCTCCCCGACCTCGCGATCAGCTGCGATGGGCCCGTGCGCAGCGTCATGCTCTTCTCCAAGCGCCCCGCCTCCGAGCTGTCGGGGCGCCGCGTGCTCGTGAGTCGCAGCTCGATGACGAGCGTCGCGCTGCTGGAGTTGCTGTTCGAGCACGTGTTCGACGCGCGCCCCACGTTCGTGCCGAGCGACGCCGAGATGGCCGACGTCGCCGGCTTCGACGACGAGGAGCATGACGCGCGGCTCGTGATCGGCGACGCAGCGCTGGTGCTTGGCGCGCGCCTTCGCGACCGGCTCGATGGCACCAGCGGCAACGGCGACAACACGCTCCTGCCGCAGTACCGCTATGCGTACGACCTCGGCGCGGAGTGGAAGCACTGGACCGGGCTGCCGTTCGTGTTCGCCGTGTGGGTGGCGCAGCGCACGGCACCGGTGGATCGCGCGCTCGCGGTGCACGCGCAGCTGATCGCGAGCCGCAACTGGGGCATCGCGCACCTCGAGCCGCTGGCCGCGCAGGCTGCGCTGGCCACCGGCGTGAGTCGCCCGACCTGCCTCGAGTATCTCTCGGGACTAGATTATGGATTGAGCTACGGTCACCTGGCCGGGCTCACCGAGTTCTTTCGCCGGCTCGTCGTCGCGGGGCGCGTTCCCGACGGCTCGCTGGCCTTCCTCCCGGCGGCGTAGCATGGATCGCGACCTGCTCGACTTCTACACGAACGCACCGCTCCTCGAGCTGGGAGCGGAGGCGGATCGCATTCGCCGCCAGATGCATCCCGGGGGCGTGGTCACGTACATCGTGGACCGCAACATCAACTATACGAACGTCTGCGTGGCCGACTGCGGCTTCTGCGCGTTCGCGCGGCGACCCAAGCATGGCGAGGGCTACACGCTCTCGTTCGAGCAGATCGGCCAGAAGATCGACGAGACCAAGGCGCTGGGCGGGGTACAGATCCTCATCCAGGGCGGCCACAACCCGTACATCCCGTTCGAGTGGTACCTGGACCTGCTGCGCTACATCAAGCGCAACCACCAGATCCACATCCACGGCTTCAGCCCGAGCGAGGTGGACTTCTTCGCGAAGACCTTCCGCATGGAAGCGGTGGAAGTGATTCGCGAGCTGCAGAAGGCCGGGCTCGACTCGATCCCCGGCGGCGGCGGCGAGATCCTGGTGCAGCGCGTGCGGGACATCGCCGCGCCGAAGAAGGCGGGCGCCGATCGCTGGCTCGAGATCATGGAGCTGGCGCACGGCGAGGGCATGAAGACCAGCGTGACCATGATGTACGGCCTGGGCGAGACCCTCGCCGAGCGCCTGGAGCATCTCGCGCGGGTGGAAGAGGTCCAGAAGCGCACGGGCGGATTCACCGCGTTCATCACGTGGCCGCTGCAGCCCGAAAACACGCCCACCTTCTCGCACATGCAGAAGACGGACGCCGTGGACCACCTGCGCACTGTGGCGATCTCGCGGATCGCGCTGCCGAGCGTGCCGAACCTGCAGGCGAGCTGGGTGACGATGGGCTTCAAGATCGGGCAGCTGGCACTGACCTTTGGCTGCAACGACTTCGGCTCCCTCATGATCGAGGAGAACGTGGTCTCGGCGGCGAACACCACGCACAAGACCACCACGGCCGAGATGGAGCGCCTGATCCGCGACGCTGGCTTCATCCCGGCGCGGCGCCGTCAGGACTACTCGATCATCCGGCTCGCCGAGCCCGTCGCCGCCTGAGCGGCGCGACGGGGACCCGCGTCGGCATCGGCTACGACTCGCATCGCTTTGCCGAGCCGGGGCCGCTGGTCCTCGGCGGCGTGCGCATCGAGTCGCCGGTGCGACTGAAGGGACACTCCGATGGCGATGCGATCTGTCACGCAGTCACCGATGCCGTGCTGGGCGCGGCCGCCCTTGGTGACATCGGCGCGATGTTCGCCGACACGGATCCGGCCAACAAGGATCGGGACTCCATCGGCATGTTGCGCGACGCCGTGGCGAGGGTGAACGGCGCCGGCTGGGTGGTGCAGCAGGTGGACGTGGTGGTCGTGGCGGAGCAACCGAAGATCGCGCCGCATCGCGAGGCGATGGCGAGCGCGGTCGCGGCCGCGCTCGGCGTGGAAGTGTCGGCCGTGTCGATCAAGGGAAAGACGAACGAGGGCATGGGCTGGATCGGGCGGGGCGAGGGAATCGCCTGCATGGCCGTGGCCACGCTCGTCGCCCGCGACTGACGGCAGCGAGGTGCTGCAAGCCATCATCGGCTGGCTCACGTCGCTGCCACCCTGGGCGCTGTATCTCGCGCTCGCGCTGTTCGCCGCGCTCGAGAACGTGTTTCCCCCCGTTCCCGCGGACACCATCGTCGCGCTCGGCGCCGTACTCGCGGCGCGTGGGCAGGCGAACATCTTCGTGGCCTTCGCGACAACGCTCGTCGGCAACGTCTCTGGCGCGGCGCTCATGTACACGCTGGGCCGCCGTCACGGCGCCGAGCATCTCGAGAAGCGGCTGGGTGCGACGGAGACTTCCCGGGAGAAGCTCGAGTCCTACTACGGGCGGCACGGTCTCGGCGCGCTGTTCGTCAGCCGATTCGTGCCCGGTGTGCGGGCGCTCGTGCCCCCGTTCGCCGGTGCCGCGCGAGTGCCGGCCGGCCGGGCGATCGGCGTGATGGCGGTGGCGTCGGCGATCTGGTATGGCGCCATCAGCTGGGTGGGCTTCCGCATCGGCAGCGACTTTCCTCGGCTGATGCGGATCATCCAGCGCTCGGAGCGCTGGATCGGCGCGGTCGCTGCACTCCTGCTGCTTGGGTTCGGGATCGCGTGGTGGCGCCGCCGGCGCCACCACGCGTCGAGGGCATCGTGATGGATGACTCGCACGCCCGCGCATTCCTGCTCGAGCGATTCGCGGACTTTCTCGCGCTCGAGCAGGGCGCGTCGCCGCGCACCAGCGAGGCCTATGCGCGAGATGTCGGGCGACTGGCGGAGTTCTCGCTGGCGAAGGGCTTCGCCACCCCCGGAGAGCTTTCGCCGCGCCTGCTGCGCGACTTCGTGTTCCACCTCAAGGACCTCGGGCTCGCGCCCGCCTCCATCCGCCGCACGATTTCCGGCGTGCGGACGTACTATCGCTTCCTGCTTGGCGACGGGGTGGTGGTGCGCGATCCCAGCGAGCGACTCGAGACGCCGAAGCGCGGTCGCACGCTGCCGGACGTGCTGAGCGTGGAGGAAGTCGAGAAGCTGCTCGCGTCGCCCTCCATGGACGACGCCCTGTACTTTCGCGATCGCGCGATGCTGGAGCTGGCGTATGGCGCGGGGCTTCGCGTGTCGGAGTGGATCACGCTCGGCGTGCGCGACCTGTTGCTCGAGGATGGATTGGTGCGCGTCTTCGGCAAGGGCAGCAAGGAGCGGCTGGTGCCCATCGGCCGCTCGGCGATCACTGCCGCGGCCATCTATTCGCGCGAGCTCCGGCCGAAGCTCGAGAAGGGCGAAGGGAAGGGGATCCTCTTCCTGAACGCGAGGGGGCGACCGCTCTCCCGGATGGGCGCATGGCTGATCCTCCGGCGGCATGTCGAGCGCGTGGGCATCGAAAAAGAGGTGTCCCCGCATACATTGCGGCACTCCTTCGCCACGCACCTCCTGGAGGGCGGAGCCGACCTGCGCGCGGTCCAGGAAATGCTTGGGCACGCTGACATCTCCACCACGCAGATCTACACGCACGTGGACCGCGAGTACCTGCGCACGGTGCATCGCCAGTTCCATCCCCGAGGCTGACCACCGCATGCTGCTCGTGATCGACAACTACGATTCCTTCACGTACAACCTCGTGCAGTATCTCGGCGAGCTTGGCGCGGACGTCGTCGTGCGTCGCAACGACGAGCTCTCGGTGGAGCAGGTGGGCGCGATGCAGCCATCGGCCATCGTGCTGTCGCCGGGCCCCTGTGCCCCGGCGCAGGCGGGGATCACGGTAGGGGTCGTGAGGCGATGGGGGAGCACGATCCCCACGCTCGGCGTCTGCCTTGGACACCAGGCGATCGGTGAGGCATACGGCGGGCAGGTGGTGCGCGCCGCGCGTCCCATGCACGGCAAGACGTCGCGCATCTCGCATGATGGCACCGGCGTCTTCGCCGGCCTGCCGGAACGGCTCGAGGTGATGCGGTATCACTCGCTCGTGGTGGAGCCATCCACGCTCCCGGCCGACCTCGTGGTCACGGCGCGCGCCGAGGGGGACCCGGCGGAGATTCACGCGCTCAGGCACCGAACGCATCCCGTGCATGGGGTGCAGTTCCATCCCGAGTCCATCATGACGCCACACGGCAAGGCGCTGCTCCGCAACTTCCTCGAGCTGGCCTCGTGATGCGGCGCGCGCTCATCGTGGCAGGGATGCTCATGCTCGCGGCTGCGCCGGCGGTCGCGCAGCAGGTGACCGTGCGCGACGCGGGACCCGGCGCACCCGGTCGGGTGGTGCGCGCGGCGCTGGCTGCGCCACATCGCCTCTATGGGCCCGGCACCGGCGACGTGCACCTGGAGCGGGACAGCAGCTACGCGACCACGATCATCGTGGTGGGCCGTGACGCCACCGTCGCCAGCCACGTGAATGGCGACGTGATCGTGGTCGGGGGCAACCTGTTCGTGCGGCCCGGCGCGCAGGTGGAAGGGCGCGCCATCGCCATCGGCGGGGGCGCGTACGGCAGCATGCTCGGGATCGTGCGCGGTGGCCTCCAGGAGTACCGGGACGAGACCTTCCTGGTGCAGCCGCTCGGCTCGAACAGCTACGCACTGGACTACCGGCGCATCCGCGAGGGAGAGTCGCCGCCCTTCACGCTCCCCGGCCTGTATGGCCTCGGGATTCCCGCCTACGATCGCGTGGACGGACTGTCGCTGCGCTTCGCGCCGCTGCTCTCCCTGCGCAATCACACCGTGCAGGTGGAGCCGCGCATCACGTGGCGCACGAACCTCGGTGCGATCGACCCTGAGCTGGCGGTGGACGCACAACCCACGCGTCGCGACCGGTTGAAGTTGCGCGTGGGGCGCACTACGCTCACGAACGACGGCTGGATCTACTCCACGCTGCTCAACTCCGCCTCCACCCTCGGCCTCGGGCTCGACACGCGCAACTACTGGCGCGCCGATCGCGCCGAGTTCACCGCGCACCACCTGCTGGAGACCGCGACACTCACGCTCGAGCCCTACGTGGGCGTTCGCGTGGAGCGGGGCACGAGCGTCGGCCCGGACTCCAGCGCGACCGGTGGGCCATGGAGCCTGTTCGGTCGCAAGAATCGCCAGGAGCGCATCCTGCGCCCCAACCCCGCCATCGATCGCGGGCAGCTGGCGTCGCTGCTCTTCGGTGTGGCGCATGAGTGGAACGCGCAGGGCCTGCGCGCCACCGGCGTGCTCGATGGCGAAGTGATCGGGCAGTCGCCGAACTCCCGTCGCGCCACCCAGTTCACCTATGATGGCGCCATCGGCTTTCCGACCTTCGGCATGCAGCGGCTCGACGTGGACCTGCACGGGGTGCTCACGCTCGGGGACACCGCGCCGCGCCAGCGCTGGGCCTACCTGGGCGGGTCGGGAACGCTGCCATTGCTGGAGCTGCTGTCCCTGGGCGGCGACCAGCTCCTGTTCGTGAACAGCCGCTACCTGGTGCCGATCCCCAACGTCGACCTCAAGTTCGTCGGCCAGCCCAGCATCTCCTTCCTGCACGCCATTGGTGGGGCGTCCGTGCACAAGGCACCGCGGCTCGAGCAGATGGTCGGCCTGCGGGTCGCCCTGAGCTTCGTCAGGCTGCAGTACGTGCGCGATCCGCGCACCAGCAGGGGAGAGTTCAGCGCCGGGCTTTCGCTCACGCGCTGAGTGCCCGCGCCGAGGTTTGCGTAACCACAGTCCGCCCAGTATCTTAGCTGGCGTGGATTTTGCGGCCGACCCCGGGCCCGAGCGTGTTGCAGAAACGCTCGTGATCATCCCAGCACGACTGGGCGCCACGCGCCTCCCCCGCAAGCCGCTCCGCCTCCTCGCCCAGCGCCCGCTCGTGGCGCGCGTGTGGGAGCGCGTCGAGGCCATGGGCATCGCCGCCCGCTGCGTGATCGCCACCGATAGCGCCGAAATCGCCGACGCCATGGCAGAGTTTGGCGCCGAGGTCGCGATGACCAGCGCCGACCATCCTTCCGGCACCGATCGAGTGGCCGAGGTCGCCTCTCGCAGCCGGTTCGCCGGCTTCCAGGTGATCGTCAATGTGCAGGGCGACGAACCCTTCATCTCGCGGGAGGCCGTGGCCGGCGCCGCTGCACTGGTGGCCAGCGGGCGGTTCGCGCTCGGAACCGTGGCTGCTCTCGCCCCGCTGGAGGTGCTCGGCAATCCCAACGTGGTGAAGGTCGTGGCCGCCGACGACGGTCGCGCGATGTATTTTTCACGCGCAGCGATTCCGTTCCTGCGCGAGGCGCAGGAACGGTCTGTTCTTTCAGGACTCGTGCGCCAGCACATCGGCGTGTACGCCTATTCCAGGGAGGCACTCATGCGGTGGGTCGCCCTTCCGCCGCATCCGCTCGAGCAGGTCGAACGGCTCGAGCAGCTCCGCCCCCTCGCCGCGGGCATCGCCATGGGCGTCACGACCATCAGCGAAGCGCCGCGGCCGGGAATCGACACCGAGGACGACCTCGTGCGTGCCAACGCCGAGTGGACCGCATTCACCGTGGGAACCGCCTGATGCCAACGACGCCGACCGCCGCACACCAGCAGACGAAGTACATCTTCGTGACGGGGGGCGTCGTCTCCTCGCTCGGGAAGGGCATCGCCGCGGCGTCGCTCGGGCGGTTGCTCGTGGAGCGCGGGCTCCGCGTCACCATGATGAAGTTCGACCCGTACCTCAACGTGGACCCGGGCACGATGTCGCCCTTCCAGCACGGCGAGGTGTTCGTCACCGACGACGGCGCGGAGACCGACCTGGATCTCGGCCACTACGAGCGGTTCATCGATCGCGCGCTGGCGCAGGCGAACAACATCACCACGGGGCGCATCTACCTCAACGTGATCACCAAGGAGCGTCGCGGCGAGTACCTGGGCTCGACGGTGCAGGTGATTCCCCACATCACCGACGAGATCAAGTCGGCGGCGCGCCGGATCGGTCCCGAGAATGACGTGGTGATCGTGGAGATCGGCGGCACGGTGGGCGACATCGAGTCGCTCCCGTTCCTCGAGGCCATTCGCCAGTTCCGCCACGACGTGGGCCGCGAGAACGCCATCTTCGTGCACCTCACGCTGCTGCCGTACATCGCCGCGGCGGGTGAGCTCAAGACCAAGCCCACGCAGCACTCGGTGCGCGAGCTGATGGAGATCGGCATCCAGCCCGACCTGCTGATCGTGCGCACCGAGCGACCGATCTCCGACGACATCAAGCGGAAGATCGCGCTCTTCTGCAACGTGGAGTTCGGGTGCGTGATCGAGAGCCCGGACGTGCGCACCATCTACCAGATCCCGCTCGAGTTCCACAAGCAGGGCTTCGACGCGATGGTCTGCGCGAAGCTCGGCCTCGAGACCGGCGAGCCCGACCTCACCGCGTGGCGCACGCTCGTCTCGCGCGTGCTGGAGCCGCATGAGCGCGTGCGCATCGCCGTGGTGGGCAAGTACACCGACTATGCCGACAGCTACAAGAGCGTGCACGAGGCGCTGATCCATGGCGGCATCGCGAATGACGTCGGCGTGGACATCCACTGGCTCTCGAGCGACATCTTCACCTCGCCCGAGCGCGCGGCGGAAGTGCTCGGCCAGCACGACGGCCTGCTCGTCCCGGGCGGCTTCGGCGTGCGCGGCGTGGAGGGCATGGTCGAGGCCATCCGCCACGTGCGCGAGCAGCGCATGCCGTACTTCGGCATCTGCCTCGGGATGCAGACGGCGATCATCGAGTTCGCGCGCAACGTCTGCGGACTGGAGGACAGCCACTCCTCCGAGTTCGCGCCCGAGTGCGACAACGCGGTCATCTCGCTCATGGAGTCCCAGCAGCACGTGACCGACATGGGTGGCACCATGCGGCTTGGGGCGTATCCCTGCCGGCTCGCTCGCGGCAGCCGCGCCGCGGAGGTCTATGGCGCGCAGGAAGTGAGCGAGCGTCACCGCCATCGCTATGAAGTGTCGAATCGCTTCCGCGACCTCTTCGTGCAGAACGGCATGAAGCTCAGCGGGCTCTCGCCGGATGGACAGCTGGTGGAGATCGTGGAGCTCGTAGACCATCCGTGGTTCATCGGCTGCCAGTTCCACCCCGAGCTGAAGTCGCGCCCCACGCGCCCGCACCCGCTCTTCTCCGGCTTCATTTCCGCCGCCGTGGCGGCCAAGCGTCGTCGCGAGACCGAGCAGCCCGCGCTCGCGACGGCCGGCGACTGAACGTGGCGACACGCTTTCGCACCGATGCGTTCTTCCTCATCGCCGGCCCCTGCCAGCTGGAGGATGATGCGCTCAACCTGCGCGTCGCCGAGCACCTGGTGCGGCTCGCCGAGCACGTGCCCGGCGGCATCATCTACAAGGCGAGCTTCGACAAGGCGAACCGGTCGAATCCCGGCGCCACTCGCGGGCCGGGGCTGGATCGCGGCCTCGAGGCCCTCGCGCGCGTGAAGGCCGCCACTGGACTGCCGCTCGTCACCGACGTGCACCTGCCCGACCAGTGTGCGCCCGCCGCCGAAGTGGTGGACGTGCTGCAGATCCCGGCCTTCCTCTGCCGGCAGACGGACCTCCTCCAGGCAGCCGGCGCCACCGGGAAGGCCGTGAACGTGAAGAAGGGGCAGTGGATGCATCCCGAGGGCATGCGCGGCGCGGTGGAGAAGGTGCGCGGTGCAGGCGGGGGCGAGGTGGCGGTCACCGAGCGCGGCACCTTCTTCGGTTACGGCGACCTGGTGGTCGACATGCGCTCGTTCAGCCGCATGCGCGCGGCCACGGGCTCACCGGTGATCTTCGACGCCACGCACTCCGTGCAGCAGCCGGGGCGCGGTGAGGGCGGCGCGAGCGGTGGGGCACGCGAGTTCATCCCCACGCTCACGCTGGCGGCCGCCGCGGCGGGAATCGACGGCATGTTCATGGAGACGCACCCGGATCCCGACCATGCCCCGAGCGACGGCCCGAACATGATGCCGCTCGACCGGCTGGACGACCTGGTGAAGCGCGCCGTGGACATCTGGGCCAGGGTGCGCGCGTGAGGCTGGAACGGGCACTTGCGAAGCGCATCAGGCTGGTGGGCCTCGACGTGGACGGCGTCCTCACCGACGGCGGCATCTATCTCGGCGCCATGGAGGGAACACCGCTGGAGTTCAAGCGGTACGACATCCAGGACGGGCTTGGCATCTTCCTGCTGCGCAGTGCCGGCATCAAGGTGGTGATCGTGACGGGCCGCGTGTCCGAGAGCGTGCGCCTTCGCGCGCGCGAGCTCGAGGTGGACGACCTGGCGCAGGACCCGCAGGCCCAGAAGCTCCCGGCGTTCCTCGCGATGCTCGCCCGCTTCGGCATCGCCGAGTCCGAGGCGGCCTTCGTGGGCGACGACTTTCCGGACCTCGCGGTGCTGCGCCGCGTCGGGCTGCCCGTGGCGGTTGGCAATGCAGTGCCCGAAGTCTCGGCCGAGTGCGCCATGCGCCTCGAGCGATCCGGCGGGGCAGGGGCCGTGCGCGAATTCGCCGAAGCGCTGTTGAGGGCACGAGGAGAATGGGAACAGACCTGGCAGCGGTACGTGACGGAACGCTCTTCCCCGGCCCTCGCGGCCCGATGACGCACGCCGACGCGATCGCGCGCGGCCGTCGCGTGCTGCGCCTCGAGCGCGAGGCACTCGAGCTCACCGAGGAACGACTCGGTGACTCCTTCGCCGCCGCGGTGGAGCTCATTGCGCATTCCAGGGGGCGCGTGATCGTGGCGGGCGTCGGCAAGTCCGGCCTGATCGGCCGCAAGATTGCCGCGACGCTCACCAGCACCGGCACGCCCGCCACCTTCCTGCATCCCGTGGACAGCGTGCATGGAGACCTCGGCATCGTGGGCCCGGAGGACGTGGCCCTCCTGCTGTCGAAGAGCGGCGAGTCCGACGAGCTCCTCGTCCTGCTCGACGCGCTCAAGCGCCTCGGGGTCCGCTCGATCGCGCTCACCGGCAACCCGGCGTCGGCGCTCGCGCGGCACTGCGACGTGAGCCTCGACGGCTACGTGCGAGAGGAGGCGTGCCCGCACGACCTGGCGCCCACCACGAGCACCACCGTGGCACTCGCGCTGGGTGACGCGCTCGCCGTCGCGCTGCTCGAGGAGAAGGGATTCCGCCGCGAGGACTTCGCGCGCCTGCATCCCGGCGGGCAGCTCGGGCGCCAGCTGGTGACCACCGTGCGCGACGTGATGGTGGCCGACGCACTGCCCACGCTCGCCGCGGGCGACACGATGCGACAGGCCGTGGTGCTGCTCGCCGAGCGACGCGGCATCGCCATCCGCGTGGATGGCGAGGGCCGGGTGACGGGCGTGATGACGGCCGGCGACCTGGCACGCGCGATGGAGCGCGAGGACGACATCCTCGGCGTGGACCTCTCGCGCGTGCTCAACCCGAACCCCAGGACCGCCAGTGCGAGCGAGCTCGCGAGCGCGGTGGTGCATCGCATGGAGACGTTTGGCATCATGGCCATGCCCGTGGTCGACGAGCAGCAGCGGCTCGAGGGCGTGGTGCACCTGCACGACCTGATGCGGGCGCGCATCGCATGAGGATTCGACTCCTCGCCGCCGCGGCGCTCACGATCGCCAGCGCCGCCTGCAGCAAGGCCGCCAGGACGCCGGTCGCGCGCGGCACCATGGCCGACAGCGCCGAGCAGGTGCTCCTTGGCGTGAAGACGGTGATCACCGACCGCGGCCTCAAGCGCGGCGACATGACCGCCGACACCGCGTTCGTGTTCGAGGATCAGACGCGCTACGTCTTCCGCGTGATCAAGGTCATCTTCAACGACGCGACCGGCGCGCCCAACGGCACCATGGAGGCGAAGCGCGGCCTCTACAGCCTGCGCACGCAGGTCCTCGAGGGATTCGGCGACGTGGTCGTCACCACGACCGACGGCCGTCGCCTCACCTCCAACCATCTCCGCTACAACCAGGCGGCAAACGAGATCTCGAGCGACAGCGCCTTCACGCTGGTGGCGGGCGATCGCATCCAGAAGGGAGTCGGTTTCCGCTCCGACCCGAACCTCAATCGCTTCCAGATCCTCAAGGGCTCGTCCGGCTCCACGCCGATCGAGGGCATCGCGATGCCGAATCGATGACGGCTCGCCTGGCGCTGCTCGCGCTGCTCCTGCTGGCCCCGCGCCTCGCGCAGGCCCAGCTGGAGCGCTGCTTCTTCGACAATACACCGGAGACGCGCACGTACGGCAACAAGCTGCCGAGCGGGCAGTTCAACACCTTCTACGGCGCGGGCATCAACGTCCGCTGTCCCTCGAAGAAGCTGACGATTCGCGCGGACAGCCTCGAGTTCTACGGCGACATTCGCCGGCTCTACCTCGTGGGCCACGTGGTCTACAACGAGCCGCGCTTCAGGCTGAGCGCCGAATTCCTCAACTACTACGTGCCCGACGAGCGCATCGTCGCGAACACCAACGTGATCGCCACGCTTCCCAGCGGCTCGACCATGAAGGGCCAGCAGGTCGAGTACCTAAGGGTGATCCCCAACGTGCGCCCTCGCACGCGCATCACCGCCATTGCGCGGCCCACCATCACCGCGATCGAGAAGGACAAGGCGGGCAAGCAGCTCTCGTCGTCCACGATCGTCGGCAACACGCTCGTGATGGACAACGAGGAGCTGGTCTACGGCAGTGGCGACGTGCAGATCGACCGCGAGGACGTGTTCGCGCGCGCCGACTCGGCCTTCATCGACAACGTGAAGGAATACGTGGAGCTCATCCAGCTCCCGCGCATCGAGGGGAAGAAGGGGCACCAGTTCACGCTGAGCGGACAGCGCATCCACCTTTATTCGAAGGCGAAGAAGCTGCAGCGCGTCCTCTCGATGCGCCTGGCCGAGGCGAAGAGCAAGGACCTCACGATGCGCGCCGACACCATCGACCTGCGACTGAAGGACGAGCTGCTCGACCGTGCCGTGGCGTGGGGGCCGGGGCGCGCGCATGCCGACGCCAAGTCGCAGAACATCTCCGCCGACTCCATCGACGTGCTGATGCCGGGGCAGAAGGTGCGGGAGGTTCACGCCCTGCGCAACGCGCTGGCCGAGGCGCAGCCGGATTCCTCGAAGTTCATCACCACGGAAAAGGACTGGCTGCGCGGCGACACCCTGGTCGCGAAGTTCGACACGGTCGCGACCGGCGACACGACGCAGGGACCGGCCATTCGCCAGATCGTGGCGTCCGGCACCGCTGGTTCCTACCAGCACATGCCGCCGACTGACACGGTGTCGCACCGGCCGGCCATCAACTATGTGACGGGCCGCCTCATCACGGTGGACTTCGCGGGGCGGCAACTGCGCACCGTGCACGTGATCGACCAGAAGAACGGACTCTACCTGGAGCCGGTAGCCGACACCACGGAGAAGGCCGCCGCGGGCAAGCGCGCACCGGACGTGAAGCGTCCTCCAGCCAAGCCCCCCCAAGGTCCATGACCGACCCGACCCCGTTCATTCCGGCCCGCGTCCAGGCCCTCGTCGACCACCTCGCGAAGGGCGATCGCTCAACCGCGCTCGCGCTCCACGCCGTGATCCATGAGGCCGACGGGATCGGCTCCGCGCCGTTCAGCCGGGTCTCCATCTGCTACCGCGATGACCACCTCGCGGCGTTGCGCGCGTCGGGCCGAGATGCCGACCGTGAGGCGGGCCGCCTGAGCCTGGACGAAGTCCGCATTCACCTCGCACACTCGGTGTTCCCCCGGCTCGCCGCGGAAGGCGTGCTCATCCTGCCCGCCGAGGGGCTCACCGGGGTGGACGACACGCTCCAGGTCGCTCCGGCGCTCTGGGCGGACATCGTCGCGCTTCGCCAGGAAGTCGCCGACGTGCTCAAGCATACCGGCGAGCACCGGGGACCCCTCGAGCCCCCTCCACAGGGGGCTGAGGGCGTTACAGACCAGCTCGCCGCGCCGCATGGGTCCGTCCTGGAAGCCAGCGGCCTGATCAAGATGTATCGCCGCCGCCGGGTGGTGAACGACGTGGCCCTTCGATTGCAACAGGGCGAGATCGTGGGACTGCTGGGCCCGAATGGCGCGGGGAAGACCACGACCTTCTACATGATCGTGGGACTCATCGAGCCCATGTCCGGGAAGATCTCCCTCGACGGGCAGGACATCACCGCGATGCCCATGTTCAAGCGGGCCCGGCAAGGCATCGGCTATCTCTCCCAGGAGCCATCCATCTTCCGCAAGCTCTCCGTGGAAGACAACATCCTGGCGATCCTCGAAACGCTCCCGCTCTCCTCGGCGGAGCGCCGGACCCGGCTCGAAACGCTGCTGGACGAGCTGAGCATCAAGCATTTGCGGCACAGCAAGGCGTACGCACTCTCCGGTGGCGAGCGCCGCCGACTCGAGATCACGCGGGCGCTGGTCACGCAGCCGAAGTTCATGATGCTGGACGAGCCGTTCGCGGGGGTCGACCCGATCGCCGTGCATGACATCCAGACCATCGTCGCCGGCCTCCGCCATCGCGGAATCGGCGTCCTCATCTCCGATCACAACGTCGAGCAGACACTGGACATCGTGGACCGCGCCTACATCATGTTCGACGGGCAGGTGAAGGTTTCGGGAACCGTGCGCGAGCTCGTGTTCGACGACACGGTGGCCGACATCTACCTCGGTCCCACCCTTACTGCACGCCTCCGCTCCCGCTTTGCCGCGGAGAACGACGGCCCGCAGGAGCAGGCATGAAACCCGGTCTTTCCCAGGGCACGCAGCTCAAGCAGGAGCTCAAGATCAATCCACGCCTCTACCAGGCGATGGACCTCCTGTACATGCCCCTGCTCGACCTGCAGCAGCACCTCAAGCAGGAGCTCCTCAACAACCCCTTCCTCGACATGGTCGAGCCGGAGGACGAGGAGGACGAGGAGGGCAACGAGACCGACGCCGAATCCGAGGTAGAGGTCGAGAGCACCCCGGAGGAGCAGGAGAAGGCGAACAAGGACGAGATCGACTGGGAGGAAATCCTCCTCGACGGCTTCGACGCCGGCGGTCGCCGCGAGGAGCACGAGGAGCGCGAGTACTACGAGCCGATCACGGTGGACACGCGCGACCTCGGCGACCACCTCCGCGACCAGGTCTCGCTCCTCGACCTCAGCCCGCGCCAGATGCTCCTCGCCGATGAATTCATCGGCAACATCAACGAGGACGGATACCTCGCGTGCCCGCTCGCCGACATCATCACCGGCATCAACGAGATGCTGGAGCAGGCCGCCGAGGAGTCGGGGCGCGACAGCGATGACCTCCCGCTCTACAAGCCCTCCGAGGGCGAGGAGATGCTCGGGGTGGTGCAGGGGCTCGATCCCGCCGGCGTTGGCGCGCGCGACCTGCGTGAGTGCCTCATGCTCCAGCTCCGCGAGGCGGGGCTCGAGCAGAGCGTGCCCTTCCGCCTGGTCCGCGACTGCTTCGACGAGTTGATCAACCACCGCTGGAGCGAGATCTCCAAGCGGTTCGGCATCAGCCCCTCCGACGTGCAGCGCGCCGCCGACGAGATCCAGAAGCTCGACCCCAAGCCCGGCATCAAGTACAGCGACGCCGGCGACAACTACATCATCCCCGACCTGATCGTCGACAAGATCGACGGGAAGTACTTCGTCTTCCTCAACGACGCCAACCTGCCGAGGCTCAAGCTCAGCAAGGCCTACCAGGAGATCGCGCGCGACAAGAAGAAGTTCGACGGCGAGAACAAGGAGTTCATCTCGAACAAGCTGAACTCCGCCAACTGGATGATCCAGGCCATCGAGCAGCGTCGCCAGACGATGCTCAAGGTCATGAACTACATCGTCGAACGGCAGCGTGAGTTCTTCGAGAAGGGCGTGCAGTTCCTCAAGCCGCTGACGCTGCGCGAAGTCGCCGAGGTGATCAGCATGCACGAGAGCACCGTCAGTCGCGTCACGAACGAGAAGTTCGTGCAGACGCCGCGCGGCGTGCTGCCGCTCAAGTTCTTCTTCTCCTCCGGCCTGTCGACCACGGCCGGCGAGGACGTCTCCGCGCGCGGCATCAAGGCGCAGATCCAGAAGCTCGTGTCCGAGGAGAATCCCAAGCACCCGCTCACCGACCAGGCGATCGTGAACATCCTGAAGGAGACGGGCGTGCAGATCGCGCGACGCACCGTGGCGAAGTACCGCGACCAGCTGGGCGTGCTGTCGGCGCGCATGCGAAAGCGCGTATGATGACGGACGAACGCGCGCCGGGACCAACGCCGTTCGTCGCTTCGTCGCACCGGAAGGTCGATGTCTCCGTGCTCGTGCCGGCCAAGGACGAGTCCGAGAACCTGCCGCTCTTCATGCAACTGGCGGCGGAAGCCTTCGCGGCACAGCCGGACACCAGCTATGAAGTGGTCGTCATCGATGACGGCTCCGTCGACGACAGCTGGAATGTCCTCACGCGGCTCCAGGAGCAGTACAGCTTCCTTCGGGCGGTGCGGCATCGCGTGAAGCGCGGGATCGCGGACGCGCTGCGCACCGGCTACCTGAACTCCACCGGTAGCATCCTGGTCTTCTATCCGGCGGATCTCCAGTTCAAGCCGGAAGACATCCCGCGCCTCGTGCGTCCCATCCTCGATGGGAACGCCGACATGGTCACCGGGTTCAAGGAAGGGAAGTACGAAAAGGCGTTCGTCTCGAACATCTACAACGGCTTGAGTCGCACGCTGTTCAAGGTCCCCGTGA
>JAQBPX010000024.1 GCA_028287305.1 Gemmatimonadota bacterium
CGCGACCGCCGCCGCCCGCGGCTGCGGGCTGCGCGGCCTGCATCACGGCCAGCGAGGAGTCGGTGTAGCGGCTGGCCGAGGCGGTGAACATGCTCACCGTCCGCGTGCTGGCCGGGGCGAGCATGAGGAACGCTCCCTTCAGCTTGCCGGTGTATTGCGCCTTGAGCTCATCGGTGCAACCGGCGCGCAGGAGCAGAGCAGTTCCCTTCACCGTGCCGACCGTTCCCACCGACCATGCCTGCGGCACGGCCTGCACGATGAAGGGCACGGGCGCGGTGGCGAACAGCGAGAACCCCTCGTTCTCCCAGCCGAGCCCCGCGGGAGTCTCCCAGCTTTCCTGGTGCACGTTGGCCAGGCCCCAGCGCTTCGTCTCGGACACGGCCCAGTTGCCGGCGCGCGTGGCGTTGGGCGACCACGTGAGTCGCGGTCCGTAGACGTCGCTGAGCCAGCTCATGATGTCCATGACCTGAGAGCGTTCCATCTCCTCGGACTTGATGCGCTCGATGGTGGGGGTGTCGACCCGTTCCTGGGCGGCGAGTGGGGTGGCGAGGGCGACGCTCAGCGCCAGGGTGGAGGCGGCGAGGAGGATGCGGCGAGCTCTGCGGATGGGCATCGGAGGGGAGCTGGGGTGGTGTACGCGCCGGGAGCGGCGCGCCGCTCCGCCGTATACGCGGGAGGGGTGCGGGTCGCTGGGCGGGCTTGACAGCCCGCCCCGAGCGGGCGACATATTTGTATCCATTTCCGTAAACGGAGTGACCCGTGACCCCTGCGCTCTTCCGAACCAAGTCCATCGACCAGCTCCTCGTGGACGGCGACACGAGCCACGCCGGCGGCGCGGAGCTCAAGCGAACGCTGAGCTCCTTCTCCCTCGTCGCGCTCGGGATCGGCGCCATCATCGGATCGGGCCTGTTCGTCCGCACGGCCGCCGCGATCGCGCAGCGCGCCGGCCCGTCGGTGACGATCGCCTTCATCATCGCCGGCATCGGCTGCGCCTTCGCGGGACTCTGCTACGCGGAGTTCGCGTCCATGATCCCGATCGCCGGCAGCGCCTACACGTACTCCTACGTCACGATGGGCGAGCTCGTCGCCTGGATCATCGGGTGGGACCTGGTGCTCGAGTACGCCGTGGGCGCCGCCACTGTCGCGATCTCCTGGAGCCAGTACTTCAACAAGGTGCTCGAGTATTTCGGGATGGCCATCCCGTACCAGTGGTACCACTCGCCCTTCGAGGTCATGCCCGGTACGCAGCTGCATGGGATCATGAACGTGCCCGCCGTCGCCGTGCTGTTCCTGCTCTCGGCGCTGCTGATTCGCGGCACGCGCGAGTCGGCGCTGGTGAACAACGTGATCGTGATCGTGAAGGTCTCGATCGTGATCCTCGTCATCGCGATCGGCTGGGGATTCATGAACCCCGCGAACCACACGCCCTACATCCCGGCGGCCACCACCTACACCACGCCGGAAGGCGTGACGCACCCGTACGGTGGCATCATGGGCATCCTCGGCGCCGCGGGCGTGGTGTTCTTCGCCTTCATCGGCTTCGACGCGGTGTCCACTGCTGCACAGGAAGCGAAGAACCCGAAGCGCGACATGCCGATCGGCATCCTCGGATCACTGGTCTGCTGCACCGTGCTCTACGTCCTCTTCTCGCACGTGCTGAGCGGCGTGGCCACCGTGGAGGACTTCCGCACCGCGGGCAAGGAAGCGAGCGTGACGTACGCGATCACGAAGTACATGGTGGGCTATTCGTGGCTCGGCAAGTTCGTCACCGTGGGGATCCTCGCCGGCTTCTCGTCGGTGATCCTCGTGATGCTGCTCGGCCAGTCGCGCGTGTTCTACACCATGAGTCGCGACGGCCTGGTGCCGAAGCTGTTCTCCGACCTGCACCCGAGATTTCACACTCCGTTCAAGTCGAACATGCTGTTCTTCCTGCTCACGGCCGGGTTCGCGGGGTTCATCCCGGATGACATCGTGGGCGAGATGACGAGCATCGGGACGCTGTTCGCGTTCATCCTCGTGTGCGCCGGCGTGTGGATCCTGCGCGTGCGCCGCCCGGAGCTGCCGCGATCATTCCGGGTGGCGGGCGTGCCCGTGGTCTCCACGCTGGGGATACTGGTGTGCGGCGCGATGATCTACGGCCTCGGCTGGACCAACTGGCTACGCCTTGGCGTGTGGCTGGTGATCGGGCTGGTGCTGTACTACACGTACGGGCGGCACCACTCGAAGCTCAACTCACTCACTTCACGGTGACCGTTCCGGACATCGACGCGCCGTGAATGAGGCAGTGATACGGGAAGGTTCCGGCGGTGTTGAAGGTGCGGCTGTACGTGCCGGTGCTCACGTTGCCGGAGGTGGCCCCGTCATCGAAGGTCACGGTGTGCGTGCCGGCGTTCGTGGCCCACGTCCAGTTGACGCGCGTGCCGGGGGGCACGGTGGTGGCCGCCGGATTGAACGACGCGGAGGCTTCCACCGTGATGTCGGGGCTGGTGCTTCCACCCGTGGTGGTGGTCGTCGTCGTGGTGGTCGTCGTCGTGTTGTTCGTGGTGCCCGACGGGTACGACGAATCGCTGCCGCCACAGCTGGCCGCGAGGGCGAGCACTGCGAGGGCGGTGAGGCGCGGAAGCGGGTGCATGGCAATCTCCAGGAGGTGAGCGCTCCCGGAAAATGCCTGCGATTGTTGACGCGTCAAGTATTTCCGTCGATGTGACGCGATCCGTGCTGGCGGGGTTACCAGCGCGCCGGGTCGAGGGCCATCACGGGCTTCGCGCCCGCGTCCACCTGCATCGCGAGCGCGTGCACCTGCGGCAGCAGCCGGGTGACGTAGAAGCGCGCCGTGGCGGCCTTCGCGTCGGCACGCTCCGCGTTCGAGGCGCGCTGCGCCTCGGCCGCCTTCGCCATCCGCACCCACATCCACCCCGTGGCCACCAGGCCGAAGATGCGCAGGTAGTCCACCGCCGCCGCCCCGATCTCGTCGGGATTGGCTTGCGCGCGCGACATCACGCCCATCGTCACCTTCTGGAGGAGCTGCGCGGCGTCGGCCACGGGCTTCGCGATGTCCGCGATGGTCGCGTCGCCCGCGGCCGCGGCCAGGTCGGCGCTCATGATGGCCATGAAGCGCTTCACGAGCCGGCCATTCTCCTCGGGCACCTTGCGGCCCAGCAGGTCCATGGCCTGCACGCCATTCGTTCCCTCGTAGATCTGCGCGATGCGCGAGTCGCGCACGAACTGCTCCATGCCGAACTCACGGATGTAGCCGTGACCGCCATAGCACTGCATGGCGGTGTTCGTCACCTCGAATGCCACGTCGGTGAGGAAGGCCTTGAGGATCGGCGTGAGCAGCGCGAGCAGGTCGCTCGCCTCCTGCCGGCGCTCGGGGTCCGGGTGCAGCAGCTCGACGTCCACCTGCAGGCCCACGTACGCGGCCAGCGCGCGCGTGCCCTCGGTGTAGGCGCGCATGCTCATGAGCATGCGGCGCACGTCGGGATGCACGATGATCGGGTCGGCCTCACCCTGGGGATTCTTCGCGCCACTGAGCGCGCGCCCCTGCAGGCGATCCTGCGTGTACGCCACTGCGTTCTGGTACGCCACCTCGGCCAGGCCGAGGCCCTGCACCCCGACGCCAATGCGCGCGCCGTTCATCATCGTGAACATCGCGCGCATCCCCTTGTGCGGCTCGCCCACCAGCCATCCCTGCGCATTGTCGAAGTTCATCACGCAGGTCGCGTTGCCCTTGATCCCCATCTTGTGCTCGATGGAGCCGCAGCGCACGCCATTGGACTCGCCCGATGCGGAATTCTCGCCGACCACCCGCTTCGGGATGATGAAGAGGCTGATGCCCTTGGTGCCCGGCGGCGCATCCGGCAGCTTCGCGAGCACCAGGTGGATGATGTTGTCGGTGAGGTCGTGCTCCCCGGCGGAGATGAAGATCTTGGTGCCGGTGATGAGGTAGCTGCCCGCATCGCTCGGCACGGCCTTCGTGCGAATGATGCCGAGGTCGGTGCCGGCGTGCGGCTCGGTGAGGCACATGGTGCCGCCCCAGGATCCGTCGATGAGCTTCGGCAGGAAGCGCTGGCGCAGCTCGTCGGTGCCCCAGCGTTCGAGCACGGTGATCACGCCGTGCGCGAGCAGCGGATACATGCTGAACGACAGGTTGGCCGCGCACATCATCTCGTCGAGCACCACGCGCGTGAGGTGCGGGAGCCCCTGCCCGCCGAACTCCGCCGCGGCGGTCATGGCGGGCCAGCCCGCCGCGCAGTAGGCGTCGTACGCGGCCCTGAATCCCTTCGGCGTGGTGACCACGCCGTTCTCGTAATGACAGCCCTCGGCGTCGCCGGCCTGGTTGATCGGCTGCAGCACCTCGGCCGCGAGTCGCCCACCCTCCTCGAGCACCGCGAGGATCGTGTCGACGCCCGCCTCCTCGTAGCCGGGAAGCGCCGCGAGCTGCGCGACGCCGATGACGTCCTCGAGCACGAAGCGGATGTCGTCGATCGGGGGAGTGTACGTGGGCATGGCGTGGCCTCGTGCGGTGCGTGCTAGTGGATTGCGGCGTGCTGCGGCTGGCGAACGAGCGCGGCGAGGGTCGCCATGGAACGCTCGATGTCGAACTGCGCGGGGTGCATCACCACCTGGAGCGCGCATCCTTCCACGAAGCTCGCGACGACGTCCGCGAGTCCCTCGGCCGACACGTCGGCGTAGCGGTGCGGGTGCGCCTCGATGAGCGCCTCGCCGAGCGGCCGGAACGACGCGCGATAGCGATCGGCGGCGCGGCGGATCTTGCGACGGATGTTCGGGTCGCGCAGGCCGAGGACCCAGTAATCGAAGAACAGCTCGAGGCGCGCGCGCTGGCGCGGCAGTCGCTCGACGTCCTGCCGGATCACGGACATCAGGCGCTCGCCGGGCTCGGCGTGCGTGGGCGGTGGCCCGATGAACTGGCTCGAGATGATGGTGCGGGGCAGCAGCCAGTCGAGCAGCTCGACGAGCAGGTTGTCGACGGAGGCGAAATAGAAGAACACGAGGCCGCTGCTGACGTCGGCCTCGGTTGCGACGGCGCGCGCGGTGACGCCGCCGAGCCCCTCGCGGGCGGCCACGGTGAAGCAGGCGCGAAGGATGGCCTCGCGCCGCACTTCTTCCGTCTCCCTACGGCCGGGCATCGCGCGCGCCCTTGTTGATCACTTGGTCAATATGCGACGCCACTCACGGCGGTGCAAGCAGCGGGTCGCGCGGTTCAGCTCGCCGGTGCGCCTGTTCCGGCGACCTTGTCGGCGACCTTCGAGGCACCAGGCACCGCTTCAGCGACCGTGGGCTTCCAGTGCTCGCGCGCCCAGTTGATCCCGATCAGGCACGCCGCCAGCCACCCGAGGCCGGCAGCCAGGCCGCCCATCACGTCGCTGGGGTAATGCACGCCGAGGTAAAGGCGGCTGAACCCCACGGCGGCAATGATCGCCACGGCCAGGACGTGCATGCCGATGCGGCGAGCGGGCTTCCAGTTGAGCGCAGCCGTGAGCACGACCATCAGCAGCGGATAGCAGATGGTGGTGCCCATCGTGTGGCCGCTGGGGAAGCTGTACGAGTGGCCATGCAGGAACTGCGCTGCGTATTGCGGGCGCGTACGATGGACGCTCGTCTTGAGGGCATACTGCAGCACCTCCCCGCCCACCTGCGTGCCCAGCCATCCGCTGAGGAGCACGTAATCGCCGCGATGCCAGAGCCACACGGCGACCACCGGCACGATGGTCCACACGCCGGCCGAGCCGAGGAGCGTGACCTTGTTGAAGATCGCGAGGCCGAGGGGGGTGGCATGCTGGTGGAAGTAGCCGTTCACTGCCAGGTACCAGTGGAAGAGCGTCTCGTTGTCGAGCACGGCATCGAGCAGGCTTCCGAACGCCCAGAGGGCGAGCAGGAAGATCAGGACGTTGATCGTGAGTCGGAGCCCGACGGCGGACTTGCGATCGAGTCGCTTGGCGAGGATCTCGCGAGGAGTGAGCATGGATTCTCAACGCGCATGAGGAACGGCGCGGGGTGCGCCGTTCCTCATGCCGGGTGGTGAGTGGCGGTCAGTCGAGCTTTCGCTCGACCTTCCCGATCGCGTCCTTCACCTTCCCCTTCGCCTGGTCGAGCTTGCCTTCTGCCTGCAGGCTCGAGTCGCCGGTGAGACCGCCGACGGCGTCCTTGACCTTGCCCTTGAAGTTGTCGGTCTTGCCTTCGGCCGAGTTTTCGAGGCCGTCCTGATTCAGGTCCTTTGACATGTCCGTCTCCAGGTGTCGCGAGTTTGCGTGCGCGTGGAGAGGGGAATGGCAATACGGATGCCTACGTCGCGGTCGGCTGCTGGCGCTGCTCGAGCAGCTCGCGGGCGCGGGAAACGATCTCATCCATGCTGGGAGTCTGGGCGTAGAGCTGCTCGGCGCGCGCGCGAATCTCGGCGAGGGTCGGGAGGGAGGGCATGTCGGGCATGCTCGGCATCGTCGGCATGCTCGGCATCGACGGCATGCTCGGCATCCTCGGCATGTCGGGCATCGGGGGGAAGTGACGCTCGGCGTGCAGTTCAGCGTGCATCGCCTGGCGAAGCTCGCCGAAGCGAGCCTGCTTCTCCTGGAAGCTCGCCGCGAGCTGGCGCGCGACCTTCTCGATCACCGCGCGACCGAGCGGCCGCTCGTTGCGCACGAGGTCGGCCGGCGGCGCGCCGAGGTCGTACACCAGGCGCGCCCACGACATGACCTTGAGCGTGTAGAAGGTGGGATCGAACTCGTACCAGCGGAAACCCTGGCGCGTCGAGCGCTGGTACGCGTGGTGGTTGTTGTGCCACCCCTCGCCCAGCGTGATGATCGCGAGCCACCAGTTGTTGCGGCTGTCGTCGCCGGTCACGTAGCGCTGCCTGCCGTGGACGTGCGCGAGCGAGTTGATGAAGAAGGTGCCGTGGTAGAGCAGCACGGTGCTCCAGAAGAAGCCGACGAACAGCCCCGCCCAACCGAACCCGAGTGCGCAGAGCACCGCGAGGACGGTGGCCGGCGTGTACTGGTGACGCTCGAGCCACATCAGCTCGGGATACTTCGTGAGGTCGGGGATCGCGTCGAAGTCGGTCTTGTCGTGCTCGGCACTGAAGATCCAGCCCACGTGCGCGTAGAGGAAGCCGCGCTGGCGCGGGGAGTGGACGTCGTGCTCGGTGTCGGAATGCCTGTGGTGATGGCGATGCTTGGCCGCCCACCAGAGGATGCCCCGCTGCGCGGTGCTCTGCGCGAGGAAGGCGAAGAGGAACTGCATCGCGCGCCCCGTGCGGAAGGTGCGGTGCGAGAAGTAGCGATGGTAGCCGGCGGTCACGCCGAACATGCGCACCACGTACAGCACCGCGCAGAGGATGAGCGTGGGGATCGTGACCCCGCTCCAGAGCGCACCGAGGCAGGCGATGTGGACGAGGACGAAGGGGACCTTCGACGGATGGATGATGTCGTCGTCGAATTCGCTGGCTGGCCTGGCAGGTGAGGTCATGCGCGAAACGTAGTTGGCTGGTTGGCGGGTCGGGAGGATCTGCGCTTCGATAGGGAACATCCCGACAGAGCGCCGTGCGCAGCGAACGAGCTTCATGAATGCGCAATTCCATCCTGCTCACCTGCCTCCTGCTCGCGATGCCCCTGCGCGCCCAGTCCCCGCTGCCGTTCGCGATCGGCGAGCGGCTGACCTACCAGACTCGCGCCACCGGGGGCATGGGTGGCAAGGCGGAGCTGTGGATCGAGGGACCGGCCGAGGTGCGCGGCGTGCCGGTGATGGTGCTGAACTTCGCGTTCTCCACCGGGTTCGGCCCACTCAAGGTGTCGGATCGCACGACGAGCTGGCTCGATCCCGTGCGCTTCGCGTCCATGCGCTTCCACAAGGCGGAACAGCGATTCGTGGCGCACCACAACGAGGAGCGCGAGCTCGAGCCTGCCGCGCTCGACGAGCTCTCCTTCATCTACCTGGTGCGCACCCTGGAGCTGCCGCTCGATTCGCCGCTCGTGCTGCGCCGACACTTCGACGAGGCCCGCAATCCCACGGTGCTGACCTATCACGGCCTCCGGGACATCGAGACGCCCATGGGCTGGTTCCGCGCGCGCGAGGTGGAGATGCGCGTGCGCGATGCGCGCAACTACGACGGCGAGGGCGTGATCCGCTTCTGGATCAGCGACGATGCCTGCCGTCGCCCCGTGCGGATCGAGAGCCGCGTGCCGCGCGCGGGGAGCGTGGTGATGACGCTGCGCGAGGCGAGTCCCGCCCGGGCGGAGTGCGCGGCGCGTCAGGAAAAACCCTGATCGCGGCGTCATCCGGGACGGCGTGACGATCGGTCGAACGCCCGACAGAACCGAAGGGTGCGAAACCCGATCATTCCTTCACGAACGCGATGCACGCGTTCCCCATCTGGAGACCGCCATGACATCGTACCTCAAGCCGGGCGCACTCGCCCTCTCCCTCGTGATGCTCGTCGCGGCCCGCGACGCCACCGGCCCGCAGCTCACGTTGCAGCCCGCCAGCAAGGTGTGGTTCGACGGCAACTCGACGATCAAGAAGTTCAGCTGCACGGCGAACGAGGTGAATGCGGCGGTCCAGGCGACCGATCCCAACGCGGTCGCGCAGCTCCTCGCCGGAACGAAGTCAGTGGGTGACGTGGACGTGACCATTCCCGTGGAGAAGCTCGACTGCGGCAACGGCACGATGAACGAGCACATGCGCAAGGCGATCAACCTCAGCGCGCACCCGCAGATCGCGTTTCACCTCAACAAGTACGAGATGGCGCGTGCCGGCGAAGTGGTGAATGGCACGCTCACCGGCACGCTCGCCCTGGGCGGGCAGTCGAAGCCGATCGTGGTCAAGGCGGAAGGCCGCAATGACGCCGGCGTGCTGCACGTGGTCGGCAGCTACGACCTCAAGATGACGGACTACGACGTGGTGCCGCCGAAGCTCATGTTCGGGCGCATCAAGGTCGCAGAGTCGGTGACGGTCCGCTTCGACCTGCTGCTCAAGCGGTAAGCGGCAGGCCTATCGCGGCGGGGCGAGACAGAGCGTGAAGCGGACGGTGGTTCCCGTCCCCTCCACGCTCTCGATCGTTATGGCCCCGCCCTGGGCCTCGGCGATCCCCTTCGAGATGGGGAGGCCGAGGCCCGCGCCGTGGCGGCTGCCGAGACGTGACTGGATGCTGCCCTGGTAGAAGCGGTCGAAGATCCGGGGGAGCTGCTCCGCAGCGATGCCGGGCCCCGTGTCGGTGACGCAGACCTCCACGTGCGTGTCCATCGTCACCGCCTTCACGGTGATGCAACCTCCGCGAGGCGTGAACTTGATCGCGTTGCCGATGGTGTTCGAGAAGAGCTGCATCGTGCGGTCGGCATCAACGAGGAGCATGGGCATCCGATCCGGCACCTCGCTCCGCAGCTCGACGCCCGCGTCCTCGGCCAGCACCCGCAGGCTCTCCGTGCACCGCACCACGAGGAGGTGACCGTCCGTGGGTCGCGTGGAGACGAGGAGCCGGCCCGTGTCGATGCGGGTGACGTCGAGCAGGTCCTCGATGAGCGCGTCCATCTGCTCGGCGGCCTGCTGGATCACCTGGATGCGCTCGCGCACGTGCGGGCTGAGCGTGTCACCCTCCTCGCCCTCCATGATGCTGCGCGCCAGCATCTTCACCGCGTTCGCGGGGTTGCGCAGGTCGTGCGAGACGATGCCGAGCATGTCGCTGCGCGCCTGCACGGCGTCGCGCAGCCGCTCCTCGGCGCGCACGCGGGCGCTGATGTCCCGTAATACGGCGGTGTAGACCTCGTGCCCCTCGACCTGCAGGCGAACGATGGAGGCCTCGGCGGCGAACTCCTCGCCGTTCTTGCGCCGGCCGCTGATCTCCTGTCGCTCGCCCATGAGGCGCGGCTGGCCATGCGCCGCGCCGAAGCCGTGCACGTGCCCGCGATGCGAGGCGGCATAGCGCGCGGGCAGGAGCACCTCGAGATACTGGCCGTCGAGCTCCGCCGCCTCGTAGCCGAAGATGCGCTCGGCGCCCTGGTTGAAGAAGATGATGCGCTGCTCGTCATCCACCGCGATCACCGCCTCAGCGGAAATCGCCATCATCCCCGGGAACAGGTCCGGGGGGAGCGCACGGCTCATCGCTGCGCGATGGGCGGCCTTGTTGGCGTCGATCATCATGCCGGAAGGTACTGCACTCGGTACGGTCGGGACGTATCGTGTCAGGAGTATTACCTACACAGTGTGGGGATTTCGGGCCCTGGAATTGACGGCGACTGCCCGACGGTTCGAGGGGTCGCGAGCGGCGAGCTTGGGAGGGTACCCACAACCTACATCCCGCGATCATGACCATCGAAGAGCCGAAGACCTCCCTCCTGGATTCGCTGGCGACGTCCGCCACGAACCGGCGCGGATTCCTGCGCACCGCCTCCGTCACCGCACTGGGCGCCGGCTTCATGGTGGCGTGCAAGAAGACGGGTGATGCCGCGCCTGTTGCCGCGACGGCCGCGGCGACGCCCGCGGTCGCCCCATTGTCCCCCCGTGCCGCCGCCGACGCGATGGATGCGATGCACGAGAAGGGGATCAAGGCCTTCCCGGCCAAGACGGAGGGCAAGGGCGGCCAGCTTCTCGCGCCGCGCGTGGAAAAGGGCGTGAAGATCTTCGACCTCACCGCATCGGTCGTGCAGTGGGAAGTGGAGCCGGGCCGCAAGGTTGAGGCATGGACGTACAACGGCGTGATGCCCGCGCCGCAGATTCGCGTGACCGAAGGCGATCGCGTGCGCATCAACATCAGGAACGACCTGCCGGAGTCCACCGCGATCCACTTCCACGGACTCGAGCTCCCGAACGACCAGGATGGCGTGCCGTTCATCACGCAGCCTCCGATCAAGCCGGGCACGAGCTACACGTACGAGTTCACGGCGCCCAACCCGGGCTCGCACATGTACCACTCGCACCACAACTCGACGAAGCAGGTGGGCCTCGGACTGCTCGGCGCGTTCATCATCGAGCCGAGGGACAAGTCGCACGAGCCGAAGGTGGACCTGGACTACGTGCTGATCCTCAACGATGGCGCGCACGGCTACACCTTCAACGGCAAGAGCTTCCCGGCGACGGAGCCGATCGTGGCGAAGCTCGGGCAGAAGGTGCGCATCCGCTACATGAATGAGGGGATGATGATCCACCCCATGCACCTGCACGGCATCCACCAGACGGTGATCTCGAAGGACGGCTGGCCGCTGCCGGCACCGTACCGCTGCGACACGCTGAACATCGCGCCGGGCGAGCGCTACGACGTCATCATCAACTGCAACAACCCGGGGACGTGGGCCTTCCACTGCCACATCCTGGCGCACGCCGAGAGCGAGATGGGAATGTTCGGGATGGTGACGGCGCTGATCGTCCAGAAGTAGGTTGATGACATGACAACGCCGGGCAGGCCGGACATCATTCGCATCGTGCTGGCCGACGACCACCTGGTGGTGCGGGCCGGATTGAAGGCCCTGCTCGCGTCCTGCAAGGACATCGAGATCGTGGGCGAGGCCGGCACGGGGCGCGAGGCGCTGGCGCTGGTCGAGCGCCTCAAGCCGCACGTGGCGGTGCTCGACCTGGACATGCCGCAAATGGACGGGCTCGCGGCCACCAAGGAGCTCGTGGCGCTCAAGTCGCCGTGCAAGGTGCTGATCCTCACGATGCACACCGAGGATGAGTACCTGGTCACCCTGCTGGAGGCGGGAGCCTCGGGCTACCTGGCGAAGAACGCGGCGGATCGTGAGCTGGCCGACGCCATTCGTGCGCTGGCCGCCGGTGACTCCTACGTGCAGCCCACTGCCGCGCGGGCGCTGGCGCGTGCGGTGTCGAAGCGATCGGAGCATTCGGATGAGCGGGAGCTGTACCGCACGCTTTCCGACCGCGAGAAGGACGTGCTGGTGCACGTGGCGGAGGGATTCTCTGCGTCGGAGATCGGGGAGAAGCTGTTCATCAGCCCCAAGACCGTCGAGACCTACAAGCAGCGCATCAACGAGAAGCTCCAGCTGTCGCACCGTTCCGACTACGTGCAGTTCTGCCTGCGACTGGGATTGCTGCAGGCGCAGTAGCCCGGCGCTCCGCGCGGTCGCGCAGCCCCCGCATCATCTCCCGCTGCATGATGAAGTGCGCTGGCTCCAGCACGAAGAGGCTGGCTGGCGCGATGAGCAGCGACACGAGCGTGGGATCGGCGTTGCCTCGCGTCCGGATGAGGAAGCGGGTCGTCACGGAGTCGGTGGGAACGAGCACGAATGCGCCCCATCCGTCCAGCACCACGGCACGCCCGGGGACGACCTCGCTCACGCGCCACCCTGGCGTTCCATCGATGATGCCGTGCAGGTAGCCGGGCTGCACGGCGCGCAGCAGGTCGCCGCGCTCGATCGACTGCCATTCGGGGTGCACCCGGTCCGCGTTGTGAATGTGCACGCCAGCCGCGCGCTCGAGCACCTCGAAGGAATAGAAGCCCGCTCGGGGCTGGCCGAGCTGTGCGAGCCAGGGCCAGACGGAGTCCACCGGCGCGTGAATCGTGATACCGTGGTCCAGCCGGTAGCCTCCATCCCGGAGCGGCGGATCGCCGGGAAGGGGCGCCTGCCGTTCCGCGACCGTGGTGCCGAGATGCAGCAGCAACGGCCGGAAGGTGGTGATGAGCGTGACCCACAACAACGCTGCGGCCCCGAGCGCGACGCCGACCCCGCGGACTCGTCGCCGGATCACGCCCCCGGAATCGCGGCGATTCGCGAATTCCGGCAGGTCGAGTGCAACGAGGGCCAGGGCGAAGTCGACCGCGAGTCCAGGGAGGGCGAAGCCATGCCCGAACAGGAGCAGCAGCAGCATGGACGCGGTGACGGCGATGAGCAGGCACTTCCTCCAGCACCGTCGCAGCAGCGGAAGCCCGAGCACGCCGAATCCGGCCGCCACGAAGCCCGGCAGGGCGAGCGTCACGAGGGGCGCGACAAGCCATGTTGGCCCCGTGCCAAAGGCCGAGATCACGAGGGAGGCATGGGCGAGCCCATGCAGGACGAGGGCGGAACCCACCAGCGGGCGTTTCATCTGCTGAAGCTGGCACGCAACGCTGGGCGCGACCGTCGGGCGAATCGCCTCATGCGCGAAGGGGATGTCCCGACGAGGTCGAGGCCCGCGGCGAGATGGAGGTGCGCACTGCATTGAGGATCACGGCGACGTCGATGGCCTCCTGGAGCATGGCCCCCACGAGCGGGCGCATGGCCCCCGCCGCGGCGACGAGCATGGCGCAGCCGCTGAGGCCGAGTCCCACCCAGATGCTCTGGCGCGCGATGCGCAGCGTACGGCGACCGATGTCGAGGGCCTCGGAAACGCGCGCAAGTGAATCCACCAGGAGGATCACGTCAGCAGACTCGCTGGTGATGCCGCCACCGTGACCGCCAAGCGCAACGCCAACGTCGGCCGTGGAGAGTGCGGGCGCATCGTTCACGCCATCGCCCACCATCATCACGACATACCCCTCGTCGCGAAGCCACTGGACGTATTGCACCTTGTCGGAGGGGAGGAGGTCGCCATGTGCCTCGGCGATGCCGGCCGTCGCCGCGAGGGCGAGGGCGCGGGGCGCGTGATCGCCCGAGAGCATCAGCACGCGCCGGACGTCGCGCTCCGCGAGGGCGGCGAGCAGCGCCGGCAGTTCGGCGCGCAGCTCCTCGGCGAACTCCACGACGGCGGCGAGTCGCGCGTCGATCGCGACGTAGGCAAGGAGCATGGCGCCTGGTGGCTCGAGGGCGCGGGCGGACTCCTCACCATCCACGACCTGCGGAAGCACGAAGGAGCGCGCGCCGACCGCGACCCGGTGACCGTCCACCACCGCGGCTATTCCCCGCCCCGGCGCCTCGCTGTGATCGTGGCTCGGTGGGAGGACGGGCTCCTCCCGTCGCACGTAGTCGACAAGCACACCCGCGAGGAGGTGGCTCGATCGCTCCTCCACGGCGGCGGCAAGGCGCAACACGTCGCGCTGGACGAAGCCCGGCGCGACGAGCACGCGCAGCAATCGTGGGCGGCCGGTGGTGATCGTGCCGGTCTTGTCGAACACCACGGCATTCACCTGGCTGAGTCGCTCGAGCGCGCCGCCGGTTCGGATGACGACCTGCCGGCGCGCGGCGCGATTGATGCCGCCGATCATCGCGACCGGCGTGGCGAGGATCAGTGGACAGGGAGTCGCGACCACCAGGATGGAGAGCACGCGCGTCCAGTCCCGGGAAGCCGCGAAGGCCACCGCGCAGAGCGCGAGCGTGATCGGCGTGAACCAGACGGCGTAGCGATCGGCGAGTCGCTGGAGCGGCGCCTTCGTCGCCTGTGCACTGCGGACGAGATCCACCACGCGGGCATACTGGCTGCGCCCCGCGGGCGCATCCACGCGCATGTGGAACGATCCGAGCGCGTTGAGCATCCCACTCATGACCAGTACGCCGGCGGCCGCGCGCACCGGCAGCGATTCGCCCGTGAGTGACGAGGCGTCGAGCTCGGACTCGCCCTCCAGCACCATGCCATCGCACGGCACGAGGTCACCCGGCCGGATCAGCAGCCGGTCGCCCACGATCACGTCGGGGGCCGGGACGTCGTCCACGCGACCGTTGCGCACCCGGTGCGCCACGCGCGGCGCCGCCGCCTCGAGCGCCGCAACCGCCGCCCTGGCGCGCCCCTCGGCGTACGCCTCGAGCGCCTCGCCACCGGCCTGCATGAGTACGACCACGAGCGCAACCAGCGGTTGCGCGAGCGCCAGGGCCGCGAGAATGGAGAGCGTCGCCACCACGTCGGTTGCGAAGTGGCCCTCGAGCGCGCCCTTGACCGTTCGCCAGACGAGCGGCGCACCCGCGATCGCCACGCCTGCGTACCACGACAGCTGCGCGATCGCGAGGTGCTGCAGCGCGAGGGCGACGCCACCCACGAGCAGCGCGACGATCGTCAGCGCGATCGACGAGTACCGGCGGAGGAGGAGCGGGTCGCGCCGCGCGACGGGGCGCATCGGGAA
This sequence comes from Gemmatimonadota bacterium, assembly GCA_028287305.1. GTDB lineage: Bacteria > Gemmatimonadota > Gemmatimonadetes > Gemmatimonadales > Gemmatimonadaceae > JAQBPX01. The sequence continues at coordinate 14,990 of JAQBPX010000024.1, forward strand.
TCGCGGCTCAGGGATGAAGGGCGAGGAACGGCGGCAGCACCGGCGTCGTGAGGGGAACGCGCGCAAGGACACGCGTCCCCGCGCCGGCCGCGCTGGTGATGTCGAGTCGCCCGTGCAGCAGCGCGACGCGCTCGTGCATCATGAAGAGGCCGAGCGCGGGCCGGCGACGCTCGGCGTCGGTCACGTCGAAACCGGTCCCGTCGTCGACGATGGTGAGCACGGCCTCGCTGTCGTCCACCGACAGGCTCACCGTGACGTGCTGGGCCCGTGCGTGCGCCTGCGCGTTTCGCACCGCCTCCAGCGCCACCCGGTGAAGCACCGCCTGCGTGGCAGGCTGCAGGGCGACGTAGAGCGGGCCCGTGACGAGCGAAACCCGCGGTCCGAGCATGCGAGTGCTGGAGCGAACGAGTTGCTGGAGCGCTGGCACGAGGCCCAGGGATTCGAGGACGCCGGAATGCGTGGCGCTGGCGATCTGCTGGACACCGTCGAGGATGCTCACGGCCTCGTCCCGCAGCGCTTCGAGGCGACGACGGGCCGCGTCGTCGTGAGTGTCACGAATCGCCGCGCCGAGCTGGAACGCGAGCGCCGCGAGCTGCTGGGCGGTGGAGTCCTGCAGCTCGCGCCCGAGCAGGACGCGCTCGCGATCGCCCGTCTCGATGGCCGCCACGGCCAGTTCACGGAAGTGCCGACGGTCAGCCTCGAGCGCATCGAGGAGCCCGTTGAGCGTGTCGCCGAGCTGGCGCGCCCTGGAGTCCGCCAGCAGCGAAGGTTGCACGCGCGCGACGCTGTCGCCGGAGAGGATTCGCGCCGCCGCCGCCTCGAGCACGCGGACGGGGCGGAGGGCAAGGGCGAGGAGGGCGAGCTGCACCGCGGCCAGTGCAAGGACCAGGACGGCGAGGCGAAGCGACGTTCCCTGCATCCAGCTGGCGGCCGAGAACAGGAGGCCGAGGGCGAGGATGTCGGCGATCGCGAGCTTGTGGAGGAGTGGGAGCCGCAGGGGCGCCATCGAGCCCGGACGAGGCGTCGATGGCGATTGCCGCGACCCGAGCGCGATGGCGGTCATGGTCAGAAGCCTACCGCGCCGCTGATCATGAAGCCCTTGAAGTTGCCGCCGTTGCGGATGTCGCTGGATGGGAAGTCGTTGTACTTCTGGTTCACCCACTCGAGCTTCGTGAGGAGGTTCTTCGTCACGAACCAGCCACCACCCACCTGGTAGCGCGAGATGTTCGCGTCCTGCGTGAAGCCGGCGAGGCGGCCATCGAAGTTGATGTAGCGCCCGCCCACGTAGAACTGGTCGTGGTCCATGCGGTAGAGGCCCTCATACACCTGCTGGGCGATCTTGCGGTCGGTGACCTCGAGGCCGCCGTTGTTGCCCTTGGCGATCTCGAACTGGCCGAAGAACTCGAGGCCATTGTACTTCACGAACGGGTTGAACACCGCGCCCTTGATCTTGCTGAGGAACGGGTTGCGGATCTCGCCGCTCCAGGCATTCGCCGTCTCGGTGGACGAGGTGTTCTCCATCACGTCGTAGTACGGGCTGCCGCCGCGATCGCCACCGTAGAGCGTCTGGTTGGCGGAGCTCGCCTGCGTGATCATCGAGCCCATCACTCGCACGCGGAGCGCCGGGGACATCTGGCGATCGAAGCCGGCCTTGGCGTAGTACGCGGGGGAGCGCTTCTCGGGGCTGAGGATCATGCCCTTCACTTCGCCGTTGGTCATGCCGGCCATGGCGGTGATGGCGCCGATCTTCAGGTACCCTTCCGCGCCGACTTCCGTCGTGAAGGCGTCGAGGATGTAGTTGCCGATGAACGGGTTGAACATCGCGCTGCCGTTGTCGGTGCGGCGAAAGTGGCCGTCGCCGTAGTTGATCTCGAAGTGTCCCACCTTGAGCGTGGCGAAGCTCATGATCGACTCGAGCAACGCGCTCTTGATCGGGGAGTCGTCGATCAGGACGTAGCCGTCCTTGACCCAGGTCTCGTTGTGATGGCGCGCCGACAGGTAGCTGGTCATCGCGACCCGGATGCCGCGGGCCAGCTGGACGTCGAGGTAGAGGTTGGCCGAGGCGTTGTTGAAGCCGTGGCCCATGTTGATCAGCGCGTTCTGGTCCACCAGCGCCACCATCTTCGGTGCCGCGGTATTCGAGTGCTGCAGCCCCTGAAAGTCCTGGCGGAAGGCGACGCCGAGGTTGAGGCGCGGCTGCGTGAAGGTGATGGTGTCGTCCTTGGGGGACTCGAACACGTTCAGGCCGCGCTGGTCGAGCGGGCGGCTGTGCTGCATGGTGATCGGAAGCTGGGCCCCGGCTGCCGTGGCGAGCACGGTGGCGGCAATGGCGGCCTGGATGAAGTGTCTCATGATGTGACTCTCGTGAAGGGGTGAAAGCCTGTGCGAACGCGGGTATGAACTGCGTAGATGGAGAGTACGAGTGGCGCCGGTGCCCTACTGTCGGAGAAGCCGCGAGGCCTCTGTGGGGGATTGCCCCACACGTTGTGAGCGACGCCGCTCCACGTGACGCCGCTCGAGCCACGCGCGCGGCGCGACGAACACCGAGCACGGAGCGCCACGAACCAGCCTGGTGGACACGCTGCCCATCAGGATCCGCCCCATCACGCCGAGGCCGTGCGACCCGGACACGATCAGGTCGATGCGGGCCGCCTTCGCGAACGCGATGAGTTCCGGGGCGGCGTCACCGCGCAGCAGCAGCCGCTCGAACTTCATGGTCGGCGGCGCCTCGAAGTGTCGCTCGAGCCGGGCGAAGCCGTCCTCCACGTAATCCGGCGCGGGCGCGCCCATTGAAAGGCCGGGAGCGCCGATCGCGCCCGGCTGCACGTGCGCCAGGTACACCGTGGCCGAGGGATGGAGGTATTGCAGCGCCAGGCGCGCCGAGTCGTCACTCCAGCGACTGAAGTCCGTGGCGATCAGCACCCGGCTCGCCAGCGACATGGCGTGCTCGGCGACGCAGAAGACGGGCGCCACCCCGAGGTGCACCAGCTTCAGGGCCACCTCGGCGCCCAGCAGTCGATCCGAAAGGGCATGCCGGCCGATGCCGGCCACGATCAGCTCCGCGCCCAACTCTCCGGCCGTGGCCCCGATGGTCGAAGCGGGATCGCCGGAGGCAAGCTGCAACTGCACGGGGAGGTCCGGCTCCTCTCCGAGCACGCGAGCCACCTGCGCGCGGGCGCGGCGATGCCATTGCTCGCGGTGCACGTGCTCGAGCTCCACGGTGAGCGCGAACTGCATCTCGGGCGCGAGCATCGGTGGCAGGTTTGCCACGGTGACGACGCGCATCGTGGCCGAGAGCTGGCGCGCGATCGCTCGCGCACAGAGCAGGGCGGAGTCGGAGGCGTCGGATCCATCGATGGCCGCGACAATGGTGCGAGCGCGCTGGCTCGCCGTCGCGGGAAGTGGCAGCGAGCAGGCGGGCGCGGGAAGCTGGATCGTGGACATGGGCTCGAGGGTGCGGGTGAGGACCACCCCTCAGCTTCCACCTGCCACGACCGGTTCGCCGTCGGGCAATGCGCCCGGCCTGTGTAGGCGCTTTCCCCTCCGGGCGACCGGAGCCGTCAGCGCGGCACGCTCATGGATCCGGTGACACCTCGCTTCGGCTGCTCCTCCGCGAGGGCGAGGGCTTCGTCGAGGGTCGCGAACACGGCCCCCTCGCCGATGGCCGTCATCGCGCCGGCCCGTTGCAGCGCGGCGAGCGGCTGCGGCTGCACCTCGCACACCAGCACCATCGTTCCATCGTGCCTCGTTCGATCCACGACGTCCAGCAGCGCGCGAATGCCGGTCGCGTCGATCAGCGGCACCGCGCGCAACCGCAGGATGAGCACGCGCGGCCGGCCGGCCACCTGTCGCATGGTGTCCCGAAAGGCTTGCGCGGCCCCAAAGAAGAATGGGCCGCTGACCTCGTAGACCTCGATCCACGCCGGGATGCGGCGACGGCGTGGCGCGCCGTCATCACCGGCCTCGTCATCGTCGCCGCTCCCGGCACGCAGCGCGTGGGTGACCGGGCCCACCTCGGCGACATCCGCCATGCGTCGCATGAAGAGGAAGGCGGCGAGCACCATGCCCACCTCGATGGCGACCGTGAGGTCCACGAGCACCGTGAGGAAGAAGGTGGCCAGGAGGACGACCACGTCGCTGCGAGGCGATCGCAGCTCGGCGCGAAAGGTGCGCCATTCGCACATGTGGTAGCTCACCACCACCAGGATCGCGGCGAGTGCCGACATCGGGATGAGCGCTGCCCAGCGGCCCGCGAACAGGGTGATGAGCAGCAGCGTGACGGCGTGGACGATGCCCGCCACCGGCGTACGCCCGCCGTTCCGGACGTTCGTGGCGGTTCGCGCGATGGCGCCCGTGGCGGGGATTCCGCCGAACATCGGCGTCACGATGTTCGCGACGCCCTGCGCGACCAGCTCCATGTTGCTGCGATGGCGGCCGCCGGTCATCCCGTCTGCCACCACGGCGGAAAGCAGCGACTCCACGGCACCCAGCAGTGCGATCGTGAATGCCGGCGCGGCCAGTTCGCCCAGGCGCGCGACGGACACATGCGGGAGCGCGAAGGAGGGCAGCGAGGCGCTGATCTCGCCGAAGCGGCTGCCGATGGTCTCGACCGGCAGGTGCAGCCAGCGCACGAGGACCGCCGAGACGACCAGCGCCACGAACGGACCGGGGACGCGACGACTCACGCGAGGCCACGCGACGATGATGACCAGCGAGAGCGTCGCGACCAGCAGGGCGCTGGCGTTCACGCTGCCCCGGGCATCCCAGAACGCGGGCCACTTGGCCAGGAAGGCCGCGGGCACCGCGGCCATGCGCAATCCTAGGAAGTCGCGAAGCTGGCTGGCGCAGATGATCACGGCGATGCCGCTGGTGAAGCCGGTGACCACGGGCGACGGGATGAACTTGATCGCGGTGCCGAAGCGGGCGAGCCCGAACAGCACGAGGATCATGCCGGCCATGATCGTCGCGACGAGCAGGCCATCCACGCCGTAGCGCTGGACGATGCCGTACACGATCACCACGAAGGCGCCCGTTGGGCCGCCAACCTGCACTCGCGAGCCGCCCAGCGCCGAGATGAGGAAGCCGGCGATGATCGCGGTCCAGAGCCCCCGGTCCGGGGTGACGCCGCTCGCGATGGCGAACGCGATCGCGAGCGGAAGCGCAACGACACCGACGATCACGCCCGCGGTCGCGTCGGCGAGTGCCTGCTCGCGCGTGTAGCCGCGAAGCGTGGTGAAGAGCTTGGGTCGAAGGGGCAACAGTCGCTCAGCGCGGAGTATCGCGTCCGGTGGGAGCCGCGCGATGAAGGACCATGCGCCCGGCCGATAGCATTCCTCCTTCGTGGCTGCCGGCCCAGGCGCCGCTTGCGTGGACGCTTCCCTTCAGTGCCTCTCCCACAAGGTTGAACGGGATGTGCACCTCGAGCCGCACGATCCTCTCGGACGCGATGATGGGTCCGCCATCCCGCCCCAGGGCGGGCGACGCGATGAGGAAAGCTGCGACAACGGCCATGCGGAGTTCACGCATCGCGCTGAGCCTGAGCGTGTTCATGTTGATTCCTCCACAGGAGTGCACGCTACCAGACTCGTGCTGCCGAGCCTGTCAGGAGAATTCCGCACCGCGTGTCATGAGGACTCCGCACTCACCATCGCGACGAGCGAGATTGCAGGATGATCCCGTACTCCGTTCTCGACCTCTCCCCGATCGTCGAGGGGAGCACGGCTCGCGACGCGCTCCACAACTCGCGCGACCTCGCGCAGCACGCCGAGGCGCTCGGCTATCATCGCTACTGGCTGGCGGAGCACCACAACATGCCGGGAATCGCCAGCGCGGCGACCTCGGTGGTGATTGGCTACGTGGCCGAGGGCACGCGCACCATACGCGTGGGCGCGGGGGGGATCATGCTCCCCAACCATTCGCCGCTGGTGATCGCCGAGCAGTTTGGGACGCTGGCGTCGCTGTATCCCGACCGGATCGACCTGGGACTCGGGCGCGCGCCAGGGAGCGATCGCGCCACGATGCACGCGCTGCGACGCGACGGCGGGAGCGCGGAGCGGTTCCCGCGCGACGTGATGGAACTGCTCGAGTACTTCGAGCCGGTGCGTGACGGGCAGCTGGTGCGTGCCGTGCCCGGCGCCGGATTGCGCGTGCCCGTCTGGCTGCTGGGCTCGAGCCTGTTCAGTGCACAGCTCGCGGCGCACCTGGGACTTCCCTTCTCCTTCGCGTCGCACTTCGCGCCGGACCTGATGCTGCAGGCGCTCGAGCTGTATCGGGAGGGATTCATGCCGTCGGCGTACCTGGAGCGGCCGTACGCGATGCTGGGCGTGGGGGTGATCGCCGCGGACAGCGACGAGGAGGCGCACCGGCAGGCGACGTCGCTATACCAGCAGTTCCTGGCGCTGCAGCGGGGACGTCCGGTGCGATTGCAGCCGCCGGTGGATTCGATGGAAAGCCGGTGGAGCGACCTCGAGCGCGCGGGGGTGGAGCATACGCTGCGGCTGGCGGTGATCGGCGGGGCCGAGACGGTGAAGGAGAAGCTGTCTGAGTTCGTGGCGCTCACGGGCGCGGACGAGCTGATGATCACGGCGCACATTCATGGGCACGAGGCGCGGCGGCGGTCGTATGAGATCGTGGCTGCCACGCGCGATTGAGGCTACTGTGCGCTGGGGCGTGCGCATCGCTGCGCCGGGGCTGCCGCTGCGCGGGGCTTGACGCGGACGACGCGGACGACTGCTGGACAAGTGCGGAGAAAGACAAAAGCCTTGAAGAAGTCCGCGGTAATCCGTCCTTCAGTCCGCGTCGTCCGAGTTCCCGAGAGCTCCTCCTCTCAGACAGTCACCGATGAATGCCACAACCGAACGGTGGCGTTTGACACGCGCGTGAGGCTCGGCCCATGTTCACGTAGCCCAACGACGGAGACGCGGCACATGCACCGGCTCGCTTCGGTTTTCCTCGCGCTCGCGCTGCTCGCGCCCGGCGCCCAGTCACAGGCGATGCGCAATCCCGCCGCGGAACGGCAGTTGTTCAAGCTGGAGGATGACTTTTCCCGCGCGGTGATCGCACGCGATGCGAAGGCGCTCAAGCGACTCGTGGCGCCGGGGTGGGTGTACTCCGATGAGAGCGGCGTGATGGCGCGCGACCCCGGCATCGATGCATTCGTCGGCGGGCCCGACACCGTGACCGCATCGTCGAACTCCGGGATGCGGGCGATGGTCTACGGCACCACGGCGGTGGTGATCGGCGTGCTGCACATGAGCGGCCGCGGCGAGCATGGCACGTTCAATCGCCGCTACCGCTACACCGACACGTGGGTGAAGCTCGACGGGCGATGGCAGTGCGTCGCGAGCCAGGATTACCTGATGCCGGAGGGCACGCCGTGAGGAATGCACGAGTCGTGATGCTCGCGGTCGCGGTGACCGCGTGCGCGAAGGGAGCGGACACGACGGGCGACAGCGCGAACGGCCACCCCGCCGCCGTGCAGACCGTGAGCGGCGCGACGATCGCGGCGCCGAGGGCCGGCCCCGCAGGAGAATGGAGCCTGCCGGCGGGCGACTATTCCAACTCGCGCTACTCGGAGCTCGACCAGATCACCGCGGCGAACGTCAAGGGACTGCACGCCGCGTGGACCTTCTCGACGGGCGTGCTGCGCGGGCACGAGGGCTCGCCGCTGGTAGTCGGCAACACGATGTACATCGTCACGCCCTACCCCAACGTGTCGTACGCGCTCGACCTCGCGACGGAGGGCCAGCCCCTCAAGTGGAAGGTGCGTCCCGAGAACGCGCAACAGGCGGTGGGGCTCGCCTGCTGCGACGTGGTGAATCGCGGCGCGAGCTTCGACAACGGGAAGATCTTCTACAACCTGCTCGACGGGCACACCGTCGCGATCGACGCGGCCAGTGGCAAGCTGCTCTGGCAGACGAAGATGGGCGACCTGTCGCGCGGCGAGACCATGACGATGGCGCCGCTCGCGGTGAAGGGAAAGGTGATCGTCGGGTCGAGCGGTGGAGAAATGGGCGTGCGCGGCTGGGTCGCCGCGATCGACCAGGCAACGGGGAAGGAAGTGTGGCGCGCGTACAACGTGGGCCCCGACGCGGACATCAAGGTGGGGCCAAGGTTCAAGCAGTTTTACAAGCCCGCCGATGCAGGCGCGAACGCCGCGCAGCACAGCTGGCCTGGCGACTCCTGGAAGCAGGGCGGCGCCACGGTCTGGGGCTGGATCTCGTACGATCCCGTGCTGAACCTGGTGTATCACGGCACGTCGAATCCCGGTCCCTGGAACGGAAACCAGCGCCCGGGTGACAACCAGTGGAGCGCGGCGATCATCGCTCGCGATGCCGACACCGGCGAAATGGTGTGGGCCTTCCAGCCGACGCCGCACGACATCTGGGACTATGACGGCGTGAACGAGAACATCCTGGTGGACCTGCCGATGGGCGGCACCACGCGGAAGGCGCTCGTGCACTTCGACCGCAACGGGTTCGCGTACACCATGGATCGCGCGACCGGCGAGGTGCTCGTGGCCAAGCCGTTCGTGCCGATGAACTGGGCGAGCGAGGTGAGCCTCAAGACCGGGCGTCCGACGATGAACCCGGACAAGATGCCGGCGAGCGGCAAGAAGATCACCTTCATCTGTCCGAGCCTGGAAGGCGGCAAGAACCAGCAACCCGCCGCGTTCTCGCCCGCAACGGGATTGTTCTACGTGCCCACGAACAACCTCTGCATGGACTTCGAGGCGCGCGAGGTGACGTACATCGCCGGCACGCCGTACATCGGCGGCAATGCGCCGGAGGTGGCAGGCCCCGGCGGCTACAAGGGCGAGTTCATCGCCTGGGACGCGACCACCGGCAGGAAGATGTGGGGGATCAAGGAGCCCTTTCCCGTCTGGGGCGGCGGCCTGGCGACCAAGGGCGACGTCGTCTTCTATGGAACGCTCGACGGCTGGTTCAAGGCCGCCAATGCGCGCACGGGCGAGGTGCTCTGGAAGTTCAAGGTGGGCTCCGGCGTGGTGGGCAACCCGATCTCCTACCTGGGGCCCGACGGCAAGCAGTACATCGCGATCTACGCGGGCATCGGCGGCGACATGGGCTTGCTCATTGCAGGGGATGTAGCCGCCAACCTGCCCTTCGACGTGCGGGAACGGGGTTCGACGCTGCCGGACCTCGCACGCTGGACGAGCTGGGGCGGGATGCTGTTCGTGTTCTCATTGAATTGACGGCCGGAGGATCTCGATGCGCGTTGTGCTGCTGACCCTGATGAGCGGGGCGGCCCTCCTGGGCTGCACCGACTCTCGTGCCGCGGAGGTGGCCCGCGCTCCGCAGCAGGCGTCCGTCGCCTCCGCTGGCGACCTCGCCGCGCGATTCGTGTCTCATCCCGAGAACATCCAGCCTGGCATGGTCAAGCCGTACGCCGGCCGCGTCATGGTCAATCCATACGAAGGGAATGCCTCGGCGGCAGCCACGGGCGCGAAGCTATTCGTCTCGTACAACTGCATCGACTGCCACGGCGCCGACGGCAGCGGCGCCATGGGGCCGAGCCTGGCCGACGGACGCTGGCACTTCGGGGGCACGCCCGGCGAGGTGTTTGAGTCGATCTACCAGGGACGCCCCGAGGGGATGCCCGCGTGGGGGAGCCTGATCGCGGACGACCAGGTATGGATGCTCGTGAGCTACGTGCGCGGCCTGCAGGCGAACAAGAACGTCACCACCGAGAACTTCGCCGGAAAGACGGTCGAGCGAACCGGCCACTGACGCGCGATCTTCCCGGGATGCGGATCCTCGCCATCTCCGGAAGCCTGCGCGCGAAGTCGAGTAGCACCGCCGTGTTGCTCGCGCTGCAATCGCTCGCGCCCGCGGGGACCTCCGTCGAGCTGTACGAAGGCCTCGCGACGCTTCCGCACTTCAATCCGGACGTCGAGGAAGTGTCGCTTCCACCCGAAGCGGCAGCGCTCCGCGCCCGGGTGGAGTCCTGCTCCGCGGTGCTCATCTGCAGCCCCGAATACGCCCACGGCGTGCCGGGGTCCCTCAAGAACGCCCTCGACTGGCTGGTGGGCGGCCACGAGATGGTCGGCAAGCCGGTGGCGGTGCTCAACCCCTCCGCGCACTCCACGTTCGCGCATGCGCAACTGCTCGAGACGCTGAAAACGATGTCGGTGGCGCTCGTGCCGTATGCGTCCATCACCCTCGCGCGGCGGCCTGCCTCCGGCGACGGACGCGACATCTTGGCCGACCCGGCGCTTGCCGATCCGCTGCGCGAGGCGCTGCTTTATGTCGTGCAATTCGCCGAGCGCCTCTCGGCCTGACCTTCCCTCCCCTTCGAGACCCAGCACTCATGCGGCGTCAGCTCCTCAGCTCCGCGCTCCTCTCGCTATTCGCCTCAAGCGCCGCGCTCGCGCAGGTCGCGATGACTCCCGCGGACCTCGCGAACGCCCGCCCGGGACGCGATCCCGGCCAGCCGATCGACTCGGCCTATACGGCGAAGATCCGCGAGTACACCACGGAGTCGTTCTTCCTCTCCCCGCTGGTGGACTACCTGCCGGCGTCGCGGACCGTGCCCACGCCCAAGGCCGTGCTGGGAGACATCGCGGGGGCGAAGGACAACCTGCCGTACTCGAAGGAGGTCTACGCCTACATGCGGCTGCTCGAGAAGTCGAGCCAACGCGTGAAGGTGTTCTCGATCGGGCGAACCGAGGAAGGGCGCGAGATGATTGCCGTCGCGGTGGCGAGTGAGGAACTGATCGCGAAGCTCGACCAGAACAAGGCGAAGCTCGCGCAGCTCGCCGACCCGCGCGTGCTCGGGATGGACGACGCCGCGGCGGCGAAGCTCGTCGCCGAGGTGGCGCCGGTCTACTACATCACCGGCACCATCCACTCCACCGAGAGCGGCGCGCCCACGGCGCTGATGGAGCTCGCCTATCGACTGGCGGTGGACGAGAGCCCCTACATCCGGAACATCCGCAACAACCTGGTCACGCTCATCACGCCCATCGTGGAAGTGGACGGGCGCGACCGCATGGTGGACGTCTTCCGCTGGCACATGGCGCACCCGGGCGAGACGTTCCCCTCCCTGCTCTACTGGGGGCACTACGTGGCGCACGACAACAATCGGGACGCCATGGCGATGACGCTGAAGCTGAGCCAGAACGTGCTCAACGCGTACATCGACCAGCGCGCGATCGTGCTGCACGACCTGCACGAGTCGGTGCCGTACCTCTACGACAACACGATCGGCGACGGCCCGTACAACGCGTGGCTGGACCCGCTGCTCACCAACGAGTGGCAGATGATCGGATGGAACAACGTGCAGGAGATGACGCGCCTTGGCATGCCCGGCGTGTTCGCGCACGGCAACTTCGACACCTGGTCGCCGGGCTACCTGATGTTCATGGCGGCCACGCACAACGGCATCAGCCGCCTTTACGAGACGTTCGGCAACGGCGGCACCGCCGAGACGCTGGAGCGCGTGCTCTCGCCCTCGGAGACGCAGCGCACCTGGTGGCGGCAGAACCCTCCGCTGCCGCGCGTGATGTGGTCGCTGCGCAACAACAACAACTACGAGCAGACCGGACTCCTCGTCTCGCTGAGCTACTTCGCCAACAACCGCCGCCTCTTCCTGCAGAACTTCTGGGAGAAGAGCAAGCGCTCGATCGCGAAGGCGCACACCGAGGGACCGGCGGCGTACATCCTCCCCGCCAACGACCCGCGACTCGGCGCGCAGGCCGACATCCTCCGCATCATGCAGAAGCAGCACGTCGAGATCTCGCGCGCCACGGCGGCGTTCTCGGCCACCGTCCCCGCCGCGCGGCCGGCGCGAGGCGCCGGCGCGGGCGGTGGTCGCGCGGCTGCCGACTCGGCGACGGCGCCGCGCAACGCGACCGCCAACACCGAGGTGCGCCAGTTCCCCGCGGGCAGCTACATCATCCGGATGGACCAGCCGTACTCGCGCATTGCGGACGCGCTGCTGGACCGGCAGTACTGGAGTCCCAGCGACCCGCAGAAGACGCCGTACGATGACACCGGCTGGTCGTTCCCCGAGGGGTTCTCGACGCAGGCCATTCGCGTCACCGACCCACGGGTGCTCGAGACACCGATGCAGCTCGTGACGGGGGACATCGTGGTGGCTGGCGGAGTAACAGGCGCAGGCTCGGTGTTCGCCATCAACCACAACGGCGACAATGCGCTCGCCGCGCTGCGCTATCGCCTGAAGGCCGCGAACATCGACGTGGCGGAGGAGCCGTTCACGAGTGGCGGGCAGAACTTTGCGAGGGGCTCGTTCGTGATCGGGAACGTGAAGCAGGCGGACCTCGACAAGGCGACGAAGGACCTCGGCCTCACCGCCTACGCGATGACCGCGGCGCCGGGCGTGGCCACGCACCCTGCGCGCGCTGCCCGCGTCGCGATCCTCCACAACTGGCTGAGCACGCAGACGGAAGGCTGGTGGCGCCAGGCGTTCGACGTCGTCGGCGTGCCGTACGAGTACATCAGCGTGCAGGACGTGGCGAAGGCGGTGGACCTCAACGCGAAGTACGACGTGATCCTCTTCCCGCCGACCGGCGGGAATGGGCAGGCGATCATCGAGGGACTTCCGAAGTGGCGCAACGCGATGCCTTGGAAGACCACCCCGGAGACGCCGAACCTCGGCGGCTTCACGCAGACGGACGACATGCGCGGCGGCCTGACCCTCGCGGGGTTGTCGAAGCTGCAGGAGTTCGTGAACCGCGGCGGCGTGATGGTGGGCGTCGGCAACACCGCGGACTTCGCGATCTCGTACGGCTTCACGGCCGGCGTCACGATGAACCAGGCGACGCGCAGCAAGGTGGTCGGAAGCTTCCTTCGTACCACCATCGTGGATCCCACGAGCCCGATCGTGTACGGCGTGCCCGAAAACCTCTCGGTCTACAGCGACGCGGGCGAGAGCTTCAGCGTGAGCAACTCGCGCGCGGGGCGCGGCGGGCGCGGTGGCGGCGGCCCGGCGGAACGCGCCACGGG
>JAQBPX010000038.1 GCA_028287305.1 Gemmatimonadota bacterium
CGTCGGCAGGATCGTCACGGTGGAGGACTTCCCCGAGGCGCGCAAGCCGGCCTGGAAGCTGCGGATCGACTTCGGGTCCGAGCTCGGGGAGAAGCGCTCGTCGGCGCAGATCACGAACTACGCCCGCGAGCAGCTCGAGGGCCGTCTCGTCGTCGCCGTCGTGAACTTCCCGCCGCGCCAGATCGGCCCGGTGCGCTCCGAGGTGCTCGTGCTCGGGGCGATCGCCGATGACCATCCCGTGTTGCTGCTGGAGCCCGACGCCGGCTCGCAGCCGGGCGACCGGATCGCCTGAGCCTACGGGCGCGGCGTGACGCCGCCGGTGCCCGGGGCGGCCACGGCTGTGTCGGGGTTGGGCTCGACGGCGACCGGCGGCGGCGTCACGGGCGCGGCTGCAGCAGGGGCCGCGGGGGCAACGGGAGCCGCAGCCGCCACCGCTGCGGGAGCAGGCGCACCACCCGACGTGGCCCGCGCGGCCGGTGCGACGTCAGCGTAGAAGCGGAACTCCTCGGTGCCCACGCGAATCACGTCCGCGCGCGCCAGCAGGCGCGACCCGGTCACTCGCTCGCCATTCACGAAGAGGCCGTTCGCGCTCTGGTCGGTGAGGTGGTAGCCCTCGGCGCCTGGCGCGATGAGCGCATGCTTCCGGCTCACTTCGCTCTGCGCCACCACGATGTCGCACGACGCGTCGCGGCCGATGAACACGCCCTCGTCGCGCACCGTGTATTCCTTGCCATCCACCAGCGACACCAGGCGTCCGCCGGTCGCGAGCGTGGCGCGCGCGGGACCGCTGCGCTTCGCCGTCATCGCGGCAATCTCGGAGGCCGACACGTACTGCGTGGCGCCCCCCTTCTTGTCGTCGGAGTAGAGCAGCTCCTGCCCGCCGATCTCTACCTTGTCGCCATGCATCAGCGGCGTCGGCTCCACGCCCAGCGAGACGCCGTTGATCTTCACGGCGCTGTCGTCGGCGGTGCGACGGATCACGACCTGGTTGTCGGCGGCCATCTCGAGGACGGCCTGCACGCCGCCCTCGTCCGAGACCCGAACGTCTGCGTCGGCGCCGCCGCCCAGCCGTGTCTGGCCGGGCTTCAGCGTGTACTGCGAATCGTTCAGCTGGATCGTTGGCATGGCGGCGGAAGGCGCGTTTATGACGACTGGAATCGGCGCGCCCAGCCATCAGGGCCGCACCGCCCCTCGCAGTTCATGCGATGGCCAGAAACTACGCCGGCCCCGGTGCGGTGGCAAGCACACCGACCTGCAATCGCCAGAGTCGCTCGTAGAGTCCATTAAGTGTAAGCAGGGTGTCATGTCGCCCGCGCTCTCGCACCTCCCCGTGATGGAGCACGAGAATCTCGTCCGCGTCCACGATGGTGCTGAGGCGATGCGCCACGGCGATCGTGGTCCGCCCCGCCATCAGGACCGCGAGCGCCCGCTGGATGTCCGCCTCGATCTCGCTGTCCACCGCGCTCGTGGCCTCGTCGAGCACGAGCACGGCCGGGTCGGCGGCGATCGCGCGGGCGAATGACAGGAGCTGCCGCTCCCCCACGCTGATCGTGGCGCCCCGCTCCCCCAGCACATGCCCGTATCCTCCGGGGAAGCGACGGATGATCCGGTCCGCCCCCACGCGCGACGCCGCGAGCGCCACGGCCTCGTCGTCGATCGGGTTCGCCAACCGGATGTTCGAGGACACGTCTCCCGCGAAGAGGAAGATGTCCTGCTGGACGTAGCCTACGAGCGCGCGCAGCGACTCCACCGGCATGGCCCGGACGTCCACGCCGTTGAGCAGGATCCGTCCGCGCTGCGGCTCGTAGAAGCGCAGCAGCAGGCTGATGATCGTGGTCTTCCCCGCCCCGGTGTGCCCCACCAGCGCCACGGTCTTTCCAGGCTCCGCCACGAACGAGACGCCGCGGAGGACCCACTCGGGAGCGGCGGCATCCGATGCTTCCGTCCGCCCGACGTCGCCGGCTTCATGCGGCCGGTCATAGTGAAACCAGACGTCGTCGAATTCGATCGTGATGCCGCGGTGTGAGGTGTGAGGGGCTGAGGTTTGAGGAACGACGGCGCTGTCCCCATCCCCCAATTCCCCAGCCCCCGTGCCCCCTCGCTCGTCGAGCAACGAAAATATGCGTTCGGAAGCCGCCATCGCCTGCTGCAGCGTGTTGAACTTGTCGCTCAGGTCCTGCAGCGGCTCGAAGAACCGGCGCAGCAGCTGGATGAATGCGGCCAGCGTCCCCACCGTGAGCGTCCCCACTTCCGCGCGCCGCGCCCCCGCCACGATCAGCGTCGCGAGCGCCACCGACGTCAGCACCTCGATCACCGGGAAGTACAGCGCGTAGACGGTGATCGACTTGAGGTGCGCGTCCAGGTGGCTGCGATTCAGCGCATCGAAGCGCGCCAGCTCCGGGCGCTCCATGCCGAACAGCTGCACCACGCGCATTCCCGTCAGTCGCTCCTGCAGGAACGAGTTGATCTTCGCGACGCGCGTGCGGATGTCGCGATACGCCTCGCGCACTGACTTCTGGAAGATGTGGCTCGTGAGCCAGATGAACGGGATCACCGCATACGCCGCGAGCGCCAGCCGCCAGTCGGTCACCAGCATCAGCACGCCGATCGCGCCGAGCGTGAACAGGTCGCCGAGCCCCGCCACCACGCCCGAGGTGAACAGCTCGTTCAGCGCCTCCACGTCGCTCGTCACGCGCGTCACCAGGCGCCCAACGGGATTGCGGTCGTAGAACGACACGGGCAGTCGCTGGAGCTGCGCGAAGATCGCCGTCCGCAGGTCGTGCATCACCCGCTGGCCGAGCAGCGACGTGAGCATCGTGTCGCCGTAGCTGCAGGCGAAGCTCAGCGCGAGTGACCCGAGGAAGAGGAACGCCGACCGCGTCGCCAGCCCCACGTCGCGGTGCGGGATGGCGACGTCGATCACGCGCTGGGTGAGGAGCGGCCCCACCAGCTGCAGCATCCCCTCGACGAGCAGCAGCGCCAGCGCGCCCACCACCATCAGCCGATAGGGCGCGACCCACGTGAGCAACCGGCGCGCGAGCCGCCGGTCGTACTTCTTCCCCTGGACCTCGTCGTCGGCCGGCGTCACCGCGCTCCCCATCCCCGGAAAGCTAACGGCCCGGCCTGCCGGCTTCCGCCCCTCCCGGCTGAGCGTGGTACGCGCGTTGCCTTAGGTGTGGGTGCACCACACCCCCAACGGAGGAATTACTGAATGAGCATGCTAGCCTGGATCGTACTTGGCTTGATCGCGGGAGCGATTGCCAAGGCGCTCATGCCCGGCAAGGACCCGGGCGGCATCATCGTGACCATGGTGATCGGCATCGTCGGCGCCTTCATCGGTGGCTTCATCGGCAACACCATCGCCGGCTCGGGACTGAACGGCTTCTCCGTCTGGAGCATCGTCCTGGCCGTCCTCGGCTCCATGCTGCTGCTGTGGATCTACCGCATGACCACGCGGAATCGCACCACGGCCTGAGCTCGTTCATGGGTTGCAGGGGGCGGGCCTTCGGGCTCGCCCCCTGCGGCTTTTATTCGGGGGTTTTTCCGGCTAGATTGAGGTGATGAA
The DNA here is from genome assembly GCA_028287305.1 of Gemmatimonadota bacterium. Classification (GTDB taxonomy): domain Bacteria; phylum Gemmatimonadota; class Gemmatimonadetes; order Gemmatimonadales; family Gemmatimonadaceae; genus JAQBPX01. The sequence continues at coordinate 3,566 of JAQBPX010000038.1, forward strand.
GGACGCCATCGTCATCCGCGGCGCGCGGCAGCACAACCTCAAGGGGTTCGATCTCGAGATCCCCCGCCGGACCTTCACGGTCATCACCGGCCCCTCCGGCTCCGGCAAGAGCTCCCTGGCGTTCGACACCATCTACGCCGAGGGCCAGCGCCGCTACGTGGAGTCCCTCACCGCGTACGCGCGACAGTTCCTCGAGCGCATGGAGAAGCCCGACGTCGACTCCATCGACGGGCTCTCCCCGGCCATCGCCATCGAGCAGAGCAATCCCACCAAGACCAGCCGCTCCACGGTGGGCACCGCGACGGAGATCTACGACTACCTCCGCCTGCTCTGGGCCCGCGTCGGGCACACCATCTGCCCGCGCTGCGGCCGAGAGCTGCGCCCCGACACGGTGCAGACGGTCACCGACGCGGTGCTCGCGCTCCCCGCCGGCACGCGCTTCCAGGTCACGTACCCGCAGCGCATCTCGAGCGTGGTCGAGCACGACGTGGTCGTGGAGAACCTTCGCGCACAGGGCTTCCTGCGCCTCGCGATCAAGGGCGTCGTGATGCACCTCGACGAGCTGGCCGCCGCGAAGGTGGACGTCACGAAGGTGAAGGAGCTGCTCGTCGTCGTCGACCGCCTCGCGGTGGGCGACGAGGCGCGCGGGCGACTCGCCGAGGCGGTGGCCACGGCCTTTCGCGAAGGCGACAACGATTGCGTGGTGCTCGTGCAGGTGCAGGGTGCCGCAAGCGGCACCCCTGCACGACTTAATTTTACAGAACGCTTCGAGTGCCCCAACGACGGCTATCGCGCGCCGTCGCCCACGCCGCAGCTCTTCAGCTTCAACTCGCCGCGCGGCGCCTGCGAGACCTGCAACGGCTTCGGCGCGGTGCTCACGTACGACGAGTCGCTCATCGTCCCCTATCCGGAGCGCTCACTGCGCGACGGAGCCATCGCGCCGTGGACCATGCCCCGCTACGAGAACAAGCGGCGTGCGCTCGCCGAGTTCGCGAAGCGAGAGGGGATCGCGATGGACAAGCCGTGGCAGCAACTCTCCGCAGCGGCGCGCGAGAAGCTGCTGCGAGGCAAGGCGAAGGGCTACAAGGGTATCTTCCCCTTCCTCGACGACCTGGAGGAGAAGAAGTACAAGCAGTATATCCGTGTGTTCCTCCGGCAGTACCAGACCGCGCAGACCTGCGCGACGTGTGGAGGCACCAAGCTGCAGCAGGCCGCGCTGCACGTGCGCGTCGGGAACCGGCACATCGCCGAGATCTCGGAGATGCCGGTGGACCTGCTGCTCTCCTGGCTGGGAGACCTGACGCTCTCCGGCTTCGAGCAGCAGGTCGCGAGTCACATCCTCAAGGAAGCGCGCGATCGGGTGCAGTTCCTCTGTGACGTGGGCCTCACGTACCTCACGCTCAACCGCGCGATGCGCACACTGTCCGGTGGCGAGGCGCAGCGCATCGGGCTCGCGAACTCGCTCGGCTCGCAGCTGGTGGACGCGCTGTACGTGCTCGACGAGCCGAGTATCGGCCTGCACTCGCGCGACATGGACCGACTGCTCAAGCTGCTGCTGCGGCTGCGCGATCGCGGCAACACCGTGCTGGTGGTGGAGCACGACCTCGAGGCGATGCGCGCGGCCGACTTCATGGTGGAGCTCGGGCCCGCGAGCGGTGACAAGGGTGGGCAGCTGGTGTTCGCCGGCCCGATGAGTCGCGTGAGCGAGAGTGCGCTCACGGGCGGATACCTCACGGGGGAGAAGTCGATCCCGGTGCCGGAGGTGCGCCGTCGCCTCGGTCCGCAGTGGATCACGCTCACCGGCGCGCGCGAGCACAACCTCAAGGGCGCCACGCTGCGCATCCCGATCGGTGCGGTGACCGCGGTGACCGGCGTCTCGGGCTCCGGCAAGAGCACGCTCGTGTACGACGTGCTGCTGCGTGCCCTCGAGCAGAAGCTGCACGGGGAACACAGCGCCAAGCAGCACCTGGGCGAGCGCGTGGGACAGTACGAGTCGCTCACCGGGTGGGAGCAGGTGGACGACGTGGTGTGCATCGACCAGAGCCCGATCGGCAAGTCGCCGCGGTCGAACCCCGTGACGTACGTGAAGGCGTTCGACGAGATCCGTCGCATCTTCGCCGACCAGCCAGTCGCGCGACAGCGCGGGTACACGGCGGGCACCTTCTCCTTCAACGTGGCGGGCGGGCGCTGCGAGCACTGCGAGGGGGCGGGCTATCTCGAGGTGGAGATGGTCTTCATGGCGGACGTGTTCGTGCCGTGCGACCACTGCGCCGGCAGGCGCTTCCGTCCTGACGTGCTCGAGGTGCGCGTGGGCGGCAAGTCGGTGGCTGACGTGCTGGAGCTCACGGTGGACGAGGCGATTCGCTTCTTCCCGCGCGAGGAGAAGCTCGGCCAGGCGCTCTGGCAGTTGCAGCAGGTGGGACTCGGCTACCTGCGACTGGGACAGCCGGCGACCACGCTCAGCGGTGGTGAGGCGCAGCGACTCAAGGTGGCGCGCGAGCTGGCGACGGCGAATCGCAGGAGCGGCAAGAAGCTCTACGTGATGGACGAACCGACCACGGGGCTGCACATCGACGACATTCGCAAGCTGGCGCAGGTGTTCGATCGCCTCGTGGCCGCGGGGCACACACTGGTGCTGATCGAGCACAACCTGGACGTGATCAAGCTGGCCGACTGGATCGTGGACCTGGGGCCTGACGCGGGCGATCGCGGCGGCGAAGTGGTGGCGAGCGGCCGCCCGGAGGAGGTGGCGCTGGTGGAGGTCTCGCACACCGGCCGCTGGCTGCGTACCGTGCTGCCCGCTGCACCGAAACGCAAGCGCCAAGTGGCTGCGGCCAGTTGACTTCGACCGTTTTTCCAATAATTTTCGGGTCTATTCCCCAGTAGCTCAGTTGGTTAGAGCATTCGACTGTTAATCGAAGGGTCGTAGGTTCAAGTCCTACCTGGGGAGCTGACGCAAGACGGCGGGCCGCGCACTGCGCGGCCCGCCGTTTTTGCGTCATCCTGAGCGCAGCGAAGGACCAGCCGTTCGCTGTTGCCAAGGCCCAAAGCCCAAAGCCCGTTGTTGCCCGGGGCTGGTTACAGCCCCGAAAGCACCATCCCCTGCCGGTTGCCGAGGTTCAGCCCCGACGTCCCCAGCATGTTGAGCACGATCAGCCCGAGCTTGGTGTCGTTGTTGTTCGGGCGCACCGAGATCATGATCAGCTGCGACTGCACCCACGTCCCGCCGGTGAAGGTGAACAGCGTCAGGTTGTCGTAGTCCAGGTTGTAGTCCGTGGTGGCGAACTTGAAGTTCTTCGGCAGGTACGGCGTGAGTCCCGTCGGCGTGACGCCCGAGCCTGACTCGGTGGGAAAGGCGTTCAGGTCGGAGTAGTAGGTGAACACGCCCACGCGCACGGCGGCCATTGCGCCGATCACCTTCGCGGCCTTCGCGTGGCGCACCACGTCCTGCAGCTTGGGCAGCGCGATGGACGAGAGCACCGAGATGATCGTGACCACCACGAGCATCTCCGCCAGCGTGAAGCCGCGGCGCGCCCGCAGCCGAAGGCCCCGTCGCGCGCGGTTCACGGCTGCTTCACCGGCTCGCCGTGCAGGAACTGCGAGCCGCTGCGCAGGAAGTCACCGAGCTCCTCGGAGCGCAGCGTGAGCGGCATGCGGACGTCCGCGCTCTTCAGCTCGAACGTCGAGTCGCTCCAGCGGTGATAGATGAACGCGCCGTAGGGATCGCCCGCGTCCTGCAGCTTCTGCGGCAGCACGCCATTCTCGAAGCGATAGGTGAACAGGCGCTGCGCCTGCAGCCACATCACCGCGCGCGCCTGCGCCTCGTACTCGTCCTGCGCCGGCGCCACGCTTTCCGGCGCGGGCCCCCAGATGATCTCCGGGCGCGCGAGCACGCTCCACGCGCTCAGCACCAGCAGGATTCCGCTCGCGACGTACATCCACGTCTGGGAACGTGGCCTCGGCGGCGGCAGTGGCCTCGACATCTCGATCGCCTGGTCCATGACCTCGGCGAGTGCCTGGGCACGCTCCAACTGCTCGGATGGGCGGGAATCTGGTTGCAAGACGGGGGGAGGGACGGGCGGACTGCGGGCGGCGTCGCCGGCGACCGGGGGGAGGGGCGCTGCACAACAATAGGGCGCGACGCCTTATCTTGCCACGCATGACTTCTCCCATCGCCGGGCCGGGCCCGTGGGTTGGCGTGATCATGGGCAGCCGTTCCGACCTCGCGACCATGCGCGGCGCCGTGGACATCCTGCGGGAGCTCGAGGTGCCGCACGAGGTGCGCGTGGTCTCCGCCCATCGCACCCCCGACTGGATGATGCGCTATGCCGAGGATGCGGAGTCGCGCGGCCTGGAAGTCATCATCGCCGCCGCGGGTGGCGCGGCGCACCTGCCGGGGATGGTCGCGGCCAAGACGGTGCTGCCGGTGCTTGGCGTGCCGATGCCCGCCACGGCACTGCAGGGCATCGACGCCCTGCTCTCCATCGTGCAGATGCCGAAGGGCATTCCAGTCGGGACGCTCGCGATCGGCGCGCCCGGTGCGGCGAACGCCGCGCTCCTCGCCGCCGCCATCGTGGGCACGGCCCATCCCGAGGTGCGCGAGCGGCTGCGCGCCTGGCGCACGCAGCGCACGAACGACGTCATGCTCGACACGGACCTCAGCGGTGACGTGAGCGCGTGACGGCGATCCTCCCGGGTGCGACGATCGGCATTCTCGGAGGGGGGCAGCTGGGGCGAATGACGGCAATGGCCGCGCGCAGCATGGGCTACGCGGTGCACGTCCTCGATCCCGATGCTGCGCCCGCCGCGGCGCCGGTGGCCGATCGCGTGATTCGCGCGAGCTTCGACGATGCCGACGCGGCCGCCGAGCTCGCGCGACACTGCGACGTGGTGACGCTCGAGATCGAGCAGGTCTCGCTCGCCTCCATCGCCGCGGCTGCAGCGTTCGCGCCCGTGCGCCCCGGCACCGCCGTGCTCGGCGTGGTGCAGGATCGTGCCGCGCAGAAGCAATGGATTTCGCAGCACGGCTTTCCACTCGGCCCCTGGCGCCACGCGGAGACGGCCTCGCAACTCGCCGACGCACTTGGCGCGCTTGGCGCGTCGTTCGTGAAGTCGTGTCGTGGCGGATATGATGGACGCAGCCAGCTGCGCGCCTCGTCGACAGCGGACGCGCCAGCCGCGTGGGCCGCGCTCGGCGGGCGACCGGTGGTGGTCGAGGCGTCACTGGAGCTGCAGTCGGAGCTGAGCGTGATGGTCGCGCGCAACTCGGGCGGTCACGTCGCGGTGTATCCGGCCGCCCTGAACCAGCACGAGCAGCAGGTGCTCGCATGGTCCGTGATTCCTGCGTCGCTCGAGCCCGGCGTCACGGCGCGCGGCGCGGAGATCGCGCGGGGAATCGCCGAGGCCATCGGGCTGGAGGGGATCCTCGCAGTGGAGCTCTTCCTGACCTCGAGCGGTGAGCTGCTGGTGAACGAGCTCGCGCCACGCCCGCACAACTCGTATCACGCGAGTGAGCGCGGCCTCGCCACGAGCCAGTTCGAGCAGCTGGTGCGCGCCGCCTGCGACCTGCCGCTGGGCAGCGTGGAGGTCGTGCGCCCGGCGGCAATCGTGAACCTGTTCGGCGACCTCTGGAGCGATGCAGGCGACGGGACCTTCAATGCCCCCGACTGGAGCCGCGCGCTGGCGGTGGAGGACGTGCGGCTGCACCTCTACGGAAAGCGGGGCCCCCGAGCCGGCCGGAAGATGGGTCACCTCTCCGCCACCGGACGGACCGGCGACGAGGCGCTCGCGCGAGTGCAGCGCGCCTTCGCGGCACTGCACTTGCGCCCGCTGGGTGCATGAACGAGCCCCAATCTGACACCACAAATGTGATAGTGCCCGCCCTCGCTGCCCTTGCCCTGGTGCTCTACGGGCGCCGGCGGGGTGGCGCGTCAGGAGCCGTGCTCCAGGCGGGGGGCGTGGCGCTCGCCGTCGGAACACTGGTGGGTCCGGGCGGTTCGCTGCTGCGTCGCGCTGGCGCCCGGCGTCGCCGGGTGGACATCGCGCGCACCTTCACGATCCCCCGCTCAGTGGCCGAGGTCTTCGACTTCGTTCGCGACTTCCAGAACTTCCCGCGCCTGGTGAAAACGCTGGAATCGGTCACGGACTCGCAGGACGGTCGCTCGCATTGGGTCGTGCGGTCACCGACCGGTGCGCGACTCGAATGGGATGCCGCGGTCACGAAGTACGTGCCGAACCAGGTGATTGCCTGGCGAAGCCTGCCCGGTGCGGCCGTGACCAGCGAGGGCGTGGTGCGACTCGCATCGCGCGGCGCGAACGAGACGCAGGTCGAGCTGTGCGTGACCTACGAGCCGGCGGAGACCCAGCTGCGGGACGCCGTTCGCGCGCTCACCGGCCGCTCGAACACGGACCTCCTCTCGGACGACATCGCGCAGGCGATGGTGGAACTGCCGGGGCGGATGTCGGAGTTCAATCCACTCGAGCTGGGGTCGGTGCGCGGCTAGGGGAACTGCAACAGCTGGAACAGGACAACGGCGGAGAAGTGCTGGACCGGTGCGGACGAACAACAGGTTGATTTTTTTCGAACTTGTCCAGCTGTTGTCCCAGTTGTCCTAGCGAGCAGTTGAAGGTGCCCGCGCCGCCAGGTCACTCGACTCGCCAGTGGAACCCGGGTCCCCAGCGCGCCTCCCCTGCGCGCGACGCTCCGCTGGCGGCTCTACGGCGACCGCATCCCGCCGCAGTTCCAGAAGGTGATACGGCGGCCGGTCCGCGAATTTCTCCTTCAACAGCTGCATCGCCACGTTGTACACGGGGATCCCCGTGGACGTATGTCCCTCCGGCGATCCGCGATGCGCGTGTCCATGGAACACCGCCGTCACGCCGAAGCGCGCGAGCGGCTCCTCCATGCGACTCGATCCCAAGAAGGGAAAGATCTCGAGCGGTTCGCCCTCCACCGTCTCGCGAATCGGCGAGTAGTGCAGCAGCGCGATGCGATGCGCGGTGCGCAGGCGGGCCAGCGCGCTCTCGAGCTTCAGCGTCTCCTGCACGGCCTCCTGCACGAAGTCCTTGATCACCTTCTCGCCCCACGCGCCCAGCGCGCCGCGGCCGAACCCGCCGCAGAAGCCGCGTATGCCCGCGAAGCCGATCCCCTGCTCCTCCACCGCGTCACCATCGAGCAGGCGCATCCCGGCGTCGCCCAGGATCTTCGTGACCTCGCCCTCCTGCCCCGACTCGAAGTCGTGGTTGCCGAGCACCCCGATCACCGGGATGCGCACGGTGCTCGTGAGGTCCTTCGCCAGCAGCCGCGCTTCCTCCGGCAGCCCGTAGTCGGTCAGGTCCCCGCAGATCACCAGCACGTCGGCGCGCTCGGTGATCTCGCTGAACAGCGGCACGAGCGCGCCCTGCGAGCTCTTGCCGTAGTGGATGTCGCTCACGGCGGCGATGCGGACGACGTCGTTCGAGCTGGCCAAGGGGTGCTCCGGGGGCGTGGGTTCACCGGACCCGTCTACGAGAATTGGGCCACGGCGGAGGCGGGCCGCAGCTAGCCCCGCTCTTGCACATCAGCGCGCCACCACCGCCAACCTCATCCATGGCCTACGAATCCACGCTCGACGAACCCGGGCGCGACACCAACAGCTTCTACCGGCGCACCCTCCACGTCCTCAGCGACGCGAGCGTGCCCTTCCTGGTCGGCGGCTCGCACGCCTTCCTGCAGTACACCGGCATCGTGCGGAGCACCAAGGATTTCGACCTCTTCGTGCGCCGTGACGATCTCGACCGTGCGCTCGCCGCCCTGCGCGACGCCGGCTATCGCACCGAGGTCACCTTTCCGCACTGGCTCGCCAAGGCACACCAGGGCAGCGACCACGTGGACCTGGTCTTCGGTTCCGGCAACGGCATCTGCCGCATCGACGACGGCTGGTTCGAGAACGCGGTGGAAGCCGACGTGCTCGGCATGCCGGTTCGCATCGCGCCCCCCGAGGAGCTGCTCTGGCAGAAGGCGTTCGTCATGGAGCGCGAGCGCTTCGACGGAGCCGACATCGCGCACCTCATGCGCGTTGCCGCCGAGCGACTGGACTGGCCGCGCATCCTCGAGCGCTTCGGCAACCAGTGGCCGCTGCTCTACAGCTACATCGTGTACTTCAGCTTCGTGTACCCATCGGAGCGACATCGCATCCCGCGCGCCGTGCTCGACGACCTCACGCAGCGCTACGCCGGGTACATCGCATCAGCGCGCGATGACGAGGAGCCGATCTGCCAGGGGACGCTCACGTCGCGAGGCCAGTACATGATCGACATCGGCCAGTACGGATACCGCGACGCGCGCGTGCAGCCGCTCGGCAACATGACCCCGGAAGACGTGGTGTACTGGACGTGGGCAATCGATCACGTGAAGTAGCGGGTGTGCGGTTCAAACCGCCTCTCGGTACTCCCTCAGCTTCCGATACAGCGTCCGGCGATCGATCCCCAGCACTTCGGCGGCGCGGCTCTGGTTGCCATCCACGGTGTCGAGCACCTGCTCGATGTAGGCGCGCTCCAGGCGTTCGATCGTCCAGCCGCTCCCGAGCGCGGCCGTGAGCGGTGACTGCGACGCGGGTGCCGGTGTCGTGGCCCGCGTGGTCAGCAGGCGAATCACGGCATGCTCGAGCTGGCGCACGTTGCCCGGCCATTCCTCGCCCATCAGGCGCAGCACTTCGTCGCGTGCCAGCTCCGGCAGGTGCACGCCCAGCTGCGGGCCGAGCCGCTCGCGAATGGCCGCGGCCATCAGCGGAATGTCGCTGCGCCGCTCGTGAAGGCTCGGCACGTGGATCGCGCCGCGCCGCCAGTGGCGGTGCAGCTCGTCGGTGATGCACTCGGTGGTCGCGGTGCCGCTGGCCCCACTGCGCTGCGTCGCGATCACGCGCGCATTCACCACCACGCCGGGGCGCACCGAGTCCTCGAGCGCGCGCGTGCGCAGCACGTCGGCCAGTCGTCGCTGCAGCGCCGGCGTCATGGCGCCCACCTCGTCGAGGACCACGGTGCCCTCGCGGGCAATCTCCCACACGGTCTGGCGGTCGGTCTCCTGGCCGAACAGCAGCCGCTCCAGCAGCTCACTCGACGTGGTCGCGCAATCCACGGTGATCACCTGCCCGGCCGCGCGTCGCGACAGCGCATGGATGGTGCGCGCCGCGAGGTGCTTGCCACTGCCGCTGTCGCCGGTGAGCAACACCGGGCGATCGGACTGCGCGGCGAGCACCAGCTGCTCGCGCAGCTGCTGCGCGGCCGCCGAGCGTCCCACCACTGCGTCCAGCGCCGCCTGCGGCACGTATACGCGGAGCGCAGCCAGCTCGCGACGGTCGCGTGCCGAGCGTGCCGCGCGCTCGAGCACCAGGCGCAGCTCGTCCACCGTCCAGGGCGCGCGAAGCACCGCGGCGGCGCCAAGCTTGAGTGCCGCCAGGCCGTCGCCGGGGCGTGACTCGCTCTCGATCACCACGATCTCGGGAACCTGGTGCGCGGTGCCGAGGCTCTGCAGCGAAGCCACGCTCGCCAGCGGCGCGCCGTCGAGGTCCACGACCGCCACGTCGAATGGCTCCCCATCGGACCAGCGCTTCGCAGCCTCCACGCTCGCGGCGGCCACCACCCGAAAGCCGGCGAGGCGCAGCATCTGGTCGAGCGCCTCGCTGCACGGGTCGCCGCATCCCAGCAGGAGCAGCCGGGTGGGCGCGGTGTCGCTCGCGGGGTTCGGGAGGGGATTCGCCATGTTCCCTCCAGTGTCGGCCCTGGAGGGCCCGGGCTTTAGCGCCTCAGGCGATGGCGAGCCCGTTCTCGCGCGCGAAGTCGGTCAGCTCACCCCGGGAAGCGACCCCGAGCTTTCCGAAGATGTTCGACAGGTGCGTACTCACCGTCCGCGCGGAGATATCGAGCGCCGAGCCGATCTCCTTGTTCGACCGGCGCGCTGCCACCAGGCGCACGATCTCCACTTCGCGCCCGGTGAGCCCGGCGAGCCCCTGCGTGGTGGACTTCACCGGTGGGCGCGCCCCGAGCTGTCGCAGGTGATCGCGAGTCGCGTCCAGCTCGGGCTTCGCACCCAGCCGGGCGAACACCTCATGCGCCAGGCGAAGCTCGGCCACGGCCCCGTCGGTGTCGCCGGTCGCCTCGAGCGCGATCGCCAGCTGTCGCCGCACGCGCGCCGCATCCGGCACGAAGGGAATCGCCTCGAGCTCTCCAGCCACCCGGCGCAGCATGTCCACCGAGGCCTGCTTGTCTCCCCGCAGCATCTCGGCCACGGCAACGGTGGTGTCTGCCCACGCCATCCCCAGCGCGTGTCCCAGGCGCGACGAATCGCGATGCAGCCGCGTGGCCAGCGCCCGCGCGCCGTCCATGTCGGCGCGCCACAGCAGCGACTCCGCGATGATCGGCATCAGGCGATGAATGGCCCACACCACGTAGCCCGAGCGATCGGCGATCGCGAGCCCGCGCCGCCCCACCTCGATCGCGTTCTCGTAGTCGCGCATGGCCAGGTAGTACGCCGCGCGCCCGGTGTGCGCCGGCACCACGGTGTGGACGTCCCGCGCCTCATCACCTCGCTCGGCGCCGGAGAGCTGCCATGCTTCGTCCACGCAGCTCTTGCCGCGCTCCAGTTCCCCGCGCGCCAGGTAGATGATGCCGGCCCACACCAGCAGTCTCGGCAGGATGGCCTTCTGCCCGAACGAGCGCGCGAGCGTGATCGTTCGCTCGGCGCGCACCAGTGCGGCGTCCCACTCACCGATGCCGGCCAGGTACTCGATCGCCACCTCGGCCGTCCACACGCGAAGCAGTGGCGACTGCAGCTCGTCCGCGAGTCGCTCGGCCTCGGCGAGGTGCACCGACACGTCCGTCGCGATGCCGGTGAGCCCCGCGAGCACGGCCAGCGCCCAGTGCGCGCTCCAGGCCACGCCACGCAATTCAGGCGCAGTCGCAAGGGCGATCGCCTGCCGCCCGTGATGGCGCGCCTTGTCGGGCGGACCGGTCCAGACGTGCAGCAGCATGTTCGCGCGGTGCGCGCGCGCGAGCAGTCCGGGCTCGCCGATCTCCTGGGCCGCCGCGAGCGCAGCAGCGACCTCGACCCCCGCGGCTTCGTGCCGGCCCAGGGTGATCAGCGCGCTCCCCTTCGCGATGCGCGTGCGCGCCGCGATCGCCGGCGACGGGATGTGCCCCGCGGCAGCGATGGCCGCGTCGTAGTGCGCCAGCGCCTCGGACGGTTGCCCACTCCAGAAGCAGGCAAGGCCGATGCTGCGATGCAGCTGCGCGAGCGTCGCGTGATCCCCCGCCGCCTCGGCCACGCGGCGCGCGCGGTCCCAGAGGCGGAGCGCTCCCTCGTAGTCTCCCATGCGCTGCCGACCGCGCGCGAGGTCGCTCGCGAGCGCCGCCTGTGCGTCAGGGGCGAGCGCACCCGCGCGCTCGGCCAGGTCGAGCGCCATGCCCAGGTAGTTCACGGCCTCGCGGTTGGCATGCTGCGCCAGCGCCGCGCGCCCCGCCTCGCGCAGGTAGTGCACGGCCTTGCCGGCCAGGCGCTTCTGGTCGGCGCGCATCAGGTGATACGCGATCACGTCCGCGTGGCGCAGCGCGTCCGCGCCGTGAAACGACTCCAGTCGCTCGGCCACGTCCGCGTGGAGGATGCGCGCGCGCGCCAGCCCGATCTCGGCGTAGATGGTGTCCCGGATCATGGGGTGCGCGAAGTCGTACACCACCACGCCCGCCTCCTCCGCCTCCACCAGCACGCCACCGCGGCGCAGCTCGTCGATCGAGGGCAGCACGTCGCGGGGGTTGGTGTCGGTCAGGTGCGCCAGGATGTCGAACGACGTGCGCGTGCCGAGCACCGCGACCAGCTCCGCCGCCGTGCGCGAGGTGGCCGAGAGTCGCTCGAGCCTGAGGCGCAACGCTTCGCGCACGCTCGACGGCAGCGCGAACTCCTCGAGCTCCCACCCCGCCCACTGACCCTCGCGCTGCAGCAGGCGCCCCTCCTCCATCAGCGCCTTGAGCGTCTCCTCCACGAAGAACGGATTGCCCCGGGTGCGCGCATGCAGCGCGCGCGCGAAGCCGCGCACCGCCGCCTCGTCGGCACCGAACGCGCGACGCAGGAGCTGTTGCACGCCCTCGAGCGAGAGTGGCTGGATGCGCGTGGCGTGCGCCACGCCGAGCGAGAGCAGCGACTGTTCCGTCTGCGCGAGCACCGGGTTCGAGGCGCGCTCGGTCTCGTTGTAGGTGCCGACGATCACGATCTTCTCGCTCGTCACCTGCCGCGCGACGAAGTGCAGCAGCTCGAGCGACGAGGGATCCGCCCACTGCAGGTTCTCGAGAATGATGAGAAGTTTCTGGCGCGCTGCCAGGCGCCCCAGAAACTGCGTGAAGTTCCAGAGCAGCCGCGCCTTGTGGTCGGCCGGGTCGCCGCGCGGTGCGGAGGCTGCGCGCTCGAGCGCCAGCGCCGGGAAGAGCTGCGCGAGCTCCGCGGTGCCGCCGCGCGAGAGCACCGTGAGCGCCTGCGGCTCGAGCGCGCGCAGCACCGGGAGCAGTGCGTCGCCGAAGACCGCGTACGGCACCCCGGTTTCCACGGGATACGCGCGCCCGATCGCGATGGAGAATCCCTTGCGCGCCGCGCTCTGGGCCAGCGCCTGCGCCAGGCGCGTCTTCCCGACCCCGCCCTCGCCGAACAGGATGTGCATGTTGCCGCGCCCCTGCTCCGCCTCGTCGAGCAGCCGCTCCAGCTCGCGGAGGGGCTCGGCGCGCTCGGTCAGTGGAAGCTGGTCGGGCGCGGCATCGAGCCGGCGCACGCCGGCTGGGGTGGATGTCCCGGGGCGGTTCACGCCCCGAATCTGTCAATCGCCGGTGCGAGTGGCCAGTAGCTCAGCCCGCGGCGGCCTGCTGGCCCACCGCGCCGAAGCGACGATCCCGCGCCTGGAATTCATGGAGCGCGGCCAGGAAATCGTCCTCGCCGAAATCCGGCCACATGCGCCGCACGAAGTGCAACTCGGCGTATGCGCACTCCCAGAGCAGGAAGTCGCTCAGCCGCTGCTCTCCCCCAGTGCGGATCAGCAGGTCGACGTCGGGCACCGGCTCCGGGTCGTGATGCACGGCGGCGAGCAGCGCAGAGAAGCGCTCGCGGGTGAGCGGCTGCTCGGGAGACGCGGCTGCGGCGGCGGCGGCGCGCAGGATCGCGTCGCGTGCGGAATAGTCGACCGCCACGCGCAGGTGCAGGTTGGTGCCCGCGCGAGTGCGTTCCTCGGCATCCTCAACGGCCACGCGCAGCATGTTCGGCAGACGGTCGCGACGCCCCACGATGGTGAGGCGCACGCCGTTTTCCTCGCAGCGCTTCGCTTCCACGTCGAGCGAGCGACGCAGCAGCCGCATCAGCGCCGAGACTTCGGTGCGGGGACGTCCCCAGTTGTCGGCCGAGAAGGCATAGAGCGTGAGGACGTCGACGTCGGCGCGCACCGCGCTCTCCACGATGCGCCGCGCGGCACGCACGCCCGCGTGATGGCCCGCCGTGCGCGGCAGCGCTCGCGCGGTGGCCCAGCGGCCGTTGCCATCCATGATGATGCCGATGTGCATGGGCTCAGCGCTCCCGCGTGGCGCGGATGAGCGCTTCCATGTGATCCACGTAGTGTGCGAATGCACGCTTGCCGGCCGGCGTGAGGCGATACTCCGTGCGCGGCATGCGTCCCTCGAACGACTTGGTGCACGTCACGTAGTCGGCCTCCTCGAGCTTGCGCGCATGCACGCTGAGGTTTCCGTCGGTCGTGCCCAGCAGTTCCTTGAGCGCGTTGAAGGTGAGCGACTCCACGCCGGCGAGCGCGCTCACGATGCCGAGCCGCATCCGTTCGTGGATCACGCGGTCTAGCGCGAGGGCGCCTTCCCCGCTGTCGGCGCGTCCCTTCACCGAGCGCAGCTCGCGCGCGGCCCCCTTGGCGCGTGCGCCGCGCGCATCGTCGCGATCACTGGGCGCTGCCCCTGGCTTAGCCACCGTGCCTCCGTGCAATGAGCGTCCCGAACACCACGTGCAACCCGCCGAATGTCGCGACCATCAAGGCCGTCTCCCACGTGGGAGGCGTGAAGAGCGCCGCCGCGCCCGCAAGCATGAACGCCGCGCCCATCACCGGCACGATGCGCACGGAGAAGGCGCCCGCGCTCACGACGCCGGCGCCATAGAGCAGCATCCAGAGCCCCGGCAACATGGACTGCAGCCCGTGCTCCAGGCACGCCACCGTGACGAGCGCGCCCACGAGCATCGGCGGCGTGAAGCTCCAGAGCAGCTTGAGCGCCGGCCCCGACAGCAGCGACACGCGCGCCGCGCGCGCCTTGCGGGCCATGAAGCTGAGGGAGACCAGCGCCGCGAGGAGCGCCTCGGCCATCCAGACGCCCACCCAGCGGGCGGGAGTGCCCTGTCGCGCGGCGAGCAGCGCCGCGGCGATGGCGGTGACGCCGATGAGGACCTCACCCCAGCCGGAGATCGCAGTGAACGTCCCCGCGCGCTCCATGGTGTCGCGGATGAACTTGAGGTTGTCCATCGCGCGCGCCTGCATTTCTGGAGGCGCGGCGGGTTCCGGTGTGGGCCGGTGGAGGGGGGTGACGGTGGCCATGGATTGGAGTATATGCGTTGTACTTTGCGATGTAAAGTGCTTACGGAGGGCGGGGGGAGGGGCGGAACTGCAGGCCCGCAGGCCCGCAGGCCTGCGGGCTCCAACAGGGACACGGTACGCGGCGGCCCCCCGGCCGCCGCTTCGTCATCCGTGAACATGTTGACTGCAAACCAATGACAAAGGCGGGCGCCCGCAGGCGCCCGCCTTCCCTGTCACTGCTCGAGCCTGCGGGCCAGCGGGCCTGCGGGCCGTCAGTTACCCGTTTCTCAGCCGCCCCTGGGCACTTCCGCAGTTCACCCCGCAGGCGCCCTCGGCCCCGGCGGCGGATCACTCGCCGGGAAGCTCTGCTCGCTCACCGCATCCACCGCCCGCTCGTCCGCATGCTGGGCGAACACCCGAACCATCCCCTCATTGAACTTCGGGATGTCCTCCGGCTTGCGGCTCGTCACCAGGTTCGTGTCGAACACCACCGCCTCATCGCTCCACTTCCCACCCGCATTCTCGATGTCCTTCCGCACGCTCGGCCAGCTCGTGAGCGAGCGTCCGCCCACGGCATCGGCTTCCACCAACAGCCACGGCCCGTGGCAGATGGCAGCGACCGGTTTCTCCGCGAGCATGAACTCGCGAACGAGCTGCACCGCCTTCTCCTCCAGGCGCAGCGCGTCGGGGTTGATCACCCCGCCCGGCAGCATCAGCGCGGAATAGTCGCCGGAGTGCACGTCATCGAGCGACGCATCCGCCTGCAGCACGTCGCCCTTCTCATGGTGGTTGTACGCCTGGATGGCCTTGCCCTTCGGCGTCACCAGGTGCGTGACTGCACCCTCCGCGTCGAGCGCCTTGCGCGGCTCCACCAGCTCCACCTGCTCCACGCCGTCGGTCGCGAGGATCGCGACCTTGCGTCCCTTGAGCGAGTCCCCCATCGCGCGCTACTCCGCGTCCTTCTTCGCCGCGCGCAGCTCCTCGAGCGCCGGGTTCACGCCGCGCGTCGGGATCTTCTGCTGCTGGTTGTGCGGGTTCTCGCTGAGGTGCTGCTTGTCCTCCTCGTGCGTGTGCTCGTCGTTGTCGAGCGACTTGTAGTCGGTTGCGCCGGCCTCGCCGGGATCGATCGCATACTGGTCGGGACGCTTGCCACCCATGATGTCCTCGTTGTGTGGGTCACTCCCGAGACTGTCACGAAACATGCCGCGCACGGTATCTTCCGTCGTGCCCCTGCTCCCCCTTCTCGGCCATGGCGCGCTGGTGGACCGGCTCGTCGAGTCCGCTGCCGCCGGAACCCTTCCCGCCTCGCTGCTGCTGCACGGGCCGCGCGGCGTCGGCAAGCAGCGCGTGGCGCTCGAGCTCGCACAGGCACTCCTCTGCGAGGGATCCACGCGCAAGCCATGCGGCGCCTGCCAGCAATGCCGCTTCGCGATGCAGCTCGTGCATCCCGACATCCACTGGTACTTCCCGCAGGAGCGGAAGGAAGTGGAGGACACTCCAGACGTGGTGCGCAAGCAGTACCGCGACTGGCAGGCGGAGCGCGGCGCGAACGGCGGACTCTACGCGCCGCCGAGCGGCAGCACCGGCCTCTTCGTGGAAGCGACGAAGGCCATCGTGCTCTCGGCCACCCTGTCGCCGGCCATGGCGAAGCGAAAGGTGTTCATCATCGGCGACGCCGATCGCATGATCTCGCAGGAGGGCGCCGACCAGGCAGCCAATGCGTTCCTCAAGCTGCTCGAGGAACCCCCCGACGACACGACCCTCATCATCACCTCGAGCGAGCCCGGCGGGCTGCTGCCGACCATTCGCTCGCGCGTGGTCTCGATGCGCGTCCCGCCCATTTCCGACCAGCTCGTCTCCCAGTTCTTCGACGACGAGCACGTCCAGAAGTGGCTGAAGAAGCCTGACAAGGAAGCGGGGATGAAGATGGGTCGCGCCGAGCGCATCGAACGAGCGCACGGGGCGCCCGGCGAGTTGCTGGCCCAGCCGCAGAAGCAGGCCGCCCGGGATCGCGCCGAGCGACTGATGAGCGCCATCAGGAAGGGGGACCGGGCGGAGCTCATCCGGGCCGCCTTCGCGCAGGGCACGTCGGGTGCGCGAGGCCCATACGCCGACACGCTCGATGCCCTCACCGAGCTGCTTCGCGACATGGCCCGGGATGCCGTGAGCCGCAACGACCAGCACGTCGCGCTCGGCGCCGCCCGCGCGGTGAACCGCGTGGAGATGGCCAAGGAGCGGGCCTCCAACAACGCCAACCCGCAGCTCGTGACGCAGGCGCTCCTGCGCGACATCGGGGGGATGCTCGCATGACCTCGCCCGAGGCAGCCGGCCTGAGCCATATCGATGCGGAGGGCAGCGCGAGGATGGTGGACGTCTCCGCGAAGGCAGCCACCTTGCGATCGGCCACGGCCTCAGGCTCCATCACGATGAAGCCCGAGACGCTGGCCGCCATCCAGTCGCACTCATTGAAGAAGGGAGACGTAGTGTCCGTCGCCCGGATCGCCGGCGTGATGGCGGCCAAGAAAACGGCCGACCTCATCCCCCTCTGCCACCCGCTGCCGCTGGACGACGTGCAGGTCGATCTCGTTGTGGATCAAGCACTTCCGGGCCTTCGCTGCACGGCAACGGTGCGCACCACGGGGCGCACCGGGGTCGAGATGGAGGCCATCGTCGCCGTAACCATCGCCCTGGTCACGGTGTACGACATGGCGAAGGCGGTCGATCGGGAAATGTCGATAGGGCCGGTTAGCGTGCTCAGGAAAACAGGTGGCGCATCAGGCGATTGGTCAAGCGGTTGATGGCATAGCCGTTGCCTTGTATAGTCCCAGGAGCAGGAGGTAGTACCGTAGTACTCAACCTGTTGCAAACCAAGGACTTATGAAAAACCTCCGAGGGACGTACGTCCACCGGGGCGACGCGATGCGGGCTCGACAGAGACGCAAACGCCTTTTTATCGCCTTGGGATTCGTCGCCGCGCTGGGTGTCGTTGCTGCCGGTCACCGGCCAGCCCCGACTGATGCACTGGCCGCCGAGACCGAGGGGTCGACCTTTGGCTTCTCCCTCTCGTCGAAGGCCAGCATTCAATCCGAGCTCGAGTCCACCAAGGGACAGCTCGACCTGCTCCGCGCCCAGATGGACCGGGCCGAGCGCATCATCTCCTACTCCGGCCGCTTCAACGTGGCGGCCAACATCGCAACTCCCGTTTACGACATCGCCCAGGCCGAAGGGATCGACCCGGAGCTCGCATTCCGGCTCGTCAGCCTGGAGAGTGACTTCAATCCGCACGCCCGGAGTGCCGTCGGCGCCATCGGGCTCACGCAGGTGATGCCCTCCACGGCGCACTTCTTCGACAAGAACCTGCGGGCGGAGCACCTGGCCGACCCGAAGACCAACCTTCGCATCGGCTTCCGCTACCTGCGGACGCTCATGCACAACTACAACGGGAACGTGAAGCTCGCGCTCCTGGCCTACAACCGCGGCGAAGTGGCGGTTGCCCGGGCGCTGAAGGACGGGATCAACCCGACCAACGGCTACGATCGCATCGTGATGAAGGGCTACAAGGGCAAGGGCATCGTCGACTAGCGCTTCGCCTTCGGCGTCGGCTTCTTCTTCGACGACTTCTTGTGGGGCGCCGGCTTCTTCTGAGCCGGCGCCTTCTTTTTCGCGGCTGACCTGGCCGGCGCCCTCGCCGACTTCGCAGCCCGCGGCTCTCCCGCCTGCTGGATCCCCGCCGACTTCCGCGCCTTCGCCTTGCGAGACGCGACCTCTCCCTTCACCACCAGCTCCTGCCCCGGGAAGATCAGCGGCTTGCGCAGCCCGTTCAGCCGCATCAGCGACTTCGTGCTCGTGCCGTACTTCTTCGCGATGCCGCCCAGCGTCTCGCCGTGCTTCACCACGTGGAAGCTCGTGTGCGCGCGCTTCGAGTTCGGATACTTCTCGATGCTCGGGTCCGGAACGTCGAGCGACGCGGCGATCACCGCCCTCGTGGGCACCACCAGCTCCTGGCCGGCGACCAGCCGCCCCTTCTTCGACTTCTTCACGCCCGGGTTGTAGCGCGCCAGCTCGCTCGCGCCCAGCCCGAATCGCTCGGCGATTCCGCCCAGCGTCTCCTTCGCCTTCGTGGTCACCGATCGCGTGGCGACCAGCGCGTCCTTGGGCAGCGCGACGAATCCGCTGTCGAAGCCGGCCGAGCTCCCCACCGGAACACGCACCCACATCGCGTCCTTCGGCGGCGTCATCCCGCGCAGGATGTGCGGGTTGAGCTCCTTCACCTCGCCCACCGTCACGCCCGCCGCCTGCGCGATGGCCGCCAGCGGAGTGCGTGCCGGCGCGCGCACCGAGTCGTACGCGAATGGCGGCAGCGGCGTGAATTCCATGCCGTAGCGCTTCGGGTCCTTCGCCACGAGCGCGGCCGCGATCAGCTGCGGGACGTATCCCTTCGTCTCGCTGCGCAGGTAGTCCTTCTCGGCGAGCGCGAAGTAGACGTCCTCGCCGTTGGAGCCCTCGAGGTCGTCCGCATACTTGCTCAGCCCGCGCGAGATGCGACCGGGGCCGCCGTTGTAGGCCGCGGCGGCGAGATAGAGCGAGCCGAACTGGTCACGCAGCCCGCGAATGAACCGCACGGCGGCGCCGGTCGAGCGAACAGGGTCGCGTCGCTCGTCCACCCACCAGTCCACGCGCATCCCCATGTCCCGCGCCGTGGAGCTCATGAACTGCCACATGCCGACCGCCGCCGCCTTCGAGTAGGCGTGCGGGTCGAAGCCGCTCTCGATCAGCGCCAGGTAGTACATGTCCTCGGGCAGCCCGCCCGCCTTCATGCGCGCGCGGATCATCGGCTCGTAGCGCGAGCCCACCTTCAGGCGCTCGGTGATGCGGCGGCGCGCCGGGCCGGAGAAGATCGTGACGTAGCGCGCCACGCGCTCCTGCGTCTCGTACGAGCGCACGTCGATGTCCCACCGCGGGCCCGACACGGTCGTGTCGGGCGAGGCCGGCGCGATGTCGCCGAACACTTCAGACGCGCGATTCGAGACTTCCGCCGCCGTGGGCAGCGCGACGACCATGCGTGCGGACGTGTCTGCGGCCGCGGTCGCGACCGGATGCGCAGCTTCTGGCGCAGTGGCCACGCGGATCGTGTCGGCACGCGCGGGCGCGGCAACCACGCGCGGGGCAACGGAGGGCCGCACCACGCAGCCGGTGAGAAACGCGGCGCAGGCGATCGTGGAGAGCTGGAACTTCAAGACGGCAGGCCCCTGCCACGCAGGCGCGGCGGTTACGACGAAAAGTGTGTCTTGTACTCAGGTGGTCGAGAAGTGGTTCCCGATCACTCGATTGGTGGCGTTCAGCACTGCGAGCGCGGCGCCGCGGGTGACGTCGCCTTCCGTCAGGTAGACGCCGAGCAGCTTGGCACCGGGCTGGTCCTTTCGCGTGAGGTGCACGATCACGAGGTTCGCGTCGAAGGCCCGCACGACCTTCACGCCGATCAGCTCGAGGGGCAGGGACGCACCCACGAAGTGCTCGATGGCGCGGACCGCCGCCTCAGCACAATAACGAAGGTCGCCCACGGGAGAAGTGGGTCCCTCGGCAACCGCGCGCATGCGCCGGCCCTCGAGCTCGAGCTCGACCTCCGCACGGCAGTGCCCGCTCGGGGTGCGGACGAAGGAGCAGTCGGTGAATCGCAGTCGCTCGCGGGCGGGAGCTGGCGAGGACTGGTCGGACGAGGCGTAGCTCTCGACCATAGGGGAGGACGTGATCATCGGCTTCACGGTGGTGAGCTGCGGTGAGCCGGAGCGTCGTCGCCCCGCTGGCAGGCAAAGGGGAGACGCTGACATGCTCCCCGAGGTCACTCTATATTCGCCGCCATGGCACACTCACTTTCGCTGCTCGCACTCGGCACCTCTGTGACCCTGCTCACGAACGCCCCCGATAGCACGCTGCTCGAGCGCATTCGCCTCGAAGTGGCGACCGTGCCTGGCGCGGTGGTGGGCGTGTCGTATCACGACCTGGGGAGCTCACGCCGCTGGAGCCTGAATGGCGACAGCGTCTTTCACGCGGCGAGCACCATGAAGGTGCCGGTGCTCATCGAGCTCTTCCGGCAGGCCGACCGCCATGAGCTGAACCTCGATCAGGCCATCCTCCTGGTGAACCAGTTCGGGTCGATCGTGGATGCGTCGCCCTATTCACTGGACCCCGCCGAGGACTCGGACAGCCTGGCATACACCCGCGTCGGTGAGCGCGTGCCCATCCGGTGGCTGGCGGACCGCATGATCACCGAGTCGAGCAACCTCGCCACCAACGCGCTCATTGCCCTCGTGGGTGCCGCGCATGCGGATTCCAGCGCCAGGATGCTCGGGGCAACACGCACGCGCGTGCTCCGGGGCGTGGAGGACATCAAGGCATTCGATCGCGGACTGATCAACGTGACCACGCCGGATGACATGGCGGTGTTGCTCGTCGCGATCCAGGAACGCCGGGCGGCGAGTGCGGAGGCATGCGAGGCCATGCTCGCGATCCTCCTGCGCAACTCCGACAACGTCATGATTCCCGCCGGGCTTCCGGTGGGCACGCGCGTGGCGCACAAGACGGGCACCATCACGGGCGTGCGTCATGATGCTGCAATCGTGTATCCCGCCGGTGGCAGCCCGTACGTGCTCACCATCTACACGCGGGGAATTCCGAGGACGGAGGTCGCCGAGCGATTGATGGCGTCCATCTCCCGGATCGTGTGGGAGGCACGAGGGGCGCAATGAGCGCGGCCGCGAGCGACACCATGCGAGCCGTGGTCATCACGCGCTTCGGGGGTCCGGAGGTGCTCGAGGTGCGCACGGTGCCGCTGCCGCTGGCCGCCGCCGGCGAGATCCTGGTGCGGGTGCGCGCCACGGCGCTCAATCGCGCGGACCTGCTGCAGCGGCAGGGTCGCTACCCTGCCCCGCCGGGCGCGCCGGCCGACATCCCCGGGATGGAGTTCGCCGGTGAGGTCGCGAGCTGCGGACCAGGTGCGGAGCGGTGGAAGGAGGGAGACCGCGTGTTCGGCATCGTGGCGGGCGGCAGCTACGCCGAGTACCTCACCTGCCACGAGTCGGTGGTGTCGCGCGTTCCGGACTCGATGGACTGGGAGATGGCCGGCTCGATTCCCGAGGTCTTCGTCACCGCGCACGATGCGATGATCACGCAGGCCGGGCTGCGCGCCGGCGAGACGGTGCTCATCCACGCGGCCGGCAGTGGCGTGGCGCTGGCGGCCATGCAGCTGGCGCGCGAGCTCGGCGCGCGCGTGCTCGGCACCGCGCGGACCGCGGACAAGATCGAGCGCGCGCGCGCCTATGGGCTCACGAGTGGGCTCACGGTGGGCGGCTCGCTCGAGGCGCTGCCCGAGTGGGTGAAGAGCGAGACCGAGGGCCGCGGCGCCGACGTGGTGCTCGACCTGGTGGGCGGCGACTATCCCGCCGCGAGCATCGCCGCAGCGGCGCCGCGCGCGCGCATCATGCTCATCGGCACCGTGGCCGGCCCCATGGCCACGCTTCCACTGGGCATGCTGCTCGGCAAGCGCATCACCATGCGCGGCACGGTACTGCGCGCGCGATCGGTGGAGGAGAAGGCC
Source organism: Gemmatimonadota bacterium (assembly GCA_028287305.1). GTDB lineage: Bacteria > Gemmatimonadota > Gemmatimonadetes > Gemmatimonadales > Gemmatimonadaceae > JAQBPX01. Next base: position 25,733 of record JAQBPX010000038.1, read on the forward strand.
GCCGCGATGCGCGCCTTCGAGGCGGAGGTCGTGCCGCTGCTTGCGAGCGGCGCAGTGACCAGCGTGATCGACCGCACCTTCACGCTGGATGATGCGGCCGCAGCACATCGTTACCTCGAAAGCAACGAAAGCTTCGGCAAGGTGGTGCTGGGGGTGATGCAGTGATGCAGTGATGCAGTGATGCAGTTGTCCCTGGTTCTCCGCTGTTGTCCTAGCGAGCAGTTTTTTCAGAACGTACCCGGACCCGTGTCCCCCACGGATCCCGCACCAGCGCATCATCCCCATCGCGCTCCACAGTCGCGCCACTGAGGGCCAGGCTCTGCGCGGCGGCTTGTACGTCGCTGGCAGCAGGCACCACTACCTGCCACTCGTGCAGCCCGGCGTCCCCGATCGTCGCCGCCGGCGCGTGCGCCGCCCACGTGTTCGTGCCGAGGTGATGGTGATAGCCACCCGCGGCCAGGAACAGCGCGCCGGGATAGCTCCAGACCATCTTGTCGAAGCCCAGCCCTTCGTGGTAGAACTGCGTCGCCGCGGGAATGTCGCCCACGTGCAGGTGCACGTGCCCCATGGTGGTGCCGGCCGGCGCGCCAGCCCACGCCTCGCCTCCCGCGGCGCGTACCAGGTCCTGCGTGTCGAGAGGGTTCGTGGCCATCTCGAGTTGCCCATTGGCCCACGTCCACGATCCGCGCGGCCGGTCCGCATACACCTCGATCCCGATGTTGTCGGGGTCCTGCAGGTAGAGCGCCTCGCTCACCAGGTGGTCGGACATGCCGGCGCGCGCGCCGATGTCGGACAGGTGCACCAGGAACCGCCCGAGCGATGCGCGATCCGGCAGCAGGATCGCGAAGTGGTAGATACCGAGCAGGCCACGGCGCGGGAGCGCCTTCGCACCCGGCGACTCGATGAGCTCGACCAGCTCATGGCCACTTTCGGTCACGCCGAGCACCGCGCGGCCGCTGGACTCGCTGAGCACCCCGAGCCCGAGCACCTCGCGATAGTAGCGCAGTGATCGCGAGAGGTCGCTGACGCGGAGCGACACGCGCCCCAGCCGCGTAGCGGCAGGAAGTCGGAAGCCGGCGGGCGCGACGCCGGATGGGGTGCCTGAATCGTTCGACATGAAAGTAATTTAGCGGGTTCGTTCTCCCTGCGGAATGGGCGAGCCGAAGGCGCCGATCAGGGGCGCGCTTCCTGCACTGCGACCCCTGTTTTTGTGCGCTCGCCTACCTGCTGGTCGGTGAGCGCGCTCGTCCATTACTCCGATCCTGCGGCATGCTCACTCGCAAAGCGCCGTTCGTTCCTCCCGTCGTGGAGCGCGCCTCCACGGGTATCCACGGCCTCGACCAGATCCTCGGCGGTGGACTGCCCACCAACCACATCTACCTCGTGGATGGCGAGCCCGGCACGGGCAAGACGACCCTCGCCCTGCAGTTCCTGCTGGCGGGGGTGGCACTCGGCGAGCGCGTGCTCTACGTCACGCTTTCGGAGTCGGCGGACGAGCTGGCCATCGTGGCGGGCGCGCATGGATGGAGCACCGGGCAGATCGACGTCTACGAGCTCGGCGACCACGAGGGGATCGAGCGAGCCGAAGGGTACACCATCTTCCACCCGGCCGAGGTGGAGCTGCAGCACACGGTAGACGCGGTGTTCGATGCCGTGAAGCAGCACAGTCCCGCGCGGGTGGTCTTCGACTCGCTGTCGGAGATGCGGCTGCTCGCGCGCGACCCGCTGCGCTTCCGTCGCCAGATCCTCGCGCTCAAGCAGTTCTTCATGGGGCGGCAGTGCACCGTGCTGCTGCTCGACGACAAGACCGCGCCGGAGGGCGACCTGCAGCTGCACAGCCTCGCGCACGGCGTGATCGTGCTCGAGCATGTGGCGCTCGAGTACGGGGCGGAGCGCCGGCGCCTGCAGGTGACCAAGCTGCGGGGCATCCGCTTCCGCGGTGGCTATCACGACTTCCGCCTGCAGACGGGCGGCACGGTGGTCTTCCCGCGCATCCACGGCGTGGAGCAGGTGCAGTTCGAGCCCGGCCGCCTGATCACGAGCGGCTCCGACCAGCTCGACGCGTTGCTGGGCGGCGGGTTGCAGGAGGGCACCAGCCTGCTCATCACGGGGCCGGCCGGCACGGGCAAGTCGGTGCTCTGCTCGCAGTACGCATGCGCGGCGGTGAACCGCAACGAGCGCGTGCTGTTCTACCTGTTCGACGAGCGCATGAGCACCTTCAAGCTGCGCGGTGACGGGCTGGGAATGGACCTCAGCGAGTCCGTTGCCGACGGCAGGCTCGACCTCCGCCAGGTCGAGCCGACGGAGCTCTCGCCCGGCGAGTTCGCGAACCAGGTGGTGCGTGCCGTGGAGGAGGACAATGCGCGCATCATCGTGATCGACTCGATCAACGGCTACATGCAGTCCATGCCGGAGGAACGGCTGCTGCCGATCCAGGTGCACGAGCTGCTCAGCTACCTGGCGAACAAGGGCGTGACGTGCATCATGACGCTCGTGCAGCGCGGCATCTTCGGCAGCCCGGTGGATGAGGCAGCGGACATCTCGTACCTGGCCGACGCGGTGGTGCTGCTGCGCTACTTCGAGGTGAACGGCATGGTGCGCCAGGCGATCTCGGTCGTGAAGAAGCGCTCCGGCAATCACGAGCGCACCATCCGCGAGTGCCGGGTGACGCAGGGTGGGCTCGACGTGGGCAACCCGATCAGCGAGTTCCAGGGAGTCCTCACCGGCGTGCCGACCTACACCGGCTCGCCGGCCCCACTCATGGCGAACATCAACGATCGCCGAAAGCCCACGCTCGGGTGAGCGCATCCCTGGCGCCGGAAGTGACGCCGGCCGTGGAGCGATCCTCAGCGGTTGCGCTCCTCACTCCCACCGGCCGCGATGCCGACGTTGCGGCGCTGGTCCTCGGCCGCGAGGGCGTCGAGACGCGCGCCTGCGCCTGCATCGAGGACCTCTGCGGCGCCATGGAGCACGGGCTCGGCGCGGTGCTCGTCGCCGAGGAGGCACTGGCGTCGCGTGCGCGGGACCAGCTGCTGCGCTCTCTTCGCGCGCAGCCCTCGTGGTCCAGCCTTCCGGTCGTGGTCCTCACCGGCGAGGGCGAACTCTCGAGACAAATTCCGGCGGGGCTCCAGGAGATCGCGACGCAGCCCAACGTCACGCTGCTCGAGCGCCCGGTACGCGTGGCCACGCTCCTCACCTCGCTGCGGTCGGCGCTGGAAGATCGTCGACGTCAGTTCGACCTCCGTGACCAGCTGGTGGAGCGCCAGCGTCGCGAGCAGGCGCTGGTGGAGAGCGAGTCGCGCCTCCGCGACGCGGTGGATGCGGTGCCTTATCCCATGATGCTGCACACCGAGGATGGCGAGATCCTGCAGCTGTCGAGCGCGTGGTTGCGGCTCACGGGATATCCGCCCCGCGCGCTCCGAACGATCGAGGACTGGACTTCGCGCGCGCTCGACGGAAAGCCGATGGCGGGTGATGCGTGGACCGTCCGCACGGAGGGCGGCGAGCTGCGCAGCTGGGACGTGCACAGCGTGCCGCTCGGCGCCCTTCCCGACGGACGCTGGCTGCAGCTTACCGCGGCGGTGGACGTCACGGACTATCGCGAGCTGCTGGAGAGTGAGCGTGAGGCGCGGGGAGCCGCCGAGTCGGCGAACAAGGCGAAGGCGGAATTCCTCGCGATGATGAGCCACGAGCTGCGCACGCCGCTCAATGCCATCGCGGGGTACAGCGAGCTGCTGGCCATGGGCGTGCGAGGGCCCATCAACGACGCGCAGCTCGAGGACCTCCGGCGGATCGACCGGAACCAGCGACACCTGCTCTCGCTGATCAACGACATCCTCAACTACGCCAAGATCGAGGCGGGGCACGTGGAGTTCGACCTCGCGCCCGTGCGGGTGCGCGACATCCTCCGCAGCGTGGAGCCGCTCATCGCGCCGCAGCTCGACGCCAAGCGGATCTTCTACGAGGACCGCGGGCGGGAGTGCGATGCCGTGGTGCGCACGGACGAGGAGAAGGCCAGGCAGATCGTGATCAACGTGCTCTCGAACGCGATCAAGTTCACCGGGCCGGGCGGGATCATCGTGGCGGAGTGCCGGACCACGCACGACACCGCGTGCGTCACCATCACGGACAGCGGCATGGGCATTCCCTCCGACAAGCTGGAGGCGATCTTCGAGCCTTTCGTGCAGGTCGAGCGCGGATTCTCGTCCAGCCACGAGGGAACGGGACTCGGCCTGTCGATCAGCCGCGACCTGGCGCGCCAGATGGGGGGCGACCTCACGGCCGAGAGCGCGCTGGGCGAGGGCGCGACCTTCAGCTTCACGCTGCCGCTCGCCGAGTCGCGCGACTAGCGGAAGGCGCGTGGCGCCGCGCGCGAAGCTACTTCCCTCGCGACAGGATTTCGCGCACCGCGGCCACCAGCTCCGTGCCCACGAACGGCTTCTGCAGGAACGCGTCGCGCGGCGAGAGCACGCCGCTGCGCAGCACCTCGTTGTCGGTGAACCCCGACATGAACAGCACGAGCAGCGCGGGATCGCGGCGGCGCAGCGCTGCGGCGAGGTCGGGTCCGTTCATCTTGGGCATGAAGGCGTCGGTGACCACCAGGTCCGGTCGCGCACCGTCCTGCACCAGTGCATACGCGCGCTCGCCATCCTCCGCCGCGACCACGGTGTAGCCCGCCGCGCGCAACGCGCGCGCGGCGAGCATTCGCACGGCGGGTTCGTCCTCCACCAGCAGGATCGTCTCCCACGCCGTCGGCACCACGCCCGTGACCGGCGCGGAAGGCGCCGCCACCTGTACCGCGCCCTCGGCCTCCGGCAGCAGGATGCGGAATGTCGAGCCGAGTTGCGGCATGGACTCCACCGTAATGGAGCCGCCGCAGTCCTGCACTATGCCGTACACTGTCGCGAGCCCGAGGCCGGTGCCCTGCCCCGCCTCCTTGGTGGTGAAGAATGGCTCGAAGATCTGCGTGAGCGTCCCCTGGTCCATCCCCTCGCCGGTGTCGTTCACCTCCAGGCCCACGTAGCGCCCCGGAGCCAGCGAGCCCGCGCCGCCCCCTGGTTCGAGCAGCACCTCGCATGTGCGGATGGACAGCACGCCGCCGCGTCGCATGGCGTCGCGCGCGTTGATGGCGAGGTTCATCACCATCGTCTCCAGCTGCGCGGAGTCGGCGTACACCGGCATCGAATGCGGCGCGAGCGTCTCACGAATCTCGATGTGCCCGCCGAGCAGCCGGCTGAGCAGCGCTCGCGTGCCGGCCACCACGGTGTTCAGGTCGATCACCGACTTCCGCACCACCTGCTGGCGGCTGAAGGTCAGCAGCTGGCGCGTGAGGTCGCCGGCGCGGCTCGCCGCGCGCATCGCCTCGGCGATGTCCTGCGCCGCGACGGAGCCCGGCGGCAGCTCCGGCTGCGCGATCTCCAGGTTGCCGAGGATGGCCGTGAGCAGGTTGTTGAAGTCGTGCGCCACGCCACCCGCCAGTCGGCCCACCGCTTCCATCTTCTGCGCCTGCTGCAGGCTGCTCGTCAGGCGCCGTTCCGCGGTCACGTCGCGCGCGACCGACAGCACGGCCGTGCGCCCCTCGAACTCGAAGGGCACGGAGGAGACCTCGATCTCGAGCGAGCCCCCGTCGAGGCGACGGAAGCGCTGGAACATCCAGCTGGTGTTCTGCTTTTCCTCGCGCAGGCTGCGCAACCGCTGCGCGATCTCGTCGTGGTGCTCGTGCGACGAGAGCGCGAGCATGTTCACGCCCACGAACGCCTGCGTCGACTCGGCGCCGAAGGCGCGCGCGGCCGACGGGTTGGCGTAGAGCACCACGCCGTCGACGTGCACCACGATCGGCTCGGGGGACAGCTCCACCACCTGCCGGTAGCGTGCCTCGCTCTCGCGGAGCGCGAGCTCCGTGCGCCGTCGTTCCGTGATGTCCGACACGAGCGCCAGCGTTCCCGTCACCTCCCCCGAGGGACCGCGCAGGGCGCTCCAGGACATCAGCGTCCACAGTTCGCTCCCGTCGCGCCGGATGAAGCGGCGCTCGACGCGCTCGGCGATGCCCCGCTGCTGCCGCGCGAAGTTGTTGCGGATCTCGAACGACTCCTCGGGTGCCACGAACATGAAGATCGACTGGCCGACCAGCTCCTCGGGGGTGAAGCCGAGGTACGTCGCGAGGCGCGGGTTCGCATACGTCGTGACGCCGACTGCGTCGAGGGCCCAGATGCCCTCGTGCGCGCCCTCGATCAGCGAGCGATACCGTGCCTCCGACGCGCGCAACTCGCGCTCGGCACGCTTCTGCTCCGTGAGCACGCGGCTGGTGATCACGATGCCGCGCACCGCGGGATCCTCGAGCAGGTTGCGTCCCACCGCCATCGAGTCCACCCAGCTGCCGTCGCGGTGGCGATAGCGGAACTCGACCTGCTGCGACTTCCCCGGCTCGCGAAGCAGGCGCTCGAAGGCGGCGATGGTCGCCGGCTGGTCGTCCCCGTGCACGCGCGCGAAGGCGGAGAGGCCGATGACTTCCTCGGGCAGGTAGCCATACACGCTGCGATAGGCCGGGCTCGCGTACAGCAGGGTGCCGTCGGCGGAGACGATCGAGATCGGGTCGCTCGCATCCTCGATCAGGGCGCGATAACGGCGCTCGCCCTGCGCCGCCAGTTCGTTCCCGGCGGCGCGCTCTTCCATGTCCTCGCTCTGGACCAGGAGCAGGCCGGGCGCTGCGCGCTGATAGGTGAGCCTTATGCGCCGCGTCTCACCGCTGCGATAGGTGTAGCTGCGCTCATCCCGGATCGGCTCGGACGAGAGCAGCGCGAGGTGCATGCGCTCCACGATGTCGGGAGTGATGCTGCTCAACTCGGAGGCGGCGCATCCCAGGATGTCGCGGAGCGTGTCGTGGGAGGCGCGGTGAGCAGCCGCATTGCAGTCCACGAGCACCAGTTCGCCGTCGTCTCGCTGCTCCCAGGTGTACAGCGGATTGGGAAGCGCGTCGAACTGCGCGCGAAGGCGGGCCGCGAGTGCCTGGTGCGTGTCGGGCGATGCAGCGCTTCGTGCCTGGGACAGGTGCTTCCCTTCGTTCATGGTACGCGAGCCCTCCGGCCGCATCGCCGTCGTTCATCCCCGTTTCATGGAGCGAAACGTCTGTTTTTATGGGATATCTAACAAGATGATCCGCGGTCACGCACGCGCAAGGCACTCGACGAACGCGACCGTTTCGCAGCGTCTCAAATGCAGCGAATCGCCGCGCGATCCTGCTAGATTTGGGGAGGACCGACCCGGTAGCTCAGCTGGTAGAGCAACGGACTTTTAATCCGTAGGTCCCGGGTTCGAGACCCGGCCGGGTTACTGGATGCACGGCTAGTCCTTGTAGGGGTCGTACTCGTTCTCCCCTGCCATCACCACAACCAGCGGCTGCAGCCGGGTGAGCACCTCCACGGTCTCCCCCTGCGCCGAGATCACCTCGGGCAGGCGACGATAAGCCTGCGGCGCCTCGTCCAGCCCCCCGCCCTTCAGGATCACGCCCATGGGGCCGAGCCACTCGCTCACCATCGGCCACGTGACCTTGCCCGGCGACACGACCTTCGCGTTGCGGCCCCATCCCTTCACCTTGCCGCGCGCCTCGGTGCGCGACATCACGCGACCCGCGCCGTGCACGGTGGAGTAGAGCGCCGCGCGCTGCTGCTCGCTGTCGGCGCTCGAGCCTCGCAGGATCACCGACTGGTCGCCCATCGACCCGCCCACGAACCCCTCCTGTCCCGGGAACGCCGGCGTCGCCCCCTTCCGCACCACCACGAACTCCTCGCCCTCGTGCCGCTCCTTCCACGCGAAGTTGTGGTGGTTGTGCACGAGCTGCTGCTCCCGCCCGCCGAGCAGGGCCACGACCTTGCGGGCGACCCATTCCCGGCCTGCGTACGCGTACTCGCCGGCCAGCGACATCAGCGACCAGTACGCGTCGCCGATCGGCGACTCGAGGTCCAGCAGCGCCTCGCGCTCCGGCACGCGCACGCCCCACTTCTGGTTCTGCGACAGCGCCAGGAAGCCGCTCGCCACGGTGTGCCCGAATCCGCGCGACCCGAAGTGCACGCCCACCCAGATCGTTCCGTCGGGATCCGCGAAGACGTCCACGTAATGATTGCCTGAGCCCACGGTGCCGAGCTGCGCGCGCGCCTTCGACTTGAGGTTGCCCGCCTTCGCGTCCTTCGGCAGCGCGCTCCACGCACCGCTCTCGAACAGCGGATGATCCACCGGCGCATCGTCGGTGGCATTCGAGCGGCCCACGCCGAACGAGATGGTGGACTGTATCTCGCTCGCGACGTGCTCGAGCTCCGCCGGCTTGAAGTCGCGCACGTTACGGTCCGTGCGGATGGCGGCGTTCCCGCAGGCGATGTCGAAGCCGACGCCCACCACGCTCACCTGGTTGCGATACGCGGCCACGCCACCGATCGGCATCACGTACCCCAGGTGCCCGTCGGCCATGAGGGCCGTCATCGCCGCGCGCGAGGCCACGTCGCGCAGCTGCACGAGCGTCTTCTCGTCGTGCGTGCCAAACACGGCGCGAATGCGCCCCGGTTCCGCGTCAGTCATGCTCCCCCTTCCTCGCGAGACGCGACTCGCTACGGAACGAGCGAGCCCTCCTGCCAGCGCATGGCCAGCTCGAGCGACGACGAGAGCATCGCGCGGCGCTGGCCGGCGAGCGCGGCCGACCACGGCGCATCTCCAAGCACGCCATGTGCCCAGGCGCCGCGCGACGACCACGCGGTGGACGCGGCCTGCGCTCGCATCCAGCCCTCGGCGCGCGCGCCGGCCGCGAGCGCCAGCGGTGAACCGGCGTCTCCACGAGCATTGCGCAGCAACGGCGCGAGCAGCACGGAATCCCCCAGGATCCTGTTCACCGCCCGCCGGTCGATCGGACGCTGCAGCGCGGAGCGCAGCGCGAGCATCGGGCTCGCGGCACCACGATCGCTCGCCTCGCGCAGCATCACCTCGCGAGTGAGCCTCGGCAGGTGCGCCAGCGCATCCACCGATTCCACCAGGAGCGAGGTGCCCCCGCGTCCCAGTCCGGGCACCGCGCCGGCGTGGCCGAGCACCAGCGCATCCTGTACGCCGCTGAGCATGGCGTCACTCACGCCGCTGCGGGCGAGCACGCTCGACACCAGCCAGTCCCCTCCCCGTGCGAGCGCCTCGGCGGGCCGCGCGCGTCGCGGGGCTGCAGCGCCGGTGGCGGGAGTTGGCGCGGGCTCCACGCCGGCAGCGCGCAGCGCCGCGGAGAGCCTGCCCCCCAGCGCAACGCCTGCGTCGCTCGCGTACCCGCTCGCGAGCGCACCATCGCGACGGCGCGCCAGCTGCCAGTCGAGGTCATGCATGAGCTCGTGCGCCAGCGCGCCCGACGCCGTGGCGATCGGCAGCTCGAGCGTGCGCGTGCGTGGGTCGTGCAGCGCGAGCGCCGAGTCCGAGATGGCGTGCGCGCGGAAGTTCACGTTGAGCCCCGCGAAGCGCGCATCGGGGAACACGCGCGCGAAGTCGCGCAGCGCGCGATCCAGCTGCGCGCGATACCACGGGCGCCACCGCTCGGGAATCGATGCGTCGAAGCGCACCGACGCGAGCCCCCAGGCCACGCGCAACGAGTCCGCGGTCGGCCCCACCTGGCCCGGCAACATCGCCGGCTCCTGCGCCCACGGGCGAAGCGCGCTGGCCAGCTCGACCGAGAACTGCGCGGCCTGCGCGTCGAGCGAGCCATGCAGCGCCCATCGCGCAATCACCGCTTCCTCGTTGGGAGCGCGCGCGGCGATCTCGTCGATCGAGCGCGCCCTTCCCGCCATCTCCCAGGTGCGTTGCGTGATGACCACCGCGGCCTGCGGGGGCAGCCGCAACGCACTTTCGAGCAGCACGGCGGCGTCGGCCTCGCCCAGGCGGAGCGCGAGCGGCGCGCGACGCGGTGCGGCGCCTTCGACTGCCACTGCGAGCGAATCCACCAGCGCCGCGGCGGAACCGGGCGACGCCAGCGACGCCATGGATGCACGCCCCTCGACGGCCGGCTGTTCGCTGGCGAGCGTGCCGGCCAGGCGCCGTGCCGCGAGCAGCGCAAGCGGATCGGAGTGCGACCGGCCCGCATCCTCGCGCAGGGCGAGCGCATCGGCCCGCGACGCCACGCGATCGCCTTCGAGCGAGGAGATGAAGATGCCCATCCGGGCGACATCGCGCGGAATCGCTCGCGCGCTCGCGCCGAGCAGCAGCGCGGCGCGCACTGGCGTCGTGCCGGCGCGTGGATCGCGCTGCATGGCGCGCGTCACCGCTTCGAGCGTGGCCTGGTCCCCGGACGCTGCAACGAGCGACGCGACATCGGGGCTCCGCCCCGCTTCCGCCTGCAGCAGGAGCGCGTCGGCCAGTCGCATGCGCAGTGTCCATCCCATGCGCTGGTCGCGCGTGGCGAGGTCGGCGAGTCGCGTGGCGTTGCCGAGGCCGAGGCGCGCGCGCTCCGCATAGGCGAGGGCGACGGCGCGTTCCGGATCGCCGATCACGGCCTGGCGCGAGCGGAAGGCCAGCGAGTCGATCAGGCGACCGTTGGCCTGGGCGCCGCGCGGCGAGGATGCGGCGCGGCGGTGCGCCGCGGGAGCCACGAACGAGCGCGCCCCCAGCGCCACGCCGGCGATGGCCGTGGCACCCGCGAACCAGCGTATCACGTGAGCACGAAAGGCGCGCATCCAGCCTCTACAGATGCAAGGTGGCGACCACCCTCTTACCCGCGCCGTGCGCGAGAGGTCCTGGCGCCGGCGTCCTAGCGCCAGCACTCCACCAGCGCGGACGATGCGCGTCCCCGCTCGCCGACGTCCGCCTTCGAGAGCAGTGCGCCCTGCGCGGCGCGCGCGTAGCGCACTCCCTGCGCATCGAGGAAGCGCCGTACCACTCCCTCCTTGATCGCGAAGTTCACGTTCTGCGGAATGTCACCCGTGGCTTCGGCCACGACGCGCGCATTGAGCTTGGTCACCACGACGCCCGCCACGCGGCCGTGATCGTCGAGCAGGGGGCCCCCCGAATTGCCGGGCTGCACGGGCGCGCTCATCTGCAGCAGGTTGGCGTCGTCGTACATCCCCGCGAGTGCGTTCACCGTGCCCGCGGACACGTGCGCGCCGTGCGCGAGGATGCCGGAGAGCGGGTAGCCGACGACGAGCACGTCGTCTCCGGGGCGCAGCGCGATGCCCTCGCGGAAGGTGACCGCCGGGCTCACGCTGTTCGCCAGGCGCAGCAGCGCGAGGTCGCTGGCCGTGTCCACCGCCACCACCGATGCGACCCCCGACAGCCCGCCCTCCCCCCGCACCCGCACCGAACTACAGGCGCGCACCACGTGCGCGTTCGTGAGCAACCCGCCCGTGCTGTCCACGAAGAACCCGGAGCCGGTCGCCTCGGGCTCGCCCTCGCCGGATGCGGCGCGCACGGTCACTACCCGCGGCATCGGCTCCGGCAGCGGCGCGGGCGCCTGCATGCCCACGTCGCGCACGGACTTCTCCCAGCGCTTGCGCTCCGCGACGCGTGCGTCGAAGTAGCCGGGCTCGATGGCGATCGCGCGCTCCCAGAACGCCACGGCATCGCGCGCGTGGCCTGCGGCGATCGCCTCGGTGGCAAGCTGGCTCCAGATCGAAACGTCGGTCGGCGCCACGCGCGCGGCGGAGAGCCATGCGCGAATGGACTCCTCGTGACGGGCGAGCGCCGAGAGCGCGAGTGCCGCACCCTGCCATGCGCCGCCGCGCTCCGGCGCGATCTCGGACGCCTTGCGGAACGCGACGAGCGCGCGGTCATGGCGGTCGAGCTCCAGCGCCATCCAGCCGTAGAGCTCCTGGACCGCGGGGTCGTGGGGAGCGAGCTCCACGAGCTTCTCGTACGCCGTGGCTGCTTCCTTCTTGCGACCGGCATCGTCGAGCCGCCGGGCGGTCGCGAGCAGCGTGTTCAGCGAGTCGCGAGTCTGGGGCGCGACGCCCTGGAGGCGAATGGCCGGGTCAGCTTGCTGCGCGCTCGCGGGAGCCAGCGCGGGAGCCAGCGCGGCGGCGAGCAGGAATGTGAGCGTGCAAGGCAATACGACACCACGCATCGGGACTGCACCGTCGGGGGGGGGATCCGCGGCGCCGCCGCGGCTACCCCAAGGACGACCCGGAGGCGCCCCGCGTTACTTGAGCCACTCGCCGCCATCCACCACGAAGATCCCACCGGTGATCCAGTCGCCGGCGGGTGAGGCCAGGAAGGCGACCATCTGGGCGATGTCGGCAGGCGTGCCCATTCGGCCGAGCGGGATGGTCTTCCTTGCGTGGTCGTCCATCGCCTGCTCCACGTCGAAGACGTCGGTGGCGGCAGAACCCGGGGGCGGCGTGAACGCCTTCCGCACGCCCTCGGTGGGAATGGGCCCCGGCGCGATGGCGTTGATGCGCACGCCGTGCTCCGCCCACTCGAGCGCGAGCGTCTTCGTCAGCGCGTCGACGCCCGCCTTCGCGGCGGTCGCGTGTGCCATCATCGGCCAGCCGCGATAGTGCAGCGTCATCGAGGTGCTGATGATCCGCCCGCCACCCTGCGCCTTCATCACCGGCAGCACCGCCTGCGAGCAGAAGAAGGTGCCGTAGAGGTCGATCTCGATCACCGACTTCCACGCGTTGGGCGACAGCGATGCACTCGGCGCGTAGAAGTTGCCGGCCGCGTTGTTCATGAGGATGTCGATGCGCGAGTGCTCATCCACCACCTGCGCCACCATGGCCTTCACGCGCTCCGGGTCGCGCACGTCCACCTGCACCGAACTCGCGGAGCGCCCGCGCGCGAGCAGGTCCGCAACAGCCGGCTCGAGGTGCTCGGGCTTCCGGCTCGCGAGCACCACGTGCGCGCCGAGCTGCGACAGCAGCTCGGCGATGCCGAAGCCGATCCCAGTCGCACCCCCCGTGATCAATGCCACCTGCCCGTCAAACAGTCCTGGAGCGAACACGGCGCGGGCGGCGGTGGTCATTTTCGTGTTCTCCTGGCGAGCAGTGAGGGCACTTCCTGGAGCAGTTCACGCGCGAGAAACCCGACCTCGCCCATGCGGCGCGCGAGCACGCGGCCGGCCGAGCCGTGCGCCCATACTGCCCAGCAGGCGGCGAGCATCGGCGAGGCGCCGCGCGCAGCGAGCCCCGCAACGATGCCCGCAAGTGTATCACCCGAGCCGGACGTCGCCAGTCCCACGGTGCCCTGCGCGTAGCGGGCGAGCGTCCCGCCCGGCTCGGCGATCCAGCTCTCACTGCCCTTGAGCACCACCACCGCGCCGAAGCGCGCGGCCGATTCGCGCGCGACGGCGGGCGCCTCGCGCTCCACCTCCCGCTTCGTGATGCCGAGCAGTGACGCCATCTCGCCGGCGTGCGGGGTGAGCACGGCGCGGCCCTCGAGCGAGGCGAGCAGCGCGCCGTCGTCGCGCAGCGCCATGAGCGCGCCCGCATCGAGCACCAGTGTGGCGTTCGCGGCGACCATTCGCGCAAGCGCGCCGATCATCGCATTCGTGCCCGCGCTCGCCGAGAGTCCCGGCCCAGCCAGGATGGCGTCGGCCGTTGACACGTGCGCGCGCAACAGCGGCGCGGCGCGGCGTCCCGCGATTTCCCCGGCGCGCGACTCCGGCAGCGCGATCACGAGCGCCTCGGGCACGCTCATGCCCAGGGGAATCGCGGCGCTTGCGACCGTGGCCATCTGCAGCTTGCCCGCGCCGGCGCGCAGCGCGGCGACGCCGGCGAGCAGCATCGCGCCCGCCACCTGGCGGCTGCCGCCGATCACGAGCACGCGGCCGCGCTCCTCCTTGTCGCCGTCGGCATCCAGCGAAGGCAGCGGCGTGCGCCGCAGCGAGGACTCCGTGATCTCGCGGTGCCGCGGCCGATTCACGTCAGCGCGCTCCCGCGGGACGATCGGGGCTCGCGGTCACCGGCGCGCCGGCCTGTTCGAGCGGTGCGGCAAAGTTGTAGCGCACGAGCGACAGGCGCTGCGGATCGGTGGCCGCGTCGCTGCTCGCGTCGAGCGCATACTCGGTGACGCCACAGTTGACCACGTCCGACTGGCGATCGATCGCCAGCACCTGCTCCTCCGTCATCTCCTCCACCAGGTATCGGAAGCACAGCACGATCACCTGGTGCGCCACGATGAGCACGCGAGACCCCGGCTGGCTGTAGTGCAGGCTCACCGTATCGAGCACGCTCCGCAGGCGGAGGATCACGTCGCACCAGCTCTCGCCGCCCGGCGGCCGATGATAGAACTTGCCGACGCGCGTGCGCGCCTCGGCCTGGTCGGGAAAGCGCTGCTCGATGCCGAGGCGCGTGAGGCGATCGAGGATCCCGAACTCCTTCTCGCGCAGCCGCTCGTCCAGCACCAGGGCCGCGTCGCGATGCGTGCCGCCTCGCTGAATCACCTGTTCCGCGGTCTGTCGCGCGCGCAGGTAGGTGGAGCTGAGCACCGCGGTCGGCTGCTCATCGGCGGGGAGCGCGGCGAACCATCGAGCGAGCGCGCGTGACTGCTGCTGTCCCCGCGCGCTGAGCGGCACGTCCATGTCGCGCTCGGCGATGTCGATGAAGGCCAGGCCACCGGCGTCGGCCGCGTCGCGCGCCACGTTGCCGGAGCTCTCCCCGTGCCGCACGATCCAGAGGCGGTCAGGCCAGCGGCGCTTCGTGGTCGAGCTCGTCCCATTCGTCGTCATGACCCGCCGGAGGAAGCAAGTACAGCGCCTCGGAGAGGTCGAGCGACAGCTGCCTGACGGGGAGGAATGACTGGCGGTGGTGCGCCGTGGCCCCATGGCCTGCGAGCCCCGTGATGTGGGCCTTGGTGGCGTAGCCCACGTTGTTCTCCCAGCGGTAGTGCGGGTGCCGCTGGGCCAGCGCATGCATCACGCGGTCGCGCGTGACCTTGGCGATGATCGAGGCGCAGGCGATGGAGTAGCAGCGGCTGTCGCCGCCCACCACCGCCGAATGGAGCACGCCGAGGGTGCGAATGGCCTTGCCGTCCACGATCACGTGGTCGGGCGACACCGAGAGCCGGCTGATGGCGCGCCGCATGGCGAGCACCGAGGCGTGGTAGATGTTGAGGCGGTCGATCTCGCGCACCGAGGCGGCGCCGATGCCCACGGCGATCGCGCCCTTCCGGATGAGCCGCGCGAGGCGGGTTCGCTCCTCGGCGGCGACCTTCTTGGAGTCGTCGACGCCGGTGATCTTGCGCGCGTCGGGGGGCATGATCACGGCGCATGCGACGACGGGGCCCGCAAGGGGGCCCCGTCCGACTTCGTCCACGCCGGCGATCATGGGACCGACCGACAGGCGCAGGTTGCGCTCGATGGCGCTCCATCCGTGCCGCGAGAGACCGGTCGAGCGGTCGGCGGGCGGCACGGTGGGGTTACTGCGCGGCGGCGGCCTGCGGAGCCTTGACCTTCAGCTCCTTGATGCGGGTCGCCTTACCGGTGAGGCCGCGGAGGTAGAACAGCTTGGCGCGACGGACGCGACCGCGACGGACCACCAGCAGCTCGGCGATCATCGGGCTCGAGAGCGGGAAGATGCGCTCGACGCCGATGCCGTTGGAGATCTTGCGGATGGTGAACGAGGCGCTGACGCCGGAACCGCGACGGGCGATGCAGACACCCTCGAACGCCTGGACGCGCTCCTTCTCGCCTTCCTTCACGCGATAGTTGACACGAACCGTGTCGCCCGCGCGGAAGGCAGGGATGTCAGACCGGAGCCACTCTTTCTGCGTTTCGATGAAGGGATGCATATGACCGCCTGGAAGGATTTCTTGGTGAGCTTTGAAAACTAGCCAATGGATGGCCGATCTGCAAGTCGTTGCTAACGCGGGGGTTTGCGCTGGTTCTGGAGCGCCGGGGCCGGTTTCCTCGGACTCACGCGGACTGAAGGGCGGACGACCGCGGAGACGGCAACTACAACTGCTTTGGGAACGGCACACCGGTCGGGTCCGGGTGCCCGCACAAGCATTCATCAATCAGTTGGCCGTATCCGCGGTAGTCCGCCCTTCAGTCCGCGTCATTCCGAGGAGACTGGCCGGAGCGCGACAGTCTCTCTCCTTCGGCCTTTCGCCACGCCGCGATCTTGGCATGATCGCCAGACAGCAGGATCTCCGGCACCACGTGCCCCCGATACTCGGGTGGCCGGGTATAACTCGGCGCGCTCAGCCCACCCTGCTCGGCCCAGTGCGAGTCGCCGTACGCCGAGTCCAGGTCGCTCATCGCGCCCTCGAGCAGGCGCACGGTGGCGTCCACCACGGCGAGCGCGGCCGGCTCGCCTCCGGTGAGCACGAAGTCCCCCAGTGACAATTCCTCTGTGGCCAAATGGTCGGCCACGCGCTGGTCCACGTCCTTGTAGTGACCGCAGAGGAGCGTGAGCTCGCTGCCCTGGCTGAAGCGCACCGCGTCGGCCTGCGTGAAGCGCTTTCCGCGCGCGCTCATCAGCACGATGGGGCTCGTGGCACCGAGCGACTCGACGGCCTCGAAGAAGGGACCCGGCTTCATGACCATCCCCGGCCCGCCACCGTAGGGTGCGTCGTCCACGCTCTTGTGCTTGTCGTGCGTGAAGTCGCGCAGGTCCACCACGTGATACTCCACCGCGCCCGCATCGCGCGCGCGGCTCGGGATGCTGATCGCGAGCGTCGCGTGAAAGAACTCGGGGAAGATCGTGACGATGTTGATCTTCACTCGAGCAATCCCGCGGGCGGATCGAGCACGATCACGCGCGACTCCGAATCCACCTCGTGCACCGAGCTCTCGTGGAAGGGCACGAGGACGTCGGGCTTCCCTGCCCGCTCGATCTCGAGCAGCAGGCCCTGGGGAAGGTCGTAGACCTCCTTCACCACGCCGATGGACTCGCCGCCCATGTCGCGCACGGCCATGCCGTAGAGCGCGTGAATGAAGACCTGGTCCTCGCTGGGCGGCGCGATCTCGCTCTCGGGAACCAGCAGGTAGCGTCCCCGCCAGAGGTCCGCCTCGTTGCGGTCGGCGATGCTGTCGAACTTGACGAGAAGACCTTCCTTGAAGTCGCTCGACTTCACGACCGTCAGCTCGCCGCGCTTGGGGTCGAGCGCGCCGGCAGAGTCACCGACAAAAACGCGAGCGCCGGACGCGAAGATCGCGTCCGGCGCATCGGTCAACGTCTCGACCACGACTTCCCCGCGGATGCCGTGGGCCTTCCGAACGCGTCCGACCAGGACGTAGGAGACTTCGCTCACGTCCCGGCCGGTGGCGCTGGCTTACGCGTCGCTTGCCGCTTCTTCGCTGCGCTCGGGGAGCGCGACGGCGCTGTTCGTGAGCTTCTCGGCCAGGCGCGTCTCGTGACGCTTCTTGAGGATGCCGGCCTTGCGGAGCAGCGAACGCACGGTGTCGCTCGGAAGCGCCCCGTTGTCCATCCAGTAGTTGATGCGCTCGGCGTCAACGTTGCACTGGTTCTCCGCCTGGCGCGGCGCATACTGGCCCACGATCTCGATGAAGCGGCCGTCGCGCGGGCTGCGCGAGTCGGCGACCACGATGCGGTACACGGGGCTCTTCTTGCGGCCCTGGCGGCGAAGGCGAATGCGAACTGCCATGATCGTACGCTCCAGATGGAGTGGTTTCTTGCTGCTCCGGGCTCCTCGCAACCCAGGGATATCCTGGGCGCACCCGGTCGAGCCTCTGAATCTAACTAAAAAGGCCTAGCGGAACATCCCGGGCTTGAACTTCCCCCCCGCCTGCTGGGCGCCCGACACCTTCTTCATCATCTTCTGCATCTCGCGGAACTGCTCGAGCAGGCGGTTGACCTCGCTCGTGGGCCGCCCCGCGCCCTTCGCGACCCGCGCCCGCCGCGAGCCGTTCATCAGGCTCGGATCCTTCCGCTCCTTGTTGGTCATCGACAGCACGATGGCCTCCAGGTGCTTCATGCGCTTAGGGTCCGCCTGCTTCACCTGCTTCATCATCTTCGCGTTCACGCCGGGCAGCATCTTCATCACGCCCTCCAGCGGCCCGAGCTTCTCGATCTGCTTCATGGCCACCAGGAAGTCGTTCAGGTCCATCCCTTCCTTGCGGACCTTCTTCTCGAGCCGCTTGGTCTCCTCGGCGTCGAACGCGCCCTGTGCCTTCTCGACCAGCGTGAGGACGTCACCCTGCTGGAGGATGCGTCCGGCCATGCGCTCGGGATGGAACTCCTCGAGCGCATCCACCTTCTCGCCGACGCCGATGAACTTGATCGGCTTCTTCAGCACGCCATAGATCGAGAGCGCCGCGCCACCGCGTGCGTCGCCGTCCATCTTGGTGAGCACCACGCCGGTCACGTTCAGCGCATCGTTGAACCCCTGCGCGATCTTCACCGCGTCCTGGCCAGTCATGCCATCGGCCACGAGCAAAATCTCGTCGGGACGAATGGCCTCCTTGAGGCGCACCAGCTCGTCCATCATCTCGGCGTCGATCTGCAGGCGGCCCGCGGTGTCCACGATCACCACGCGGTCGCGCGCCTTGCGCGCCTCGTCGATGCCGTGACGCGCGATCTTCAGCACGTCCTGATGCCCGCGCTCGGCGTACACCGGGATCTCGAGCTGCGCACCGAGCGTCTCGAGCTGGTCGATGGCGGCGGGCCGGTAGACGTCGGCGGCCACGAGGCGCACCGCGCGTCCCTCACCCTTCAGCTTGCGCGCGAGCTTGGCGGCGGTCGTCGTCTTTCCCGAGCCCTGCAGGCCGACCATCATCACGATCGTCGGCGGCACGGTGCTCAGCTTGAGCCCCTCGCGGCGCTCGCCGAGCATGGCCGTCAGCTCGTCATGGACGATCTTGACGAGTTGCTGGGCCGGCGAGACGGTGCGCAGCTGCGACACGCCGACCGCCTTCCTCTCCACCCGCTCCAGGAACTCGCGGGTGAGCGCAAAATTGACGTCGGCCTCGAGGAGGACGCGACGCACCTCGCGCAGCCCTTCCTTGATGTCGGCGTCGGTGAGCACGCCGCGCCCGCGGAGGCGGGCGAAGGCGGCTTCGAGTTTCTCTGAGAGCTCGTCGAACATAGCCTTTAAACTTAGGCTCGGTAGCGAGTTACGGCAACCGTGAAGGGAGCTCAGGAGCTGGGGGGCTGGGGGATGGGGACTTCCCCAGCCCCCGTGCCCCTCACCCCCCGTGCCCCTTTAGTTTAGGTCCATGGCGAAAGCGCAACGGAAGGAGGAGATCCTCAAGGCGGAGCTTCCGCCCACGCTGCCCTTGATGGCGCTCCGCTCCACCATCGTCTACCCACTCGGCACCATCGCCGTGCAGATGGGCGCGCCCGAGAACCTTTCGCTGCTGCGCGAGCACGAGGAGCCGGGGCTCATCGTCGCGCTGGTCGTCGCCAGCGGTGATCACGACGAGCCGATCGACAACGCGCGATTCGCCGGCCGCGTCGGAGTTGCCGCGCGCGTGCACGAGCGCATCAACCTGCCCGGCGAGACGGTGCAGATCACGCTGCAGGGCCTGCGTCGCATCGTGATCGAGGGGATGGAGGCGAGCGATCCCTATCCGATCGCGCGCATCCTCCCCGCTCGCGAAGTGCCCGCCGACGCTGCCGACGTCGACGACCTGGTCGCGCGCGTGGTCGCCGCCGCCGAGACGCTGGCCGAGCTGGTGGACCGCATCCCCGAGGAAGTGCCGGCCATCCTCAAGATGAACGTCTCCGACCCGGGACGCTTCGCGGACCTCGCGGCGACGAACATGAACTTCCGCATCTCCGACAAGGACGAGGTGCTGCAGCGCCTCGATGTCGGCCAGCGGCTGCGCTTCATCCTCACGCGACTGGAGCGCGAAGTCGCCCGCGCTCGCGTGATGGAGGACGTGAAGAAGCAGACCGAGATCAAGATCGAGCAGCACCAGCGCGAGTTCTACCTGCGGCAGCAGCTGCGCGCGATCCAGAGCGAGCTGGGTGAGGCAGACCCGGGCGAGAAGGAAGCGGTCGACCTCCTCAAGAAAGTCGAGGAGGCGAAGCTGCCCGACAAGGTCGCGCAGGAAGCGCGTCGCGAGATCGACCGCATGCGCATGCTGTCGCCCGCGAGCAGCGAGTACCAGGTGGTGCGTACCTACCTCGACTGGGTGCTCTCGCTGCCCTGGCACACGCGCACCGGCGATGGCGAGATCGACCTGGTGAAGGTCAACGAGGCGCTGGATGGCCGGCACTACGGTCTCAGCGAGGCGAAGGAGCGCATCATCGAGTACCTCGCCGTGAAGAAGCTGCGCGGCGGCGATCCGCACGGGCCCATCCTCTGCTTCGTGGGACCGCCGGGCACCGGCAAGACCTCACTGGGCGAGGCGATCGGCGAGGCGATCGGGCGCGAGTTCTATCGCATCTCGGTGGGTGGTGTGCGCGACGAGGCGGAGATTCGCGGCCACCGTCGCACCTACGTCGGCTCGATGCCCGGCCTGTTCATCCAGGCCATGCGTCGCGTGAACGTGAAGGACCCGGTGCTGATGATCGACGAGATCGACAAGATGTCGGGGGGCGGCCCATCGGGCGACCCGACCGCGGCGATGCTCGAGGTGCTCGATCCCAGCCAGAACGACGAGTTCGTCGACCACTACCTCAACCTGCCCTTCGACCTCTCGCAGGTGCTGTTCATCTGCACGGCGAACAACCTCTATGACATCCCCAGCCCGCTGCGGGATCGCATGGAGATCATCAAGATCGCCGGCTACACGGTGGAGGAAAAAGTCGAGATCGCGTGGCGCTACCTGCTGCCGCGGCTTTTCGAGGAGCACGGGATCACCGACAAGGACCTGCAGTTCACCGACGAGTCGCTCTCCTTCATCTCGAATCGCTACTCGCGCGAGGCGGGGCTCCGCAACTTCGAGCGCAACATCGCGGCGATCATGCGCCGGCGCGCGCGCCGCAAGGCGGAGGGCGAGGAGGGCGCCTGGGTCGTGGACCTCGACAAGGTGGAGGAGGTGCTCGGCGTCCCCCGCTATGCGTTCGAGGAGGCCGAAACGGAGCCGGAGATCGGCGTGGTGACGGGCCTCGCATGGACGGCGAATGGCGGCGACATCATGGTGATCGAGGCGCTGCGCATGCCGGGCACGGGCCGCATGACCATCACCGGCCAGCTGGGCGACGTGATGCGTGAATCCGTGGAGGCCGCGTATTCGTACGTCCGCTCACGCGCTGCACAGCTGCACATCGCCGACAAGGACTTCAAGGAGTCTGACCTGCACATCCACCTTCCCGCCGGCGCCATTCCCAAGGACGGGCCGAGCGCGGGCATCACGCTCACCCTCGCGATCGCGAGCGTGCTGAGCCAGCGCCCCGTGCGTCGCGACCTCGCGATGACCGGGGAAGTCACGCTGCGCGGCAAGGTGCTGGAGATCGGTGGCCTGAAGGAGAAGGTGCTCTCGGCATACCGCTCCGGCCTGCGCGAGGTGATCCTCCCCAAGGCGAACGAGAAGGATCTGCGCGACATTCCCGACGAGGTGAAGCAGGCGATGACCTTCACCTTCGTCGAGAAGATGGACGAGGTGCTGCAGCACGCGCTGCTGCCCGCCGTGCCCGCGCTCCCGGCGGACAGGGCCGAGCTGCCGTCGGCGGCGACCGACGCCACCGACCATCCTCGCGAGGTCGAGACCGCGATCGAGCCACGTGGATAGCGGCGTCACCCGCTTCCTGCTCAGCGTCCTGATCGGCACGGTGGCCGGCGGGATGTCGGACACCGTGGCCGTGTGGATGCTCTTCCACCCGCGCAAGAAAGTGCTCGGCTTCCAGGGAGCCATCCCGAAGAACCAGGCGCGACTCGCGAAGAGCCTCGGCAAGACGGTGGGCGAACGCCTGCTCACCCCGGCCGACATCATGTCGGAGCTGCAGCGCGCCGGCTTCCGCGAGATGCTCGACGGCGCGCTTGCCACCGGCATCACCGCGCTGCTCGAGACCGAGCGTGGGTCGCTGCGCGAGGTGCTGCCCGCCGCGGTGCTGCCGGAGGTGGAGCGCGCGCTCGATGGCGCCATCCCCATGATCTCGACGCGACTCGGCGAGTACCTCGACTCGCCCGCCTTCGAGGAGCGGCTGCTCGGCTTCATCGCGAAGCAGCGCGCCGCGATGGCCGACACCCCAGTGGGCGAGGTGCTCACGCCGGAGCGTCGCGCGAAGCTCACGGCCCGCGCGAGCCAGTGGGCCGGGGAGCTGGCGCATTCGCCGGAGCTCGAGCGTGGGGTGCGCGAGTACATCGAGCGGCATGCATCGAGCGCGCTCGCGTCGGCGACTCCCATTGCGGAGAAGCTGCCGGTGCCGGTGGTGAAGGCGCTCGAGCAGTCGATCGACGCGTACCTCCCGCGCCTGGTCGAGATGCTTGCGCGATTCCTCCAGCATCCTGCGAGCCGCGAGCGCATCCGCAAGTCGCTGCACGAGCTCTTCGGGCGGCTGGTGGACGACCTGCGATTTCACCAGCGCGTGATCGCGCGCCTGGTGGTCACCGAGGAGACGCTCGACCGCGCGCTCGACTCCATCGAGCAGGACGGCGTGGAGCAGCTCGCGACGCTGCTCGAGGATCCGGACGTGCGCACGGAGATCACGCACTCGATCCACGAAGCGGTGATGGGCTACCTGCGGAAGCCGGTGAGCGAGCTCGTTGGCGCCAGCGAGACCGAGCGCGCGCGCGCGGTCGTGGACGTCGCCACCGATTACCTGCTCCGAGCCCTGCGCGCCGACGAGACGCGCACGCTGCTCGTGGAGAAGCTCGACTCGGCGCTCGAGCGCGCCGAGGACCGCACGTGGGGCGAGCTGCTGTCGCCACTCGACGACCGTACGATCGCGCGGTGGGTGCTAGGCGCCGCGCGCAGCGACAAGGCGCAATCGCTGGTGGAAGACGCGGCACGCGCTGTAGCCCGCTCGATCCTCGACAAGCCGATCGGCCGCCCGGGTCGCTGGTTCCCTCCGGATTCCGCCGCGCGACTCGGCACAACCCTCGCGCCAGCGGTGTGGACGCTGATCGATCGCGAGCTGCCGCTGCTGATCGCGCGCCTCGACGTGCAGGCGATGGTCGAGCGCAAGGTGCTGGCGTTCTCGGTGGAGCGGCTGGAGGAGCTGATCAAGGGCGTGATCCAGCGCGAGCTGCGATTGATCATCTTCACCGGCTACGTGCTCGGCGGGCTGATCGCGATCATCGGTTTCGCGATCAGCGCGAAGTTCGGGTTCTGAGGACATAGCGCGGCATGTGCGGACGCGTCACGCGCACCGACCCGAAGCGGATCGAGGCGGAGCTGCGGCGGCTGGCGGCGATCTTCTCCGCCCCGATGCCGATCGAGCCGCGCTACAACGTGCCGCCCGGCGACGTGCAGCTCGTGGTGCGCGAGGTGCGTGACGATGCGACGGCGGCGCGCGAGGCCGCGTGGCTCAAGTGGGGGCTGGTTCCCTTCTGGGCGAAGGAGCCGTCCATCGGCAACCGCTTGGTGAATGCGCGGTGTGAGGGCGCGGCCGACAAGCCCGCGTTCCGCGACGCGATGAAGCGACGACGCTGCCTGTTCGTTGTGGACGGTTTCTACGAATGGCGCAAGAATGCGAGCGGTCCCAAGACGCCGTTCTATTTCCACCGCGAGGATGGTGCGCCCTTCACGCTCGGCGGGCTGTATGAGCGCTGGCTCACGCCCGGCGGCGAGCCGCTCGATACCTGCGTGGTGCTCACCACCGCGCCCAA
The DNA here is from genome assembly GCA_028287305.1 of Gemmatimonadota bacterium. Classification (GTDB taxonomy): domain Bacteria; phylum Gemmatimonadota; class Gemmatimonadetes; order Gemmatimonadales; family Gemmatimonadaceae; genus JAQBPX01. Next base: position 49,352 of record JAQBPX010000038.1, read on the forward strand.
CGCGCTGATGCAGCCGGTGCACGAGCGCATGCCGGTGATCGTGCGCCCCGAGGACCAGGATCGATGGCTCGACCCCGACCTCAGGGATCCCGCGCAGCTCGGCGACATCGTGGCGCCGAGCGACCCGAACGGATTCGCGGCGCATGCGGTGTCACGGCGCGTGAACATTCCCTCGGCCGATGATGCGTCGCTGATCGAGCTCGAGGAGGAGCTCAGGCTGTTGTAACGACAACGACTCGACACGAACGAGCACGAATGCCCGCGTTAGCGGCGTTCGTGCTCGTTCGTGTCCAGCTGTTGCAGTTACTGCGAAATCTTGACTGAGGAAATATCGAGTATCGCGGTCGAAGCGCCCGCGGGTACATCCACATACAGCACCACGTTCCTGCCATTGATCTCCTTCTGCGTAATGGAGACCGTGCGCGTGCTGCTGCGGTAGGTGCGCGCGCCATTCGCCTCGTCGGCCATGGTGACACCGTAGCGCTTCGATGTCACGCGTCCGAGCGCGTCCACGAATTCGGCCGCGTCCACCGCGGTGTCCCAGCCCGACACCCACGCCAGGCTGTTGCCACCGGCGCCCGCGAGCACGCGAATGCGGTCGCCGCCCCAGCCCATGGCCGCCAGCGACGAACTGTTGACGTCCTTGAGGTGCTGGTAGAGGAACAGCCGCGTGCCGAACTCGCCCATCTCGTTCTCGTAGAGAACCTTGCCCTGCGCGGCCGGCAGCTCGATGTGCAGCGGCAGGTCCTTCGTCGCGCCGAAGAACGCCTTTTCGTGCAGCACCTGCTCGGTGGACGTCGGCATCTCGCCGAAGGGCAGCTTGCCGGGCCGCAGGTCGTGCCAGCGCTTCATGAACTCCGCGCCGCTCAGGTAGGGAAAGAGCAGCGACTCCTGGATGGCCATCGGCGCGTTCGAGAAGCGCGGCATGGCCGTCGAGTTCTCGCGGATCAGCTCGCGCACGCGATCCCAGCCGCCGGGAATCTTCGCGGCGATGTTGCCCTGCGTCACGATGTTCATCTGCTCGAAGGTCGCCTGCCCCTCGATCACCGCCTGCGCCGCACTCTGCCGGTCGCTGTAGCCATCGCCCGCCTTCTGCAGCGAGTCGAGGTTCATGTACTGGTCCTGCAGCGCGTGCACCAGCTCGTGCGTGATGGTCGTGTTGATCATCATGTCATCCGCGCCGCGCCCCTCCACCACGTACAGCACCTTGGTCTGCGGGTCGTAGTACCCGGCCACCTGCTCCTGCAGCAGGTCGAGGATGAACGGCTTGAGGTGCATGGTGTCGGGGATCAGCCCGAGCAGCTTGAACGTGACCTCCGTTCCCGCGAGCTCCTTCTGCGCCGAGCTCTCCTCGAACTGCTTCACGAGGTAGGCGCGCACCTCGGCGGCCGACCGCGCCTCGAGCTTGGGCTGCGTCTTGAACTTCACGCCCATCACCTTCTCGATGGACGGAATCGCCTCCTCCACCTGGCTGGCATACGGCCCCTGCGCCGCGCCGCTGAAGCGCTTGTCGCAGGCGGCGGTGAGGGAGAGAGCCGCGAGGAGGAAGGCGATCTTGCGCTGTGCAGGAGTCATGCGTGTAGTCTAACGGCGGTTTGCGGTTTGCGGTGTGCGGGCTGAGGCACGGCGGACGTCAGTTGCTGGTTTGCAGTTCCGCAAACCTCGAACCGCAAACCCCTATCGATTCACCAGCCACTGGACCATCGACTCCCCCCACAACAGCGTCACCATTGCCGCCGGCGCCAGGAACACCCCGAACGGGACGAGCGGCATCTCGACCGGATCCGGATTCCCGAGCGCCAGCTCCGTCTGCTCGCTGCCCCGCGACGCGCGCACGCGTGCGACCGGGTACACCACGCCAAGGAACACGATGATCCCGATGAAGGCGGCCACGAACACCGTGATGATCGCGCGCTCCGGGCCGAGGGCTGCGCCCGCGAACGCCATGAGGGTCACGTCGCCCATCCCCATCGCCTCGCGCTTGGTCACCACCTCGCCCAGCCACCCGGCGATCGCGATGAAGCCCGCGCCCGTGCACGCGCCGATCAGCGCCCCGTAGGGCGTGGCGAACGGGGTGGGTACGTCTTGCATCAGCGCGACGACGCTCGTGACCATCGCGAAGATCATCCCGAACACCGTGAAGCCATCGGGAATCACGTAGTGCCGCGCGTCCGTGATCGCCACGCCGAACAGGATCGTCGCCATCACCGACACGCGGAAGGCGACGAAGGGATCGGCCCACGCGCGGAAGAACGCGAACCACGCCAGCGCGACCACGAGCTCCACCAGCGGGTACTGGAAGGAGATCGGCTCATCGCAGCAGCGGCACTTGCCGCGCAGCACCAGCCAGCTCACGATCGGGATGTTCTCGAACCACGCCAGCGGGTTCTTGCATCGCGGGCAGCGCGAGCGCGGTCGCACGACCGACTTGTCGTGGGGCCAGCGATAGACGCAGACGTTGAGGAACGAGCCCGCGCACGCCCCGAAGGCGAAGGCGACGAGCGGGATGAAGAAGTCGTTCACTGTGAGGGGCGCAGCTGGTAGAGGAAGATCCCGGTCGCCACGGCGACGTTGAGCGATTCGACGGTGGAGCTGATCGGCAGCGAGACGAGCGACTGGCAACGCGCGCGCGCCTGGTCCGAGATGCCGGCTCCCTCATTCCCCACCACGAGTGCGAGGTGATCAGGGGCGGCGTTGCCGAGCGGCTGGCCGCCGGCGTCCGTCCCCCATAGGACGAGTCCGGCGCCCGAACGGAACGCATCGATTTCGGCCCAGCTGGCCGCGAATGCGGGGTGCTGGAAGAGGGCTCCCATGGCGCTCCTCACGACCTTGGCATTCCAGAGGTCTACGGTGCCGGGGAGTGCCAGTGTGGCAGTGGCGCCGAGGGCCGCTGCCGTGCGCAGGATGGTGCCCACGTTGCCCGGATCCTGGACGCCGTCCAGGATCACGATCCGGGAAACGGACGTTTTCGCGAGCGCCGGTAACGACCGTTGCGGGATCTCCGCCACCGCGAGCACTCCCTGCGGCGATTCCGTCTCCGCGGCCGACCCGAATTCGGCGTCGGTCACCTCGGTGACCACCACGCCGGCGGCGTGAAGCGCCGCGCGAAGTGCGGCACCCCGCGGAGAAGTCGCCAGCGTGGGCGAGACGAGCGCCCCCTCCACTGCCAGCGGCGACCGCAGCAGCTCCTCCACCGCTCGGATTCCCTCCGCCACGAACTGCGAGCCGCGCTCCCGCGCTTTCCGGCGCCGGAGGTCGCGAGCTAAGGTCAGGAGCTTCAAAGTCTTACCCGGGTTGCCCGTGGTGTAGTGGCGGGAATGGTACTTGCTTTCACGCTCGTTGCCACCCTGAAGACGAGTGAACCAATGAAACGATTTCTGGCCGGAGCGGCGATCGCCGTTGCAATCAGTGCATGCGGCATCTCCCAGCAGCAGGAAGTGCAGATGGGCGCCGACTACTCGGCGCAGATCGCGCAGCAGCTTCCCCTCGTGCAGGACCCCGAGATCAACCGCTACATCAATGTCATCGGCGACTCGATCGCCAAGCTGACGGCTCGCGGTGACCTCGACTGGCACTTCTACGTGGTGGATGCCAAGGAAGTGAACGCGTTTGCGGTGCCGGGCGGATACGTCTACGTGAACCGCGGGCTCATCGAGCGCGCGCAGAACATGTCGCAGCTCGCCGGCGTGCTCGGCCACGAGATTGGCCACGTGGTGCGCCGCCACTCGGTGAAGCAGATGGAGCAGATGCAGGGCGCGCAGGTCGGCGTCGGGCTCGCGTGCGTGCTCACCAGCGTCTGCAACAGCCAGCTGGGGCAGACGGCCATCAACGTCGGCGGCACGGCGCTGTTCGCGAAGTTCAGCCGCGGTGACGAGGCGCAGGCCGATGAAGAGGGCGTGAAGAACACCATTCGCGCCGGCATCAGCCCCAAGGGCATCCCCGAGATGTTCCGCATCCTGCTCGACGAGCGCGCGACCAAGCCCGCGGCGGTGGAGGCGTGGTTCGCCACGCACCCGCTCGAGGAGGATCGCGTGACGGCGACGGAAGCGCAGATCGCGACGTACGACCCGAAGCTCATCAACTCGCTCACGCGCGACACGCAGGCCTTCCGCACCTTCAAGGCGCGAGTGGCCTCGCTCCCGCCGAGCCCGACGCCGCGCGCCGCGCCGTAGTTCGTCGCGCTCCACACGTAGGGGTCTCTCGGCGTAACGGCTGAGTTGGTTCCTCGGAGACTACCGCGGAACAAATGATACGGAATTCCGCGGACACCGCAACGACAACTGATTTTGGTAAACAGCACACCCATCGAGCTCAAAGCTCGATGGGTGTGCTGTTTCAAAGGCTTTGAAGTTGCTGTATCCGCGGAGTCCGTATCAGTTCGTCCGCGGCCCTTTCCGTTGGAACCAAGGACGCGGCTACGCCACGAGACCCCTACGTGTGGAGCGCGACAGGCCTACGGTAGCGTCCTCACGATCTCCCTCACCAGGCGCTGGAAGTCTCCCGTCACGCGATCGGTGGTCTCGATGACCTCCGCATGCGTGATCGGCTGGTCCGAGAGCCCGCACGCCAGGTTCGTGACGCACGTGATCCCCACCACGCGCATTCCCATCGCGCGCGCCACGATCACCTCCGGCACCGTGGACATCCCCGTCGCGTCGGCGCCCAGCGTCGCCAGCATCTTCACCTCGGCGCGCGTCTCGTAGGTCGGGCCGAGCAGCCCCGCATATACGCCCTCCTCGAGCTCGACCCCGACCGTCGCGGCGGCGCGCTTCGCGAGCTGCCTCAGCTCGCGATCATAGGGGTCCGACATGTCGGGGAACCTGGTGTCACCCTCCTCCTGCGCACCCGTGAGCGGATTGCGGAACATGAGGTTGAGGTGGTCCTCGATCAGCATCAACGTGCCGGGCCTGAAGCTGCTGCGAATCCCGCCCGCGGCGTTCGAGACCACCAGCACGGGCGCTCCGAGCGCGTGCAGCACGCGCGCCGGAAATCCCGCGAGCGCGGGGTCATGTCCCTCGTACATGTGAAACCGACCCGCGAGCGCAGCGACCGCGCGCCCCTCGAGCGTGCCGACGATCAGTTCGCCAGCGTGTCCCACCACGGTGGCCGATGGGAAGCCGGGCACGTCTCGATACGGGATGCGCACCGCACCCTCGATCGCCTTCGCCAGTCCACCCAGCCCGGAGCCGAGGATGATTCCCGCCACGGGAACGGTTCGGTCACCGGCGATCTTGCGGATCGCCTCCGCCGACGCCCTGGCGGCCGCCGCACCATACGAGTGGCCGATCATCGCCCGTTCCTCAGCTTCTCGATGTCTTCCATGGCGCAGGCGACGAGCTTCTCCTTCTCGGCCACTGGCAGGAAGCCGCTGTTGAAGCCGTTCATCGCGACCTCGGTGAGCTCCTCGAAGGTGAACGAGAGGTGCTGTGCGGCGCGCACGTACTCGTCGGTGAGGGTCACGCCGCTCATCAGCCGGTTGTCGGTGTTGAGCACCACGTTCATGCCGCGGTCGAAGTAGCGGCGGAAGGGATGCTCCTCGTAGCTGCTCGCCGCGTGCGTCTGCACGTTGCTCGTGAGGCAGATCTCGAGGGCGATGCGCCGATCGTTCACGTAATCGGTGAGCGAGTCGTCCTCGATCAGCCGCGTCGCGTGGCCGATGCGGTGCGCGCCGCAGAGGTGCACGGCCTGGCGGACCGAGCTCGCGTCGTCGCCCTCACCGGCGTGGCAGGTGCACGCCAGCTCGTGATTGCGCGCGTACGCGAACGCCTCGGCGTGCCGCGACGCGGGGTTCCCCGCTTCCCCACCTGCCAGGTCGAAGCCCACCACGCCCGTGTGGCGATACGACACTGCGAGCTTCGCCAGCTCGAGTGAGACCTCCGGCGCCATGCTCCGGAGCGCGGTGACGATCACGCGCCCCACCACGCCGTGCTCCTTCTCCGCGCGCGCCAGTCCGCGCAGCGGGGCCTCCACGGCCTCGCCGAGGGAAAGTCCCTCGCGCACGTTGAGCACGGGCGCATAGCGGACCTCGATATAGCGCACTCCTTCCGCGGCCGCATCCTCGGCGAGCTCGAACGCGATGCGCTCGAGCGACTCGGCGGTCTGCATCACCGAGAGCGTGACGTCGAAGCGCTGGAGGTATTCCTCGAGGTTGTTCGCGTCATCCACGCGCATGTAGTCGCGCAACGCGTCCACGTCGTCGGCGGGCATGTGGCGCTTGTACTCGCGGCCGAGCTCGAGGAGCGTGGAGGGGCGCAGCGAGCCGTCCAGGTGGCAGTGCAGCTCCGCCTTGGGCAGGCGGCGGAGGATGTCCGGTGTTGCGACAGGCATCAGGCCTCGGGCAGGTCCGCGACGGACTGGCCGGCGCGGTTGGTGATGATGCGGAAGATCGAGCCGCCGGCGACCGGCGCATCGGCGCCGATCGGCAGTCCCCGGCTGTCCGTGATGAGGCGTGCACCCGACTCGACGCCGGCGGCCAGCGCGCCATCGAAGGCGCGGACGGCGTCGAGTACTGTGGCACCAGCGACGACGTCGAGCCCCTTGCCGTTCACGTACACGCGTACGGTGTCGCTCATCGCGGCGGGTCCACGATGAAGCGCGGTTCCTTCGGAGCCTGCAGGGGGCGCGGCTGCTTCTCTACCCAGGCGATGAGCGCGTCGAGGTCGACGATGTTCAGGTTCTTCACCGAGAGCGCCGGCTTGAGCTGCGGGCCCAGCGCGTCGCCGCCGGTGACGATGAAGTCACTCGTGATCAGCGCGTAGGTGGAATCGTCGACGAGCGGCTGCCCGCCGGCGAGCGTGATGCTGTTGACGCGGCTCCCCACGGCGCGCGTGGTGTCGTAGTGCACCGTGATGCCGCTCACGTGGAACTTGAGCCGGCGATCGGCCACGATCCGCTCGACCAGCGCGCGCACGTCGCGTCCCTTGAAGGTGAGCCGGTAGAGGATGTTGGCGAACGGCTCGATCTCGAAGAACGCTCCGTAGTCCTGCGGGCCGGCGCCCAGTGCCACCCGCACCCCGCCGTTGTTCATGAGCGATATGTCGCCCTGGCCGGCGTCGCGCTGCCCGTCCGCCACGAGGTTCGCCAGCGCAAACTGCTCGACGAGCTTCGGCATGGGCTCCGCCACCACCGTCACGACCCGCGACACCTTCGCTGCAACTTTCGCCTGCGCGGCATCGACGATCTTCTGCACCGCTGGATCCGGGACCAGCGAGTCGGCGAAGATGTCGGTTACGTTGGCGACCGCCGTTCGCCCCGACGTCGCGCCGGCCGGGACGTCGAGCGTCTCCACGGCCTGCCCGCGATGCCGCGCCTGCACGATGGGGATGCCGTTGATCACCGTGTTGATGAGCGTGTGCGTGTGGCCGCTGACGATCGCGTCGATGTGCTCCGTGACGGAGTTCGCCAGCTTGATGATCTCGCCGTCGCACGGCTTGCCCGGATCGCAGAACGCGCCCGCGTGGGCGATCACGATCACGATGTCGGCGCCACGCGCCCGCAGGCGACGGGCGAGCGTGTCCACGATTGGCGCCGGGTCCACGAAGCGAAGCCCCGCCACGTTCGCGGACCGCGTGGTGGTCGGCGTCTCGACGGTCGCCACGCCAATGATGCCGATCTTGTAGCGTCCACGCGTCACGAGCGTGTCGTTGCGAACCCACGGAATGTCCCTGCCCAGGCTGTCGCGCACGTTCGCCGCGAGGAAGGCGAACTTCGCCTGCTTCATGCGGGCGCGGAGCACCTCGCGCCCCCAGTCCCACTCGTGGTTGCCCACCGCTGTGGCGACGTAGCCCACGGCATTATAGTAGTCCACCACCGGGCGCCCTTCCGCAAGGTTCGACGCGGGCGTCCCCTGGAACAGGTCACCGCCGTCCACGAGCACCGACTCGCATTCCGGGGGCGCGCACTCGGCGCGAGCCTTCTGGATCATGGTCGCCACGTTGGCGGCGCCGCCACGAATCGCCGGACCGTTGTATGCGCGCGCCACGAGCGCCCCATGGAAGTCGTTCGTGCCGATGATGCGAATGCGCGGGCCGGTGAGCGGTGGCACGCGCACCTTGTTCGTCACGGCGCTGTCCCTGCCGGGCGTGGTGATACGGGGTGGCGTGGTGGCGCCTTCACTGTTCCGCGACATGTCGCGGCGCATGGCTGAATACGCCGCGCCGATCGCCGCGTCCGGCACGATGCGCCAGTTGGGGTGGAAATAATCCGCGGGGCTGATCGTGCCGCGACGGCGCACCTCGTCGATCAGCAGCTGGCGGATCTCCTGCTGCTTGTCGTATACGAGCGGCGCGCCGGCGAGCATCGCGAAGCCGCCACCGCCCGTCTGTCGATAGTTGTTGAGCGCCATGGTGAGCGAGTCGCCCGCCTCGAGCGTCCTCCCCTTCCAGGTGAGGGTCGTGACCCGCTGGCCGAGGGGCTTCGAGAGGTCCAGCGTATAGTCCACGCCCGAGACGACGTCGAAGTTGTAGCCCGGCACCGAGCGATCCACGATGCCACTGTCGGCGCCCACGCCGCGATAGTAGCGCGCGCTGTGCTCGAGGTACGCGCGAAGCTGCGCCCCGGAGATCTTCACCGCGCGCAGGGTGTTGTCGTAGGGATAGAGGGCCGCGATGCGCGCCACCGAGATGGCGCCGGAGTCGAGCGTGGCCGAAATGTCGAACGCCGCCGAACTCGCGATGTCCGCACCGCTCGCCGCGCGCTCCACCTCGAGGATGAAGTCGATCAGGGGCGTGTCGACCACTCGCGCCGAGTCCGCGCGCCAGGTGACCGCGGTGCGCCCGATCGTGGCCGTGGCGTACGCCACCGTCGCCCGGTGCACTGCATCCGTGGCTGCCAGCACGGCCGCCTGCTCGGCGTGGCCCGCGGCCCGAACGAGCGTGCCCGTGTGCCCGGTGCGGGTGTACGACCCATCGGCACCGCGCGTGAAGTGCAGCGCGGCCACGCCGACCGACGTCGCCCAGTTCTTGGGCTGTTGCAGCACCACGCCGTTGATCACCGTGGCGGCGACTTCCTTGTGCGAATGCCCGTAGACGATGAACGCGATCCCCGGCACGTCGCGCGCAATTCGGGCAGCCACGTTCTCGCTGCCCACGCCACTGCTCACGGTGTCGTAGCTGGCGGGTTCGTCGAGCCCCGAGTGGACGGACACGATCACCACCTGCGCACCGGCGGCCTTCACCTCGGCCACGGCCGTGCGCACTTCGGGCACCACGTCGTGCATCACCACCTGGCCCGCCACGTTGTCGCGATCCCAGAGGTTCACGCCCGGCGTGGTCGCGCCAACGATGCCCACCTTCACCCCGCCACGCTCCACGATCGTCCACGCCTTGAAGGCGCGGGCCCCGGCCGGCGTTCGTGCATTGGCGGACAGGAACGGGAACTGCGCCTCGGCCACCGCGCGCCGCAGCGTGGGCATCCCGTAGTTGAACTCGTGATTGCCGATGGCGGCTGCGTCGTAGTGCATGGCATTCATCGCCGCGCTCACGGGATGCGGCTGGTCGGTGGCGACGCGCGCCGCCACGAACGCCAGCGGGTTGCCCTGCAGCAGGTCGCCCGCGTCGAGCAGGATCACCTGGCCGGGATGCGCGGCGCGCACCGAGTCCACGATGGTCGCCGCCCGCGTGAGGCCTCGCAGCGTGTCCGGCGCATTCGTGTAATAGTCCCAGCCGCGCAACCGCCCGTGGGTGTCGGTCGTGGTCACGACCACCAGGTCCAGCTGGTCGGGGGCGGTGCTCGCGGGCACCGACTGGGTCTGCGGCTGGCAGGCGCCAGCCGCGAGCGAGGCCGCCGCGGCCATGATACGAAATCGTGACATGGCCCGAAGTTATTCCCCGTCGCCCCCGCTGTCATCTGGATGGTAGCTTATGGGCGTGAAGCCCTTCATTATCGGCATTGCGGGTGGCTCCGGCTCGGGCAAGTCCACGGTCGCGCGGCGGGTGGCCGAGGCCATCGCCACCGACAGCGTGGCGTTCATCGACATGGACGCCTACTACAACGACTACTCGCACCTGCCCTTCGAGGAGCGCCGCCGCATCAACTGGGACCACCCCGACGCCTTCGACTGGGACTTCTTGGTCTCCCAGCTCGGCGCGCTGGTGAACGGGGAGGCGATCGAGAAGCCCTCGTACGACTTCGTGCACCACACCCGCGCCGCGGAGACGCGCACCGTGCAGCCGGCCAAGGTCGTGGTGGTGGACGGCATCCTGCTCTTCGTGGACCCTCGCCTGCGCGAGCTCTGCGACGTGAAGGTCTTCGTGGATGCCGATGCCGACATCCGGCTGATCCGCCGCATCCGCCGCGACATGCGCAAGCGCGGTCGCCCGCTGGAGGAGATCCTCGAGCAGTACCTCACCACCGTGCAGCCCATGCACCTGCAGTTCGTGGAGCCGAGCAAGCGCTACGCCGACGTGATCGTGCCGCGCGGCGGCCACAATGCCGTCGCGATCGAGATGATCGTGGCCAAGATCCAGCGGCGCATCAACTCCGCGCCGCGGTGACGCTCGCCGCGGCCGGCGAGCGAGTCCTCGTGGTGGATGACGAGGCCGACATCGTGGCCCTCGTGGCCTATCACCTTGCCAAGGCCGGCTATCGCGTCTCCACCGCCGCGAGCGGCCCCGATGCGCTGGCAGCGGCGCGCGAGGAGCGGCCGGCCCTCATGGTGCTCGACCTGATGCTCCCGGGACTCTCGGGCCTGGAGGTGCTAGAGCAGCTCCGGGCAAGTCCGGAGACCGCCGACATCGCAGTGCTGCTGCTCACGGCACGCCGCGAGGAGCAGGACCGCATCGAGGGACTCTCGCTCGGCGCCGACGACTACCTCACCAAGCCGTTCAGCCCCCAGGAGCTGGTGCTTCGCGTCGGCGCCATCCTGCGACGCCTTGGCACGCGCACCGCGCCCGGCGACGTGCTGCACTTCGGGATCCTCGCCATAGACCGCACGCATCATCGCGTGCTCGTCAACGATGCCGAAGTGGAGCTCACGGCCACCGAGTACAAGCTGCTGCTCACCCTCGCGGAGCGTCGCGGACGGGTGCAGGCGCGCGCTCACCTGCTCGAGACGGTCTGGGAGGCCGCACCGGACATCCAGACGCGCACGGTGGACATGCACGTGCAGCGGCTGCGCACGAAGCTGGGCGAGGCGGGCCCCCTGGTTGAAACGGTCCGCGGCTTCGGCTATCGCCTCCGCACGCCGAACACGAAGTCATGAACCTCGCGCAGCGGTTGCTGCTCGGCTCCGCCCTCGTGATCGCGGCGCTGGTGACCGCGATCGTGCTGCTCGCCGGCGGCAGGCTGCAGGCGCGCCTCACCCAGGACACCATCGCCGAGCTTCGCCGCTCCGCGCAGCTGGTGGGGTCGCAGTGGTCTCCCGGCCGCGATGCGGATTCGGTCGCCGATGCAGCGGGCCGTGCGCTGGGTGAGCGCGTGACGCTGATCGGCAGCGACGGCGTGGTCCGCGGCGACTCGCGCTTCGACGGCACCGAGCTGCGGGCACTCGAGAATCATGCGAGGCGCGAAGAAGTCATGTCGGCGCGGGCCACCGGCTGGGGCTCCTCCACGCGCGAGAGCGCGTCGGCGCACGATGAGGAGCGCTACGTGGCCGTCCAGCACCCGCTCGGCTTCGTGCGCGTCTCCATCAGCACCGCCGCGCTTCACGAGACCATTGCCGGCGCCCAGCGGGACGTGGTCGTGGCGGGCATCATCGCCATGCTCGGCGCGCTGCTCGTCGCGTGGGCGTTCTCGCGCACGGTGAGCCGGCCGGTGATCGAGCTGCGTGACGTCGCGCGTGCCCTGGCCGCGGGAGAGCTCTCGCGTCGCCCCTCGCTCAGCGCGCCGGGCGAGGTGGGGGACCTGGCCACCGCCCTCCATCGCATGAGCGAGCAGCTGGGATCACGACTCGCCGCGCTGGAGGACCAGCAGGGGCTGATGAGCGCAATGGTGGATGCGCTCAATGAGGGCGTGGTGGCGGTGGATGCGCAGCGTCGCGTGTTCCGCACCAACGAGAGCGCGCGCCGCTTGCTGTCGCTTCCGGCGCCGCTTCCCTTCTCCGCGGACCTGCTGCCGCAGGAGCGCCCGATCCGGGAGGCACTCGCCCGCGCGATGCACGGCGACTCCACGGAGGGCAGCGAGGTGGTGCTCGACGGCCGCGTGTTCGTGGTGGCCGCGCGGACGCTGCGCGAGGGCGGTGCGGTGCTCGCATTCCTCGACGTCACCGCCCAGCGCCGGCTCGAGATCGTGCGCCGCGACTTCGTCGCCAACGTCTCGCACGAGCTGAAGACCCCGCTCACGGTGATTCGCGGGTTTGCCGAGACGCTCACCGATCCCGAGCTGCCCGTGGCGGAGCGCACCGCCTTCGCGGCCAGCATGCTGTCCAATGCGCAGCGCATGCAGCGGGTGGTCGACGACCTGCTCGACCTGTCGCGCTACGAGTCGGGAGCGTGGCAGCCAGCCCGAGCCGCGCTCGACCTGCGGGCGCTCGCGAATGAGTCGCTGTCGGGCTCACGCATCGCGGCCGATGCACGAGGCGTGACGCTGACGCTCGACCTCGCCCCCGATGCCACTACGCTCGACGCCGACTGGACGGCGGTTCGCCAGATGCTCTCCAACCTGGTGGAGAACGCGGTGCGCTACACGCGCGCGGGGTCGGTCACGATCTTCTCGGTGCGCGAGGCGGGCGGAACGCGCTTCGGCGTGCGTGACACGGGCGTCGGCATCGGCGCGGAACATCTCTCGCGCGTCTTCGAGCGCTTCTACCGCGTGGACGCGGCGCGATCGCGCGAGGAAGGCGGCACCGGCCTCGGCCTGGCGATCGTGCGGCACCTGGCCGACGCGCACGGCGGCACGGTATCGGCGGAGAGCACGCTGGGCGAAGGCACGACCATCTCGGTCTGGCTGCCGCAGGGCTGACTTACATGCCGGTGGCGGCCGCCAGCGCCCAGTAGCTCACCGCCGCCATCAACGCCGCCGCAGGGATGGTCACCACCCACGCCCAGACGATGCGCCCGGCCAGTCCCCAGCGCACCGCGGAGAGGCGATGCGTGGCCCCCACGCCGACGATCGAGCCCGTGATCGTGTGCGTGGTGGACACCGGGATGCCGAAGTGCGTCGCCATGAGGATTGCCGCCGCTCCACCGGTCTCCGCGGCGAAGCCGCCGACGGGACGGAGCTTCGTGATGCGCGAGCCCATCGTGTGCACGATGCGCCATCCGCCGAAGAGCGTGCCGAGCGAGATCGCGGTGTACGCGCAGATCTCCACCCAGTACGGGATGGTCTTGTTGTCGGCCAGGTAGAAGTGGTGCAGGAAGCCGGTCTCGTTCACGAACAGCCCCTTCGACGCGACCAGCAGCCCCACGATGATGCCCATGGTCTTCTGCGCGTCGTTGCTGCCGTGCGAGTAGGAGAGCAGCGCCGAGCTCGCGAGCTGCGCGGGGCGGAAGATCCGGTCCACCTTCTTGGCCGACACCTTCTGGAAGAGCCAGTACACCAGGATCATCAGCGTGAACCCGGCAGCGAGGCCGACGAGCGGGGAGATCACGATGAACGACAGCGTCTGGATCCACTTGGTGCCCCACGTGATCGCGGAGAGCCCGGCCTTCGCCACCGCCGCGCCGGCATACCCGCCGATCAGCGCATGCGACGAGCTCGAGGGGATGCCGTAGTACCAGGTGATCAGGTTCCAGATGATCGCACCGAGCAGGGCGCCGAAGATCACGTTCGGCGTGACGATCGACTGCTCGATCATCCCGCCACCGATCGCCTTCGCCACCGCGAGCGTGCCGGTGAAGGCCGCGGCGAAGTTGAACACCGCCGCCCAGATCACCGCGGCCAGGGGGCTGAGCACCCGCGTGCCCACGATGGTGGCGATGGAGTTCGCCGAGTCGTGGAAGCCGTTGATGAAGTCGAACAGGAACGCGAAGACGACGATCGCGAGGACGTAGTAGATCACGCGCGCGCCGCCGTCAGCCGTTCTTCAGCGCGATGCTCTGCAGCGCCTGGGCGACGCCCATGCACTGGTCGATGGTCCGCTCGAGCGTGTCGAACATCTCCTTCCAGCGGATGACGTCGATCGCGTCGATGTGCCCGTCGAACAGTGCGCCGACCGCGGTGTGATAGATGGCGTCGCCCTCCTCCTCCAGCCGCTTGATCTCCGAGACGAAGCGATTCACCTCGGTGGGCTTCTTGAGCGAGCGCACGGCCTGCTGGATGTGCTGGCCGGCGTCGCAGAGGATGCGCGCGAGCTCCCTCGCCTCCGGCTTCACCTCCGTGATGCGCAGCATCTCGTAGCGGCGCGCGGTGCCGTCGATCAGGTCGATCACGTCGTCCAGGCGTACGGACAGCGTGTGGATGTCCTCGCGATCGAACGGCGTGATGAACGTCTTGTCCAGCCGCTGGTTGATCGAGTGCATCAACTCGTCGGCCGCATGCTCGACGTCCTTGATCGCCTTCACCTGCTCGGCCTGGCGCGCGGGCTCCGCGAACAGCGTGGCCAGCAGTCCGGCGGACTTCGTCAGGTGCGCGGCAAGTTGGTCGAACGAGTCGAAGAACGAATCGTCGGAGGGGATCAGGCGACCGAGCATGGCGGGAGGCGTGGGGTGGTCGTGACACGATCGTGGGGCAACCGTGACGCAGGCTGCCTTGCGGCCGGAAAGCTATCCTGCCTTCCCCGCAGCAGCAAAGCTGGCAGTCTCGCGAGGTTGCGCTCGTTACCGGAGTGTTACGCACCTCCTTCCTGCCAAATCGGCGCATCCAGCGGGTCCCCCCCTTGCCACTAGCTCCAGCGGCAGACCCGCACGACCTCACTCCCAACCCAACATCCGCATCATGGCTGACAAAGTCATCGGCATCGACCTGGGGACCACGAATTCCGTGGTGGCCGTCATGGAGGGCGGCGACCCCGTCGTCATTCCCAACGCCGAGGGCGGGCGCACCACGCCTTCGGTCGTCGGCTTCACCAAGGACGGCGAGCGCCTCGTGGGGCAGGTGGCCAAGCGCCAGGCTGTCACCAACCCCACCAACACGGTCTTCTCGATCAAGCGCTTCATGGGCCGCCGGCTCGAGGAAGTGCAGGACGAGACCAAGCGCGTTCCCTACGCCGTGGTGAAGGGGCAGAACGACGTCGCCTCCGTCGAGGTCCAGGGCAAGCGGTACTCCGCGCCCGAGGTCTCCGCGATGATCCTCCAGAAGATGAAGCAGACCGCCGAGGACTACCTCGGCCACACGGTGACCAAGGCCGTCGTCACGGTCCCCGCCTACTTCAACGACGCCCAGCGCCAGGCCACGAAGGACGCGGGCAAGATTGCCGGCCTCGACGTGCTCCGCATCATCAACGAGCCCACGGCCGCCGCGCTCGCGTACGGCCTCGACAAGAAGGGCAAGGACGAGAAGATCGCCGTGTTCGACCTCGGCGGCGGCACCTACGACATCTCCGTGCTCGAGCTCTACGACGTGGACGGCACCCGCCAGTTCGAGGTCAAGGCCACCAACGGGGACACCCACTTGGGCGGCGACGACTTCGACCAGCGCGTGATCGACTGGATCGTGGCGGAGTTCAAGAAGGACCAGGCGATCGACCTCTCCAAGGACCCCATGGCGCTCCAGCGCCTCAAGGAAGCCGCCGAGAAGGCCAAGATGGAGCTGTCGACCACCCAGTCGACCGACATCAACCTGCCCTTCATCACCGCCGACCAGAGCGGTCCCAAGCACCTCAACTACTCGCTCACGCGGGCGAAGTTCGAGCAGCTGGTGGACGACCTGATCAAGCGCACCATCCCGCCCATGCAGCAGGCGCTCAAGGACGCCGGCCTGCAGCCCGGCGAGATCGACGAGGTGCTCCTCGTGGGCGGCTCTACGCGCATCCCGAAGATCCAGGAAGAGGTCAAGAAGTTCTTCGGCAAGGATCCCAACAAGGGCGTGAACCCCGACGAGGTCGTCGCCATCGGCGCGGCCGTGCAGGGTGCGGTGCTCACCGGCGAGCAGAAGGACGTCCTGCTCCTCGACGTCTCCCCCCTCTCCCTGGGCATCGAGACGCTGGGCGGCATCACCACCGTGCTCATCCCGCGCAACACGACCATCCACACCAAGAAGTCGGAGACGTTCAGCACCGCCGACGACAACCAGACCCAGGTGGAGATCCACGTGCTGCAGGGCGAGCGCGACCTGGCCCGCGACAACCGCACCATCGGCAAGTTCCAGCTCACGGGCATCCCGCCCGCTGCGCGCGGCATGCCGCAGATCGAGGTCACCTTCGACATCGACGCGAACGGCATCCTGCACGTCTCGGCGCGCGACAAGGCCAGCGGCAAGGAGCAGAAGATCCGCATCGAGGCCTCGAGCGGGCTGTCCGACACCGACATCGACAAGATGGTGAAGGATGCGGAGCGGAATGCCGGCGAGGACAAGAAGCGGCGCGAGGAGATCGACACGCGCAACCGGCTCGACAGCCTGACCTACGAGGTGGAGAAGAACTCCGCCGAGTGGGGGGAGAAGCTTCCGGCCGAGCTCAAGACGCGCCTGGATGCCGCCGTCGAGCGCTCGCGGTCGGCGCTCAAGGGCGACGACAGCACGGAGATCAAGGCGGCGCAGGAAGAGCTGTCGCAGGCGTTCAGCGCAGCCGGCCAGTCGTTCTACGCGCAGCCCCAGGGCGGCGAGGGACAGCCGGCCGAAGACGCCGGCGCCGCTGCCGGCCAGCCGGGTTCCACGGGTGGGGCGCAGGCCCCGGGCGGCGAGGACGTGGCCGAGGCCGACTACGAGATCGTCGACGATCCCAAGAAGTAGTTTCCGGAGTACGCGATAGTCAGTAAACCCCGGCGAGTTGTCCGCGTGTCGAAAGGGCAGCCGCCCGAAACTTGCGGCGGCTCGCCGGGGTAGCATGTTCTGACCATCCTCTCAGAGACCCAACATGTCGTCCAACAAGTTTGCACGGGCGCGCATCGCCGGGTACGTCGGCATCGCGTTCCTTTGCGGTTTGATTTTCGCCTCGGGCTTCGACCTCACGCACTTTTCCTGGGCGCAGTCCAAGACGGCGCCGAAGCCGAGCGTCTCGGAAGTGAAGTCGCTGGCGGAGGTGGGCAGCGCATTCGAGGCCATTGCCGACCACGTGACGCCGGCAGTCGTGTCCATCCAGAATGAACGGCTGGCGCCGCAGCGCTCGCGCCAGCGCGCCAATCCGAACGCGCCGCCGGGGTTCGAGGACCTCATGCGCCAGTTCGGGGGCGAGTCCCAGCAGCCGCAGGAGTCGAGCGGCTCGGGGTTCATCGTCTCGAAGGACGGCTACATCCTCACCAACAACCACGTGGTGGCCGACGCCGACAAGCTCACGGTCACGCTGCTCGACCGCCGCACCTTCACGGCGAAGGTCGTGGGGCGCGACCCGACCACCGACGTCGCCGTGATCAAGATCGACGGGGCGGGCGACCTGCCTGTCGTCTCGCTTGGTGACGATGCCTCGGCTCGCGTGGGCCAATGGGTGCTGGCGATCGGCAACCCGCTCGGGCTCGACTTCACCGTGACCGCCGGCATCGTGAGCGCCAAGGGGCGCGGCCTCGCGGGGCTCGCGCAGGACAACTACTCCATCCAGGACTTCATCCAGACGGATGCGGCGATCAACCCGGGGAATTCGGGCGGCCCGCTGGTCAACATTCGCGGTGAAGTGATCGGCATCAACTCGGCGATCGCGAGCAACACGGGGTACTACGCGGGCTATGGCTTCGCGATTCCCGTCACGCTTGCGCGCCAGGTGATGAACGACCTGATCGAGTTCGGCAAGGTGAAGCGCGCGGTATTGGGCGTGAGCATCCAGCCGGTGACGCCGGCCGATGCGAAGGGTGCGGGGCTGCCCGACATCCGCGGCGCCAAGGTGAGTGCGTTCACCGACGACGACAGCCCGGCCCGCAAGGCGGGGATGGAGATCGGCGACATCATCATCACCGCCGCCGGCACCAAGGTGGAGACGGTGCCCTCGCTGCAGCGGGCGATCCGGGGCTACAAGCCGGGGCAGACGGTGGAAGTGGAAGTGATGCGCTTCGGCAGCAAGAAGACCTTCCGCGTGAAGCTGGCGGAGGTGCCCGACGATCCCGCGCAGCGCGTGGCGTCGAGCGACACCCGTGGCGGCGATGGCGTGGAGCCGGTGGACGCGCGCAGCTACGACAAGCTGGGGCTCACCGTGCAGCCGGTGCCGAGCGCGATGGCCACGCAGGCGCGACTGTCGGACGATGCGCGGCGCGGGCTCCTGATCACCGACGTCTCGGTCACCGGTCCGGCGTATCGCGAGCTGTTCGCGCGGCGCGACATCATCCTGCGCGTGCTGAATCCCGTGAAGAAGGAGATCATGAACGCGCATGACCTCGACACGGCGCTGAGCGGGATCAAGCGGGGCGAGGTGATCACGCTGGTGGTGTATGACACGGCGGCGCAGAGCACGCGCGTGGTAAGCATTCAGCTCTGACGGCGTTCCAGAGCAGGGCCGCATGAACGAAGGGGCGACCGGTTGGTCGCCCCTTCGTTACATGCGAGAGAGGGGACTTGAACCCCTAAACCTTTCGGTGCCAGATCCTAAGTCTGGTGCGTATGCCAATTCCGCCACTCTCGCGGCCCCGCTCCAAGCTAATAGCCTGGCTCCTCGCGCTCCACACGTAGGGGTCTCTCGCCGGTACGCCGAGAGACCCCTACGTGTGGAGCGGGACAGAGCTGGACGGGAACCCCCATCGCCGGGGGAGCGTTCGCCCCGGTATCGAACCCGATCCCGGTATGCCCCAGGCCGACGCCGCGCTCTGTTGCCGCATCACCCGCGCCCACGCGCGCACCTTCTCGCTGGCCAGCCGCTTCCTGCCGGCGGCGAAGCGGCGCGCGGCATTCGCCGTCTACGCATTCTGCCGCGTAGCCGACGACATCGTGGACGACCCGGGCGCCTCTCGCGCTGAAGCCGAAGCGCGCCTCGCATGCTACCGTGCGCGCCTCACCATGGCCCTCGAGGGCGCACCCGACGATGGCGTCTTCCGCGAGCTCGCGCGCGCCGTCGCCGAGTTCAGCGTGCCGCACGCCGTGCTCTACGAGTTGCTCGAGGGCGTGGCGCGCGACCTCGTTCCGCCGCACTACCGCAGCTGGAGGGAGCTCGCCGCCTACTGCGAGGGCGTGGCAAGCAGCGTGGGCGAGATGTGCACGCACGTCTTCGGGGTCAATGGCGATGCCGGCGATCGCGAGCGCGCGCTGCGCTACGCGCGCACCATGGGACTGGCGATGCAGCTGACCAACATCCTGCGCGACGTGGGCGAGGACGCGAGGCGCGGCCGCTGCTACCTGCCCGACGACGACCTGGCGCGGTTCGGCCTGTCGCGCGGCGAAATCCTCGCCAACCCCGACCTGGGGCGCGACGAGCGCTGGGCGCCCTTCGTGGCGTACCAGATCGGCCGCGCGCGATCACTGTACGAAGCGGCGCGCCCCGGCCTCGCGCTCCTCGCGCCCGATGCCCAGCGCTGCGCCTTTGCCTGCGCCAACGGCTACGCGTCGATCCTGGGCGCCATCGAGGAGATCCGCTTCAACTCCGTGTCCCTTCGCGCGAGCGTCTCGGGCATGGAGCGCACCTGGCTGCTCTGGCGCACCATGCGCGCGCCGGTGATGGCGAGGATGGCCTGATGCACGCCGCGATTCGCGGCCGGGTGGCGAGCGGGCTGCTCGCGTCGCACGTGGTGCTCATCGCGTTCTCGACGCTCGCGCTCACGACCTTCCTCGCCGGCACGCCGCCGGCGTGGTTGCTGCAGCCGGCCAGCCAGCGGGCGCTGCAGGTCGGCTGGACATGGTCAGGGCCCAGCTACGTGGTGCTCGGGGCGCTCGCCGCGATCGCCTTCCTGGCCGCTCGCGTGGGCGCCGCCCGCGCCTTCGCGACGTTCGCGGCCACGTCGCTGATCTCGCTCGGCGCGGAGCTGCTGGGCACCTCCACCGGCATTCCCTTCGGCCCTTACGCATACACCACGCTCCTCGGCTACCGCATCGGGGGAAGGGTTCCCTTCCCGATCCCGGTCTCGTGGTCCTACATGGTGCTCGCGTCGGTGGTGATCGTCTCGCGACTGATGCAACGCGCCGATGACTCGTCGATCACCAGGTGGCGATGGGCCCTCGCATCGGCGGCGGTGCTCACGGCGTGGGACGTCTCGATGGACCCAGCGATGGTCGTCACGAGCCACTGGACCTGGCACGCGCCGGGCTTCTTCTACGGCATGCCGCTGGTCAACTGGCTCGGCTGGCTGCTCACCGGCACCATCATCGCGCGCGTGCTGCTCGCGATCGTGCCACCCACGATCGTGTCGCGCGAGCTCGCGACGTCGCGCCTGCCACTCCTGCTCTATGCGGCGAACGGCGTGTTCCCGATTGCGATCTGCCTCCGGCACGAGCTCTGGTGGGCCGCGGCGCTCGGCGCCGCGGCGATGGGCGCGCCCCTCGTGCTCGCGCTGCGAACGAAGTGAAGGTCGTCGTCATCGGCAGCGGCTTCGGGGGCCTCGCCGCGGCGATCCGCCTGCAGGCGGCGGGAAACCAGGTGACCATCGTGGAGCAGCGCGACAAGCCGGGCGGTCGCGCCTACACGTACGAGCAGGATGGGTTCACCTTCGACGGTGGGCCCACGATCATCACGGCCCCGTGGCTGCTGGAGGAGCTGTTCGAGGTCGCGGGCCGGCGCATCGCGGACTACGTGACGCTCGTTCGCCTCGACCCGTTCTACAACGTGCGCTTCGAGGACGGTACGGTGTTCCGCTACAATGGCGACGCCGGGGCAATCGCCGCACAGGTGCGCGCGCTCAGCCCCGGCGACGTGGACGGGTACCTGGCGTTTCGCGCCGAGGCCGAGGACATCTTCGAGACGGGGATGCGCCTGATCGACCAGCCCTTCACGCGCATCAGCGACATGCTCAAGGTGCTCCCCGACCTGGTGCGCCTGCGATCGCATCGCTCGGTGGCCGCGCTCGCCGCGCGCCACGTGAAGGACGAGCGCCTGCGCCAGGTGTTCAGCTTCCATCCGCTGCTCGTGGGCGGTAACCCCTTCCAGACGACGAGCATCTACGCGCTGATCCACACCCTCGAGCAGCAATGGGGTGTCTGGTTCGCGATGGGCGGCACCGGGGCGCTGGTGAAGGCGCTGGTGCGGCTGTTCGAGGAGCTGGGCGGCACGCTGCACCTCGACACGGCGGTGAGCGAAGTGAGCATCGACGGCGAGAGCGGGCGCGCCACCGGCGTGCGCCTCGCCGCTGGCGATCAGCTGCCGGCGGATGCAGTGGTCAGCAACGCCGACGTCGCCTTCACGTACAAGCGACTGGTGCCCGCGCGCTTCCGGAAGAAGTGGACCGACGAACGCGTGAATGCACTCGACTACTCGATGTCGCTCTTCGTGCTCTACTTCGGCACCGATCGCCAATACCACGACGTGGCCCACCACGAGATCCTCATGGGGCCACGCTATCGCGAACTGCTGGCCGACATCTTCGACCGGAAGGTGCTGGCCGAGGACTTTTCGCTCTACCTGCACCGGCCGACTGCGACGGACCCGTCACTCGCCCCACCGGGCTGCGACTCGTGGTACGTGCTCTCGCCGGTGCCGCACCTGGGCGGCGACACCGACTGGCGCACGGCGGCGAAGCCGTATCGCGACGCAATCGTGCAGTATCTGGAGGAGCGCTACCTGCCGGGGCTCTCGAGCCATATCGTGACCGAGCGCTACATCGACCCGCTGCACTTCCGCGACACCCTCAGCAGCCACCTCGGCAGCGCCTTTTCGGTACAGCCGACCCTCACGCAGTCCGCGTGGTTCCGTCCGCACAACGTGAGCGAGGATGTGCCGAACCTCTACTTCGCCGGCGCCGGCACCCACCCTGGTGCCGGAATTCCGGGGGTCCTGTCGTCGGGGAAGATTGTGGCGGAACTGCTGGGTGTGAGGAGCTGAGGGGCTGGGGCATGAGGACAGCGGTTCCTCATCTCCCCAAACCTCAGCCCCTCAGCTCCCGTTGCTAGAACGCGTACCCCAGCTGGAACCGGAAAATTCCCGCGGCCGCATCGAGGCGGATCCGGTCACGCTCCACCTTTGACGCGAACAGGCGCTTCGCGCCGATGCCAAGGCCCACCGCAAAGCGCTTCCGCGCGCCGAGCAGCCAGTCGTAGTCCACGATCACGCCGAGCGTCGGCGAGCTCACCGACGTCTTGGTGGACGTGGTGAAATTGCCGTTGTACTCGTCGCCCCGCTGCTTCGTCCAGCCGCCGGTGAGGCCCACCGAGAATCCCTTGAAGGGCAGCTCGTTGGGGAAGTAGCGCAGCTTGAAGTCCACGTTCGTGAACGGGTCGTCGCTGCTCGCCGGACTGTAGTGGCTGAAGGCGAGGCCGATCGTCGCACCGCCGCCCACCGACGTGTTGCCCTCCACGTCCAGGTATCCGAACGGGATGCCGAAGGGGTCGATGGAGAGCTCACTGGCGTACGGCTGCGTGGGCGCCGGAAGCTGCGCGCGGGCCATGGCCGGAATCACGGCAAGCGCCAGGGCGGCGCCGATCAGGGTGCGTCGAAGGTGCGAGACGATCATTGCGAGTCGGGGATCGGGGACGTGTATGGGCCAGCCTGAACCGGTCCTTTCATACCCTGATACGGCAAAGAGTTCTCTGCCGGTTCAAGCCTGCACAACATCTTACCGTTCATTAGCTTTCCCATACAGTAGGAGGGCCGCGCCCGTGGCCGGCTCATCCATTAAGGAAGCGATTCAGGCAATCCCATGAACATCCAGATCACCACCAAGAAGAGCGAAGGCGTCGAACGGCTGCTGGAAGTCTCGGTCCCCGTCGAGACCGTTCGGGACGCCGAGGAGCAGACCGCGCGCCGCTATGCGACGCAGGCCCGCCTCCCCGGCTTCCGTCCCGGCAAGGCGCCCGCGTCCATCATCCGCAAGAAGTTCAAGGATGCCATCCGCCAGCAGGTCATCGAGACGCTGATCCAGGAGGCCTTCAAGGAGGTCATGGATCGCGAGAAGTTCGACGTCGCCGGCCAGCCGCACATCCACGACCTCAAGTTCGACGAGGGGCAGCCGATGACCTTCGAGCTGCACATCGAGGTCCGCCCCACGATCGAGATCACGAACACGAGCGGCTTCACGGTCACGCGCCCGGTCGCGTCCGTCACCGACGAGACGGTGAACGAGCAGCTCGACACGATCCGCGACCAGAAGGCCAGCTGGACGCCCTCCGAGTCGAAGCCCGCACCGGGCGACATGGTCACGGTGCTGCTCGCGACCGCCGAGGACGACGGCACCATTCCCGAGGGCAAGGAGTATCGCCTCGAGCTCGGCGGCGGCCAGGCGATTGCCGGCGTCGAGGAGCTCATCATGGAGATGACCACGGGCGAGACCATCGAGCGCCCCGTGAAGTGGCCCGACGACTTCCCCGACGATGCGCAGAAGGGCAAGACCAAGCCGGTTCGCGTCACCCTGCAGGACGTGAAGAAGAAGTCCATGCCGGCGCTCGACGATGCCTTCGCGCGCGAAGTCGGGGACTTCGATTCGCTCGACGCGCTGCGCGCGGCGGTGAAGTCCGACCTGGTCGAGAATTCAACCCGCGAGAGCGAGGCGCAGGTCCGCCAGCAGCTCGTCGACAAGGTGGTCGAGGCGAACCCGTTCGAGATCCCGCCAAGCTGGGTGAACCAGATGATCGACGCCTACATGAAGGCGTACCAGGTGCCCGAGGAGGAGCGCGAGCGCTTCGCCGGCGAGTTCCGCACGGTCGCCGAGCGCCAGGTGCGTCGCGACGTGATCATCGACACGCTGGCCGAGAAGCACGAGCTCAAGGCGAGCGAGAAGGACGTGGACGAGAAGATCGCCGAGATGGCCGCCAAGCGCGGCGCGGACGCGGGCGCGGTCTACTCGCAGCTCCAGAAGGCGGGTCGGTTGAACGAGATCGAGCGCAGCCTCACGGAAGAAAAGGTCTTCGCGTGGCTGATGAACCAGAACACGGTCGAGTGAGAAAGTGAGAGAGCCCATGGCGAGCATCTATCCCCCGTACGTCATCGAACGGTCCAGCCGCGGCGAGCGGAGCTACGACATCTTCTCGCGCCTGCTGATGGATCGCATCGTGTTCCTCGGCACGCCGGTGAACGATGACGTGGCGAACATCATCATCGCGCAGCTGCTCTTCCTCGAGGCCGACAACCCCGAGAAGGACATCCACCTCTACATCAACAGCCCGGGCGGCAGCGTCTCGGCCGGCCTGGCGATCTACGACACGGTGCAGTTCCTCAAGAGCCCAGTGAACACGATCTGCATGGGCATGGCCGCGAGCATGGGCGCGTTCCTCCTGGCCGCCGGCCGGAAGGGCAAGCGTCACGCGCTGCCGCATTCGCGCATCATGATCCACCAGCCCTCGCAGAGCGGCGGCGGCGGGTCGGCGAGCGACATCGAGATCCAGGCGAAGGAGATCCTCTATCTCCGCAGCAAGCTCAATGAGCTGATGGCGAAGCACACGGGCCAGTCGATCGAGGTGATCGACAAGGACACCGATCGTGACCGCTTCATGTCGGCCGACGAGGCCAAGGCCTACGGCCTGATCGACCACGTGATCGCGAATCGCGGCGAGATCATCACCGCGGAAGTCGTCGCGGCGCAGCAGGCCACGAAGATCGGCGCGTAAGGCCCCTCGGGAAACGCTTCCGGAGGGTCGCTCGTCCAGTAACAGGGAGTCGCTTGACCGGCCCGAGCAATGGGCTTTAAGGTTCAGGCAGAGGCATCCGGCCCCGGCCGGTATTCCAGCATCATTCGGTGACCCGCATGTCGCACGACAAACACCTGCGCTGCTCATTCTGCGGAAAGTCCAAGGACTCCGTCCGGAAGTTCATCTCCGGGCCGTCCGTGTACATCTGCAATGAGTGCATCGCGCTCTGCAACGAGATCCTCGCCGAAGACGAGGAGCGTGAGGTAGCGGAAGCGATCACGCAGGTTCCGTCGCCGCAGGAGATCAAGGACGTGCTCGATCAGTACGTGATCGGGCAGGAGCGGGCGAAGAAGGCGCTGGCCGTCGCGGTCTACAATCACTACAAGCGCATCAACTCCACCACGTCCCGCGAGGACGACGTGGAGCTCGACAAGTCGAACATCCTGCTGATCGGCCCCACCGGTGTCGGCAAGACGCTGCTCGCGCAGACGCTGGCGCGCATCCTCGACGTGCCCTTCACGATCGCGGACGCCACCACGCTTACCGAGGCGGGCTACGTGGGCGAGGATGTCGAGAACATCCTCGTGCGCCTGCTCCAGGCCGGCGACTTCAACGTGGCCGAGTGCGAGCGCGGCATCGTCTACATCGACGAGATCGACAAGATCGCGAGGAAGTCCGAGAACCCGAGCATCACCCGCGACGTGAGCGGCGAGGGCGTGCAGCAGGCGCTCCTCAAGATCCTGGAGGGCACGGTCGCCTCGGTCCCGCCGCAGGGCGGGCGCAAGCATCCGCAGCAGGAATACATCCAGATCAACACCAAGGACATCCTCTTCATCTGCGGCGGCGCCTTCGACGGCCTCGAGAAGATCATCGAGGCCCGCATCGGGCGCCGCCAGATCGGCTTTTCCAAGTCCGCCGAGGAGATCACCTCGCAGGAGACGGGCAAGCCGATGAAGACCACGACCAAGACGCCGTTCTCGGAGGTGGAGCCGGACGACCTGCTGCGCTACGGGCTCATCCCCGAGCTCGTGGGCCGGCTGCCGGTCACCGTGCCCCTCGAGGCGCTCGATGAAGAGGCGCTGGTGCGCATCCTCAAGGAGCCCAAGAACGCGCTCACGAAGCAGTACGCCAAGCTCTTCGACCTCGAGGAGGTCAAGCTCACCTTCGAGGACTCGGCCCTCCGCGCGATCGCCCAGAAGGCGCTGCGCCGTGGCACCGGCGCGCGCGGCCTCCGCGCGATCCTCGAGGAGATCCTCACCGACGTGATGTTCGACCTGCCGACGCGGGACGACGTGGAGGAAGTGAAGATCACGGAGCCCTCGGTAGTCAGCGGCGTGCCGCCGATGCTCGAGATCTCGCCGAGCCGGAAGAAGAAGGAAGCGTAGGGCGAATAGGCGTTGCAGGCTCACGCACCAGGCAGGACTCCGATACCAATCGGAGTCCTGTTTTTTTGCCGCGGACCAGCGCGGACAAGCGCGAAGAACTGCCAACCTTATCTGCCTTTTCCGCGCTCGTTCGCGACAAGGCTGTTGACCTTGTAACTTCATGGCATGCCCATTTTTACCCGCGAAGGGGAGATCATCTCCGTCGCTGACCGGATCCCGGTCCTCCCGCTGCGCGACGTGGTCGTGTTTCCCTACGTCGTCATGCCCCTGCTCATCGGGCGGCCCGCCTCGCTGGCCGCCCTCCAGGCAGCCCACGAAACGGATCGCCTGATCTTCGTCGTCGCCCAGCGCGACGCCGAGACGCAAGAGCCGGCCGCTGCCGACCTCTACCGGGTGGGCACGCTCGCCCGCGTCGCGCAGCTCACGACCCTCCCCAACGGCTCCACGAAGGCCCTGATCGAGGGCATCGCCCGCGCCCGCGTGAGCCGCTTCGCGCCCTCCGGCGGCGTGCTGCGCGCGACGCTCGCCGAGCCGGAGCGCGACGTGCAGCCCCGCGAGGCCACCGAGGTCCTCGCGCGCCGCGTGCTCACGCTGTTCGAGGAATACGTCTCCATGCACCGCCGCCTGCCGGCGGAGCTCGTGGGCCTCATCCAGAGCACCGAGTCGCACGCCCGCCAGGCGAATGGCATCGCCGCGCACCTCGGCATCCGCCTCGAGATGCGCCAGCAGCTGCTCGACGCACCCACCCTCTCCGCACTGCTCGCGCGCCTCGCCGAGGTCATTGCCGGCGAGCTCGAGCTGCTCGGCCTCGAGCGCAAGATCGAGGAGGAGGTGCGCGGGTCGGTGTTCCAGAACCAGCGCGAGTTCTACCTGCAGGAGCAGCTCAAGGCGATCCATCGCGAGCTCGGGCAGGAAGATGGCGACGACCTGCAGGAGCTCGAGCGCACGGTGGAGGCGAAGGGCCTTCCCGAGCCGGTGAAGGCCCGCGCGCTGCGCGAGGTGCGCAAGCTGCGCAAGACGTCGCCGCTGTCGCCCGAGGCGACCGTCTCGCGCAACTACCTCGAGTGGCTGCTCGCGCTGCCATGGAAGGAGCGCACCGACGACATCCTCGACGTGGCGCATGCGCGACGCATCCTGGACGAGGACCACCACGGCCTCGAGGAAGTGAAGGAGCGGATCCTCGACTACATCGCGACGCTGTCGCTCGTCGGCCGGCTGGACGGTCCCCTCCTCTGCCTGGCGGGGCCGCCGGGCGTGGGCAAGACGTCGCTGGGCCGCTCGATCGCCCGCGCGCTCGGGCGGAAGTTCGTCCGCATGTCGCTCGGCGGCGTGCGCGACGAGGCGGAGATTCGCGGCCACCGTCGCACGTACATCGGCGCGATGCCGGGACGCGTGCTGCAGGCCATGCGTCGCGCCGAAGTCGTGAACCCCGTGATCCTGCTGGACGAGGTGGACAAGCTCGGCCAGGACTGGCGCGGCGACCCGAGCGCGGCGCTGCTCGAGGTGCTCGACCCGGAGCAGAACCGCACCTTCAGCGATCACTTCGTGGAGCTGGACTACGACCTCTCGCAGGTGCTGTTCGTGACGACCGCGAACTACCTGCCCCAGATCCCGGAGCCGCTGCGCGACCGCATGGAGATCATCCGCCTCAGCGGATACCTCGACCAGGAGAAGCTCGCGATCGCGCGACAGTTCCTGGTGCCCAAGCAGCTGCGCATGCATGGCCTGGAGCCCGCCGAGGTGACGTGGGAGCCCGACGCGCTGCCGACGCTCATTCGCGGCTACACGCGCGAGGCGGGCGTGCGCGACCTCGAGCGGCGCATCGGTCGCGTGGCGCGCAAGCTCGCGCGTCGCACGGCTGAGTCGCAGGGCACGGCGAGTCCCGTCGACAGGCACCTGGTGAGCGCCGAGGACCTGCACGCGCTGCTCGGCCCCGCGCCGTTCGACGACGAGGAGCAGGTGATCGAGGACCGCGTGGGCGTGGTCAATGGGCTCGCGTACACGCAGGCCGGCGGCGAGACGCTCGAGATCGAAGTGGCCACCGTGCCGGGGCGCGGACGACTCCAGCTCACGGGCACGCTCGGCGACGTCATGAAGGAGAGCGCGAGCGCCGCGATGAGCTACACGCGGTCGCGCGCGCGCGCGCTCGGCCTGAGTCGAGACTTCCACAAGCAGCTGGACGTGCACGTGCACATCCCGAGCGGCGCCACGCCCAAGGACGGGCCGAGCGCGGGGATCGCGATCGCGACGGCGATTGTATCAGCCCTTACCGGCAGGCCTGTAAGGGCCGACGTGGCGATGACCGGCGAGATCTCCCTGCGCGGTCGAGTGCTGCCGATCGGCGGGCTGAAGGAGAAGGCCGTGGCGGCCCATCGCCACCTCTTCAAGCACGTGATCATTCCGCGACTGAATGCGAAGGACCTGGAGGAGCTGCCCGAGGAAGTGCGTGCTGGGCTCACCTTCCACGTGGTGCGCTCGATGGACGAGGTGCTCGCCATCGCGCTGCGCACGGAGATCGTGGTGAACGCCGAGACGGCGGGCTACGATGCCGACGACGCCGACGTGAGGGCGCATTGATGGCAAAGGACCCCCTCGTCATCCGTCACATCGACTACCTCGGCCCCATGGCGACGGCCGAGGGATGGCGTCCGGAAGTCACGTTGCCGGAGATCGCATTCGCGGGGCGCTCGAACGTGGGCAAGTCGTCGCTCATCAACAAGCTCACGCGACGCAAGGCGCTCGCGCGCGTGAGCAAGACGCCGGGGCGCACGCGCGAGATCCACTTCTTTCGCGTGAACGACGACTTCGTGCTCGTGGACCTTCCCGGTTACGGCTACGCGCGCATCGCGAAGGAACGCAAGGCCGAGTGGAAGCCGCTGATCGAGGGCTTCCTCAGCCAGAGCCCGCGGCTGCAGGGCATCGTGCAGCTGCTCGACGTGCGGCACGATCCCACCATCGACGACCTCGAGATGCTCGAGTACCTGGCGGAGATCGGCGTCCCCACGCTGGTGGTAGTGACGAAGGTGGACAAGCTGAACAAGTCGGAGCGCTGGAAGCGCATCGTCGCCATCGCGCACCAGACAGGGGTGGATGACGACCAGGTGATCCCCTTCAGCGCCGAGACGGGCGAGGGGCGCGACGAGCTGGCGGAAGCGGTGATGCAGATCGTGAAGATGCCGGACTGGCGGCTGCCGCAGCCCGTGGAAGGAGAAGCGGAGCCGGAGGCGGGCGAGTGATGCGCGGCGTCGCGATCGGTGTGGCGTTGATTGCCGCGAGCGCATGCAGCCGCGGCGCTACGGCGCAGCAGCCCGCGCCGGTTCCGGCGGATGCATCGCAGCCGTCGGTCACGGACACGATCGGGCTGGTGCCGCCGGGGTTCGGGTCGCTGCGACAGGACGATATTGCGCTCCGCCTTGCGATCGAGAACGTGCAGGTGAAGCTGGTGCCGCTCGACGAGCGCGTGATCCGCACGCTGTCGCCGGACTCGTATCGGGCATTGAAGGACCTGGTCACGAGCCGCAACGAGCAGCTCTCGCGCCTCGTGCAGCGACATGGGCTGCGCGAGCGGCACCTGTTCTATGTGACGTTCTACGGCCTGGCGCCGGACGCGCGCTTCTCGCCCCTGGACCTCACGCTCTCGGCGTCCGGCCGCGAGTTCCGCCCGCTCGAGGTGCTGCCGCTCTCGGCGCGCTTCGGCGAGCAGCGCCTGCAGCCGCGCGAGACGCAGTCCGCCATCTACCTGTTCGAGGACGGGCTGGATGAGGCGCAGCCCTTCGTGGTTCGGATGGGGACCGACTCGAATTCCGAGTGGGCGAACACGCTGCGGCTGCTGGATCGCGAGCGGAGCCTCATTCGCAGCAGGGCCAGCCAGAAGCGCGTAGTACGTACCCCTGCGCCGCCTGCGCGTTGAGGTCAGGTACAGACTGACAACTGCATTCGCCAGGACAACTACGGACAATTGCTGGAGAGCCGCGGAGCACGCGAACTGGGCGTACCCGACATTCGAGTCGTTGTCCAGCAGCCGTCCGATGTGGTCCTTGCAAGGCTTTTTCTTGATCCTTCACTCACCCGACCCCGAATGCCACTTCGTGCCCGCCTGATTCCGGCCGCCACGCTCCTCGCGTTTGCCGCGGCGCTCCCAATCCACGCCCAGCAGTCCCCCACCCCCGACCCGATCATCAACCGCATCTGGTCCATGGGGATGGACAGCTCCCACACGATGGAGCTCTCGTCGATCCTCTTCGACTCGCTCGGACCGCGCCTGCAGGGCGCGCCCGACACGAAGCGCGCGCAGGACTGGCTGGTCAAGACGTACAAGTCCTGGGGCATCGAGGCGGCCAACGAGAAGTACGGCACCTGGCGCGGCTGGCGTCGCGGGCACTCGCACGTGGACCTCATCTCGCCGCGCGTCCGCACGCTCGAGGCGACGATGGTCGGCTACAGCCCCGGCACGGGCGCGAAGGACCGCATCGCCTCCACGATCATCCTGCCCCGCTTCGCCGACTCCACCGAGTTCGTGAAGTGGCTGCCGCAGGCGAAGGGCAAGCTCGTGATGGTGGATGGCCCGGCGCTCACCTGCCGCCCCACCGAGGACTGGACGGCCAGCGCGACGCCTGCGTCGAAGGCTCGCATGGACTCCCTCAAGCTGGCGATGCGCCGCGAGTGGGGCGGACGCAACGTGCGCGGCACCGGGTTGAGCCTCGCGCTCGGCGGCGGTGAGCTGGGCATGCGCCTCGACAAGGCGGGAATCGCCGGGCTGCTCACGTCGCGACCCAAGGACGCGTGGGGCACCCGCGAGATCTTCGAGACGTACAACACGAAGTCACCCGCGCTCTCGCTGTCGTGCGAGGACTACGGGCTGGTGTTCCGCCTCACCGAGCGCGGCGCGAAGCCGAAGATCCGGATGAACCTCGACGCGCAGCTCCTCGGCGAGCAGCCGGTGTTCAACACCGTGGCGCAGATCAAGGGACAGAATCCCGACCAGTACGTGATGCTCTCCGCGCACTTCGATTCGTGGGACGGCTCGTCCGGCGCCACCGACAACGGCACCGGCACCATCACCATGCTGGAAGCGATGCGCATCCTGAAGCAGGTGCTGCCGAACCCGAAGCGCACGATCCTCGTGGGCCACTGGACGGGCGAAGAGGAGGGCGAGGTCGGCTCGAAGGCGTTCTACGAGGATCATCCCGCCGTCGTCGCCGGGCTACAGGCCCTGTTCAACCAGGACAACGGAACAGGGCGCGTGGTGAGCATGGATGGCGGCGGACTACCGAACGGCGACGTACACCTGCGGTCATGGCTCGATCGGCTGCCGACGGAGCTCAGGACGCAGGTGAACTACGGAGGAGTAGGGCGTCCCGCCGGCGGGGGCAGCGACGACTTCTCATTCGGCTGCGCCGGCCTGCCCGCGTTCGGGCTCGGCTCGCTCAACTGGAACTACTTCAACTACACCTGGCACACCGACCGCGACACGTACGACAAGATCGTGTTCGACGACCTCAAGTCGAACGCGACGCTCGCGGCGATGCTCGTGTACATGGCGAGTGAGGACGCGTCGCAGGTGACGCGGGAGCGCGTGGACCTCGTGGAGCTCGCGCGCGCGGATTCCGTTCGCGCCGCGCAGAATCCACAGGCGAACGGTCGCGGACGTCGCCCTCGTTCCACCACCTGGCCGGCCTGCGAGAAGGCCGCTCGCGTCACGGCGCCGCGGCTGAAGTAGGGCACTGGCATTGGCGGGATCTCACAAAATCGACGGCCAGCCTCACCAACCGAGGCTGGCCGTCGTACGTTGGGGTACGCACGCCGACGTCTCCCTCCCCCCTCCCGAGGCTCGCATGGCCACTTCCCTCCCCCCGCAGAGCGCCGAGAAGCACGCGCGCTGGGTGCCCGGCTTCCACTTTCTTGGCGGCTTCCTCGTGATGGCCGTGCTGGCCTGGACGCTCTATCGCGTAGCGCGCTGGCACACGCATGACACGTATCTCGAGCTGCTGATGGCACTCGCCCTCGTGACCATGTTCTGGTACACGCGCGCGTTCCCCATGGCAGTGCAGGATCGCCTCATTCGACTGGAAGAGCGCCTTCGGCTGCAGCGCCTGCTCCCCGCCGACCTGCAGGGGCGCCACGAGGAGTTCACGCCGGGACAGCTGATCGGCATGCGCTTCGCCTCCGACGCCGAGCTGCCCGACATCGCCCGCAAGGTGCTCGACGGAAAGATCCAGGACCGCAAGACGATCAAGGGCATGGTGACGAACTGGCGCGCTGACCACATGCGCGCCTAGTTCGCTCACCGCACTGCTCAGCGCGCGCTACGCACTGCGCGGATCCGGCTTCACGGTGAATGGCTGCGTGTACGACTTGCCATTCACCGTGAGGCGCGCAGTGAATGTTCCCGTGTAGACCGGCACCGCGTCGTCGCCACTGCCGTCGAAGGTCGGCTGGCCGCGACCTCGCGTGTTGATTGGATTCCAGACGGCGCGGTGCATTCCGGCCGCCGCTGAGAACGGCACCGCCGGCACGCGCCAGAGCGCGGTGGTGTTCGGGATCCCCGTGCTCGCGCCACCCTGCCCGCCACGCCTTCCGCCCCCGGCGCCCTGCGCGGCCGGATCACTCGAGAATGTCCGCAGTACCTTGCCTGCCGCGTCGAGGATCTCGAGCGTCACCGGCGCACTCGGCGCTCCCTTCAGCCAATAGTCGATGTACGCGCCGGCCGGCGGATTCTGCGCCTGCGGCTCGTCCTTCTGCACCGGCGTGCCGTTGTCGCCACCCTGCGCGTAGGCGATGGCATCCGCCGGCTTGAACAGGTAAGCGTCCGCCGACAGCACGTCGTCACTCACCTGGCGCAGCGCGATGATGTCGTCGATCACCCAGAAGCCGCGGCCGTGCGTCGCGACGATCAGGTCGTTCTCGTAGACCTCGAAGTCGCGCATCGAGGTCACCGGCAGGTTGAGCTTGAGCGACTGCCAGCTGTCGCCGTCATCGAACGACACGTGCACGCCCTGCTCGGAGCCAGCGAACAGCAGCCCGCGTCGCACGTGGTCTTCCTTCACCGTGTGCAGGTATGCGCCCGCGGGAATGCCGGTGGTGATGCGCTGCCAGGTCTTCCCGGCGTCGCGCGTGCGGTAGATGTACGGCTCGTAGTCCTGGAGCTGGTGACGATCCACGCTCGCGTAGGCGACGTTCGCGTCGAAGTGGCTCGCCTCGACCATCGTGACGCGACTCCATGGCGTGACGGCGGCAGGCGTCACGTTCGTCCAGGTCTTCCCGTCGTCGGTACTGCGATGGATGAGTCCATCATCGGTGCCAACCCAGAGCACCGGTGCCTGCAGCGGCGACGGCGCAATGGTGTAGATGACGCCGAGCTTGCCATTACGGTCGACCTGCGCCGCGGCGGCCGCGTCGAGGTTCGGCGTGACCACCACCTCGGCGCGCGTGAGGTCCTCGCTGATGCGCGTCCACGTCTTCGCGTTGTCGGTCGTCTTGAAGAGGTACTGGTTCGCGTAGTAGAGCGCGTGCGGATCGGCGCGCGAGAACACCAGCGGCTGCGTCCAGTCTCCGCGAGCGGTCACGCCCTGCGGCACGGCTGGCTGCGTGGTGCCCGCGAGGGGTGTGTTGTTCACCAGGTCGTAGCGCTGGCCGCTGCCACCCATCAGCACGCCGGGATGCAGTGGATCTCCCGCGGTGTATCCGCTCTCGCCACCGGCGCCGATCGGCTCCCAGTCGCGCACGGAAATCTCGCCGAACTTGCCGCGCGAGCGCACGGCCACCGCCCCGCTGTCCTGCTGCGAGGCGGTCACCCAGTAGGGCGTGCGCGGGTCCACCGAGACATGGTAGACCTGCGCCGTGGCCTGGTTGAGCCACGAGCTCCACGTCACGTCGCGCGGGTCGGCCGCCTGCGCATTGCGCGTGACGATGGCACCCTGGTCGCTGGCGACGATCATCGTGTTCGGCTCGTCGGGCGAGATCCACGCCTGGTGGTAGTCGTCACCGCCGGGCGAACCGCGGAGTGGCACCCACGTATGCCCACCGTCCATCGAGCGACTCACGCTCACGTTGGGGACGTAGACGATGTCGGCATTCTTCGGGTCTACCGTGACCTTCGAGAAGTACCAGCCGCGTCCCCACAGGGCGGGGTCGGTGCTCAGTCGCGTCCACGTGGCGCCAGCGTCGTCCGAGCGAAAGAAGCCCCCGAGCTGCGGCGGGGGCGCCGGCTGGCGGCCTGGCGCCGGTGCAGGAGGTGCGGGCGCCGCAGGATCGGGCAGCAGGCAGTCCACCACGGCGTACACGCGCTTCGGGTTGGTGGGCGAGACGGCGATGCCGGTGCGCCCTATTCCGTCGGCGGGAAGGCCCTGCGCGAGACGCTTCCAGGTTGCGCCACCATCCACTGATTTGAAGATGCCGCCGCCCGGCCCGTTCGTCGGCGCATAGGTGAACCAGGGGGGGCGACGCGTGTTCCACAGCCCCGCGTACACCACCTTCGAGTTGGTGGGATCGATCACGACCTCCACCGCGCCCACGTTGTCGTCGCCGAGTACCTTCTTCCAGGTGACGCCGCCATCGCGGCTGTGGAACACGCCGCGCTCCGCGTTCGACGCGTAGAGGTGGCCGATCACGGCGACGAACACGTTGTCGGGATTCCGCGGGTCCACCGCGATCTTGCCGATGTGCTGCGAGTCGGCGAGCCCGATGTGCGTCCAGCTCTTGCCGGCGTCGATCGACTTGTACATGCCGTTGCCGTAGCCGTTCGAGTCGCGCAGCGTGGACTCCCCACTGCCCACGTACACCACGCTCGGCTTCGACGGCGCCACGGCGATCGCGCCGATCGAGGCGATCGGCTGCGAGTCGAACACCGGGAACCACACGCGACCGGCGTCGACGGTCTTCCAGACGCCGCCGTTCACCGCGCCGTAGTAGAACTCGTTCGGCTTGCCCGGCACGCCCGAGGCCGAGGCGACGCGACCCCCGCGAAAGGGGCCAAGGTGGCGCCACTGCAGCCCGCCGCTCATGGCACTCGCCCAGTCGGGCGACCGTGGCGCAATGCCGAGGTCGGCGAGCGTCAGCGCGTGCGCGGAGGTGGCCGAGACGAGCTGCCGCAGTGCGGGTGCGGCGAGCGCGAGCGCGCCGCCGGCCTGGCCGGCGCGCAGGAGGAAGTCGCGGCGCGAGAAGTGGTTCGTCACGAGGACCGGGATCGAGTGTGGGGAGTGCGGCGTTTCTCGAGGGGAATCAACGGCGTGACACAGGAGTGTCAAGCTGCCGGCGCGCGCATCGCGATAGATTCCGGTCATGGCTCACACGCGAGGAGACTCATGACGGACCAGGTGGTGGTCATCACCGGCGCGAGCAGCGGCATCGGCGCTGCGCTGGCCGAGCAGCTGGGGGCGAAGGGCGTTACGGTGGTGCTGGTCGCGCGACGGGAGGAGGCGCTGCGCGAGGTGGCCGCACGGGTCGGCGCGAAGGCTCACGTAATCGCGGCGGACGTGACGCTGCGCACCGAGGTCAAGCGGGTGGTGCACGCGGCCATCGCGCAGTGCGGACACATAGACGTCTGGGTGAACAACGTGGGCCAGGGCATCACGCGGGTGCCGAGCGAGCTGACCGACGAGGACATCGACGAGATGATGCGCGTGAACGTCAAGTCGGCGCTCTATGGCATGCAGGAGGTGCTGCCGCACATGAAGGAGCGCGGCCGCGGGCAGGTGATCAACGTGTCGTCGCTGCTCGGCCGGGTGCCGATGGCGCTGTTCCGGGCGGCGTACAATGGCGCGAAGCACTTCCTGAATGCGCTCACCGCGAACTTCCGGATGGAGGTGCAGGCCACGCACCCGGACATCCAGGTCACGCTGGTGTCGCCAGGGGTGGTGCGCACGCCTTTCGGGTCGAACGCGCTGCACGGGGGGCCGGATTCCCGTTCGCTGCCGGAGTCGCAGAGCGCCGAGGAGGTGGCAGCGGTGATCGTGGGGGTGATCGAGTCGCGGGCGCCGGACGTCTACACGCGCCCCGGCTCGGCGGCCTGGATTGCCGGGGTGTATTCGTCGATCGGGGTGGATGGGTAGGCGCCGTCCAGAGGAGTGAAACTGCCTCAACTGCAACTGCTTTCGACACGGATTTCACGGGCCGCCTGCGGCGGCACACTGATACGGCGCTCGTGGCCATCAAGAATTCGTCGTGCCGGGCCGAAATGCGTTTTCTTTTCGGTGGATGGCGGGATCCGTGTGGCGCGCCGAAGGCGCGACCAGTGAAATCCGTGTCTCAAGGCAGTTAGCTTTTTCGCTGTCCAGTAAAGGAACTCAGCGCACCGGAAACGGGCTCGCGAACTTCGCGGCCTTGAGCAGTACCGGATCGGTGAGCGTGTTCAGGTACGCCACCAGCGACGCGCGGTGTGACGCGGTGAGGCCCAGTCGCTTGGGCAGTCCGCCTGCGCCGCGCAGGCGCGGGTCGAGGTTCGGGTTCGGCTGCACCTGCGAGTCGTAGAACTCCACCACCTGCGCGAGCGTCTTGAAGCGGCCATCGTGCATGAACGGGGCGCGCACCGCCACGTTTCGGAGTGACGGGGCCTTGAACCGGCCGCCACCAGCGCCCACGTCGGTCACCGTGGCATCGAGTCCCGTGTTGTGCACGTCGTCGCTGACGTTGGCATTCGTGCCATGACACGCGGCACATCCCGCGGGTCCGTTGAACAGCTGAAACCCTTCCTGTTCCTGCTCGGTGAGGAGCGCGAGGTTCACGGTATTGCCGCCGGCGAACGAGCTGTCGAAGCGCGATCCGGTGGAGACGATGCTGCGCACGTACTGCGCGAGCGCGCGCGCAATCCGGTCGGTCGTCACCTCGCTGGTGCCGAAGGCAGCCTGGAAGAGCGGCGGATAGTACGACGTCGCCGACACCTTGAGCCGCAGCTGCTCGAGGGTCATTCCCATCTCGACAGGATTCTGGATCGGCTGCAGCACCTGCGCCTCGAGGGAGCTGGCGCGCTCGTCCCAGAAGAACCTGCCACGCTGGTAGAAGCGCGCGTTCACGATGCCCATCGTGTGCCGGGTCGTGACGCCGCCGTTCGAGCCGGCGCTGAAGCGCGCCGAGTCGCCGAAGCCGAGCGACTGGACGTGGCAGGAACCGCACGAGATGCGATCGTCGACGGAGAGGCGCACGTCGTGGAAGAGGACGTGACCGAGCGCTGCTCCCGGGTTGGTGATCGCGTTGTCGCCCGGCGTGTTGTCGGCGCCGGCCAGCGGCCCGCCACGGTAGTGTGCGGGGAGCGGGGCGCTGGCGTCGGAGTAGGCAAAGTCGACGGTGGGCAGCACGGGGAGCGGCAGGCCATTCGCGAAGGCCACGATGGCGAACGACTGGCTGGCGGTGTCTCCCTTCACGTCCGTCGCGACCACGCGCGCGGTGATCACGCCGGGCGTGGCTGGAGCGCCGGTGATCACCCCGCCCTGCGCCACGAGGCCGTTCGCGCTCGGCGAGAAGCTCACCTGGTAGGTGAGCCCTCCCTTCTTCGGGTCGGTGAAGAGCGTGTTCGCGAGGCTCGCGTCGCAGCCGAAGGGCTGGCCCACGGAGGCGACCTCGGTCGGGTGCGCGATGGCGGCGGCGGGGCCGGCGACGGGGGTGACGGGAGTGGTGGTAGTGGTGATGCTGGTCGTCGCAGTCGAGTCGGTTGCGGAGCCGCACGCCGCGAGGAGTGCGGCGGCGAGAAGGGCGATCGAGGTCGAGTGAGTGCGACGCATGCGAGTGTCCCGGCGTGTCTGGTTGTGCGCATGAACACGGCACGGTCGCTCGACCCTAGTGATCGGTGCCAGCGGCCGGGCTCCTGCAGTACGAGGGGACATGAATAAACATGCGCTACTTCAGCTGTTTACGCTCGCGATGCTTGGGTCGGTCGCGTCGCTCGCGTCGTGTGGCTCACCGGCGTCGCTTCCCGTCTCGGCTGGAACGGGGCCAGCGCCGGAGCTCCCCGCACCGGAGCACAAGCTGATCCCGGTGGTGCACGTCGCGAAGGCGAAGGGCTGGCCCGAGGGCGTGACGCCAACTGCCGCCGCCGGACTGGCGGTGAACGCGTTCGCGAGCGGCCTCGATCATCCGCGCTGGCTGTACGCGCTGCCCAATGGCGACGTGCTCGTGTCGGAGACGAACGGGCCGCCACGCCCGGACGACGCGAAAGGCATCAAGGGCTGGTTCTTCAAGCGATTCCAGATGAAGGCGGGCGCGGGAGTGCCGAGTGCGAATCGCATCACCCTGCTGCGAGACGCGGACGGCGATGGGGTAGCCGAGTTGCGCACCGTGTTCATGGACAGCCTGATGTCGCCGTTCGGGATCGCGCTGGTGGGCAGCACCCTGTACGTGGCGAACAGCGATGCGCTGGTGCGCGTGCCGTATGAGACGGGTGTGACGCACATCGGCGTGACGCCCGTGAAGGTGACCGACCTTCCAGCGGGCCCGCTCAATCACCATTGGACGAAGAACGTCATCGCCTCGCCGGATGGCCACACGCTCTACGTGACCGTGGGATCGAACAGCAACGCGGGCGAGAACGGGATCGACAAGGAGGAGGGTCGCGCGGCGATCTGGCAGGTGGACGCGCAGACCGGCGCGCACAGCGTGATGGCGAGTGGCCTGCGCAATCCCGTGGGACTGGCGTGGCAGCCGGAAAGCGGGCAGCTCTGGGTGTCCGTGAACGAGCGCGACGAGCTCGGGAGCGACATCGTGCCCGACTACATGACGCACGTCACGCCGGGTGCCTTCTACGGATGGCCGTGGAGCTATTATGGCCAGCACGAGGACTCGCGCCCGAAGCCGGCGCGTCCCGACATGGTGGCCAGGGCGATTGCGCCCGACTACGCGCTGGGTCCCCACACCGCGTCGCTCGGCCTGGCGTGGTCGGGCGGCGCCGCGCTGCCTGCGTCGTTCACGCACGGCATGTTCGTGGGGCAGCACGGATCGTGGAACCGGAAGCCCTTCAGCGGCTACGCGGTGGTGTTCGTGCCCTTCGCGGGCGCCACGCCGCTCGGCGCGCCGCGCGACGTGCTCACGGGATTCCTGGGCGCCGGGGGCGAGGCGCGCGGACGACCCGTGGGCGTGGCGCTCGACACGCGGGGCGCGCTGCTGGTGGCCGATGACGTAGGCAACACGGTGTGGAGGGTGGTTGGGCGGTAGGCGCCGAATTCGATAGATTCGGGCATGCCCTACCTACCGCTTCGTTCCCTTCCCGACCGCCCGACCACCACGCTCGCCACGGCGTGGCTGGAGGAGCTCGGCGCCCAACTGCTGGATTCGGCCACCGACCGCAACGTGCTCGTGCGGCGCACGCTCACGGAGCTGCTATTTCCCGAGTATGCGGCGAACTGGGAAACCGCCGTGGTGGACACGAAGCTCACGCGCGCCACGCGGATGTCGCTCGCGACGCTCGACCCGCGCAACATCACGCTCGAGCCGGAATACTACGGCGAGTGTGACGACGCGAAGTTCCAGCCGATCAAGCCGTTGCTCTGGCTCTGGTACTCATTCGACCGGACGCACCTCGCGGGCCAGAACGTCTGGCTGGGAGTGGAGCTGCGACGGCTGCTGGCGGGGCACATCTTCAAGCGGGTGGGAAGCAACTTCAAGTGCTTCCAGCACGTGGAATTTTCGTTCGGCTACAACATGGAGGTCGGCGACGACGTGGTGGTCCACCGCCACGTGCTGCTCGACGACCGCGGCGGCATCGTGATGGGCAATCGCGTGTCGGTGAGCGACTACGCGAACATCTATTCGCACACGCACTCGATCGTGGAACAGCGCGACGTGACCAACGCGGTCACGCGACTGGATGACGATGTGCGCATCACGTACCACGCGACGGTGCTCGCCGGCGTGCACGTGCACGAGAACGGCATGGTGGGCGCGAACGCGGTGGCGACGAAGGACGTCGACGCCTACCACGTGAACGTGGGCATCCCGGCAAAGTCAGTGCGGGTGAAGCCGAATGCGCCGGAGCTCAAGGATGCGCACGTGCTGAAGACGGCGCGTGATCGCGGCGTGACGCCTCCCGGGAGTGCAGGAGAGGGTTAGCGCACTCGCAGCACGTCTTCCACCGCGCCGGCATCTCCCGTGGATAGCAGCATGCGGACCTGCTGGAGCGCCAGCTTCTCACTCGGCCAGACGAATCGCTCGGCCGCGTCGTCCGGCGACAGCCAGGCGTACGCGACATGCTCGCCATCGAGTTGCACGGCTGCATCCTCGTTCACGAACACCGCGAACACGCACGCCAGGGTGACTACGCTCGCGCGGTGCATGTAGAACGGGTTCACGGTGATGCTGTAGAGGCGGTCCGACTCTAGCCCGGACTCCTCGCGCACCTCGCGAATCGCGGCGTCCTCAGGGCGCTCTCCGGGCTCGATGCGGCCGTGCACCGTTTCCCATGAGCCCGGACAGCGTGTGTCGTTGCCGCGCTGCAGCGCCAGCACCAGCCATCCTTCGGGGCGCGGACGGATCACGAACACGTCCACCGTCGCAATTTCGATCTTCACTTCACTCACGTCATTCACCGCCGGGCCGAGTCGGTCGCGTCGCTGCACCGCGGCGGGTGTCGCCGCCACCGGGAGATAGCCGGTCGCGGGCATGCTCGCCACCCTCCCCAACTCCGCGATGGAGGTGTCGCCGCGCGCGACATGCAGCATCCCGGATTCCCAGAGCGGGCGCATCCCACTCTCGCGCCCCACGCGCGCCACCTGCTCGGCGCTCGCCCCGCTGGCGACGGCCTGCTCGAACGCCGGCGAGCCGATCAGGACTTCTACCACGGCGAGGCGGCCGCGATATCCATCCCCCTCGCACGCCACGCAGCTCTCGCTCACGCGACGCGCGTCGGCGGTGCCGCGACAGGTGGGGCAGAGGCGGCGCACCAGTCGCTGCGCGATGATCCCCTTCACGGACGCGGCAATCTTGTAGCCGGCGACGCCGATGTCGCTGAGCCGCGCGACCGCACTCGCGGCGTCGTTGGTGTGGAGGGTGGACAACACCAGGTGACCCGTGAGCGAGGCCTGGATGGCGATCTCGGCGGTCTCGCGATCACGAATCTCGCCGATGAGGAGGACGTCCGGGTCCTGGCGCATGATGGAGCGAAGGGCCGATGCGAAGGTGAGCCCTGCTCGCTCGTGCACCTGGACCTGGACGATGCCGGGAATCCGGTATTCGATCGGATCCTCGACAGTGACGATGTTCAGCCCGCGCGCCTGGATGCGGCGCAGCGCGGCGTAGAGAGTCGTGGTCTTGCCACTGCCGGTTGGCCCCGTGACGAGGATGAGCCCCTCGCG
Source organism: Gemmatimonadota bacterium (assembly GCA_028287305.1). GTDB lineage: Bacteria > Gemmatimonadota > Gemmatimonadetes > Gemmatimonadales > Gemmatimonadaceae > JAQBPX01. Next base: position 90,666 of record JAQBPX010000038.1, read on the forward strand.
CGCGTCGAGCAGCTGCTCGATTCGCGCCTGCTCGTCGGGGTTGAAGCCGATGGCGTCCAGGTTGAGCACCGTGGAGCGCCCGTCGAGCACGCGCACGACCACCTTCTCGCCCAGCGCCGCGGGGAGGGTGGAGACGCGCAGGTCCACGGCGACGCCATTCACCGCGATGCGGGCCCGTCCGTCGTGCGGACGCAGGCGGTCGGCGATGTCGAGTCCCGAAAGGATCTTGATGCGTGATACCAGCGCCGGCGCGAGCTCGCGCGGCAGGACACGCACCTGCTTCATGACACCGTCGATGCGATGCCGCACCGCGAGCCCCTTCTCCTCCGGCTCGATGTGGATGTCGCTCGCATGCGCGGCGATGCCGTCGCCCAGGAGCTGGTCCACCAGCCGGATCACGAGGGCAGTGGAATCCGGCGACTCCACGGGGGGCGCGCTATCCATTCCGGAGGCGAGATGCTGGACCTCCACGGTGCCGACTCCGGGGTTGCTCGAGCCGAACTCGCCGCGATAGCACTCGTCGAGCCGGCTGGCGATCGCGCGCGGGCTCGCCACCGAAAAGCGCACCGCGCGACCAGTCGCGAAGGCGACGCTGCGCTCGCACTCCACGTCGAGCGGGTTTGCGGTGGCGAGCTCGATGATGCCATCGGTGACGCTGAGGGGCAGCACGCGAAAGCGCCGCGCCCAGCGCTCGGGGAGCAGGTCCATGGCGCGGGGGCTCACGGCGCTGGTGTCGGCCGCGGGAACGCCAAGGTGCGCGGCGACCGCGTGCACCAGCGTGGACTCGTCGAGGATCTTCTCGGCCACCACCGATTCCCAGAGGCTCTCGTGCTCGTGCTGCCGCAGTCGCTCGAGTTGCGGCGTGGAAAGCAGCGTCTGCAGGATGGGCAGCAGCCAGCTGTCGCGCGGGCGCGCCGGCGGCGCGCTGGGGCGAAGGATGGGCTGGGTCTGGCGCTTGAGGCGGAGCATGGGCGCATTGTGACACCACGATGCGCCGCGGCCGTCATCCGTTCGCGGCAGTGAGGATCATTTGGCAGGCGCCATTCAGGACCAAAACACTGAAACTACCAAACAGAAAAAAACATTGAGCCACGGGTTGCACTGAGCCGCTGCGCGGCTGACACTGGCCCCGATCGCAGTGTTGCGACCGCGAAGCGGGCGCCAGTGAAACCCGTGGCTCAAGGCCTTTGCTTTTTGGTTTTTTCAGTGCGCCCAGGTCTACAGCAGCGTCCAGAACTCCCGCGCGACATCGAGGGAGATCATCCAGCGGCCTCCCCGCAACCCGCGCGCGACATCCAGCCTGAGAAAGTCGAACGGCGAGTACACAGCCATTCCCACGGACGGATACGCCCCCGACTCCCGCGCCGAATATCCAGACCGAACCAATCGCGACCCGCCGAGCACCGCAACGTGTGCATACGGCGCCACCTTCACGCGTGACGGGCTCCGTCCAAACCGCCCCAGTGAGAACGAGGGAAAGGGCACCGACGACTGCCACTCCACTCGCTGCGTGAGGAGCAACGTGCCCGAGAGCTCGTGGTATTCGTAGCCCGGAGCGGAGGTCGCGCCACCCGCGTACGCGAGATCGTACGACGGAACACCGTTCTCGTCGGCACCTGCGCGCACCAGGGTCCCTGTCGTGCGGAGCACCAGCGACTGGTCGCCGAACGGGCGCGATCCCGAGGCCGAACCGGAGAGACGCAGCATGGGATGAAGGATCGACCCGGACCCGATGTTGTCGATGCCGGGCATCCGCACGTCCGCGTCGAGGTTGGCCAGCATGGCACGACCCGATTCCTGCCACTGCCACCTCCCACTGTCGAACTGCCGCTCCAGGAACGCCTGTGCGCCGAGCAGCGACCGATTCCCTCCGTTCAGCGTCTCGCCGAAGCTGCGCGTCGCCGACACCGCACGCACCGCCACCGGCCGTCCCCGCTCCGCGAAGAGCCCCACTCCCCACACTCCCCGGTACAGGGGCATGGTCGCGCCGAGCTCGAGCCGCTCCACCCTGTAAGGATCCGACCAGTCGCTCCCGAACTCCTGCGCCGCGAAGCTGTTGATCAGCCGCGAGCGCTCTACCTCATCGCCGGCCTCGCCCAGCCCCGACACCCCCGCCACGCTCAACTCGTATCGCGCGCGCTGGAGCGCCAGCCGCGATTCCCACTTCGCGCGCTTGTCGTCCAGGCCGTAGCGTCCGCGCACGGCCAGGGTGATCCCCGCACCTGGCCGCAGCAGCGTGCCCGCCCCCAGCGACAGCCCCTCGGCGCGATTGAACTGCACGAAGTCCGACACGTTCCGCGCGCTCAGCCGCGCACCCTGCGGGCGCTCGAGGGCCTTGGCCCGCACCAGCGCTCGCGCTTCCTCCTGCACGGCGCGGACATCGTCGTTCGTCGCGAGCTTCACGTCACCCGGCAGTGAGTCGAGCACGCGCAGCGACTCCCACACGTGCGCCTTCTGCTCGGCCGCCGGCGCCGCCACGATCTCGTCGCCGCCGAATCCCTGCGCCACGTAGCCGCGATTCAGGGTGTAGTCGCCGATCTCCCAGCGCCCGCGAATGATGCCGGTCACGGGCCAGTCCATGAACGTCCCTTCACGCTTGATCTCGATCTCCTGCCGCCGGGGCAGCCAGAATCGCGCGCCCACCAGGCCGTTCTCGAGCACGATCGACAGCTCCTGCAGCTGCTTGTCCAGGAAGGCCGCATGCGTGAACGAGAACGCCATGCGCACCACCTGTGCGCTCCCCTGCTCCACGTACAGGGCACCGACGACGCGCGCGTCGCGGTCGTTCTTCGGCCGCACCTTGACCTCGTACACCTCGATCGCGCGCCCCGGCAGCTGGATGCGCAGCGAGTCCGCGATGTGGAAGTCATAGAGCTGCCGGCCGATCACCGACAACGGATGCGGGACGTCGGCGACCTCGTCGCCATCACCCAGCCGGATGATGTCCGGGAAGTTGTTCTGGACGATCCCCAGGTGGTCGCGATGGTACGCGATGTCCGTGGGGAGCAGCAGCGTGTCGCGTCGCCCGATGATGCGCTGCTTGCTCAGGTTCGGCGCCTTCCAGTACACTTCCAGCGCGAGCTCGTCCGCCTTCAGGATTTTGGGTGGCAGTCGAAATCGCTCGCCGACCTGCGCGAGGAATGTCAGGTAGCCGTGCGCGGTCGCCTGGTAGTCCACCAGCCCGGTGTCGGCCAGCTGGCGGGCGCGGCGCGCCACGGCGGAATCCACCAGGTCACGAGTGCGCGGGTCATTCCAGAGCTGCGCGCTCGCGGCGCGACAGGGCAGCATCACACCGAGCAGACAGGCTGCGGCGCCGAGCGCCGCGAGGATACGCCGCATGATGACGCAATCTCGCGGGGGGCCCATGCACGGGCAACTCGCTCGCACCCCGACATGACGTACCAGCGCTTTCGCGACATCGCCCTCCCGGGGCACCTCGTTCCCGTGTGGCGCGACGTGGTGCTCGACTCCATCACGCCCCTGTCTGCCTTTACCCGCCTCAGGCGCGGCCCCTTCTCATTCCTGCTCGAGTCCGCCCCAGCGGGCGGCGAGACGTGGGCGCGCTACACGTTCATGGGTACCGAGCCGCGTTCGGCGTGGCGGCTGCGCGATGACACCATCGAGACATGGACGCCGGCCACAGGGTGGCATGGCGCGCGCCCCTGCGCCGATCCACTGGCCGACCTCGAGCGCCTGCTCACCGAATTTCCCCCTGTGGAAGTCGAGGAGCTCGGCGACTTCTGGGCCGGCGCCGTGGGCTACTTCAGCTACGACGTAGTGCGCCAGGTCGAGCGACTCCCCTCCCCTCCGCCTCGCGCCAACGACCTGCCCGACGCGCTGTTCGTCTTCACGCGCGTGCTGGCGATCGTGGACAACCTGCGCTCGCGGTTGCGTCTCGTCGCGGCGGTGCAGGTGCCGCCTGCCGCGACCGATGACGACCTGCAGCGCCTGCACGCCGAAGCCGAGCGGGACATCGCTGACGCGCTCGCGCGACTGGCCACTCCCGCCGAGCTCCCGGCGCTCGACCTCGATCCCTCCGCGCCCCCCGCAACGGGCGCGTCGAGCCTCACGCGCGAGGAGTTCATCCAGCGAGTGGATCGGATCAAGGATTACATCGCGGCCGGCGATGCCTTCCAGGTGCTGCTCGCGCGACGGATCAGCCTCGCGCACGACTTCGATTCCACGTCGCTCTACCGCGCCCTGCGCGTGCTGAATCCCAGCCCGTACATGTACCACCTGGCGCTCGACGGAATCGAGATCGTGGGCAGCTCGCCGGAGCTGCTCGTGCGCGTCGCCGGCGATCGCGTCACGGTTCGCCCGATCGCCGGCACGCGCCGTCGCGGGAAGACCGCCGCCGAGGACCAGGCGCTCACCGCCGAGCTCAAGGCCGACGAGAAGGAGCGCGCCGAGCACCTGATGCTCGTTGACCTCGGCCGCAACGACGTGGGTCGCATCGCGCGCTACGGCACGGTGAACGTCACCGACCTGATGGTGGTCGAGCGCTACTCCCACGTGCTCCACATGGTGAGCCAGGTGGAGGGGATCATGCGCGAGGGACTGACCGCCATGGACGCGCTCCGCGCGACCTTTCCCGCCGGCACCATGACCGGTGCACCCAAGGTGCGCGCGATGCAGATCATCGACGAACTGGAACCCGTGCGACGCGGCCCATATGCGGGCGCCATCGGCTACCTGGCCGCGGGCGGGAGGCGCATGGACCTGGCGATCACCATCCGCACCTGCGTGATCTCGGGCGGCGAGGTGGCGGTCCAGGCGGGAGGCGGAATCGTCCACGACTCGGTGCCCGCCCTCGAGTGGGAGGAGACTGAGAGCAAGGCGCGGGCGATGCTCACGGCCATCGGGCAGGTCCGGGCCGCCTCGGGGGCAACCGGGCGCTAGTGGAGAGGCCCTCCGGAGGCGATATTCCCCCGCAATGCGCTACAAGCTCATCGCCGCCGACAACGTCACGCACTTCGACCTGAGGACGGGCGCCCCACTCGTGGTGGGTCGCGCGCCGACGAGCGACATCCCCGTCTTCGACCCGACCATCTCCCGGCGTCACGCCGAGGTGGTCGTGAACGACGAGGGAGTCCACGTGCGCGACCTCGGCTCGAGCAACGGCACCTTCCTCAACGGCGCGAAGATCGAGACGGCGTCCCTGGCCCTGGGCGACAACATCACCTTCGGCAAGGTGGCGTTCACGCTCGGCCGGATCATGGAGACGCCGGCGCCACAGCCCGTGGTCGAGAAGGCGCAGGACGCACCCCCCGGCGCGACGATCGTGCGCTCGGTGCCGATCGTGCCGGGAGGCACCGTGGTGGGAATGCGGGCCGCCACGCCGGGCGCGGCGGGCGCCGGTGGTGCTGCCGCCGCGCAACCCGACCTCACGCAGCAGAAGCTCTCGATCCTGCTCGAGGTGTCGAAGGGGCTCGGCCGCGCGGTGGACACCGACTCGATGCTCGAGAAGATCGTCGAGTATGCCTACCAGATCCTCGACGTGGACCGCGTCGCGATCCTGCTGATGGACGAGGCCGGAGAGCTGCAGCCGAAGATCGGGCGCGACAAGCGCGGCACCGACCAGCCGCGCGCGGTGCCGCAGTCCATCGCGCGCGTGGCCGTGCAGGACAAGGTGGCGATCCTCTCCGACAACGCCGGCGAGGACCAGCGATTCGGCGGCGCCTCCATCCTCATGCAGCAGATTCGCAGCGCGGTGTGCGCACCGCTCGTCGCGAGCGAGGATCGGGTGCTGGGCGTGATCTACGTGGACAACATCTCCACGCATCGCTTCAAGGAGGACGACCTGGAGTTCGTCGTCGCGTTCGCCGGCATCGCCGCGGTCGCCATCGAGAACTCGCAGTTCGCCGAGCGCATCCGCAAGGAGCTGCTCGCGCGCAGCAACTTCGAGCGCTACTTCACGCCGCAGCTCGCCGCGCGAATCGCCAGCTCGGCGGAGGGCACGAAGCTCGGCGGCGACAAGCGCCCGGTGGCGGTGCTGTTCAGCGACATCCGGGGATTCACCGCCCTCTCGGAGACCATGCTCCCCGACGAGATGGCGTCCATCCTCAACCAGTACTTCTCCGAGATGGTGGACTGCGTGTTCCGCAACAACGGCACGCTCGACAAGTTCATCGGGGACGCGGTGATGGCGCAGTGGGGCGCGCCGATCCACACGCCGGAAGACGCCGACAGCGCGATGCAGGCCGCCATCGAGATGATGCACGAGCTCGACAAGCTCAACGCGCGCTGGAAGGCCGAGGGCCATCCGGAGCTGCAGATCGGGATCGGCCTCAATTACGGAGAGGCCTTCGCCGGCAACATCGGCAGCGAGCGCCGCCTGGAGTACACGGTCATCGGTGACACCGTGAACACGGCGAGCCGCCTGTGCGGCGCCGCCGACGGCGGCGAGATCCTGCTGAGCGAGGACATGAAGCGCGTCCTCACGAAGGTGCCCGAGCTGGACGAGTGCCCGCCGATGGAGCTCAAGGGGAAGAGCCAGCCCGTGCCGGTCTACCGGGTCCGTCGCTGACCGACCTCCCCGACGGCTACGCGAGCGTTCGCTGCGAGTTCGGCGACGCGATCGTGCTGCACGCGGCGGCTGACCCCGTAGCCGAGATCCTGGAGCGTGAGGAGCTGCACGCATGGGCCGCGCACCAGGAAGGACGCGTGGAGCTGCAGGGCCGCGGCATCGCCTACATGGTCGCGCTCCCGGGAGTTCCCGGGCGCGTAGTGGTGCGACACAACCGCCACGGTGGCCTGCTGGCGCCCCTTACGGGCGACCTGTTCCTGCCGCCCACGCGCGGTCCGCTCGAGCTCGCGGCCTCCGTGCAGCTGCGCAAGCTCGGCGTGCCGACGCCGGAAGTGGTCGCAGTGGCCACCACGCGCGCCGCCGCGCTCTTCCGCCGCGCGGACGTTGCGACGCGCGCGCTATCACCAAGCATGGACCTGGGGGCGGCGCTCGTGAGCGGCGATGACGGCGTGCGCATCGCCGCAATCGAGGCCGCGAAGGCGCTCATGTCGCAGCTGTCGAAGGTTGGCGCGCGGCACCCGGACCTCAACGTCAAGAACGTGCTGCTCGTGGGCGACCCGCACGCGCCGGTCGCGCACGTGCTCGACGTGGACCGCGTGGTGTTCCGCACCGATCACGTGGCGGTCGCCCGCGACAATGCGAGCCGGCTGCAGCGCTCGGCGCGAAAGTGGCGCGTGGAGCACCAGGCGCACATCACGGACGAGGAGCTGGTGGAGCTGTGTGATGCGGCGGTTGCGGGAGCCGAGGGCGCTACCTAGTCGGCGCCGAGCACCCGCCGGTACACGGCCTCGGTGCGCTCGGCCATCTTTTCGAGCGTGAACTCGCGCACGCGCTCGCCCGCCGCGGCGCTGATGCGCTCGCGCAGCGCGCGGTCCTCCACCAGGCGCACGATCGCCAGCCCGAGCGCGTGATGATCGCCCACCGGTGCCAGCAGTCCATTGATCTCGCGGTCAATAACCTCGGGAATGCCCCCCGCCTGCGTCGCCGCGATCGGCTTGCCAAGGAACAGTGCGTCGAGGAGCACCGATCCCATTCCCTCCTCGCGTGAGCTGAGCGACACCACCGTCGCGCTGGCCAGCAGGCGATCGGCATCGGGACGGTAGCCGAGCACGTGCAGCGCGTCGCCGAGCTTGAGGCGCGCGACTTCGGCGTCCACGTCCACGCGGAGTGGTCCGTCGCCGGCAAGCAGGCCATGGAGGTTGGGCACGCGGTTACGGGCCGCCGCGAACGCGCGCACGAAGTTGACGGGATCCTTGTGCGCCACGAGCTGCGCGACCTGCACCACGAGCGGCGCGTTCTCGGGAACGCCGAGGGTCGCGAGCTCGGCACGGGTGAGCGGCTCGATGTCGCGGTTGACGTCCACGCCGTCCGGGATGATGTCGATGCGCTCGCGCGAGATGCCACTGGCCACCAGGACATCGGCCACCGCGCGCGAGATCGCGATGATCGCCCGGGCGCGACCGTACTTCCATCGGGTGCCGGCGTTCCTGCGCAGGGGAAAGTCCACCCGTCGCGCGGCCACGAGGCGCGCCGAGGTGCCGAGGGTGGCGAGCGCGCCAAGTCCCACGGCGTGCGCGGTGTGGGCGTGGAGCAGCTGGATGTCGTGTCGCACGATCGCGCTCCGCAGGCGCAGGGCGGCGAGGAGGTCCGCCTCGCCGCGCGCGTCGCAGGGCAACACGGTCAGTCCCGCAGCGATGCCGCGCGTGGCGAGGGGCTCGTCGGGTCGCGCTGCCAGGATGGAGTCATGGCCGCGCTTCGAGAGCGCCTGCGTGAGCCAGAGGGCCTGGCGCTCGCCGCCGCGCCATCCCCGCTCCGTGTCCACGTGCAGGATGCGAAGTGGCGTCGACATGAACGGGATGAGGGGAGCCCGCCCTTGCCCGCATGCGGGCGCCCGGGCGAAGTTGCCGCTTCGTGTCCCCCAATCTAACGCTGATTCCCGATCCCTCGCGGATCCTGATCGTGAGCCTGGACAACCTGGGCGACCTCGTGTTCGCCTCGGCGCTCGCGCCGCCGCTGCGCGAGCGCTACCCGGGGGCCGAGATCGGGGTGCTGTGCAAGCGCTACGCGGCGGAAGTCGCGCCGCTCATCCCGGGCGTCTCGCGGGTGTTTGCGGCGGACCCCTTCTGGGACCGGGCGCCGGGGCGCGGCAAGGGCGCGACGCTGCCCTTCCTGCGCGCGCTGGGTGAGGTGCGGCGGGCCAGCTTCGACGTCGCCATCCTGGCGGCCGCGCCATGGCGGACCTCGGCGGCGCTGGCGCTCACCGGCATCCCGGTGCGGATCGGGCTGGAGCGTCGGCGGAACGCGCGCTGGCTCAGTCATGCGCTGCCCGCGGAGGACGTGCACCGGCCGGTCTTGGAGGAGGAGGCGAGGCTGCTGGAGCCGCTGGGGATCCGGGTGTCGGGGCTGCGGTATCGGCTTTCGAGGCCGTTGGGCGTTTTGAACAGCGGAGCGCGGACGGCGGCGCTGCATCCGTTCGCGAGCAAGCGGAATCGATGTGTGGGGCTGGAGGTGTGGGCTTCGGTAGCGCGGTCGCTGGACGCGGATGGCTGGTCGGTGCTGTGGATCGGGAGTGGGGCGGAGATGGATGAGGTGCGATCGGTGGTCGGCGGTGAGGGGCGGTTTGTGGATCGGGAGTTCGGGGAATCGCTGATCGACACGGCGCGGGCGCTGGCAGGGGCGGAGTTGTTCATCGGGCATGACTCGGGGCCGCTGCATGTCGCGGGGGCGTTCGGGGTGCCCGTGGTTGGCATCTTTGCGCCGGGGGAGCCGGATCGGACTTTTCCGCAGGGCGTGGGGCCGGCGCGGATGATATCGCGGGGGGGGCCCGCGGAAGTGACGGCTGACGACATCCTGGGCGAGGTTGCTGTCATCCTGAGCGCAGCGAGGGATCTGCCGTTGTAGTTGGGCCCTCTACCGGTACTGCAGGCCGGTGGTCTGTGGTCTGTGGTTCGGACAGGATGCGGAAGGCGGGCGCCGGCAGGCGCCCGCCTTTGTCATTGGTTCGTAGTCAACATGTTCGAGGGCGCGGCGTGCACGCCGATACCGCGTGTACGCTTGCCCGTAGCCCGAAGCCAGAAGCTCGAGCACCGACACGGAAGCGCTGCGCGATTCGTTATGCGTTCGCCGTTAACATGTTCACGGATGACGAAGCGGCGGCCGCAGCCCGCCGCGTACCGCATCTGTGCTCGAGCCTCCGGCTTCCGGCTTCAGGCAAGCCCGAACCCGGTATCGGCCGACCAGGCGCCAACTCCGAACCCCAAACACAGAACCCAACGACAAAGGCGGGCGCCCACAGGCGCCCGCCTTCCTCATCCTGTCCGAGCCACAGACCGCAGACCACAGTCCTGCAGTACCGATAGAGGGCCCACTAGAACGACAGGCCCCTCGCTGTGGCTCAGGGCGACAACCTCAACAGCTCCGCCTTTACCCCTTCCCAAACCGCAGCCACGGGCATCCCCATCAACGTCGCCGCCTCCGTCCGCACGACCTTCCCCTTCGCCCGGTACGGCTCGAACTGCGCCGACACGCTCGACGGGTACATCACCACCATCGGCACCCCCGCCGCCGCCGCCGCGTGCGCGATCGACGTGTCCGGCGTGAGCACCAGCTCCGCCGCCCCCACTACCGCCAGCGCGTCGCGCAGCGACGCATCCAGTGGCACTCCATGCACCGCCGCGGCGATCGTCCGCGCCGATACGCGCTCGCTCGGCGCTGCAGTCACGGCCACGCGCACGTCCGGTCGCGTCTCGCGCATCGCGCGCAACACGGCCACGAACCGCTCGTCGGGCCAGCGCCGCCACGTCTCACCCGAGGAGAGGTTCACCAGCAGCCGTGGCCCCGACCCAGGCACCCCCGCCCAGAACGCTTCCGCATGCTCCCTTTCCAAAGCAGTCCGCACCAGCTCCGGCGAGAAATCCGTGACCCCGGGATTCACCCCGAACGGTGCCGCCAGCGCTCCGAGGAACTCCACGTGATGCGCATCGTCTCGCATCGGCCGCACACGGTGCGAATAAAGAAAGTCGTTCACCCGCGACCCGATCCCCACACGCACCGGCGCCTGCGACGCGAGCATCATCAGCGCCACGCCGGTGTTCACGCGCGGCTTGAGCGCGAATGCATCGATCACCGCATCGAACTCCATCGGCGCGAACAGCTCGCGCGCCGCGCGATACCCGGCCACCCCGCCGCTCACCACGTGCACCGCATGCACGTTCGGGTTTCCGCGAATCACGTCGGCATTGGCCGCCGAGGCAGCCACGTGAATCTCCATGCCGGGGTGCGCCCGCCTCAGCTCGCGCAGCAGCCCCGTGGTCATCAGCATGTCGCCGATCCGATCGTTGCGCAGCACCAGCACCCGCCGCGCCTCGAGGGGGTTGCCTCCGCGCGGCATCAGCCGCGCGAGGCCGCGAAACGCCGCACCGCGTAGCAGGCTATCGAGGCGCACGCGCCCCCGTCCTGCTAACTTCCCGCCCATGATCGAGGCGAAGCTCGACCGCATCGGCATCGTGATGATGAGCGCCGTGGGAGACGCGGTGCACGTCCTCCCGGTGATCAATGCCCTCAAGCGCCGCGCGCCGCAGTCGCGCATCACGTGGGTGCTCCAGCCGGGGCCCGCCACGCTCGTGCGCGGCCATCCCGCCGTGGACGACATCGTGCTCTTCGATCGCGCGAAGGGACTCCGCGCCTACGCCGACACGCGACGCGAGCTCGCCACGCGCCCCTTCGACGTGGTCCTCGCGCTGCAGGTCTACTTCAAGGCCGGCGTCGTCACGAGCTTCACCCGCTCCCCGATCAAGCTCGGCTTCGACCGCGAACGCGCGCGCGACGCGAACTGGCTCTTCACCACGCACCGCGTCCCGGCACGCGAGGGGCAGCACGTCCAGGACCAGTACTTCGAGTTCCTCGAGGCGCTCGGCGTCCCCCATGAGCCGGTCGAATGGAAGCTCGGCCCCTGGGACAGCGAGCGCGCCTGGCAGCGCGACTTCTTCGCGAAGCTCGAGCGCCCCGCGGTGCCCATGGTCATCGCGACGAGCAAGCCCGGCAAGGACTGGATGCCCGAGCGCTGGGCGCAGGTGAGCGACGCGCTCTGGCACGACTTTCACATGCAGGCGGTGCTCGTGGGAGGACGCTCGCCGCGCGAACTCGCGGCCGAAGCCATCATCATGCAACAGGCGAAGCGGAAGCCGGTCAGCGCGCTCGGCTCCGGCCTCCGCAACCTGGTGGGCATCCTCGATGGCAGCGCGCTGGCGATCTCCCCCGACACCGGCCCCCTGCACATGGCCGTGGCACTCGATCGACCGGTGATCTCGCTCATCGGCTACACGAACCCCAAGCGAGTCGGTCCCTACCGCCGCTTCCGCGATTTGATGATTGACGCCTACGGCGATCCCGGCGAGGACTACCCGCTCTCGATGGAGTACCGCACCGGGCGCATGGAGCGCATCAGCGTGCGCGACGTGCTCGACAAGGTGGAGCACTGGCGCGCGCATTACGCGCGCAAGGGACCGAACGCGTAGCCCACGCCGAAGCCCTCGATCAGCCGCACCAGGCGATTGAGCGGCAGCCCCATCACCGCGAAGTAGTCGCCGTTCACGCGCTCCACGATCGTGGCGCCGTACCCCTGGATGCCGTACGATCCCGCCTTGTCCATCGGCTCGCCCGTCTCGATGTACGCGTCGATCTCGTCATCGGTGAGCTCGCGAAAGGTGACGTCCACCTGCTCCACGGCCGAGCGCAGCTCGCCGTGATACGCAACCGCGACCGCCGTGATCACCACATGCGAGCGTCCCGACAGCCGGCGCAGCATGACGCGTGCGTCGTCCCTCGTCTTCGGCTTCCCGAGCACGTCGCCGTCCACCACCACGATCGTGTCACTGCCGATCACGAGCGCTTCCGACGCATGCACGGCCTCCGCCTTGCCCCGCGCCAGCCGCTCGGCGTGACCGAGGGGCGTCTCGCCCACCATGTAGGATTCGTCGATGTCGGCCGGTCGCACTTCATGCACGATGCCGATGAGCGTCAGCAGCTCGCGGCGGCGGGGCGATTGCGACGCGAGGATCACGCGCGGGGCGTCGGTCATTTCTCGAGCCAGAGGGTCACGGGTCCGTCGTTCACGAGCTCCACGTCCATCATCGCGCCGAACTCGCCCGTCTCGACCTGCAGCCCCTTCGCGCGCAGCAGCGCCACGAAGCGCTCGTAGAGCGGTATGGCGACGTCTGGCCGCGCGGCGTCGATGAAGCTGGGTCGCCGGCCCTTGGCGGCGTCGCCGTAGAGCGTGAACTGCGAGACGACCAGCAGCGCCCCTCCCACGTCCTCGAGCGCCAGGTTCATCTTCTCCTCGGCGTCGGAGAACAGCCGCAGTCCGGCGACCTTGTCCGCCATCCACGCGAGCTGCTCCTCGGTGTCGGCGTGCGTGAGCCCTACGAGCAGCAGGAAGCCGCGCCCGATGCGACCACTCACGCGCGACTCGCCTCCCTCGCGAATCCGCACCTCGGCACTCGACACCCGCTGCAGGAGCACGCGCATGCGGAAAAGCTAGCGAGCGCCGAGCAGCAGCGCCTCTACGCCCTGGCCCTGCCAGGATTGGTGGATGCTCGGCGCGTCCGTGCCGGGAGGCCAGCTGCCGATCACGCGCCCGGTGGCCCGGGCGAGGGCGACGAGGGTTCCGTCATGCTCGGTCCTGACTTCCACCACACTCTCTAGCGGCGCGCCCGGGTCCGCGCGAAACTCGGGACAGCAGGTGGACGCAGGGCCGCAGCACGAGCCATCGAGTGCGCATTCGGTGTCCGACATGGCGCGTCTCAGGGAATGACGTCGCGCGCCCGCGGTGCGAACATGATGATCGCGGCGCCGATCAGGCAGACCACGGCGCCGAGCATGTCGGCGGTGTCGGGGCGGGTGCCGTCCATGCGCCAGCCCCAGAGCAGCGAGAGCACGATGAACACGCCGCCATACGCCGCATATGTTCGCCCGAACGATGCAGGCTGGTAGGTGGCGATCACGCCGTAGAGCGCCAGGAGCGCGAGTCCCGCTACGCCGGAAGCAACGCTCGACGACCCGCGCAGCCAGCGCCACACCAGCCATCCGCCGCCGATCTCGGCCAGCCCCGCGGCGACGAACAGCGCAATGGATCGGAGCATCACGGCTCGCTTGCTGGTGCAGCGCGCAGAGGCACGGGACACGACTGGATCATGCGCGCGTTCCAGATGGTGGCGAGCAGCAGGAGCACCGCGCCGCCGCCGATGAGCAGCTTCGACAGCACGCCGTGCGTGAACACGACCCCGATCACGAGGGTGCCGGCACCAACGAGCCCCAGCACCAGCGGAGCCGCCGATCCATGCTGCCTGCGCCCGAGCCAGAATGCCCCGAGCGCCACGAGCAGCGCGACGCCGATCACCGGCAGCAGGATCGCGTCGTTGCGCAGGAAGCTCAGCCCGGTGGCCGCCAGGATGCTCACGATGATCGGTGCACCCGCGCAGCAGAGCGCCGCGCACGTTGCGCCGATCACTCCGGCGCCGCCGGCAAACCGCGAAACATGTCGAGCAGTGACGTTCATCGTGCGGGAGTGAGGGATGAGTCGGCGGCCGTCCTCGCGAGCGCTCCGCCGGTGCGAAGATACTCCGCGAACTCCCCCGGAAGCGAGCTGGCGAGGATCGCCTGCGCGGCGGCCTCCACGTCGTAATCCACCCGCAGGAACTCCACGCTCACCCCGCCCTCGCGAACATCGAGCACCACGTACCCAGCGCGCGGGTCGCCATCCTTCGGCCGCCCCGCGCTCCCGGTATTCACGAAGCTCACGCCGCCCACCTCGCGGTGAAACGGCTTGTGCGTGTGCCCGAAGCACACGACGTCGCCCGAACGCGAGCCAAGCGACGCACCCATTTGCGCGAGAAACTCATCGCTCCGGTCCGCGTGAACATAGACCGTATTGAGCGACTGGTTGCCGTGCACCAGCGTGACGGTCGGTCCCGAGACATGTCCGCCGAGCGGCCGGATGTCGATGCGGAACGGAAGCCCGCCGAGCCACGCCTTCGTGCGCGCCGATACATGCTCGCGTGTCCAGGCATACGAGAGGTGCGACAGCTCCTCCTGGCGCGAGTCTTCGTACTGGCAGCCACAGTGCTTGTAGTCCGTGGCGACCGTCGAGTCGTAATTCCCCGCGACTCCCGGAATGCCGCGCTCGCGCAGCAGCGCCACGACCTCGTTCGGCCACGGCGCGTAGCCTACCAGGTCGCCCAGGTGGTACGTCGCACTGATGTCGTTGCGACCGCCGATGTGCTCGAGCACCGCCTCGAGCGCGGGCAGGTTCGCGTGCACGTCCGACAGCAGCGCGTATCGCATCAGCTGGTGGCGCCGCCGAGCGAGAGCTCCATCACCGACGCACTCGCGGGGCACGCGCCCTGGAACTCGGCTGTCGCCTTCACGTCCGCTGGCACGGCCTCACGTGTCACGGGCGCGAAGCCGAAGCTTGGGAAATAGCCCTCGGCGGTCGTCGTCAGCAGGTAGAGCGCGTTCATTCCCTTGGACTCGGCGTCGGCGATCACGCGCGTCACGAGCGAGCGTCCGAGCCCGCGACTGCGCCATTCGTCGCGCACCGCCACCGACCGCAGCAGCCCGTTCGCGGAGCAGCACTCCAGCCCTGCGACGCCGACGATGGTGCCATCATGCTCGGCCACGATGAACGTGTCGAGCGACTCGGCCACGCCGTCGAGCGGCAGCCCGCTCACGGTGAGGAGCTGCTCGACGCGCGCGAGGTCGCCCTGCGTCGCTCGCCGCAGCTCGGCGGTGGGTGTAGTAGTCGTCGTCATGCGCAGCACTCCGGTCCGCAGCAGCTCTTCGCAGCTGCCGGCTTGGTGGCCCGAATGAACCCGCTCAAGATCTTGCCCTCGATGCCGTCGGCGAGCTGCGGGGCCAGCCCCGTCCCCTCGATCAGTGCCAGCGCGTCGGCCTTCGTGTACTCGCGCGTGGGCTCGATGCTCGGGTTCACGAAGCCCACGTCGCGCAGCATGGAGAGAAACTCGGTCTCCTCGAGCGCGCCCGCAACACAGCCGGTCCAGAGCGCCATGTTTTCCTTCACCGCCTCGGGCAGCCCGCCGCGCACCACGATGTCGCTCACCGCGAACCGGCCGCCGGGCTTGAGCACGCGGAAGCTCTCGGCCAGCACCTTCCGCTTGTCGCCACTGAGGTTGATCACGCAGTTCGAGATGATCACGTCCACGCTGTTCGACGGGAGCGGAATGGACTCGATGTGCCCCTTGAGGAACTCGACGTTCGTGGCGCCGGCCTTTGCCTTGTTCTCGAGCGCCAGCGCAAGCATCTCGTCCGTCATGTCGAGGCCGTACGCCTTGCCGGTCGGTCCCACGCGGCGGGCCGAGAGCAGCACGTCGATTCCGCCGCCGGAACCCAGGTCGAGCACCGTCTCGCCCGTCTTGAGCTCGGCCAGCGCAGTGGGGTTGCCACAGCCGAGCGACGCGAGTAGCGCCTCGGCGGGAATGCCGCTCACCTGCCCCGCGTCATAGAGGTCGGAGGTGATGGGGTCCCAGCTTTCGGACGTAGTGCCGCAGCAGCCGCTGGACTCGCCGGATGCCGGCGCGCAGCAGCTGGCGGCGCCCTGTCCAGCGCTGACCTTGGAAGCCGTCGCGCCGTAGCGTGCGGCGACCGTGGCCCTGAGGGAATCAATGTCTGACATGGTCCTCCTCCTGTCTATCAAAAAATGTTGATACATCGAACGGAAAGCAAGGCGCGCCGTGGTGAGGCCCATTGGCCTCACCCGCAGCAGCGCCCGGCCTTGCTGTTCAGGATCCTGAGCTTCGACGGCTGCATCCCCACGGCCAGGTCATGAACCTCGGCCAGGGCATCCGCCTCGATGCTGTAGTACGACCACCGCCCTTCCTTCCGGTCCGAGACGAGCCCCGCTTCCTTGAGCACGCGCAGGTGGAAGGAGAGCCGGCTCTGGGCGGCCCCGAGCTCGTCCTGCAGGTCGCAGACGCACTGCTCGCCGCGCCGGAGCATCTCGAGGATGCCGAGCCGGGTGGCGTCGGAGAGCGCATGAAACAGCTGCGCGGCGCGATCGAGGTCGAGTGCTGAGGAAGCGGTCACGCCGAACTATACAACAACGGATTTTGATTTGTCAAGGCAGTCACCCTGAGCGAAGCGAGGGGCCTGCCGTTGCAGTTACGCCTTGCGCCTTCCAATCGAATCATCCACCGACATTCTCCCCGCCCCCGCCACCGCCAGCGTCGCACTCATCGCGCACAGCAGCAGCACCAGCTCCATCCCGGTAGGCGCAAAGAACCCATTCTTCCCATGCACCATGACGATGGCACCGAGCATGTCGAATGCGAGCAACAGCGCGAACGGCCGCGTCGCGAGCCCGATCATCAATGCCACGCCGCCGAAGAACTCGAGCGCCCCAATGCCAGGCCCCGTGATCGCCGGCAGCGGCACGCCCATCTGCGTGAATCCTTGCGTGACGCCCGCAATGCCATAGACGAACAGCTTCTGGTACCCGTGCATGGCGAACGTGAAGCCGGTGACGAGGCGCAGGATCAGGAGCCCCACACTGTGCTGCTGCTCGGTGGCAGGTCGAAAGATCATGGAAAAGCTCCCGGTGCCGAATGAAATAGGTGACGCGTCAAGTATCGCTTCTGCAATCTAGTAGATTGCGTGTAGCGAACATCCCCCACCGCAGTGACCATGCCCACGCGCGCGACGAACGACTCCCCAATGGAAGTGCCCGGTTTCGGCCGGGCGCTGCGCCTGCTGGGACGCATGCTCCTGCTGCGCTGCCCGAATTGCGGAGGCGCCCCGGTGCTCAAGGGCTTCGCCACCGTGCATGAGCGCTGCGCGAGCTGCGGATTCAAGTTCGAGCGCACGCCGAACTTCTTCCAGGGCGCAATGTTCTTCCACTACCTGGTGGGCGCCGGCTGCTTCCTGCTCGGACTCGGCGCATTCCTGGTGCTCTCGTGGCCCGATGTGCCATGGGACGCCCTCACCTGGGGCGCCCCACTCGCACTCGTTGCATTCATGCTGCTGTTCTACCCGCTCTCGAAGGTCATCTGGCTGACCGTCGATGTGTTCATGCGGCCGGTGACCCAGGCGGAATTGTAACCGACGAATTCGCTCCGCTATTTGAACTCGGCGAGCTCCTGATCGGAGAGCGGACTAATTGAGCCATCGCGAGCAAGTCGGAATCCGTCAGCGTCCACTCGCACGAGGAAGAACTTCGGCTGCGGCGGCCCAATCTGGACCACTATTCGAACGGCGTGCTTTTCGAGATGGCGATAGGTCGTGAGCGACCATATCTCGGCTCCAAAAGGAACATCGTCGATGGTAATGGGAGGAAGGTTCTCCAGATCCTCGTACCTCTCAGACCTCAGTCGACGGAGCCGGTCATCAATCTGCTGACGTGCAGCCTTGCTGCTGACCATTTGCCTCTGAAAAGTGGTGTTACGGCCGAGGGTTCATCCCTCGTCCCTGAGGCGCGGATATAGCGAGCAGCGACGACCGATTAGCCGAGGAGCGCGCCCACCACATCGGGAAGAGCATCGGGCCCCGCGAACTCCCGCATCTCCCCCGCCTTCTCCTGGAATCCCGCGCCCGGCACCCGCTCCGTCGGCGCAAACCGAATGGCTCCGCCATCGACATCGATAGTCGTCAGCCGCGCCATCTCCTCGAACGCGCGCCACGACTTCGCACCAGCCGACTCCACTACCACGGGCTGCGGAAATGATCGCCGAGAGGGCCGCGGCACCGCCGGATTGCCCCGCTCCATCGCGCGCTTCAGCGCCGCCGTCAAGCTAGCCGCATCCGGCGCTGTAACGGTGTCTACCGGCTCCGCCTCGAGGTGGATCCCATCAGGCGTGCGCTGCACGGTCGGAATGATGAAGCTGCCGTCCGGCAGCCGATACACATGCAGTCGCACGATGGACCCTGGGCGAAGTGTTGACCCCGCAGTCTACGACAAAGGCCCCGCCAAGTCCAAGCCGGGGCCCTCATCCATCAAGTCACTTTTCCGCGCAAGTCCGCCCTCGTCCGCGAAAGTCCGAGGAACCGGCCCCGCCACAACTCACTCCACCGTCACCGACTTCGCCAGGTTGCGCGGCTGGTCCACGTTCAACCCACGCTTGTTCGCGATGTAGTACGCCAGCAGCTGCAGCGGGATCGCCGCCAGCACGGGGTACAGCATGTCGATGGTCTTCGGGATCCGGAACTCGAAATCCACCTTCCCCTCGAGCGAAGGCTCCTCCTCCGAAAGGATCGCGATCACCCGACCACCACGCGCCTTCACCTCCTGCACGTTCGACACGACCTTGTCGAACACGGAATCATGCGGCGCGATGAACACCACTGGCATGCTCTCGTCGATCAGCGCGATCGGCCCATGCTTCATCTCCGCCGCCGGATATCCCTCGGCGTGGATGTAGCTGATCTCCTTCAGCTTGAGCGCGCCCTCGAGCGCCACGGGGAAGTTGAAGCCGCGACCCAGGTACAGGAAGTTGGTCGCGTGGTCGAACTCGTCCGCGATCTTCTCGATCTCCGACGCCCGGTCCAGGATCTCCTGCACCTGCTCCGGCAGCTTCATCATCGCCTGCGCCACCTCGCGACCCTTCACCACGCTCATGTCGCGCAGTCGTCCCAGCTTCAGCGTGAGCAGCGCGAGCGCCACCACCTGACTGGTGAAAGCCTTGGTGCTGGCGACGCCGATCTCCGGCCCCGCATGCAAATAGATGCCGCCGTCATCCTCACGCGCGATCGTCGAGCCCACCACGTTCACGAGCCCCAGCGTCTTCGCGCCGCGCCGCTTGGCCTCGCGCATCGCCGCCAGCGTGTCCGCCGTCTCGCCGGACTGCGAGATGACGATGCACAGCGTGCGCTCCGTGACGATCGGATTCCGGTAACGGAACTCCGACGCGTACTCCACGCTCACCGGGATCCGCGCATGCTCCTCGATCATCATCGCGCCGATCAGCGCCGAGTGCCAGCTGGTGCCGCACGCGGTGATGATCACGCGGTCGATGTGCTGCAGCTCTTCCTTCGACAGGTTGAGGCCGCCGAGCTTCGAGAAGCCCTCGCTCTCCACCAGTCGCCCGCGCATCGTGTTCTCGATGGTCTGCGGCTGCTCGAAGATCTCCTTGAGCATGAAGTGGTCGAAGCCGCCCTTCTCGATCTGGTCCAGGTCCCAGTCGATACGGCTCACGCCCTTCTTGATGCGCACGGCGTTCAGGTCGTTGACGTGATACCCGTCGCGCGTGAGCACCGCCATCTCGCCGTCATCCAGGTACACAACCTGGCGCGTGTGCTGGAGGATGGCGGCCACGTCGCTGGCCACGAAGTACTCCCCGTCACCCAGCCCGATCAGCAGCGGGCTTCCCTTCCGCGCCGCCACGATCTTGTTGGGGTCCTTGCTCGACACCACCGCGATGCCATACGTCCCTTCCACCAGCCGGAGCGCGTCCATCACCGCGTCTTCCAGGGTGTCGTCGTAGACGGCCTCGATCAGGTGCGCGAGCACTTCCGTGTCAGTTTCAGACACGAAGGTGTGTCCTTCCGACTGCAGCTTCTTCCGCAGCGCCGAGTAGTTCTCGATGATCCCGTTGTGCACGAGCGCGATCTCGCCCTTGCAATCGGTGTGCGGATGCGCGTTGCACTCGTTCGGCTGCCCGTGCGTGGCCCAGCGCGTGTGCGCGATGCCCACGTTGCCGTCCAATGGGCTAGCGACCAGCGCATTTTCGAGCATGGCGATCTTGCCCTTCGCCTTG
The DNA here is from genome assembly GCA_028287305.1 of Gemmatimonadota bacterium. Taxonomy (GTDB): domain Bacteria; phylum Gemmatimonadota; class Gemmatimonadetes; order Gemmatimonadales; family Gemmatimonadaceae; genus JAQBPX01. The sequence goes on from JAQBPX010000038.1 coordinate 110,952, forward strand.
CGCGTCTGCAGCCCGCCCCCATTGTCGTCCATCATGGCGACGCCGGCCGAGTCGTAGCCGCGATACTCGAGGCGCTTCAGCCCCTCGATGAGCATCGAGCCCGCGGTGCGGGGACCGATGTATCCCACGATTCCACACATATTGGTCGTTCCGGAAGGGGTCTGTTTAGCGGAGCGCGTCCAGCGGCTCGCGCGATTGCCGAACCAGCGCCGCGGCCTCATCAGCAGTCGGCGCCTCGGCGATCACACGCACAATCGGTTCCGTCCCGGACGGGCGCACGTGCACCCACCGATCCGGCCACGACAGCCGCAGTCCATCCTGCCTGTCAACATGCGCCCCGGGGAAGGCCCCCGTGAGGGCGGCATACACCGAATCGAGCGGCGCGTTCGGCCGGTCGAGCTTGTCCTTCACGATCACGTAGCGCGGCGACTCCGCCACGATCGCCGACAGCGGGCGCGCCTCCTCCGCCAGCAGCTGCAGCACCAGCGCGATCCCCACCGGCGCATCCCGCCCCAGGTGCAGCTCCGGCAGGATCACCCCGCCGTTGCCCTCGCCTCCGATGGGCGCGTTGGTTTCGCGCATCTTGACCGCGACGTTCACCTCGCCGACCGGCGCACGCTCCAGGGTGGATCCACACGCGACGGCCGCGTCCTCCACCACCCGGCTCGTGGAGAGGTTGGTGACCACCGGGCCCTTCCGATAGCGCAACACCAGCCGGCTCGCGAGCGCGAGCGTGTAGTCCTCGCCGATCGCCTTCCCTTCATCACTCACGATCGCCAGCCGATCCACGTCCGGGTCCACCGCAAAGCCGATCTCGGCGCCGCTCGACTTCACCAGCTGCTCGAGATCGCGCAGGTTGTCGCCGGTTGGCTCGGGCGGGTGCGGAAAGCGGCCGTCCGGCTCCATGTGGATGGCCGTCACCTGGCAACCGAGCCGCTCCAGCAGCTGCGGGACGATCACCGCCCCCGCGCCGCGCACGCAGTCGAGCGCCACCCTGAACTTTCGCGCACGAATCCGCTCGACGTCCACGTAGGGGATCGCGAGCACCATCTCCAGGTGGCGATTGGCTGCTTCGGTGTCGGCTTCCACGGCCCCGAGCTTGTCCCACGTGACGCAGGAGATGTGGCGGTCGGCAAGCGCCCGCATCGCCGTGCCTTCATGCGCTTCCAGAAAGAGCCCGCTCGACCCGATGAACTTGAGGGCGTTCCACTCGATGGGATTGTGGCTCGCCGAGAGCATCAGCCCGCCCGCGGCGTGGTGATGCTCGACCGCCAGCTGGCAGGTGGGCGTGGTGGTGAGGCCGATGTCGATCACGGTGCAGCCCACCGACTGCAGGGCGCCGAGCACCACGCGATGGAACATGGGGCCCGACACTCGGCTGTCGCGCCCCACCACCACCTTGCCCGACTTCCCCTGCGCCAGCGCCCAGGCGCCGAACGCCGAGGCGTAGCGCACCATGACTTCCGGTGTCAGCGATTCCCCAACCCGTCCGCGAATCCCCGACACGCTCACCATCAGCCCGTCCTGCGACATCCCATCCCCCGACGTGAAGGTCCAGCGTAAAGTTATCCGTTACGGTGCGACCGCGCTCCGTGGCGGCGTTGCCGTGCTTTACAATCGCGCTCGCGCCGACCTAACTTGGCCTTCCACCCTGGAGGTCGCTCCTGTCCGCACCCCCCGCCGGCCGACACGCAACCGGCCTGCCCTTCCGCCTCAAGATGGCCGCGATCAGTGCCGCGGCCGTTTTCGTCACCCTGGCGGTGGTGTTCATCCCGGTCTTCCTGCAGACGCGCAGCACGCTCGTGCAGGTGCAGGGACGCCAGTTGCTCACCATGGCCCGCAGCGCCGCCGCCGCGCTCAATGGTGACTCGCTCGACCTCGTGGCCAGTGGCGTCTCGCCCGACTCATCGGGCGCGCGACAGATGCGCTCCGAGCTCGCGCGCCTCTGGAAGGCGAACGGGGGAAGTGCCGAGGACCTGATTCATGGCATCGCCGTGATCCGCCGCGACTCGGCGAACACGTGGCGATACCTCCTGCACTCGTCGTGGCTTCCCACCTCATCGCAGTTTCGCGAGCAGTGGGCACCTCCGGGCGGGATCGAGGACAGCCTGGCCGTCGGCCGGGAGGGCGTGACATCGCCCTACTCGAGCGAGGACGGCGACCGCATGCTCGCGGTGGCGCCCGTCAAGCGCGCGAGCGGCACCGTCGCAGGATTCGTGGTCGTGACCTTCGCCGCCGACCGCTTCCTCTCCGACATCCGCTCGCAGCTGTTGCGCTATTCGCCCTTCGGTGTGCTCGCCTTCATCCTCTCGGTTGCCCTCGCGTACTGGGGCGCACTGCGCCTCACGCAGGGCATGGAGGAGATCGCGCGCCACGCCGAGCGCATCGCGCGCGGCCAGCTGCACCAGGACCTGGACTATCACGCGAACGACGAGCTCGGGCAGGTGGCCGACGCCTTCCGCGACATGACGACCAGCCTTCGCGCCCTGCTCTCGGAGATCGACGTCGGCTCCGGCGAGGTGGCCGACACCGCCGACCAGCTCTCGGCGGGCGCCGAGGAGATGACGGCGAGCACCACGCAGGTCGCGAGCGCCGCGACGTCGATCGCCGGCAGCGTGGAGATCCAGACGCGCGGCATCACCACCGCCGCGGACGCTTCCACTCGCGTGGCCGAGCGGGCGTTCGTCGTCGCCGGTCATGCACGAAGCGCACAGACCGCATCCGGCGTGGTCGCGCGCTCCGCACGACGCGGTGTCGCCGCCGCCGAAGAGGCGCTCGCGAGCATGAGTGCCATAACCGAGGTCACGCGCGAGGCGGTGCCCGCCGTGGTGGAGCTGGGCGAGAAGTCGCAGCGCATCGGCATGATCACCGACGCCATCGGTGGCATCGCGCGACAGACTAACCTGCTTGCGCTCAACGCCGCGATCGAGGCGTCGCGCGCGGGCGAGCACGGCAAGGGCTTCGCCGTGGTCGCCGAGGAAGTGCGCAAGCTGGCGAACGAGAGCGCGAAGGCGCTCGACACCATCCGCAAGCTCGCGGTCGAGATTCGCACCGCTGCCATCCGCACCGAGGAGCGCATCGTCCAGGTGAGTGATCGCGTGACGGGCGGTGAGTCGGTCATCCGCGCCTCGGCCGACGCGCTCACGCAGATCGGCCGTGAGATCGAGGCGAGCCGCACCGCCGTCGACCTCATCGTGGCCAGCGCCGAGGCGCAGCGCGAGGAAGCCGCGGCGCTCGCGCGCGAGATCGAGGCGATCGCGAGCGTGGCCCAGGCGAACGCTGCCAGCAGCCAGCAGGTGAGCCAGGTGGTGGAGCAGCAGACCAAGGCGATGGCCGGCGTGCAGGAGTGGAGCACGCACCTGGCGACGATCGCCGACCGGCTGAAGGCCTCGATGTCGCGCTTCCACCTCTAGCGCGCCGTGCGCGACCCGCTGTCCCTGCTGCCCTACTCGCTCGCGGCGGGTGGAGGCTCGATCGATGAACTCGAGGTGCAGCAGCTGGTGGCGGCGGGACTCACGCTGCTCCAGCGCAGCGCGCCGCTCGTGCGCGCGCTCGCTCGGCACCGCTCGGCCATCCTGCTTCCCGCCGGCGCGGCGTACATCACCGCGCTCGCCGCGAGCGAAGGGCGCGGCGCGCTGCTGCTCGATCCCGCGAGCTCCGCCGAGTCGATCGCCAACCACCTGCGCGACGCGAACGCCAGCGTCGCCTTCACGATCGCTTCGCTCGCGCATCGGCTTCCACCGGGCACACCGCACGTCCTGCTCGACGCGTCACCTCGCTCCGCTCGCGTGATCATCGGCGAGGTCACAGCCGACGTGGACCTCGGCTCCCACTTCGGGCTCACGCTCGAGGGCGACCCGGATGCCGAGGGGGCCGACGAGGAATGCGTGCTCATGTTCGAGGACTCGCGGCTCGTGAGGCTAACGCATCGGGACGTGCTCGCCGAAGCCCGCTCGGCACAGCACGACCATGCGTCCAGCGAGCAGTGGTTCACTCACCACGGCTTCATCGCCGCGATGGCGCCCCTCGTCAGCCGATCGACGTAGCCGGCGCCGCCGGCGTGAGGATCGGCGCGCGCAGCTGCTGCGGGATGAGCGCGAGCTTGCCGTCGTCCGCCGCTCGCACCACGGCCGTGACGATCTCCGGGTCGAACTGCGACCCGGAATTCGCCTTGAGCTCGTGGATCGCCTCGGCCATCGTCAGCGGGGCGCCGCGATAGGGACGTCCGCTGGTCATGGCATCCAGCGAGTCGGCGCAGGCGGCGATGCGCGCTTCGACCGGGATGTCGGTTCCGGCGAGTCCATCGGGAACGCCGCGGCCGTCGAAGCGCTCGTGATGCGACCGCACGATGCGCAGCGCCATCGGCGCCTCGGACAGCAGCGGCGCCATGATGCGCCACCCGAGCACGGGATGCGTCATGATGTGCTCGTACTCGTCACTCGTGAGCGGGCCGGGCTTGTTCAGCACCGCCTCTCGCACGCCGATCTTGCCCAGGTCGTGCACGTGCCCGCCGAGCTCGATCTGCTGCACCAGCTCCAGGTCGAGCCCGAGCGCGCGCGCGATCACCGAGGAGTAGAGGCTCACGCGCACCGAGTGGCCGCGCGTGTAGGGGTCCTTGAGCTCCAGCGTCTCGGCCAGCGACTGGATGCTGGTGAGGAACAGCTCCTCCAGCCGGCGCGCCTGCACGGCCACGCGGTCCTCGAGGCGCTCCTGGTAGTCGCGGTTGTCGAGGATCAGCCGTCGCTTCTCGAGGGCCTGCGCCACGCGAGCGCGCACCTCTTCGAGATGGAACGGCTTGGTGAGGTAGTCCATCGCCCCCATCGAGAGGCAACTCACCGCGACTTCGACGTCGGCGACCGCGGTGATCATCACGACCGCGGTGTCGGGCCAGCGCGCGCGCACGGTGCGCAGCAGGTCCTTGCCGTCCATGCGCGGCATGCGCAGGTCGCTCATCACCAGGTGCACGGGCTGCTTCTCGAGGATGGCCACGGCGTCGAGGCCGTCGCCGGCTTCGAGGCACTCGAACCCGTCGTTGCGCATCAGGTGGATGAGCACCTGGCGCAGCCGGGGCTCGTCGTCCACCACCAGGCAGAAGTTGGAAGGGCTAGTCGGCAGGGTCATTCGTTTGCGTTCGCTCGCCCGCTGGAGAGCGTGGGATTAGCTTTCACGGAATCTAAGTCCTTCAACGCAGAGCAAACGTCATGACCCGCGTCTTCGACGACGACCTGGCCCAGGGCTTCGCCACCCGCGCAATTCACGCAGGGCAGCGCCCGGAACCCCTTGCCGGCGCGATCATGACGCCGGTCTACCTCACCTCGACTTACGTCCAGGACGAGCTGGGTGTCAACAAGGGCTATGAGTACGCCCGCGGCAAGAACCCCACGCGCCAGGCGCTCGAGCGCAACGTGGCCGCGCTGGAGGGGGGCAAGCACGGCTTCGCGTTCAGCAGCGGAATGGGGTGCGTGGACTCCCTCATGAAGCTCTTCCGGGCGGGCGACCACATCGTCTGCGGCGAGAACGTCTACGGGGGCACCTACCGGCTGTTCGACAAGATCCTCCAGCACATGGGGCTGTCGTTCACCTTCGTGGATACGCGCGATCCCCAGAGGATTGCAGACGCCTGCACGCCCGCGACGCGGGCCATCCTGGTCGAGACGCCCACCAATCCGCTCATGCGGATCACCGACCTCCGGGCAGCGGCCGAGATCGCGCACAGGCACGACGCGCTCCTGATCGTGGACAACACCTTCGCGAGCCCGTTCTTCCAGCGTCCCTTCGAGTTCGGCGCCGACATCGTCTACCACTCCACCACCAAGTACCTGAACGGCCATAGCGACATGATCGGTGGCATGGCCGTCCTGAACGACGACGCCCTGGCCGACCGCATCCAGTTCATCCAGAACGCGGCCGGCGCGGTCCAGGGTCCCTTCGACTGCTGGCTCGCCCTGCGCGGCACCAAGACGCTCCACCTGCGCATGCCCCGGCACGACGAGAATGGCCGGGCCGTGGCAAAGTTCCTGGTGGAGCAGGTGGGCGAGGAGCAGGTGATCTACGCCGGCCTCGAGAGCCATCCACAGCACGAGCTGGCGAAGAAGCAGATGAAGGGCTTCGGCGGCATGATTGCGCTCGAGCTCGGCACCAAGGAGCGCGCGAACCACCTCCTCAGCCGCGTTCGCGTCTTCGCCCTGGCCGAGTCCCTGGGCGGGGTCGAGTCCCTGATCAGCCACCCCGCGTCCATGACGCATGCCTCCGTGGAGCCGGACCGCCGGTCCGCGCTCGGGATCACCGAGGGCATGGTGCGCCTCTCCTGCGGCGTGGAAGACGTAGCCGACCTGCTCTCCGACCTCGAGCAGGCGCTCGAGGGGATGCCGGAGCACGGGGCCGCCCGCGCGCGCCGCGAAACGGCCGGCGCCGCCTGAGAATCTATTGGTGGCGCTGCCTCGTATTGGGCAGCGTCACCGACCGTCATCCTGACCCGAGAGACCATGGCCCCCACCACGCGCGTTCCGCTCACGCAGATCTCCTCCCGCGCCTGGGAGCACCCGGCCGACAAGGCCGCGCTCCAGGCGCTTCGTGCCCTGCCCGGCTTCGACGAGATCCTGCGTCGCGTGATGGGCGCGCTCGGCGAGCGCGGCATCCGCCAGCTCTTCCTGGCGAACGCGGTGAAGGTGAGTCCCACGCAGCGCCCCAAGCTCAACGCGCTGTACGCCGAGGTGCTCGAGACGCTCGACGCCCCGGAGCGCTACGACCTCTACGTGTCGCAGACGCCGATCGCCAATGCATTCGCGATCGGCTTCGAGCGCCCGTTCATCGTGATCAACTCCGGGATGCTCGAGATCCTCAGCGAGGATGAGCGTCGCTCCGTGCTTGCGCACGAGGTGGGGCACATCATGAGCGGGCACAACGTGTACACCACGCTCGCGATGCTCTTCATCTTCATCGGCACCGCGAACCTCCCCTTCTTCGCAGGCATCGCGCTGCTCCCCTTCGAGCTCGCGATCCTCGAGTGGTATCGCAAGGCGGAGTTCTCCGCCGATCGCGCCGCGCTGCTGGGCACGCAGGATCCGGACGGCACCATGCGAGTGTTCCTCAAGCTCGCCGGCGGCGCGGAGCTCGACGATCCGATCGACCTGCAGGCGTTCCTCGCGCAGGCGAACGAGTATGAGTACGACACGGGACCGTACGACAAGATGTGGCAGGTGCTCAACACGATCTTCCGCTCGCATCCCTTCGCCACCGTGCGCGCGGCCGAGCTGCAGCGCTGGATCCGCGGCGGGGACTACGACCGCATCCTGCGCGGCGAGTATCCGCGTCGCACCGAAGCCTCGGAGCCGATCCAGCAGGACGTCGAGGACGCGGTGGAGTACTACGGTGCGCGCGCGCGCCGCGCCGCCGAGACGGTGAACGACGCCGCGCGCCGCGCGAAGGATGCATTCTCCACTGCCTTCAGCAAGCGAGACGGCACGACGTGATCATCCTGGTCGTCGGCGGTGGCGGCCGTGAGCACGCGCTCTGCTGGAAGCTGAAGCAGGAGAATGCGAATCACGACCTCCACGCGGCCCCGGGAAATCCCGGGATCGCCGAGCTGGCGACCTGCCACGCGGTGGACCTCTCCGACCTCAATGCGATCGAGACGATCGCGCGCGAGCTCGACGTCGACTTCACGATTGTGGGTCCCGAAGCGCCGCTGGCCGCGGGCATCGTGGACCTCTTTCGCTTCAAGGGACTCGCGGTGTTCGGGCCCACGCAAGGCGCCGCCGAGATCGAGACGTCGAAGTCATTCGCCAAGGAGCTGATGACGCGCGTGGGTGTGCCCACGGCGCGCGCCGAGATGTTCGAAGACGCGGCGGCCGCCAAGCAGGCGGCGCGCGCATTCGGCCTGCCGGTGGTGATCAAGGCGAGCGGGCTCGCGGCGGGCAAGGGCGTGGTGGTGTCCGGGTCGCTGGCGGATGCAGATCGCGCCATCGACTGGATGCTCACCGATCGCGCGTTCGGTGAGTCGAGCAGTGAGGTGCTGGTCGAAGAGTTCATGGCTGGCGAGGAACTGTCGTACTTTGCCCTCACCGACGGCTACTCGGTGCTGCCCCTTGCCCCGAGCCAGGATCACAAGCGACTGCTTGCCGGCGACGCGGGTCCCAACACCGGCGGCATGGGCGCTTATTCGCCGGTCTCGCTGTCGCCGGGGGCGGTGAACGAGACCGTGCTGCTGCCGACGCTCCGGGAGCTGGCGCGGCGCGACCGGAAGTTCACGGGGCTCCTCTACGCCGGCCTCATGATCGAGAACGGCGAGTCGCGCGTGGTGGAGTTCAACTGCCGCTTCGGCGATCCGGAGACGGAAGCGGTGCTCCCGGTCTCGATGCTGGAGCCGAGCCTGGGCGAGTGCCTCTACTCCATTGCGCGCGGCGAGCTGCTGCCATCGGAGGCGAAGTGCACGGTGGAGGGATTCGCCGTCACCACCGTGCTGGCGGCGGCGGGATATCCCGCGAGGCCGGTGCTGGGAGCGGTAATCGACATCCCGCGAATCCCCGAGGGAGTGCTGGTCTTTCACGCGGGCACGAAGCGCGATGACGCCGGCCGCCTGGTGGTGAGCGGCGGCCGTGTGCTGGCGGTCACGGGACTCGGCGCGACCCTGGAGGAGGCGCAGGAGCGCTCGCTGGACTTCGCGGAGGCGATCGAGTTCGAAGGGAAGCAGTATCGGGCCGACATCGGCTTTCGGGAGCTTGCGCGGCGGGCCACTGAAACTGCAAAAGAAAAGACAACTGCCTGAGACACGGATTTCACTGGTCGCTGCGCGACACACTGGTACTACCCGTGTTCGCGGCGCGCAGCGCCGCCCGTGAAATCCGTGTCTGAAGGCTTTTGACAAATGCCTGAGCTACCGGAAACCGAGACCATCGCGCGCGATCTCGATCGTGAGATCACAAATCGCAAGGTTGTTTCAGTGCTCGTGGAAAAAACGGACGTGCTGCGTGAAGTCGATGCTACGCAGTTCTCCGAGCGGCTCATCGGCCAGCGAATCGAAAAGGTCTGGCGCCGCGCCAAGCTGGTCGTGATCGACCTCTCCTCCGGCGACCACATCGTCGTCCAGCCTCGCTTCACCGGCGCCCTCCTCATCGACGCCGGCGACCTCCCCGCCCGCGAGCGCCAGTACTCCTGCCTCCACTTCGCGCTCGATGACGGCCGGCTACTCCACTACCGTGACATCCGTCGCCTTGGCACCGTCGCACTGATGACGCACGCGGGTTTCGCCGCCTACACGGCCACCCTCGGCGTCGAGCCGCTGGATTCGTCCTTTTCACCAGCGGTACTTTCGGGTATCCTTCGGGCCTCTCGACAGGCGGTGAAGAAGGTGCTGATGGACCAGCGAGTGCTCGCCGGAGTGGGCAACATCTACGCGAATGAGGCGCTCTGGCGCGCGGGCATCGACCCGTCGCGCGAGGCGAAGCGCATCTCTGCCAGCGAGGCGGAGTCACTGCACGCGGCGATCACCAGCGTGCTGTCGGAGTCCATCGCACACCGCGGCACCAGCTTCCGCGACTACGTGGATGCCTCGGGCGGCAAGGGCGGCTTCGTCGAGCACCTCGCAGTCTATGGGCGCGAGGGACTTCCCTGCCCGCGCTGCGGCGCGAAGCTCATCGGCACGCATGAAATAGACGGTCGCTCGACGGTCCTGTGCGCAAGCTGTCAGCGCTGAAGGCGCTCAAGCGCCTTCCGACGCCGGAGGAGCAGCTTGCCCTGATGCGCGAGCACGTGCGCTCGGGATGCGAGGGACGGCCGGGCGTGTACCGCATGCTCTCCGACGAGGGCGAGATCGTTTACGTGGGCAAGTCCAAGAACCTCCGCACGCGGCTGCTCAGCTACTTCCGCTGCGTGCCCGGTGAGAAGGGCGCGAGCATCGTGCGCAACGCGACCGCGATCGAGTGGAGCTACGAGCCGAGCGAGTTCGCGGCGTTGCTCACGGAGCTGAGGCTGATCAAGCGCTACCGGCCACGCTACAACGTGGCGATGAAGCGCGACGCGCGGCACTTCTGCTTCATCAAGGTCACGCGCGGCTCCGCGGCGAAGCTGGTGGTGGTGCGCGGCGCCACGCACGAGGACGCGGCCACCTACTACGGCCCCTTCCACGGTGCGTCCCGCGTCGGCGACGCCGTGCGCGAGCTGAGCGACGCGCTCGGCCTCCGCGACTGTCGCGCCGACCAGCCGATGCACTTCAACGACCAGCCCGAGCTCTTCCAGTTCGGCGCGCGCACGCCCGGATGCATTCGCTACGAGGTGAAGAAGTGCCTTGGGCCCTGCGTGGGCGGATGCTCGACCGCGCAGTACGGCGATCGCGTGATGCTCGCGCGCGAGTTCCTCGACGGCGCCAGCGACGCGCCCATCGAGGAGCTGCGCGCCGAGATGGACGCGGCCGCCGAGCGCCTGGAGTACGAGCGGGCCGCGACATTGCGCGACAAGGTGGCGCGGCTCGAGGAGCTGCGCGAGCAGTTCATCCGCTTCCGGTTCGCGGTGGAAACGCTCTCCTTCGTCTATCGCGTACCGTCACACGAGGGCGCGGATCGCGTGTACCTCATTCGTCGCGGTCGCGTGCGTGCCGAGCTGGCCGCGCCGAGCACGCCCGCCGAGCAGCAGGAGCTCGATCGCCTGGCCGCGGAGATATTCAGCAGCAACGAGCGCGAGACGGCGCAGGTCCCCACGCACGAGATCGACGAGCTGCTGCTACTGTCGAGCTGGTTTCGTCGCTTTCCTGTTGAGCTCGAGCGCACCGGCAAGCTGGCGTCGTAGGTCGCCCCGCCGCAGCAACCCGCGCATGGCAATCCTCTTGCGTTAGCCATGCTCCAGCGAGGGCGCGTGCCGCCCCGGGGGAGCTTCCGTGACGACTGGCTATCAACCGACGACGCTGGTGCAGTGTGTCAGTCTCGAGCCGTGGCTCAACTACCCCGGCTGCGACGAGGCCGGTGGCTGCCACGACCTCACGCTCGGAAAGGTGTACGAGCTGCTTGGCATCGAGGCGAATGGGTCGTTCTACCGGATCGTGGACGACTCGAACGACGACTTCCTCTATCCGGCGTCGCACTTCAAGGCGTTCTAGCTAAGCGCGCCGGGGCCAACGACACTTTGCCGCGGACGACCGCGGCTAAATGTCGTTCAAGCCCGGCGAAAAGACCTACCCCGGCAAGTCCGTCAACGCGACGCTCGGAATCCCCTTCGCGATCGTCAGCACCCCACAACTCGGCAGCAGGTTGAACCGTCGCGCACCCGCGGCGCCGGGGTTCACCGCAATGCGATTGCCCTCGCGCACCACCACCTGCCGGTGCGTGTGGCCGAACATCACCACCTGGTGCGGATAGGCCTCCAGCAGCTTCGCCGGCGTCGGCATCCCGAGCTCGTGCCCATGGCTCACGTGAATCGATACGCCATCGATCTCGAGCTCGACCTCCTTCTCCAGCGACTCATCCGCCCAGTCGGTGTTGCCGGCCACCGCCCGCACCGGGGCGATCGCCGACAGCTCGGCCAGCACGCCGTCGCCCACGTCGCCGGCGTGCAGGATGAGCTCCACGCCCTCGAGCACCCCGAAGACCTCCGGGCGCAACAGCCCGTGCGTGTCCGAGATCAACCCGATGCGCCTCGTGCTCACCGTCACTCCGCGGGCGCCGTGTCGCCCCATCGACTGCCGAGGGCGTGCTCGACGTCCAGGTGATCGAGCACCCGGGCCGCGACGAAGTCCACCAGGTGGGCGATGCTGGTCGGCCGATGGTAGAAGCCGGGAGACGCGGGCATCACGATCGCGCCCGCCTGCGTGAGCCGGAGCATGTTCTCGAGGTGAATCGCGCTCAGCGGCGTCTCGCGCGTGACGAGGATCAGCTTGCGGCGCTCCTTGAGCGCCACGTCTGCGGCGCGCTCCACGAGTGAGCGCGACGTCCCCAGGCTCACGGCCGCGAGCGTCCCCATCGAGCAGGGGCAGATCACCATTCCCGCCGAGAGCGCCGAGCCGCTGGCCGGCTTCGCGCCGCGATCGCTGTCGTCGTACACCGTCACCAGGCGGTCGAAGCGCTCACCGCCGGTCGCCTCACGCAGGCCGGCCACGTCGCTCACGTCGGTCTCGGTGGCGAGCAGGCGCATGCCGTGCGAGCTCACGATCAGCTGCACCTCGCGCTCGGCCACGAGCAGCTGCTCCAGCACGCGAATCGCGTACGGCGCGCCGCTCGCGCCCGTGATCGCGAAGACGATCGGCTTCATCCGCGCACCACGCGCTCGGCCAGCACGAATCCGAAGAGCACCATCGAGATCACGCCGTTCATCGTGAAGAAGGCCGCGTCGAGCTTCGAGAGGTCGTCCGCGCGCACCAGCCTGTGCTCGTAGAGCAGGAGCGAGGCCGCGATGGTCACGCCGATCGCATACAGCCACCCCGCGTGCGTCGTGACGCCCACCGCCACGAGCATGAGCACGGTGATCACGTGCAGCACCCGGGAGACCGTGAGCGCTCCTGCGGGCCCGAGCGCGGCAGGCAGCGAGTGCAGTCCCTGCTCGCGGTCGAACTCGGCGTCCTGCAGTGCATAGAACACGTCGAAGCCGCCGGACCAGGTCGTCACCGCCAGCGCGAGCGCGCAGAGCATCCACCACGGCTGGCTCCAGTGGCCCGCAATCGCGAGGTATCCGCCCACCGGCGCGATCGCCAGGCCCAGCCCGAGCGCGAGGTGCGCCCAGCGCGTGAAGCGCTTGGTGTAGCTGTAGAAGAGCACCCACGCGAGCGCCACCGGCGACAGCCGGCCACACATCGGATTGAGCTGCCACGCCGCGAACACGAACACCAGGCTGGCGACGATCACCGCCGCGCGAGCCTCAGCCACCCCGAGCAGCCCCGAGGGAATCTCGCGCTGCTTGGTGCGGGGATTCACGGCGTCGATGTGGCGATCGGCGATGCGGTTGAACCCCATCGCGGCGAATCGCGCTGACGTGAATGCGAGCACCACCCAGCCGAACGCGCGAAGCGTGACCGGCGACGCATACGACGCGAGCACCACGCCCACCAGCGCGAATGGCAGCGCGAACACGGTGTGCGGCAGCTTCACGAAGTTCGCGTAGAGCACCAGGCGCGAGCGCCCGGCGAAGGTCTGCCCCTCGCGCACGTCGCTCACCTCGCGATCCCCAGCTTCGACCAGCGCGCGTCCACCTTCTGCTTCGTCTCGGGGTCCATCACGATCACCTTGGGCCAGTCCCGCGTGAAGCCTTCCTCGGGCAGCTTGCGCGTGGCGTCGAGCCCCATCTTGGAGCCGTACGTGAAGGCGCGCGACGCATGGTCGAGCACGTCCATCGGGCCCATGGTGAATCGCGCGTCACGCTCGGGATCGATGTTGTTGAGCGCCACCCACCAGGCTTCCTTGGGATCGCGCACGTTCACCCAGTGATCCACCACCACGATCACCTTCGCGAGCGACATCAGCCCCTGCCCCCAGAGCGCATTCATCACCTTGTGCGCCTGCCCCGGAAAGTCCTTTCGGATGCTCACGAACACCAGGTTGTGAAAGATCCCCTCGGCCGGCATGTGGTAGTCCACGACTTCGGGAATCGTCAGCTTGAGCAGTGGCAGGAAGATCCGCTCGGTCGCATGGCCCAGGTAGAAGTCCTCCATCGGCGGACGGCCCACGATCGTGGCGGGCATGATCGGCTTCTTCCGCATGGTGATCGTGGTGACATGCACCTGCGGATACTCATCGGCCAGCGAGTAGTAGCCGGTGTGGTCGCCGAAGGGGCCTTCCATCACGAGCGCTTCCGCGGGATCGATGTAGCCCTCGAGCACGAAGTCGGCCTCGGCGGGCACCTCCAGGTCACAGGTGAGCGCCTTCACGAGCTGCACCGGCTTCGAGCGCAGGAATCCCGCGAAGATGAATTCGTCCACCGTGGGGGGCAGCGGGGCCGACGCCGAGTACATGGACGGCGGGTCGGCGCCGAGCGCAATGCACACGTGCATCTTCTCGCCGCGCTCCGCCATCTCGCGCCAGTGCGCGGCGCCCACCTTGTGTCGCTGCCAGTGCATGGCGAGCGTCGCCCTGCCCGTGCGCATGATGCGGTACATCCCCACGTTGCGGATGCCGCGCACCGGGTCCTTCGTGATCACCATCGGGAAGGTGAGGTACTCGCCACCGTCCTCCGGCCAGCACTTGAGCAGCGGGAGCTTCGTGAGGTCCACGTCGTCGCCCTTGAGCACGACCTCCTGGCTGGCCGCGCCGCCCGACTTGGTGCGCGGCGGAAACTTGGAGACCTCGAGGAGCTTGGGAAGCAACGAGAGCTTCCCCAGCAGCCCATCGGGCACCTTCATGTTCAGCAGCTCGGTGATGCGGTCGCCGATCGAGTCGAGGTCGGTGACGCCGAGGGACATCGCCATCCGCTTCATCGAGCCGAAGAGGTTGATGCCCACTGGATACGCGGAGCGGCTGCCATCCATCAGCAGCACATGCTCGAACAGCAGCGCGGGTCCGCCGCCCGGCATCTTCATGGTGCGGTCGGCGATCTCGCACAGCTCGCGGTCCACGGAGACGGGCTCGCGAACGCGCACCAGCTCCCCCGCTCCGTCCAGCGCGTCCACGAAGTCCTGCAGCGTATCGAAGGCGTTCACGTAAGGATGGTCGGGGTCAGCGCTCGCCGGCGTGGATCGCCGCGATGCCCAGCGTCAGCGTTTCCCAGCGCACGTTGCGAAAGCCGGCGGACGTCATGCGCGCGGCGAGCGTGAGCTCGTTTGGGAAGTGCGCCACCGACTCCGGCAGGTATCGATATGCGCTGCGGTGGCCGCTGATCAATCCGCCGATCAACGGCAGCAGCCGGTGGAAGTAGAAGTGGTATCCGGCGCGCACGATGGCCGAGCGCGGCGTGGTGAACTCGAGGATCACGAACGTCGCGCCGGGGCGAAGCACGCGATGCACCTCGCGAAGCCCGGCGTCGAGGCTCGCGACGTTGCGGATGCCGAAGGCGACGATGGCGCCGTCGCAGCTGGCATCGCCCAGTGGCAGCTCCAGCGCATCGGCCACCACGGGACGCAACCGCTCCGCCGGCGCCTTGCCCACCCCTGCCCGCAGCATCGGCTCGGCGAAGTCGGCGCCGAGCACCGTGCCCGTGAACGTCCGCTGCTTCACCAACTCCGCGCCCACGTCAAGCGTTCCCGCGCAGAGGTCGAGCATCAGTCCCGCCGGTGCGCGCTCCCAGCCGAGCATCCGGAGCGCGCGGCGCCGCCAGACGCGGTCGATGTTCGCGCTCAGCAGGTGATTCAGCAGGTCGTAGCTGGGCGCGATCTCCGAGAAGGTGCGCTTGACGTACGTCCGCTTCTCGCCGCCGCCGGCTGCGGCGGCATGCGACTCGTCGGGGCGGCTGGCGGGAGCGGGGGGGCTGGCGGGCATCGATCAAAGTTCACCGGGGGCGACGTGCGGGGCAATCGCGCCGCGGCGCTCTCTTCTACGATCACGCCGTACGCGATAGCTTGTGTCGTCCCGATGGAATGGCGTTCCCCGCCCCTCGGTTCCCCGACCACCCCCTCCCCCTGGCCGCTCTCGATCTCGCCAACCTCCCGGATGCGGACGTCGCGGCCCTTGCCCAGCAAGGTCGCGAGCCTGCCTATCGTGAGCTGATCAAGCGATACGAGCGGCCAGTGTTCTCGCTGGTCTACCGCATGGTGCGCGACCGCGAGCTGGCCGAGGACCTGACGCAGGAGACCTTCGTCAAGGTCCTGAACAACATCGATCGCTACCAGCCCGAGTTCAAGCTGTCGTCGTGGCTGTTCAAGATCGCGAACAACGTCGCCATCGATCACCTGCGACGCCGGCAGCTCGACACGGTGAGCATCGACGGCTCGCCGCACGCGAGCACGGCAGAGGCGATCGAGTCGAGCCGCTTCGACATCGCGGACCAGCAGGAATCGGCGCTGGACGAGATGGCGTCGCGCGAGCTGGGGGGCTCGATCGAGAAGGCGATCGCGTCGCTGCGGCCCGAATACCGGGCCTGCATCATGCTCCGGCACGTGGAGGATCGCAGCTACGAGGAGATCGCCGCGACCCTCGACCTGCCCCTGGGTACGGTGAAGACCTACATCCATCGGGCGCGGCATGAGTTGAGGGAGGCGCTTGCCCACCTCCGGGAGTGACTGCTGGACTTTGGGCTTTCGGCTTTGGGCTTTGGCAAGAGCGGCGGCCAGGACCCAAGCCCAGAGCCCGTCCCAAAGTCCAAAGCCCAAAGCCCAAAGCCCTGAAACCGTTGGCTGACCTCCACCGTAGGCATACTCGATGACCCGCCACCTGCTGCCAAACGAGATCGACCTGCTGCTCGACGAGGAGGGGGGCTTCGGCCTTGCTCCCCTGCGCGAGCATGCGCGCGACTGCGCGGACTGCCGAGTCCGCCTGAACGAGGCGCAGGCCGTTGTGGACGTCATCGAGGCGATGCCCCATTTCGCTCCCTCGCACCGCCTGGCCGACCGGATCATGGCCCAGGTGCCCGTGTTCGAGCCCTGGCACGTGGCTGCTCGCGACACCCTGGTCGGCTGGCTGCCTGACTCGCGCCCCCTCCGGGTGCTGGCGATCGCCGGCGCCTCGGGCGTGGCTGCTTCGCTCACCACCGGCACCGCCTGGCTGCTCACCCGCGGCGACCTGGTCCGGCTGCTGTCGGGCATGGGCGCTGAGCGGCTTCGCTTCGCCGTGGCCGACGCCATGCGCGAACTGGTGGTTGGCCTCCTCGGTCCGCAGGCGATCACCGCGGTCTCGCAGGTGGGCGCCATCGGGATCGCCGTGGGCGCCGGTGGTGCACTGATGGCCGCGACGGGCACCGTCGTCGGCCTCAGGGCGCTGGCAGCACGCCGACAGGGCTGACGGCCATGATGGCCCGCCGCCCCGCCCGCGTCGCCCTGCTGGCCCTGTTCCTCGCCCTTCCAGCCACCGCGACCGTCGCGGTCGCGCAGCAGCCCGGGAAGCCCGATTCGCGCGTGGCCGAGATCGCGCGGCTCCGCGAGCAGATGCCTGACGTCGTGCTGCCCCGCTCCGACAGCATCACCACGGGCAACCGCACCGTGCCCGCTGGTTCGCTGGTCAAGGGCTCGATCGCCATCAGTGGCGGCAGGCTCGAGGTCCTCGGGACGGTGGACGGCAGCGTGGCGGCCATCGGCGGCGACGTGATCATCGGCCCCTCCGCGCGCGTCACCGGCAATGCCGTTTCGATCGGCGGACACGTGATCCGCAGCGGCGGCGTGCTGCTCGGCGAGAGCCGCTCGCTGGATCGCGTGCCCAACCCCGCCGCGGCCGCCGTGGCTGCCGCCGCGACCGTCACCACCACCAGCACCTGGCAGCAGGTGAAGATCGTCGCCGGCTGGTTCGGCATCCTGTTCCTCATGGGCGTGGGCGTGCTGATGATGGCCGAGCCCAACCTGCAGGGCGTGGTGCGCGAGATGGAGCGCCACCTGCCGAAGTCCTTCTGGGTGGGCCTGCTCGCCCAGCTCGCGGCCCTTCCGCTGCTGCTCCTGCTCTGCGTGGGTCTCGTGCTCACGATCGTCGGCGCGCTGCTGGTGCCCTTCGCCATCGTGGCCTACGTGGTGGTGGTGGCCGGCCTGCTGGCGCTCGGCTTCCTGGGCGTGGCGCAGATGACCGGCAGCGGCATCCTCGGCGGTGGTGGCGCGATGGTCTCCACGCGCAGCCACCACCTGCGCGCACTGTTCGTGGGGCTGTTCGTCTATCTCGGACTCTGGCTCTTCGCCGCGCTCGGCAGCGTGAGCCCCGTGGTGGGCTCGATGCTTCGCTCGATCGCGCTGGCCGTCACCTGGGCCGCAACCACCATCGGACTGGGCTCGGTGATCCTCTCTCGTGCCGGCACGCAGCGCAGCGGCGCACGCGCTCGGACGCGTCCGGCCGACGAACTCGCGTGGTCCACGCCGACGCCGGTCGCCGGGGTGGCCGCCGCGCGACGCCCCGTGACCGTTGGCACCGACGCACGCTGAACAGACGCACGCTGCACAGACGCACGCTGACCGGAGAATCCGCATGACGCGCTCACGCCTCGCCCTGCTCGCCGTCGTTACGCTCGCCCTGCCCGCGGGCGCGCAGGAGTGGCGGACGCTCGACGTCTCGCGCCAGCTGCGCGACTCGGCCACGCACCGCGTGCGGGTGGAGTACGGCGCCGGCACCTTCGAGCTGAAGGCATCGGCCGATCCGGTGCTCTACTCGATGCAGATCCGCTACGACGAGCGACAGGGCGGCACCCCCGTGCATCGCTACGACGGCGACGCGCATGACGTGACGCTCGGCATCTCCAGCCAGACCTTCCACGTGGGGCGCCACATCGACATCGGGAAGGAAGGGGAGATGCGGCTCGCGCTCGCGCGCGGCGTTCCGCTCGACCTGGAGCTGAACCTCGGCGCTGCGCAGGCGCGCGCCGACCTGGGCGGCCTCTCGCTGCACTCGCTGCGCGTGGAGACCGGCGCGAGCGACACGCGACTCGAGTTCACCTCGCTCAACCCGGTAGCGATGACTGAGCTCGACGCGAACGCCGGCGCTGCGGCGCTGGAGCTCGTGGACATCGCCAACGCGAACACGGGACATGTGCGGGTCCGCGGGGGGGTGGGTGGCCTGACGCTCGGCTTCGGCGGCGCGTGGACGCGGGACATGGACCTCGACGTCAGCGTCGCGCTGGGCAAGGTCACCGTGAAGGTGCCGAGCGACGTGGGGGTGCGAATCGAGCTCTCCCGCATGCTGGCGACCTTCGACCACGAGGGGATGGAGAAGCGCTCGGACGCCTGGTACAGCACCAACTGGGACCGCGCGAAGTACCACCTGAAGATCAAGGGCGAGACGACCTTCGGGGCGTTCGCGCTGGAGCGCCTCTAGCCCTTCGGGGGCGCTGGCCCTCCCCTTGCCCCACGGAAGCCCATGATCATCCAGGGCTTCCGGGTCGTTCCGCTGCTCAAGCGCACAGGGCAGGAGATCCTCTCCGACAAGGTCCCGTCGCTGGCCGCGACCACGGCGTACTACTTCTTCTTCTCGCTCTTCCCGCTGCTGCTGTTCATGGCCCCGCTGCTGAGCTTCGTGGGCGACAAGCAGAAGCTGATGACGGACATCATGACGCGCGCCTCTGGCGCGCTGCCCCCGGAGGCGCTCGCACCGCTCCAGGGGGTGCTCAAGGACGTGGTATTCGCGAAGAGCGCGCCCGGCCTGATGAGCATGGGCGCGCTCCTGGCCGCCTGGGCCGGCTCGAACATCTTCGGCGCGCTGATCGAGGCGCTGAACACCGCCTACGACGTGACCGAGAGCCGCCCGTGGTGGAAGCAGCAGGTGGTGCGGCTGGTGGTCTTCGTGATCGCGTCCGTCATCATGACCCTGGCGGTGGTGGTGCTGCTCGACGGCACGACCGTGGTGGGGTGGGTCGCGGGCAAGCTGCACCTGGCCGGCGCGGTGGCCGGACTGCTGGGCGTGGTGGCGTACCTGTTGGCGTTCGCGCTGCTGGTGGCGCTCGCGTTCCTGATCTTCAAGGCGCTGCCCAACCTGAAGCAGGCGAACCGGCACGTGCTGGTGGCGAGCGTCTTCACCACCATCCTCTGGATCCTGGCCACGCTGCTGTTCCGCGTATACGTGGCGAACTTCGGCTCGTTCAACAAGACCTACGGCACGATCGGCGGGATCATCGCGCTGCTCACGTGGATGTACTACTCGATGTTCGTGCTGCTGAGCGGAGGCGAGCTCGCGGCGGAAATGCACAAGGGCACCGGCGCCATCGATGCCGCGCCAGGGGCCACCTACTTCGGGCGCTTGGTCACCGAAGCCGGGCCGGGGCATGCGTCACGGGCGCTGGATCCCGGGGCGCCCGTCAAATAGGGTCCGGCGCGCCGGGGCCTTCAACTACTTGAACAGGACCACTGCGGAGAAATGATGGACGACTGCGGGAGGACTGCCTGCTAGTTGCTCCTAATCGCCACGATCCGCCCCTGTCCAGCAGCTTTCCGCAGTGGTCCCGTTCAGGCTGTTCAAGCCCGACCGCGAAAGACTATCTCAGCCCCGCGCGCCAGCCCGAGCAGCACCGCCGCCGAGCCGTCGCGTACCGCGATCTCTATCAAGCCCGTAGACCCCACCACGGCCAGCGGCTCCCCCGGCGCGACCTCAGCATACGTGCGCCGCAGCGGCAGCACTCTCGCGCCCAGCAGCACGTCGCCGACGCGGAGCGAGAGGATGTTCGTGATCGCATTTCCGAAGCGGTCCACGGTGATCACCTGCCCCACCACGCAGCCATCGGCACGTCGCACTGGCTCCGGCGTGCGACGGATCACCGGGTCGGGATGCCACTCGCCCAGCGTCGCGAGCGCCGCGCCATTCACGAGTCGCGCGGCCGCGGGCGCGAACACGTCGCGTCCGTGAAAGGTGGGTGACGCGTTCGGCGGGATCGCGAGCGACACCGCCTGCGCGCCGGCAAACAGCAGCGCCGGTGAGAGTGCGCCGTTGTCGGGCCCCACGAGGAAGCGTCCATCGCTCTCCACCGCCAGGCAACGTCGTGCGGTTCCGACGCCCGGGTCCACGACCACCACGTGCACGGTGCCCTCGGGGAATCGGCGCCAGTAGCGCGCCACCGCGAGTCGCGCCGCTTCCACGTCGTGCGCCGGCACGTCGTGCGCGATGTCGAGCAGCGTGGCCTGCGGCGCGTCCTTCGCGAGCACACCCTTCACCTCGCCCACGTATCCGTCGGCGGTCCCGAAGTCGGTGAGCAGCGTGATGATCGGCATCAGACCTTCCGCACGGCCCAGCGGTCGCTCTTCCACAGCGCCACCATGGCCAGCGCGCGCCCGAGTGCCGTGAGCGAGATGGTCCACCAGATGCCCACGCTGCCGAAGCGCGCCGCCCACGCGGCCACCGGCACGCGCAGCGCCGTGAGCGACGACGACGTGATCATCGGCGGTAGCGTATACCCTGCCCCGCCGAGCGCGCCCTCGAGCACTATCTCGGCGCACACGCCCAGCTGCGCGATGGACGCGATCCGCAGGTAGCGCGCCGACTCCGCGATCACCGCCGGGTCGTGCGTGAAGAGGCTCGCGAAGCGCTCGGGAATCAGCAGCTCGAGCGCACATGCCACCAGGCCGAACATCGAGCACCAGCCCACCGCGATCCAGCCGGCGCGTCGCGCGCGATCGGCGCGCCCCGCGCCGAGATTCTGTCCCACGATCGCGGCGACCGCCGCGCTGAACCCCACGCCGATCATGAAGAGCCAGCTCTCCACGCGATGGCCGATGCCGAGCGCAGCCAGCGCGGGCGTCCCGAAGCGTGTGGTCGTGCGCGTGAGCGCCACGTAGATCAGCGAGAAGAACACGCCCGTCACCGCGGTCGGCAACCCCACTCGGCAGATCGCGGCGAGCACGCCGGGATCGGGACGGCGGAAGCGCATCAGCTTGCGCTTCCAGAGCAGGTACACGCCCAGCACGCACGCCACGCTGCGCGTCGCCAGCGTCGCGATGGCCGCGCCCTTCATCCCCAGCGCGGGCAGCCCCCACCATCCCATGATCAGCGCCGGGTCCAGCAGCAGCGTGACGCCGACCGTGATCGTGAGCAGCAGGAATGGCGTGCGGGTGTCCCCCGCCGCGCGGAATGCGGAGTCCACGGCAAAGAATCCGAAGATCAGCGGCGCACCGGCGAGGTAGGTCTTCAAATAGCTCACGCCGAGCGCCGTCACGGCGCTCGGCGTGTCCATCAGGGAGAACAATCCCGGCAACACCGGAATGCCGATCGCCGCGATGATCGCGCCGAGTGCGAGCGCGAGCAGGAACGCGTCGCCGGAAATGCAGCTCGCCTCCTCGGCCTTCCCTTCCCCATGGCGGCGTGCGGCGACGGCGGTGAGGCCCACGCTCACCATTTCGGCCACCGACACCACCATCCAGATCCAGAAGAGCGACGTGGACGCCGCGGCCAGTCCGTCGGAGCCGACGCGCGTGCCGATCCAGTACGTGTCCACGGAGAAGAACAGCGTCATCAGCAGCGAGCTCGCCACCGCGGGCAGCGCCGTGCGGAGGATGGTCGCGTGCAGCGGCTGGCTGACCAGGAGCGCTGCATGGAACTCGCCAGTGACCGCGACCGTCGCCAACCCCTCGTGGGGCTCGAGCGGAAGTGCGGCCGAGGCGTCGCTCATGCTACCCGAGCTTGTCCGCCAGCGCGGTGATCGCCTTCGCTGCCGCCGAATCCGGATCCGCCACCACGATCGGCTCGCCGCGATCCGCCGCTTCCATCACGCGCGGGTACATCGGGATCTGCGCGAGCAGCGGCAGGCCCACCTCGGTGGCGAGCCGCTCGCCGCCGCCACTGCCGAACAGCGACGTGGGCTTGCCGCAATGCGGGCACTCGAACCAGCTCATGTTCTCCACGATGCCGCGCACGGGCACGCCCACGCGCTCGAACATGCGGACACCGCGCAGCGCGTCACCGACCGAGACTTCCTGCGGAGTGGTGACGATGATCGCGCCCGTCACGGGCGTGGCCTGCACGAGCGAGAGCTGCGCGTCACCGGTGCCCGGCGGCATGTCCACGATGAAGTGATCCAGTTCACCCCACGCGACGTCACGCAGGAACTGGCTGATGATCTTCATCACGATCGGGCCGCGCCAGATCGCTGGCTGGTCGCGGTCGATCAGGAAGCCGAGCGAGATGATCTTCACCCCGTGCGCCTCGAGCGGGATGATCTTCTCGTTGATCACCGCTGGCGGCGCGTTGACGCCCATCATCCGCGGGATGTTGGGCCCATAGATGTCGGCGTCCATCAAGCCCACGCGCTTGCCCTTCTTCGCCAGCGCCACGGCGAGGTTGCTGGCGACGGTGCTCTTGCCCACGCCGCCCTTGCCGCTCGACACCGCGAGGATGTTCCCGAGGTTCGGGTACGACACGGGGGTGGGGGCGCTGCCGCGCGGCTGTGCAGCGGGCGCCTGGTCCATCACGGGCAGCGCGCGGCTCTTCGGCTGCGGCACGGAGTCGGCGTCCTTCACCTCCACCTGCACGTCAGTCACGCCCGCCAGCGGTTCCAGCACCTGCCGCACGGCGCGCGCGAGCGCGGGGTCATCGCCCTTGTCGAGCAGCAGCGTGAGGTGGACGCGCCCCTCGGTCGTGCTGCCGATGTCGCGCACCTGCTCGGTCACGTCGCGTCCCGTGCGCGGGTTCCGCACCTTCTTGAGCGCCGCCGCAATCTCCGCCTGCAATGCCATGGTCCCTTCCTATGGGTATCAGCGGCCGGTGGCCGCGAACGTTCGCGCTGCTGCGAGCACCTTCTCCCGTACGTCCTCCATCGAGCCGGTCACCAGCGCGCCGCTCGCCCGCACGTGTCCGCCGCCGCCGAACTGCCGCGCGAACTCGTTCGCGTCCACTCCGCCGGTGGTGCGAAAGGACACCTTCACCTTGCCGTGGCCCAGGTCGCGGAAGAAGAGCGCCATCCGGGTGCCGGCGATCGAGCGCGCGTTCTCCACGATGCCGTCGAGGTCCTCCGACTTGACGTCGAACTTCTCGAGCGCCCCCGCGTCCATCGAGAGCCAGGTGATCCCGTGCTCCTCGTCCACGCCCAGCGTCGCCAGCACTTCCGCCATGAGCCGGATGCGGCCTGCGGGCGCCGACGCGTACACCTTCTGGTAGATCTCCGCCTGGTCCACGCCAGCCGAGAGCAGCTCGGCGGCCACCGCATGCGCGCGTGGCGTGGTGTTGCTGAAGCGGAAGCCGCCGGTGTCGGTGACGATGGCGGTGTAGAGGGAGCGGCCGATCTCCGGCGTGATCGTGAGTCCCGCGACCTTCGCGAAGTCGAACACCAGCTCACCGGTGGCGCACGCAGTCGTGTCGGCGACGATCACCGACCCGGCGGGATCCTCCGAGGGCACGTGGTGGTCGATCACCAGCCTCGGCACCGTGAGGGCGCGCACCGACTCGGCCAGGTTGCCCAGGCGCTTGACGTCGTTGATGTCGAGCACCACCAGCGCGTCGATTCCCTTCAGCGCCTGCGATCCCTTCGACGAGCGCTCGGTGATGTCGGCGCCGAGCAGGAAGTCGAACAGCGCGGGCCAGGGCGTGGGGTTCACGATGCGGGCGGCGATCCCCATCTGCGCCAGCAGGCGCGCGAACGCGGTCTCGGAGCCGCACCCATCGCCGTCGGCGTTGATGTGCGTGGAGAGCGCAATGGTCTTCAGCCCGCCGAGCGCGTGGATGAAGCGCTCGAGCTGCTCGCGGCGACTGGGGGATACGTCGAAGATGTTCGTGGTCACGCGCAGGGGAGAAACGTGAAGCGGCGCCCCGGTTGGGGCGCCGCTTCAAACCTAATCGGGCCAGCCGGCGTCAGTTGCCCGAGATGGGCGTCGGATTGCCGGTCGTGATGCGCGAGTGGGTGCGTCCGTAGGCGAAGTAGATCACCAGGCCCAGGACCAGCCAGATCGCGAGTCGCTCCCATGTGGCGCCAGGCAGGCCCCACATGAGGTAGAGGCAGATGCCCATCCCCAGGAGCGGCACGAGCGGAACCAGCGGCGTCTTGAATGGACGCGGGATGTCCGGCTTCTGGTAGCGCAGGGCAAGCACGCCGGCACTCACCACCACGAAGGCGAACAGCGTGCCGATGGAGACGAGCTCGCCGAGCAGGTCGATCGGGAAGAACGCGGCGATGATCGCGGCGAGCGTGCCCGTGAGGATCGTCGTGACGTATGGCGTCTGGAACCTGGGGTGCACCTTGCCGAACACCGGCGGGAGCAGGCCGTCGCGCGCCATGGTGAAGAAAATGCGCGGCTGGCCCATGAGCATCACGAGCACCACCGAGGCGAGGCCGGCGATGGCGCCGATGTCGACCAGGTAGTTGAGCCACGCGAGCGCCGGCGCCTTGGCCAGCGCGACGTCCACCGGGTGCGGCACCGCCAGCTCCTTGTAGGGAGCGAGGCCCGTCATGACCAGCGACATCAGGATGTAGAGCACCGTGCAGAACGCGAGCGAGCCGAGCATGCCGATGGGCATGTCGCGCTGCGGGTTCTTCGCTTCCTGCGCCGCGGTGGACACCGCGTCGAAGCCGATGTAGGCGAAGAACACCACGCCGGCCGCGCGCACGATGCCGCTCCAGCCGTAGTGGCCCGGGCCTTCAGCGGGCGGGATGAACGGGTGCCAGTTCGCCGTGTTGACGAACATGAAGCCGAAGCCGATCACCATGAACACGATCGCGACCTTCACGAACACGATCACGTTGTTGAAGCGCGCCGACTCCTTGATGCCCACGACGAGCAGGCAGGTCATCGCGAGCACGAGCAGGAAGGCGGGGACGTTCATCATCCCCCCTGGCACCTTCTCGAGCGATGTCGTCGCCTCGATCCACTTGTACGGCGACGTGGTCCACGCGGTGCCGAGGTCGATGCCGAGCTTGTGGAGGAGGGCCGAGAAGTATCCCGACCAGCCCACGGCCACGGTGGAGGCGCCGAAGAGGTACTCGAGGATCAGGTCCCAGCCGATGATCCACGCCACCAGCTCACCGAGCGTGGCGTAGGCATAGGTGTAGGCGCTGCCCGCCACGGGGATCATGGACGCGAACTCGGCGTAGCAGAGTCCCGCGAAGAGGCAGCCGAGTCCGGCGAGCACGAACGAGAGCACGACTGCCGGTCCGGCGTTGTTGGCCGCCGCGGTTCCGGTGAGCACGAAAATACCAGCGCCGATGATCGCGCCGATTCCGAGGAAGACCAGGTTGGTGGCGGTCAGCACGCGCTTGAGCGTGTGCTGGCCCTCCATGCTGGCTTCCGCCTGGATGGCGTCGAGGCTCTTGGTCGACCACAAACCCATGTGAAGTGCTCCTGGGGGGACGATCAGAAAAAGGGCGGCGACCATGCGCCGCCGGGAGGGATCGAGGAACTTCGGGAAGTTTGTTCGGGGGGGCGGGTCTGTCAAGAACAACTACAGTGATGCAGTTCTGCATCACTGCACCGCGTGTCAGAGGCTGTAGTTGGGCGCCTCGCGCGTGATCGTCACGTCATGCGGGTGCGACTCGCGCAGTCCGGCGGCGGTGATGCGCACGAACTGCGTGCGGGTGCGGAGCTCGTCGATGGTGCCGCAGCCCACGTAGCCCATGCCGCTCCGGAGGCCGCCCACCATCTGGAAGAGCACGTCTCCCACCGGTCCCTTGTAGGGGACGCGACCCTCGATCCCCTCGGGGACGAGCTTGCGTGGCGACAGCTCGCCCTCCTGGAAGTAGCGGTCGGCGCTGCCGTCCTGCATGGCCGAGAGCGAGCCCATGCCGCGCACCATCTTGAAGCGCCGGCCCTCGAGGAGGAACGCCTCACCCGGGCTTTCCTCGGTGCCGGCGAGCATGGAGCCCATCATCACGCTGCTCGCGCCGGCAGCGAGCGCCTTCACGGCATCGCCCGAGTACTTGATGCCGCCATCGGCGATCACCGGGACGTCACCCGCGCCCTCGACCGCATCGAAGATCGCGGTCATCTGCGGCACGCCCACGCCGGTGACCACGCGCGTGGTGCAGATGGAGCCGGGACCCACGCCGACCTTCACCGCGTCCACGCCGCGCGCGACCAGGTCCCGCGCGCCCTCGCGCGTGGCGATGTTGCCCGCGATCAGCTGCACCTCGGGGAACTTCTCGCGCACGCTGGCCGTGGCCTTCAGCACGCCCTCGCTGTGCCCATGCGCGGTGTCGATCACGATCGCGTCGACGCCCGCGTCGATCAGCGCACGCGCGCGGTCGAGGAAGTCACCACCCGCGCCGATCGCCGCGGCCACGCGGAGGCGTCCGTGCTCGTCCTTGTTCGCGCCGGGGAACTGGCGGCGCTTGTGGATGTCCTTCACCGTGATCAGGCCGACCAGGCATCCGTCGCCATCCACCACCGGCAGCTTCTCGATGCGGTGCTGCGCGAGGATCCGCTCGGCCTCGTCGAGGGTGGTGCCGGCGGGAGCGGTGACGAGCCCGGTGCTGGTCATCGCCTCGCTGAGCGCACGCTCGAGGTTGCGCTCGAACTGCAGGTCGCGGTTGGTGATGATGCCCACGAGGCGGTTGTCGTCGTCCACGATCGGCACGCCGCTGATCGAGAAGCGCGACATGAGCGACACCGCTTCCTTCACGCGGTTATCGGCGCGGAGGGTGATCGGCTTGAGGATCATCCCGCTCTCGCTGCGCTTCACGCGATCGACCTCGGCGGCCTGCCGGTCGATGGACATGTTCTTGTGGAGCACGGCGATGCCGCCGGCGCGCGCCATGGCGATGGCCATCTCGGACTCGGTCACCGTGTCCATCGCCGCGGCGACGAGGGGGACCTTGAGCTCGATCCCGCGCGTGAAGCGGGAAACGGTGGAGACGTCCTTGGGGTGCGTCAGCGAGTGCGCCGGCTGCAGCAGGACGTCATCGAACGTCAGGGCCACGTCCTCGCGCACGCGGTGCGCGCCGTTTGAAGCAGGAACTGGTTTCATGGCGGAACATAAAAGAGGGGAGCGCGGGAGCACAGGGGCTGGGGGACGGGGGCTCGGGAGCTCGGGGGCTGAGGAGACGGGAAAAAATGAGGGCCCGGGACGAATGTCCCGGGCCCCCTCCGATCAATCCTCAGCCCCTCAGCCCCTCAGCTCCCGCACATCAAACCCGCCCTATCACCTTCAACCTTCTCCTGATTCGCTTCGGCAGGAAGAACGCCGCCGCCGAGAGGGTCTGGCGGATGTTCAGGTCGGCCAGGTCTTCCGCCGCGCCGCCCCAGTGGGCGAGGAGCGCGGGACGTCCGGCGTTCGCGATCAGGCGCTGCAGCGCGAGCGTCAGCAGGAAGAGGTCATCCACTTCGCCGAAGAAGGGGATCACGTCGGGGATCAGGTCGAGCGGCATCACGATGTAGGCGATGGCCCCGGCGACCAGGAGCTTGTCCATGGTGGGCACGCGCTTGTCAGTCAGCAGCCCGGTGAGCAGCCGCAGGTAGTGCGGGATCTGCTTGATGTGGTAGATCACCGTGCGACGGGCGCCCGTGCGCGGCGCCTTGCCGCCCTCGATCTCGGCGTCGATCTCGATCCGCGCCTTGGGGGCGCTCCGGCTGCGGCTGGTGCTGCGCGAACGAACGGCTGCCATCAGAGCTTTTCCTCACGATTCGGCGTGGCGTCGGGCACGGAGCCCGGCGGCGAGGCAGCTCCCGGAGTGGCCGGGGCGCTGCCAGCGCCCGAACCGCTTGCAGGTGTCGTTCCGTTCGGTTGCGCGGGGGGGCTCGCGGCGGGCGTCGTGAGGGTGCTGCTGGCCCGCTGGGCGGCCGTAGCCAGGTCACTGGCCACCGACTTACCCGCGGCGACCGCCCCGTTGAGGACGTTGGCCGCGCGGTTCATCAGCGACATGGTCTCGGCGATGGCGCTGGCGGACACCTTCCCCGCCCTCAGCTTGTCCTCGATCGCCTCGGTGAACTTGTTGAAGGTGTTGTTCCCCGCGGCCCGCTCGGCGTAGCGCGACTCGATGAACTCGACGTAGTCGAGCACCTGGTACCCGCGCTCGTCGTTGAGTGTCTCGAGCTTGCGGAGGATGCGGTCGCGGAGGTGGTCATTCATCGAAGCGGGGGCTGGGGCAGTGAGGTGCTGAGGGGCTGGGGACAGCCACACAGTACGTAGCGCGGGCCGCGCCGGTTTGCCACTGCGCACGAGCTGTTCCCCAGCTCCTCACGTCCCCAGCCCCTCAAACCTGCCCGCTTACCCGTGCCACCGACTCCGCTTCCCGCGCGCATCGATGTGCACGTAGGGGGTCTTGTACCGGCGGCTGGTGTAGAGGCCCATACCGCCCGCCAGCTCCGGGTGGACGTCCTCGACGTCTTCCACGGCCCGGGCGACGATGATCTCGTCGGTGAGGTCGATGCGGCCATCGCCATTGGCGTCCATGGCGACGTCGGCGGCGTCACCGTACTGGTGGCGGCTGTCGCGCGCGGCGCGGGGCGTCAGGCGGTTGTGGCTGGGCGTCCGGAATCCGGAGTGGACGCCCACGGCCACGTGCTCCGAGTCGCCGCGCTGGCGGGACACTTCAGCCACCACCAGCTCCAGCTTGTCGAGCAGGCGCGGGTTGAGCGCCACGTACTTGGGCCAGACGTCTGCCTGGTCGTCGTGCGTCACGAACTCGCCGAGCTTGAAGTGCTCGCTCACGGCGAGCCCGACGTCCTGCGGGTACACCTCGAGGAAGCCCTCGGGCGTGGACCCGCCATGACCAAAGCGCTCCGCGACGTACGTGCCGATCTGGTAGCCATTCAGGAAGCCGCCGAACTTGCGCGCGAAGGGCACCTGCACGGCGATCACGGGCTCGCGAAGGATCTGGCGGGTGCCTCCGCTGCGGAGCGCCAGGCGATAGAAGCCGGGGGCGTCGGGAGCCTGCACGCGTGAGCCGACCAGCGGCTGCGCGGAATCGCCCACGATGGCGCCGGCAGGACTCACCCAGTCGTAGCTGAGCGTCGCGGGGTCGCCCGCGAACTGGAGGGGATAGTCCACCGAATCGCCGGGCAGGGCGAAACGCAGCTTCACGGCGCCGCTACGGCCGAAGGCATCCGCCGAGGGTCCGCTCGCGAGGCCGCCGAACCGCGAGAATGGCGCGGTGACCACGTGGGTGGGCGACGCGACCTGAAGGGAGGCGAGAACGGCGATGACGAGCACGCCGGTGGATGCAAACGACAGCTTGCGACGCTTCAAGTGACTCCCTCGCTGGACGACGACCCGGCATTCCACCGGCTGAACACGAAAGATAGTGTCGGCCGCCGTCGCCCGAACCTGAGCAAAGGTATGGATTTACGTAAATACTGTCCGAACGGTCAGTAAATGAAGACCGGGGTGCCTACCGCCACCATCTCGTAAAGCTTGTCTATGTCGGCATTTCGAAGGCGGACACATCCGTGGCTGACCGAATGGCCAATGCTCTCTGGATGATCCGTACCGTGGAGCGCGTAGCCGTCCCCGATGTTCAGTCGGTGGGTCCCCAGCACCCCCATGTACTTGCGGGCGTTGGTCCCGTAGGGGGGCACCACGATGTTGCCGTTCACCACCAGCTCGTGCCCTTCCTTGGCCTCGAGCGCCGTTACCTGCCCGTTGGGGGCGCGGCGCACCAGGTCGTTGCCCTGGACCGAGATCACCGAGCCATCGGACGCGGTCACCTGGTCCCCACGGTTCATCTTCACCACGCCTAGCCCCTTCTTCTGGGCCATCTCCACAAAGTGCCAGTCGGGGGGAATCCAGGCGGGCGCCGAGTCCTTGGACTGGACCACCAGCCGCCCGCGAGGCGTCTCGAACTTCCACTGCCCTGCCGCTCCGCCGCCCCCCTCGAGCACCTTGCCACTCCCCGTGGCCACCTGCGTGGTGAACAGGACCGAGTCGCCCTGCTTGTACCA
This sequence comes from Gemmatimonadota bacterium, assembly GCA_028287305.1. Lineage (GTDB taxonomy): Bacteria > Gemmatimonadota > Gemmatimonadetes > Gemmatimonadales > Gemmatimonadaceae > JAQBPX01. The sequence goes on from JAQBPX010000038.1 coordinate 141,271, forward strand.
GAGGCGATGGTCCTCGATGCTCACCACGATGTATGGCTTGTCCTTCGACGGCAGCTCCGCGCTGGAACCCAGCACCTGCCGGAGGCTGTCCGACTCGGCGCCGACCTGGTGCCGGACCTCCTCGAGCAGCCCGAGGTTGTCGTTGAACACCATGCGGCTCACGTCGCGCTCGTAGCGCGCATCCACCGTATGGCCGAAGACCACGGTGCTGCCGAAGGCCACGAGCACGAACGCGCCGATCAGCCCCCAGGCGAGCAGGCCACCGTGCCGGAAGAATCGAATCATTCCCATGTCAGTAGAAGTACACCGTGGTGCCGCTCTTGATCGCGGCGCGCACGGCACGGATGTCCTCGGATCGCGCCCGGATGCTGCCCGGGAGCACGTAGCTGCTGTCGTTGAGCGGCCCCACCGAGGGCATCGAGTAGATCACGGTGCCTCCCGCCAGGACGATGGCATCGGGGCCCAGCGCGCCCTTGAGCGCGCGCTCCGCTGGCACGGGCAGCCCGCGATCCTGGTAGACCCATACGGGCACCTCCCACGCGTCGTCGGCACCCATCAGCCGCTCCACGGTGCGGGCACCGCGCGGCGAGGCAAGGTGCACCGTGTCCGCACCAGCGCCCACGCGCTTCTCCGCCCCCACCTGCAGCGGCATGGCGCGGAGGATGGCGCCCTCCTGCTCCAGGTACATGATCGTGCTGTCCACCGCGACGCTGAGGTGCAGCGCCTGCGCCACGTGCGCCTGGCGGCGCATGAGCTCCACGGTGACCTTGAGCCGGTCCTCGTCATTGGCCATCGCCGCGTCGGCGCGCTCGCGCTCCACCTTGGTCATGCCGTCGCGAAGCCGGGCGACCTCCGACGCGTAGCGCTGTCGCTGATAAAGCAGGTAACCGTCGGTGGCAAGCAGCGCGGCAATGGCGATGGCGAAGGTCACGATCACGCCCGGGTAGGCGTGCCGGAACTCGCTCCAGCTGTCGCGTCGTCGATCGTTGGCGTCCGGGCTGCGCTTGTCGGCGCCGCCGGGAATCGCGGTGAGCTTTCTGCGGGTCATGTCAGTGGATTGGGGCACGAACTCGGCCATCCCTCTTTCCCGCGCGACGGCGAGATGTTCCCCGCAACGGGCGAATCGCTGTTGGGGGGTCCTGCAGCAACGTACATTTCGGGCCGGTTGGCGCCATGCTGGCGCCGCGCGAACGTGAATCGTGGAGAGGCATGGCCGAGAGCAGGCGCCCCGTGGTGCTCGTCGTCCTGGACGGCTGGGGGTATCGCAAGGAGCGCGAGGGGAATGCGATCGCCATGGCGAACGTCCCCACATGGGACCGGCTGTGGGCGCGCGGCTCGCGCACGCTGCTCGATGCCTCGGGCATCGCGGTGGGGCTGCCCGAGGGACAGATGGGCAACAGCGAGGTGGGTCACCTCAACCTGGGCGCCGGTCGCGTGGTGATGCAGGACCTGGTGCGGATCTCGGAGTCGGTGCGCGACGGGTCGTTCTTCCAGAACGCAGCATTTGTGCAGGCGATCGCGCGCGTCAAGGCCAGCGGCGGGACCCTCCACCTGGTGGGACTCATCGGCCGCGGCGGCGTGCATGCCATCGACCAGCACCTGTTCGCGCTCCTCGCACTGGCGGAGAAGCAGGGCGTGGAGCGCGTGGCGATCCACGCACTGATGGACGGGCGCGACTCGATGCCCACGTCGGGGCTCGCGTTCCTGGAGGACGTGATCGCGCACGCCGGCCGCAACGCAAGGATTGCGAGCGTGGGTGGCCGCTACTTCGGCATGGACCGCGACAAGCGCTGGGACCGCACCCTCAAGTGGTACCAGTCCGCCGTGGAGGGAACGGCGCCCACGTCGACGGACGCACTCGCGGTGATCCGTGACGCCTACGCGCGCGGCGAGACCGATGAATTCGTGACGCCCACCACGATCGTGGACGCCAGCGGCGCCCCGGTGGGCGCCATGCGCGACGGCGACGCGGTGATCTGCTTCAACTACCGCTCCGACCGCATGCGCCAGATCGTGCGGTCGCTGTCGCTCGAGGGGTTCGACGGCTTCGACGTGTCGAAGCGGCCCAGGGTGGACCTCGTGACGATGACGGTGTACGACCAGACCTTCAGCGTGCCGGTCGCCTTCCCGCCGCAGAGCATGGCGAAGATCGTGGGCGAGGTGATCAGCGCGAGTGGCCGCACCATGTTCCGCACGGCGGAGACGGAGAAATACGCGCACGTGACCTACTTCTTCAACGGCGGGCACGAGCCGCCGTATCCCGGCGAGGAGCGCGTGCTGATCCCCAGCCAGCAGGTGGCGACGTACGACCTGGCGCCGGAGATGAGCGCCCTCGGCGTGACGGACGCGCTCTGCGGGGCCATCGAGGGGCGGGCACACGACTTCATCCTCTGCAACTACGCGAATGGCGACATGGTGGGGCACACGGGCTCCATCCCCGCCACGCTGAAGGCGGTGGAGACGGTGGACACGTGCCTGGCGCGCGTGATCGCGAGCGCCGAGAAGGCCGGCGCGCGGCTGCTGGTGACGGCGGACCATGGCAACTGCGAGATGATGATCGACCCCGCGACGGGGGGCCCCCACACCGCGCACACCACCAACCCGGTACCATTCATCGTCGTCGATCCCGACGGCGATCGCGAGCTGCGCGCCGGTGGCGCGCTCTGCGACGTGGGACCCACGATCCTCACCATGCTCGGCATGGACCGCCCCGTCGAGATGACGGGCGTCGACCTGAGACAGACCGGAGCCAGGCAGTGACACGATTTTCCCTTCCGCGCCGCATCGCGTGCGCCCTCGTCCTGATCGTCGCGCCCAACCTGGCGCATGCGCAGGAAGTGGGTCACGAGCCCGCGAAGAGCCCCTACAAGGACCTCGAGACCACGCAGGAGCTCACCCCCTACGCCGGGTGGTACAGCGCGCGTCCCGAGCCGGCCGGCGTTGCCCCGCGCAGCGGCGCGATGGTGGGCCTGCACTACGGCTGGCGGGTCGCCGGGCCGGCCACGCTGATTTCCGACGTGTTCTACGTGAACTCGCAGCGCCGGGTCATCGACCCGAGCAAGAGCGCGGCGACGCGGCTGGTCTCCGACGGCAGCGCGCCGCTCTACGGGGTGTCGGCCGGCCTCGCACTCTCGGTGCCGGGCGCCAAGAGCTGGCACAGCCTGGTGCCGGAGGCGCGCGGGGCGGTGGGGCTGCTCTCGGACTTCGCGACGAAGACCGATCCGGGCGGCTTCCAATACGGCACCCGCTTTGCATTCGTCTGGGGTGCTGGAGTGCGCTACGTGCCCGGGGGACGGTGGGGCCTGCGGGCCGACTGGACCAACTACCTCCACACGATCTCGTATCCCACGTCGTTCTTCGTTTCCTCGGCTGATGGCAGCACCGTGCTGCCGAGCCAGACCCCACGATCGCTGTGGCGCAACGATCCGACGCTGTCGCTCGGGGTGTCGTACCTCTTCTCGCGGTAGCATCGGTCAGCGCCGGCGGCGGTCCGACCACCTAGCGGCGGAGCTGCCATGGCGCGCGATTTCGAAGACATCCACGACCTCGAGAGCCTGAACGACGTCGAGCTGCGCGAGCTGGTGCGCACGCACCTCGCCGCGCACAACGGCCTGGACGTCGACGACTTCTCGGTGCGCATCGACGACGGCGTGGTGGTCCTCGCCGGCCGCGTGGGCACCGAGGGCGAGCGCCGCATCGCGGAGCACGTGGTCACCGACTCGCTCGGCGTGATGGAAGTGCGCAACGAGCTGGTGGTGGACCCGATCCGCCGCGCCGAGAGCCCGCTCGACATCGACGAGCACCTGGCGGAGGAGGAGCGCACCGAGGGGCTGCAGCTCGGCGACCGCCCGGTGTCGTTCTCGCCGGAATCGGAGCACCTCGCCGACGGCTTCGACGAGGAGAGCGAGGGCACGACCGACGTGCTGCACGCCATCGAGAATGGCCAGCCGTGGATCCCGCCGGAGAGCCCCACGCAGGAGGGGCTGGACGGACAGGATGCGTATCCGGGGAGTGGGGAGAATCATTAAGGGGACTGAGGTATGAGGGGCTGAGGTGTGGGGAGGATTCGGAATGGGGCGACTGCGCTATGGCGCAGCCGCCCCTTCGTCATCAGTGTTCTTCCCAGTCCCCAGCCCCCCAGCTCCCCAGCCCCTATCTTCACCCCATGCCCCTCTCCCTCACTCGCCGCGTGACCTTCGCGGCGGCGCACCGCTATCGCCGCCCCGAGTGGTCGGATGCGCGGAATGAGGAAGCGTTCGGGGCGTGCGCGCGACCGAACTACCACGGCCACAGCTACACCTGCGACGTCACCGTCTCCGGTCCCGTGGACCCCGACACCGGGATGCTCGTGGACCTGCAGCTGCTCGACGCGGTGCTCGCGCACGAGGTCCGCGCCCGCTTCGACCATCGCAACATCAACCTCGACGTGCCCGCCTTCGCCGACGGCAAGCGCATTCCCACGGGCGAGGAGCTCGCGGCGTACATCGCCGACTGCGTGCAGCGCTCACTCACGACCGGGGGCTCCGGCGCGCGCGTCACGCAGGTGACGCTGGCCGAGGACGCCACGCTCAGCGCCACCTGGCGGCACGAGTGACCAGCATGGCCGACGCGCCGCGCCGCTGCATCGGGGCCGTGCTCGCGGGCGGGCGTGCCTCTCGCATGGGCGGCGCGCCCAAGGGGCTCGCCACGGTGGGCGGCACCCGCATCGTGGATCGCGTGATGGCGGCGCTGCGCGCGGTGACCGACGAGGTGATCATCGTGGCAGCGCAACCCGACGCCGGGGAGTGGTGCCCGGGAACGCCGGTCGTGAGCGACCGCGTGCCGAACCTCGGGCCGCTGGGCGGAATCGACGCAGCCCTCGCGAGCGGCGCCGACGTATTGGTGGTCGCATGGGACATGCCCTTCGTCACGCCCGCGCTGCTCGCTGCGCTGCGCGAGCGCGGGGAGCGCGCGCACGCGGACGCCGTGGTGCCCGAGGGCGAGGGCGCGCACGGGCTCGAGCCGCTCTGCGCATGGTACGCCGCCTCCACCGCGCAGTTCTTCGCCGAGGCGATCGCGAGCGGCGACAGCGCGCTGCACCGGACGCTGCGCACGCTGCCGCGGCTGGTGATCGTGGAGCGCGACGCGCTGCGCAGCTTCGGCAACCCCGCGCAGCTGCTCACCAGCGTGAACACGCACGCATCGCTGGCACGGGCGCAGAAACTCGCGCGCGGCGGCCCGACCGCCGGGCTCACCGACCGCAGCCCTCGCCCGCCCTCCTGAATGCGCGCACGAGCGACGCTGTCAGCCCTCACGCTCGCGATGGCCTGCGCGCGAGGTGCGATCGCGCCCAGCCCGGCGCCCATGCCGGCGCCCACGCCGGCGCCCAGCGTGGTGCCACCGCGCGTCCCGGTCGCGCAGGAACGCGCCGCGCTCACGCAGTCGCTCGACTCGCTCGTGGGGGGCGCAGAGTTTCGCAACGCGTTCTGGGGAATCCTGGTGGTGGATCCGGTGCGCGGCGACACGCTCTACGCACGAAACCAGGCGAAGCTCTTCACGCCCGCGTCCAACCAGAAGCTGCTCACGAGCGCCATCGCGCTCACCCAGCTCGGCGCTGACTTCACCTGGCAGACGCGCCTCCATGCGAGCGGCACGGTACGCGACTCGGTGCTCGACGGGAACCTGATGGTCGAGGGACGCGGCGACCCGGGCGTGAGTGACCACGCGCTGGGCGATGCGATGATCCCGCTGCACGCGCTCGCCGATTCGCTGCGCGCGCGGGGCATCCGCCGCATCACGGGCAGCGTGCTCTCGTACGGCGACGCATTTCCCGGCTCCACCGCTGGCGATGGCTGGGAGATCGATGACCTCGACTATTCCTACGGCGCCCCCACCGACGAGCTGCTGCTGAACGAGGGGTTCACCTCGGTGATCCTCACCGCCGGCGCGCGCACCGGCGACCCGGTGGGCATCCGGCTGTCGCCTCCAGTGCCCGAGGCGATTCGCGCGATCGACAACCGGCTGCGGACTCGCACGCGCGCCGACTCGCTCTCCACCTTCCAGCGCATCTCCTCGGTCGTCGATACGCTGAGCAACAGCGTCGTGCTCACCGGCGAGCTTGTCGCGGGCGCCACCGACACCATCGAGGTGGTGCATCGCACGCCGAATGGCGCGTACCTCGCCGCGCTCCGCCGCGCGCTCGCGGACCGGGGCATCACGGTGGTCGGCGGCGGTCACGCGAACGGCTCGGCCGCCGAGAACGTGCTGGTGACGCAACACTCCCTCGCGCTGCGCGAGGTGCTGCCGCTCTTCCTCAAGCCCTCGCAGAACCAGCTCGGCGAGCTGCTCTTCCACACGCTCGCGCTCGAGAAGACCGGTGTCGGCAGCGCCGACAGCGCGCGCGCCGTGTACGAGCGCCAGCTCAGGGCGTGGGGCGCGAGCGACGACGGGCGCATGGTGCGCGACGGCAGCGGCCTTTCCCGGCGCGACAAGGTCTCCCCCGAGACGATCATCCGCGTGCTCGACGCGATGCGCCGCAGCCCGGACTTTCCGCTCTACTACGCGTCGCTCCCGATCGCCGGAGTGGACGGCACCATCCGGCGCCGCATGCGCGGCACCAGCGCCGCGGGCAACGTGCACGCCAAGACCGGCACGCTCACGGGGGCGCGCTCACTCTCCGGGTACGTCACGACCGCCGACGGCCAGCTGCTCCTCTTCAGCACGCTCTGCAACAACTACACGGTCTCCACCGCCATCGTGGACCGGCTGTCGGACGCGCTGGCGATTCGCCTCGCATCCATGCGCCTCGCGCCCTGACGCGCTCGTGAGCGACGCCACGCCCCTGTCCGCCGCCGAGGCGGCGCGCCGCATCGTGGGCGGGCTGCAGCCGCTCGCGGCCGAGCACGTGGCGCTCCGCGACTCGCTCGGCCGCGTGCTCGCCGGGGATGTGCGCTCGCCCGTGGCGCTGCCGCCGTGGGACAACTCCTCGATGGACGGATACGCAGTGCGCGCCGAGGACGTGCGCGGTGCCAGCGCGGCGCAGCCGGTGACGTTGCGCGTGGTCGCGACGGTGGCGGCGGGTGCAAGTCCCTACTCCGGCACGGTGGGGCGCGGTGAGGCGGTGCGCATCATGACGGGCGCACCAGTGCCGGCGGGCGCAGACAGCGTGGTGCGCGTGGAGGACAGCGACGCCGGCGAGGTGCGCGTGGAGATCCGCGGTGACCGCGATGCGATGCGCAACGTGCGCCCGCGTGGCGAGGACCTCGCCCCCGGCGACCTCGCCGGTGCGCGCGGCAGCATCGTGACGCCGGCGCTGCTCGGCGTGCTGTCGTCCGTGGGCGCGGCGCAGCCGCTGGTGCATCGCCGGCCGCGTGTCGGCATCCTCGCCTCGGGCGACGAGCTGGTGGACGTCGAGGACTTCGAGGCCGTGGCGCGGGGGGAGCGCATCGTGTCGTCCAACAGCTACACGCTCGAGGCGCTCGTGCGCTCGGCGGGCGGGGAGCCCGTGCGCCTCGGCATCGCGCGCGACGACCTGGCTGACGTGGTGGCACGGCTGGACGCGGTGACGAACTGTGACCTGCTGCTCACCACGGGCGGCGTCTCGGTGGGCGCATTCGACTGGGTGCGCTCGGCGCTCGCGTCGCTCGGCGCCGACCTCCGCTTCTGGCGCGTGCGCATCCGTCCCGGCGCACCGCTCGGCTTCGGCCTGCTTCGCGGAATGCCCTGGATCGGGCTGCCGGGCAATCCCGTGTCCACCATGGTGACCTTCGAGCTGTTCGCCCGCCCCGCGCTGCGGCGGCTCGCAGGCCACGCGCTGCCCTTCCGTCGCCCCATTGCAGTGCGGTTGCGTGAGCGCGTGTCGATCAACGCGCCCCTGTCGCACTTCCTGCGCGTCACCCTCGAACCTGCGAGCGACGGCGTGTACGAGGCGCAGCTCACGGGCGCGCAGGGCTCGGGACTGCTGACGTCCATGGCCAGGGCCGACGCGCTGCTGATCGTTCCCGCGAATCGCCCGGTGATCGAGGCGGGGGAGCTGGTGGACGCGCTCCTGCTGGGCGAGCGTGCGCCGCACGGGGCCGAGTGCGGGCTGCCGGAGTGAAGGTGCAGGGGCAGGAAGAGCTGCGAGGGAGCCTGCTGCGCCGGTTCCGGACTTCGCTCTCCGCGATCACCTGCGCGGCACACACCTTCGAGATCCTGCATCCGGAGAGCGCCGAGGAGCTGATCAGCGAGGTGGACTTCGAGCAGGACGAGCGGCTTCCCTACTGGGCCGACGTCTGGCCGTCGGCTCGCGTGCTGGCCACGGTGCTCGCGTTGTCGCCGAGCGAGGGTACGTCGCTGCTCGAACTCGGATGTGGCGCGGGGCTGGTGGCGTCCGCGGCAGCGCGCGCTGGATACGAGGTGACGGCAACGGATTATTACGCGGACGCGCTGCTGTTCGCCCGCGTGAACGCCTGGGGTAACGCAGGACGGGAGATTGCGACGCGGCTGGTGGATTGGCGCGACCCGCCGGCTGACCTCGGGCGGTTCGAGCGAGTCGTTGCGTCGGACGTGCTGTACGAGCTGCCGCAGGCGAAGCTGGTGGCAGCGATGCTGGTGCGCTGCCTGGAGCCCGGAGGGTTGGCGCTCCTGGCCGATCCGGGACGCGTGGCCGCTGACGCGTTCATCCAGGTTTGCGGCACCGTGGGGCTTCGGGTCTCGGAGCCGGAAGTGGTTCCGTTCGAGGAGGGTGCGATCAGGCAGCTGATCCGGGTGTACCGGATCACCGTAAACAGCTGATTTGCGCGGTTAGTTGGTGAGCCAGGTTACGGCGGTTTCACCGGGTCAGGGGTACCATGGACGGTGACGCTCGGACCCTCGCGATTCATTATTGCGAGGAGCCCCCGCAAGGCGTAGGGTAGTACCCCGGGGAAGTCCCTCGGCCCCCACGAGGATCGCGAAGATGCGCCCGATCATGTCCGTCATTTCCCGCCCCGCTCCTGGCGTGCGATTCGTGCGCGCGCTGGCGTGCGTGCTGCTCACCATCGCCAGCGTCACCTGCACGGACAACACGCCGACGAGTGCGGTGGGACTCCGGAAGGGCATGGCGCGACTGGCGATTGCGCCGTCCTTCGAGCGCATGCCGGAAGGGGCGCCGACGATCGAGCTGTCCAAGGTGCGCGGCGTGCTCGCGCGCCTGGGTGGAGACAGCGTGTACACCGAGGCGGTGTTCGACGGCGACAGTGCGATCCTGGTGTTCGAGCTGCGCGTGACGGGCGAGGAGAACACCTTCCAGCTGGTGCTCACGGCCTACGACCGCGACGGCGAGGTCGCCTACCAGAGCTCGGACAACGTGAAGATCACGCCGGGGGAAAATCCCCCGGTTGCCCCGAAGCCCATGGTGTACGCGGGCGTGGACGCGGCGGTGATCAAGCTGACCGTCGCGCCCACCAGCATCCAGCTCGATGCGGGCAAGAGCGGGCCGTTGGCGGTGACCGGCACCAATTCCACCAACCAGCCGATCTCGCCGCTGCACGTGGGGTGGACGTCGCGCAACCCGGCGATCGCCAGCGTGAATGACGCGGGCATCGTGACAGCGGGCAACATCCAGGGACAGACGTACGTGGTGGCGCGCACGGCCACCAACATCGCCGACTCCGCGCTGGTGCGCGTGAAGGCCTCGGTCGCGCAGGTGGTGCTCACGCCCTCCGCCGCTTCGGTTGCGCGCGGCGACTCGGTGCAGCTCGCCGCCGTGCTGAAGGACGTGGTGGGCAACACGATCACGGACCGGACGGCGACGTTCGCCGCGGCAGACGCCACTGCGCTGCGCGTGACCGCGGGCGGCTGGGCGGTCGGCCTGAAGAACGGCGCGGCCGTCGTGACGGCGACGTCCGAGGGCAAGAGCGCGAGCGCCACCATCACGGTGGGCACGCCCATCTCGCGAATCGACGTGAGCCCGGCCCCGTTCACGCTCGCGTCGCTTGGTGAGGTAAAGACCGCCAGCGCGGCGATCGTCGCCAAGGGCGCGGCCAGCACGGTGGCCGGCCTCTCGGTCACGTGGAAGAGCGAGAACCCGGCGATCGCCACGGTGGACTCGAAGGGCGTGGTGACCGCGATTGCCAATGGCACCACGAACCTGGTGGCGAGCTCCGACGGCGTGGACGGCAAGGCCGTGCTGACCGTGGCGCAGGTCGCCACGACAGTGACCGTGTCGCCGAAGACCGACGGCGTGAACAGCGCCGGCGACCGGAGGAAGTTCAGCGCGAGCGCGAAGGACGCCCGCGGCAATGCCATCGTGAGCCCTGCCGTCACCTGGCGCTCGAGCGACGAGCGCGTGGCGAGCGTGGATGCGGACGGCACGGTGACGGCGCGCGGCGATGGCCGCGCCACGATCACCGCGTCGGTGAATGGCGTGGAGGATTCGGGAACGTTCAGCGTGATTCGCGTGCCGGTGGGCGTCACGGTCACCGCAACGCCCACGGAGATGGACGTCGGCGACCTGGTGAATGCCACTGCGCAGCTGGTGGATGCGGCCGGCCAGCCGATCGTCACGACCGACCTGGTCATCACCACGCTGGACCCGGCAAGGCTGCAGTCTCTCGGCGGCGGCGCCTTCCGCGCCACCGCGCCCGGTTCGGCGCGCATTCGCGCCTCGAGTGGAACACTCACCGCTGAGGTCACCGTGTCGGTGCGCGGCGCGGTGGTGTCGTCCATGGCGCTCAACCTGGCGACGGCGGAGAAGCTCCCGAACGGCACCCAGACCTTCAAGGTCGTGTCGGGTGGCGGTCCCGCCTACATCTGGTCGGTGAACGGCGTGGACAACGGCAACTCGACGTTCGGCCGCATCACCTTCCAGTTCGGCGACAGCGCGGTCTACCAGGCTCCGGCCGCGGTGCCGACGCCCGACAACTTCCAGCTCTGCGCGCGGCGCCTGGTGGCGCCCACCGAGCAGGGATGCGCCACGGTCACCATCCGACCGGTGCCGAGCGTGGGTGGCGAGGTCGTCGTGTTCAACGACGAGAACATGTTCGACAACTTCTACGGTGCCAACCACTCGCAGAACACGCCGTTCTACCAGAACCTGGTGAACTACACGGCGGCGGGAGCGCGCGCGTCGCAGACGGGCGTGATGATGCACCGCGGGCACAACTCGATCTGCGGAACGTCGGAGTGCTCGGCGTCGGCGCAATCGCTGTTCCGGGCCGCAATCACGGGCGCGGGCTACACCATCACGGACGTGGACGCGCAATCGGGCAGCGTCGGCGACATTCCCTCTGGCATCAAGGTGCTCTTCCTCTGGATGCCGGTGACTCCGTACTCGCCGCACGAGATCAACATCCTCAAGTCGTTCGCGGCGGAGGGCGGCCGCATCATCTTCATCGGTGAGCACTCGGGCTACTATGGCTCGAACGGCGTCGCGACGGAGAACGCCTTCTTCAGCAGCATGGGCGCCCAGATGACGAACGCCGGTGGCGCGTTCGACTGTGGCCAGGCGATCGCGCCGGCGGGCCGGATCTTCCCGCACCAGATCACGACGGGCGTCGTGAACCTGGCGTACGCCTGCGCCTCCGAGGTGATCCCGGGGCCGAACGACTACGTGCTGCTGCGCAGCCTGGACGGCACGCACGTGCTGGGCGCCGTGGCCAAGGTGGACCTCACGCCGATCAGCGAGCCGGCCACGTCGAGGATGAGCCGGAGCGTAGTGGGCCCGGCGTTCACGCCGGCGCCCGGAGTGACCGGGGCGATCGCGGTGCCGCCGAGGCAGTAGGGTTCATCTCGGCGGGGCTGGTTCCTCGGATTCACGCGGACTGAAGGGCGGAAAACTGCGCGGAAACGACAAGTGACTTTGCAGTCTCCGCGGATGTCTCCGCTCTTCAGTCCGCGGAAATCCGAGGAACCGGTCGCTGCGGAAAAAGTCAGGCGATCATCTGCCCCGCCACCACCTCGGCGATGTCGAGCACCGGGACGTCGGAACCCTTCGCCTTCACGCCGTCGCTCATCATCGTCATGCAGAAGGGACAGGCGACCGCGATCGTCTCGGCGCCCGTCGCGAGGAGCTCCTCGGTGCGCTCGATGTTGATGCGCTTGCCGGTCTTCTCCTCCATGAACATCCGGCCGCCGCCGGCGCCGCAGCAGAGGCCGCGATCCTTCGTGCGCACCGGCTCCACGAGCGTGATCACCGGGAGCGCGCGGCGCAGCGTCTCGCGCGGCGCGTCGTACACCTCGTTGTAGCGGCCCAGGTAGCAGGAGTCGTGATACGCCACCACGAGCTTCTCGCCATCGCCCTTGAGCGGCACGCGGTTCTCCTGCAGCAGCCGCTCGATGTAGGTGGAATGATGGATCACCTCATAGTTCCCGCCGAGTTGCGGGAGCTCGTTCCCGATCTGGTGGAAGCAGTGCGGGCAGGTGGTGACCACCGTCTTCACGTGGTATCGGTCGAGCGTCTCGATGGTCCCCTTCGCGAGCATCTGGTAGAGGTACTCGTTGCCCATGCGACGCGCGGGATCGCCGTGGCAGGTTTCCTCCTGCCCGAGGATCGCGAAGCTGATGCCGCTCGCCTGGAGGATGCGGCCGAAGGCGACGGTGATCTTCTTCGCGCGATCGTCGAAGGAGCCCATGCAGCCCACCCAGTAGAGCACGTCCGGCGTCTCGCCGCGCTCCACCATCTCGGCCATGGTGGGGATGTTCATCCCCGCGGCCCACGCGCCGCGATCGGCGGGGTTGAACGCCCACGGCGAGCCGTTGCGCTCGAGGCTCTCGAAGGCCGGCTGCAGCTCCTCGGGAAAGCGGCTCTCGCTGAGCACGAGGTAGCGGCGCATCTCGTTGATGATGTCCAGCTGGTCGATGGACACCGGGCACTCCTGCACGCAGGCGCGGCAGCTGGTGCACGCCCAGAGCTCCTCCTCGGTGATGTACGTGTCGAGCAGGCGGTGCGAGAGCGCTTCCTCGGGAGTCGAGGCGCCGGCGTCATCGCCCTCACCATGCACGAGCTTCGGGTGCATGAAGTCCATGCGGTCGCCGGTGACGAGCGGCGCCTTTTCCATCAGGCGCTGGCGCGTGTTCACCACGATCTTGCGCGGGCTGAGCAGCTTCCCCGTGAGGTTCGCCGGGCAGGCGGCCGTGCAGCGCCCGCACTCGGTGCACGAGTATCCGTCGAGCAGGTTCTTCCAGCTGAGGTCCTGCACGTCGGCGGCGCCGAACTGCTCGACGTCGGCCTCGAGGTCCATGCCGCGCATCACGCCCTTCTGTCCCGGGCCGCTGGTGTTCGAGAAGAACACGTTGACCAGCGACGTCGCGACATGCAGGTGCTTGGAGTACGGCAGGTAGTTCAGGAACGCGAGGATCAGCAGCGCGTGCGCCCACCATGAGATGGTGAAGCCGCGCTGCGCGGCCGCGGGCGAGAAGACGTGGCCGAACACCATGCCGATCGGGCGCGACACCACCTTCTCGAAGCCGATCAGCTCCGGATGGAGCGCACCCAGAAATCCATTCGCGAGCAGCAGCGTGACCATCAGCCCGCCGATCATGCTGAGGATGATCAGCGCGTCGGTGTGCTCCAGGCCATCGCCGTCGAGGCGCTTCGGGTGCAGCACGGTGCGGCGGAAGAGCGCGAACGCGATGGCCGCGAGCACGAGTCCCGCAAACACGTCCTGCGAATTGGAGTAGCCCAGCCAGAGCACGTGTGGCAGGATGTGTTCATAGCTGAAGCCCGGAAACACCCCCGCGACCAGGATCTCGAGCGTGCCCGCGGTGAGCACCATGAAGCCCCAGAAGATCAGGGCGTGCATGGGGCCGGCCACCGGGTCGCGAAAGATCTTCTTCTGCGCGATGCCGATCTCGAGCACGTTCTTCGCCCGCACCCACGGATGGTCCAGGCGACCTTCGGCATGCCCGAGCATCATGTAGCGGACCAGCCGCTGCACGTTGAGCGCGAAGAAGCCCGCCGCGGCGGTGAGGATGAAGAGGAAGACGACGTTCGACGCGTGCATTCCTTCTCCCGGGTGCTTCAGGTGGTCGGGCTACTTCCCCTTCGCCTGCTTGACCGCTTCCGTGAGCGCGGGCACGATCTCGAAGACGTCGCCGACGATGCCGTAGTCGGCCACCTTGAAGATCGGCGCTTCCTTGTCCTTGTTGATCGCGACGATGGTCTTCGACGTGCGCATGCCGGCCAAATGCTGGATGGCGCCGCTGATGCCGACCGCCACGTACAGCTGCGGGCTCACCTGTCGCCCCGTCTGCCCGATCTGGTCGGAGTGCGGGCGCCAGCCCTCGTCGGTCACCGCGCGCGTGGCACCAACGGCGGCGTTGCCGAATGCGTCGGCCAGGTCCTCCACGATCTTGAACCCGTCAGCGGCCTTGAGCCCGCGACCGCCGGAGATGATCACCTGCGCCTCGCCCAGGTCGGGGCGGCCCTTGGCGCCTTCTTCCAGCGACGTGACCTTCACGCGCTCCGCACCCGGATCCGCCGAGGGCTGCATGCTCTCGGCGCGCGCCGACTTCGCGTTCGGCGCCGCAGTGAACGCGCTCGGGCGCACGCTGACGATCGCGAGCGGGCCGGTGACCTTGAGGGTGACGATCACCTTGTTCGCGTACGCGGGATGCTTCGCGATGATCGCGTCGCCCTCGGCGCTCACGCCCACCACGTCACTGGCGATCGGCGCATCGAGCTTGGCGCCGAGTCGCGGGGCCAGGTCGCGACCCTGCGCGCTGAAGCCGAGGAACACGGCGCGGTAGCCGCCGGTCTTCGCGCGATCGGCGATGGTCGCGGCGATGGACTCGCGAGGATAGCCGCTGAACGCGTCGTTCTCGACGGCGATGATCGCGTCGGCGCCATGCTGGGCCAGCGCGTCGCTCTTGCCGGCGATCCCCGCGGGACCGAACACGATGGCGTGCACTTCCCCACCACCGGCGGCGTCGACGAACTGGCGCGCAGCGGTGACGGCTTCGAGCGCGACCTTCCGCAGCGCTCCGCCGCGCGTCTCGGCGAATACGAGGACGTTCGGCATCAGAGGACCTTCGCTTCGGTCTGGAGGAGTCGGATGAGCTCGGGCACGGCAGCCGCGCCCTCGCCGATGATGCGGCCCGCGGCGCGCTCGGGGGGCAGCTCCATCTTCTGCACGGTGACGCGTGCGTCGCCGAGCTGTGCGGGCTTCGATTCGAGTGGCTTCTTCTTCGCGGCCATGATCCCCTTGAGCGAGGGGTAGCGCGGGCGCGCGACGCCTTCGTCGATGGTGACCACGGCGGGCAGCGGGAAGGAGACCATCTCGCCCGCGCCCTCCAGGTCGCGTCGTGCGGTGCCCTGGCCGGCGCTCACGTCGAGCTTCGACACGGCCGTCACACAGGGGAGGCCAAGCAGCTCGGCGGTGGCGGTGCCGACCACGCCGGCGCTCGTGTCGAACGCCTGCTTGCCGAAGAGGATCAGGTCGAAGCCCTGGTCCTTCAGCTCGGCGGAGAGCGCCTTGGCGACGGCGAGGCCGTCCGAAGGGAGGCTATCCGCCTTGAGGTGGATGGCGCGATCGGCGCCCATGCTCATCGCCTTGCGCAACACTTCCTGCACATTGTCGGGGCCGAGCGCGATGACGACCGTCTCGCCACCGCCACCCTTCTCGTTGGCCTGGAGCGCCGCCTCGACCGCGTATCCCGCGAAGTCGTCGACGTCGAACTTGAGTCCCGTCTCGTCGATGCCCGTGGCGCTCGACGCGACCTTGAAGCGCGACTCCGAGTCGGGAGTGCGCTTGATGCAAACGGCGATTTTCATGCGGGAAAGCTAGACAGCCGGTGGGGAGTCAGGTAGTCAGCAACCCGGCCTCCCCACCACTTGCGACGGCTGCTAGCGGAAGTCGTCGCAGCTGACCTGGAGTTCTTCGTCGGTGAACTTGCCCGACTTGTCGGTCTTGAGGTTGCGCATGTTCCAGTCGAGCCCATCGCGCACGATGCAGCTGCGGCCGGGGAAGGCCTTGTGCCGGACGCGCGCGCCGAATCCGGTGGCCTTCGCGTACTCGAGCGTGACGGTGAGCGCGGGATTCGTGCGGAAGGACGGGAGCTCGGCCATGGAAGTGGCGTAGCTGCCGGAAGCGCCCATGTGGCGCTCCTGCTGCTTGACGAGCTGGATGAGGGCCATGCGCATGATGCCCTCGGAGCCGCCCCAGTAGGCGCGGGAGCCTTCCTGGGCTGCCGAGGCAGGGCGGGCGACGGAGACGACGCCGGCGACGATCAGGCAGGCGGCGAAGGCTGAGGCGAGGATGCGGCGAGTCATGGGAGAATATCCAGTTCGAGTTGCCTGGTGGCTTCCGGGGACTTCACGAGGTCGCAGACGGGCTCGCCTTCGCCGGCAGCGAGGGCGTTCGGCCCGTTGTTGGGGATGTCCTCCTTCCTCAGGTTCACGAAGAGCGAACAGACAACGTTCGGCAGGTCGGCGCTGCGGACGCTGGCCGCATAACCGCGGGGCTGCAGGGGGCTGACCGTGACGCTGTTGCCCGCCCCCGCGGTGTAGCTGAGGCTGTCGAGGGCGCTGGAGTACCTGCTCGCCTTCGACCAGAACATCTCCTCGGCCACGACCAGGTTTCGGAGGTCATTCTTCATCCGGACCATGGCCGCGCGCTGCTGGTCAGACGCGCTGGCGGCTGGCGCGGGAGCCTGCTGGGCGAGGAGGACAGTGCCGCGGAGGGCGGCAGCGGCCAGGAGGAAGTGGAGGGGTCGGACTGGCATGAGGTGCTCACTGTATTGGAGTGATAATACAGTGTCACGGTTCCCTCGGCCTGTCAAGGGGGGAAGACCAAAAGCATTGAGACACGGATTTCACGGCGCCGCTTTGCGGCGACACGGGTACAGCCTGAAGGGCAGTACCCGTGTGGCGGCACAGCCGCCCAGTGAAATCCGTGTCTCAGTCTTTTGCTTTTCCTGCCCGGCGCCCCTGCTATTTGAAGGCGTTCAGCCCAGTAAGCGCCTGCCCCAGGATCAGCGCATGCACGTCATGCGTGCCCTCGTAGGTATACACGCTCTCGAGATTCGCCATGTGGCGCATGGCTCCATACTCGGCCAGGATCCCGTTCGCGCCGAGGAGGCGGCGGGCTTCGCGCGCAATGTCCGTCGCGATGTTCACGTTGTTGCGCTTCGCGAGCGACACCTGCTGCGGCGTGAAGGTGCCCGCGTCCTTCAGGCGGCCGAGGTGCAGCGACACCAGCTGGCCCTTCACGATCTCGGTGAGCATGTCGGCCAGGCGCACCTGCTGGATCTGGAAGCCGCCGATCGGCCGGTCGAACATGATGCGCTCCTTCGAGTAGGCGAGCGCCTCCTCGAAGCAGGCCATGGCGGCGCCGAGCGCGCCCCACGAAATGCCGTAGCGCGCCTGCGTGAGGCACATGAGCGGCGACTTGAGCCCGTTGGAGCCGGGGAGGATCGCGTCCTTCGGCAGGCGCACGTCCTGGAAGACGAGCTCACTCGTGTCGCTGGCGCGCAACGACAGCTTGCCCTTCTGGTCGCGCGACGAGAAGCCCGGGGTGCCGCGCTCCACGATGAAGCCGCGAATCCCCTTGTCGCTCTGCTCGTCGTTGATCTTCGCCCACACCACGGCGATCTGCGCGGTGGACCCGTTGGTGATCCACATCTTGGCGCCGTTGAGGATCCACGAGCCATCCTGCTGCTCGCGGGCGCGCGTGATCATGCCGCTCGGGTTCGAGCCATAATCGGGCTCGGTGAGGCCGAAGCAGCCGATCACTTCACCGGCGGCCATCTTCGGGAGCCACTTCCGCTTCTGCTCTTCGCTGCCGAAGGCGTAGATGGGATACATCGCGAGCGCGCCCTGCACCGACGCGAAGGAGCGAATGCCGGAATCGCCGCGCTCGAGCTCCTGCATGATCAATCCATACGCGACGTTGTTCAGCCCCGCGCAGCCATACTCCTCCGGGAGGTTCGCGCCGAAGACCCCGAGCTCCGCCATCTCGGGGATGAGCTCCTTCGGGAACTTGCCGTCGACGTAGGCCTGGCCGATGATCGGCATGACGCGCTCGTCCACGAAGCGGCGCACGCTGTCGCGCACGGCGAGTTCATCCTCGGAGAGCTGCGAATCGATGTTGAAGAAGTCGTCCATAGGGCGGGAATTTAGGGGATCGGGGGCTGGGGGGCACAGGACTGCAAGGGCGAACGACAACGGCGAGCTACAACTGCTTTCGCATGCAGACGCTCGTGGGGGACCCGATGTACTCGCCGTAGGGCTCGATGTGCTCGAAGCCGGATGACTCGTAGAGGCGGATCGCCTCGGGCGAACGGATACCGGTTTCCAGCAGGAGGGAAGTGAGGCCGAGGGAGCGGGCTTCGGACTCCAAGGCGACCAGGACGGCACGGGCGATTCCCTTCCCTCGCGCGCCCCGGCGCACGTACATGCGCTTCACCTCGCCACTGATGTCGTCGAGCCGGCGAATGGCGCCGCAGCCCACGGGCTCGCCGGCCAGGCGCGCGACGAAGAACGCACCGCTGCCGGCAGAGACCTCCGCGGGCGCCAGTCGAAAGTGCGTGGCGCCCGGCTCCGGGTAGCCCGCTGACAGCTCGTCGTTCAGCTCGGCGATCAGCGCCTGCGCGTCCGGTGAGAGGATGTCGGCGCGCGTCACTTCCGGCTGCGTCTCGTGCGGCTGCGCCTGCTGCGGCTTCGGCTCGGTCATGTGTCAGGATCGCGGTTGTCGCCTTGACGCGTGTCGCGCCGCCGACAACGATAGTGCGCTCACCCCCGAGCGAAAGAGGAACAAATGGCAATGGAAGCGCGCAAGGCGAACGAGTTCTGCTGGATCAACATGCTGACGCCCGATCCCGACGGAGCGCGCGCGTTCTTCACCGAGGTGCTCGGCTGGACTTATCGAGACATGCCCGGCATGGGTCACGTGATCCAGGCAGGCGGAGCGGACATGGGCGGCTTGTTCGACCTCAACGGCCCGAACACGCCGCCAGGTGCCAGGGCGATGATCGGGGTGATGGTGAAGACCGACGACGCCGACGCCAGCGCCGAGCGCGTGCGCGCTCTCGGGGGCAAGGCGCAACCGCCCATGGACATCGCGCAGAACGGGCGGATGGTGGTGGTGCATGACCCGAGCGGCGCCAACATCGACCTCTGGCAGGAGAAGCGGGAGCGTGGTTCGTCCGCGGATCCCGGTTCACACGGCGCGATGAGCTGGTTCGAGAATTCCACGCTCGACGCGGCGCAGGGTCGCGAGTTCTACACGAAGCTGTTCGGCTGGACTGTCGCGACGATGCCGACGCCGGAGTTCGAGTACTCCGTGTTCAGCTACAACGGACTGCCGGTTGCGGGGATGCACCCGATGACGCCGGCGATGAAGTCGGGCGGCATGAAGCCGCAGTGGGCGACGTACTTCACGGTGGATGACGTGGATGCCGCGTTCGCCACGGGCATGAAGCTCGGGGCGACGGAGATGATCGCGCCGATGGACATCCCGAACATCGGGCGGATGGCCGCGATGACGTCACCGCAGGGGGTGAATTTCTACGTGATCAAGTACCTGCCGCGCTGACGGTTCAGGCCAGCGCGGGCTGGGCGCGACGGTGGTAGGCGAGGTAGAGCATGATCGCGCTCAGCACCACGTGCGGCAGGTTGAGGAGCACGTTCGACACCGGGGCGTGGTGCTGGATGAAGCCGGTCACGAGGTAGATGGCCGCGTCCATCGCGTAGTACCAGCCGAAGGCGGTAAGCGCGAGGCGTGACGCGCGTCCCGAGGCGAGGGCGGCCACGAGGAAGAGCAGCGCGGTGAGGCCGTGCGTCACGTCGTCGGCTGGACCAATCATGTAGAGGCCCATCATCTTGTGCTCACCCATCGCGCTCATCTGCACGTGGTCCATGCCATCGTTCAGCGACGGGATGTAGCCGAGGATCACCACGAGCGCGAAGAACGCGGCGAAGCCGCCGGACCATCCCCGAAGAACCCTGTCGGAGAAGCCCTCACCCTGCGCTGCGACCGTCGACATAGATGATGACCAGGAAATGGGGACCGGCGTGGCACCGGGTGTTGCGCGTATTGAAGTACGCCAGCGCGGCGATCGCCGGCGTGCTGGCCTTCGGAATGGTGGTGAGCGCCATCGGATACTTCAAGGCTCCCGCGCTCGGCGTAGGCGTCGCCGCCGACTCGAGCGTGACGGTGCGCGAGGTGACCGGGCTCTATCCGGTGATCGTGAAGGACACGGTGCGGCCCACGTCGCTGCAGGACATCGCCATCGCGGTGCGCAATTCGCCGGGCCCCATTTCGGTGGGCGGTGGGCGATACAGCATGGGCGGGCAGACCGCCACGCCCGACGGGTTGCAGGTCGACATGCGGTCGTTCCACGGCGTGGTGGCGCTCGACACCGCGGCAAGGGTCGCGACGGTGCGCGCCGGGACCACCTGGCGTGAACTGCAGGCGGCGATCGACCCCTACGGGCTCGCCGTGAAGATCATGCAGACGTACAACACCTTCACCGTGGGCGGTGCGCTCTCGGTGGACGCGCACGGGCGCTACATCGGGCAGGGGCCGCTCATTCGCTCGGTGAGGCACATCACGCTCGTGCTGGCGGACGGCAGCATCGTCGGCGCCAGCCGCACCGAGCATCCCGAGCTGTTCTTCTCGGCGATCGGCGGATATGGCTCGGTGGGGGTGGTGGCCGAGGTGACGCTCGACCTCGCGGTGAACACGAGGGTGAAACGAATCGACCAGAAGATGCCGGTGTCCGAGTACCTGGCATTCTTCCGGAAGAAGGTGCAGGCGGACAGCGGCGTGATCTTCCACAATGCCGACATCTATCCGCCGGCCTTCACGCGGCTGCGCGCGGCGTCGTACGTCATCACCGCCGATCCGGTCACGGAGGGCGGTCACCTGCAGCCTGCGGAGCAGCGTTCGGCGCTGCACCAGGACGTCTATGCACTGATGAGCGGGTCCGACGCGGGGAAGCACCTGCGCGAGCTCGTGATCGACCCGCTGCGCTTTCGCACGAACCCGGTGACGTGGCGCAACTACGAGGCGAGCTACGACGTCTCGGAGCTCGAGCCCCGCTCGCGCGCGACGGACACCTACGTGTTGCAGGAGTACTTCGTGCCGGTGGACAGCGTGGGCGTATTCGTGCCGCGCATGGGGCAGGTGTTCCGCAAGCATCACGTGGACGTGGTGAACGTCTCCATCCGGCATGCGCTGCCGGACTCGCAGTCGTTCCTCACGTGGGCGCCCGTCGAGTCGTTCGCATACGTGGTGTACTACCGGCAGGGGACGGACCTCGCGTCGCGTCGCGCCGTGGGCACGTGGACGCGCGAGATGACGGATACGATCCTCCGGAGTGGCGGGCGGTGGTACCTGCCCTACCAGCCGCATGCGACGCGCTCGCAATTCATGGCGGCATATCCTCGTGCGCGGGAGCTGATGGCGGTGAAGCGTCGCGTGGACCCCACGAACAAGTTCACGAACGTGCTCTGGGACGTGTACGGGGTAGACTCGCTGGGGATTGCGCCCGTGATCACCGCGCGGCGAATGCCGGCGGTGTTGCAGGGAGAGGCGCGCATGGCGCTCGACACGGTGAAGGGCTACTACCGCGACGAGGCCAGTGAATTCCTCACGCATCCAGAGTGGGACCTGGTGTATTCGAGCGACGCGTATGCCGCGTGGCTCACGCGCGGCGCGCCTCCGAGTGGATTCCCGTACGTGCAGAGCGTGGGAACGTTCTGGCGGAGCTACATGGCCACGTGGAAGGGTGCGCCGGCGCGCGCGCCGGTGCCCTTCGGCACGCACGTGATGCTCGGCGTGATCGGCGTGAGCACGGGCATCGAGTATGGGCTCAAGTCGATCTACGAGAACACGCTTGGGCGAGTCACGGAGGTGGGCGCGGGACAGGTGGTGGCCGAGGAGCAGTACGCGGCGAAAGTGGCGCGAGACTATGCGACGCTGATCGTGAACAAGGGGTGGTACGAGTTCTCGTTCGCGTCGGCGCTGCGCGGGCTGTGGCGGCTGCCGATGTCGGGGCCGCACACGATTCGCAAGCTCGAGCGACGGATGGCGTTGAGCGGCGAGTACGGCATCAAGGCGGGGTATGCGTCGCTGATCGGGATCGGGACGGCAGGCGCGTACGTGCCGGATGAGCTCACGAGGTACCTGGTGGTGGCTGGCGCTCCGGCGGGCGCGCCAGGCTTCGCAGTGTCGGGGCAGCTGGATCGTGGCTACACGCTGCTGTCGGTGCCGAGGTACACGCCCTATCGCGATGCGCTGCTGTCGCTCGCGGCGGCGCATGACAGCGTGAGGATCGCCGAGATAGGCGGGAACTCGGTCGTAACGTTTACCGGCACGGCGCCGCTCGGCTGGGTGGCGCCGGCTCGAGCGCAGGTGGTCGTGGCGTATGCGGATCCTGCGTCGCCGGGCCGGATGCGGGTGTTGCTCAGTGTGCCGGTGCGGGACCTGCTGGACGTGCTGTTCGTGGTGCAGCGGGATCGAGCGCTGGTGGTCGATCACATCTACGACTACTAGCGCAGTCATCCTGAGCGAAGCGAGGGATCTGTCGTTTCTGAAACTGCCTCAACGGCAACTGCCTTTTGACACGGATTTCACTGGCCGCCTGCGGCGGCACACGGGTACGGCAAGATTTTTGGTGGGCACTTTTGTAGCTGCAGTCGTCCGCGTCGTCCGCGGCAGCGCGAAGCGCAAGCAGTTCACCCCTGCAGTACTACACAGCCCTCTTCGCGCTCGCCACGATCCCCACTGCCCTCGCCTGCTTCCTGAAATCCCGGCCGTGATCGATCGGCAGGCCGGATTCATCCTGCCACTGGTGCACCATCTCGTGCAGGAGGGTGTGCAGCGCCTCGGTCCAGCCATGACGGCGGATATGGCGGCGGCTGATCGCAATCTCGGCGCGCTCACTCGCTGACGCGGCCGCCGAATAGTGGCCGAGCCGGCTCTTCATCCGGCGGCTCACTCGTACGTCCACCGACCTCAGCACGCCCTTGAACCGCTCGGCGTTGTACTGCGCGTGGGCCGACACCAGCTTCGCAGCCATCGCCTCGTCATCGGGGTGCGTGGTCTCTCGGCGCGGCGCGGCCGGTCGCTCGGCGGTGCGGATGGGATAGGCGAGTATCACGCCCTGTGCGGCGCGGCGCTCGGGGCGCGTTCGCCCCTCCACGAAGGTCACGATCGCGCGCAGGATCTCGGGCGGCGCATCCTGGAAGCCCTCGTGCACGCGGAGTTGCCCGCTCCCGAAGCTCACCATCACGTTGCGGTTGCGCGTCAGTCGCAGGCGCTCTATGCGCGCGAGGCCGTGCGCTCTCAGCACGCCGAGAAATGCCTCGGCCTCGCGCTGGTTGCGTCGCGCACGCGGGGTCTTCGCCTCGACGGCGGGCGCGCGAACCGCCGGCGCATCGAACGACAGTGCCAGCTGACTGGGGTCCGGCGTGCGCTGCCGCGTCGGAACGCGCCCGGCAATTCCCAGGCGCTGGAAGAACTGTCCGAGTACGCTCAGCGTCGGAAGCACTTCACGGGACCCGCCGTGAAGTTGCTCTCGGTGTCGGACCAGACCAGGGTGGACACCTCGACCTGGTCAGGGGTGATCCGGATGCTGTTCACGCTCGACGGGCGCCCGCCGCGCGAGCGATTGCTCATGGTGCCCGCCGTCGAGATCACGGTGCCGCGCTTCGTGTGCTCGATGTAGTGCACGGCTTCCTGGTGATCGTGCCCGCAGAGCACCAGGTCCACTCCGAACTCGGCGAACTTGCCGAGGATGCGCTGGGTGTGCTTGAGGCCGTGCCGCTGGGAGAGCTCGCCCTTCACCGGGTTGTGGTGCATCACCACCACGCGCGCGTCGCTGGCGGACGCGCTGGCCATCTCCCCCTGCAGCTTCTCCAGTTGAGAGGGCTTCAGGTGGCCGATGATCGAGATGTCGCGCACGTTCCAGGTGAGGGTCTCACGAATCACGCCCTGGCTCGTGTTGAGCCCCACCAGGATGGCGCCCGGCACCCTCAGCATCGGCTCGATGTCCTGGCTGATGTACGCGCGGTACTTCTCGTAGATCGCCTGCTCGTCGCCGAAGCCGAGGGGCGCCTTCCACCAGGCCACGTCGTGATTGCCGGGGACGACGATGACCTTCGAGACCTGCTCGGCGTCCTTGATGAAGGCGCGCGCCCGCTGGAACTCGCCGGCACGCGCACGCTGCGAGACGTCGCCGCTGATGGCGACCACGTCGTACCTGCGCTCCTGGATCAGCCGCTCGATCGCCTCGTACTGCTCGGGAACCGCCGGGTGCCCGAAGTGCAGGTCGGAGCAGTGGAAGAGCGTGACGGAGCGTGACGCGTCGCCGCTCACGCCGCTATGCCTCCAGCCGCTTGATGACCGCTTCGGTGAACTCGTCGGTGGTCGCCTTGCCGCCCAGGTCGCCCGTCACCGTCACGCCCTCGATGATGGTGGCCTCGAGCGCGGTGCGGATGCGTCGCGCTCGCTCGCCGTCCTTGAGGTGCTCGAGCATCATGCAGGCCGCGAGCATCAGCGCGCTCGGGTTGGCGATCCCCTTCCCGGCGATGTCCGGCGCCGTGCCATGCACGGCCTCGAAGATCGCGCCATTCACGCCGATGTTCGCCCCCGGCGCCAGGCCGAGCCCGCCGACGAGGCCGGAGATCTGGTCGGAGAGGATGTCGCCGAAGAGGTTCGTGGTCACGATGACGTCGAAGATCTCTGGCTTGATCACGAGGTTCATCGCCATCGCGTCCACGATGCGCTCGTCGAACTCGATCTGCGGCATGTACTCACGCGCGATCTTGCGGCCCACTTCCAGGAACAGCCCCTGCGAGAACTTGAGGATGTTCGCCTTGTGGACCAGCGTCACCTTCTTGCGACCATGCGCGCGCGCATACTCGAAGGCGTAACGCACGATGCGCTCGGATCCGGCGCGCGTGATCAGCGCCACGCTTTCGGCGGCAGCCTTCGGGTCATCGCCGATCTTGATGTAATGCTCGATCCCGATGTAGAGCCCTTCCGTGTTCTCGCGGATCAGCACCAGGTCGATGTTCTCATAGCGGCCGCCCTTCACGATCGAGTGCGCGGGGCGCACGTTCGCGTAGAGGTCGAACGTCTTCCGCAGCGAGACGTTGATCGAGCGGAACCCCTCGCCCACCGGCGTCTCGAGCGGCCCCTTGAGCGCCACGCGAGTGCGCTTGATCGAGTCGAGGGTGACGTCGGGGATCGGGTCGCCGTACTTGGCGACGCCCGCCATTCCCGCGACCTGGGTGTCCCACTCGATGTCCGCACCCGCGGCCTCGAGGAGGCGAACGGTGGCGCTGCTGATGGACGGGCCGATGCCGTCGCCGGGAATCAACGTGACTGGAATGCGCATGAATCCGTGAATCAGGGTGCCGCGAGCGCGGCGAGCTTGGTGCCGAGCGCACGCCAGAGGGCGGGGCCGGGAGCGGAGGGCGTGTCGACCTGGACCTCTCCACTCCAGAGGAGGTCGGTGGCGCGCGCATCCACCATCGCGAGGCGCAGGGTGGCGCGGGTGCTCCCGTCCTTCTGCTTCTCGAGGTTGAGCGCGTGCGGAATGAGGACAAAGCGGACGTCGCTCTGGAGCGCGACCATCGTGCGCAGCTGCGACGAGAGGGGCTCTCCCATGCGCTCGCCGAGCGGCAGGCGGTCGAGCACCGCCACGCTGTAGGCGTACGGGTCCGCGGTATAGTTCGAGTTGCGCGCCGAGGACTTCACGACTTCCTCGGCCACCACCCAGCGGGGGTGCAGCGCCCGATCGTCGAGGGCACGGCTGATCGCACTGTCGAGGGATCGCATTGCGATCCGGCGGGACAGGTCGCCCAGCAGCCCCTTTTCGTCGGCGATCATCTGCACGGGCACCACCGCGATCCGCCGCGACGCATAGGCCGCCAGGGGATAGCCGCTTGGCTGCGGCTCGGAGTCCTTCCCGGCCTGCTTCGCGCTGGAGCCGCACGCGGCCGAAGCCAGCAGGGCGATGATCGTGAGTATTCGCACGCCTGAAAGCTAGACGGGAGGCGGTATCCCCGCCATTTTCGCTGCCTCTCCCATTCGCCGCCCCCTTTCATAAGAGATGAACAGGCTTCCTTCCGTACTGCTGTGGACCGCCGTCGCGCTCGCGGGCGCCTTCGCGCTCGGCCACCTGGCGCTGGCGCGCGGCGAGACGATCAGCGCCGCGTGGCTGCTGGTGGCCGCGCTCTGCAGCTACGCAGTGGCGTACCGGTTCTACAGCAAGTTCATCGCGGCGAAGCTCTTCGCACTGGACCCGGCGCGCCCGACCCCAGCGCAGCGGCTGAGCGACGGGCGCGACCATGTGCCGACGAACAAGTGGGTGGTGTTCGGCCATCACTTCGCGGCGATCGCGGGGCCGGGCCCACTCGTGGGTCCCACGCTGGCAGCGCAGTTCGGCTACCTGCCTGGCGCACTCTGGATCATCGTCGGCGTGGCGATCGGTGGCGCGGTGCAGGACATGGTGACGCTCTGCGCCTCCGTGCGGCGCGACGGCAAGACACTTGGCCAGATGGCGCGCGAGGAGATCGGCCCGGTGGCCGGCTTCACCGCGATGGTGGCCGTGCTGGGGATCATGATCGTGCTGATCTCGGTGCTGGCGCTCGTGGTGGTGAACGCGCTGGCCGAGAGCCCGTGGGGAACCGTGACGGTGGGGCTCACGATCCCGATCGCGATGTTCATGGGCAGCTACATGCGGTGGCTGAGACCGGGTCGCGTGCTGGAGGCGAGCGCGATCGGGCTCGTGATGCTGGTCGTTGCGCTGCTCGCGGGGCGCTGGGTGGCCGAGCATCCGACGTATGCGCACGTGTTCACGCTCAGCCGCATGACGCTGGCGTGGACGATAATGGCGTACGGGTTCGCGGCGAGCGTGTTGCCTGTGTGGCTGCTGCTGGCGCCGCGCGACTACCTGTCGGCGTTCGTGAAGATCGGCGTGGTGGTGGCACTGGCGATCGGGATCGTGGTATCGCTTCCTCCGCTCCAGATGCCCGCGCTCACGCAATTCACGAACGGCACGGGCCCGGTGTTCGCGGGCAAGGTGTTCCCGTTCGCCTTCATCACCATCGCGTGCGGCGCGATCTCGGGATTTCACGCGCTGATCGCAAGCGGCACCACGCCGAAGCTCCTCGAGAACGAGACCGACGCCCGCCTGGTGGGGTATGGCGCGATGCTAACGGAGTCGTTCGTGGCCATCATGGCATTGATCGCCGCGTGCGCGCTCACGCCCGGTGTGTACTTCGCCATCAACGCCCCCGCGGGCGTGATCGGCGCCACGGCCGCAAGCGCGGCCGTCGCAGTGCAGAAGTGGGGATTCGTGCTCGATCCCGCGGCCATGGAAACGCTCGCGCGATCGGTGGGTGAGCATTCGCTGCTCTCGCGCACGGGAGGCGCGCCCAGCCTGGCGGTGGGAATGGCCACGCTGTTCTCCAGCGCGCTTGGCGGCGGCGCGGCCATGGCGCTCTGGTATCACTTCGCGATCATGTTCGAGGCGCTGTTCATCCTCACCACGCTCGACGCTGGAACTCGCGTGGGGCGATTCATGTTGCAGGACCTGGTCGGCCGCGCGTGGGCGCCCTTCGGTCGAATCGCGTGGACGCCGGCGATCCTGATGGCGAGCGCGCTCTTCGTGGCGATGTGGGGATACTTCCTCTACCAGGGGATCATCGACCCACTCGGCGGCATCAACTCGCTCTGGCCGCTGTTCGGCATCTCCAACCAGCTGCTCGCGGCGATCGCACTCTGCGTGGGCACCACGGTGCTGATCAAGATGGGGCGCCAGCGCTACGCCTGGGTCACGCTCCTGCCGCTCTCGTGGCTGGTGGTCGTGACCATGACGGCCGGCTTCCAGAAGCTGTTCTCCCCCATCGTGCGCCTCGGCTTCATTGCGCACGCGCGCATGATCGGCGACGCGCTCGCCGCCGGCACGCTGCCACCGGGGGCGAAGTCCCTCGGTGACGCGCGTCGCCTGATGGCAAACGACTACCTCGACGCAATCGTCGCGGGCTTCTTCCTCGCCTCCGTGCTCGTGGTGCTCTTCACGAGCGCGCACGAGTGGTACCTGGTGCTGCGCGGACGCAAGCCCGCCGTCTCCACCGAAGTACCCTTCACCTCCGTTCCGCTCGATTCCCTGTCCCCGGTCCAATGATCGCTCGTTCCCTTCGCGCCGGCGCCCTGGCCGCGCTGCTTCCGTTTGCCGTGGGTGGCGCACAGGGCGCCCGCCTGCTCCGCCAGCCGTCGCTGGGGCCCACGCAGGTCGCGTTCACGTACGGCGCCGACATTTGGGTGTCGAGCCGGAACGGCGGCGAGGCCACGCGCCTCACGAGCACGCCGGCCGTCGAGGCGGACCCGCACTTCTCGCCCGACGGAAAGTGGATTGCATTCACGTCGAACCGGTCGGGCGTGAACGCGGTGTACGTCATGCCGGTGGAAGGGGGGAATCCTCGCCGCCTCACCTGGCACAACGCCGGCGACATGGCGCGCGGCTGGAGCCCCGATGGCAAGTCGGTGCTGTTCGCATCCATGCGCAACACCGCGCCGAGCTCGCATGCGCACCTCTACACCATCGCGGTGAATGGCGGCGTGGCGGCTCGCGTCCCCGAGTACATGGGAATGCGCGGCAGCTTCTCGCCCGACGGCAAGCGCATCGTGGTGGATCGCGTGTCGCGCTGGCACCAGGAGTATCGCAGCTACCGCGGCGGGCAGAACACGCCGCTCACGATCCTCAACCTCGCGGACCTCAGCGAGGTGCGGATTCCGAACGAGCGCCAGATGGACATCCAACCGGTGTGGATGGGCGACGCGATCTATTTCATCTCGGATCGCGACTGGGCGTCGAACGTCTGGTCGTACGACGTGAAGAGCGGCGCGCTGAAGCAGCTCACGCACTACAAGAGCGCCGAGGTGAAGTGGCTGGACGGGCGTGACGGCACGCTGGTGTTCGAGCAGGATGGATACCTGCACGAGATGAACGTGTCCGGCGCGGAGCCGAAGCAGCTGGCGATCAGCGTGCATGGCGACTTTCCCTGGGCGGAGGCGCGCTGGGCAGACGTCTCACGCACGATCACCGCCGCGGAGCTCGGCCCGCAGGGCAAGCGGGTGGTGTTCCAGTCGCGTGGCGAGATCTTCACCGTGCCGGTGGAAAAGGGAGATGCGCGCAACCTCACGCACTCGAGCGGCGCTGCCGATCGCGCACCCACGTGGGCACCGGACGGCAAGCACCTCGCGTGGTTCTCCGATGAGGGCGCGGGCTATCGCCTGGTGATCGGCGACGCAGATGGGTTGACGTCGCCGCGCGTGATCTCGATCGAGGACGCGAAGATGGCGTGGTCACCCGCATGGTCGCCCGACGGAACGCGGATCGCGTTCGTGGACGAGCGCACGCGCCTTCGCGTGGTGGAAGTTGCCTCTGGCAAGATGATCCAGGCCGACATCGGGGGCACGCTGAACGATCGCGGGAGCATGGAGCCGGTATGGTCGCCGGACTCGAAGTGGCTGGCGTACGCGAAGTCGGCGCCGAACCAGTTCCACCAGGTGAAGGTGTGGTCGGTGGCCGACGGAAAGGTTCGTGCGATCACCGACGAGCTGGCGGATGCCGCGCAGCCGGTGTGGGATCGGAACGGCAAGTGGCTCTACTTCCTCGCGAGCACCGACGTGGGGTTGAAGAGTGGCTGGGCAGACCTCGGCAGCATCACGCGCACGAGCACGGAGGGGGTGTACATCGCGCTGCTGCGGAACGATGAGCAGACTCCCTTCACCATCGAGAGTGACGAGGAGGGCGCGAAGGCTGCAGCCGCCGCTGGCGCCGGTCCCGGTGCCCCACCACGCGACACGAGCGCGAAGCGGCCGGTGAGCGACAGCGCCGTGGCGAAGAACACGACACCTGCGATGACGGTGCGGATCGACTTCGATCGCTTCGACCGTCGCATCCTCCCGCTTCCGATTCCCGTACGCGACTACGGCGCACTTTTCGCCGGCCCCGCCGGCACGCTGTTCGTCGGCGAGAATGCGCCCGGCCAGCCGGGGATGACGCTCCACAAGTGGGACACGACCAAGCGAAAGAGCGACGTCTTCGTGACGGGCGTATCGCAGGTCTCCACGTCGGCAGACGGCAAGAAGCTGCTCTACCAGGCCAACAACCAGTGGGCGGTGGTGGGCGCTGACGCGCCGCCGAAGGCCGGCGATGGACGCCTGGCGGTCACGCTTCGCACGCAGGTCGATCCCGCCACCGAGTGGAAGCAGATCTTCGAGGAAGCCTGGCGCATTGAGCGCGACTTCTTCTACGCGCCTAATCATCACGGCAACGACTGGGACGCGGTGCACGCGCGCTACGCACCGCTGGTGCCGTATGTGCGACACCGTGACGACCTGTCGTACATCCTCACGCTCGTCGGCGGCGAACTGTCCGTGGGGCACAGCTTCGTGCGCGGTGGCGACCTGCCCGCCGTCGACAGCTCCCGTATCGGCCTCCTCGGCGCTGACGTGGTGGCAGACGCGGGCCGCTGGAAGATCTCGCGCATCTTCACCAGCGAGAGCTGGAACCCGGGGCTCGGCGCGCCACTCGATGCGCCGGGGATCAAGGCATCGGTCGGCAACTACATCATTGCCGTGAACGGCGAGAACGTGACGACCGACGAGGAGCTGGGCGCAGCGATGGATGGCACCGTGGACAAGCAGACCGTGCTGCGGCTGAGCAGTGTGGCGAGTGGTGAGGGCGCCTGGAACGTGACGGTGGTGCCGATTCGCACCGACCTCACGCTGCGCACGCGCGCGTTCATCGAGGACAACCGGCGTCGCGTCGATTCCCTGTCCGGCGGCAAGCTGGCGTATGCGTGGATCCCGAACACGGCGTCGATCACGAACTTCGACCGCTACTACTTCGCGCAGCAGGACAAGCAGGGCGCGGTGATCGACGAGCGCTTCAACAGCGGCGGCAACCTCGACGATTACATGGTGGGCATCATGCAGCGCAAGATCGTGGGCGGCGTGACGAACGACATCCCCGGTGGCACGCCATGGCACGTGCCGATGGCCGGCATCTTCGGACCGAAGGTCCTGCTCACGAACGAGCAGGCCGGCTCGGGTGGTGACTTCTTCCCATGGGTGTTCCACACGCTCGGCATCGGCCCGGAAGTGGGCACGCGCACGTGGGGCGGCCTGGTGGCGTCGTGCGTGCCGTATCCGCTGGTGGATGGTGGCACGATCACGTCCCCGTGCAGCGCGGTGTTCGACGCGAACGGCGGCTATCCGGCCGAAGGCGTGGGCGTGCAGCCCGACATCGAGGTGCTGCAGGACGCGAAGTCCATCGCCGCGGGGCGTGATCCGCAGCTGGAGCGCGGGGTGCAGGAGGCGCTCAAGTTGCTGGTCACGCAGGGCGTGACGCTTCCGAAGGCGCCGCCGTTTCCGGTCAAGTCCAGGCGACCGCCGCTCTGAGCCTGCAACAGCTGACACGAACGAGCACTAACGGTCGCTAACGCGACCGGGCACTAATAGCTCATCAAAGAAGAGGGCTCCGGTCGCCGGAGCCCTCTTTTTCTTATTGTTCATTCGTGACGGTCGCGTTAGCGACCCTTCGTGTCATTCGTGTTCGCTGTTGCTGTTGTCGTTGCTGTCGTGCCCCACGTTGATCACGGGCATCACGCGCCGGTGCCCCGGCCGATCCACGATGTTGACCAGCCCGAACTGCACGCCGTTCAGTGAGTGCGCGTAGTTGACGATGCCGATGGTGAGTCCGTGCTGGCTCCCGACCACCTGGTTGAAGGCACTCACGCTCGCGCCCTCGAAGCGACCCTCGCGCCCGCGGTCGTTCACGACCTTGAACCACGCCGGGGCGATCGCGATACCATGATAGTGCTGCGCGCCCGCGGCGAGACTGAGCGTGCCGCCCACGATCTCGGGCGAGCCCACGCCCAGCACGGCGAGCCCGATGCCCGTGAGGCGTCCACCCACGCCGACGCCCACACCGCCGATCATCAGGCCGGTTGCATCGCCGCCGGCGCCCACGCCGACGCCACCGATGCCGATCCCGTGGAACGAGCCGCCCGCGCCGACGCCAACGCCACCCACCGCCAGGCCGCGCACGTCACCGCCCGCGCCCACGCCGATGCCGCCGACCAGGATTCCCTTCGCGCTGCCACCAGCGCCCACGCCTACGCCGGACAGCATCAGGCCCGTGACGTTGCCGCCCGAACCCACCCCGATGCCACCGATGCCAATTCCCTTGACGCTGCCGCCGGAACCAAGGCCGATGCCGCCGACCAGGATTCCCTCCAGGTCACCACCGCCGCCCATGCCGATCCCCGCCACGCCGATGCCGCGAAAGCGATCGTCCACACCCAGGCCGAGGACGCCAAACCCGATTCCATTGACCTCGCGCGCGCCCGTGATCGGCACTCCCAGGGCCAGTCCGTTCACCACGCCCGTCGCCGGCTGGTAGGGATTCCAGAGGGTCAGGTTGATGCCGTTGACCTTCTTCAGGTTGCGGTCGCGAAAGTTCAGTCGCAGTCCCGTGACCTCGGGGACCTCACCGATGGCGATGCCCACGTGATTCACCGTGAGGTCGAGCCCCTGGGCAGAGGCGAGGCACGGTGCGAGGACCAGCGCGGCGAGAATGAACAGGCAGGGACGAAGGGTGCGTCGCATGCGGGGCACGGTGGGAGGAGATGCGGCGCAGCGCGGGCGCAGCAGGGGCGCAGCAGGGGCCACGCGCCCTCTACGGGGAGGCCCAGTCCGGGGTTTCGCCGCAGCGCGTCCGCGCCATAACTTCGAGGCTCGTCCCCCACCCAGAGACCATGCGACGCTTCGTCCCTGCCCTCGCGCTCCTGCTCGTCGCCGTGCACGCGCCCGCGGCGCACGCACAACAGAACGGCTTCGACCTCTCGATCCACAACATCATGCGCGGCCCCGAGCTCTACGGCCGCGAACCGCAGAACGTGCACTGGAGCGCCGACGGGAAGTACCTCTACTTCCAGTGGAATGCGCCCGGCACGGCGTGGTACGAGCCGCTCAAGCCATACCGCATTCGGGCCCAGGCAGGGGCCAGTCCGGAAGCGCTGCCCGAGTCGCAGCAGGATTCGCTCGCGCCGCTCGTGGCCGACGGGGACTATTCGCGCGATCGCATGCGCAAGGTCGTTGCCTGGGAGGGCGACCTGTACCTGGTGGAGATGCGCACCGGCGCAGTCCGTCGCCTGACCGAGACGGGAAGCTTCGAGGGCGCCGCCACCATCTCGGCGGACGGTCGCACGGTCTACTACTCGCGCGACAACAACGTCTACTCGCTCGACCTCTCGGGCGGGCTGCTCCGCCAGCTCACCGACATTCGCCAGGGCGCCGCACCCATCGACTCGGCGCGCCTCGGACAGCGCGGCGGGCTGCAGAACACGCAGCAGGAGCTCTTCGACGTGCTGCGCATCAGGGCGCGACTGGACAGTATCGCGCGCGCGGACCGCAAGTACCACGAGGGACTGCGTCCCACGCCACTCTACATCGCGACGAACGAGCGCGTGGTGGGGCTGAGCATCTCGAGCAGCGGCCGCACGCTGCTCGTGAACACCGCCATCCCGTCGCAGGGCGCGCGCGAGACGGAGGTGCCACAGTACGTGACGTCGAGCGGCTACACGGAGCCGCTGCGCGGTCGCACGAAGGTGGGCGACGCCCAGTCGAGCGGACGCGTCGCGCTCGTGTCGTTGCCGAGCGGCACCGCGAAGTGGCTCAAGCTCAACCCCACGGACAGCACGAAGCCGCCCAGCACGGCGCTCGTGCTCGGTTGGAGCCCGGTGGCGGAGCAGGCGCTCGTGTGGACCGCGAGCCCCGACTACAAGGCGCGCGCGGTGGTGCGAGTGGATGCCGATGGCCACCTGACCACCATCGACGTGCTGCGCGACACCGCATGGGTCGCCACCGGGCGCGGCGGCTCGAACCTGCCCTGCTTCACCTGCGGCGGCTGGGCCGACAATGGCGCTCGGATCTACTTCACGTCGGAGGCGGACGGGTACAACCACCTCTACACGACCGACGCGAACGGGGGCGACCGCCGCCAGCTCACCAAGGGGAAGTGGGAGGTGACCGACGTCGCGCTTTCACCGGACGAGAAGACGTTCTGGCTGCATGCGAGCGAAGCGGGTCCGTTCGACCTGCACTTCTATTCGCTGCCGGTGGCGGGTGGATCGCTCACGCGACTCACGAACAC
Source organism: Gemmatimonadota bacterium (assembly GCA_028287305.1). Lineage (GTDB taxonomy): Bacteria > Gemmatimonadota > Gemmatimonadetes > Gemmatimonadales > Gemmatimonadaceae > JAQBPX01. The sequence goes on from JAQBPX010000038.1 coordinate 175,390, forward strand.
CAGCGGCATGCACCAGGTGACCATGTCGCCCGACGGCCAGACGATGGCCGACGTCTACTCGGCCGCGAACAAGCCGCCGGAGCTGTACATCGCGAAGCCCGGCGCGTCGAGTGAGACGCAGCTCACGACCTCGACCACCGCGGAGTTCCGCTCGTACAACTGGATCGCGCCGGCGATCGTGCGCGTGCCCGCGAGCGACGGCGTGCAGGTGCCGGCGCGCATCTACAGGCCCGAGCAGTTCGGCGCGAAGGCGAATGGCGCCGCGGTGATCTTCGTGCACGGCGCGGGCTACCTGCATAACGTGCACAACTACTGGAGCAGCTATTCGCACGAGTACATGTTCAACCACCTGCTCGCGAGCAAGGGCTACGTGGTGATCGACGTGGACTACCGCGGCTCGGGCGGGTATGGGCGCGACTGGCGCACCGCCATCTATCGCCACATGGGCGGGCGCGACCTCGGCGACGAGGTGGACGCGTCGAAGTACCTGCAGAAGGAATTCGGCATCGACCCTGAACGCATCGGGATCTATGGCGGCAGCTACGGCGGCTTCATGACGCTGATGGCACTGTTCACGGCGCCGAAGTCGTTCGGCGCGGGCGCCGCGCTGCGCAGCGTGACGGACTGGGCTCACTACAACCATCAGTACACGGCGCAGATCCTCAACACTCCGCAGGCGGACTCGATCTCCTATCGGCAGTCAAGCCCGATCTACTTCGCCCAGGGGCTCGAGGATCCACTGCTGATGCTGCACGGCATGGTGGACGTGAACGTCCACTTCCAGGACATCGTCCGCCTCACGCAGCGGCTGATCGAGCTCGGCAAGACAGACTGGTGGCTGGCGCCGTACCCCGTGGAGGATCACGGCTTCGTGCGCCCCGACTCGTGGACCGACGAATACCGCCGGATCTACGAGCTCTTCGAGCGCACCATCGGCCCGAACCGCCTGCCGAACAAGGGCAGCTTCCTAGGCACGTCGCGGTGACGGTAAGCGATCGCATTCGGGCACTCGGCTTGCTCATCAGGCGAGTGATCGGGGTGCCCGACTACGATCGGTATGTCGAGCATATCCTCGCCGCGCACCCGGGCACCGAGCCCATGGGGCGGGAGGAGTTCATGCGCTCGAGGCTGGAGGAGAAGTATTCCCGGCCTGGGTCCCGGTGTTGCTAGGCTTGGAAAAAGTAAATGGGAAAAACGCTGAAGGCGCTGCACTGCCTGATTGCCACTGACTCACGGAGCCTTATTTGTCCCTGCGTTTCGTCGTGATCGCCGCCGTGTTCCTGGCGTCTACTGGATGCAAGCGAACCGGCGTCACATCGCCGTCCACCTCGCAGCTTACGGAATCGAGTTGGCTTCTGGCGGCAGTGAACGGCTCGAAGCTTCCCGTACGAGTCTTTCCCGGAAGCGCGAGGCCGGACCTGTTCAGTTACCAGATCGACTTGAATCGAGACGGAACCGCCTCGATTGCGATGAACACGGGAGATCGCAGTCAGCCATCGGGCAGGCTTGACGCTGTTCTTCAAGCGGGGTGGTCGCTGAGGAAGAATCAGGTGACGGTCACCCCGGCTGGCAGCGAATCATTCGTCCTTCAATGGACTCCGCTGGAACTTACGGGAACCGTTGGTGGGCAGACCTGGCAGTTTTATCAGCCTACGCTGGCTTCAGCCGACCGGGCTGCCCAAGCCAGGTAGGGGCCGCAGGATCAGGAGGAGACGTGTTCTCGGCGTGGCTCGACGTGCGGTTAGCTTTTTGAACTACGCACGCTGATGGCCGCGGCAAGGCAACGGCAGATGGCCGCTGATAACCGTCACAGGTTCTCTGCGGCCATCTGCAGTTGCGGTTCAGCGGCCATCAGCGTGCGTAGTTTTCTTTGGACCCGCCACAAGGAGCCCTAGCGCTGCGACACCAGCTAACGCCGCGCCCATGAGGAAAGCGGCATGCGCGCCAGCGTGGTCCCATACGAGTCCGAAAGCTATCGACGCGGGGAGTGCGGCCAGGCCGGTGGCGAGATAGTACCAGCCGAACGCTGTGCCTCGGCGCTCGGGGGTCACGAGGTCGGAGACAAGTGCGCGCTCCGATCCCTCGGTGAGGCCGAAGAAGATTCCGTATGTCAGGAACAGCGCCCATGCCTGCCACTGCACGTGGGCGAAGGCGAAGCCGACGTACACCGCTGCGTAGAGCAGCCATCCGGCGACCAGCGTCGGCACGCGGCCGAGGCGATCCGACAGCGCGCCGCCTGGTGTGCTCGAGCTGCTCTTCACGACGTGCAGCGCGGCCCAGAGAATCGGGGCCATCGCGATAGGGACGCCCAGCTGTGTCGCGCGCAGCAGCAGGAACGCATCTGTGGAGTTGCCGAGCGTGAAGACCACCAGCACACCGAGGACGCGCCAAAAGGAGGCGCCTAGGGGTTGCGAGAGGTCGGGGGCGCCGGCTGTGGGAGTATCGCGTCGTGCGACTTCCTTGATCGCGATGATGGCGACCAGCACCGCGATTGCGCCCGGAATCGCCGCGAACAGGAAGACGCGACGAATGGGCACGCCCCACCAGTGCAGCATCGCGAACGCGAGCAGTGGGCCAACCACCGCGCCGGCGTGATCGGACGCGCGGTGGAAGCCGAATGCGCGGCCCCGAATCGACGGGTCGACGGAGTCTGCAATGAGCGCATCGCGCGGCGAGTTGCGGAGCCCCTTCCCCACGCGATCGCTGACTCGGATCAGCAGCACCTGTGTCGCGCTCGTCGCGAAGCCGATGAGTGGGCGCACTGCGCTCGCGAGCACGTAGCCGCCGACCACGAGTGGCTTGCGCTTCTGCACACGATCCGACCACCAGCCGCTGAACAGCTTGAGGAGCGCGGCGGTCGCCTCGGCGAAGCCCTCGATGGTGCCGATGAAGCTCGCGCTGGCGCCAAGCACCGTGGAGAGGAACACGGGGAGCAGCGGATAGATCATCTCGCTGCTCGCGTCGGTGAAGAAGCTCACCGCAGCTATTGCGTAGATGTTCCTGGGCAGCGGCGCGCGCGGCTGTTCAGCGTGTTGCCGCGTTGCACCGCGGCTCATTTGTTCGTTGTGCCTCTCACTTCCGAGTTGTCTGCCACAGTGCACTCACCCCTGAAGTTCTCGACGACCACCTCATCACCCAAAAACGACTTGGTGAGCGTCACGTTCGTGAGCTTCGCCTTCTTGCCCACGATCGTGTGCGACAGCGTGGTGTCCTTCACCACCGACCCCGCGCCGAGCGACACATTCGGCCCGATCGTCGTGGCACCCGAGAGCGTCACGTCATCCTCGATATAGACCGGGTCCACGATCGTCACGCCCGCCGGCAGCGTCTTCGGGCGGCGCGCGGCGCCGCGCTTCTCGAGGATCGTCTGGTTGGTCTCGAGCAGCGTGTCGAGCTTGCCCGCGTCGTACCATCCTTCCACGTCCACCGCGCGGATCTTCGCGCCGTGGTCGATCATGTACTGGAACGCATCCGTCAGGTAGTACTCGCCCTTGTTCGGCGGCTGCGTCATCACCCAGTCGATCGCCTGGCCGAGCAGCTTCCAGTCGCGGATGTAGTACAGCCCGATGTTCGCGCGCTTCGAGATGGGCGTGCTCGGCTTCTCGATGATCTGCGTCATGTTGCCTTCAGCGTCGGTCACCACTACGCCGAATCGCTGGTAGTCCTCGACTTCCTTCGTCCAGATGATGCCGTCCACGTCGAGCGACTTCACCACCGAGAAGTCGGCGTCGAAGATCGTGTCCACGAAGATGATCATCACCGGCTGGTCCACGTGCGGCATCGCGAGGCGCACCGCGTCGGCGGTGCCGTTCTGCGTGACCTGCTCCACGAACACGCTCGGGAAGGGCGAGTGTTCGCGCGCGAACTGCTCGACCTTGTCCTTCAGGTGCCCCGTGATGTAGATGACCTCCTCCACGCCGCCGAGCTGCTGGAGGTCGTCCATCACGTAGTCGATCACCGGCTTGCCGGCGATCGGGAGCATCGGCTTGGGAACGAGGTGCGTGTGCGGGCGAAGGCGCGTGCCCTTGCCGGCGACGGGCATGATCACTTTCATGGCTTCGAGGTTCCCTCGCGTCCGTAACGGTCCTTGATGCGCACCACGTCGTCGAGGTGCGGCGTGGAGGCTTCGAGCACGTCACAGTCGGTGACGGCTTCCATGTAATGGATGGTGCCCGGGGTGATCCGGAAGGAGTCACCGGGCTCGAGCTTCTGGTCGGTGAGCTCACCCTCGGGGTCGAGCTTCACCCAATAGATGAGCTGCCCGGTGAGCAGGTGAACGGTCTCGTCCTTCACGTTGTGATACTGGACCGAGAGAGATTCCCCCGCATTGATATGGAGGACCTTGCCCACGTACTGGTCGGTGTGGGCCCAGATCAGCTCCCAGCCCCAGGGCTTGGGAACGCGCGTGACGTTGGCGCGACCGCTCATGATTGCAGGGGTGGCAGGGGTGGAGGGACCACGGCGTGGCCCCAAATATAGGCTCGAGGCCGCCGAGGCACTTTTCATGCTAACGGTCGGGGCCGTGATCCTCTCTCCCAAGCACCTGCCGCGGCTCGCCGCAACCATCGGGCTGTTCACGCGCTACGGGCTGGCGGACGTCGCCAAGCAGTCCGGCATGAAGGGCATTGCGGGCACTGAGGACGCCGATGGCGAGGAGCAGGAAGGCCCCAGCCGTGAGAAAGCCGTGGGCTTCCGCAAGCGCCTGGTGGAGCTCGGGCCCGCTTACATCAAGCTCGGCCAGGTGCTCTCGACGCGCCCCGACCTGCTCCCCGACATCTACGTCAAGGAACTGGAGAAGCTCCAGGACGACGTTGACCAGATCCCCTACGAGGAGATCGAGCAGGTGATCGAGGAAGAGCTGAAGACGCGAATCTCCAAGCTCTTCACCGAATTCGACAAGAAGCCACTGGGCACCGCGAGCCTGGGGCAGGTGCACGCAGCCGAATTGCGCGGCGGGCGATCCGTGGTGGTCAAGGTGCAGCGCCCCGGCATTCGAGGGCCGCTGGCCGAGGACATCCTGTTCTTCCGGGAGCTGGCGACATTCCTCACGAACCACACGCAGGCGGGTGCGCGCGTGGACATGCTCGGCGTGGTGCAGCAGCTCGAGCGCGCGCTCACCGACGAGCTGGACTACCGCACCGAGGCGCGCAACTCGGCCGCGTTCCGGCGCTCGATGTCGGAGTTCCCGCGCATCCTGATCCCCAAGGTGATCGAGGCGTACACCACCGAGCGCGTGCTCACGCTCGAGCGAGTGCGCGGGATCAAGATCGACACGGTGAGCCCGCTCACGCGCATCGAGCACGACTTCAGCCCCGTGGCCGACGAGCTGACGCGCGCGTACCTGAAGCAGATCGTGATCGACGGACACTTCCATGCGGACCCGCACCCCGGGAACGTGTTCGTCATCCTGCCGGAGATGCAGAACCCGCGCACGCCGAGCGAGGTGGTGGCGAGCGAGCGCCGCGACACCGAGCGCGTGGCGACGACCCCGCTCAGTCGCATGGAGGCGCAGGCGCAGGAGAGTGCTGCTGCACAGCCGCCCGACGTCGACGTCAAGCTCGCGCTGATCGACTTCGGGATGACGGCACGGCTCTCGACGAGCATGCGCGACCAGATCGTGCGGCTCCTGATGGACCTGGCCGACAATCGCGGCGACGACGCGGCCGGGATCTTCATCGAGATCGGCGACCCGCTACCGGACTTCGACCGCACGACGTACACGCGCGAGGTCGCGACGCTGATCGCGCGCAACTACGACCTGGCGGTGGGTGAGCTGGAGATGGGCACGGTGCTGTACGAGGCGATCAACATCTCGTACCAGCGCGGACTGCGGCTGCCCGCCGAGCTCACGCTGCTCGCCAAGGCGATGTTCAACCTGGATGCGGTGAGCCGCTCACTCGACCCCAGCTACTCGCCGATCGAGACGGTGCGCGACTACGGCAACAAGCTCGCGGCCACACGCTCGCAGCAGGCGCTCACCTCGCGCCGGCTGTTCCAGCTGGCCAGCGAGGGCGGCGAGTTCCTCAATGCGCTGCCTCACCGGCTCGACACGATCACGCAGCGCCTGGCGAACAACGAGTTCGAGACGCAGATCCAGGTGCCGCAGTTGCAGCTCATGATGCAGGGGCTGCAGAAGGTCGCGAACCGCGTCTTCTCCGGTCTCGTGCTCGCAGGCCTGCTGGTCGCGAGCGCGATGCTGCTCCCGTATCGCCGCGTCCTTGGCACGTGGGGCTTCTGGATCGCGGCGATACTGGGCGTCTACATGGTGATCACGATCCTGTGGACGGACCGCGACCGGGGTGGGCGGGGGTAACCCGCACGCGGCCATTCTTCTGGTCGAAGGTGATCGTCGCCTGGTCGAGAAACGCACGACCGAGCGAGACGACGTCCGGAATCCACGCCGGATTCGGCACCACCGAGATGCGGGGTGCGTCGAACGACACTGCACCGACGCGCGCAGCTCCCTTGAGCGCCGCGCCCTTGATGTCCACCGCTTCGCCACCACCGAAGCGCGCCTGCCCCACGACTTCGAGCGGCCCGGCAAACGTGACCTTCCCGCTCCATGCGGGCGGCACGTTGGCGAATCCATCGCTCATCGAGTTCACCACCGCGGGAAAGTTCTGGTCGCCGAGTGCGATCTCGAATCCCAGGTTGCGGCCCGCGTCGAGGAATGCGACGACGTCGGTGCCGTTCACGGCGGGCAGCGAGCCGCGTGACAGCTGGAGCGTGCCCGCGCCGCGATCGATGGTCAGCAGCAGGTCGCGAAATGCATTGAGCCCGATGAAGCCATCGATCCCCGGGGGCAGCATCCCCTGCGTGACCACCGTCTCGAGCCCGCGCAGCGTGACGTCGCCGACGCGCACCGAGTCGAGCGTCGCGGTGGTGAGCGTGTCACCACCGTGCGTACGCGTGGCGAGTCCGAGCTTCGCGACAGCGACGTCGGTCAGCTCGCTCGGGCCACCGGTGGTCTCGAGGATGAGGTGAAGTTCCACGCCGTTGGCCTGCACGGTGAGCGGCGCTCGGCCGGCCGGCAGCGCGATGCTCGCGCCGGCGTCGGCCAGCTGGAGCGAGCGAGGAGCGGAGAGCCGAGGCACGGTGAAGGGACGATCCGCGGTGCGAGGTCCGGCAGGTGGCGCGCCGCGCATCACCTGCTGCGCGGCGAGCGGCCCGGTGGACGCGAAGGCAATGACGATCGAGGCGGCGACGAGCGCCGGCGTGTGTGCGTTACGCATGGGAGTCGTGGGGAAGTGGTCGGAAGTGGGGCCAACACACGTCAGACACGAACGACTCGCGCGCGGTTTACTCGGCCGCCTGCGGCAGGAAGGGGTAGCGCTCGCGCACCGCGGCCACGTGTGAGGGATCCACATCCACCACGTGGCCCGGGAAGCGCTCTCCCCAGGGACCGTACGCAGCCGATCCACCGTCATAGGTGAGCCCGCCGGCGACGCCCAGCCGGTTGACGCCGATCACGTAGCACTGGTTCTCGATCGCGCGCGCCGGGAGCAGGGCGTCCCAGTGCGCGCGGCGGTCCACGGGCCAGTTCGCGATCACGAGCATCAGGTCACTCGCGCGCGCGACTTCGCGAAACAGCTCCGGGAATCGCAGGTCGTAGCAGACGAAGAGGCTCGTGCGCACGCCCTCGATGCTCACCGTGAGTGGCGCGCTCCCCGCCGCGTACGTCTTCGTCTCCTCGGCGAAGCCGAACAGCCGCTGCTTGCGGTAGCTGCCGGCGATCGCGCCATCAGGTCCGAACGCGACCGCCACGTTGCTCGCGCGCTCCTCACCCGCCTCGCGCACGGACATCCCTGCCACGATCCACATCGCGTGCTTCGCGGCGAGCTCCCCCAGCACCATGCTGCTCTCGCCCGCCAGCGACTCGGCGAAGTGCTCGGCGTCCATCGTGAAGCCCGTCGTCGCCATCTCGGGGAGCACGAGCAGCTTCGCGCCATCGTGCGCGGCATTGTGCGCGACGATTCCCGCGCGCTTGAGCGAGAGCTGCGGGTCGTGCCACCCGGTGTCGTATTCGCCGAGCGCGACCCGCAGGGTCACAGCAGCGCTTCCCGGAGCTTCACGCTTCCCTCTCGTACCATGCGGGTGTCACAGCTGAAGGAGAAGCGAAGCGCATCGGCGCTGCGCGGGCCGAAGGCGTCGCCGGGGGCGCTGCCGATGCCGTCGGCGGCAAGTGAATCGGAGAGCGCTGCAGCGTCGGCAACCTCGAGCCGCTGGTACACCGAGCTGTCCGTCTCCACCCAGAGGAAGAATGTCCCGGCGGGGGTGAATGCGCGCAACCCCGGGATCCCCTCGAGCGCGCGCAGCATGATGTCGCGTCGCACCCGGTAGGCGTCGCGCATGGTGAGGCTCGCCTCGTCGCTACCGGTGACGGCCGCGAGGGCCGCCCACTGCGCCAGGCTGTTCACGCCGTTGATGGTACAGCGGAGCAGCTTGGGAATGCGGTCGTGGAGCACCGGCGCGCGCGTCACCACGTAGCCGGTGCGCAGCCCGCTCATCGCGTGGCTCTTGGAGAAGGAGAAGATGCTCACCACGCGCTCGTTGTCGCGCGCCAGCGCGCCGATCGACAGGTGCGTGGCGGGGGCGAACACGACGTCCTCGTATGCTTCGTCTGACACGACCCACAGGGAATGCTGGTGGGCCACCGCGAGGATGGCCGAGAGCGAGGAGGCGCCGAGCACGGCGCCGGTGGGGTTGTGCGGCGTGTTGACGAAGATCGCGCGCGTGCGCGGGGTGATCGCGGCGGCGATGTCGGTCGCGTCGTAGTCGTAGCCCCGGTCGGCGCGCAGCCCGACACCCACGGGCACCCCACCCGCGAGGCGGATGTTCTCGGCGACCTCGGTCCACATGGGATCGGGGATGATCACCTCGTCGCCCGGCTGGAGCAGCGACCCGAACACCACGAACAGCGCGTGCATGGCGCCATTGGTGACGAAGATGTCCGCCGGCTTCACCCCTTCCAGCCCGTTCTTCCGCACCACCTTCTCGGCGAGCGCCTTTCGCAGCTCGGGGATGCCGTTGTTGGGGATGTAGTGGGTGCGTCCCGCGTAGGCCGCCGCGACCAGCGCCTCGGTGACGTGCGCCGCGGGGGCGAAGCTCGGGTCACCGGACTCGAAGCGGAACACCGGCTTTCCCTCCGCCTGGGTCTTCATCAGGCGCTCGCGGATCTGGACGATCTTGCCCAGGGAGATCTGGTCGAGGGGGTGGAAGGTGCCGGAGGTGGGGGCGCTATCCGTACGCTGGGGCATCGGGAATCCGGTTTGGGTAGCGAGGTGGGCTGGCCTTGCGCAGTGTACCGAATTGGATGCTTGGCGCGCAATAATTAATTCGCATTTGGCGTTCTGGGCGACAAAGTATTGTGAAGTGTGCATTAATTCGTGCTCATTCTGCACATTTCACTTGACAGTTGGGTGATTTTTCACGACGATGAATCAACCCAAGCGCCCAAAGCCATGCATCTGATCACTGCCGTCGTCCGTCCCGAGCGCCTCCGTGCCGTGAAGGAAGCCCTGTTCCGGGTGGGAGTCACCGGCCTGACCCTCACCCGCGTGAGCGGTCATGGAGGCGAGGGCTCCGTGGTGGAGCACTACCGGACCTCCGCCCTGGTCCTCGAATTCCACGACAAGGTCAAGATCGAGATCGCCGTCTCCGAGCCGTTCGTGGAGACCACCATCCAGGCGATCCTCTCCTCCGCCTCCACCGGCCAGGTGGGCGACGGCAAGATCTTCGTGCAGGCGCTGGAGCGGGTGATCCGCATCCGGACCGGCGAGCGGGACAACGCCGCCCTCACGCCGGTAACGGCCGACGAGGTGCAGCAGCAGGCGCTCGGCCAGCCCGCCGGGGTGTCTTGATGACGACCCCCGCGCTCTCTGCCGGCGACACCGCCTGGGTGCTCGTCGCTGCCGCCCTCGTCATGCTGATGCTGCCCGGGCTCGCCTTCTTCTACGGCGGGCTGGTGCGCGGCAAGAATTCGCTCAACGCGATCATGATGAGCCTGGTGCCGCTCGGCATCGTGTCGGTGCAGTGGGTGGTGGGGGGCTATTCGCTCGCCTTCTCGAACGGCAATCGCTTCATCGGTGGCCTGGACTGGGCGTGGCTCAACGGCGTGGGCGGCGCAGCGAATGCGACGTATGCGCCGACGATCCCGCACGCGCTGTTCGCGGTGTTCCAGATGATGTTCGCGGTGATCACCGTGTCGCTGATCTCGGGCGCGCTGGTGGAGCGCGTGCGCTTCCCGGTGTACATGATCTTCGCGGTCGCGTGGACCACCCTCGTGTATGATCCCCTCGCCCATTGGGTGTGGGCGGACGGCGGCTGGCTGCGCACGCTCGGCGCGCTCGACTTCGCCGGCGGCACCGTGGTGCACATCAGCGCCGGCACGTCGGCGCTGGTGGCGGCCCTGATCATCGGCCGGCGACGGATGCTCGACCGCGTGGCCCTCGTGCCGCACAACGTGCCCTTCGTGCTGCTCGGCGCGGGACTGCTCTGGTTCGGGTGGTTCGGCTTCAACGCCGGCTCGGCGCTGGGCGCATCCGAGGTGGCGGTGAGTGCATTCGTGGCCACGCACGTGGCCGCGGCGAGTGCGCTCACGATGTGGGTGCTGCTCGAGCTCGGACTGCGCGGCCGCGCGACCGCGGTAGGCGCAGCAACTGGCGCGGTGGTGGGGCTGGTGGCGATCACGCCGGCCGCGGGCTTCGTGACGCCGCCCTCCGCGCTGATCATCGGCGCCCTTGCGGCGGCCGCGAGCTATGGCGCGATGCAGCTGCGCGCCCGCACGCAGCTGGATGACGCGCTCGACGTCTTCGCCTGCCACGGCGTCGCCGGCATCCTCGGCGCGATCCTGACCGGCGTGTTCGCGAGCAAGGCCGTGAACCCCGCCGGTGCCGACGGACTGCTGGCCGGCAACCCGGGGCTCGTGGGCATCCAGGCGATCGCCGTGCTTGCCACGATGGCGTTCTCGGGCGCGGTGACGGCGGTCGTGCTGGTGGCCATTCGCGCCTTCATGCCGCTGCGCGGCTGGCTGGCGGACGAAGTCTCCGGGCTGGACTGGAGCGAGCATGGCGAGCACGCCTACCACGGTGGCGAGCTGGCGGAGCTGGTGGGTGGCACCGAGTCGCTTGGACGGAGCGTGGTGGTGCCGTCGATCGAACAGAAGATTCCCGACCGAGAGGCTGCGTAGCACATGCGGAAGATCAACACGCGCAACTTTCACGTTGCCACGCGCGGCACGCCGCGCGCGTTCAATCGCCAGATCCTGCTGAACCTGATTCGCGAGCACCAGCCGATCTCGCGCGCGGAGCTCGCGCGCCGGATGGAGATTCGCCGCAGCTCGGTGACCACGTTCGTGCGCGAGCTCGTGGCCAGCGGCGCCATTTACGAGAAGGGCACCGCGCCGGTGGTGCGGGGACGTCGCCCTACCCTGCTCTTCCTCAAGACCCGCGGCAAGAATGCGATTGCCGTCGACGTGCGCACCGATTTCACCTCGATCTCACTGGCCGACATCAGCGGCCGGATCCTGGCCAGCGAGCGCTTTCCGACCCCGGAAAAGCCGGAACAGCTGCTTGAGGAAATCGGTGCACGCGCCGGCGTGCTCACGAGTCAGTCGCCTGACGGCACCGTGTGCGAGGGACTCGGCATCGTGGTGCCGGGGATGATCGACCGGCGCACGGGTCGAGTGATCTACGCGCCGCGGCTGGGCTGGCGCGACGTGGACCTCCGCGACCCCCTCGAGGCCATCGTGGGGATGAAGGTCTATCTCGAGAGCGCGCCGATCGCCTGCGCGCTCGCGCGACTGTGGCTGGCCCCCGAGCAGACGCGCGGCGTGAACAGCTTCGCGTATGTGAGCATCTCCGACGGCATCGGGATGGGACTCGTGGTGGATGGCGAGGTCCTGCGCGGCGATTCACACACCGCGGGCGAGCTGGGTCATGTGTCGCTCGACCCGCGCGGCCCGATCTGCGTGTGCGGCAAGCGCGGGTGCTGGGAAGCGCTCGCCGGCAATGGCGCGACGATCGCCGAGTACACGCGAAGGGTGTCGGGCACGAAGGGGAAGGCGGTGGGCGCGGTGAAGCGCGACCGCGGAGTGGAGCGCATCGGCGTGGACGAGATCGTGCGTCGCGCCAAGGGTGGCGAGCCCGCAGCGGTGGCGACGCTGCGCCAGACCGGCAAGCGCATCGGCATCGGCCTGGCGGCGATGGTGAGCGCGTTCAATCCCGGCCGCATCTTCATCGGCGGTGAAGTGACCGCGGCGTGGGAGCTGCTCGAGCCGCAGATCCGGAAGGCGCTCGAGGAGGGCACGTTGACGACCGCCACTCGCGCGACGCAAGTGGTGCCGGATGGCAATCCGGCGGAGTACCGGTTGCTGGGTGCGGTGTCGCTGGTGGCGGCGAGGAACTATGTGGCGCCGAAGCTGGGGTGAGGCGCCTCATGATCACGCCGGAGTTCCTTCGATGAGAGTCCAACCGCAGCGTGAGTCGGGCGCGCCGCACTCGGCGCGGCAGGCGAGGCGCGCGCCGTGTCAGGGGCGCTTTGGCCAGGGGGACAGCAGCTCGAGTGATCGCGAGTGTTCGTGCCGAAGTTGTGCGGGTGGGGGGACTGCGCTGCGTTCGGCGCGGCAGGCTCCGGCAGGGCGGGCTTCGGATCGGACGAGAGAGGGGTCCCGGCGACGGGCGGGGTGACGCCCGGCGTATGAATGGTCATTCACGCCAGGATAGTTCGCGCACACCCCCGTCATTCTCGACTTGAAAACGAACCTTTCCGCGGTACTCTCCACCGTCCATGCTCGCTTCATAACAGCCCGACGGAAGCGGTCGCAGAAGTCCTCTTGTCGTGTAGCCTTGAAGCGGTCTCCCGTATGTGATAATCGTGGGAGCGGGCTGAGGACTTTCGCCGCCGATGGCGGTCAGGGTCCAGAGCCACTCGAGGAGGACTCGCCTTGCGGACGACAGGGGGGCTCTCTAGACGCCTGGCGTCGACGGAACCCGGCGCATCCCTGAGCATCTATTGGAGGTGGTTTTGTCAGCTTCAGCGCTCGTCAGCTGACTGGTCGGGGCCTACGCCGACGCACGAGTCGCAGAATGAAGAGCACCACATTCACCACGAGTAACAGCAGCGCAAGCTCGATAGCGAAGCTGAACAACGGAATCCCGAGCGAATCTCCATCTGTAGATGTGCGATAGCCCAACCGGTACTCCTCGGCGACCATTCGCACGAGGTGCCTGTCATAGCTGATCACGAGCCCAAGCCAGAGCGAAAGATTTGCGGCGATCCACCAAGCCGCGCGCCAGATGCGGGAATTCGTCATTCGACTCTTAATAGGCGAACGGAGCGAGCTTCACTCAATCGGCTGTCGTGCAGCGCACATTATACCTCAAGCGCGTGGATCTCCAACGACTCCCCCGAGCGAACGAGTCTCTGTTTCGTGGCGTTGTCGCGAATATGCCAGAGCTGGTCGGTTAACGGATCTGAGACGAAGGTGCAGAGGCGCAACCCACCGTCCAAGCAAAGTGTGAGATCGCCCGTGCTATCGGACATCTCGAGTGCGACGACCGTGCTCCCGACAAGTTGATCAACGGCGTCGGCCGCCAAGTTGAACCCGGCGTCCGGGTCCGCGGCGTCCGGATCGTGCTGCGCTTGCCTCGAACCCGTCAGTACGCGCGCATCATCGCGCAAATGCCACGTGGGGTCAAACCATAGTGTGAACCCCGTTCCCTCGCCTGGCTGCGCATCGATGTAGACCAGCAGCGAGTTTGTCGCGAGACGGCGCGCGCGCACGGTACCTCCCACGATTCGGGAGCGGAACTCCACAAACACTGCCTCAGGTGTCATCGACATTTGTTGAGATATAATGCCCGAGCTCAGCTGCGAAGGATTCCAATAGGAGTTGCGGCGGAGCCGCCGCCACTCAACAGCGAACCTTCGTCAGCTGCAGCGCACGCTATACGGCAGGATCGCGCGACGGATCGACGTACCCCTGCGGCAGCCAACCTACTCCTCCACACATGCACCAGATCGGTCCAACGCTTCCGGTCGGCAGTCGCACCTTGCCGGTGCCAGCACAGTGCGGGCAGTCATAGTCCCCGTCGTGGCGTTGAGGGCGCAGACGCTGTAGGTCTTGGAGACGTGCCGCTGCCTGGAAGCGCGCCATGTTAATTGCGCGGGCGTCCCGGACTTCAACTTGGTCGGCAAGGTCGACCCTTTCCGCAAAATAGACCGAGCCGTCTGGCGAAACGGTCCAAAGCCCAACCCAATCTGCGAACGCCACGCGTTGGCCGCGCGCGGCCGCGGCGGCAATCCACTCGGGTTCCTTCGCGTCGACTGCGAGCCTCGGTGGCGCTTTCGGATTGGTGAGAAAGGCTAGGAGGCGAGCCCAAAGTGTCATGGAAGCCAGAGTGCCGTATATCGCTTATTGGGTGGACAGGGGCTTGAGCAACCTGAACTGCGGTCCCGCAGCCCGCATGATTCGCTCCTCGAGCGCCGATGTCAGCATGCCCTTCGCGAGGTTCACTTCCATCAGGGCACTTTGAAAGCGGGCATTCCCAACTGCCTCTCTTTCGATGAGATCGACGAGGACTGCAGAGTGGCTGTGGATCAAGTCCTCTAGCAGGCCCGATCCAACGAAGTGCACGGTGTCCTCGGGAATCGCCTGGAGAAGCTCGAGAAGTAGCGACCACGCGCGCAAAGGTGGCCAATGCCACGCCTCGCGATCGCGGATCGGGTGAAAGCGAGGCTCTTGGAGCACCTCCTCATAGCGACTTTGGTCCGTCACCCAGTCGCCACGCTTAGCGTCGTAATAGTTGTCCATTCCAAAGCCCCCGAAGTCAGGGATGACTGGCCGAGGCGCGCTACCGCTTGATCGCAGCGACCGGCCTGAGGAGCCTGAGCAGTACGATTCGAAGCAGGATGCTGAGCAAATAGAACGAGAGGAACTCCTCCGCTCCGAAGCCACGAACGAACCTGGACACCCCATCTCTCCGAACAAGCACGATCGCCACGAGCAGTGCGAAGATGATCTCGCCGAACAGCAGATCGGATGCAACGGCTCGGCCGACGAAAGCGAGAATGCCAACGATGGCCAACAGCGCCAGATCAGCGAGACCAAGGGCTAGCTGCCACGCAGGCGCCGGCACTGTGAGGTCGGAGGCGGTTCTGTGAAGCGTGTACGGGTCGAATATCACCAGGATGGCCAACAGCAAGGCGAGCGTTACTGCGAGCGCGCGTTTCAATCGAGCCAGCGATCTGGGCTTGCTTTCCACCGTCATGATAAGACGAGGGTTGCAGACGGAGCTCGAACATGAGGCTGGCCTGATCGAACTTATCGGAACGCACTCCGAGCGCGCCACCTGCCTGAGACGCTGCGTGACCCCGGCTGTTTGGCAGCGACCTCAACCACCGCTAGATGAATCGGTCGGCAGGCGCTGCTACGGCATCGGCCGCAACGAAGCGCTCAGCTGCGCCTCCAGGTTCCCCGAAACAAGGTTGACCACAATCAGCCGCGTCTTGTCAGCGGTCGTGGTCACGCGCGTGAAGTCGGTGGAGAGATCCGGGTGCCAGCCGGCGAGCTCCGGGAACACATGTCGAACCCGCTCGAGCATGGCAGCGTTGTCGCGCGAGATCACGATCATCTTCGAGCT
Source organism: Gemmatimonadota bacterium (assembly GCA_028287305.1). GTDB lineage: Bacteria > Gemmatimonadota > Gemmatimonadetes > Gemmatimonadales > Gemmatimonadaceae > JAQBPX01. The sequence continues at coordinate 191,031 of JAQBPX010000038.1, forward strand.
TCGAGCATCCCTGAGCGCTCGCAGCGACTCATCCGAGAAATCGGCCAGGTACTTCTGCGCGTTCCGGTAGGGGAACTTGCGGTCGATGAGGTCGAAGTCCGCCGGCCGCTCCGAGATGACTGCGCGGCCGAGCATCAGGAACTCCCACTCCGACAGCCAGCCCTGGAAGTCGCGCTCGAACACGTTCACGTACGCGTCCACGAGCACGCGATCCATCGGCTTGCCCGCGTCCAGGTAGGGCCTCATGAGCGGCAGCAGCTGCTTCGCCATCGCGCTGATGTACTTCTGCCCGTACCATGAGCCCGGATTGAGCGCTCCGGTGAGCTTCTCGTGCAGGTATCCGTTGCCGACCGCAGTGGCCCACGACTCCTGCATGAGGCCCCTCGCGTAGCGACTGGTGGTAGCCGAGTTCTCGTCATACCAGCGCTGCATCTCCAGGCCAGCGTCCCGATGTTGCTCATCGAGGAGGATGTGTGCCGCCTCGTGCATCATGAGCGAGAGCATCACCGAATAGCTCTTCATGTCGGCCGGCAGCTCGCTCTCCGACACGTTGCCGTACGCCGTGGCGCTGAAACCGCCGCCCGCGGGACGGGGATAGAACGCGAAGATGAAGGGGACGGACGGATCCCAGGACGCGCGATAGAACTTGCGAATGTCGTCGAAGAGCGCCGCTCCCCTCTTTGCCTCGAGCTCCGCCTGGATCTCGTGCATCTGGCGCTCGAAGTTTTCGCGGCTCGGCAGGTACACCAGCGAGTCGTACACCGGCGTCAATGCCACCAGCGCCGAGGTGAGGCGGTTCAGGTCCCCACTGGGGAGCACGACTATTGAGCGCGTGCGGAAGTCGTCCAGCGATGATGCCAGCACCAGGTTCCGCTTGAGGATGTAGATCGTGTTGCCTTCGATCTTTCCGTCCGCGTACGAGGGATAGCTGTACTCGTAGTCGGTCTGGATCGAGGAGACAGAGTCCAGCAGCGCGAGGTTCGACGGCGTCGCGAATCGCGAGGCTGCGAACTGCGTCTTGTACGGATTCGCGCGCGCCTTGGGGGCGAGCTGTCGCAGGTAGTGGAAGACCGCCAGCGGCTTGTAGAATCCGACCTCGAATCGCACGGCCGGTTGGGCGTGCGCTGCGGAAGTCGCACTGCCCAGACTCGAAACGAGAACGCCGAGTAACAGGCGTGATCGGCGGACGGTCATCGGTGTCGCTCCGTAGCCAGGAATGAACGGTATTCACTTACTGGAGTTGGACACGTCCCTGGTCAAGAGCGTTGCACGAGCACCTCAGGCCAAGCGCCGCGCTACGGATTCCTCTCCAGCGCGAACTCCAAAGGCAGAGTTGCGGTGGTTCCGCAGCTGCTAGGCTTGACGACCACTCCGTTCATCTGCTTTGGGACGTGCCCCTGAGCGCGAGCGGTAACGTCAAATGTTCCTGGGCCGCGAACCACGTAGAAGTTGCCATCTGCGCTGGCTGCGAGTGAATCGGTGACCGTACCACCCACCCGTACAATGACGGAGGCGGTGGACGCCAGGTTTGCCCTACTCGTGGCGTCCAATACCGTGGCCACGATGCTCGTCATGGTTGGTTGGCAATCGTACGAAGCGATGTCATTGCAGGAAGTGGCGACGGCGGCCAACGCTAGCAACGAGAGTATCGACTGGTGACGACCTCCTGCAATATCCATGGATCCGCTTCTAAATGGCCAGTGGAACGGACGAATGAAGTGAACGCCTGAGACAATTCCGATGACACGGCAAGTGTTGCTCGCCCCCATCCGTAAGCAAGATCGCCAGAGTAAGCGGCGGCGACTCCTCGACGAGCGCGCCGCAGAATGCGCACTGGAAGTCCAGACTAGCGGCGTCCGCTGGTGTTGGTGCGGTTACGGATAATGAGTCACCAGGTACCTGTGCGTGGTATAGCTTCGTTTCCACGACCTTGACCTGACACAGCGTGCGGAATGCCTGGAGGTCCCTCTCTGAGGCGAGCGCAGACTTCGGAAGAAAGTGTGCGGATTGGTTACTGATGAAGAGGAGGAATAGCGCTCGGGTCTCCACGACGCGGATGATTGCCGGCCACGTCAACCGACCGCTCGACAAGCCCCCCTCGAGCACGATGTTGTTCTCGTCGAATGTGTACGTGCGATCACCCTGAGCAGCAGGAGTCGCGTGAAATGCGCGATGGGCGCTCCAACGCTGCACGAGCGGGATACCGACGAGCCAGAGGACCGGGAAGCCCACAATCCAGAAGAGGTTGCCCGTTAGCGCCTCGAGCCAGTTCAGCCCGCGCGTGAGATTCATGGCGAACATGAGTAGCGGAAACACGACAACAACGAACACTCCGCCAAGTCGCATCCATTTCAGGTTGCGCATGACGTCGACCTGAGCGCGGTAGAGCAGCTCTTGGGTCGCGGTGAATCGAGCGATAATGGGCATGGACATTGATGAGGTGACGGATGGAGTCCAGAAGACCGTCAGCGATCCTTCAAGTGGCGCTTCGAGGACTCTTTGGCGAGTCGTCGCTGCTCGCCGACCATGTACCCAGCGAAGGAGAAGCGCCTGGCATTGCGGTCGACACCGAACTGCGGGACGTAGTCCTCGCGCACCTCTGAGAGCGGTCGAAGCATGTCTTCGCGCGCGCGCGCCACGGGCTCGAAGAGATACTCGACGCCTTCCCGGCGAAGGAGCAGCCAGGCATGGCGTCCATCCAACTCTCCGTCGCGAACACACCACCCCGCGACCAGGTCAACGTCCTGTCCGAGCTCGACCAGCTTGCGCCACGCCCAAACCGCGAAGTCTTCGCAGTCACCGGAGCGCAGCCGCTCGAACGTGGAGGGGTGCTGCCAGAAGTCCGCTTCGCCAAATAGTACCTCATCGTGCTCGTACCGACACTCGAGCAACCAGTCCTGCACTTCCTCGAGGGACGTGACGACCACGAGCGTATCGCCCTTGAGATACGAGGCGAAGTCCAGTCGAGCGCCGCTTCCGTACATGTGAAGACTTGGCTGCGAAGCGAACCGCTCCCAAGGATCATCGAACGGCACGAGCCGGATCGCGAACTCCCAGATGGGGCGAAGCAGCCTTCTGAGCAAGCGACGGATCATGGCTCCAGGTCTATCACGGCGGATATTTCAAGGCATCAACCGCGCAATGCCGGACAACACGCGTCGGGACACGAGTTCGGCAAGAGCCAATCTTCGCGGTAGCGTCCCTTTTCCGGCCTAAGTCGAGTGACAACGCCTCTCATGCCGATGTAGATGGTCCCGTCTCGACTACGAACCACGCTGTTTGCGAGGAGACCCCACCAAGACTTGCTGTTATGGATCGAGGATACCTTGGTGCCGACAACGATCTCCGCGGTCTTTGAAGTAATGACGAGAAGACTGTCACTGGGGAGCAGCACAAACGCCTGCGGCGCTCCACTGAGCGGCGCAAGGGGCGTCGCTTGCCAATGACCGTTGGGCGATGAGTCGATACTAAGCACATTGCCTCGATCCATTCGCATGTGGGCAAGCCCCACAAGCGCGACGATTCCTCTCGAGATGGTGACGATGCCCCGCGAATTCTCAGTGGAAATCGTATCCAGCTTCCCCGCAGGTGATTGCCATGCAATTCCGCCGCCGAATTCACCGATGTCCCAGCCCCTGAGCGACCCATTGGGGACGACAAGTATTTGTTCAGTTGGGCGCTCTCCCGCCGCAGCGATGCGAAGTCCTTCCGGCGTAAGCTGGACCCTCCACTCGGCCTGCGCTCTGTTCGCGCACCCCCAGCCAGAGGAAAGGACAGAATCCGCGTCAACAGCATGCCAACCTGATGGTGGATTCGCGTCAGCGGCGCGGCTCGAGGTACACGCGTTGATCGTCGCGCCCAGTGCTACCAGGGTTAGTAGTCGCACTAACGAATCAGCCTTCGTTCAGGCGCAGGCTGGTTGATGGCTGCTCCGTCCAGCAGAGATCCAGGCTCACGAGGCGCGACGTATCCGACTGCGGATGCGCGCCATCGCTTCATCGTGAGCGACGGGGCGCCCTGCCGCGACGTCGGCCAAGCCCAGCTCGATGGCCTGCCGAACGTAGACTTCATACGCGAGATCGTCCCAGGTCGCGGAGTCGGGAAGGTTCTCGACGAGCTCGCGAGCCCCAGGCTTGATGTTAGGGTGGCCAGCCATGCGAGAAAGCTGTGCAGGCGCGATTCTCGTCGCAAGCGGCGCGCGTCCATCGGCACCATACCGGATGCTGGCAATCAACCTGATGCCCCGAAGCGGGCTTGAGAGCTGCAACGACTCGTTAGGCCTCGCAGGCTCCGAGACCGGACATACCGAGCTCTCTCCGTCGACGGAAGCTCAAATGAGGTCGCCCGAAGTAGTCATCGTCTCGGGTATGAATCAAGTGTAAGGGGGTCTCACTTACCACAAGACCCACGCTGTCGGGTAGCCAGTACCGGATGCGCCAACGCTCGCCATTGCCATAAGTCCGGCACACTTCGCGTGGAGGGGTGCCAAGCACGGTCGAAACCTGGATCTCGGCAGCCTCGAGTACGCCCACCGAGCCGGCGACGAGGTCGATTTCCTCGACACGAGCTTCGGGATCGGGGCGCTGATGTTCCTTCAGTGCTTGGGTGCTGTCGAAGATCACGTCTCGGGCGAAGAATCCTTCCACGGATGACGGAAGGGTGTCTCGGTAGACCGAATACGAGAGTTCGCGAAAGCGCGGATCCTTTCGCTGGATCTCGGCTGCTGAATCGCCAAGACGGAAGCTTGGCGTGTAGCGATCGAGCAGTGGGTCGAAGCGTGTGCGCACGGGCGCTGGCGCATCAACGCAAGCCGCCTGCAGAATGCAAAGCGAGATCGCGACGACTGGCGCGTGGCGCCGCAGCCGGCAAAGACTAAGCTCGAACACAGTGGATCGTCGTAGGCCTATCCCCCCATCTCAGCTGCGGGCGAGTCAATCATCGCGAGCGAAGCGAGCTACCATGGATCGCCATTCGGCTGGAGCGCAGACTAGGCGGCAGGTCGAGTCACATCCCTTCAAGCGTGTTCCAGAGCGAGCCGAAGTTCCCCATGTATTGGCGCTCCCCGTCTTTGCCGACCGCACCCAGACCGAAATTATTTTCATCCGGATCGTAGAAGACTTCATAGCCATCGTGAGTAACGGGACTCTCTTCGACCACGAGCCAGAGCGAAAACGGGAAGCTACCGTCGCTCGTGTGAGAGACATAAGTCTCGAGGCGAGGGGGAAGGACAACACAGTCTTTCAGCGACAGTCCATCCGCCGACCAGCGATCCCATTGGTTGCCGATTGCGGCCAGTACCACGTGCTGAACGTCTTCTGCGGTCATACTGCGACGCGGCGCGTCACGGCGTCAGCCCACCGGCTGCAGGGCCACTTCCAGCACGACCGTGTTCTGTTGGCATTTGCCCGAGTGCGTCACCACGACTCCCGCTCGCTGCTCGGGGGCATACCCGGGCGCACGGATGGTGAGGTCGTACGTGCCATCAGGGCGATTGATGCTGATGCGATCGGCGATAGTGGGGCCAGTCACCGAATCCAGGAGCACACCGCCCTGCCTCACGATCAGCGACGCCTTCGCGGTGATGGCCGCTTGGGTTCGCGCGTCCTTTACAGCTACGGTGATGCTCTGACCGACGGGAATAGTGCACCCGGCGAGCACTCTCTGGTCATCCCCGCAGGCGGCGGCGAGACCGGTGAATGACAAGACAGTACCGATGACTCAAGAACATGCTACTCATGGGCGCTAGAGGATCGGCGACATGGCGTCGCCTTCACCAGTGAAGGTTGCCCGACACCGCGCCACAGGGAAGCACGTTCCAAATATTGCTTACGCGCGCGTTCAGAACAGCTTCGATGAGACGCTACGTGAGGGAGTCTTCAGGACCTCAGCAAGCTCGTCCGTTCGGCATCACCACAAATCCCCCAACGACAGCACCCACCTCGGCGCGACCTCGCGCCCGCTGCTTCCCAGCCCCCGCCACCCAGCCAGCGCCGACTGGTGCACGAACAACGGCGCATCCAGCCGCGCGTGCAGCTCACGATCGAACAGCTTGCCCTTGATCGAGACTCCAACTCCAGCATCAGCGAGCAGCGATCCATTCAGCACGCCCGGCGCGGCGCTCGCAGTCCCTGCATCCGCGAAGCCCGACACCCAGATACTCGACCGGCCCCTCGTGGTCGAGCCAAAGCTGCGCAGTCGGCGCGATAGTTCCGCGTTCACCGCCCCAATCCCCCGCAGCGCGAGACTCGGGTCGTAGCCGCGCATCATCGCGCCGCCGAGCGGGATGACGTTCACGCCGGGCTGCTTGAACAGCGCGCCGGCGGGGCGCCACAGGTCCTCGTGGAAGCTCTCCACTGGATCCTGCGTGCTCGCGTAGATCGCCCGCGCGCGCGGGCCGGTGCTGCTCGCGGCGTATCCGCGAAGGAAGAGCGCAGTCTTCTGGTCGGCATCGCGCCACAGGTTCGCGACGGAGCCCTCCGCCCGCAGGTAGGCCTGACCCTGCTCTCCCGCACCGGTGCCAGCGAATCCGCCGGTGAGTGATCCACTCGCGCGCGTGAAGCCGCTGTCGCTCGTCGCCAGGCGCGGCCAGCGCGTCTCGGCGCGCGCGATGGCCTCCATGAAGCGGCGTGTATCCCACTGCTCCGGCAGGTACGCAGGCGCGTACGGAATGCCACTCGTCGCACCCAGCGAGACCTTCGTGCGCGAGGTGCGCGCAGCGGTGTAGCGGCTCACGTCCCACGTCTGAGACACGCGCACCAGAGCCACGCCATCGAGCGCGTTCGCCTCGGCGTGCAGCCCCATGAGCGGACGGCCACTCCACGGCAGGCTGGGATCGTCGGTGCGGATCCAGCCCTGAAGGCCGTTGATGCGCGCATTCGGCGCGCGCGTGTTCATCGCGAGGCCCAGGTCCCACCGATCGGTGGTCGAGATGTAGTGCGAGCGAACGCGCACGCCGATCGCGGCGCCACCGGCATCGGAATACCAGAGCGCTGGCGCTGGTGTCACGATCGAGCGGCCGCGCGACTCCTGCCGCAGCAGCGGCCACGGCGTGACCCACTTGCCCTTGAGCAGGCCGAGTGGGTCGCTGCCTGGCGTGTCGTTGCGGCGGTCCCAGTCGAAGGTGACATGATCGGGGTCGAGGCGCACCTCGATCGGGATGTCGCGCGTGACGACTTCCACTTCCTGCGCATCGCGCGACTGGTCGGCACGGCCGATTACCCATCCGCTTGCCGAGCGCACGCCGACCGGCATGGGATGACGCAACTCCCCGAGGCGCGAGACGCCCACGCGCGTGACCCACGCGCCATCGGGCCGCTGCGTGGTGGTCGCGCTCGTGACGGCGTAGTCCATGAGGCCGGTGCCGTGCAGCCATTCGTCGAAGAACCAGGCCAGGTCGCGCCCACTCGCACGCTCGGCGCTCGCGCGAATCGCCTTCTCGTCCACGTGGCGCAGCGCCCAGTGCGAGAAGTAATCGTGGAAGAAGGCGCGGAAGGTGGTGTCGCCGAGCACGTCGCGCAGCTGGCCGTACATGAGGCACGCGCGATCGTAGATGACGTCGTTGTAGCTGCCGAACTCGCGGAAGTCCTGCGAGAGCGTCGCGATCGGCTCGGCGCGGCCGCGCAGGTCGGCCTCGAGGGTCTTGAGGTCGCTGCTGTCAGCGGTGCTGAGGGTGAGCGCGTTCACGCGATAGCCGCGCGGCAGCAGCGCGGGGCGCGCGGTGGCGCGGTCGGCGGCGCGTTCCTGCGGGGTGAGGCGCTGCGCCCAGTAGGTCTGGTAGTCGGTGAGCCCCTCGTCCATCCACCCGGCCTTCCACTCGTTGTTCGCGACGATGCCGTAGGTGAAGACGTGTCCGCCCTCGTGGAGGATCAGGCCGATGGAAGCGGAGCCGTTCATCACGAGCATCGGGAACTCGGTGCCGCCGCGGTCGATGCGGTGCACGTTCGAGAACGCGGGATACGCGTACGGGCCCCAGATGGACTCGAGCCAGGTGAGTGCGCTCTTGCTGCGCTCCACGGCGCGCAGGCCCCCGAAGGTAGAATCGTCGCCGGGCTGGTAGAGCACGTGAATGCCGACGCTGTCCCACGTGGTCCATCGTTCGTGCGCATGCACCGGGCGCACGTAGACGCCGCCCTCGTAGCGGTACTGGGGGCTGGTGGTCCAGGCGAAATGATGGACGTCCCGCGCATACCAGCGCACGGCCTTCATGCCGGCGGGCACGGTGACGTCGGGCGCTGCGGGTGGCGCGCCGTACGCGTTGCGATTGAGGAAGACCGTGCCAGCGCGTCGCGCGCGCTCCCAGCCCGGGTCGCCGCTCACGGGCACTCCCGTGGCGGTCATCACCTGGTCTTCGGCGGTGATGAGGGTGACGTCGTAGTCGCCGAACTCACCGTAAAGCTCACCCGCGGGCTGGAAGGCGTTGGGTTCCCAGCCGCCGCGATCGTAGACGGCGACCTTGGGATACCACTGGGCCATGTCCCACTGGCGGCCGCGTCGTGCCTGCCTTCGCGGCACTGTGGAGGGACGCGCATCCCAGGTGAAGCCGACCACGACCGAATCACCGGGGGCGAGCGGGCGCGGGAGCATGAAGTGCGCGACGGTGCTGTCGGGCGAGCCGGGATAGTTCACGAGCACGCCGGTACCGTTCACCGTGGGCGCGCTGGTAAAGCGCTCGTAGCCCTGGTCCGGCTCCGCCAGGTCCTGGAAGCGGACGCGTGCCTCGCGCGCATCCACCTCGCTCCACTTCGAGTGCGGGCGGAAGGCGTTGAGGTACTGATGGACGTACATCTCGCGAAGCGTGTCCGGCGAGTGATTGACGTACGTCATGGTGCCCGTGGCGCGGAGCTTCTGCGCCTGCTCGTCGAGCGTGGCGACGATGCGATAGCTCACGTGCTGCTGCCAGTAGCCGGTGGTGTCACCGCTGGCAGGGGACGTGGTGGTTTGCTGCTGGAGGAGGAGCGAGAGGAGCGCGAGTCGGAACATGCGCCCCAATTTAGCGGGGGGCGCGGGGCTGATGCAGCGCCGAGCGGGTTACCGCGGCTACTGCGTGCGCATCCAGATCTTGATGGCGCCGCACTCGCCGAGTGCGTCGGCGGGGAGCGAGGCGACCGTCTTGTAGATCTCGATCCCCTCGATGTCGGCGGGGTCGATGCTGCCGAGCACTTCCCAGCCGTACTTGAGCGCCATGCCGTCGAGGAAGACCTTGGGCGTGGTGCAGGAGCTGTTCATCATCAGCGTCTTCTCCATCCCGATCTGGCGGACGTGAACGCCGGGGACGTTGCGGAGGAGGTCATAAAGATCCTTGGGCGCCTTCTTCCGGATGTCGTCGCGGTCGAAGAAGTTGCCGAAGCCGGCGTGCAGCCGCTCGTAGAAGGGGTCGAACTTCTTCGTGTAGTTGAGGCGCGGCGGCTTGAATCCCTTCGCGACGATGGTGACCGTGTCGAGCGTGGCGACGGCTGGCGTCATGGTGATCCGGAGGCCCTCGTCTTCCTTCGGGTCGAGGGCGAGCTCGAAGTAGAGGGGCTCGTAGCCCACACGTCGGACCGAGAAGACGGCCACGCGTGGGAGGCCGGCCAGATGGAAGCGGCCCTCGACGTCGGTGAAGGAGCGCTTGCCGGCGCCGATCACGGCGACCTCGGCGAAGGCGAGAGGGCGGCCGGAGGTGTCCACCACAGTGCCGGCGACCTTTGCGGAGATGGTGTCCGCTCGAGGGGCCGGGTGGGCGGCGACCAGGGCGGAGACGATTACTGCGGCCAGTTGATGGAGCATGCCTGTATAATCGCGGCTCGGCCCGCTGGGGTCACAAGTTGGGGGCGAGGCGAGAGCCGGGAGGGACGGGACGTCTTCCTTCGGGCTTTCAACTGCGGCTTTTAACTGCGGCTGGCGGCTAGCGGAACTGACACTGCCGGGGCGGCTCGAGGGCGGCTACCGCGGCCAGGTCGGCTACTGCGGCTGGCGGCTCGCGGATCAACACGCGGATCGTCAGCCGCCAGCCGCGTTGGCCGCCCTGGCCGAAGTGGCCGAGGTCGAGCCGTAGTGCCGTGTCAGTTCCGCTAGCCGCTAGCCGCCGTGGCCGTACAGATCGCTGCGCAGGAATGCCATCAGGGCAGCGCCTTCACCTCGGCACTCGACGCGTTCTTGACGTACGTATCCAGCCACGCCGTCCACCGCGCCCACTGGTCGAGAATCGTCTCCTTCGTGAGCGGACCGTGGTCCTCGTACGGATACATGTACAGCGCCGCCGTCTTGCCCATGCCGGTGAGCGCGTGCATCAGGCGGATGGAGTTCTCGGGGTCGGTGCCGGTGTTCTGGTCCTCGAGCGAGTGGTACATCAGCAGCGCGCCCTGCAGGCGATCGGCGTACAGGAAGGGCGACATCGCGAGGTAGCTCTCGCGCGCGTCCCACAGGTCGCGTCGCTCGCTCTGGAAGCCGTTCGGGGTAAGCGAGCGGTTGTAGTTGCCGTCGCCCGCAATGCCGGCCTTGAAGTACGGCGTGTTCACGAGCGCGTTCACGGTGCTGAATGCGCCGTAGCTGTGGCCGCCGATGCCCAGGCGCTTGCGATCGATGAAGCCCTGCGCATCCAGCTCGTCGATCACCGCCGAGAGGTTGTTGCGGAGGTCGGGGATGTAGTTGTCGTTCATGCGGCCGGCGACGCCGATCACCGGCGGGTCGAAGTTCGCCACTGCGTAGCCCTGCGTGGCCATCTGCTCGATGCTGCGCGGCGCGGCCACGGGATAGCGGTTGACATTCTCCGTGCGCACCGAGCGGTCGTAGCCCGCCTGGTCGGTGTACTCGTAGGGGTAGAACCAGAACATGCCGGGGAGGCGCGTGCCGGCCTTGTAGTCGGCGGGGAGCGTAAGCTTGACCCAGAACTTGATGCCGTCGGCGCGCGTCACAAGGATGCGGCGGCGCTGCAGCGCGGCGAAGTCCGGTGTGGGATCGGTGTTGTGCGTGAGCTCGACGCCGCCCTTCGTCGCGTCGTCCATGAGCATGTAATTCGGCACGTCCTTCGTGCTTTCATGGCGCACGATGATCTTCTGCGCGTCGTCGCCGAGCAGCGCGATCGGCTCCACGAATGCGTTCGCCGGCGACTGGAAGCGTCGCGTCTTCGTGCCCGTGCGAATCTCGATGCGATCCACGAACGGCTGCGGGGTCGAGTCCATCCACGTCTTGAAGTAGCGCGTCCCCTTCACGAATGCATAGCGTCCATCGGCAGTCGTCACAGCCTCGGTCGCGCCACTCGCGGCGCGGCGCGTCATCAGCGAACCGGGATTCGTGTAGAAGGTGAGCGAGTCGGCAGCACCCGCGCCGCCACCACCACCGCCACCTCCGCCGAATCCACCACCGCCGCCCACATTGGCGGTCCAGCCGCGCTGACGCAGCATGGGATAGCGCTTGCCCGGCTCGGCGAAGTACACCGCGTAGAGCGCGCCGGTGCCGAGATTGTTCTCGGCGACGATCGCGCCCTTGCCGTCAGCGGTGAACGCGGCGCCGCTCATGCGCGCGTTGCTCTCGTGCAGCACGGTGGGCGCGCCGGTGAACGGTGCGGCCAGCGAATAGAGGCGATCCATGCGACGCGCGGCACCCGCACCGCCACGAGCTGGCGCTGCTGCGGAGTCTGGTGCAGCCGACGAATCAGCACCGGCGCGGCGCGGTGCCGGCTCCTGCTGCATGAACGACAACCCACCGTTCGACATCCACTGGAAGTTGCGTCGCGCAGTGTCGGGAGCTGCGGCAGCGCCACGACCGGCGGTGGTGTCGGCGCCCTCACGCATCGGACGGTTGGAGATCACGCTCACCACCTTGCCGGATGCGTCCCACAGTTCCTCGCGCGAGCCGAAGCTCGACTGCGGCACCACGTACGAGAACGGCTCGAGCATGGTGGTCACGCGAAACCACTGGCCGTCGGGCGAGGGCTCGACGGCGGAGATCATCGCGGGCTTGCCGATGCGCTGCATGGCGCGGCTCGTGACGTCGATGCGCGCGAGCTGGCCGGTGGTGTAGTAGCTGAGGAGCTGCTTCTCGTACGGGCTCTCGAGCAGGTCAGGAAAGGTGGGCGTGTGCTGCTTCGTGGCGGGCGTCACCATGCGCACAACCGGTCCAGTCTCGATCGTCGCGCGCGCGGGCTCTGCGCCGCGTCCGTCGGGGAGCACGACCGCAACGACGTATCGTCCGTCAGCGGTCCAGTCGACGTCCTGCACGAGTGTCGCGAGCACCGGCGTGCTGCTCACCTGCCGCGACTTGAACCCTGCGACGTCTGCGACGTAGATGTGCGTCGCGGTCGGCGTGTTCACCAGGTAGGCGATGCGCTTGCCATCGGGCGACCACTTGGGCGCCGAGATCGTCGCGCCCGCGGGTGCCGAGATCTCGTGCACCGTGCCAGTCGCACTCTCGACGACGCGCAGCCGCGGCGCGCCGCGATCGGTGAGCGTGCGATTGCGATTCGCCTGCCAGTCAATCTGCAGCCCGCCGAGGTTGTAGTGCGGGCGCCCGAAGACCTGGACGCTGCCGATCGGGCCGCGGAGCGAGTCCATCATCCAGGCGCCATCCGGACTCGGGTCGCGAAGAATCAGGGCCTGCTCGCGCGGGGCGAGGATCATCCGCTCGATCACCGCCGGCGGGCGGACGTACCCTTCCGAGGAGAGGATCGCCTTGTTTGCGGCGGAGGGGCCGCCCTGCTGGCGGGGGGCCTGCGCGCCGAGGGCGAGCGGGAGGGCGGCAGCGAGGGCGAGCGCGCGGATGGGGACGGACATGCGGGAAGGGCTCCGGGGGGGTGTGTAGACCTACGGATGTGGGGGGTGGGGCGTTGGATCTGAAAAGCTGGCCCGCTGGCCCGCTGGCCCGCTGGCCCGCTGGCTACAGCACGGACAAGGTATGCGGCGGCCTCCGGTCGCCGCTTCGTCATCCGTTCCATGTTGACTGACAACGAATGACGAAGCGCGAAGCGCTTCCTTGTCAGTGTTCGAGCTTCGGGCTCCTGGCTTCTGGCGACCACAACTGCGGTATCGGCGTGCGCGCCTCGCCCCCGAACATGGAAACCATGAACCAATGACAAAGGCGGGCGCCTGCAGGCGCCCGCCTACCGCATCCTGTCCGAGCCCACAGACCACAGACCACCGTCCTGCCGGACGGGTAGGGCGGCCAACTACAACGGCAGATCCCTCGCTGCGCTCAGGATGACGACATGAGCGAAGCTCAGGATGACAACATGAGCGAAGCTCAGGATGGCGACATGAGCGAAGCTCAGGATGACGGCGTGGGGTACACCACCTTCCACCCATCCACCAGCGACCCGATCAGCGCCCCTACCAGCGCCCCGCCCGCCGCGCCCGAAAGTCCGAACACCAGCCCGAGGCCCACCGCGTCCGACCCGCAACCATTGCTGTTCTCGCAGAGCCCCTGGGCCAGCACCACTCCGGCGGCGGCGAACACGCTCCCGACGACCGCTCCGCCGATGACCGCCCCCTTGAGCGCCTTGTGCTCCTGCGTGTACAGCGCGCGCACCTGCGCCAGGTCCGTCCGCACCTCGCTTCTGCCTTGCGCGATCGCGATCGAGTCGCCAACCGACGGGCGCAGCACCCCCTCGACACGATTGGGATACGCGAGGTCTATCCTTACTTCGTCCCCCACGTGCAACCGGCCGATGGCCGCGCGCAGCTTTTCGCTTCCGGCCGCCGTTGGCTGCGGCGACTGTGCCTCGGCTGACACCACACCGGCAGCGAGCAGCAGCCCGGCGACAACCATCTGCACACGACGCATGTCCAACCTCACGCGGTAATTGGTGAACGGCCCGTCCCTTACACAATCCATTCGATTCCATGCTGCTGGCCATTGCCACTGCACTGTCCGTGCTCGCCCCGCCAGTTCGTCCTGCGCGCGCTCCGCGCCCCTTGGCATTGAGCTACGAGATTCGCTGGGCGAACGATTCACTGCCGGGCCTCGATGTCCGCCTTTCCCTCGCCGCAAACGGTGATTCCGTCACGACGTTCCAGCTCCCCAGTGAGTGGGCGGGCAGGCGCGAGTTGTACAGGAACATCGAGGGCCTCACGGCCGAAGGCTCGCACGCGCGAATCGAGCAGGGCTCGAGTCCGGACCAGCTCCTGGTGCATCATGATCGCGCCGGCCGCTACTCACTGCACTGGCACCTGCGCGGTGCGGCGGCGCCCTCGTTCTCGAGCGACTCCCACAACCACTCCGACATCACGCCGGATTGGGCCCAGCTCGTGGGATACGACGCCTTCATCGTCCCGGACCTTCCCGAGGACCGTCTCGTCGACGCGACCTTCCTCTTTCCACGAGCACCGGACGATGCGGCGACCCAGCGCGTCATCGCGACGTCTTACGGCAGCGCTCGTGGCAGCGGCAGCATCCGCGCGCGCGTGCCCGCACACTCGCTCTGGCACGCGCTGTACGTGATCAGCGCATCGAACAGCGCGATCCGGCTCTACCAGGAGCACGTCAACGGGCGCACGGTGCACATGGCCATTCGCGATTCGCTGGCCATTCCCGACACGGCGCTGAGTCGCGTGCTGCGCGGCGTGATCTCGATGGAGCGCCACTTCTGGAACGACCCGGGCCCCGCCGACTACGTCGTGAGCATCGGCGCGGCATCGCGAGGAACCACCGCCGGCACCCGGCTGGTCGGCGCGTTCGTAGCGGAGATAGACCCCACGCTTCCGCTCAACTCGCGCGTAGTCGAGCTGTTCTCGCACGAGCTGATGCATGAGTGGCTGGGCGGCGCCATTCACCCGATCGGTGGTCTCGCTGACGGCCAGCTCTCCTGGTTCACCGAGGGATTCACCGACTTCCTCAACCATCGCCTGCTCTGGCAGTCGGGACTGCTCAGCGACAGCGGTTACGTGGCCCGCGTGAACTCGCTGCTCGCCGAGCACGCCATGTCGCCCGCCGCGAATGCATCGTGGAAGGACATCGTCGCCGGATACTGGACCACGCAGGACATCAAGCGCGAGCCCTACCTGCGCGGCGAGCTGCTGGCGCTCAGGCTCTCCGCACTCGCGCCGCCAGGGCGGTTCGAGGCGCTGTTGCAGTCGCTGCAAGTTGCAGCCCGGAAGGGCTTCGTGCTCACCGACAGCACCATCGGGCGAACGCTCGAATCCCTCTATGGTGCGGAGGCGGCGCGACGCGAGGTCGCGGTGACCATCGACAGCGGGCGCGTGACGCTTCCCGCTTCCCTCTTCGGCAGCTGCGCCACCACGAGCATCGCCGACCTGCAGCCCTGGGACCCCGGCTTCGACATCGACGCCACCCTCAAGGCGAAGTCCATGCGCGGCGTGCGCATCGACGGACCGGCCGCGCGCGCGGGACTCGCCGATGGCATGGCGACTGGCAGGATCAGCATCTACCGCGGCGATGTAACGCACGACATCTCCCTCCAGGCGCGCGTGGACAGCGCGACCATGCGACAGTTCGCCTATCGTCCCGTAGGCGATCGCACGGTGCCCGCGCAGGCGTTCGCGCTGCCGCAGGGATGCCGGGTGTCGGTGCACTGACACCCGGCGCGCCGCGGTCAGTCGTTGCGAAGCGCCGTCATGGGATCGATTCGCGACGCCCGCACCGCCGGCACCAGGCAGGAGATCGTCGCGATCACGCCGAGCAGCAGCGCGACGCTCGCCAGCGTCGGAGGATCGCTGGGTCCGATACCGAAGAGCAGCGACTGCAGGAAGCGCGAGAGGGCGAGCGCTCCAACCAGGCCGAACACCACGCCTGCGCTCGCAAGCACCAGCCCCTGCGCGAGGACCGAGCGCACGATGGTCGCCGGCGCCGCACCAAGCGCGCTCCGCAATCCCAGCTCGCGCGTGCGCTCGGTGACGGACCCTGCGATCACTCCGTAGATCCCGGCTCCCGCCAGCAGCAGCGCGACGATCGCGAACGCCGAGAAGAGCACGAGCGCCAGTCGTCGCTGCACGATGCTCGCCGACACGAGCTGCTCCATGGTCGCCAGGTGGACGATCGGCACGGCTGGATCGAGTCGCGTGATCGCCGATCGCACGGCCGTAGTCACCTGCGCGGGGTCGCCCGACGTGCGCAACACGAGCGAGGCGCCACTTTCCGCGCCGCGATACCAGGTTCGCATGGGGATGTATATCTGACGCCCGCTCGGGTCATCGAGTCCCGCATGCCGCACGTCCTGCGCGACGCCGACCACGGTGTACCATGGCTGCGTCGGCTCTCCCATCTGCACCTGCTTGCCGAGCGGCGATTCCCCGCCCCAGATGGTCTTCGCGAGCGTCTCACTCACCACTACGACCTTCGTGGCGGAATCGGCGTTATCCGCCGCCTGAAAAGCCCGGCCGCTGATCATGCGCATCTTCATGGTGCGCATGTAGTCCGCCGTCACTGAGTAACGATCCGCACTGGGCGCCAGCTCGGGATTGGCGAGCGGCTTGTCCTGCGCACGCACTCCCTGGCCATCCACGTTGCCGCTCAACGGCAGCTGGCTCGCGAAGCTTGCACCCTCCACGCCGGGAATCGCTTGCACCGCAGCCAGCACCTGGTCCTGGAACGCGAGCACCGGCGCATCCACGCTGTAGCGTGCACCGATGGCGTCCACCTCCATGGTGAGCAGGTGTGACTCGTCGAATCCCGGGTCCACCGACAGCAGGCCGAACAGGCTGCGCGCCACGAGCCCGGCGCCCACGAGCAGCATCATCGCCAGCGCGAACTCGCCGACCACTATGCCGCGTCGCGCGAACTTGCGCGATCCACCCGCGAGCCGCGCGCCAGAGCGTAGCTCGATGAAGTTCGTGCTCTCGGCGCTGCGGAGTGTCGGTGCCAGCCCGATCGCCAGGCCGAGCAGCGCAGTCACGAGCGCGGCGAGCGCGAGCGTGGACCACTGGGCGTGGATGTCACCGAGGCGCGGTAGCCGGTCCGGCAACCGCGAGACGAGCAGCGGCAGCGACCAGAGCGCCACCGCCACTCCTGCGACGCCGGACATCACGGCGAGCACGATGCCCTCGGCCGCCAGCTGCTGGATGAGTCTCCGGCGTCCCGCCCCCAGCGCGGTGCGGATCGCGAACTCGCCCTCGCGACGCGCCGAGCGCGCGAGCTGCAGGTTCACCACGTTCGCGACCGCGATCAGCAGCACCAGCACCACCGCGCCAAGCACCGAGAGCAACACGGGTCGCACGCCGCGCGTGACCTCGTCCTTCATCGGCGTCACGAGCGTCCCGATGCTGCCGTAGTCGTTGGGATACGCCGCCTTCAGTCGGGAGAAGCGCTGGTCGAGTTCCTTCGACGCGACGACCGGCTCGATACCGGGCTTGAGCCGCGCGATCATCCGCAGGTGCCGGCAGGTGCGGCACGCCGAGGGCTGCGTGGCGCCGTAGCCGAGCACGCGGTAGAGCTGCGCGGTGGGTGAGATGGTGTTCTCGAACGACTCGGGCAGCACGCCGATGACGACCATCGGCGTTCCGTTGATGGAGATCGGTCGCCCGATGATCGAGCGATCAGACGCGTAGCGGCGCGCCCACAGTCCATGAGAGAGGATCACCACGCGCGGGAGGTCGGGCTGGTCCTCCGGCGCGGTGAAGTCACGGCCGATGGCCATCGGTACGCCGAGCGTGTGGAAGAATCCCGCCGACACGCGCATGCCATCCAGGCGCTCGGCCGCTCCCTCGCCGGTGAGTGCAGGCTGCCATTCGCCGGCCACCGCGGAGCTCTCGAGCGATTGCGCCTGCGACAGGTCCTGGTACGTCTGGAAGCCGAGCAGGTCGCGCTCGCCCTTGTCGTTTCGCTCCCAGATGAATGCGAGCCGATCGGGCGACGGATACGGGAGTGGCCGCAGCAGCACCGGGTCCACGATGCTGTAGATCGCGGCGGTGGCGCCGATCGCGAGGCCGAGGGTGAGCGTGCATACGATGGTGAACGCGGGAGCGCGACGGAGGACGCGCACCGCGTGGCGCAGGTCGGCGAGGAATGACGCGAGCATGCCGTCCCCTGGAATGGGTCGCGCGGCGGGCGAGCTGTCGCTCGCGCGGATCGAGACGATGGCGCTCAAGGCGTCGCGCCAGAATGCGGCGCGCGCCGAGCGCAGTCCGTTCGTCGCGAGCCGGCGATGAAAGAGCTCGGAGAGGTCGCCGACCACGGGCTCGCGCTCGTCGGTGGGAAGCAGCGCGTCGAGCAGCCAGGTGGCGAGGCGTGGCGGCCGATGTTCGGCGCTCATGTGTCCAGCCCGAGCTCGAGGCCGGCGGCGAGGCGCGTGATGGTGGCGAGCGACTGCTGCACCGCGCGCTTGCCGGCGGCGCTCACGGCGTAGTAGCGCTTGCGCCGCCCGCCCCGCTCGGCGGTGGGCTCGCCGTGGCGGGAGCGGAGCAGGCCCTTCTCCTCGAGGCGGGAGAGGGTCTTGTAGATCGCGCCGAGGGCGACGTCGCGCCCGGTCTGGCGGTGGATCTCCTCCCAGATGGTGACGGCGTAGGCCTCGTCACCCACGCGAAGGACTCCCAGCATGACGACCTGTTCGAACTCGCCGAGCATCGCGACTCCCGATTAGATAGACAATGTCGGGAATATGGGTCCTGCGAGCGTCAGGGCAAGTACAGGCTCTGTAAGGGGGCTTTGGGCTTTGGGCTTTGGGCTTTGGGAGCTGCGGCTGCTAGCGGCGACCCAGCATCTTGCTGCGGAGGGTGGACAGGCGCTTGCGGACGCTGCCGTCGAGCACCGTATCACCAACGCGAACCACGACTCCACCCATGATCTCGGGGTTCACCGAGAAGTGCGGGACGACTTCCTTGCCGAAGGCGCGACCCAGCTGCTGCGCGACGTTCACGCGCTCCGACTCGCTCGGCTCACTCGACATGGTGACGTCGGCGTGCATGCGGCCCTCGGCCTCATCCACGAGGTCGGCGTAGGCCTGCGCGACCGCCGGGAAGAGCATCTGGCGACGGTTGCGGACGAGCGTCTGCAGGAAGCGCAGGAAGGTGAGCGGCACGCGATCGCCGTACGCCTTGCGGAGCACTTCGTTCTTCTTCGCGGCGTCCACGCGGGGCGACTCGAGGAAGAGGCGGAGCTTCGCGTCGTTCTCGACCGCGGCGGCGACCTCGTTCATCATGTTCCCCCAGCCGGGCAGGTCCTTCGCCTGCCGGGCGAGCTCGAGGAGCGCTTCCGCGTAGTTGCGGGCGATGGTCGCGTCGCGCATCAGTGCGTGCCCGCCTTGCCGGTGCCGATGGAGGCGAGGAAGCTCTCGACGAGCTTCTTGTTGGCGTCGGTGTCGAGGTTCTTCTCGATCACCTTGCCGGCGCCGGCGATCGCGAGGTCCACCGCCTCGCGGCGGAGGTCGGCGATGGCGCGGACCTTCTCGTTCTCGATCTCGCGTCGGGCGCGGTCGGTCATGTCCTGCTGTTCCTTGCGAGTCGCCTCGATCATCTCGTTCTTCACGCGCTCACCGGCCAGGCGGGCGTCGGCGATGACCTTCTGGGCCTCGTCGCGGCTCGCGTCGAGCGCCGCCTTGTGCTCGGCCAGGATGCGGGCGGCTTCGTCGCGGTCGCGCTTGGCGTTCTCGATCGCTTCCTCGAGCGCCTTCTCGCGCGCCTCGACGGCGGCGGTGATCGGGCCGAACGCGAACTTCGAGAGGATGAAGAAGAGGACGAGGAAGATGCCCAGCGTCCAGAACATCAGCCCGAAGCTGGGCGACAGCAGGTCGGCGGACTCGGCGTGCGCGGCGGCCGGGGTGGCCACGAGCAGCCCGAGGGCGAGGAATGACGCGGAACGCGCGAAGCGCAGCGAAGAGCGCATGGAGGTCTACCGGTGGAGAAAGGGGGTGGCGATCTGGCGCCCCCGGGGGCGCCAGTCGCCTGAGACTTAGATCTTGCCCTGGATCTGGAACGCGATGACGACGCCGAACAGCGCGGCGCCCTCGATCAGCGCGGCGAGAATCAGCGCGGCGGTCTGGATGCGACCAGCCGCTTCCGGCTGGCGCGCCATGCCTTCCACGGCCTGGCCGCCGATGCGGCCGATGCCGAGGCCGGCACCGATGACGGCGAGACCAGCGCCAAGACCGGCGCCGACGGCCATCATGCCCTTCGAGTCCGTCGCCACGGTGGCGACCGCCTGAAGGAGGGGGGTGATGTGGATCATGAGTCGGGCTCCTGAATGTCGAACGTTGAACTGCGTGTTGCTCCGCGCTTGCGCGCTGTCCGTCGCTGAACCCCGGGGCTCAACGGACTTCGCTGGTCACCCGACCAGCTACGAGTCACCGCGTGGAGAATGCGGTGACGGTACTGCTAATGATGCGACTCTCTGATCTGGCCAATGAAGACAGCGGCCAGCAGCGCAAAGATGTACGCCTGCAGGAATGCCACGAAGATCTCGAGCATCATGATCGCCACCGCCATCCCCATGGGGGCGATGCCGATCGCGTAGCTCTTGAAGGTGAAGATGAGGCCGATGAACGCGAGCACCACGATGTGGCCCGCCGTCATGTTCGCGAACAGTCGAATGGCGAGCGCGAAGGGCTTGGAGAGCTTGCCGGCCAGCTCCACCGGCGACATGACCAGGAACATGACCACGCGCATCACGATGCCGAGGTCCTTGTTCCAGTAGAAGATCGTGCTCAGGTAGCCGACGCCGTTGGCGCGCATGCCCGCCACCTCGATCACGATCATGGTCGCGATCGCCAGCGTCCCCGTGACTGCGATGTTCCCGGTAGCCGTGGAGCCGTACGGGATCAGGCCAAGCAGGTTGGCGAACAGGATGAAGAAGAAGAGCGTGAGGATGAAGGGCGCGTAGCCCTCGCCGTGATGCCCCAGGTTCTTGACCGCCACTTCATTGCGGATGAAGAGCACCATGCTCTCGATGCCGGTTGCGAAGCCCGTCGAGCGCCCCACGGTGGCATGGGTGCGGCGCGACGAGCGCGCTGCCGAGATGAGCACCAGGCAGGCGAGGAAGCCGGCGAACAGCATCATGACCACGTGCTTGGTGGGCGAGATGTCGATGGGCTGGCCGCGGAAGTGTCCGATCGGCTTCCACCGTGGCAGCTCGATCTCGTGCGACATGGTGGGCCACGTGAGCCACGGAATCTCCATGCAGTGGGAGTCCGTGATGTGCGGCGTGATGATGTCGGCGGGATCATGCTTCGCGCAGGCTTCGGCGGGCTCGGCCTCGGCGGTTCCCAGCGCCTGCTCCTGGCCGGCGACCCGCGTGGCGGTGGTCTCCGCCGAGTGCACGGGCTGCGGCGCGGGCTCCTGCGCGCGGCTGGCGGCCGGCAGGGCGAGCAGCATCGCGGTGAGCGCGAGGAGGCGTGAGGTGGTGCGAAGATTCGTCATGCGTTGAGCAGCGGAGGTTCGATCAATTCGGTGACGAACAGGAACGCCGCGAGCGAGAGCATGGCCGCCTGGCTGGGCAATCCCAGCGCACGCGACGCATAGCCCCAGATGACCAGGGTGATGAGCGAGATGACGGCACCGATGCCCCATCCCGCGATCCCCTGCCCTGCCCGCGCCATGAGCCTGGCCAGCGAGAAGGCGAGCACCTGGATCACGAACGCCACGGCGGCGCTGAGCCAGATGGCACGCTGGTCGGCGGCCGAGGTGTAGACGAAGCCAAGCGCCCAGGAGCCGATGAGGACGACGCCCGCGCAGAGGGCGGCGTAGATGCCGATCCCCTTCACGGAGCGGACTTCCCTTCGCGCCGGGCGCGCTCTTCACGCTCCTGCGCGTCCATCAGCTTCCGGTACATGCTCCAGAATCCGAGGCCGCCGCCGAGGAACACTCCGATGATCAGGAGCCAGGGAGCGGTGCCGAGCTTCCGGTCGAGCCACTGCCCCAGGTAGAGGAAGAGGACGATGGAAGCGGCGAACTGAATACCGACGCCGGCGAACTCCATTCCGGCGTTTTTTCCGCTGTCGCCATGCTTCTGGAACGGCGGGGTGTCCTGCTTCGGATTCTGGTCGTTCACAGCCGCGAAATGTAGGGGCATGTGAATAGTTTCACAAGGAAGCTCGAGAGGGCTTTGGGCTTTGGGCTTTGGACTCTGGCACCCGCGCAACTGCACACCAGTCCGCTTCCAGCCGCAGTGCCCAAAGCCCAAAGTCAAAAGCCCAAAGTCCATGTGGATATCCGAACATACGCCGAAGCCGGCCCACTTGTGACGTAAACCACATCCCAGTCGTAAGTTGAGCAGTGACGCCTCAAGTTGACTGTGCGTCGCTTAGTTGATAAGTTCGCTGTGTGCACGATTTGTGAGCGACGCCGCGCCACACTCTGCATGCGCCGACCTCCCCGGCCGCCCCGTCATGAACACCCGCTTCGCCATCCCGCTGCTGCTCACTGGTGCCCTCGCATTCGCGTGTGGCCCGCGCTCGCATTCGTCCGAGAGCGCCGCAGCGCCGGTCAAGAAGCATCGCACGACGCGCGACGCGCAGCTCAGCACGAACTTCGACGTGCGCTCGCAGTCGAACGCGCTGCGCTTCACGCTCGCCGTCGCGAATGTCGGCGATCGCAAGATGGAGCTCGAGTTCCCGAGCGGGCAGACGCACGAGATCGTGGTCACCGACAGCATCGGCCGCGAAGTGTGGCGCTGGGGCACGAGCCGCATGTTCACGCAGGCATTCCAGAACAAGCTCCTGGGCGGCGGCGAGAGCGTGGAGTTCGACGAGCAGATGAAGGGGACGCTCAAGCCCGGCCGTTACACCGCGGTGGCGACGCTGGCGAGCTCCAACTTCCCCGTCGAGAAGCGCGTCGAGTTCATCGTGCGCTAGTGGTGCAGTAGTGCATTACTGCACTACTTCTTCTCCCGCACCCCACTGAACGCGATCGGCGGGCTCTTGACGCCATGCTCGTCGTTGCGCGTGTAGAGCGAGCCGCTGATGGAGTCGCCGCTCACCACGAAGTCGTAGACCGGCACCAGCATGACGGTGGTGCTGCCGAAGAGGTGGTTGATCAGCTTGCCCTCGATCGGCGGCCCGCTGAGCTGGAAGCGGCGATGTGGAGCCACGCCCCAGAGCACGCGCGGCGCGGTCATCGGTTGCGCGGAGGGCGAGACGAGCAGCCACCTTCCCACGATGGAGTCACCGCGCTGCTCGAGCGTGACGCGAGCCATGGCGCGCTCGAAGTGGGCGGAATCGGTCCCGTTGAAGACGGGACGCTGGTAGCTGACGAGCCACTGGCCCACGACTGGATTCTGGTCGGACATGCGGCTGAACAGCATGGCGGCAACGATGAGGAAGCGCATGAACCAAGGTTATCCGCGCCCCGCTTCCCCATTGTCAGAGGACGTCAAACATCCCTCGCGCGTCAGCCATCGAAGCGATAGCCCGCGCCCCTCACGGTCACGATGTAGCGGCTCGCCACGGGATCATCGCCCAGCCGCTGTCGCAGCGACGCGAGGTGCGTCTCCACGGTTCGGCTCTCGGCGCCCTCGGCGTAGCCCCACACCTCGCGCAGGAGCTCGCCGCGCGACACCACGCGGCCGCGATGGCGCAGGAGCGCGGCGAGCAGGTCGAACTCCTTGGGACGCAGCGCGAGCTCCACTCCCGCGCGCCGCACGATGCGGGCGGCGAAGTCCACGGTCACGTCGCCGAAGCCGGTCTCGCTGCTCACGGGCGTCGCAGCAGGAGCGCGACGCAGCAACGCCTTGACGCGCGCGAGGATCTCGCGAAGTCCACACGGCTTCACGATGTAATCGTCGGCGCCGAGCCCGAACCCGCGAAGCTTCTCCTCCTCGGTGCCGCGCGCCGTCATGATCAGCACCGGGAGCGCGATGCCCTCGTCGCGCAGGCGCTGCAGTACCGTGAAGCCGCCCAGCGCGGGGAGCATGAGGTCGAGCACCAGGAGGTCGGGGCGGTCGGCGCGCGCGCGCTCGAGTCCCTCCTTTCCATCGTGCGCAATGGTCACGGCATACCCCTCGCGCTCGAGGTTCGCGCCCAGCGTCTCGGCGTAGTCGCGATTGTCCTCGACGATCAGGATGCGGCTCATGGCTTCCCTTCCGGCAACTCGATCACGGCCCGCGTCCCGCCGCCCGGTGCGTCCTCGAGCCACACCCGTCCCTGCATGGCGGTGACCACCTGCTGGACCACGGCGAGGCCGAGCCCCGTGCCGGTGCGCTCGGAGACCTGGTCGTGCGCGAGCCGCGCGTAGGGCGCGAAGACGCGCGCGCGATCGGCGATGGGAACGCCGGGCCCGTGGTCATCCACGGTGATGTGCACGCGGCCGCCGTCGGTTCGCAACGCCGAGAGCGTCACCTGTTGACCGCGGGGCCCGTACTTCACGGCGTTGTCCACCAGGTTCACGATCGCCTGCCGGAGGAGCGAGCGGTCGCCGATCACCGCCGGCACCGGCGACGCATCGGTGGCGAGTTGCTGCCCGGCGTCCTGCACCGCGAGCTCCACTGACTCGACGACATCGCTGAAGAGGGCATCGAGGGAGACGTCGTCGCGCTGCGGCTCGAGCTTGACCGCGCCGGTGCGCGAGTAGAGCAGGACGTTGTCCACCAGGCCCATGAGTCGCCGCGCCTCGCGCACGATGGAGCTCGCGAGGGTCACGCGCTGCCCCGCGTCGCGCTCGCGCTGCAACGCCAGCGTCTCTCCCGCGAGCAGCACCTGCGCGAGCGGCATGCGCAGGTCGTGCGAGACGCCGGCGATGAAGTCCGATCGCGCGCGCGCCAGCAGAAGCTCGCGGCGCGTGCTGACGGCCGCGACCACCACCATGAGGATGGTGCTGAGGATGAGGATGCCATTGTGCCAGAGCGTGGGCAGGGGCACGCGGCCCTGGTTCGCGACGGGTACGGACCATCCGGAGAGGCCGACGGTGAAGCCGATGCCGTCGAGCGCACCCGTGCCTCGCGCGCTCGTGCGAAAGCGGTTGAAGGGCTGGATGACGCCGAAGAGCGTCCGTCCCTGTACGTCGCTCACCCGCAGCGAGCCGGAATCGAGCTGGGCGAGGGAGAGTGGCGCGTCGAAGAGGGCGGCGGCGAGTGGCCCCTCGCGGAAGAGCGCGTCCATCAGGTGCGCGCGCGGCATGATGATGCCGTCGACGGCGGTCGCGGTGCCCGCGTCGTCATGGCGCACGACGGTGAGCGCTGCGTTCTCGCCGAGTGATGAATCGGTGACGAGTCGAACCGTGGGACGATCGCCTCGCCTGCGGGCCGCTTCGGCCTTGAGGATGGCCGACAGCGGCGCGCCGCCGGAATCCAGCGTGCCAGCCCGTACGTCGTAGTGCACGCAGGCCATCCCGGGCGCGCGACGCAGGTCGCGAGTGGCGCAGCGGGCCGCCGACTCGAGCGCCAGCGCCTCGACGCGCGACTCCGTGAGCATCACCACGTCATGCAGCACGCTCGCCGACACCTGCACCACCAGCTCACGGGCCTGCGTGGTGTCGTGCATCAGCGACACCGACGACCAGAGCGTGGTGGCGCCGAGTGCGGCGGCGAGGAGCCAGAAGAGGCTGTTGCGTGGGAAGCGCATGGGGGAACGTTCAGCCGTTGTGGCCAAAAGACAATATCTTTGGCGCATGCCGACAGCACACGTCGTGGACCTGAGCCACGTGATCGAGTCCGGGATGATCACGCATCCCGGGCTGCCCGCGCCCTACATCTGCGACTTCCTCAGCCGCGAGGAGTCGCACACCCGCTATGCGGAGGGCACCGAATTCCACATCGGGCGCATCGACATGGTCGCCAACACGGGCACCTACATCGACAGCCCATTCCACCGGTTCGCGCACGGCGCCGACGTCGCAGGGCTGCAGTTGCAGTCGCTGGTGGACATGGAGTGCCTGGTGGTACGCATTCGCGGCGACGGCGCGATCGACGCGACCGCGTTCTCGGACCTCGACGTTCGCGGCAAGGCCGTGCTCGTGCACACCGGATGGGATGCGCACTGGGGCACGGAACGCTACCTGTCGGGCAATCCGTTCCTGACGGAGCGTGCGTGCCGCCACCTGGTGCAGCGCGGCGCCGCGCTGGTGGGCACCGATTCGCTGAACGTGGACTCGCTCGCCGACTTGTCGCGCCCCGCGCACACCACGCTGCTGGGCGCCGACGTGCCGATCGTGGAGCACATGTGCAACCTGGGCGCGCTGCCCGAGACTGGCGCGCGCTTCTTCGCGGCGCCGGTGGCGGTGCGCGGCATGGGGACCTTTCCGGTTCGCGCGTTCGCGCTGCTTGGCTGACACCTGTTGAGGCTAGCAGCGCGCGGCGAGCCGAATGTCAGGGGTCGATAAACTCGCCGAGCGCGAGACGCACTGGAACTACCTCAACAGCAACGGCTTTTCGCCACGGATTTCACTGGCGCGCTGCGCGCGCGACACTGCTTCATCCTCAGTACAAGCATCCTTTGGCACGGCCGGGAAATGCCTTTGATTGCCACTAGATCCGTGTCACGCCGCGAAGCGGCGTCAGTGAAACCCGTGGCATAAGGCAGTTGAGCTCTGGCGCGCATGACACTGCATGCGCGGGATCGGCCTAGAACTGCGCGAAGCCTACGAGGTTACCGCCGGGCTCGCGCACGTAAAGCTCCTCGCTGCCGTAGAACGTCTTGTGTCGCGCCTTGAAGACCGGCGCGCCGGCGATGGCGCGCTCGATGTCGTCGATGCTCTCCACCTGGAGGAAGAGCGACGTGGAGTGGCCGGTGAGCTCCGGCGCGATGGCGGGACTCTCGGCGGCCACGCTGCGGCGCGTCTGGTACATCACCTCGATGCCGTCGCGTGCGACGATCGCGAAGACGAGGGTTCCGTCATGGGCAGGCACGGAGTTGGTCATCTCGAATCCGAGCTTCTCCACCCAGAACGCGACGCACGGCTCCACTGCATCCACGATGAGGACGGGAGTGAGCTGCTTGACCTTCGGGAAGTCGGGCATGTCGCGTTCCGGTTGGGGTGATAGGCGAAGATGCGGGTACCGAACAAAACCCGCAAGGCCCCTCGCCAGATCCGAACACGCGCGCGCTTGTCTGCGCCTGCGCGCGGGCCCACCTTCCGGCCTAATGGATGACATCACCCTCCTCGAGCAGCTTGCTGAGGCCCGCAAGGCGCTCGTCGCGCAGATTGGCAGACGGATCATCGGGCAGCACCAGATCGTGGACGACCTCGTGGCGGCGCTGCTCGCGGGCGGGCATGCACTGCTGGTGGGCGTGCCGGGACTCGCGAAGACGCTGCTGGTGCAGACGGTGGCGCAGGCACTCGACCTCGAGTTCAGCCGCGTGCAGTTCACTCCCGACCTGATGCCGAGCGACATCACGGGCACCGAGCTGCTGGAGGAGGATCACGCAACCGGGCGCCGGGTGTTCAAGTTCGCGAAGGGCCCGATCTTCGGGAACGTGGTGCTGGCGGACGAGATCAACCGCGCGCCACCCAAGACGCAGGCGGCGCTGCTGCAGGCCATGCAGGAGCATGCGGTGACGGCGGCGGGACACACGCATCGCCTCCCCGAGCCGTTCTTCGTGCTCGCCACGCAGAACCCCATCGAGCAGGAGGGGACGTATCCCCTGCCCGAGGCGCAGCTCGACCGATTCATGTTCCAGCTCACCGTGGGCTATCCCACGCGCGAGGAAGAGGAGCGGATCGTGGCCACGACCACCAGCGATGACGAGGTGCAGATCACGTCGGTGCTGACGGCGGCGCAGCTGCGCGACCTGCAGCACCTGGTGCGGCGGCTGCCGGCACCGCCGAGCGTGGTGAGCGCGGCGGTGAAGCTGGCGCGGGCCACGCGTCCCACGGGCGACGAGGCGACGGCGATGGTCAAGAAGTACGTGAGCTGGGGCGCGGGCCCGCGCGCGAGCCAGTACCTGATCCTGGGCGCCAAGGCGCGGGCGGCGATGGATGGCCGGCCGATGCCGGACCTCGAGGACGTGCGGGCGATGATCCAGCCGGTGCTGGGGCATCGGGTGGTGGTGAACTTCCAGGCGGAGGCTGAGGGCGTGACGGCGGCGCAGGTGATCGCGTCCCTTCCGCAATAGTTGACGCGTGATGCAATTTGAGGGTGACCCTATTGTGAGGATGTCCATGTCGAGTGCCCGTCGCGTGTTCGCAGCATCGTGTTCCGTCGTCGTGCTGGTTGCGGCGTGCCAGAGGGCCGTGTCGACTGGCTCGCCTTCTCCCGCTGCAAGCGCGGCTGTTGCGGCTGCGCCGGCGATGCCGGCGGGCGTGACGCAGGCGTCGATCGACGAGGGCCACACGGCGTTCAACGGCGCGAGCTGCAAGCGCTGCCATGGCCTGGATGGCACGGGCGCGGCGAATGCGCCGAGCCTGGTGAGTGGCAAGTGGCTTCAGTCGAGCGGCGAGTACCGCGACATCGTGCGGGTGATCACGAACGGCGTGTCGAAGGCGGAGATCAAGGATCCGTCGCATCCGTTCGGGATGAGGCCGAGAGGGGGCACGGACCTGGCGGATCCGGCGATTGCGTCGATTGCGGCGTACGTGTGGTCGATCAGTCGGGGGAAGTGAACGACGGCACTGCAGGCCGGTAGGCCCGTAGGCCGGTAGGCTCGAGCAGTGACGAGGAAGGCGGGCGCCTGCGGGCGCCCGCCTGTGTCATTGGTTGCTCGTTCACATGTTCGAGGGCGTGGCGCGCACACCGATACCGAGGGCAGGCTTGCCAGTTGCCTGAAGCCAGAAGCTCGAGCACTGACAAGGTGTGCGGCGGCCTCCGGCCGCCGCTTCGTCATGTGTTCGATGTTTCGGCAGTTCCCTACGGCTTCACCACCGGATACCCCGCCCCCAGCAGCGACCACTCCGTGAACGATCCATCATAGAGCAGCACTGGGTGCCCCAGTACGCGCGCGGCATAGATCAACGCGGTCGCCTGTTGCCCGATGTGGCAGTACGCCACCACCGTGTCGTTCGGAGCGACTCCGGCCTTGGTGAACAGCGCCTCGAGTTCGTTGCGCGGGCGGAGCGCATTGGTCGAGTCGTACACGGCGTGGAAGGTCAGGCTCTTCGCGCCCGGAATGTGACCGGCCACGTCTCGGTTCACTCCCCCGCTCGGCCGTGCGCCAGTATAGAACACGGTGTCCCGCGCATCCACGAGTGAGTATCCCGGGCCCGTCGAACGATCGCGCACGAAGGCGGCGTCAACGATGGTCGGTCGCAGGTGCAGTGGCGAGACGTGACCACGAGCGCGAGGCGGAGCAAGCACGTCCGTCGTCGCATGGCCACCCCGGGTCCACGCCTCGATGCCGCCGTCGAGCAGCGACGCGTTGGCTCCCAGCCCGGCGTGGTCGAGCGTGAAGAGCACGCGCGTGGAAGGAGACACCCACGCCTGCGCGAAGTACACGATCACGCGCGACTTGTCCGAGATGCCGATCGCCTCGAGCGCCTGGCGGAGCGAGTCCGCGGAGGGCATCTCGAGGTCGTTGCCCGTCGGTCCCTTGCGGAGCGCGAGGTCCCCCTGCGTCACCAGGTGCGCGCCGGGAATGTGGTGCGCGGCGAACTGCGCGGAGTCGCCCACGTGCAGCAGCACGAGATCGGGATCGTTCACGTGCTGGGCGAGCCAGTCCGCGCTGACGAGCAGGGCGGGACGCAGGTCGGCGGGCGGGTGCTGGGCGAGCAGCGCCGTGGCGCTGCAGCAGCTAACGAGCGCGAGGCGCGCGACTGAGCGGAGGATTGTCATGTTGCAACCGTATGTCTGGCGGCCCCGATGCGACAGCGCGATGCCGCCAGTGACGGGTTCCTGCAGCGAACGGCGGCCGGTCGGCCGCTATCAACCTTGAACACATGACAAGGCGGTGGCCGAAGGCCGCCGCGTACCTTGTCAGTGCTCGAGCATCTGGCGTCAGGCTTCAGGCAACCCCGCCCTCGGTATCGGCATGAAGGCCACGCCGCTGAACAAGTCAACTTCATACCAATGACAAAGGCGGGCGCCCGCAGGCGCCCGCCTTCCTTGTCACTGCTCGAGCCCGCGGGCCCGCGGGCCTGCGGGCCTGCCGTCCGGCGCTACGGCGTCATCACCGCACTATTCCGCATGACCAGGTTCTCGATGAAGAACTCCATCATCCGGTCGCCGTTCATCGCCGAGTGGCCGCGGTCGGGACCCACCTGCAGGTCGAAGCTCTTTCGCGCGCCCTGCAGCGCGCTCACGAGCTGCATCATGTTGTTGGGGTGCACGTTGTTGTCGGCGGTGCCGTAATACAGCATCAGCCGGCCCTTGAGGTCCGCCGCATACGTCATGGCCGAGCCGGTGTCGTAGCCGGCCTTGTTCTCCTGCGGAATCCACATGTACCGCTCGGTGTAGATCGTGTCGTAGTTGCGCCAGTCGGTCACGGGCGACATCGAGCTCGCCACCGAGAACACCTCGGGATGGCGCAGCAGCGACATGACCGACGCGTAGCCGCCGTAACTCGTGCCGAAGATGCCGACGCGCGACTGGTCGATGTAGGGCCGGTTCCAGAGTGACTTCACGCCCGCGGCCTGGTCGTCGATCTCGACCGTGCCCAGGTGCAGGTAGAGCGCGTCGAGCGCTCGCTTGCCATGGCCGGCGGCGCTGCGCGAGTCCAGCGAGAGCACGATGAAGCCGAGCTCCGTGTACGGGTGTGGCGTGGTGAAGCGCTCCGTGGCGCCATTCGTCTCCGGCCCGGCGTACACGGTCACCAGCACGGGGTACTTCTTCTTCGGGTCGAAGTTGCTCGGCTTGTGCAGCATGCCGTGCAGCTCGCTCACGCCATCGGCGGCCTTGTAGGTGAAGAGCTCCACCTTCTGGAGGCCGAGCTGCTGGAACTTGGAGATGTCGCTGTCAGCGATCGGCGCCACGAGGTTGCCGCGGCTGTCGCGAAGCACCGCCGAGGGCGGGATGTCGTGCGACTGCGCGACGTCCACGAACCACGCGCCATCGGGCGACATCGTGATGCCGTGGTTGAGCGCGGGGTCGGTGATGCGCGCGTCGCCCTTGCCGTTGAGCCCCACGCGGTGGAGCTGGATCTTCATGTGGTTGTCGCCGCTCCGCGCCGTGTAGTACACGACACCGAGCTTCTCGTCCACGCGCACGATGCCCGTGACCTCGTACGGATGCGTGGTGAGCGCGGTGAGGAGCTTGCCGCCCAGGTCGTAGAGATAGTAGTTGCGGAAGCCGGTGCGCTCCGAGGCGAAGATGAAGCGCTTGCCATCGGCCAGGAACTTGAGCTCGGGGGTGTTCTCCACCCAGCCGGTGGGCCACTCCTCGCGCACGATCGCATGGCAGGCACCGGAGGTGGGGTTGCACCCCGTGACTTCCATGATGTTCTGGCGGCGGTTGGTGCGATTGAAGGTGATCTCGCTGCCGTCGGCGGTCCACGCCACGTGATAGACGTAATGCCCCACGACGTCGTTCGAGAACGGCTTGCCGTCGCGGACGTCCATCTCCTTGCGGGTCTTCGTCGCCACGTCGTAGACGTAGAGCGTGACGATCGGGTTGTTCACGCCGGCCTTGGGGTAGGCCTCGGTGTCGATGGAGCTCTGCAGCTTGGTCTGCTCCATCTGCAGGTAGTAGTCGGGCACGGGGCTCTCGTCGAAGCCGTAGTAGGCGATCTTCTTCCCGTCGGGCGACCACCACATGGCGGTGACCTGCGCGAGCTCCTCACCGTAGACCCAGCTGCCCGTTCCGAACTTGGTCCGCTTCGCGAGGCTGCCTTCCGTGGTCACGGCGTATTCGCCGGTGCCGTCGGCCTTCGAGATCCAGAGGTTGCGGTCACGATAGAAGGCGCGCTGCGTGCTGTCGGGCGAGAGCGCGACGTCGAACTGGCGGCCGCGATCCGGGTTCCGGCCGCGCTGCTGGGCGGCGGTGAGGGGCGGCGCCTCGAGCGCGGCGCGGCTGGCGACGTCGAAGCGCCAGCGCTTGCCGGCGAAGCCGTAGTCGAAGGACTTGCCGTCGGGCGCCCAGGTGAAGAACTGCGGCGCGAGGCGCACCGAGGTCGGGATCTGCGGCGACATGGTCTCGTAGCGCGCGTAGCCCGGCATGGTCTTGAGGCGGTCCTGGGCGCGGGCTGCCGTGGCCGCGGCTGCCAACAGGACTGCGACGGAGGCAGCGCGCGAAAAGTTCAGGGTCATCGGGGTGAGTCCTGGGTGATTACCGGTGCCGGGTTCTACCCCATGAATCTGGTGGAGTGCGCGGCCCACAGACAGTCCGCGATCGGCGCGCCAGGGCCGAAAAGCCTTTGCCGCGGACGAGCGCGGACGAGGCAGGAGAAAGCAGTATTCCCTGCAGTTCTTCGCGCTCGTCCGCGGTCGTCCGCGGCTGAATGCCGTTGCAGTTGGCTGTTGACACCAACGCCTCGCCCGCGCACTGTATGGGTCAACTAATACAGTGAGAGCAACCTGTCGAGCGTCACAGTCGCTGCCCGAAGCCTCAGGAAGCAGCCCGCCTTCACGAGCGTGGTCGTCCTGTCGCTCGCGCTGGCAATCGCGTTGAACACGACCATGTACAGCATGCTCGACGCGATGCTCCATCCCAGGCTGGACATGGTGCGCCCCGAGGAGATCTGGTGGGTGAAGATGTTCGGCGACTATCGCTGGAAGGTGGACGACGCGAGCAGGGCGCGAGCGGTGTCGGAAGGATTGCGAAGCGCCTACGCCTCCACGACCTACCTGAGCGGATTCGGAACACGCCAGCTCGTGGAGTTCGGTTCGGTCACGCGTGAGGCGGACGAGGCGCTCGTCTCCCCGAACTATTTCGACTTCATCGGAGCAAGGCCGCGATTCGGGCGCCTGTTCCTGCCGAGCGATTCGCTCAGCGAGATCGCGGTCGTCATTCGCGAATCGATGGCGCGGGAGTTGTTCCTCGACCCGTCGAAGGCGGTCGGACAAACGGTCCTCCTCAACAAGGAGCCGCACGTCATCATCGGCGTCGTTTCCGACTACGCAAAATTTCCGGGCGAGCGGCCACCGGACGTCTGGATGTTGGGGCGGGGAATATATCCCCGCGCAATGTTCGTCCGGCTGGTGCGGCTGAAGCCCGGCGTCACGCGCCAGCAGGCAGAGTCGGAGCTTGCGGCGGTCGCCACGCACCTCGACCAGGACGGCGGCTACGCGCCGGGCGAGATCGCCTTCCGCTTCATTGCGGCCGCGAAGCCGCAATTCCAGCTCAAGGGCTTCCACCAGGCGATGATCTTCTCGGTGTTCTCGGTGCTGCTCGTCGCCTGCGCCAATCTCGCCAACATCCAGCTTGCCCGGGGCATCGGACGCCGTCGTGAGCTTGCGCTCCGGTCGGCGCTCGGCGCAACGCGCGGCCGGCTCGTGAAACTCCTCCTCCTCGAGAGCGCCCTCCTCGGCGCCGCGGGACTCGCGCTCGGACTGGTGCTGACGTACTGGGGTGCGCATGCGCTTCGCGCATCAATCCCGAAGGCGATCGGTGAGATGATCGTGGAGCCGCAGTGGAGCTGGCGCGTGTTGCTTGCCGCGCTCGGCGCGACATCGCTCTGCATCGTGCTGATCGGCCTGTTGCCGGCGCTCACGGTGTCGAGACTCGATCCGGCGGAGCTGATCAAGAGCGGGCACGGCACCGGGGCGACGCATCGCAACCGCCGCCGGTACGGCATTCTCGTGGCGTTCGAGATCGGCCTGGCGCTGGCACTGCTGAGCAGCGCGACGGTCACGGTGAGGTCGGCGCTCATCGTCAGCGGGATCGGCATGGGGTTCGACCCGAAGCCGATCGCGATCGGGTACATCAACTACCACGGCGACTCGGGGCGGAAGGTCGCGACCGGCGCGGTGCTGCAGATGCTCGCCGACCGGCTGGCGCATGTCGACGGGGTGTCGCAGGGGACGGTGAGCACGTACAAGGGACTGCAGGAGGGCACGCTCACGTACACCGACGGCACGGGCACGCATGAGTACGAGCAACGCAGCTACGGGGTGAACGTCGTGACGTCCTCCTACATGAAGGTGTTTGGCTATCCGATCCTGATGGGGCGGGACTTCGCCGCCGGTGAGCAGGACGAGGGGCTGATCATCGTCGACAAGCCCACCGCGCAGGAACTGTGGGGGAGCGCGAACCCGGTGGGGCAACAGGTGAAGCTCGGGGCGGGGCGGACGAATGCTCCCTACCTGCGGGTGATCGGAGTCGTCGGCGAGGACCCGCGCTTCAACTCGCAGGGGTTCTCTCCGCAGGCGGGTCGCAGCCGGAGGCTTGGCGGCATCTACTACCTGCCGTCCCAAAAGGATTCCTCGACCTACGGGAAGGGCAGCATCGGCTTCCGGTTCACTGCGCGCGCAGCGTCGGGTGACGCGACGCGCCTGCCCGTCGACATCCGGAACGGCATGCGCGGGTCCGGAGACGTCCGCGTGCAGTACGTGCAGACGGCGGACAATTACTTCGGCTACTCGTCCGCCCGGGCGAGCCTTCGCTTTGTCGCCTGGCTATTCTCGCTGTTCGGCGTCATGGGTGTCGGGCTGGCGGCGTTCGGCGTCTATGGAGTCGTTGCGCACTCGGTCGCGGAGCGGCGGCGCGAGATGGGGGTGCGGCTCGCGCTGGGGGCCGATGCGGCACATATCCTCCACGCCATCCTGCGCGAAAGCGTTGTGGTGGCGCTCGGAGGCATCGCGTTCGGGTTGATGGCGTCGAAGTACGGGGTGCAGCTGCTCGATGCGTTCGCGTGGCCTGGCGACCTCTACAACCCGTTGATCTTCGCGGCGACGGGACTCGCGATGCTCGCCACGGTACTGTTGAGCGCGTGGGTGCCGGCGCGCCGGGCCACGCGCATCGATCCGGCGGAGTCGCTGCGCTCGGAGTGACGAAGCGGGCCTTTGGTTGTCATGCCTCCCTGCTGTCGGTGCGCCAGGGCCGAACAGCCTTTGCCGCGGACGAGCGCGGACGAGGCAGGACGAAGCAGGATTCCCTGCAGTTCTTCGCGCTCGTCCGCGCTCGTCCGCGGCTAAAGTTTTTGCAGTTGGCTTGCCGCCATGAAGAAGCTCCCCCCGGCATTGCCGAGGGGAGCCTCCTCAATCAGGACAGGAGTGCCCTACCGGCGCGTATGGCTCCGATCCCGCCTGCTCCACATGTCGTCGAAGATCGTGCTGACGGTCGACGCTGAGCCGCCCGCCACCCGGTTCATGCCCGTCGGGTTTGCCGCTCCGCCGAAGGTGTAGAGCTCCTTCTGCAGCACGCCCAGCTCCTTGGCGGGAACCGGCATCTGTCGCGGCGTTTGCTCCTGCAGTCCGTCGATGCGCCGACGGTTGTAGTAGGGCTGCGGTCCGAGCCCCAGCTCCTCCACTTCCTGCTCGTACTGCAGCTTGGTGAGCAGGCCGGCCGCGCCGTCGGCTGCCGTCGCCGGCGGCAGGCCACCGCGACCCACGCGCGTGTTGTTGATCAGGTTCGCGGCGGTCGTGAGGTTGCCGTTCGTGCGGATCAGCCCCTCCGCCCACAGCAGGTCGTTCTCGGCCTTGCTGATCACCGGCACCACGCCATAGCCGCCGCCCGTTCCCGCGGGATCGCTGGGCGTGGCGTACTCGTAGCGCACGTGCCCGATCTCGCTCTGGTGATACTGGCCGCGCGCCGGCCGGAAGATCTGGTCGGAGTTCCAGCGGAAGTCGGTGCCGTTGTCGCCGTTGCCCATCCGCTTGTCGGCGGAATTCGGCTTCGGGTTGCCGGTGGGATCGGGCCATGGGTGCTTCTGCGTGACCGGGTCGATCAGGTGCGTGACGCGAGTGTCGACGCGCTCGGTCGTGATGTCGTCGCCCCAGGCCTTGAGGTTGTCGCAGAAGTTGACGCATCCGTCGCCGGTGAACTGGAAGTCCCGTCCACCGTTGCTGATGCCGTCGGCGGCGAGCGTGGCCACCTTCGCCCAGTCGGCCGCGGTGTTCTCGACGCCGTTGCGCGGGTAGTACGCGATGGTGCGCGCCGCGAACGTGTTGGCCAGCTTCGCGATCTCGACGTTCGTGTAGCTCGTGCCATTCGTCCACGACGCCGGCGTCGAGAACGCATTCGCCTTGGCCAGGGTGGCCGCCTCCGCCAGCTTCGCGAGCGCCGCATCGCGCATCTGCGCGCGCGTCGAGAACTTGAGCGTGGTGAGGTCGGTACTCTCGTCCACGATGAAGCCCTGGTCGTAGTTCGTGGCGAGCGACGAGAGCATCATCCCCTGCGCCAGCACGCCGATGGTCTCCACCATCTTCGTGTTGGCCGCGTCGCCGATCACCACGTTGCCCTTGCGGATCGCCCGCAGCGCGTCGTTCGCCGACGACAGCGCGGCGTAGTAGCCATACCAGTACCACTCGATGGAGGTGCGCGCCGCGGAGGCGGGATCGTTCTCCCATCCGCCGCGCTTCGCGCCCGAGGGATCGCCGATCCCCCCGGACGAGTAGAGGCGCATGTTGTAGTTGTTCCAGCTCGCCGTGTAGCTGTCGGCCATCACGGTGAGCACGCCGGCGGCTTCCATTCCCTGCGTGGTGTTGAACCACGAACGGAGGGTGCCGCCCGCCACGGCCTGCACGCCACTCGGGTCGGCGAGGGCGCGCCCCGCATCCGGGGCGTTGGGGTTCTGCACGTCCAGGGTGTCGCACGCCGCGAGCGAGAGCCCGGCGGCGGCGGCAATGATGTGTCTGAGTCTCATGGTCAGAATCCGAGCTCGATGACGGCGGTGAAGGTGCGGAAGTTCGGGTAGTTGAAGCCGTCGAAGCGGAAGGTGTACGGATCGCCGCCGAGGCCCGAGACCTCCGGGTCGTACCCGGAGTACTTGGTCCACGTCATGATGTTGCGGCCCACGATGCCGATGCGGGCGCTGGAGACGCCGCCGAACTTGAGGCGGCTCACGAGGCTCACCGGCACGGTGTAGTTCACCGACAGCTCCTTCAGCTTCACGTAGCTGCCGCTCTCCACGAAGTAGTCATTCGCGTCGAGCCCGTTGTAGAAGGTGTTGTAGTACTGCTGCGACTTCCGCTCGGCCGCCGGCTTCGCGCGCTGGTCATAGACCCAGTCGCGATTCTCGAAGAAGGGCCACTGGCGCGTGGCGTTGTAGATGTTCCCGCCCTTCGACCAGTCGAACACCGTGTTCAGCGCGAGGCCGTGGAACTGCATGTTGTTGTTGAGGGACAGGTTGAAGTCGGGGTTCACGTCCCCGATCTGCACCTTGGTCTTGCCCTCGGAGTTCACGTACTTGATCGCGGCCTCGGAGACGGTGCGCCACGAGCTCTTGCGCACCACGAACCCCTCCTCGTTCACGAGCACGGAATCGCGGTTCCACGCCTGGCCGGCGCCCGACGCGGCCTTCTTGGCCGGATCGTCGTAGAGCTGGTCCACGTTGCGGACCCACTTGTCGCCGTACATCACGCCGAACGGCTGGCCCGCCGCCATGCGGAACATCTGCACCTGCGCGGTGGCGCCCGGGAAGGTGGGGCCCGTGAGGAAGGGCGCGACCGACAGCGCCGTGATGCGCTGGCGCGTGCGGTCGCCCGTCACGTTCGCGCGCCACGAGAAGGTCGGGCTGGTCGCGATGAGCGCGCCGAGCGCGACCTCATGCGTCTTGCCCTCGAGCGAGCCGGCGTTCTGCCACTGCGTCTGGTAACCAGTCGCGGCGGAGAGCGGCACCTGGATGATCTGGTCGGTGGTCGCCTTCTGCGAGTACGTGTACTCCAGCGAATAGCGCGACAGGAAGTCCAGGTTGAAGCCGGCTTCGGTCTCCGTAGAATGCGCCGGCTTGAGGTTGCGATTGCCGAGGTTCACCTTGGTCGGCGAGCCGCCAAGGATGGCGAACGACTCGTACTGCGCGTCGAACACCGGGCGCAGGCCGGCCGTGCCGCGCGAGGCGCGGAGGCGGAACTCGTCCACGCCGGGCAGGGTGAAGTCCTGCGAGACGCGGTACGCCGCCGACGCACGATAGTAGTTCGCGGCGCGATT
Organism: Gemmatimonadota bacterium; assembly: GCA_028287305.1. GTDB lineage: Bacteria > Gemmatimonadota > Gemmatimonadetes > Gemmatimonadales > Gemmatimonadaceae > JAQBPX01. The sequence goes on from JAQBPX010000038.1 coordinate 228,771, forward strand.
GTCCTTGCCGAACAGCGAGCTCTCGTCGCGACGCACCAGCCCATCCACGATGAACTTGTCGCGGATGTCGAAGGTCGAGATGAGGAACGTGTTGCGGTTGCGAATGGTGATGGTCTGCGAGCCGGCCGTCAGCTGGCTCTGCTCGCCCGCCGAGAACTCCGGCGTGCCCGGCACGGTGAGGCTCCCCGTGGCCGTCGTCACCTGGTTGTTGTACTGGCTCTCGAAGATGTACGCAGCCTTCGTGGTGTTCGTGAACCAGTTCCTGTAGCTGCGGATCGCCATCAGCGTGGCGCCGGTGTTGATGGTGCGCCCGTTCACCGACTGCTGCGTGAGGTTGCCGTCGCCCGGCACGCCAGTCGCGTCGAGGAATCCGCGGGGGGTGAGCTGCTTGATCCCCTGGTTCTCCTGGTCGTAGTTGTAGTTCCCCTCCGCGGTGAGCCAGTCGGCCAGGCGATAGCGCAGCTTGCCGGTGCCGGTGAAGCGCGAGCGGTCGGTGGTGTTCTTCTGGTTGTGCAGGAAGTAGAGCGGGTTGATGGCGTTGTTCGAGATGCGATTCGGGATCTGCGCCGCGTAGGGCGATCCGTCAGGATTCTTCGCGAACAGGTCGACATCGGGTTCCACGAACGTGACTGCGAAAAACGGACCGAGCGGCCCGTCGATGGTGCCCTGGTTGTTCGACTTGCCGAAGAAGGTGCCGAGCGACAGGTCGAGCTTGTCGTTCACGCCGCGATCCACGTTGATGCGCATGTTCTCGCGCGTGAAGCCCTTGAGCTCCTTGATGATCCCCTCGTTGCGGTTGTGCTGGAACGAGGCGTTGTAGTTGGTGGCGCCCACCTTCTGCCCAATGGAGAGGTAGCTCGTCCAGAACTGCCCGGGCTGGATGACCTCCTTCAAGTGATTATGCGGATTGAGATAGGCGTTGTCGGCGATGCCGTTCGACTCCGCCTGGCGCGGGCACGTAGCGGGGTTGGCCGCGCCACAGTTCGTGCGCACGTAGTTGCCACTCGCGTCCACCTGCCAGGCGTGAGCGCCCGACTGCGGCTGGAACTTCGTCTGGAAGTTCGCGCCCGCCTCCGAGCGGAAGGTGACCACCTGCTGGCCCTCGGCCTGGTTGGCGCCGCGCTTCGTGAAGAGCTGCACCACGCCGTTGGCTGCGTCGGACCCGTAGAGCGAGCTGGCCGCTGCCCCCTTGATGACCTCGATGCGCTCGATGTCCTCGGAGTTGATGTCGGCCAGGCTCGCGCGCGTGATGGTGCCGTCGATGATAATGAGCGGGTCCTGCAGCCCGGTGATGCTCGTGCTGGAGCGCAGGCGAATCACCGGCGCCGCGCCGGGATCACCTCCCGACTGCAGCACGCGCGCCCCGGCCACCTTGCCGGTGATGCCGCCGAGCGCGCTCGTGGCGGGCACGTCCTTCAGCTGGTCGGCGGACACGGTGCCCACCGAGAACGCGAGCTTCTTCTTCTCGATCGCGTCGGCGGTGCCGGTGACGACCACTTCACTCAGCTTGACCGGGTCGGGAAGGAGCTTGAAGTCCTGGACCTGCGTGCCGCCGGCGAGCGTGACCTGCCGCGAGATCGGCGTGTGCCCGAGGAAGCGCACGCGAAGCACCACGCCCTGGCCATTCGCACGGCCCGCGGCCACGGTGAGGCTGTACGTGCCGTCCACGCGCGTGTTCGCGCCGGCGTTCAGTTCGGAGATGTAGACGTTGGCGCCGCCGAGCGGGCGGTCCTGCTCACCGGTCACCTTGCCGGTGATGACCGCTGCCTGCCCCTGCGCGCGGGCCTGTGCCGAGGCGATGAGCACTGCCATCGCGCCGCCGAGCCGGATGGACCATCCGGAGATCCTCATGCTGTTCCCCCTGGGATGAAAGTGTCTGCAGCATCACACGATTCACCTGGGAGGCACTGCACCTGCGACTGCAGCGCGGCGCACCACACTCGGCGATCGCAGGGGGCCGCGGAGTGCGCGACCAGGGGTGCCATGCGAGACGCGTCATGATGGGGCGAGCCGTTCAGCAGCCGGCGATCATCGGCATGCGAGGATGCCGATGAGATAAACCAGAAGATGTGGCGAGCCCGTCACCTTGCGGGATGGGGCGAGGCCAGGCCGCGGTGCGGCGGGCCGAGTCGCGATTAGCGGAGGCGAGCGGGTGCGCGAACCAGGACCTGGGAGTCCACCTCGACGCGAACGCCATCGCGCATCACTTCGCTCACTGCCGTGCGGGACGCGCGCACCATGAGCGCCGGAGCAGCGAGCGGGACAGCGGCGCCGAGCAACAGCGCACACACGACGGCGAGCATCATCCGTCGCGGGGGCGCGCCGCGCGCCATGGCGGCGATGCGCGCGCCGCGCTCGACGATCGGCGACGTGGTGTAGGCCGCGAGCGCATCGAGGCGCGCATCGCGCGGCGCGCCGGCGAAGGCGATGATGGACGACAGCAGCGAGGCGGGGTCGCCGGTGCGGCGCACGGCCTCCTCATCGCAGACGAACTCGGCGTCGCGACGCAGGCGTCGCAGGACTACTGCGCTGAGCGGTTGCACGAGCAGCAGCGACGTGAGCAGGTCGAGCGCCATGAACCATTCGGGGTCGCGACGCTCGAGGTGCGCCAGCTCGTGCGCGAAGAGCGCGCGCTGCTCGCGCTCGGGCAGCGTGAAGCAGAGCGGCGTGACGCAGATCTCGCGGCCCGTGAGCGCCACCGGCGAGTGGAGCGCATCGCTCTCGGTGATGGTGATGCCGGTGAGCACGGGCACGCTGCCGGAGGGCGCGTGGCGCGTGGCCCGCAGGCGGTGCAGCGCGAGTGCGCGGCGCGTGAAGCCCGCGAGGCCGATCATCGCGCCGAGCATCGCCGCGACCACGAGCGCCGCGCTGGTGCCGCTGGCGAGCGGGTCGCGCTCGATCGTGCTGCGTATCACGCCGGTGGGCGTGCGGATCACGCGCTCGTCCACGCTCAGGCGATTCCAGCGGTCGGGCACGAGTGGGCGAACGGCCGCCGCGATGCCGAGCGTCGCCGTTGGGGTGGCCGGTGCGAACGCGACGAGTCCCGACGTGAGCAGCGGGAGCAGGAGTGCCACCTTCCAGGTGACGTCGCGCTCGGCGGCGCCGCGCACGCGCGTGGCGACCAGCAGGGCGAGGCCCGTCATGAGCGCCGAGTGGAGCCACCAGGTGAGCAGCCAGTCGGCGATCGAGCGGGTCATGAGCCGCGCACGTCCTCTTCCACGCGCTTGAGGAGCACCATGAGCTGCTGGACGTCGCCGTCACGCACCTCGGCGCGATCCACGAATGCCGCGCTGGCTGGTACCGGCGTGTCGCGGACGATCGCCCTGAGCATGCTGGTGACGCGCGAGACGATGGTGTCGCGCCTGGGCACGGCGGCGCGGTAGAGGTTGGCGCGCCCCTCCACCGCGTGCGTCACGAAGCCGCGCTGCTCGAGGCGCTGCAGCAGGGTGCCGATGGTCTTGCGGGAGGCGGACTCGCGCGTGGAGACGGCGGCGTGCACTTCGTTGACGGAGGCGCCGTCGGATTCCCAGAGGACGCCGAGGATCATCAACTGCAGCTCAGTGAGTTCGGTCGGGTCGGCCATGTCGCGGGTCGGGGTGGCAGTCTCTCTGACACCAGTGCTACGCGAACGGTTGCCGGATCGTTCGGCGGCTTCCCTCGATTGGGGCACTTCATACGTAAGGGTCTTGTAGCGGAACGGGATACCTCGCCGGGAGGACTCGTGATGCTGTTGGCGTGGTTGCGCTCCACACGTAGGGGTCGATTGGCGTAACAGCTGATCATGGTCTCCTCGGACTTGCGCGGACGAACAGATGCGGACTTTCGCGGAAACGACAACCGACTCCTTGTGAACGGCACACCCATCGGGGTCTCCGAGGAGACCATAATCAGGCTTTACGCCCATCGACCCCTACGTGTGGAGCGCGAGGAGGCCAGGACTTCCCCGTCGAGTACCGCAGCGGCCCCCCCGAGCCGCATCCCTTGCACTTCTACAGGAAACGTCGTACTCTCCTGTAGAAGCACAAGGGTACCCACACCACGCGCTCATGACCGACGAACGACTCGACCTGCCGCAGGGCACGCTCGACCTGCTCATCCTCAAGGCCCTCTCGCTGGGGCCGCAGCACGGATGGGCCATCTCGGAGCGGCTGCACCAGGTATCGCGCGCCACGCTCGCGGTACCGCAGGGCTCCCTCTACCCCGCCCTGCACCGGCTCGAGCGCCGCGGGTGGATCGCGGCCGAATGGGGCACGAGCGACAACAATCGCCGCGCCAAGTACTACGAGCTCACGCGCGCGGGGCAGAAGCAGCTCCGCGCCGAGTCGGAGGACTGGCGCCGGCTCACCGCCGCGGTGGCCCTCGTGCTGGACATGGCCTGATGTCGATCATCCCGGAGGTGCGCCACCTGCTGCGCGCGCTGTTCGCCCGCCCGGCGCTGGAGCGCGAGCTGGACGACGAGCTGCGCTTTCACCTCGAACAGGAGGCGGCGAAGCACGTCGCCGCCGGCGCGTCTCCCATGGAGGCCGAGCGCCGGGCGCGCGCCAGCTTCGGCGGCGTGCAGCGCATCAAGGACGACACCCGCGACGCGCGCGGCATCGCACTGATCGAGCAGCTGAGCCAGGACGTGCGCTACGCGGCCCGCGGCATCCGTGCTCGCCCGGGCTTCGCCGCCGCGGTGATCCTCACCCTGGGACTCGGCATCGGCGCCAACGCGACGATGTTCAACGTGGTGGACCGCCTGATGTTCAGGCCAGGGCCCTTCCTGCGCGACGCGGGCTCCGTCAATCGCGTGTACCTCTCGCACCTGGAGGAGGGAAAGCCGCGCACGGATCGCAACACGGAGTACACGCGCTTCCTCGACCTGGCGCGCGACACGCGCTCATTCTCGGCGCTCGTGCCCATCGGGCATCCGACCCTCGCGGTGGGCACGGGAGAGTCCGCGCGCGAGATGAACGTGGACGCGGTGGGCGATCACTTCTTCGAGCTGTTCGACGCGGCACCCGCCGTGGGTCGCTTCTTCCTTCCCGACGAGCACACGCGCCCGCGTGGTGCGCCGGTGGCGGTCCTCTCCTGGGACCTCTGGCAGTCGCGCTTCGAGGGCAGGCGTGACGTGCTCGGCACCTCGCTGCAGGTGGGCCTCGTGAACGCCACCGTGGTGGGAGTTGCCCCGCGCGGGTTCACCGGCCTGGGCGACGTGGACCAGCGGCCCGCGCTCTACCTGCCGATCACGACGTACGCCGGCAGCCGGGTGACGAAGGACCCGAGCGCGTACTACACGAACTACAACTGGGGCTGGCTGGAGCTCATCGCGCGACGGAAGCCCGGCGTGACCGTGGATGCGGCGAACGCCGACCTGTCGAGCGCGTATCGCCGGAGCTGGGAGGCGGAGCGCGCGCTCAGCGGCGGCATCCCTCCGGCGGACAGTGCGCGCCCGATGGCGCTGGCTGGGCCACTCCAGGTGGCGCGTGGCCCCCAGGCGGGCCGAGATGCCAGCGTGGTGCTGTGGATTTCGGGTGTCTCACTGATCGTGCTGCTCATCGCGTGCGCCAACGTCGCGAACCTGTTTTTCGCTCGCGGGCTGGGGCAGCGACGCGAGGTGGCCGTGCGCCTGGCACTCGGCGTCTCCAAGGGCCGCCTGCTGCGACAGCTGCTCACGGACAGCGTGCTGCTCTCGCTGCTCGGCGGCGTGGCGGGCCTGTTCATGGCCCACTGGGGCGGGCGCATCATCCAGTCGATCTTCCTGCGCGGCGAGGTGACGCTCGGGGTGCTGGGGGACACGCGTACGCTGGTGTTCGGCGGCGCGGCCGCGATTGCCTGCGGCGTGCTCACTGGCCTGCTGCCGGCGGTGCGTGCTGGTCGCACGGAGCTCGTGACGCAGCTGAAGAGCGGCGCGCGAGCGGGACGGGAGCGGTCTCGCGCTCGCACCGCACTGCTGGTGGCGCAGGGTGCGCTGAGCGTGGTGCTGCTCGTGGGCGCCGGGCTCTTCGTGCGCAGCCTGTACAACGTGCGCACCACGCGGCTCGGTTACGACGTGGATCCGGTGCTCTACGTCAGCGGCAACCTGCGTGGCGTCAGGCAATCGCCAGCGGAGCTGATCGTGCTTGCGCATCGACTGGCCGAGGAGGCGCTGAGCGTTCCCGGCGTGGTGAGTGCGGCGCGCGGGCTCACCGTGCCCTTTCGCGACACCTGGTCGCAGCCGCTCTTCCTTCCGGGGCGTGGCTCGATGCGGAAGCTCGGCAGCTTTACGCTGCAGGGTGCGAGCCCGGAATTCTTCCGCACGATGGGCACCACGATCCTGCGCGGGCGCGGGTTCACCGATGCGGACCGCGCCGGAGCGCCGCTGGTGGCCGTGGTGACGGAGAAGATGGCGAGCGCGCTCTGGCCCGGCGTGAACGCGATCGGCCAGTGCATGCGGCTCGACGTGGACACGATGCCCTGCACCACGGTGGTGGGCATCGCCGAGGACATGCACCAGCGGAGCATGGTGGATGATCCGGGGCTGCACTACTACCTGCCGATCGACCAGTTCCATCCGGAGGACGGCGCGCTGTTCGTGCGAACGAATGGCGACGCGAGCGCGATGGCCGGCACCGTGCGCAAGCGGCTGCAGGCGCTGATGCCGGGCGCGAGCTACGTGAACGTGACGCCGATGCGCGAGATCGTGGGGGAGACGCAGCGCGCGTGGGACTTCGGCGCGCGCATGTTCCTGGCGTTCGGCCTGCTGGCGCTCGTGCTGGCCGCGATCGGCATGTACAGCGTGATCGCCTATGACGTCGCGCAGCGCACGCAGGAGATGGGCGTGCGGATGGCGCTGGGGGCGCAGCCGAGCGACCTGATGCGCCTGGTGCTGGGCGACGGGATGCGCCTCACGGCCACGGGGCTGGTAATGGGTGGCGCGCTCGCGCTGCTGGCGACGCGCGGCATGACGCCGATGCTGTTCAACGTGTCGCCGCGAGACCCGGCGGTATTCGGGGTGGTGGCGGCGGTGCTCTGCGTGGTGTCGGTGGTGGCGTGCCTGATCCCGGCGGTGCGCTCGGCGCGGGCGAATCCCAGTGAGGCGTTGCGGGGGGATTCGTGATTGCTGCCTGCTTCGTTGCGCTCCACACGTAGGGGTCGATCGGCGTACGGCCTGATCATGGTCTCCTCGGACTTGCGCGGACGAACAGAAGCGGACCTTCGCGGAAACGACAACCGACTCTTTGTGAACGGCACACCCATCGGGCTACTGCCCCGACAGGTGTGCCGTTCCAAAAGCATTGCAGTTGCAGTCTCCGCGAAATTCAGGCAGTTCTCCGCGGTAGTCTCCGAGGAGACATGATCAGCCATTACGCCGATCGACCCCTACGTGTGGAGCGCGTGGAGCAAGGCCGAACCACTACCCCACCGAATACCGCAGCAGCGCGCACGCGATCACGGCGTCTTCATTGTTGCCGCCGCCCTGGTAGAGGTTCACGTGGTAGGTCTCGCCCTTCTGCAGCGTCATGAAGACGTCGGCGGTGAGCTCCCCGCGTCCACCCGCGCGAATCTCGAGGGGCGGCAGGCTGTTCGGCTGCATCAGGTTCACGCCGCCCTTCGCGCACTGCCCGGTGACCACGGCCCAGCCGAGCATCTCGGATCCGCGCTGCGAGTCGAGGCTCAGCGTCACCTTGAAGAGCGGCGTGGTGCGCTGCGACGCGATGTTCGCGGTGCCGTAGAGGCGCTGCGTGCCCGAGCCCAGGTTTGCGGTGCTCTGCAGCATCGGCTTGAACTCCCCCTTCCAGCGGTTCACCGCCAGGGCACTGGCAGCCAGGGCGGAATCGGCCTTCATGGCGGACGCCGCCGCCGGCGTCGGCTTGTTGGAGACGCAGGCGGAGAGCGACGCGACGGCGCCCGCGAGGGCGATGATCGAGCGATATGACGGCATGAGGATCTCCTGGTCGTGTTGGGGGCTGCGTCTTGGACGCATCCCGGCGCCGGATGGTTGCCAGTGACATTGGCGTGAACCATCGCGAGCGCAGCGGGGACTAACCAGTCACGAGCGAGCAGCGGCTGGCTGGATGCTGAATAATGCGCCCTGCGCCGCAAGCTTGTCCATCGGCCTTCCCTGCCGCACCTTGTTCCGATGCTTCCCGGCGACACTCCAGACTTCTTCGCGCACCTCCAGGACGCCCTCGGCACCGGCTACACGCTCGAGCGTGAGCTGGGCGGGGGCGGGATGAGTCGCGTCTACGTGGCCGTGGACAAGGGGCTCAACCGCGAAGTGGTGGTCAAGGTGCTCCCGCCGGACCTCGCGGCCGGCGTGAATCGCGACCGGTTCCGGCGCGAGATCCAGGTGGCCGCCAAGCTGCAGCATCCGCACATCGTGCCGCTGCTCACGGCGGGCGAGCAGGGCGACCTGCTCTGGTACACCATGCCCCTGATCGAGGGCGAGTCGCTGCGCGGCGCCCTGGCCAACGGGCGGGAGTTCACCGTGCGCGAGGCCATGCGCGTGATGCATGACGTGGTGGATGCGCTCGCCTACGCGCACGCCCGCGGCGTGATCCACCGCGACATCAAGCCGGCGAACATCCTCATGCATGGCTCGCACGCGCTGGTGGCCGACTTCGGCGTGGCCAAGGCCATCAGTGCGGCCATGCCGGTCACGACCGCCACCGCGGCCGGGATCGCCATCGGCACGCCAGCCTACATGGCGCCCGAGCAGCTCGCCGGAGATGCCGACGCCGACCATCGCATGGACATCTACGCGGTGGGGCTGCTGACGTACGAGCTGTTGAGCGGAAAGTCCCCGTTCACGGGGCCGAGCCCGCGCGAGACGATGGCCGCGCAGCTCACGCGCGACCCGCCGATCGTGAGCACGATCGTGCCGGGCGTGCCCGAGACGTTCTCCTCGCTGATCATGCAGTGCCTGGCGAAGGATCCCGAGAAGCGGCCGGCGAGTGCGGACGAGATCCTGCGAACGCTGGACGAGATGACCATGCCGCTAACGCCACATGGCACGCTGGCGCGCAGCGCGCCCACGACGCGATCGACGAAGCGGTTCGTCGTGGCGGCGGTCGTCGCGGCGGTCCTGGTCGGCGGAGCGGTGTATGCGATGCGCGCACGGAGTACCGAGCCCGCGGCCACGGCGCCGGCCGTCGCGCAGGCTCCGCCCGCACCCCCGCTGGTCGTCAACACGGATTCCATTGCGAAGGCGGCGCTCGCGGCCAGGGTGGCCGCGGCGCCGGTGCTCACCGCCGCCGACTCGGCGCGCATTGCCGAGGCACTCACTTTTCGCCACGAGCAGGCGCGCCGGCGAGACTCGATCGCGAAGGTGACGAAGGAAGCGCTGCTCGAGCGCACGCGGATGGATTCCCTGATCGCCGCGAACTCCGGCCGCGCCTCGAGCGCGGGGCCGCGTCGCATTGCGATCGTGGAGCCGCGCGACCAATCGCAGTGGCCCGAGGCCACGCTGCTGGGCCGCGCGGTGGTGGACAGCCTGCGGCGGATGCTGCGCGCGCGCCCGAGACTGTATGCGCTGGTGCCCACGGATTCCGTGCGCGCGGCGATGGCGATTCCGAAGTCGGCGGACTCGCTGAGCGCCGCAGTGAAGGCGGAGCTGATCGCCTCGGTGCAGCTCATCGCCCTCCCGCGCGATTCCGCGCTGTTGCAGGTGGCGCTCTACGACATGGGCGCCGATCGCCGGCGCGGGCGCACGCGCAGCGTGGGCGGGCAGCGCGTGGCGCGCAACGAGGTGCTCGGCACGCTGGACGCGATGCTGCTACAGACGCTCGCGTACCTCGATGACCTCACGCGCTCACCGCGAAAGCCGGCGGCGCCCGTGACGCCCGGCGCGCCTCCCGGCGACTGAGGCGCCGGGCGAGTGGCTCGTCACGCCCACTCGCGGTTCGTCCCATCACCACACTGGATGTAAGCGTTCGACGCTAGCCTCAACGGTTCGCGTGGTTCGCGCTGTCCAATACGGGACCGCCAGCAGAGCGCCCTCCCTCCCCGGCCCCGCCATGTTCGACACCGAGCAGATCGCCGCGCAACTCGCGCCGCGCTACATCGTCGAGCGCGAGCTCGGCGGGGGCGGCATGTCCCTGGTCCTCCTCGCGCGCGACGAGCGGCTCGGCCGCACCGTGGTGGTGAAGGTGCTGTCGCCCCGGCTGTTCACGGGGCTGGACACCGAGCGCTTCCGCCGCGAGATCGCGCTGCTGGCGCAGCTCCAGCACCCGAACATCGTGCCGATCCTCGACGCCGGCGACCTGGCCGGCGTGCCCTTCTTCACCATGCCCTACGTGGCCGGAGAGTCGGCGCGCTCGCTGATCGCGGCGGTGAAGGACCACGGGCCTCCATTGCCGGTGGGCGTGGTGGTGGCGATCCTGCGCGACGTGACGCGCGCGCTGGCTTACGCGCACGCGCACGACGTCATCCATCGAGACATCAAGCCGGACAACATCCTGCTGTCGGGAGGTGCCGCGGCAGTGGCGGACTTCGGCATTGCGCGCGCGGTGGCGTCGGCACGGCCGCGCGAGGCGAGGGAGACGCAGGCGATGCGCCTCACCTCCACGGGCATGTCGGTGGGCACGCCGACGTACATGGCGCCCGAGCAGGCCGCGGCCGACCCGCACGCCGACCATCGCGTGGACATCTATGCGCTCGGCGTCACTGCGTACGAGCTGCTGAGTGGCCATCCGCCATTCGTGGCCGACTCTCCGCAGGCCCTGCTCAAGGCGCACCTCGTGGAAATGCCGCCCGCACTCGGCGAGCAGCGCGACGACGTGCCGGAGTCGCTCGAGGACCTGGTGATGTCGTGCCTGGAGAAGGACCCCGCGTTGCGGCCGCCCACGGCGAGCGCCGTGCTCGAGCGGCTGGAGACGCTCGCGAGCGGCGCGAACCCGGCGATCCACTCGTCCGGCTCGCGCGCCGTGAAGCGCCGTCGCTCGCGCCGCCGCCTGCTCGCGGGGACGATCGTCGCCATCGCGCTGATGGTGATCGCCGGCGTGGCAGCGGGGCGTCGTCACCCGGCCGCGGTGGAGCGCGTCGCGGGCGACGTGGTGGCCATCGTTCCCTTCCGGGTGTCGTCGTCATCGCAGCAGCTGGCGTACCTCACCGAGGGAATGGTGGACCTGCTGGCTGCCGAGTTGCCGGGCGTATCGGGTGAGGGTGGAGTGCGCGCGGCGGACCCTGCGCACGTGCTCGGCGCGTGGCGACAGCAGTTCGGCACGCAGCAGGAGCCCGTGGACTCGGCGCGACTGATCCAGTTTGCGCGCTCGGTGGGCGCGGGCCAGCTGGTGACCGGCGAGGTAACCGGCACACCGCTCCGCGTGGTGATCTCCGCGAGCCTTTTCTCCACCACGAGCGGCATTCGCGTGGCGCGCGCCTCGGTGGAGGGCGTGCCCGACTCATTGCCATGGCTGGTCGACCGCCTCGCGTTCACGCTGCTCAGTGGCGCCGCGAATGCCGGCGACGACCGGCGCATCGGGTCGCTCACGAACTCGCTGCCGGCGCTGCGCGCGTACCTCGGCGGGCAGGTTGCGTTGCGACGGGCGGATGGAATCACGGCGACACGGCAGTTTCGCGCCGCGCTCGCAGCGGACTCGATGTTCGCGCAGGCGGGGCTCGGGCTGCACCTGTCGGCGATCTGGTTTGGGCAGAGCAACGACGCCTCGGAAGGACTCGTGGCGGCGTGGCGAGCGCGAGAGCGACTGTCACCGGTGGACCGGCTGCAATTCCTGGCGCTGGCGGGCCCGAACTATCCGCTGCCATCGAGCACCGTGGAGCAGCTTGCCGCGCGCGTCGCCTATCGCGATGCGGCGCAGCAGCGAGCGGACGCATGGGTCGCGTGGGCCGACGACCTCTATCACTACGGCGCGGCGCTCGGCATCGCGAATGCGCGTGCGCAGGCGCTGGACGGGTTTCGTCGCGCTGGCGCTCTCGACTCGAGCAATTCGACCGTCGGATCGCACACTGTGTCGCTGGCGATGGTCCAGGGCGACACCGCGTTCGCCACTCGCGTGATGCAGTGGTCGGTGGCCGCCGGCAGCGGTGACGCGCACCGCCGCTACCTGTGGGATCGTGCCGCGATCCTCGGCGACGCGGACGCGCGACGAGAGGTGCTCGACTCGCTCGATGCCCTTCCGCTGAGCGGCACGAGCTGGCATGGGATCACGCTTGCCACCTATTCCGGATACGGCGTCGAGCTCGCCGAGCGCGCCATCGCGGCGATGATCGGCCACGCGGTCACGGAGGGCGAGTCACGCAATGCGCATCGCGTGGCGTACGAGCTGGCCTTGTCCACGGGGCGCCCCCAGCGCGCGCGCCAGCAGATCGCGATGGCGTACGCTGACACTGGGGACTACAACCATCACGTGCTCACGCTTCGCGATGCGATGGTCGGAGTGGGTGACTCGAGCGCGGCCGTGGTCGGGCCGAGCATGGCGGCGCTCACCGAAGCGGAGCGTCGCCCCGTGACGGACTCCGCGTCACGCGCGCTCCGCCATTCGGTGGTTCGCGTGCTGGAGCCCTGGCGCCTGGCGCACGGCGACTCGAGCCGCACCGAGTGGTCGTTGCGCACGCTGGTGCAGGATGCGCACGAGCAGAAACTCGATGGGGACGTGGAATTCCTGGGCGAGCTCGCCGTCATTCGCACCCTGCGCGCGGCGATCCGTGGCAACGCGGCTGCGCTCCCCGAGGCGCGCGAACTGGCGCGCCTCCTCCTGCGATTCGACTTCCAGCATGCGCATCCCGGGCGAACCACGTACGCCACGCTGGTCGCGTCGCGCGCGCTCGTGGCGGCCGGGGACAGCGCGGGCGCGCTGAACGTGGTTGGGCGGCACGGGGAATGGAACGGCAACACCTACGCGTACCTGCTGCAGGCGCGGCTCGAGGAGGCGCGCCTGGCGCGACGCGCCGGCGACCAGGCGCGCGCGCGGGACGCGTACGCCCATGTGGCGCGGCTGCTCGTGTCGAGCGAGCCATCATGGGCTGCGGTGAAGCGGGAGGCGGAGTCGTTCGTGGGTGGTGCGGTGCGGCCGTAGGAGTGTCAGCGAAGGATCGTGAGGGGCTCGCCCCAATCCTCGAAGCCGTTGCTGCTGGCTGCGTCGAGGAACAGGTCGAGTCGCGACTGGTCGATCATGGTCCCCACGAGGAACAGCACGTCGACCTGCGCGAATCCCTTCATGTCGGCGCGAAGCGTGACGATCTCCTGCTTTCGGCTGGATGCGGAGGAGATGAGCGTTCCGCTCACGGCACACGTGCACGGCACGAACGTGGCAGACCACGTTCCAGAAACGGCGCCGTTCGCTCCCTCCGTGAGCTCGAGGCGCACGTTGCTGAATGCCTTGCCATCCACGCCGCGCCAGGATCCGGTCAGGCTTGCGCCGGGGAAGCTGGTGCTGGTCGTGGTGACGCGCGTGGCGACGGAGCTGTCGCCGACGCACGACGCAAGCAGCAGCATGACGGCGATTCCGCTCGCGGCGGACCGAGCGCGGGAGCGCCAATGGCCCTGGAGGACGATCACGATGTCACCTTCTCCTCGCTGGGATGAGCGCGCTATCGGCTGAAGTCGAGCGTGTTGCCCGCCTCGTCGTATCGAGTGTTGCTGAAGACGTCCATCATTCCGCGGAGATGCTGCGCGGCCAGCATCTCGGCCTCGAAGGTCATCTGCTCCGCGATGGGGTACCCCTCGACGGTCGCATGCAGCGTGAGCATCACGCCGTTGCGGCGCGAGCTTGCCGGCAGGATGTCGCCCCACAGCTGGCAACCGCACGGCGAGAAGCCACCATACCAGGTTCCGCTGATGGTGCCGTCGGATGCCTCGGTGAGCCGCAGTATCACGTCACCGACGTAGGGCGCGCCGCGCCCATAGCTCATCCACGTTCCCGTGGCGGACACGCCCGGAAAGTGCACGGGATCGACATTCACCATGGCGGGGTACCGCACGTCCGTGCACGACGCGAGCGAGGCGAACAACACGATGCCGCCGACGATTCGGGCAAGCCGATGCGTGAATGCAGTGCCTGGTAAAAGCATGACGATACGCTCTCCTTGACGAGTTGGACCGGCCGCCCACAATTACGATGTCGCCATCGCGGAACCGTCCAGCCAAGGAATCATGGTAAGAGCCTGCCGTCCATGAATCGTCCGTCCGGAAGGGGCGCTTCAGCCGTGGCCTGGATTCATGCACTCGGCGCCCTGAGCGCCGGGACTTCGGCGGGCGTCAACGGCCGGCTCACGCAGCCCAAGCCACTCGCCCTGCTCGCCTGGCTCGCACTCGCCCGGCCGCGCGGCCTGCAGTCACGCGACGCGGCACTGCTCATGTTCTGGCCGGATCTCCCGACATCGGAGGGTCGGCACGCGCTGCGCAATGCGCTCCACGCAATTCGCAAGGCGCTCGGCGAGCCAGTGGTGGTCACCGCGGGCGACTCCCTGGTCGGCGTGAGTGCGGAAGCGCTGCGATGTGACGCGCTGGAGCTGGAAGCCGCGCTGGCGGCCGGACAGCTGCAGCCTGACACGCCCGAGGAAATCGGTGAGCTGCTGCATGGGTTTCACGTCAGCGGCGCCGGCGAGTTCGAGCAGTGGCTCGCCGCGGAGCGCGAGCGCTTTTCACGCGTGAATTCCCAGGCGGCAGTCGAGGCGGCCCGGCGCGCGGCTTCCTCCGGCTACCCGGCGCAGGCCCTGCGCCTCGCACGATGCGCCTGTGTGCTGGCGCCGGAGGACGAGTCCGCCATGCGCTACCTGCTCTCCCTCCTGCTCACGCTCGGGGATCGAAGTGCGGCCGAGCGAGAGCTCGAGTCGTTCGCGCGCCGCCTGGCAACGGCGCACGGCGGCGCGCCCTCGGCGATGACGAGCGCCCTCGTGCGAGATGGCGCGGAGTCCCTTCGGCGCACGATGTCGCTGCATGGAAGCTCGTACGCCAACTATGTGCGCGGCACGTACCTGTTCCTGCGGAGCGCGCACCCCGGCGCGTCGGCGACGGACCTCGCCGACTGCAAGCTGCTGTTCGAGCGCGCGCTCGAGGACGCACCCGACTTTGCGCCGGCGATCGCCGGCCTCTCGAACTACTGGGCCGTCGCGTCCATTCGGGCGATCGAGCAGCCCTTCGACGCGGCC
Source organism: Gemmatimonadota bacterium (assembly GCA_028287305.1). Lineage (GTDB taxonomy): Bacteria > Gemmatimonadota > Gemmatimonadetes > Gemmatimonadales > Gemmatimonadaceae > JAQBPX01. Next base: position 243,843 of record JAQBPX010000038.1, read on the forward strand.
TTCGAGCGCGTGATGGAACTCTGTCGGCGCGCGCTCGAGCTCGACGCCACGCTCGCCATACCGCATGTGCACTTCGGGGTGAAGGCGATGTACCTCGACGGCGACTGGGAACGTGCCGGGTGCGAGCTCTCGCTCGCAGTGACGCTCGACCCGGGCTACGCCGAAGCGCGCCGCTTCTACGGAATCTGGCTCGGCGCACACGGCCGGCACGCCGAGGCTCGCGCGATGCTCGCCGAGGCCGTGCGCATCGAGCCCAACATCCCGCTCTTCCAGAACTCGCTCGCGGCGGAGCTGATGATCGCCGGGGAATACGATCACGCCGTGCAAGTCCTGTCGCGAGCCCTCGTGCTCGATCCGCGCTACATGGCCGCTCGCGAACGATTGCTGCGCTGCCTCGAGCACGAGTCACGCTTCGAGGAGGCCGTGAACGTTCGGCAGGGCTGGCCCACGCTGCTCGACGAGCAGTTCGCGGCTGCCTTCCTCTCGGGGGGAGCCGAGGGCTATCGCGCGACGCGACGCCTCGAGCTCCAGGGCCAGGTCACGCAGCTCGAAGCGCGACTCTCCGCCGCCACCCCGAATCCCGCCGACCGCTTCAATCCGGTGGAGCTGCGCCTTGCGCTCGCCCACGCGGAGCTCGGCGACGCGGCGGCGTCACGGAAGTGGGTGCGCCGCGGCAGCAGCGCGCGGCCGGGCGCCGCGCGCTGGTTCGACGCGCAGCCAGCCCTGCGGGCCACCCAGGGCGCGCCGGGCTAGCCGCGTCTTCACCCGAGGGCGCGCCCCGCCTGTGGCAAGCCCCCCGCCGCCGCCCCGCCGATCGCACCCGTCACCGCCGAGCTGATGGTGCCGATCGCCAGCACGACGGGCGCCGCGTCACCCAGCAGTACCGAGACCACCACGCCGAGGAAGGCACCGATTCCACCGGCGAGCGCGCCGGCTTTCGCGGAGCTGCCGCGTCCGTCGCGCGCCATCCGTCCGTAGATCACGCCGGCCACGAGCGAGATCGTCACGCCGATCACGGGAAATAGCTGCTGGAGGGGCAGTGACCAGTGGCCGAGGGTGACCATCGCCACCTGGAGGATGGTGCCGACGATGGTGGAGACCTGCAGGGCGCGCGCGTTCATGGCGTGATCCTCCGATAGTTGACTTCGAGGGTGGCGGGCTTGCCGTCGGCGTTGATGATGTCGCTGCGTGCCACGAGGGACGAAGTGCCCTGGTGAATCCACGACGAGACGCGCGGCTGGGTGGACATGAGCTTCGCGTCGAAGGGGACGCTGTTCTCGAAGGTGTCGAGGGTATCGGCATGCGCGCGGAGCACCATGGACTGGCGGAAGTCAGTCTCGAGCGCGCCGAGGTCGCCGCTGAAGTGACGGAAGCGCATCTCGGGCCCGCGCGGGCCATCGACGACGGAGATGAGCTCCACCACCAGCAGTTGCGGCCCCTGGAAGAGCCGCATGATGCCGGTGACCACGCCCGAGCGCGGCGGCTGGAAGATGAGCTCGGACTGCAGCGAGGGATTGCCGGGGAAGCTTCCCTGCCACGAGCCGGCGAGCCAGCCGAAGCTCGCGGTGGTGGCGGTGCTGCCCATGGGCGCGAGGTGCGCGGCGGCTGGCGTGGCCTGCGCGGTGAGGGTGCGGGCCGCGAGGGCGAGCACGAGGAGCGAGCGGATCACGGCGGGACTCCAGGAAGGGGGGAGGGCCTGCGAGTTGATTGAACATTCAACTCACTGGCGGCGCGCGCAAGGGTGCCTTGCCGCTTGAGTGCACACTCAACACATTCCGGACATGGCAGCCGACACGCGCGACCGCATCGTCTTTTCCGCGATGACCCTCTTCGCCACCAAGGGGTTCGCGTCCACCAGCATCGCCGACATCCTGGCGGCCGCCAACGTGAACTCCGGGAGCCTCTATCACTTCTTCCCGGGCAAGCAGGACGTGCTCGTGGCGGTGCTCGAGGCCTATCGCGACGGCATCCATCCGCAGCTCCTCGACCCCGCCTGGAAGGGCGTGCGCGATCCCATCGAGCGCGTCTTCGCGCTGCTCCGGCACTACCGCCGCCACCTGCGCACCACCGAGTGCACCTACGGCTGCCCCATCGGGAGCATCGCGCTCGAGCTGCACGAGCCCGACCCCGCGGTGCGGCAGCTGCTCTCGGCCAACTTCAAGGGCTGGATCGACGCCATCGAGCAGTGCCTGCTCGACGCGGGCGACCGCCTGCCGGCGGACCTCGATCGGCGGGCGCTCGCGACGCTGGCGCTGAGCACCATGGAGGGCGGCGTGATGCTCAGTCGCACCGACCGCACCCTCACCGGCTTCGACGATGCCGTGCGGATGTTCAGGGACTACGTGAGCCGGCTGGAGGAGTCAGTGACGCCACCCCGGAGGGCGCGTCGCGCGCGGGTCGCCCGGGCTTGAACGATCTTGCTGGGGAATAGGCCGATTCCTTACAGCTGTACCATGAACGACGCTGCATCTTGAACCATGCGACGCGACCCGCACCAACTGCGTGACGAAGGGAGCGCCACCGTGATGCGCTCGGTCCGGCTCTCCTGCGGGAGCGTCGACCTGTTCCATGCGCGCGGCTTCGCGCACCGGTTCCCGCCGCACGTCCACGACGAGCACGCGATCGGCGTGTTCGAGGGCGGCGCGAGCGAGATCTCCTATCGCGGCGCCACGGCCACCGCGGTCACCGGCTCCCTGCTCGCCATCAGCGCGGGCCAGGTGCACTCGGCGCACGCCCCCACCGCGGAGGGATGGTCGTACCGCATGCTGTACCCGTCGCCGGCGGTGCTGCGCACGGTGATCGGCCTGGAGGCGGGCGACCTCTTTCCACGCGCCGTGATTCGCGACGCCGAGCTCGGCGCGCGCATGGGGATGGTGCACCGGCTGCTGCTCGCCGAGGGGGCGTCGATGCAGGCGGAGGCGTCGCTGGCGGAGCTGCTGCGCGTACTCTGGACGCGCCATGCGCGCGCGACGTGGGACGATGGCGCGCGCACCGCGCCGATGCTGGTGGCCGAGCGCGCGCGCGATTACCTGGAGGCGCACAATGCGCGCGCGGTGCCGCTGGCCGAGCTGGCGGCGGTGGTGGGCGTGAGCGTGTTCCACCTGGTGCGGGTGTTCGGCCGCCGCTTCGGCGTGCCGCCGCATGCGTACCTGCGCATGCTGCGCGTGAGCCGCGCGCGGGAGATGCTGCGCACGGGCAAGCCCGCGTCGATCGTGGCGTACGAGTGCGGCTTCGCCGACCAGAGCCATTTCACGCGGTCGTTCAAGGACGTGGTGGGGATGCCGCCGGGACGGTTTACGGCGGGTGTGAGGCATGAGGAGCTGAGGGGCTGAGGAACGGCGTCCCCAGCCCCCCAAGTCCTCAGCCCCTCAGCCCCTGCCCCACATACTCCGCCGCCCGATACACCGCCGAGAGCACGTCGGGCACGCGCACGAACCCGGTGCCGGGCGCGCCGCCGAACGAGCGCACCCAGGCACCGGCCAGCCCCCACTCGTCGCGACCCAGCACCGTGATGTGCGGATCGTCGGCAATGCCCCAGCCGGCGCGCCAGCGCGCCGGCATTCCCCAGCGCTCACCGACCGGCGTGGCGCGCACGCCGCGCACGTCGAAGGTCGCTGAATCCGTGCTCACCCCTTCGAGCGCCGACGACGCCGCGAAGTCGAGCCCCGCGAGTCCCTTGTCCACGCCGCCATCCTTCGGGTTCCTGGGCAACAGCAGCGGGGGAACTCCCGGCCACACCACCTTGCCGCCCGCGTCGAGGAAGGCGCGCAGCCGGCGCGCCATGCCGCCCGTGTCGCCGGCGATCTCGGGCAGGTGGTCGATGGCGAAGACCAGTGTGGAGGGGCGATGCGCACGCGCGGCGTCGTCGAGGAAGGCCGGCAGCGCCGCGGCATCCAGCGCGCGATAGCCGCGATTCCGCAGCGCCGTGTTGAGCTTCACCGACTCGGTGGTCCACGCGGCGCGCGCGAAGCTCGTGTCGAAGAAGACTGCGCGGTCCGGCGCGCGCGCCGAGTCGGCGCTCACGCGCAGCGCGTAGACGCTGCCGTCGGTGCTCCCGAACACCACCAGGTCGCCGCTCGCCACCGGTGAGCCGAACACGGGCCCTTCGCTCGCGAAGCGCCAGAGGATGGCGCCGGTCGCGAGGTCGTGCGCCGTGACCTTGCCGCCACCCTCGCCGGAGTAGAGCACGTTCCCCGCGATCGCCGGCGACGCCCAGGTGAGACCGGTGAGCTTGCGCCACTTCTCCACTCCGGTGGTCGCGTCGACGGCCTGCACGAACTGCTTGTCCGAGCTGCCTGCGTACACCACGCCGTCCTTCACGGCGGGGGACGTGTTCACCCAGCTCACCTGGTGGTCGTAGCGCCACTTCTCGGCGCCCGTGGTGGCGTCCACCGCGTACAGGAACCCGTCGCGCGAGCCGACGAACACGCTGTTGCCCGAGACGGCGGGCGACGCCTGCACGGTGCGGCGATCGAAGCCGAACTTTTTCGACTCGAGCGTCACGCCCGTCGTCGCGAAGCGCCAGCGCCGCGCGCCAGTAGTCGCGTCAAAGGCGTAGAGGTATCCATCGGCGGAGCCCACGTACACCGCGCCATTCGCGACCGCGGGGGAGCTGCGCACGCGTCCCTCGGTCATGGACTTCCAGATCGTGGCACCGGTGTGCAGGTCGAGCGCGTAGAGCGCGCCGTCCCCCGCCCCGATGTACACGCGGTGGCCCACCACCACGGGCGACGAGTGATAGATGTCCCCGGTCTCGTGTCCCCATGGAAATGGGAGCGTGGCGCCCGTGCGATGCGTCCAGGCGACGTGGCCATCGCGCGCATCGAACGCCTCGATCACGCCAGCGCGATTGGCGAGCACCACGAGCCCCTCGGCCACGGCCGGGCTCGAGAACACCGCGCTGCCGGCGGCGTGCTTCCAGCGCAGCGCGCCCGTGGGCAGGTCGAGCGCGTAGAGGTTGCCGTCACCGCTTCCTACGAACACGGCGTCGCCGGCAATCGCCGGAGAAGCGATGACGTCGCCCTGCGTCTCGAAGCGCCACTGCAAGCCGAGCAGCGCGCGCCCGGGGGTCGCGTGAAACACGCCGGTGTGGGCGGCATCGCCGCGGAACATCGTGGGCGCTGGGGCCACCGGCACGCTGCTGGCCGGCAGCGCGAGCGCCGCACCCATCGCGAGGAGTCTTGGAAGGTTCATGCGCCCACGATAGTGCGCGGCTCCAACAGCTGCTTGACGGATCTTGACGCATGCCCGCAAACGCCGGATGGCTGCCACCGGGACCTTGCGGTCCGGTGACAGCCATCATCAGGCGATGGCTGGTACCAGTAGCTGGGGTGCGGGTCCCTCAGCAGTCAGCCATTCTGTAACAGGGCAGCGCGCATCATTGCTCAGACCTGCGGGGTCCTCACAACAGCCACCCTTCCCGCAAACGTTCAGCCCGTATGAGGGGCGCTCTATCAGGGCACCGGATCGGCGCAGTCGGTCCCGACGCCGCCACAGCTGTAGTTCGCGATGCGCAGCGTGCCGAGCTCCTTCCCCGGAACCGGCAGCGAGCGCGGCGAGCCCGGGAACATCACGTCGAAGCGACGGGCATCGCCCCATCCTACTACGACGTTCGTGCCATACAGTTCCAACAGGCGCTCGTAGATCACGGCATCCAGCAGCGTGCCGCATCCCGTTCCCGCCACGTTCTTCGGCAGGCAGTCCGCCGAGGCCGGCACGCCGGCCGTGGTGACCGCGGGCAGCTTGCCGCGACCGACACGGGTCTTGTTGATCATGTCCACCGCGCGCTGCAGGTTGCCGGAGGTGCGGATGAGCGCCTCGGCGATCAGCAGGTCGTTCTCTGCGGAGATCATGTTCGGGGTGAGTCCCAGGAAGCCGTTCGGCTGTCCACGCGCCATGTAGAGGTAGCGCTGGTAGGCCCACGGCGAGAGCATGTAGAAGCCGCGGGTCGGGTCGCCGATCGTGTTGCCGCGATAGGCGAAGTCCGTCCCCATGCGCGCGTCGGGTGACGTCGCCTTGGGGGGGAGCTGCGTGCTGTTCATCTGGACGGGCTGGGTGGGGTCCATCGCGCGGATCACGCGAAAGTCCACCCGCGTCCAGCTGTCGGTGTTCATGTACACCGTGTAGTTGTTGCCGAAGGGGTTCGAGCTCGTGACGGTGAGGGAGTAGTCCATTCCCGGAGCCGTGGTCGAGGTCGAGATGCCCTTCTCGGCGTACTGCAGGACCTTCGCCCAGTTGGCCGCCGTGTTCTGCGCGGCATTGCGGCTCGTCTGCGAGATCGTGCGGGCCGCGAGCGAGTTCGCATACTTCGCGAGCTTGTCGCCGGTGAGCCCGCCCACGCCGCCCAGGTCTTCCACGTACTGCGTGGCGATCGTGTAGTTCTTGCCCGTTGCGCTGGCGATCACCTTGTCGAACCGCGCAAGCGCCGAGTCACGCACTTCCGTGAAGGGGCGCAGCGTGAGGGCGACCGGATCCGCCTGGTCGCTCGGGATGAAGGCCTTGTCGTAGATCATCGCCAGCTCGCTGACGGACGCTGCCCACACGAAGTCGGCGAGGTCGTTGTACGCGGCGGTCTGGTCGCTGCCCTCGAGGTTGAGCTTCACGCCGTTCTTGATCGCGCGAATGCCGTCGTTCGCCGAGCCGATGGCCCCGTAGAAGCCCTGCCACGGGTTGAGCGCGGTCTTCTCGTCGGTGTTGCCCGGCGCATTGTTGTAGGGGATGCGCGGCTGCTGCTGGTTGAAGCGCATGCTGAAGTTGCCGAAGTTGCCGGTGGCCTCATCGGCCGTGACCGACAGCCCGACTGTCTCCGATTCCTGCGACTCGTTCCAGTAGGGGCCCATGGCGCCGCCGATGACGTTGCGTACGTCGCCGGGATTCGAGAGCGCCTTGGACTGGTCCGGATTGTTGAGGTTCGGGACGGTGAGTTCCCTGCTGCACGCGGTGGCCACTGCCAGGACCCCAAGGGTCCCGGCGAGTGCCATCAGGCGAAAGTTCTTCATGGAAGTCATGTCTCCGGTCAATAGTTGATCGTGATCTGGCCGGTCACCTGCCGCAGCGACGGGTAACGGAAGCCGTCGAGGCGGAAGTTGAAGTCGTCGCCGGCGAGCGTCTCCGGATCGGCGCCCGAGTACTTCGACCACGTCTTCAGGTTGCGACCGATGAGCGCGACCTTGACGCCATTCGTGAAGCGGCTGAGGCCGATCGCGGAGCGGACGGAGTTCGGCAGCGTGTAGTTGAGCGAGAGCTCGCGGAGCTTGGCGTAGGAGCCATTCTCGACGAAGTACTCGTTCGGGCTGATGTTGTCGTAGAGCGACCCGGAGTAGAACTCCACCGGCTTGCGCTCGGCGACCGGCTTGCCCGCCTGGTCCTCGTCGGCGTGACGATAGTCCTGGAACATCCACTGCTTGGTGAAGTTGTAGATCTTGCCGCCCTTCACGCCGTCCACGAGCATGTGGAGGCCGAAGTCGCCGATGCGAACGTCGTTCGTGATGCCGTAGTTGAAGTCGGGATTCACGTCGCCGATCTTCAGCAGCTGGTTGCCGGTGGGATCCACGTACTTGATCGGCTTCTCGGCGGCCGTGTGGAACTCGGACTTCTTCACCACGAAGCCCAGCTCGTTCACCTGATAGTCGTTCGTGCTGAACGCCGTGTTGGCCTTGTTCACCGGGTTGTCGAGCAGCTCGTTGACGTTGTGCACCCACTTGGCGCCGTACATCACGCCGAGGCGCTCGCCTTCCTTGTAGTAGAACTGCTGGCCCTGGAACTGGCCGAAGGCGTCGGACTGGTTGAACGGTGCCACGCCGAGCCTGTCGATGAACTGGCGGGTGCGATCCCCGGTCAGCGTCATGTTCCAGCTGTACTTCGACGCCTCCAGGAGGCGCGTGTTCAGCTGCAGCTCGAGCGTGCGCGCCGAGACGTCGGCCGCGTTCTGCACCTGGAAGGTGAAGCCGCCGGACTTGGCGGTGGAGAGCGGCACGTTCAGGAAGGCGCCACGCGTGAGGCGATCGGCCTTCGTGAGCTCGAGCGAGAAGCGGTCGAGGAAGTCGGCATTCACCGAGTACTCGTTCTCCGTCTGCTCGGCGGGCTTCAGGTTCTTGTTGCCGAGCGCCTGCTTGGAAAGCGACCCGTTGCTGAGCGTGTAGCGCTCGTACTGCGCGGTGAAGGCGGGCCGGAGGCCGGCGGTGCCGCGCGCCGCGCGGATCTTGAGCTCCTGGACGCCCGGGATGGTGAAGTCCTGGGAGATGCGATACGCACCCGACACTCCGTAGTAGTCACGGAAGCGGTCGTTGGCGCCGAACAGCGAGGAGCCGTCGCGGCGATAGACGAGCTGCGCCAGGTAGCGATCCTTGAGGTCGAACTGCTGCGTGACGTAGTAGTCCTGCGAGCGCACCGTCTGCTGCGAGGAGGACTGCGCATTCTGCGATGGATCGCCGGCGTTGATCGTCGGCAAGTCCACGTTGATCTTTCCGGACGTCGCGGCCTGCTGCGCCTGGTACGTGTCCTCGAGGAGGTACGTGAGGCGCGTGGTGCTCTTCAGCGCGCGCCAGTGATTGCTGGACGTGGCGTTGAGCTGGGTGTTCTGGTTGGTCGAGCGGAAGAACGACTCGCCGTAGGTGCCGTTGCCTGGCACGCCCTGGTCGGTGAGGAAGCCCTTGAACGCGTAGTTCGTGTTGTTCGTGTTCAGGCGGTCGGTGCCGTAGGTCCCGTCGACCGTCAGCCAGGTGGTCGGGCGGTAGCGGCCGGTGAACGAGCCGAACATGCGCTCGCGGCGGAAGCTCTGGTCACGCGCCCACAGGTCGTAGAGCGGGTTGTCGCGCTGCGACGGCGAGTTCTCCGTGGGCAGCTTGCGGTTGAAGCGCAGGTCGTTGGCGCCCGCGGGGAACTCGAGGTTCACGTCGGGCGGCGCCTGCAGGAGCGCGAAGAAGGGGCCGTTCTGGGTGGGATCCTGGTCGTTGTTGGAGAGCGCGTAGAGCACGCTCGCCGACATGTCCAGGTTCTCCAGCAGGCCCTGGTCGAAGTTCACGCGGATGTTGTCCTTCTTCTCGCCGTCCACGAATGGGAGCAGCCCCTTGTTGCGCTCGGTCGAGTACGAGGTGCTCAGGTTGAGCGCCTGGCGACGAAGGCCGAGGTTCACGTACGAGTTGCCGAAGTCACCGTTGCGCAGCCACTCCTTGGACTGGTTGCGCCACGTGCCGGCGACGAACTCGTTGTCCGCCACGTGATCGGTGTCGGGCACGCGTGCGCCGCTCACGAGCAGGAAGCTGCCGTCGGGGTTCAGCTTGAAGTGATGATGATGGTTGAGCGGGACGTACTTCTCCTCGCCGCCGCTCCCCATCTCACCGCGGGCGGTGAGCGAGAAGCGCGTGTCCGACGCGTTCTTGCCGCGCTTCGTGATGATGTTGATCACGCCGTTCGCGGCGTCGGAGCCGAAGGTGTTGGCCGAGGCCGCACCCTTCAGGACCTCGATCGACTCGATGTCGTTGGCGTCGAGGTCGGCGAGCGACCCGCGCGTGATCACGCCGTCCACGATCAGCAGCGGGGACGATCCACCCACCGTGAGGTTCGTGGAGCCGCGAAGCCGGATGACCGGGTTGGCACCCGGGGTTCCGCGCGCGAGGGCAATGCGCGCGCCGGCGACCTTGCCCTGCAGCGCGCCGATCGGCGACACGGAGGGCACCTGGCTGATCTCGGCTTCGCCGACGTGCGTGACGCCGATCGTGAGCTTCTTGGACGACGTCGCCTCGGCGACGCCGGTGACGATCATGGCGTCGAGCTTCACGGCTTCGGACTTGAGCGTGAAGTCGGCGGTCTGGGTTCCAGCGGTCACGGCGACCTGGCGGCTCTGCGGGCCGAAGCCCAGGTGGCGGGCCGCAAGGATGACACTCTGCCCGGACACGCGTGCCGCCGGCACGGTCATCCGGTAGACACCATTGGTGTTCGTGAGCACGTTCATCCCCATCGAAGCGATGGAGACGTTCGCGCCCTGGATCGGGCCACCTGCCTCATTGCTGATGCGTCCCGTGATCACTGCGTCCTGCTCCTGTGCCGCTGCGACAGGCGCGTGAATTGCGGCGACCAACGCACCCACGCCGAGCAGGCGCAGGAATCTGCGTGTTCCCATCATGTTGCCTCTCTGTTCTGACTGGTTCAGCATCGCGAGGACTGATGTCGTGCGATGAGCTCACTCGTCCTGAGTGGACGTGCGCATGGTGTCCCGCGGCGCTGCAAAGGGACAACGACGAATCCCCCACCCGCGCGATCGTGCCGTGAGTCGCGCAGGACGCGGCCATGTCGGGAGTGGCGGCGTGCGCCTCGCCGCGTCGCGGGCCACACCTCGCGAGGCGCGGCTCACACCGCACGGGAAGCGGTTCGGCCCCGCGCACATCGGCTGGGCCACTCACTGCGCGGCTCACCACCTGGCGTATTGGATTGCGCCCGCCGCGGTGCCACTATGGGTATCACATGGGCACCTCCTCGGGCACTCGTTCACCGGCCAGTCATTCCTTCTCGCGAGGCGCAGCCGCGCTGGTCGGGGCGTGGCTGGCGCTCTCGCTGGTGCGCCTGCTCGCGCGCCTCGTGGCGTTCAGCATCTCGGCGCGATCGGCCGGCGACCTGGCGCGCATGATCCTGCTGGTGACGGCGTTCTGGATGCTGGCCACGCCGGTGGTGCTGATGCTGGAACGGCGCGTTGCGCACTGGCCCGTCCGGTCCGCCGGGAGATGGGGCGCGCACGCGCTTCATCTCGCCGTGCTGATGCTCGTCGAGCCATGGTGGTTCAGGCAGGTGCTCCTGTGGGCTGGGGGCACGCCCGCCGGGTACTGGGTCGCCATGGTCTCGCGCGCGGACACCAACGCCCTGCTCTACGCGCTGGTGCTGATCGTGGACCAGCTGCGCCTGCGCTATCGGGACGCACAGGCACGTTCCGATGAGGCGGCCAGGCTGCAGTCGGTCGTCGCCGACGCCGAGCTGAATACGCTCACCCTGCAGCTGCAGCCGCACTTCCTGTTCAACGCGATGCAGCTCATCGCGGAGGCTGGCCACTCCGACGTGGATGGCGCGCGCAAGACGCTGTCGGACCTGCGCGGGCTGCTCGCCTGGTCGTCGGGCCTCGAGAAGCGGCGCGAGGTCTCCCTGCATGAGGAGCTGGACTTCCTCTGCGCATTCGCCGCCATCCAGGAGCGCCGCTTCGGCCGGCGACTCACCGTGTCGGTGCTGGCGAGCAGCGAAGCCATGACCATGCTCGTGCCGCCGCTGCTCCTCCAGCCGCTGGTGGAGAATGCCATCCGTCACGGCATCGCGCCGCGCGCGCGTGGTGGCATCGTCACCGTGAAGGCATTCTGCGTGGAGGGCCGCCTGCTGATGACGGTCACGGACGACGGCGTGGGCCTGCGCGGCCGTGACCAGGCGACTGGGCTCGGCATCTCCGTCACGCGCAAGCGGCTCTTTCACGCCTACGGCGAGGACCACTCGTTCGGGCTGGGCCCTGCCGACGGCGTGGGCACTACCGCGCGCGTGGACATTCCCGCGCGGCGCGCGCTCGAGCATGGCGCGGTGGACCTGACCGCCGGCGCATTCGGCGATGACGACGCGCAGGCGGACCACCAGGAGTCCCCAAGCGCCGAGCGCGGGCATGCCCATCCGCTGGCGCAGGGCTTCCGCATTGCCGCGGGATGGGCGCTGGTGCTCCTGCTGCTGATGCCCGTGGAGATGTTCGCGGCCGACCCGACGCGCGGCGCCTTCGTGCAGAACATGGTCGAGGAGCTGGCCGGCATTCCATTCTGGCTGCTCCTCACCGTGGCCGCACTGGTCGCCGGCAACCGCGCACGCCACACGAGGATCACCTACGCGGTGGATGCACTCGTCGCGCTGGGCCTGCTCGCGCTGCATGCGCGCGCGGGACCGATGATGCTCGGCCTGCTCGGGCGGCCGATGGAGGCGACGCTCACCTACGCGATGTGGATTCCGTGGGACCTCTCGGCGTACGGCATCGTGCTGGCGGCAACGCGCGCTGACGCGATGGCGGCGTGGGCTCGCTCGCACCTGGATCGCGCCGCTCGCCTGCGAGAGCAGTGGCAGCACGTGCGCGGACGGCTTCAGCGCCTGCGAATGCAGCAGCCACTGCTCCTGAACGCGCTGGACTCAGTCGCCCGCGCGCAAACTGTCGCAGCCTGGGATCGCGCCGCCGTGAGCTGCGCCGAATTCTTCCGGGCACTGCTCGCCGCCGGTGAGTCCGCGGAGCTCACGCTCGGGCAGGAGCTTTCGCTGGCGGAATCGTATGCCTCCCTCTGCCTCGCGCACGACGTGGATGGCGAGGGCTGCGTGACCGAGGTGGACGAGATGCTCCTCGAGTCGCGCGTGGCCACGGGGTGCGTGACGGTGATGGTGGACACCCTGCTCCGCTCGCTGGACTCGACGCCGCGCCGCCTGACCCTGCAGGTCGCCGAGGGCGGTGATGCGCTCGCCATTCGCGTGACGGCGTTGCTCCCGGATGGAGTTGCCACGGTGAAGGCCCCGCTCCACTCGCTCGCGCCTGCAGCCGGGCGCGCACCCCACGCCCGCCTCTTTTCCTTTCTCCCACACTCCTAGCATGCTGACCGTCATCATTGTGGACGATGAAGAGCTGGCCCGGGCGCGCATGCGCCGCCTGCTCTCGTCGGAGCAGGACGCCGAGCTCGTTGCGGAGTACGACAACGGCGCCGAGGCGCTCGAGGGCATTCGCGAGCATGCGCCGGACGTCGTGTTCCTGGACGTCGAGATGCCGGAGATCGATGGCATCGCGGTAGCCGAGCAGCTCGCGGCGGACGCGCACGTGCCGATGATCGTCTTCGCCACGGCATTCGACCGTTACGCGGTGCGGGCGTTCGAGGTGAGCGCCATGGACTACCTGCTCAAGCCGGTGAACGAGGAGCGGTTCGCACAGGCGTGGGCGAAGCTGCGCGAGCGCGCCGCGGCGGGCGCGCCGGGTGAGGCGCAGCGGCTGCTTGCGGCGCTGGCGCAGATCCAGGCGGGCGACGAGACGGGCAAGCGCGCTGGATCACGGTCGCTCTATCGCATCCGGTTCATGGTGCCGGAAACGGACAAGACGGTGCTGGTGCGCGCCGAGGACGTGCAGTGGATCGAGGCGGCGGGAAATTACGTGCGCCTGCACACGGCGCAGGGGAACCGGTTGATCCGCGAGTCGCTGGCGTCGCTGGATGCGGAGCTGGACCCGACGCGATTCGCGCGCATTCACCGGCGGGCGATCGTGAACCTGAACTGCATCAAGGAAATCCGCCCGTGGATCTCGGGCGACGGCATCGTGCTGCTGCAGACCGGGGAGAAGCTGCGCCTGAGCCGGACCTATAGAAGGGCATTCGACTCGCGGCTGGAGGGGTTGCCGGTGCCGGCGTGACTTAACAACATCTGGCACGCCGAAAAACGCCGAAACAGCCGAAAGGGCACTGCAACGTCTTCTTGCCCTTGGTCGTTTCGGCTGTTCCAGCGTGTTTCGGCGTGCAACAAGTCGTACTTTCCTGCCACTCCTCACATCCGAACGTATATCGCATCGAAGTTCACGATCCAGGTGCGGCCCCCGTCGACGGAGATCTCGATCACCTGGTGCACCCTGCCGTCCGGCATTGGCGTGAGCGTGGTGCGATCGAGGATCACGCCGCGCGGGCTCAACAGCTCACCCTGGAACCGTGTCCCGCCATCGGGAAAGCGCGCGATGAGCGACTTTTCCTTCAGGCCGCCGAGCTGCGTGGCCCGTGTCGTGACCCACACCTGCTTCCAGCGGCGCTGCTCCGGCTCGTAGTAGAAGAGTCCCTGCCCCAAGCTGCCGTCGGCGTCGGTCCACTTCTCGGTCACCGCGCATCCGTCGAGTACGCGCTCTATCACGTCCTCGCCCTGTTTCCTGCCGGCGGAGTCCACCACCGTCCACCGTCCCAGCCAGAAATCCAGCACGGCATAGGTGGAATCCCCCCGGCAATCGCCGAGGCTCACGGCGAGCGCAAGCGCCAGGTGGATCACGGCGCCTTCCGCCGTACGTAGCGACCATCGAAGGTGCTCTGCCACGTCTTGCCGCTGTCGGCGGACTGCTCGAAGAGCTGCCTCACGGTGTCGGGCGCGATGTTGAAGAAGGTCAGCTTCTGCAGCACGCGCTCACCCTTGGCGCCGCGGGTCCAGCCCTCGAAGCGCATCGCCCTGTCGCGATACTCGCCCTCGTAATCCAGCGAGCCGTTGCCATCGTCGTTCCAGACCTGGCGCCACTTGAGGCGGTTCGCGTCCCAGAAGTTCATGCTCGTGCCGTGACCGCCGTTGCCACTGGTCCACTCCTCGAGCACCACGCATCCCTCGAGGATGGGATGCACGTGGTTGAAGCCGCCGGTGCCGGCCGGCTGCGAGGGATTCGCCCACTGGGTCACGTCCCAGTCGCCCACCCAGAAGTCCAGCTGGTGCGAGTTGCTATCGGCCCTGCAGGGATAGCGCGCGGCGGCGATGCGCTGGTACACGGGAGCATAGCCGGCCGCCCTGCGGATCGCGTCGAATGCCTGCGCCGTGTCGAGCACGGTGGGCGACATGCCGAAGGTCGCGGCGCGCTCGAGGTGCGCGAATGACTGCGCCATGTCCTGCGTGGCAGCGTACGCCCGCGCCAGCCGCGCCTGCGTCATCATCGGCTGTAACCGCGCCCTCTCGGCCCGCAGCAGGGGCACGATCGCCGCCGCCGCCTGCCCGCTCTCCAGCAGGCTGCTGCCAAGCCTGAACTGCGCCTGCGCGTTGCTGGTATCGGCGCTCGCGATCGGCGCGTACAGCTCGGCGGCGCGCTTCCAGTCAGCGCGCCGGAAGGCGGTGTCTGCGCGGAGCATGGCGGGGGTAGGTGACCCGGCCTGCTGCTGGGCACGCGCGCCCGCGGGCAGCACGAGGGAGGCGGTGATGGCGAGCATCGAGGCGAGCGCGCGTGCATGCATGACTGGAATCCTCTCGTGGGGGAAGGCGGTGCCCGGATACGCGCAAGAATCTGCAAGCCCCGAGGGGCCAACGCACCCGCCGTGGTTCGAGCCGACCGGGTGCGTGCCGAGTCGCACTCCACATGGGCCGACACGACGAAGCCGCAGGCGGAGGATCTCCGCCTGCGGCCGCGTCACTTCCCAGGTACCGAGAGCGCACCACCCCTGGCACGTTCCGGCGATGCATGATGCCACGCTCCGCAGGCAGTTACCAATGCATTGTGCTCACCCGCGCCATGCGCGGGCCGAATGCGTCAGCGACGGATGAGCCGGTACACGCGCCACACGTCGGGCACCGCATGCAGCACCAGCGTGGCCGCGCCGCGCGCGCTCGCCGCCGAGGGCGCCATGGTGAGGATGATCGAGCCCGCACCGTTGGCCGTCTCCTGCACCAGCACGTCCTCGATGGCGCGCAGGGGCACCGAGTGCGTCACGGAGCGCCAGTGCATCCGCGTCACGAGCAGCCGCTGGTCGGTGATGACGAACGACGTGCGGCGGTGCCGCCAGGGGAGGACGCCCAGGCACCACGCGAACGGTGCGAGGCCAAGCAGCGCATATCCCACGCATTCCGCGAGCGCAGCGGGATGCTGGTGACGGCCCTCATGATGCGCGATCGACATGGCGAGCGCGATGATCAGGAACGCCGCGCCCGCCGCGAGGAGCGCCCAGTCCTGCGTGCCGAGCTGCACCTGTTCCGTGGGTCGCCCACACCACACGATGTCCTCTCGGGGGCCTGGTGCGTAGATGGGGCGGGTCACGGGTGTCGCGGCGGTCGCCATCGCTCGGGCTGGAGAGGTTACATCGAGAATGCTGATGCCCATTCAACTCGATGCGCGCCGGGACACGTCACCCGCGTCATTTCGCGCTCGAACGGCGCTCCTTACATCCCGCGGTGTGAGCCGCACCCGGCTCGCGTCGGGCACGCTCGCCTGAACCCGCGTGACGCGCGTGCTGTCCCCCATTCATGCTGCACGGCACTCAGCGCACCGCGTGACTGGCACAGGATTGCCCCGCGAGCAGATACATTCCCGACAAAATGCTGACGTGGAGGCGCGCCAGCGTCGCTCACCCGACCTGCACGTCCCCCTCGACCAGCACCTCGAAGTTCACCGAGTTGGCGATGAAGCAGAGCTCGTGGGCCCGGTGGTGCAGCTCCTCGATCCTCGCGACCATCTCCTGGCCCTGCACGGTGACCGAGGGACGCAGGAGCACGCGCGTGAAGCGTCCACCGCCGGTGGGCGTCTCCGCCATCGTGCCCTCGGCGTGGTCTTCGTACGCGGTGACCACGACGCCTGCGTCGGCTGAGAGGTGCAGGAACCAGAGCTTGTGACACGCCGAAAGCGAGGCGACGAGCAGCTCCTCCGGGTTCCAGCGTTGCGCGTCGCCGCGAAAGTTCGGGTCGCTCGATCCGGCAATTGCCGGCTTAGCGCCTGCACTGATCTCGTGCGCGCGCTCATACGCGCGGTAGGCGGAAGTGCCGGTGCCGGTGTTGCCCGTCCACCGAACGGTCACTCGGTAATGGTGGTCGCTCATTCCCCAACCATCGCCTTCCACGTCGAGATGCGCCAGCGTCCATCCGCCCCGAGCTGGTAGACCGTGACGTATGATCCGGACAATCCCTGGTCGGGCATCGTGAAGCGTCCCGTCTCCATCGCCGAGTTGCCCTGTCGCACGGCGCCCTGCGTGGCGAAGCGCATCGTCACCGGCGACTTCACCGCCGAGAACAGCGTCGCGTAGAACTGCATCACCTCGGCGAGTCCGGAATTCACCTTTCCCCCGCGGGGCTGGTGAAAGAGCGTGATCGCGTCCTCGGTGAGGGCCGTGCGAAAGAGCGACGTGTCCTTCGTGGCCAGCGCGGAGAGAAAGCTCGTGCGCGCGCTGTCGATTCCCGGCACTCGTTCGGCCGCGCCCGTGGGCGTCTGCTGGTAGAGCGCGTTCTCCCAGCGACCCGCGCGGCGGACGTACAATGAGCTGGTCCACACGGGGCTCGGCACGGGCGCGCCACCGCACGTGGTGGATTGCTCGGCGTGATACGTGAGCACGGCGACGTCGGCGGTGAAGCGCACCACGTGGAAGTCACGCGTGCCGTAGCTGGCGACCACGCAGGCCGGGGACGCCACGCTGCGCACCACGTAGCTCTTTCCGCCCGGGCCGCCCGCGCCCATTTCCACATGGTCCGCCGAGAGGAACCGCGAGAAGTACACGCTGTCGCGCGCCTTCCACGCTTCCCACGAGAGCGTCTCGAGGCGCACCAGCGTATCCGTCAGGGACTCGGTGCGCACGCGCGCCACGGAGTCGGGCGAGGTGAGGGCAATCGACGCTAACAGCAGGCTGGCGATGGTCAGGGACATGAGGGCTCCGGTCGGTGAGGAGTGCGCGCCAAAGATGCGCGCGGCGACGACGGCCAATTGTCAGGATCTTGGAATTACCGCGATTGACACTGTATTAGTCGTATGATACACTTGCGGATGCTCGCCACCCTCCGCATCGCCGCTCGCACCCTCCGCAAGCAGCCCGCGTTCGCCAGCGTGGTGGTGCTCTCGCTCGCGCTCGCGATCGCGCTGAACACGACGATGTACAGCGTGCTCGACGCGCTCATCCATCCGCAGCTCGACATGGCGCATGCCGAGCAGCTCTGGTGGGTGCGGATGTATGGCGACTACCACTTCAAGGTGGACGACGTCGCGCGCGACTCCGCCGTGCGGCAGGGGATGCACTCGTACTCGGCCATCACGGATTACCAGCAGAACTTCATGAGCAACGAGCTCGTGGAGCACGGCTCCAACACGCGCGAGGCGAACGTCGCGCGCATCTCGCCCGACTACTTCGACTTCCTGGGCGCGCGTCCCCTCTACGGGCGAACGTTCACGCCCGCGGATGCGCACGCGGAACAGCAACCCGTGGTGCTGACTCGCAAGCTGGCCACGAACCTGTTCAACGATGCCTCCCGCGCAGTGGGTGCCACCGTGCTCTTCAATCACGAGCCCCGCCTGGTGGTGGGAGTGGTGAGCGACCACGCGATGTTTCCCGGCGAGGCAACCGGCGCCTGGATGATCGGCCCGCCCCCCACGAAGGGGATGTTCGTCCGGCTCGTTCGCCTTCGCGCCGACCGCACGCGGAAGGATGCCGAGGCGGAGCTGGCCGCGGTGGCGCGCCACATCGATGAGCAGGGTGGCTACGCCCCGGGCGAAGCCGCCTTCCGGTTCGCGCCCGCGTGGGATCCCGAGTTCCAGCTCAAGGGATTTCACGAGGCGATGATCTTCTCGGTGTTCGCCGTGCTGCTGGTGGCGTGCGCGAACCTCGCCAACATCCAGGTGGCGCGCGGCATCGGCCGGCGCCGGGAGCTGGCGCTGCGATCCGCACTCGGCGCAACCCGGGCGCGCCTCGTGGGAACGCTCGTGATGGAGAGCGCGCTGCTCGCGGCGCTCGGCCTCGCGCTCGGGCTGGTGCTCACGTACTGGGGCGTGCGGCTGCTCGGCTCGTCGCTCCCGCCGAGCGTGGGCGAGCTGATCGTGGAGCCGCAGTGGAGCTGGCGGGTGCTGCTCGCGGCGCTCGGGTCCACCGCGCTGTGCGTGTTCCTGATCGGGCTCATTCCGGCAATACGCGTGTCGCGCATGGACCCCGCCGAGCTGCTCAAGTCCGGCAACGGAACGGGCGCGACGAAGCGCAATCGCCGCCAGTACAGCGTGCTCGTGGGCGCCGAGATCGCGCTGGCCCTCGCGCTCCTCAGCGGCGCCGCCGTGATGGTGCACGCGGCAATCCGCGTCTCCACCGTGGGCATGGGCTACGATCCGGCGCCCCTGGCGATGGGCTACCTGCAGGTGACGCTCGACTCGACTCGCCAGCGCACGGTGCGGGACATGATGAACGACCTGGAGACGCGGCTCGCCGGTACACCCGGCGTCTCGGTTGCCTCGGTGGGCTCGTGGCGCGGCCTCGACCAGAACGCCCTGACGTACACCGACGGCACCGGCACGCACGAGTACGAGTCGCGGGGATACGGTGTGCGCCTGGTGACGCCGGCGTTCATGCGCGCCCTCGCCCTGCCGATCATTCGCGGGCGCGACTTCACGCCGGGCGTGTCCGATGAGGGCGAGATCATCGTGGACGAGACCACCGCGCACGAGCTCTGGGGCACGGCGAACCCGGTGGGACAGCAACTCAAGCTCGGGGCGGCGCGCACCGCTGCACGGTACGCGCGAGTGATCGGCGTGGTGGGGGAACAGGCGGGATTCAGCAGCAAGGCCATGTACGCCGACGGAGGCCGCGCCCGCCAGCTCCGAGGGATGTACCTGGTGCCGCCGGCCGGCGACACCCTCCGGAGCCGCAGCCACCGCATGGGCTTCTCGTTCACCGTGCGCGCGAGCAACGGCAACGGACGCAACCTGGCGCTGGCAGTCCGCAACACGCTGCGCGGCTCTGGTGACGTGCGCGTCTCGTCCGTGGCCAGCGGCAACGACGCCATGGGCATCACGCGAGCGCGCGACGTCACGCGATTCATGGCCTGGATGTTCACCTTCTTCGGCACGCTCGGTGTGGCGCTCGCGGCCTTCGGCGTGTACGGCGTCGTGGCTCACTCGGTTGCGGAGCGCCGGCGCGAGCTTGGCGTGCGCCTGGCGCTGGGGGCCACGAGCGGTGACATCCTGCATGCGGTGTTGCGGGAGAGCGCGGTCGTCGCGCTGGCGGGCATCGCGCTGGGACTGCTGGCCACCAAGTACGGCGTGCAGCTCCTCGACGCGTTTGCCTGGCCCGACGACCTCTACAATGCGTTCCTGTTCGCGGGCACCGCGCTCGTGATGTTCGCGACGGTCGCGGGCAGCGCCTGGCTTCCCGCCCTGCGGGCCACGCGCATCGATCCTGCAGAGTCATTGCGGGCGGAGTGACCGCGCGGCGTTTCGGCGGTTATGCCTCGTGCAGGCTCTCTCGCCACCCATCATGAGGACGCACACATGAAGCTCGCCGGCACGCTCGCGCTCGCGCTGTCACTGGCCGCCTGCAGCTCCGCCACCTCGGTGAAGGTCTCCCTGCCCGCCGAGCAGGTGTCCGACGTGGGCGCCCTCCACCTGGTGGTCTCCGACCAGGCAGCGCGCGTCGGCGTGCTCTGGGCGCTCCCGGATGTCACGACCAGCGCGGGAACGGTGCACGTCCAGCAGACCACCTACGGCAGCCTCTGCGCGCTCGCGGTGGCGGGCGTCGCTGACGTCACCGGCGGCGTGATCACCCTGCACGTGACGTACACCGAGCGCACCGCGCTCTGCACGCAGGAGATTCGCGCGATCAGCTACAAGGCCGACATCTCGTCGATACCGCCTGGCAGCTACCAGGCGCGCGTGATCGTGACGAATGACGCAGGCACGAACGTGCTGGTGACGCGAGCGGTCGTGGTGCCGTAGCTGGCGCTGCGCGGGTGCGGTCCCCCGCAGCGACGCAGTCTTACAGGACCCGAACGCATGCGATGATGCGGGGAAGCCGGCGAGCAGGGAGCTTGCTGACATGACCCATCTCGCCAGCTACCTGGCGCTGCTCTTCCCGGTCGCGATGCAGGCGCAGGGCGTGAGCAGCGCATTGCTTCCCTCGCCTCCGGCCGAGCGCTGCTCGGCGGCTCCCGCCGGAATCGGCACTGCGTCCGCCTGGCTGGAGCGCGCTGCGGCACGCGTGCTCCCGGCGCAGCTGGACGGCAAGGTGCTTCGCCTGCGGGCAACGCACGACGTGCCGCTCTGGGAGCAAAGCGATCGCCCCTACGAGCCGTACATTCCCGGCGCGCGCGAGGTGAATCGCTGGTACGATCCAGCGACCGGCGCACAGGGACAGCAGGGCGTCGCCCGCGTTCCCACGCCGACGCAATACCCCCAGCAGCTCGCGAGCCTCACGCTCTCCTATGCGGGGCGCGACACGCTCCTCGCGCCGAATCCCGGACTGCATCCCTTCGACGCGGCCAGCCTGCTGCTGAACCCCTGGCTCGTGCTCGCCGAGTGGCGGGCCCACGCGGGCGACGCCCGCGTCGTGCAGCGGTGCACCTATCGCGACTATCCCCGCATCGTGCTCGCGCGTGGTGCCGAGCGGCTGTACCTCTCGGAATCGGACGCCGTGCCGGTGAAGCTCGAGCGCACGGAGCCGCACTACCTGTTCGGGCAGGTGAAGGCGGAGTACCTCTGGAGCACGTGGTGGGTGGTGCGCGGGGGAGGCAGCTATCCATTCGCGTCATTCCGCCAGTTCGACGGAACCACCTACGAGCGCGTGGGGGTCGCGTCGAATTCCATGTCGCTGGTGCCACGCGACTCGGCGCCGCGGCTCACGCTGCCGGATGCGCCGGCGATGACGGACCGCATCGCGATCGGCGTGCAGGAAGCCGACACGGTACGCGTGGACGACCGCACCTTCCAGCTGGTGACGCGCGCGTACACGGAGACGGTCACGCTGCAGCGCGACACCGTCTTCCTGCTCGACGCCACCAGTGGCGAGCAGCGCGGGCGCCAGGACTCGACGTGGATCGCGAAGCTCTTTCCGGGCCGGCACCCAATGGTGCTGGTGGTCACCGACCTCGCGTGGCCGCACATCAGCAGCGTGCGCTTCTGGGTGGCGCGCGGGGCCACGATCGTCTCGCACCGGACGTCGGAGGACTTCATCCGACGCGTGGTGGCGCGACGGTTCACGCTGGAGCCGGACGCGCTCGAGAAGGCGCGCGCAAGCACGAGGCTCAGCTTTCGCGCGGTGGACGATTCGGTGCGACTCGCCGGCGGCGACGTGGTGGTGCACGCCCTGCGCGGCAACTCGACGGAGGGTGCCCTGGCGGTGTGGGTGGCGCCGAGCCGCTACCTCTGGGCGGGCGACTATGTACAGCCGGACCCGGCGTCGCCGTATTACGTGGACGTGGTGAGGACCGCGCGGGCGCTCGGACTTTCCCCACTGAAGCTGGGCGCGCAGCACATGCCACTCACGGCGTGGAGCGCGGTCGAGTCGAGAGTGGCGCCGTAGCGGGCCTTGTCACTGAGACTGCCGACTGCGACAGCAACTGCCTGAGACACGGATTCCACGGGTCGCGCCTTCGGCGCGACACACGGGTATTACGCTCCAGGAAGCGAATCCTCATCTGGGCCCTGTCGGGCCGAAGCTTTTGTTGCCACGATCGCCGTACCCGTGTGCCGCCGCAGGCGGCCAGTGTAATCCGTGTCGAGGCAGTTGTAGTTGATGTCAGCAGTCACCCCTCATCGCCGAAACGACAGGTCCCACACCTTCACGGTGCCGTCGCTCGAGCCCGTGACCAGCGTGGTGCCGCGACGGTCCAGCGCCATCGCCGAGATGCTGCCGAAGTGCGCGAGGAACGCGATGTTCAGTGTGTCGCCCTGCGTGCCGGCCATGTGCACCACGCCGCGCGCGTCGCCCGCCACCAGCAGGCGCCCGTCGCCGGCGAGCGCCATGGACGACATCGCCACGCGCACGGTGTCGCGCACGGTGCCGCGCGCCGAGGCGATGGAGACCTCTCGCACGCTCACGAGCGAGTCCAGTATCGCGCCTCGCTCCAGGTCCCAGAGGTAGGTGACGCCGCGAATGTGGGCGGAGCAGGCGAGGCGCCCGTCGTCGGAGAATGCCACGCGCGTCAGGCCGCCGGGGGCCCGCAACGCACGCATCGGAACGGAATCCACTTCCGACCAGAGCTGCAGCGGGCCGCCCGTGGCGAGGCGAGAGCCGGTAATCGCCGACGCGAGCACGACGACCGGCGCGCCCACCTTCCATCGCCGGATGAGGTGCCCCTTGCGTGCGTCGAACGCCGAGAGCCACTCGTCCTGCGTTCCGACCACGAGCGTGTCGCCCCCCGCGAATGCGACCGCCGTGGAATAGCTGGTGAGCGGAATGCGGCGCAGCAGCGCTCCCGTGACAGTCTCCATCACGCGCGCTTCGGCCTGCTCGCCGACGATCGCGACCAGGTGGCCATCGCGCGAGAAGGCGACGGCATAACTCTCTCCCTCGCCCGACCGCATCGTGATCGCGCACTTGCGGGATGCGAGCGTGCAGAGCGAAACGCGCCCGTCGGTGCCCGCGATAGCGAGGGTGCCACCGTCGGGAGAGAAGGCGACGTCGGTGACGGTGCCGCGATGCGACTGCAGCGTGTAGGAGTCCGGCACGCCCGAGGCGGGCAGCTGGGCGCCCAGTGTGTGCATCGCGAGGAGCGGCAGCAGGGCGAGGGCGCGCGCGATCATGGCAGCTTCGAGCCCCCGGGAAGCTGCGCCACCGACTTGCCCGCCTTCACGAAGTCGAGGAACGGCCCCTCGCGCGAGGTGCCGAGACGGATGCCGTTGTCGAATTCATCGGTGAGGTTAAGGCGCACGCCCCCCGCGGGCTGCGCCATGAAGTTGGCGACCATGCGGCCGACCTCATCGAGCGTGAACATCACCTGCCCGCTGTCGGTGGTGGCGTAGCCGCTGCGCTCGTCGCCGTTCGCGTCGAGCAGCAAGATCCCGGAGTAGTTGCCGCCGCGCGATCGCCGCTTGCCGAAGAGCGAGGGGTCGGGGAGCGGGGCGCCGATGAACACGCGGTCGTGGCCCTGACCGTCCACCACCACCAGCCCGCGCACCCGCAACACGGAGTCGGTGGACGCGACCCTCGGCCCGCTCGCGGCGGAGGCCGGCGTGGCGCGCAGCGGCGCGACGAGTGCGACGACTGTTGCCGCGAGTGCGAAGAGGGCGAGTCGCCGGTCGCGGCGCGCGCGATGCTCGAGCCGGTCGATGCGTGCTGCGCAGGAGGTGCACATGAGTTACGCCCGTGGGTGGCTGGTCACGGGTTGGACAGCGGGATCGCGCCGGGCGTTCGGGGGTGCGACAAAACCTTACGAGCGAACGGCAGATCCCTCGCTTCGCTCAGGATGACTGCAGGGCGGTGACGGCAGATCCCTCGCTTCGCTCAGGATGACCCGAGGGCCTCCAGCGCCGCGTCCACCTCCGCCTCGGTGTTGTAGTAGTGCGGCGACAGGCGCAGCGCGCTATCGACCTGCTTCTCCCCGAAGTCGAGCAGCCCGTACCAGCGCAGGCTCGACACCACGTTGATCCCGCGCTTCGCCATGAGGGCCACGAGCTGCGTGGCGTCGCGACCGGCGAACGCGGCGGTCACGATCGCGCAGGGCTCCGAGCCACGGTCGAGCACGCGCACGCCGTCCATCGACAGCAGCCCCTCGCGCAGCCGGTTCGCAAGCGCGAAGGCGCGCCGGCCGGTCGCGTGAATTCCCTGCTCCGCTGCATACCGCGCAGCCGCGCCCAGGCCGAGCACCAGGGCGTACGGAAATTCCCAGTCCTCGAAGCGTCGCGCACCCTCCGCGATCGTGTATTCGTGCTGCGACGTCCAGCGCGCGCCGCGCATGTCCACGAAGAGCGGATGGTCGCCGCGCGCCAGCGCGCGATCCGATGCATACAGGAATCCCATGCCGCGCGGTCCGCGCAGGAACTTGCGCGCTGTCGCCGAGAGGTAGTCGCACCGCAGCCGGCTCACGTCGATGGGGAACTGTCCGACCACCTGGCACGCATCCACCAGGTATGGCACGCCGAGTTCCTCGCAGACCGCACCCACGCCCTCGGCGTCCTGCACCAGCCCCGAGTTCGTGGGCACCCACGACACGTGCACCAGCCGGCAGCGGGGATCACTCGCGAGCGTGCGCACCGACTCCGGATCCACGCCACCCTCCGGCAGGTCCTCGGCGTGCCGGATCACCACGCCGAGCCGCTTGGCGAGCGCGAGGTAGGTGATCTGGTACGAGGTATAGTCGCAGCGCGTGGTGACGATCACGTCACCCGGCTCGAAGTCGAACGCGCTGAGCGCCTGGATGAAGCCCGCCGTCGCGTTGGCCACGAGCGCCACGTTGTGCGGCTGCGCGTTGATGAGGGCGGCGACGTCGCCGTAGGCCTGCGCCACCTCCGACTGCTTCGCATCGGCTGCCTCGTAGCCCCCGATCTCCGCCTCGAGCTGGAGGTGCGCGGTCATGGTGTCGAGCACCACGCCCGGCATCAGCGCGGCGCCCGCGTTGTTGAGGTGGTTGCGATGCGCGGTGCCGGGCGTGTCGGCGCGCCAGCGCGCGAGCTGCGCCTCGCCTGCGGGATTGCTCATGCTCAATACAACCTTCCCGGGAGCAGGCATGGAAGGTCGAGGGGGCGACCGAGCAGCTCGCGGCGCGCGAGCAGCTGCGCCAGGTGGCGCTCGGAATGGTCGGCGTAGAGCTCGAGCAGGTTGCGCATCGTCACGGGTCCGTGCTCGGCGTGCTCCACGTAGGCGTCGCTCCACTGGTGCGGCGCGAGTCGCGCGAACACGGAGAGGCTGTGTCGTCGTAGCGCCTCGAACAGCACGAACGCCTCGCGCACGTCGGTGTCGGAGGAGTCCTGGTAGTCGAACATGGCCGCCCAGCGTTCCTGGTCGTATCCGGGCACAGCAATTCCCGGCGACGTGAATGCCAGGCGAATGCGGGTGGCGCCCATCAGCTCGGAATCGACGACGTGCATGATGAGCTCATTCACCGACCACTTCCCGGGAATCGGTCGCGCGGCTCGCTCTGCAGGCGTGAGGCCGATGGTGGCGAGTCGGAGTCGCGCCGGCCCCGCCTCGAAGGCGTGGAGCAGCTCGGTGGTGTCGAGCGCTGCGTAGGTGTCGGGGAATGAAGAGGTGAGGCCACGCACGGTGTTGCTCCGATGGGGATTACTCAATCTCGGCGCCCGCGGCTGATGGGGCCAACGGCGTGTCGGCATGCTCGGCATGTGGAAGCCTCATGCCCCCTCGCACACTGAAAACTGCCTCAACTGCAACTGCCTTGAGCCACGGGTTTCACGGGCGCCTGCTACGCAGGCGCGACACTGCGCGCAGGGGCCAGTGTCAGCCGCGCAGCGGCTCAGTGCAACCCGTGGCTCAAGGCTCTTGCTGTTTGGTTGTTTCAGTGCGCACGCTTTCGCTGCCTACCCCTTCGCCAGCCGCAGCCTGCGGCGCTCCGGGCCTGCGAGCGTCTGCCGCGAGAGGAGCGTGAGGAAGTCACCGATGTAGGGCGGCGCGGGGGCTGTGCCGGCAATGGTCGCGGCGGTCCAGGTGCGCCAGAAGCCCTTGGCGGTGAGTGGCCGCGCCACCAGCGTGCGCGCGCCGAGGTAGGGCGCCACCGCCCAGCGCGCGAGCACGCTCACGCCAAGGTCCGCCTTCACCATCTCGATGATGGCCTCGGTGAGCTGCACGCGCGACACGCGGCGCGGCTCCACCCCACTGGGGCGCACCACGTCGCGCAGCACGCTGCTCTCCGACTGCGAGCTGTAGAGGATCAGGTGCTCGCCGGCAAAGTCGGCGGCCGTCACGCTCTTGCGCGCGGCAAGCGGGTGCGTGGGCGCCATGATGACCACCATCTCGTCGTCGAAGAGCGGGGTGCTGTCGATGCGCGACCCATGCCTCGCACCCTGCACGATCGCGATGTCGAGCGACCCCTCCTCCAGCGCACCGATCGGGTCACCAGTGGCCTCGGGCACGATGCGAACTTCGACGTCGGGCCAGCTCTTCCGGAACTCGCAGACGATCGACGGCAGCCAGTGATAGGCGGTGTAGCACTCGGTGGCGATGCGAACCAGGCCGGCGCCCGCGTACGCCCCCGTGCTGAGGTCACGCTCCGCTGTCTCGATCTCGGCCAGCACGCGGCGCGCGGTGGCGAGCATTCGCTCCCCGGTGGCGGTGGGCACCATCCGTCGCGTGGTGCGCACGAACAGCGGCGTCTCGAGGCGCAGCTCGAGGTCGGCCAGCTGGTGGCTGAGCGCCGACTGCGTGAGGTTGAGCACGCGCGCCGCGCCGGTCACGGTACCCAGGTCGGCGATGGCCGACATCAACCTGAAGTGGCGAATCTCGAGCTGTAGCGCGATCGGCATCCGGGCTCCCCATGTGCGAGGCTCATAGCATAGTCATGCCCCATGAGCACCACAACTACCCTGACGGAACCCTTACCGGCGCGTGATCGCCCACGTCATGCCGGAAACGCTCGCGCCCAGCCGCACGGTGATGGGCGTGGTGCGCGCCGCGAGACCCGTGTACCCGGTGTACCCGGCGAGCCCCACGTAGATCTCCACCGGCTTGCCGCCGGAGAGGTCGAGCACCTGCTTGCTGTCGTCGCACTTGAAGAGGCCACCGGTGGAAATGCACGGGACGTCGGCCCCCCAGTTGTGCCACACGTTGAGCACGTCGTCGTTCGTGAGCGTCGCGCTGCCGCCGCGATCGTCGAGCGACGCGGCGAGCGTCCACGTGAGCAGCGCCGACTCGGGGCTCCAGTCGCTCCCGAGGAGCGATCGCATCACGCCCGTCATCCCCGGCCGCGTGACGCTGGATTGTGTGAGCCCGAACCCGCCGTCCAGGCTCGCGCGCGCCACGCTTCGCCGCGCTAGTGTGTACGACGCGCCATTCCGGCGCGCGCGCTGTACCTGGTCGCGCAGGAAGCTCTCGCCATTCGAGTAGCCACTCTCGATGTCGCCGGCACCCGTGCGCGCCCACGAGGAATACGACGCCAGCCATGGATCGGGCGAGGTGAGCCCCGCCTCCATGTCGAGGTTCGCATCGAGTGCGACGCCGGCAGCGCGTCGCAGTGCATCGTACGCGGCGAGGTCGGCGCCTCCCTCCACGGCCCAGCGCTGCGAATACTGGAGTGGCACCGGCGCGCCCTGCTCGAGCGACACCTGTCCCTGGAACAGGTGCGCGGTCTCGTGCGCGAGCAGGTAGTACGACACCTGCTCGTTCGGCTGGTGCCCCATCGTGAGTGACACGAATCCACCCACGCGCCCCGGCGCGAGCGTGAAGGGGTACGCCGCTCCCGACAGGCCGCTGAAGGTGGCGTTCAGCATCACGAGGTACTGGCCGGCCCCGGCACTCGACACGGGCACCACCGGGGAAAGCTCATCCTCGAACACCGGCAGCGCGTCGCGCACGAGGCGCTCGGCTGCACGCGTCCACGCGGCGCGCACCTCGTCGGAATACGTGTCGGCCCCTACGTCGTTGATCGCGAGCACCAGGGGACCCGTCACGCTGAACACCTTCAGTCCGTATACCACGGTTCCATCGCCGCGCATCAGGAAGTGATCGCCCACCTTCCATGGCGTGGACTGGCACGAGAAGTCGGTGCCCGTGTGCGTGCACTCGCCAGCGGCCGATCGTGACGAGAGCATGCGCGGTGACGGCGCGGCCTCGAGGGGGTGCACGTCCGAGCCCGGCCGGCTGCCACCGAGGGGCAACACCGAGCGAGACGCAACCGACGCACCCGTTGCATCGGCATCCACGAGCGTGATGCTGAAGCCCGTTTCCGGCCTTGCCGTGCCCGCGCGCGTGGCGGCAAGGACGCGTGTGTCCAGGAACCCCAGCGACCAGGTGCCCACCCCTGCGGGCAGCACGATGCAGGGCGACTCACCCGCGGGCAGCTGCTGCACCTGCCCGGCGACCTGGCTTGCCGCCGTCACGCTCGAGCAGGTCCTGGCTGCGGGCTTCGCGGAGGTCGGCGCGGAAGCGTCATGCCCACACGCGGCCTGCATTTCGATCAGCAGGAATGCGGCGAGCGCCAGCACGTGCCGTCGGAGTGAAGTCGTCATGTCCCAGGGTGCGCGCGAGTGGGCGTTCAGGTTCCCCGTGACAAACCTCGGCAGCCGCACGCCGGGTCACTACTCCGCCTGGAGCGACTCCCTGGGATCGATACGCGTTGCCCGCAGCGCGGGGATGAACGCGGTCGCGGTCGCCGTGGCGACCATCAGCAGCGCGACGCCGCCGAACAGCCAAGCATTGTAGAGGTCGTCCTCCCACGCCATGGCCGACAGCAGGAAGACGCCGTACTTCGTCGCGAGCAGGCCCAGCGCAACTCCGGCGAGCGCGACGACGGCGCTCTCGCGCAGCACCGAGTGCAGGATGTCGTTGCGACCCGCGCCGAGCGCGATGCGCACGCCGAGCTCGCGTCGTCGCTCGGCGACCGAGTGCGCCACCACGCCGTAGATGCCGAAGGCGGCGAGCCCCACGCCCATGGCGGCGAAGACGCTGAACATCCACCCGATGAAGCGGCGCTGCTCGCGGCTGTTGGTGAGGCCGAGCTCGTCGTCCATCGTTCTGGCGAAGAAAGGCTGCACCTGCGCGGCGCCAAATCCACCCGTGAGCGCCCGACGCGCACCACTCGGGATCTTCGCAGCCAGGCCTTTCGTCCGAACGAGGTACGTGAGGTATGCACCCCAGCGACGCCCCATCGGGAGTGTGTCATGAGCGGAAGGCAGGTAGAAAATGGAGCCGAGGGACTTGGTGTCATGCCACCCAATTCCCATCAGGCGATCATTGTGGAACCCCTGAGGCTCGCCTACCACGCCAACCACTCTCGCGTACGGCAGCACAACCTCAGGCGCCCCGAGCTTGAGCTGTTGCCCGATGGGACTGGAGTTGGGCCAAAGCGTGTGCGCCGTGAGCTGATCCACGATCACGAGTGGCTCGTCTGCGTAGGACGCAGGAAAGTCGCTACCCTGAAGTATCGGCAATCCGAAAGTGGGGAAATAGCGAGGCGACACGACCATCGCGCTGAACATCGGGGCTGGGTACCCGTGAGCACCGGAGCCATCGGTGTAGGTGAGCTGCTTCTTCGCGACGCCGCGGCGATCGTTGATCGCGACGTCCTCGACGCCCTCCAGTGAGCGAAGGCGAGCCGCGATCTCCTCGAAAAGCGCTCCGGTCATGAGAACGGGGCGTGGACCGTGAGTCGTGTCGACGCGCACACCCAGCATGCCCGTCACCAGCGGGGCCGGATCGAACCCGTATGAATCGATGTTGGTCTTGAGGGCGGAACGCACCATGACGAAGGCGCCGCTGAGCAGCGCGAGGGCGAGCGCAATTTCGGCTGCCACGAGGATGCTGTACTGGCGACGGTTGCCGCGCGTCGCGCCGGTGCCGTGGCCTCGCTTGATCATCTCGGCGGGGTCGAGGCGCGAGACGTGGATGGCGGGCGCGACGCCGATGAGCAGCACGCAGGTGAGCGTCGCGCCGAGGGCGGCGGCCATTACGCGCCAGCTCCAACGGGGCTCGACCACGTACTCACCGACCGCCTCGGGAATGGAAGTGCGCAGTGCCTGACCGCCCCAGTAGGACAGCACAAGCCCGAGCGCGAGCCCGGCGAGCGCAAGCAACAGGCTCTCCGACACGAGGAGCGTGACGAGTCGCGCCCGGGTGGCGCCGACGGCGGATCGCAGCGCGAGCTCGCGGCGTCGCCCGATGCCGCGCGCGAGTTGAATGTTCGCGAGGTTCGCGCACGCCACGAGCAGCACGGCGAATACGGAGAAGATCATCGCCTTGTGGAATCCCTTGAGCTGGAACTCGGGATCGATGGCCTGCTTGAGGCGGTAGGCCACGTCCTTCACCGGCTCGTCCACCTCGTGCGCGATGATGGCGGAGACTTGTGCGAGTTCCTTCTCCGCTTGCGCGCGCGTGGTCCCGCTCCGCAAGCGGACGAGTTGGCGCCCTCGCCCAGGCGATGGCTGGAGCAGCCAAGCGCCGGTATTTTCCCTGGGAAAGGAGGAAAAGCGGCCCACGAGGCCCACGACCATGTAGGGCTTGCCCTCTACCTCGAGCGTCTGGCCGAGCGAGTGCTTCGGGTCGCCGTAAAGCTCGTGCGCCAGTGACTCTGTGAGTACCATCACCGGGGCGTGGCTCGAGTCGTCGGCCACGGTGAAAGTGCGGCCGGCAATTGGGCGAATACCGACGAGGTCGAAGTAGTTCTGGTTCACGAGGAGAATTGGCGCCTCGCGCGATATGTGCTCCCGCTCAAGCAATACGTTGTAGGACGATCCCTGCGTCTGCGTGATCCCCTCGAGGGTGGTGAGCCCTCTCCGCAGCAGCTGCTCGCGCTCGTGCGAATTGAGCCGGGAGTGCATGTCGCCATACAGCCCGATGAAGTACAGCTGCGACGGATCCCGCATGTCCACGCGCGGATGGATGAGCGCGTCGAGCACGCTGTACATCGTGGTGTTGAGCGCGATGGCCAGCCCCAGCGACAGCACCACGACGGCAGCGTAGGCGCGCTGCCGGCGAAGAGATCGAAACGCGCCGCGGAGGGAATCGAGCATGCCGGTGCGAGAGGGAGACTGTATTATTCTACCGATACAGTAAGGTTTCCGCGATATCGCGGCAAGGGCAGGATCATTCAAGGGCTCGCACGGCTAGTCCCTCAGTATTGCTGGACACCCTCGCCCACTCGAGCCATGTCCATGTCACGCGCTGCGCGCGCCCTCTCCTCCCTGCTCTCCCTCGCCGCCCTCGCACACGTCGCGCGCGCGCAGGCGCCGCGAGAGTCGGTCCTCTCCTTCCGCACCGTGCAGGTAGCCGAGGGCGTGTTTGCCTTCATCACCCCCGAGGAGCGCTCCGGATTCCAGGCGGGCAACTCGGTGGCAATCATCGGTGACAGCAGCGTGCTCGTGTTCGACACGGGCAACCTCCCCTCGGCCACGCGCGCCGAGATTGCCGCGTTGCGCAAGCTGACGCCGCGCCCGGTGCGCTACGTGGTGAACTCGCACTGGCATCCCGACCACAACCTGGGCAACGCCGAGTATCGCGCGGCATTTCCGGGGGTGACGATCATCGGCACCAAGGCCACTCGCGACGGCATTCGTGACTTCGTGCCGCGCTACATCGAGGAGATGCGGGGATTCCACGTACAGGATTCCCTCATGCGCCTCAGGCTCTCCACGGGCAATATGCGCGACGGTACGCCGATGCCGGACAATGTGCGCACCATGTGGGGCATCGTGACGCAGGACTACGCCCTCTTCATGCCCGAGGTGAACTCGGCGAAGCCGACGCCGTCGAACCTCGTGTTCAGCGACAGCATGACGATCGATCTCGGCAATCGCGAGGTGCGCATCGTGAGCCTCGGTCGAGGCAACACGGCGGGCGACGCGTTCATCTGGGTGCCGGCGTCCCGCACGCTGCTCACCGGCGACCTGGTGACGCTGCCTGCGCCATTTCCCGGCACGAGCTTCTTCGCCGACTGGATCCGCGACCTGGACCTGCTGCATCGCTACGGCGCGCAGGCGATCGTGCCCGGGCACGGCGACGTGCAGCACGACTACGCGTACGTGGACATGGTGCACGACCTGCTCGTGTTCACGCTCGAGGGGGCGAGAGCCGCGGTGCGGCGCGGCGAGACCGCCGAGCAGGCGGAGAAGGCGATCGACTTCAGTGAGTGGGAAAAGCGATTCGGTGGGGGCGACCTGGTGCGCACCGATTCCTTTGGGAGCTTCTATTCGAAGCAGGTGGTGCCGCGCGCGTGGGAGCAGGCGAAGGCCGAGTCGGAGAGGGCGTTGCCGCCGGGGGGCTGATCCCTGCGCGCTCCACACGTACGGGTCTCTTGGCGTACCGGCAGACGTGGTTCCAACGGAAACGGCCACGGACGAACAGATGCGGACCGCGCGGATTCAACAAGGACAACTGATTCCTTGATACGGCACACCCATCGAGCTCGAGCCCGATGGGTGTGCCGTTGGCAAGGCTGTGCAGTTGCTGTATCCGCGCAGTCCGTATCAGTTGTTCCGCGGCTGTCTCCGTTGGAACCAGGTACGCTGGTTCGCCAAGCGACCCCCACGTGTGGAGCGCACCAGAGCTCACCGCCCCAGCCAGTACGTCGCCTTCACCTGGAAGATGTTCGTCGGCCGGTCGCTGAACAGCGCTGCCCGGTCGCGCGAGAAGTTGAAGTCGCCGAAGCTGTCGGCTCCGTCGCGCTCCTGCGTCCAGACAAGGAAGAGCGTGGAGCCGGGATGATACTCCCACCGCACCACCGCCGTGCCGCGGAGCGAGCGTACGGTGAAGTCGGGGTTCTGCAAACTGAATGACTTCGCCGGCCCTGCGCCGTCGGGGTCGATGGTGTACGTCGCCGGCATGCCACGGGCATCAGAGGTCGAGGTCACCGTGCCCGCGTCCACGCCGTAGCGCACCATTCGCGCGGAGCGCGGCGCGCCGAACTCGCGAAAGCTCGCATAGTCCCCACTCGCCACGAAGGGCTGCGCGAACAGCTCGAGGGTGAGCGTGGGACTGAACGTCGCATTGATCCGGGTGCCCATGGACAGCGACCGCTGCTCGATGCGCGAGAACACATATCGGCGCCCGGCGAAACCCGCGGGAGCCGTGACGTCGGCCACCGCGGTGACGTACTGCTGTCCCGAGAGCGAATGATTCCACGAAGGCGTGAGTCCGATCGACATCCACGTCGAGGGCTTGTACGTGACGCTCGGCCCGAAGTACTCGGAGTGCAACTCGGCGTCTTCCATCGGTCGCACGATGGTGGCGCTCGCGCCGAGCACCACCGGCTTGCGCGAGTCGGTGCCGTAGAATCCGTTGTAGAGCCAGTAACCGGACTGCTTCACCATCGGGCCCCCGCGCGTGAGCGTGCCGCTGAGCAGTTGCGGTTCATACATGACGAGGACACTGGCGCTGTGATAGTTGGGCAGCGTGATGCTCGCGAGCCCGTGATACATGAAGTCCACGCGATTGCCGCCGAAGTCGAGCTCCTGCTCCCACTCACCGAAGAGCGACGCGTCGCGGTACCACCGGGTCGGCGTGTTCCAGCCGTAGCCGAGCGTGGCATTCATCCACTTGGAATCCGTGCGACGCAGCGTGCCGAGGTCGTTGGTCTCGAAGCCCGGGCTCCGCCAGCTCTGCTGCGTCTCCCAGAGCCAGTTGCCGTTGTCCTTGGCAATCCGCGCGTACATCGCGTAGCCGTCGAGCGACGTGCGAGTGGGGTCATAGCGCGTGCTGAACAGCCCGTCGGTGGTCTCGGTGCGGTCGGGTCGCTGATAGTAGCGCGCGCTCGACTCCTGGGTACGACGGATGGTGGCGGTGTCGCCGCCCACGCTCGACATCGCGACGAGTCCACGCAGCGTGTAGTCGCCGCGCTTCCAGCTGTCGTTGAAGTCCAGTCCCCCGTACGCCGCATGGGCGCGAAGGCGCGCGACCTCGTCCGGATTCTTCAGCACGCGATTCACGAGGGTGCCGAGGAAGCCCACGCGCGCGAGCCCATCGCGCAGGTCCTTGCGCACCCGGCCCACGAAGTAGTTCGTGAGCGGCTCGATCTCCTGCCGCCCCTGCACGCCGGTGCTCGTGAGGAACCGGGCCTCCTGCGGGTTGGTGACGGCGTCCATCAGGCCGATGCTCACGCCGCCGCGCGTGCGGCCGGTGACCTTGGCGGCGCCCGCGATGGACGTCGCGTCTGGCGCGTCCATGTACGCCACCCGGCTGCCCACGAGGCCGGCGAGCTGGGGGGAGCGACCGATGCGTCGCGTGTACACGGGATTCACCGCCTCGCCGTGCATGCAGAAGTGGCACGCCAGCCCGGGCGCGGAGAAATAGCGCGAGTCGGCGACGAAGAAGGGGCGCTTCTCCTGGAAGGTGGTCTCGAACGCCGAGAGGTTGACCACGGCGGGATCCACCTCCACCTGCCCGAAGTCGGGATTGATCGTCGCGTTGAGCGTGAGGTTGCTCGTGACCAGGTACTTGACGTCGCCGCCCACTCGCAGCGCATTCTCGGTGTTGGCGTGGAAGGGGTCGCCGACCGCGGCGAGCTTGAACGTCTGCCGGGTCGTGGCGTAGGGGACGACCTCCACCTGGCGCGCGGCGGCGGGGATCTCGAGTCCCTGCAGCACGCCGAAGTACTTGGCGGACGTGGACTCGTTGCGCCGGTGAAAGGCCCAGAGGTCTGTCTCGCTGTTGCGGTCACTCGTGCGCACCACCTGCATTCCCCACGACTGGATGCTGTCGCGCGAGAAGCGAAGCTGCGACCAGGGGATGCGCACCTCGGCGATCCAGCCAAGCGAATCCACCGAGGTGGCGACGTCCCAGACCGGATCGTAGGTCGCGTCCCCATCCTGCGACTCTCCCTTCACGCCGAGCGGATTGACCTTGAACCAGGTCTCCCCGTTGCCGTCGCGAAAGGTGTCGAAGCCGAACGCGATGAGGTCGGAGGTGAGGTCGCTGTGCGAGAGGAGCTGGTCGTGTCGCGTGAGCACCCCGTGCACGCCGGCCTTGCCGAGCGAGTCGTACATGCGCGCGGCGATGTAGATGGCGCTCGCGTCGTAGAGGACGCGCACCTCCGTGCGCTGCGTGGGCGCCGCACCCTGCACGGGGTCGAGCTGCAGGAAGTCGCGAATGACGGGGGCGCTGGACCAGGCGGCTTCGTCGAGGTGGCCGTCGACGCGAACGGGTGCGATACGGGGCGCGGCGTGCGCCACGGGACGGGGGTCGGATACGGACGGGCCGCCCTGCGAGACGGGCGAGGGCTGCTGGCCGCGCGCGCTGGCTGAGGGGAGCAGCGTGGCGGCCAGCATGACGAACAGGGTGAGCGGGCGAGAGGTCACGACGACGCTCCTGGAGAGTGGGCACACGAGGGTGTGCGTCAGGATGCGTGGTTCGCCCATGGGTCGCGATGGCAATGCGGGGAGATGTGCCCGCGACGCGGCGATCGTGCTTCGGCCTGCAGCGAGCGGGAGCGCGCTCCACACGTACGGGTCTTCTGGCGTAACCGCGTCCTTGGTCTACGCGGACACTGCCGGACGAACGGAAGCGGAGGACGCGGATACAGCAACTATCCTGCTCTTGAAACGGCAAACCCATCGGGCTCGAACTCGATGGGTGTGCTGTTACAAAAGCTTTGCAGTTGTCGTGTCCGCGAAAGTCCGCTTCTGTTCGTCCGTGGCTGGTTCCGCGTAGACCAAGGACGCCCTTACGCCAAGAGACCCCTACGTGTGGAGCGCGCGTGACGGCACACCGCAAGCGAAAAGACCGCCACCCGACCTCTTGCGAGATCGAATGACGGCCCTCTCTACTAACCCGTTCTCCCAGCGACTGCTGCCAGTATCTGAGCTGCGGGCTCAGCAACCAGTCGTTACGGAGCCGGGGTCCCGCAATCGTCCGCGCCAACACCGCCGCAGGTGTACACCGGCAGCAGCAGCACGCCGAGCTCCTTCGCAGGAACCGGCAGCGACCGCGGACGGCCGGCCTGCAACTGCTCGAAGCGACGTGCATCGCCCCAGCCCACGACGACGTTCGTGCCGTACAGCTCGATCAGGCGCTCGTACATCACCGCGTCGAGCAGCGAGCCACAGGCGCCGGCCGCCGTCTTCGGGAGGCAGTCCGCACTCTGCGGAACGCCAGCCGTGGTGATCGCCGGCAGCTTGCCGCGACCCACGCGGGTCTTGTTGATCATGTCCGCCGCGCGCTGGAGGTTGCCACCCGTCCGGATGATGGCCTCGGCGATCAGCAGGTCGTTCTCCGTCCCCAGCATGTTCGGCGTGAGGCCCAGGAAGCCGTTCGGCTGCCCGCGCGCCATGTAGAGGTACCGCTGGTACGACCACGGCGAGAGCAGGAACACGCCGCGCGTCGGGTCACCGATCGTCGC
Organism: Gemmatimonadota bacterium; assembly: GCA_028287305.1. Taxonomy (GTDB): domain Bacteria; phylum Gemmatimonadota; class Gemmatimonadetes; order Gemmatimonadales; family Gemmatimonadaceae; genus JAQBPX01. The sequence continues at coordinate 280,215 of JAQBPX010000038.1, forward strand.
GCCCTTGTAGAGGAAGTCCGTGTTCAGTCGCGCGTCCGGCGAGGTCGCCCGCGGCGGCAGCGTGGTGCTCGTCATCTCCTTCGGCTGGCTGGGATCCATGGCGCGGATCACGCGGAAGTCCACCCGCGTCCAGCTGTCGGTGTTCATGTACGCCGTGTAGTTGTTGCCGAACGGGTTCGAGCTCGTGACCGACAGGGAGAAGTCCAGTCCCGGTGCGGTGGTGGAGGTCGAGATGCCCTTTTCGGCGTACGACAGCACGCGCGACCATGCGGCCGCGGTGTTCTGCGCGCCGGTGCGGCTCGTCTGCGAGATCGTGCGCGCAGCGAGCGAGTTCGCATACTTCGCGACCTTGTCGCCGGTCAGGCCCGTGGGCCCGCCGAGGTCCTCCACGTACTGCGTGAGGATCGTGTACGTCTTGCCCGTGGCGCTCGCGATGACCTTGTCGAAGCGAGCGAGCGCGGAGTCACGCACCGTGGTGAACGGCACGAGCGTCAGCGTGTTCGGGTCGGACTGGTCACTCGGCACGAATGCCTTGTCGTAGATCATCGCCAGCTGGCTGACCGAGGCCGCCCACACGAAGTCGGCGAAGTCGGTGTAGGCCTGCGTCTGGTCGCTGCCCTCGAGGTTCAGCTTCACGCCATTCTTGATGGCCTTGATGCCGTCGTTCGCGGAACCGATGGCGGAGTAGAGGCCCTGCCACGGGGACAGCGAGACGTTCTGGTCGGTGCCGCCCGAGATGTTGGCGTACGGCAGCGACGGCTCCTGGCCGTTGAAGCGCATGCCGAAGTTACCGAAGTTGCCGGTCGCTTCGTCCGCCGCCACCGACATGCCGGTGATCTCCACGTCCTGCGCCGCGTTCCAGTAGCCGGCGATCGCGCCGCCGATGACGTTGCGCACGTCACCGGGGTTCGACAGCGCCTTGGTCTGGTCCGGGTTATTGAGGTTCGGGACCGTGAGGTCCTTGCTGCATGCGGTGGACACCGTCAGGGCCGCGAGGGCCCCGGTCAGCGTCACCAGTCGAAAGTTCTTCATTCCGAAACTCCGGACTAGTAGTTGAAGGTGATCTGGCCGGTCACCTGGCGGAGCGACGGATAGCGGAAGCCATCGAGGCGGAAGTTGAAGTCGTCACCGGCAAGGGTCTCCGGATCCGCGCCCGAGTACTTCGACCACGTCTTCAGGTTGCGGCCGATCAATGCGATCTTCACCCCGTTCGTGAACCGGCTGAGGCCGATTGCAGAGCGAACCGAGTTGGGGAGCGTGTAGTTCACCGAGAGCTCGCGGAGCTTCGCGTACGAGCCGTTCTCCACGAAGTAGCTGTTCGGTGCGAGACCATCGTAGAACGAAGCGGAGTAGAACTCGACCGGCTTGCGAGCCTCGACCGGCACGCCGGACTGGTCCTCATCCGCATGGCGATAGTCCTGGAACATCCACTGCTTGGTGAAGTTGTAGATCTGTCCGCCCTTCACGCCGTCCACGAGCATGTGCAGGCCGAAATCACCAAACCGGACATCATTTGTTACCCCATAGTTGAAGCTGGGGTTCACGTCGCCGATCTTCACGAGCGTGTTGCCCGTGCCGTCCACGTACTTGATCGGGCGCTCGTTGATGGTGTGGTAGCTCGCCTTCGTCACCACATAGCCCAGCTCGTTCACCACGTAGTTGTCGGTGGTGAAGGTCGCGTTCGCCTTGTTCACCGGGTTGTCCGCCAGCTCGCTGAGGTTCTTCACCCAGCGCGAGCCGTACATGACGCCCAGCCGCTCACCCTGCTTGTAGTAGAACTGCTGGCCCTGGTTCTGGCCGAACGCGTCCGTGTTGTTGAACGGCGCGACGCCCAGCTTGTCGATGAACTGACGGGTCCGGTCGCCCACGAGGGTCATGTTCCAGCTGTAGCGCGAGCTCTCGAGCACGCGCGTGTTCAGCTGCGCCTCGAAGGTACGGGCCGACACGTCGGCCGCGTTCTGCACCTGTGACACGAACCCGCCCGACTTGGCCGAGGAAAGCGGCACGTTCAGGAACGCGCCCTTCGTCACGCGGTCCGCGCGCGTGAGCTCCAGGGAGAAGCGGTCGAGGAAGTCCGAGTTGATCGAGTACTCGTTCTCCGTCTGCTCGGCCGGCTTGAGGTCCTTGTTGCCAAGGGCCGACTTCGAGAGGCTGCCGTTGCTCAGCGCATAGCGCTCGTACTGCGAGGTGAAGCCGGGGCGGAGCCCCGCGGTGCCGCGCGCGGCGCGGATCTTCAGCTCCTGCACGCCCGGGATGTTGAAGTCCTGGGTGATGCGGTAGGCGCCCGAGATGCCGTAGTAGTCACGATAGCGATCGTTCGAGCCGAAGAGCGACGACCCATCGCGGCGGTACACCAGCTGCGCGAGGTAGCGGTCCTTCAGGTCGAGCTGCTGCGTGACGTAGTAGTCCTGCGCGCGGATCGTCTGCTGGCTCGACGCGAACGAATTCTGCGTCGGGTCGCCGCCGTTCAGCGTCGGCAGGTCCACATTGAGCTTCGTGGTGGCACCGCTCTGCTGCGCCTGGTACGTGTCCTCGATGAGGTACGTGAGGCGCGTGGTGCTCTTCAGCGAGCCGAAGTGGTTGCTGGCCGTGCCGTTGACCTGCGTGTTCTGGTTCGTCGAGCGGAAGAAGCCCTCCGAATAGTCGCCGTTGCCCGGCACGCCCTGGTCGGTGAGGTAGCCCTTGAAGGCGTAGCTCGTGTTGTTCGTGTTCAGGCGGTCGGTGCCGTAGGTGCCGTCGAACGTCAGCCACGTGGTGGGACGGTAGCGCCCGGTGAACGAGCCGAACATGCGCTCGCGACGGAAGCTCTGGTCGCGCGAGAACAGGTCGTAGAGCGGGTTGTCACGCGCGCTCGGCGACACCGCCGTGGGCAGGTGACGGTTGAAGCGCAGGTCGCCCGTGCCGTTCGGGTACTCGAGGTTCACGTCGGGCGGCGCCTGCAGCAGCGCGAAGAACGTGGCCGTGCCGCCGCCGTTGGTGGCGGGGTTCGGGTCCTGGTCGTTGTTCGACTGCGCATAGAGCAGGCTCGCCGACATGTCGAGATTGTCGAGGAGGCCCTGGTCGAAGTTCACGCGGATGTTGTCCTTCTTCTCGCCGTTGAGGAACGGCAGGATGCCCGCGTTCCGCTCGGTGGAGTACGACGTGCTCAGGTTGAGCGCCTGGCGACGCAGCCCGAGGTTCACGTAGGAGTTCCCGAAGTTGCCGTTGCGGGTCCACTCCTTCTGCTGGTTGACGATCGCGCCGGGATAGTTGTTGTCGGCGATGTGATCCGTGTCGGCCACGCGCACGCCACCGCTGAGGACGAACGAGCCGTCCGGGTTGAGCTTGTAGTGATGGTGCGTGTTGATCGGCGTGAACTTCTCCTGGTTGCCCGTGCCGGCCTCACCACGCGCCGTGAGCGAGAAGCGCGTGTCCGACGCGTTCTTGCCGCGCTTCGTGATGATGTTGATCACGCCGTTCGCGGCGTCGGAGCCGAAGGTGTTGGCCGAGGCCGCACCCTTGAGGACTTCGATGGACTCGATGTCGTTGGCGTCGAGGTCGGCGAGCGACCCGCGCGTGATCACGCCGTCCACGATGAGCAGCGGCGACGAGCCGCCGATGGTCAGGTTGGTCGAGCCGCGAAGGCGCACGACCGGGTTGGCGCCCGGCTGGCCGCGCGAGAGCGCGATGCGCGCGCCGGCCACCTTGCCCTGGAGCGCGCCGATCGGCGACACCGAGGGCACCTGGCTGATCTCGGCCTCGCCCACGTGGGCGACGCCGATCGTGAGCTTCTTGGTCGAGGTCGCTTCGGCGACGCCCGTGACCACGAGGGCCTCGAGCTTGACCGCCTCCGACTTCAGCGTGAAGTCCACGGTCTGGCTGCCGGCCGTGACCGCCACCTGGCGGCTCTGGGGGCCGAAGCCCAGGTGACGCGCGGCGAGGATCACGCTCTGGCCGGACACCCGCGCCGCGGGCACCAGCAGGCGATAGACGCCGTTCGTGTTGGTGGTGACGTTCATGCCCATCGTGCCGATGGAAACGTTGGCGCCCGTGATGGGACCGCCCGCTTCATCGCTGACGCGCCCGGTGATCACGGCGTCCTGGGCCTGCGCAACTGCCGCATTCCCGAAGACCGCAGCGATCAGGGCGCCTGCACCGAAGCGGCGCAGGAGTCTGCCCAAACCAATCATGTATTCCTCTCTCCGTTGGTGGGATCGGCGCCGTGGAGACGAACTCCGACATCGGCGCCACTTAATCAACTCCACACGTCACCCACGGAGCCACGTCGTTTCGCTGCAACTATTTCACGCGTGCATGCAGCTTTCTTCATGCATCGCGCGACGCAGCGACATCACTCGCGCGCGTGCTACGCGCGTTGGCGAATTCAGGCGGCGGCTTCGGCGCTCGCGCCGGGTTCCGCGAAGCCGCGGATGCCGGCCATCAGCAGCCCGAGCAGCTCGAGCTGTCCCGGCTCAGACTCCTCGCCCTGCCGCATGGCGCCGAACCAGTGCAGCGTGCGGCGCGGGTTCGCACTCGCCCACCGAATGGCCACGAGCCCGCGCGCCGCCGCCTCGCGCTCGCCGAGCCAGCGCGGCACCAGCGCGGTCGCCATGCCCGCCTTCACCAGCGCGAGCGAGGCATCACTCATGGTCTGCCGAGCCAGGCGCGGGTGGCTGATGCGCACCACGCTCGGGTTGTACGTGTCCTCGCTCACTGCCGGATGCAGGAAGATCTGGTCGGCGCGCACGTCGCCTCCCGACACCTCGCTGCGATCGGCGAGCGGATGCGACGCGTCCACCAGCAGCACGAGCCCGTCGGTGAACAACGGGTGATGGACGACGCCCTCCTGGGGCTCCTCGCCCGCCACGAACGCCAGGTCCACCTCACCCTCGAGCAGCGCCCGGCGCGGATCGTCCACGGCCGAGTCCACGAACTCGATCTCGAGGCCGGTGCGGTCGGCGGAGATGCGGCGCAGCACATCGATCATCCAGCCGTAGCAGGTGGTGCCCTGGGCCGCCACGCGCACGGTCTGGATCCCCGCAGCGAGCGCCCTGACCTCGCGCTCCGCCGCTTCATGGATCGGCAGCGTCCGCCTCGCGTGCTCGATGAGCTTCTGCCCCGCCGAGGTCGGCACCATCCGTCGCCCCAGCCGGCGAAACAGCACGCCGCCGAGCCTGACCTCCAGGTCGCGGAGTTGGTGGCTCAGTGCGGAAGACGTGAGGTTCACCACGCCGCCCGCTGCTGCGAGCGAACCGGTGTCGGCAATGGCCCTCACGAGCCTGAGGTGCTTGATCTCTACAATCATGAGAATGCTCGCGCGATGGTCACGGATCGCTACGCGCGATTGATGTGATGTGTTGTGGTTGCTTACGCCATTCGTACAATGAGGTCCGTCCTACATGCGTCGGACCGGCACGGTTGCGCTCACGCGCGGATACGTGGTCGCGCGACCGTCGGCTGTGACGATCTGCAGCGTGGCGCGTGCACCGGTGCCCGCGAATCGATAGCGGGCACTTCCCGCGCCGAATGAGCCATCGCGCATCGAAACCAGCCACACCCGCGGCTGCGCCACGCGAGACTGGTAGGTGAGGTGGCCATCCTCGACCGTCACGTACTGTCCGCCCTCGTAAGTACCAACATAGTCACTGCCCGCGCGCGACGGCAGCGCGCGCTGACGGCCAGCTTCGCGCACCGCCTCCGCAACCAGCCCCAACTCCCGCTGCCGCGCCGCATTCGTGCTGCGGGCCGCAACGGCCTCGAGTGCGAGTGCATGCGCCTCGGGCAGTGCCGAGTCGGGAGGGATTCGGATGTCGGGGGTGATCCCCGTGCGCTCCCACTCGCGATGCGTCACGGGGTCCATCACGCGCGTGAACGAGATGGACGCGGTGAACCCCTCTCCCACCGTCACGAAGGTGTTGTTCCGCCCTGCGCCGGCCGTGTTGCTTCCGACAATCGTTGCCCGCTTCATGTTCTGCAGTACGAAGGGCACGTCCTCCGCGGCTGAACGAGTGACGTCGTCAACGAGCACGAACAGGGGGACGTCCGGCCTCCGCGGGCCCGGCACGCTGGCCATCGTGTAGCGCTCGAACGAGCTGTTTCGCACCCGGTCGTACACGGTCAGCGAATGCTGCGTGTCGGCGGGCGCGAAGTGGCTGATGAGGAAGTTCGCCAGCGCCGCGCTGCCGCCGCGCGAGTTTCGGAGGTCGATGATCATCGGTTTCCTCGAGCTGGCGCAACGCATGCTCGAGCGCCCGGTTCGCCGACTCGCCGCCGAGGAAGTGGCTCATGCGGAGGTAGCCGACGTTGCCCTCCAGGCGGTCCACCTGCTCCACACCGTGACCCGCCGGCGGTGGCGCGCCTCCCTGCGCGACACCCTGCATCTCGAGCACGAGGTGCGTGTCGTGGTTGGGCGCCTGCAGGTCCTGGGTCACGAGCCGTGCAAACAGCGCCGGGTCGCCCGCGGCAGCGTATGCGCCGGCGGCCGCGCGCGCGCGCAGGTGCTGCGCGATCATCGCACCCGTGTCGGCGGCGGGATAAATGTTGGTGACCGCCTTCGCGAGCGAATCGACCACGCTGGCGCGCGCTTCCATTGAAAGCTGTGCGCTCGCCGGCGTGGCCAGGAGCGCCGCACCGCCAAGGATCGTGAGCCAGCAATGCGTGTGCGTCATGTGTGCGACTCCCGCAGCGCGAGCATGGGGTCCACCCTCCCAGCGTGCCACGCAGGCCAGAGCGCGGCTGCAACGGTGACTCCTACCAGGATGACGAGCGCACTGCCCAGGCCAGCGGGCTCCCATGGCGACGTCTCGAACAGCATGCCGCGCAGCAGGGGGCTGGCCGCGAGGAACACCACGCTCCCGAGCGCGATGCCACTCGTCACCAGCCTGAGCGAATCGACCACGACCAGGCGGGCGAGCCGGCCGCGCGTGGCGCCGAGCGCGATGCGAACCCCGATCTCCTGCCGCCGTTGCGCGAACAGGTACGAGACCACGCCGAACAGGCCGAGTGCGGCGATGCCGAGCGCGAGCGCGCTGAACGCAGAGAGCAGCACGGCTCCCAGCCGCCTTGAGCGCAGCTGCGGGTCGAGCAATTCCTGGTACGGGGTCACTCGCGCAAATACAGCCGTGCCCGCGCCGCCCTGCACGGAGCGCTGCACGGTCGCCACCGACGCGCGCGCGTCGCCGTTCACCTCGACCAGCAGTCCGCTCACGTGTGGCTCCAGCTCCATTGGATTCGTGGGCAGCTGCCCGAAGGGCACGTAGTACTGCATCAGCCTCGCCTCGCCAGCCTCGGGGCGAAGCGAGCGTGCGCGGGAGTCGCGCACCACGCCTACCACCGTACGACACGGTGACCCGTCCGCAGGGTTTCCCGTGGGCGGCACATCGGGATCGAAGTGGAAGCCCGCCGGGAATCCGGCGCGCACGCAGCGCCCCAGCGCGGATGCCGGCGAGCCCCAGATGCTCCTGGCCATGGTCTCGTTGACGATCACGACCCTCTGCGCTCCCGCCTCGTCTCGGTCGGTGAACAGCCGCCCGGCGAGCGCGCTCACCTTCAGCATCGCGAGGTATTCGGGCGAGGCTCCGTACAGGATGGGAAGCTGCACCAGCCCGGGATCGGGCATTTCCCAGCCGGGGATGCTGATGGCCGGGATGTGGTGCGCGCCGAAGGGCATCCCCTGCACCAGGCTGGCGTTGCGCACGCCGCCCACGCCTCGGAGGCGACGAAGCGCATCCCGGTGGAGCGCATTCAGCGCGACGTCATCCACGGGTGGCTGCGGCTCGAGCACGACATACAGCAGCCCGCTGGTCGAGAAGCCAAGGTCCTGCGACTGCACGCGCTGCAAGCTGCGCACGAACAGGCCCGCGCCCGCCAGCAGCGCGGTGCAGAGCGCGACCTGCGCCCCGATCATCACGTTCTGCGTCGAAACCCGCCGGCTCGCGCCGTGCCCTCCCCCGCTTCGCAGCTCTCGCGAGATGTCGCGCGCGCGGAGCTGCAGCAGGGAGCTCGCGCTGGCAAGCACTCCGCTCGCGCATGCGATGGCGATCGAGATCCACACCACTCGCTGGTCCACGAAGCCCTCCGCGGGCGCGAGGTTCGGCAGGAGCGTGGCGCGAATGACGCTCCCGAACCAGTGCGACAGCAAGAGGCCGCCAGCCGCCCCGAGCAGCGCGAGCACGAGGCTTTCGATCACGAGCGGTCGCGCCAGGTCGCGCACCGTGGCGCCGAGCGCGATCCGAACCGCCACCTCGCGACGGCGCCGCACCGAGCGAAGCAGCAGCATGGTGCCGGCGTTCGCGGTGGCGATCAGCAGCACGATCATCGAGACCGCCGCGAGCCAGAGCGTGACGCGTGACTGTGGCGTATCGCGCTGGCGCGAGCCGGGCGTCACGGGGTCGAGCCCGATGGAAAGCGCGCTTCGCCCATCGGAGCGCAGCGAGGCGCGCGTCGCCGACGTCGCCATGGCGGCGGCCTGCTCGAACGACGCACCGGGGCGAAGGCGCACCACTATGGAAACGAGGTTCATCCCCACGGTGGACCACCAGCCCGGCGGACGCGTACGCATCGCGGCGGACAGCGGGATGAACAGGTCGACCGGCGCCAGCTCGTGACCGGTGAATCCCGCGGGCGCCACGCCGATGATCGTGAACTCCTGGCCAGCGACCAGCTGTGAACGGCCGATCACCGCCCGATCGCCGCCATAGTGCGACAGCCAGTAGGCATGCCCCAGCACGACCGCTGCCGAGCCCGCGGGAAGCTCATCCTCCTGCGGCCCGAACAGCCGGCCCACCACGGCCGACACTCCCAGCGTGCGAAAGTAGTCGCCCGATGCAGCGATGACCGCCGCCTGTTGGAGGTCGGCGCCTCCGCCCACGGTCAGCGACTCGGCGGACACCGCGGCCACGCCATCGAACGCGCTCACGCCTCGCAGGGCCGTGAACGCGGGATATGAGGTGGTCGTCATCACGTTTGCAGGACTGCCTGATTCCGTGCGCCTCACCTCCACGCGCGCCACGCGGTGCGGGTCGCGTATGCCCGGTGGTGGCGAAAGCATCAGTCGCGTCACGAGGCCGAGCATCACGGCGTTGGTGCCGATCGCCAGCGCGAACGTTCCCACCACGCCCGCCACCAGCGCAGGCTCCCGGCGCAGCGTGCGCAGCGTGTGTCGCAGTTCCTGCGAGATGGAGTTGCCCATGCCCGAATGTGCGGGCGATTCGCACGTCGGTGACAGGGTCCGAACGAGAACCTTACCACCGCGCGCGCACCCGCAGTGGCTACGCGCGACCCGGGCGAGCAGCTTTCGCGAATGTCTTCCCCCAGCATGCGTGCGGCGCTGCTCCGCGAGTATCACGCGCCATTGAGCGTGGAGCAGGTGCCGCTCCCCGCCGTTTCGCGTGACGGCGCGCTCGTTCGCGTGCGCGCCTGCGGCCTCTGCGGCAGCGACTGGCACGTATGGCGCGGCGACTGGCGCTGGCGCATGACGCCCGCGCTGCCGCACGTGATGGGGCACGAGATTGCCGGCGACGTGATCGCCGTTGGCGCCTCCGTCACCTCCGTTGCGCCTGGCGACCGCGTGACGATCCCCTTCCACCTCTCGTGCGGCGACTGTCCGTGGTGCGCGGCAGGGCAGCCCAACCTCTGCGATCGGTACAGCGCGATCGGCTTCTCGCTCCCGGGCGGATTCGCCGAGCACGTGGCCGTGCCGCGTGCCCACGCGAACCTCGTCGCGCTGCCCGCCGGCGTGTCGTATCGCGCGGCCGCCGCGCTCGGCTGTCGCTACATGAGTGCCTGGCACGCGCTGCGCGACCAGCTTGCGCTCACGCCAGGCGATGACCTGGTGATCGTGGGGTGCGGTGGGCTCGGGCTGGCGGCCGTGCAGGTGGCGGTGGCGATGGGCGTGCAGGTGGCCGCCGTTGACCGAAGCGCAACCGCATTGGAGATCGCGGCGCGACTGGGAGCTGCGTCGTCGCATCTCGTCGCTGGCACCTCACTCGCCGAGGACCTCCGTGCGGCCACGCGCGGTGGGTCGGCTGCGTCGCTGGAGGCAGTGGGAAGCGAGCAGGCGCTCGCCGTCGCGCTCGGTGCGCTGCGAAAGGGAGGCACCTGCGTACGGCTCGGCCTCACCGGCGCCGAGGAGCGCGGCCTGCTTCCCACGGCCGTGGACACGCTCACCAAGGGCGAGCTCACCCTGCGAGGATCGCTCGGCTGCCCCACTCCGAGCCTGCACGCGCTGCTGGCCGAGGTGAGTGCGCTACGGCTCGATCCCGAGCTGCTCATCGCCGAGGCGCGCGGCCTCGACGGGGTGACGGAGATGCTGCAGGCGATGGATGCAGGCACGGCGAGCGGCATCATGCTGGTGGAGCCCTGATTTCATAGTGCGTTTCACGGGAGCGTGCGGCGGCTGGTCACTGCAGGATGCCGTGCGTCACTCCCTCGCTGCGCTCGGCGCGCGCGCGCAGCATTCATTGGCATGCTCGCACTCCTCATCATCGCAGCCAGCCTGCAGCAGGACGCGCCCGCCGTGCTGCTGGGTGGGTGCTTCTCGATCAATCCGCAGGCGCTCGAGAACGGGCGCAACCTCTCGTCGCAGCAGGTGATCTACGGCCCGAAGGGATTCCGCGCCGTGCAGGACCTGCGGCTCCGCGCGGATCCCGTGCGCTCGATGCACATGGCCCGCCCCTTCACGCCGTTCACGCATTTCTAGCGTCAGGGGCGCCCGGGCAGTCGCGGTCAGTCCACCACGTATCGCCAGCGCCCGTCCGGCTGGCGACGCCAGATCGTGAGGTATCGCCCGCGCGGCGCATTCGGGTTGCGTCCCGCAGGCTCGGCGCCCTGCACCACGTGGCCGATGGTGAAGCCGAGATCCTGGCTCGCGGAGCTCATCGCGAGCTCGGGGGTCCACTGGAATGTTCCGGCGGGCGCCTGCAGGAAGAGCCGCCCGACCGCCGGCGGCCCGAAGACGTATGCGCCGTCCGGGCCGATCTTGGCGACGTTCGGCGCGGCGAACGCCTCGAACGCGCGCGATCGCGTGGAAGCGGTGCTGCTGTCCGAGAACTCCTGGTCCACGCTGGACAGCGATCGGAGCACGTCCGCGGGCATGCGACGGTCGAAGCGCGTCACACCCGGCGCGCGGCCAAAGGGCTCGGGTGTCTCGCGCGTGACGCTCACGCTGGCGCGACGCCCCCGGCCGATGGCGAGTATCTCCCAGCGTCCCGCGAGCGACCGGCGCCAGTAGCCATGGAACTCCCCCGGCGCCGTGTCGCCCGACGCTCGAACGACGTCCAGGTAGCCGTAGGCATATCCGTCGTCACCATCGGCGGACACATCCACGAAGAGCGCGCGCAGCTCGGCGTGCGACGTCGCGTTCAGGGTATCGCGAAGCAGCCACGCGCGCGCCGCGGCAGGCCCGCGCGAGTCGAGCGCCGCGCTGGCGAAGAACCCGTTCGGAGCGAACGCGGCCGAGAGCACATCGGGAAAGGGCGCCAGGCGCAGCTGAGCATTCACCGAGCTGATGGCCTCGCGAAGCTCCGTGCGTCGCAGTTCCACGTCGAGGCCGGCGAGCGGTTGCGGCGCGGCGCGGGTGCCGCAGGCGACTGCGAGCGCGCTGCAGGAAAGGACCAGCGAGAGATGACGCGTGCGCACGATTGCGGGAGTCGAGGTTCGCGGTGGCGCTGGCAGGCGCCAGCCGGAGCATCATCGCACACTCAGGGCGCGCCCGTGCTCCTGCGGTGACGAGGCGCTGCAGCACGTGATGGACGGTCCACCCTGTTCCACGATTCTCCCGCTACCGGGTGCGTCGCACCACCGCGGCCACGCTGTCCATGAGGGAGAGCGGCGCGCGAAGGCTGCCGTCCACGGTGCGCCGCGCGGACGCGGGGCCGACCTCCACGCGCAGGCGGTCTCCCTCGCGGTAGAGCACCGCGCGCACGCCGCCCACGTCGCCATCCACTGTTCGAAGGTGCGCCTGCAGCGCCTCGGCGAACTGCCGCGACTCGGCAGAACTGTCGGCGCTCGACACAATGGCGTCCGTGGCGGGCTCGCGGCTCATGTACGCCGCGCCGAGCACGAAGAGCATGCCGCAGGTTCCCGCGACCATCCACAGGTTGCGATCAGCGTTGCGACGCGTGCGCTGGGTGACCGCGGCCGCGCTGCCCGCCACCTCCGGCGACTCGAGCACGCGCACGATCTCCACGGCCGACTGCGGGCGATCCGCAGGGTCCTTTGCGAGGCAGCGCATGACCAGCGCCTCGAACGCCGGCGGCACGCCATAGCGTCGCTGCGAGAGCGGCGGCGCTCGCTCGGCGAGCTGCGCGGCGAGCACCGCGCGCGCGCCACGCCCGTGGAAGGGCGGCGTACCCACCAGCATCTCGTACGCAACAAGTCCGAGGGCATACAGGTCCACGCGGTGATCCATGGCGGGATCGGCGGCCACCTGCTCGGGCGCCATGTACTGCGGCGTGCCCATGGCCAGCCCGCCATCGGTAATTCCGGGACGCGAATCGCGCGCCCGCGAGCGCGACAGCTCGATCGCCTTCGCCACGCCGAAGTCGGTGACCACCGCGCTCCCCTGCGCGAGGAGCACGTTGTCGGGCTTCACGTCGCGATGCACCACGCCGCGCCCATGCGCAAACTGGAGCGCGTGCGCCACCTCCTTCATGATCCGCGCGGCCTCGCCCACGGAGAGGGGGCCGCGCGTGATGCGCGCCCGCAGCGACTCGCCCTCGATGAAGGGCATGATGAAGAAGGGGAGCGAGTCCGCCTCGCCCGCCGAGATCACCGGCACGATGTGCGGATGTGGGAGGCGGGCCGCGAGCAGGATCTCCTGCTGGAACCGCTCCACGGAGAGCGAGGCCATGAGGTCCGGCGACAGCACCTTGATCGCCACGCGACGGCCCAGGCGCTTCTCGGTGGCCACGAACACGCGCGACATGCCGCCGCCACCCAGCTCGCGCTCGATCTCGTAGCGGTCGCCGAGCGCCCGCGCGAGCGACTGCAGTAGCGGGTCGTCCATGCGTTTCATCCCTCTTCAGCTCCAAGGACACTGTCCGCTTCCGGGACGTTGGGTCCCATGGTCGGACAGCAGGGCACGCGACCGGGGCGGTGCACCACAACGTAAGCTACGCCACGGGCGCGAGTTGTCACTCGGGAATGGCGGGCACGATGGTTGTTAATACCAGTGCGGCATTCCTCCTCGCGGCAACCGGAGAACGACTCGTGGACACTCTCGCGCTGGACCTTCGCATCGCGTTTCGGCGCCTCGTGCGCTCCCCGGGCTTCACGCTCGTCGCCACGATCACGCTCGCGCTGGGGATCGGGGCGAACACGGCGATCTTCAGCGTGGTGGATGCGGCGCTCCTGCGCGCCCTGCCCTACCCGGACGCCGGCCGCATCGTGCGCATCTATGGCACGGCGAAGAGCGGACTGGGAACGGTCTCCCCGCCGGACTTCGTGGACTACCGCGCGCAGGCGCGCTCCTTCGTCGGCATGGCCGCGGTGAATGAGGGCAGCTATGCCCTCTCCGGCGATGGCGCGGCCGAGCAGGTGAGCGGTGCCGGCGTCACGGGCGATTACTTCACCGTGATGGGAATGGCTCCCCAGCTGGGTCGTGCCATCGGGGCTGACGACGCGGTGGTCGGCGCGGCGCCCGTCGCGGTGATCTCCGACGGACTGTGGCGGCGGCGCTTCGGCGCCGACTCGCTGCTCGTGGGGCGCACCATCATCCTCGATGCGGTGGCCACTCGCGTGATCGGCGTGATGCCTGCGCGCTTCGACTATCCGGAACAGTCCACGGTCTGGACGCCCATGTCGTTCACGCCGCAGGCGCTCGCCACGCAGCGCGGGGCGCACTACCTGAACGTGGTCGGCCGCCTGAAGCCCGGCGCCACAGTGGAAGCCGCGCATGCCGACATGCGCGCGATCCAGCTGCGCCTCGCCGCGGCGTTCCCGCGCACGAACTCCACCAACCCGGCGAACGTCGTCTCCCTTCACACCGACATGGTCGGAGACACCAGGCCCGCGCTCCTGATCCTGCTCGGCGCCGTGGCGCTCGTGCTGCTCGTCGCCTGCGCCAACGTCGCCAACCTGCTGCTCGCGCGGGCCATCGGCCGCCAGCGCGAGGTCGCGTTGCGCACCGCGCTCGGCGCCACGCGCTCTCGCCTCGCGCGCGAGCTGCTCGCCGAGTCGGTGATCCTCGCCCTGCTCGGTGGCGCCGGGGGGCTGCTGCTTGCGGCGTGGGGCACGCGCGTGTTCGGCGCACTGCGCCCGAACGACCACCTGCTGGCCGCGGCGACGATCGATGGCCGGATGCTGCTGGCCACGCTCGTGCTCAGCCTGGCCGTGGGCATAATCTTTGGCCTGGTGCCGGCAATGCAGATGGCGCCCGAGCGAAACCTCGGGCCCGCTGTCAGCGCCGGTGGACGCTCGAATTCCCCCAGTGGCAAGGCGCAGGCGGCCAAGCGCATCCTCGCGATCGGCGAGGTGGCGCTGAGCGTGGTCCTGCTCACGAGCGCCGCATTGCTGGTGCGCAGCTTCACGCAGCTCGTCTCGGTGGAGCCGGGCTTCTCGACCGCGGACCGCATCACCTTCGGCGTGTCGCTCCCGACTGCCGGGTACGAGACGCCGGAGAAGCAGGCGCGCTTCACCGCCGACCTGCTGGACCGGCTGAAGACCCTGCCTGGTGTCACGGACGTAGGCGCGGTATCCGGCCTCCCGCTCAGCGACTACTCGTACGGCCTGTCGATTCACAGCGTGGATGGACGCCAGCTGGCTGACGTCGCCAACGGTCCCTCGGCGCAGGTCCGCATCGTGACGCCGCAGTTCCTGCGCGCCATGGGCATCCCGGTTCGCAGCGGGCGAGGCATCTCCGACGAAGACCGCTTCGGCGCGCCGAACGTGGCGGTGCTCAACGAGTCCGCGGCGAGAATGCTCTTCCCCGAGGGCAACGCCGAGCGTCATTCCGTACTCATCGGGTCGACGTTCGGCCTCGGCCGCGGCCGCGCGGGGGGACAGGTGGTGGGCGTGGTGGGAGACACCCACGAAGCGGGGCTCGATGCTCCCGTGGCGCCGATGATCTACCTGGCACAGGACCAGTTCCCGTCGAGCTACTTCAGCGTGATCGTGCACGGCACCGCAGCACCCGCGCTCGTCATTCCCTCGGCTCGCGCGGCGCTGGCCTCGGTGGATCCATCCGTGCCCCTCTTCGCGGCGCTCACCATGGAACAGATCGTCGCGAGCTCGGTCGCACGGCCGCGCTTCATCACCACCCTGCTCGGCATCTTTGCCGTGCTGGCGGCGGCACTCGCCGCGATCGGGCTGTACGGCGTGATCGCGTACGCGGTGGGCGAGCGCACCCGGGAAATCGGCATTCGCGTCGCACTCGGCGCGCGCCAGGCGGACGTGCTCAAGCTGGTGCTCGCGGGCGGCCTGGTGCTCACCGCAACGGGCCTCGGCCTGGGGTTGCTCGGGTCGCTGGCGTCATCGCGACTGCTGGCGGGGTTCCTCTTCGGCGTGAAGCCGCTCGACGTCACCGCCTTCGCGCTCACCGCGCTGATCGTGGTGGCCGCGTCGCTGCTGGCAACGTGGCTGCCCGCCCTGCGCGCTGCGCGGCTGGATCCGGTGGAGGCCCTGCGGGCGGAGTGACGCGTCGCCCTAGGCGAAGGGGCGTCGCGCGTCGTAGCTTTGGGCCATGCCACCACTGCGCGAAGCACGGCTCGACGACGCACCCCGCCTCACCGCCCTGATCAACGAGGCGTTCGTAGTTGAACGATCATTCAAGAACGGCGATCGTACGACGCAGCCCGACGTCGAGGAGCACCTGGGGCGCGGGTGCTTCCTGCTGCTCGGCGAGCCCCCCGCGATCGACGCGTGCGTCTACGTGGACCTGCGACCCGAGGGCGGCTACTTCGGCATGCTCTCCGTGGACCCCGCGCGACAGGGCGCGGGACTGGGACGCCTGCTGATCGATGCGGCCGAGCAGTGGTGCCGCGACCGCGAGGCGAGCCAGGTGGAGATCATGGTCGCCGACGTCCGTCCCGAGCTCCGCTCGTTCTACGCGAAGCTCGGCTACGAGGAGCGGCACATGTCGCCCTTCCTGCACGAGGGGCTCACCAAGGAAGTGAAGTTCGTGCACATGGTGAAGCCGCTCTAGCGCACGAGGCGCAGGTTCGCGCGCCAGGGGCCCACGTCGTCCTGGTACTGCGTCCCCAGCACGCGCACGATCTGCGCGGTGTGCGAGAGGTCGTGCACCACCCACGTGGAGAGCAGCTGGCGCAGCCGCACCGCGCCGAACTCGGGATGCGTGCCCGTGAGCTCGAGTTGGGCCTCGGTGATCCCCAGCGCATCCAGGTCGTGCAGGCTGCGCTCTCGCTCAGCCGCGAATTCGGTGAGCAGCTCACCGATCGGGCGATGCGCGCTCGCGGTGATCTCGGCCTCGCTATCGAAGGGGGCGAGCGTGGGCGTGGCGCCGAACTCCAGGATATGTCGGATGCGCGGCATCCACGCGTGCTTCTCGGAGCCGAGCAGGTGGGCGACCACGTCGCGCGGGCTCCAGGAGCCCTCGGCCTCGCGTGAGGAGATCCAGGATTCGGACAGCCCGGCGAGCATGCCCGTGAGGGCACTGGGGGTGCGCTCGAGCAGCTCGCGGCCGTCAGGAATGGAGAATGTCATGCGGTGAATGAACCACCGCCGGGCGGGCCTGCGCCAGAGATGGCTGCGCATGCCGTCAATGCACTTCGCTCATGGACCCCATGCGGGCCCTTTGTTTTTTCGCGCGCACCGCTGCAGCTTGGGTCATGAAGCGCCTCGTCATGTTCGCACTGTGCGCCACCGCGCTCGGCACCGCGCTTGGCGCCCAGCAGCCGGTCCTGACCCGCTACTGGGTGCGCCCGCAGGATGCCGATTCGCTGCTGACTCGCTACCTCGAGCCGAACTACGTGGTGTTCGACGCGACGGCGAGCGACAGCGCGCCGCTGCTGGTATTCATGCCCGGCACCGGCGGGCGTCCCGCGAACACCAGCGCGTTCACCGATGCCGCGGCGCGACAGGGATATCGCGCGATCGGGCTCGAGTACGACGACCAGCCCGCAGTGGAACAGCTGTGTCCTCGCGACCCCGATCCCGAGTGCTCGGAGTACGTGCGCCGCAAGCGCATCTTCGGCGATGACGTCACGCCGCTGATCGACGACCGCGCCGAGGAGTCCATCGTCAACCGGCTGTCGAAGCTCCTGGTCTCGCTCGACCGCGATCATCCCACGGAGGGCTGGTCGCGCTATCTCGAGAATGGGCAGCCGAGGTGGACGCGCATCGCCGTCGCCGGCCTGTCACAGGGCGCAGGCATGGCGGCATACATCGCGCAGCGCACCCTGGTCGCGCGCGTGATCCTCTTCTCGAGTCCGTGGGACCAGTACGGTCCCCGCCGCACCCTCGCCCCCTGGGTGCGGCGCGGCAATGGCGCCACGCCCTCCGATCGGTGGTATGGCGCATGGCACGAGCGCGAGCCCACGGCGAGCCTCATCGAGCACGCGTACTCTGCGCTGCACGTGCCGGGAGATCACATTCGCCGACTGTCGCTCGCCCCCGCAGGGAACGCGCTGGTGCCGCCGTACCATCCGAGCACCGTGGCCAATGGCGCCACGCCCCGCCTGCCCGACGGCACGCCCGCCTACCTGGAAGACTGGAAATTCCTGCTCGGCAGCGCGCGGTAGCGCGTCGCTGCTCAGCGCGCCTGCGCGAGTTCCTCGAGCGCCGTGTCATCCAGCTCGCGCCAGTTCGACGGATAGTCGCGCACGCGTCGCACCACCTCGGCGCAATCGAACACGAGCACGCGCCCCCGCCGGCGGTCGTACGGGTATTCCATTTCGAACACCCGCCAGTGCCGATGGTCGGAGTCCACGAACTCGCGCCCCGTCTCGGCGACGCGCGTCCATCCCTCCGTGCCATCGGTTTCGCGCTCCGGCATGGGCCCCAAGTTAGCGGCGATTCGCCGGGGCAACAGGTGGCTCAGGTGGTCGGCTTCTTTTTCGCCGCGGCCTTCTTCTCCCTGGCCTCGTCCCTGGCTTCCTTCTTCTCGGCCTTGGGCGTCTCGTGCTCATGCGCGAGCATCGCGCCAGTGTTGGCGTCGACGTTCACTTCCTCGATCCCGGCCTTGCCGGCCACCTTGATGTCGAACGAGTAGATCAGCTTGCCGCCCTCGCGCTCGATTTCGCTCGACTGGATCTTGCCGGTCGGCACTTCCTTCTGCGCGGTGGCGGTCGCCGCGGCCATCGTGACCTTCGCTTCCCTCATGAGTGCGGCCTGCGACTCTTCGACCTTCTTCGCAGCCTTGGGCTTCGCGGCCTGCGCGTTCGCGGTGCCCGCGACGGCGATCAGCGCGAGCGATGCGATGGTGAAAATGCGAGGTGACATGTGAGTCTCCAGAGAAAGGGGGTGTTGCTGCCTGCTCCTGTGAGTCTACACCGATTCGCGTCGCTTTGTTACGGCCTGCTACGATGTCATGTCGTTGTCAGGCTTGGAGTTACCTCGCCGTCAGCTTGCGCCGCCCCTGACCCCCGAGCGCACGAAGCTCACCTCAGCCCCCGGGCTTCTTGGGGGCCGGCGGCGCGAGCGGGAGGCGAATGCGCTCTGGCAGCTTCGCCCACTGAGCCTCCGTCAGGTTCTTCCTGATGTCGCCCACGGCGTCCTGGATCGCCTTGATGAGGATCATGTTCTGCGCCTGGATCTTCGGCGCGATCGCGCCTGGATCAGGGCGCGGGCCGGCGGCCGAGAGCATGGTGGCGATCGCAGTGACGACGCTGTCGAGGTGCGTGGTGAGCGCATCGTTCAGCGTGGTGAGCCGAGCGACCTGCAGCGGCGTGAGCGACAGCTGCAGCGAGTCAGCCTGGTCGAGCAGCAGCTTCATGGGGTTGGGCACCTGGTTCACCAGGCGCGCCTTCCAGTCGGCCACCGAGAGGGCCTTTCCGTCTGCCGACGCGAGCGGGTTCTGGGCGGGGTCGTGTCCGAGCAGCATGCGAGCCTGCAGTACGAGCTGGAAGGGAGTGCGGAACGCGGAGCGCGCGCCGGCACTGGAGCCGAAATGTTCGTTCACCTGGTACTGGAACCGCTTCTCCTGCGGGTCGAATCCCCGCGCGAGGAGCAGCGTGCGGTCGGGAATCGCGGCCTGCCCCCAGCCGCGCAGCGCGTCCGCGCCATGCAGCAGCTGGTCCACCGCGGCGAGCGTGTTGATCGCCTGGAGCGAGAGCGTGAGTCGCTGCTTGAGGCCGAACGCCTCGGGACGCGTGGTGAGCTGCAGGTCGAAGGAGGTGGTCCAGGGCAGGGCGCAGCTGTTGCGCGTCGCGATCGTTCCCTCCTGGCGCATGAGGCAGGAGCGCGCTCGCGCGTCGGTGGCGCCGTAGAGTCGCTGCATGCCGTTGCGGAGCGCCGTGTCCGGCGCGGCCGAGGGCGCGAAGACGAATGCGCGGTCGTTGCGCGCGCCGTCGCCGTTCACGTCGCCGTTCACCAGCGGCGTGTAGGCGCCGCCCGACGTCAGTCGCGTGACGAAGCCGAGCTCCACGCCCGTGCGCACGGGGATGTTGAGGATGCTGATGATCGCATGACGTCGCTCGAGGTCGCTCGTTCCCCACTCGACCAGGTTCGGGTTGCCGCTCGTCGTGGGCAGGTAGCCCCCGATCGAGTAGCCATTCGCCTGGTCGCGCGAGCGCGTGTAGGTGTACGACACCACGCCGTACACGCGACGGAACACGTTGCCGCTCAGGTTCACGCTCCCCTGCGCGGTCTCGGATTCCATCATCGACCCGATGGACGACACCGCGCCGAAGGCAGCGTGCTGCCTGCTGGCGGCGAGCGAGACGGCGCCGGTCTGCGGCACGATGTCGCTGGGACCGGCATACACCACGCGGTGCTCGTCGGAGAGCGACATGCGCGGGGCCGACACCAGGTTGATGTCGGTGACGCCGGGATTGTCCAGCCCGCGGAGCACGGTCCCCTCCAGCGAGATCGAGCCCTTGCTGAAGAAGCGTGCGCCGCCGAGCGAGGCGCGCCAGACGCGCGGCGCCGCGAAGGACCGGTCGAACAGCGCGACGTTGCGCGTGCCGTCGGCGGCGCCGGACATTCCCGCGGCGCCATTCAGGCACGAGGAGGGAATGCTCGCCGTGTCGGCGAAGTAGCTGCTCCACGCGGGCACGGGCGTGTCGCTTCCCACGCAGGCCAGCTGGCCCTGCGAGCTCGCGAGGCCGGTGCCGTTGCGCACCGCGCCCACCAGCTGCGAGAGCACGCGACCGCGGAACTCGCCCACGCCGCCGCGCAGGAATCCCTTCGGGATGCCGATGGTGTTGCCGAGCAGGTAGCTGAACCCGATGCGCGGGCTCACGCGACCGCTGGACGGGAAGTACGCGGTGCTGCGACCGAATGCGGCGAGCACGCCAGGGTTCTCGGCCGGCGCGCCGGGCAGCGTGGAGCGCTCGATGCGCGTGCCGTAGGTGACCTGCAGCGAGGCGGAGCGCCGCCAGGTATCGCCGATGTACACGGCCTCGTTGTCCGAGCCACTCGACTGGTCCTGCCCACTGAGCGTGCGCGCGAACAGCGCAGGGCGATCGGCCTGGAAGTCGGCGAGCGAGTTGAAGACGAACGTGCCGTAGCGATTCGGGATGAACCCGCTCGTCGAACGGTCCCGATTGTAGAGCAGCCCGAGCTTCACGCGATGCGCGCCGCCCGCCGAGAGCCAGGAGACTTCATTGGCGAGCTCCTCGAGCGTGGAGCGCGCATGGCGCGGCAGTGAGCCGCTGCCGCCGAACTGGAGCGACGTGATGCCGCGCGTGCCGTCAGCGCGGCTGCTTGCAACGGACACGACGCCGGTGGGGGCACTGAGGTACGCCTCGCCGTCCTGCGCGTCGTCGGAGTACGAGGCGCGCGCCTCGTTGAGGAAGCTGCCCAGCGTGGACGTGAGCGTCGCCAGCCCGCCGGTGCCACGCGCCGAGGTCGAGCCACCCGTTCCCGGCACCGCGGTGGGCGCCACGCGCGTACCGGACTGGCGCGCACTGCGGAAGTCGCCGCGCACGCTGAGCGAGTGCGCATCGGCCAGGTCGTAGTCCACCTTGGCGAGCGCGGAGACGTTGCGCGAGTCGCGTCGCAGCGGGCTGCCATTCCGGAAGCCGATTCCCTTCTGCGACAGCCCCGCGAGGAACGCGTTGACGGAGTCACGCGACGTGCCGAGTCCCACGAGCGTCGCGTCGCTGGCGTCGAGCAGCGAGGCCATCGCATCGTCGCGCGTGTCGTATTGGCCAGAGAGGAAGTAGAACGCCTTGTCCCGTACGATCGGTCCTCCAAGCCCCGCGCTGCCCACGTGCTGCCCGTAGCGCTGGCCGAAGCCGGCATCGGGACCGCTCGCGAAGGTGAGCGACGGGTCGCGCCGCGAATAGTTCGCGGTGCCGCTGAACAGGTTGGTGCCGCTCTTCGTGGTGGTGGCCACCTGGCCACCGGTGAACTGCCCGCGGCTCACGTCGTAGGCGTTCGTCACGACCTTGGTGTTGCGGATCGCGTCCTGTGGCAACGACCCGAAGAGCACGCTCGCGCCGTCCACCGTCACCTTGTTCTGCGACGCCGACTGTCCGGCGACGGAGAAGCCATTCGCGGTGGTGTCGGTGCCGGCGACGGCGACCACGCCAGGCGACAGCGTCGCCACTGCCGCGAAGTCGCCGGCCAGCACCGGGAGCCGCTCGAGCAGCTGCGGCGGCAGGTTGCGCTCGATGCTCCCGGGCGGCGGTGCGCCTCCGCCCTGCGGCGCGTTCGCCCGGGCCTTCACTTCCACCGTCGAGAGCTGCGTCGCCGTGCGCCCCATGCGGAAGTCGTTCACGATGCGATCGTCCTCGCCGCGGCGCTGCACCGTGAGCTTCGCCGGCGCCATGCCGAGATAGGTGACCTGCAGGCGATAGTTGCCGCCGCCGTCACGGAAGAGCAGCGAGTAGCGGCCATCGGTGCGCGTGGTCGCGCGCTTGGTGATTCCCGTCTCCATCGACATCGCCTCGATGCGCGCGCCCGCAATGGGCTGGCTGTCGGGACCGATCACGCGACCGACCAGGATGTCGGTCGTCGAGCCCACCTGCGCGGCGACGCGGTGCGAGGCAAGGACGACCAGGGCGAGCGGCAGCAGCGCGATGATCGCGCGCATGCGAAGCGACTTCATGTAACTCCAGGAACGCATGGGGAGAGACGGCGACAACTGGCAAGCTCGCGCGAGGGCGGGCACGACTGGCAGCGACGCAGTATGCCTATTGTAGGGGATCGGTCAGTGCGGGAAAGCGGGCGATGAAGCGCGCGCCGCCGGAGGGGGAACTCTCCACGCTCACGGAGCCACCGTTGCGCTTCACGAGGTCATGCACGACCGAGAGCCCGATGCCGGAGCCGGTGCTGTCGGTGCGTCGCCCTGTCTCGCCGCGCACGAACGGCTCCCAGATGAGCTGCCGTTCCGCGACCGGCACGCCCGGACCCTGGTCATCCACCCACACCACCACTTCGCCGTTGTGCTCGTCGGCCCCCACCACGATCTGCTGCTGGGACGGGCCATAGCGCGTGGCATTCTCGAGGAAGTTCACGAGCACCTGGCGGAGCGCCTGCGAATCCACGAGCGCCACGAGCTCCTCCCCGCCCTCGTTTCGCACGGTCACGCCCCGCTCGGCGGCCAGCGGGGCAAATGCCTCGATGACGTGCGCGATCGCGTCCGAGACGTCGGTCGGCACCGGCGAAACGCTCGCCTCCTCGCGACGAAGCCGCGTGAAGTTGAGGATGTTGTCCACCATGATGCCGAGGCGTCGCGACTCCTTCTCGATCACGCGCAAGCCGCGATCGAGGTCGTCCTTGTCGCGAAGCGAGCCCTTGCGCATCAGCTCCGCGAACATGCGGATCTGCGCGAGCGGCGTGCGAAGCTCGTGCGAGACGCTCGACACGAAGTTCGATCGCAGCTCCGTGAGCTCGTGCTCGCGACGGAGGCGGGATGCGCGCACTCGCTGGTCCGCGACCGCGATGGCGAGCGCCAGGATGAGGCCGACCAGCACCGCGAGCACCACCATGTTCAGGCGGAGTGACGCGAGCGACTCGTCGGCGGCAATCTCGCGAATGAGCGGGAGCCCCAGGGCCTTGACGGTGTGCGAGGCGTAGAACGCGGTGCGGCCCGACGTGCCACCCGCCTCGCCCGCGGCGTCTCGCGCGAGGGCGCGCCGGTAGACCTCCGGAGCCTGCGACGCGAGCATCGAGCGCCGTGGCGCGGGCGCATCCTCGGGACCCTGCGTGAGCACCACCACGATCGAGTCGCCCACGCGGGTGATGAGCGACGTCCGGGCGGACCGGGGCGCGCTCACGGACCGCGGGTTGATCCGCGCGAACGACTTCACGCGCAGCGGCGCGCGCAGCACCACCAGGGGCGAAGAGGGCGAGCTACCCGCCGCCATGGCGAAATCGAGGGCGGCATCGTCGCCCTGCCGCACCAGCGTCACTCCCGATGCGCGCGCGCCGGTGGGTGCACCGGGCGGCCCGGCGATCACGGCGCCCGCGCCATCGAGCACCCACCCGACGGCATAGCCGGCCTGCACGGCAGTGGAATCCAGCAGCGCCCCCAGCCGCTCCGCGAGCAACGCGCGATTCGCGGCGGTAGTCGGCGGATGCGCCGTGATCTCGCTCGCGGCAACGCGCGCGAGGACGCTCGCGGCGACCTGGTGCACCTGAACCCACGAATCGATCTCCGACGCGCCCACGGCCACGCCGGTGCCCAGTCCACTGAATGCCTGCGCGGCGGCCAGGCGGCGATAGTACGAGAACCCGAGCTGTGAGCCCGCGAGCACGAACAGCGCGAAACCGAGCACGTACCAGCGCCCGCGCGACGGTCCGCCGCGCGTGGAGCGGACGCCCGCGGTCACGCGCACTTCAGGGATCGAAGCGATAGCCAACCTTCCGCACGGTCATGATGTGCCGCGGCGTCGCCGGTTCCAGCTCGAGCTTGCGGCGCAGCTCGCCCACGTGGATGTCCACCGTCCGCGTCATCACGTCCGCGTTGTGCCCCCACACCTCGCGCAGGAGCGAGACGCGGGACAGCACTGCGCCCGGTCGCCGCAGGAGCGCGAACAGGAGGTCGAACTCCTTGGGCGTGAGCGACACGCGCTCGCCGCCGCGCGTCACGATGCGGCCGCGGGGGTCGAGTGAGACGTCGCCGAACCCCAGCGCGCGCTCCTCGTCCGACGCGGTCGGTCGGCCGCGGCGCAGCAGCGCCCTGATGCGCGCCATCAGCTCCGACAGGCCGAACGGCTTCACCACGTAGTCGTCGGCGCCAAGCCGGAAGCCGTGCACCTTGTCGCTCTCCTCGCCGCGCGCGGTGAGGATGAGCACGGGCATCTCGAGCTTCGCATGTCGCAACGCCGACAGCGTGCGATACCCGTCGAGCGCGCCGGGGAGCATCAGGTCGAGCACCACCAGGTCCGGGTCGCGCTGCAGCGCCAGGCGCATGCCCGTGGTGCCGTCGGGGGCGATGTCCACCTGGTAACCCTCGTCCTCCAGGGAGCGACGCAGGCCGAACGCGAGGTCCTCGTTGTCCTCGACGATCAGGATCTTGGGCGGTGACGTCACGTTCCCTTCCTCCGGCAGGATCGTTCCCCGCGCGCGCGGCGCGGCCAGCTGGGCATTCACTTGCCCGCGACGTGAGCGCGCACATCGGCGAGCATCGCCGCGAGGCCCGCCTGGTCGATCCATCGGCCGCGCAGCATCACGCCGCGCAGCTTCCGCACGTTCGACACGTTCGCGAGCGGGTTGGCGTCCAGCAGGATCAGGTCGGCCTGCTTGCCCACCGCCACCGTGCCCACGTCCGCCCGGTGAAGATACTCGGCGGGATTGCGCGTGGCAGCCTCCAGCGCATCGTATGGCGAAAGGCCGGCATGCACGAATGCGTCGAGCTCGTCGAGCGCGCCGAAGCCGGGCGTGAGGAAGAACTGCGGCGTGTCCGAGCCCACCAGGAGCCTGGCGCCAGCGTCATGCAGTGCACGCACGACCTGGTCGCGCACCGCCGCGAACTGCCGCCGGCCCGCCTCGGGCATGCCGAGGGTGCCCGCCTTCTGCTGCGCGTACTGCTGCACGGAGCTCGGCAGCGAGTACTGCATCTCGGCGCGCTTCGACAGCTCATCGGGGCTCTCGGCGGACACGATCCGGTTGAAGAGCGCGAGCGTGGGACCGTTCCAGATGTTGCGGCGCTTCATCTCCTCGGCGAGCGCCTTGAGCTTTGCCGCGTCGATGTGGGCAAGGATCGCGGTGTCGAGGACGACCTGGCCGGGACCGGTCGGCGGCGTGCCCGCGGCGGCGATCTCGGCGATGAACCCGTCGAGGTGCTCCACCTCCTGGTTGGCGTCCATCGCGCGCCGCAGGCCGTACTCGGGGGTCACGTGCCCCACGAGCGGAAGGCCGGCGCGATGCACGGCCGCATCGAGCGAGTCATAGAACTCACGTCGCGGCCAGCCACCGTGGGTCTTCACCAGGTCGAAGCCCTGGGCCTTCGCCGAGTCCACGAGTCGCACGACGTCCTGCACGGTGCGCGCGGTGCCCCCGTTGATCGAGGGCGACGCGACCACCAGCTGGGGACCCACGAGCTCGCCGCGCGCGATGCGATCGCGCAACCCGAGTGCCGTCGGCACCCCACCGAGCCCGCGCACCGTGGTGAAGCCGTTGGCCACGTAGAGCGCAAGCTGGCGACCGGCGGGATCGTCCAGCGACTCGGTGCCGGCCACGAAGTGCGCGTGCATGTCCACCAGGCCAGGCATCAGGAACTTGCCCCGGCCGTCGATGCGGGTCGCGCCTGCCGGCAGCGCCACCGACGCCGCCGCGCCAACCTGCGCCACGCGCCCGTCGCGAACGATCACGGTCTGGTGCTCGAGAACGCGCTCGCGATCCATCGGGATCACGGAGACATCCACGAAGGCGAGCACCGGCGCCGCGCGACGCGCCAGCGCGCCGGACGCCGCGAGTGACAGCAGCGCGAGCGTGCCGATCAGCATGCGCACGATGTCAGCCCTTCCGGGCGAGGATCATCGTCCGGGCGATCGACTGGTCTCCGACCTTCATCTCGCGCTTGATCGTGAGCGTCTTGCCGGCGTCGGACATCGTCCAGTGATCCACCTGCGAGATCTCCTGTCCGCCAGTGTGCAGCGTGGTGGAGAACGTGGGCGTCTCGCCCGCCCAGCTCACGACCGTCTCGGCGTCCACGTCGGACGCGGCCTGCACGAAGTGGTTCGCCGAGAGCTTGCCGTCGAGCGTGTACTTGAGGTTCACGACCTGCGGTCCCGTCTGGAGCTCCACCTCGCGCCGCAGCAGCATCGCGTCGCCCTTCTGGTCCACGACCATGGTGAGGGCCGGTGGCACACCGGGCCCCTGGTCGCTCTTCGCCACGTCCATGACCCAGGTGCCGCTGAAGTCTGGGTGCGCGGCCTGCGCGCCGGCGGTTGCCGGCGCGGCGAGCGCAAGCGTGGAGAGGAAGGCTGCAAGGGCAAGGCGGGTACGGCGCATGGGACCTCGAGAGAGTGGGATGACGTGTGTGATGAATCCTACGGTCGGCGACGGTGAACGCGGTGTGCCGGTGGTAGGGGGATTGTCGGCGTTGTGTATGGCGGCCAGTTCAGGGGGCGGGCGCCAGCCTCGCAATCGCCTCCCACGGAACCACGCCGATGTGCTCGGCCGCCACGCGCGCTGGCTGCAGGCCGTGTGCGATCACCGCGCGCGCCACGTCGGCGGTGTAGAGCGACCAAGCACGCGTGTTCTGCACGTAGTCGCTGGCCCAGAGGAAGCGATCGGGGGAGTGCCAGGCCACCAGCGCTCCCTCGCTGGCCGCGCCATCCAGTGCGAACAGCCTCAGGTCGCCGCCGGCGAGGGAGGCGGAATCGCGGACCGCGCGAAAGCGATAGCGCGGCGCCGAGCCCGCGCGCCTCAGCTCCTCGAGTAGGTCGGTACGCGACGTCCAGCGCCGTTCCACCACGCGCTGCAGCATGTCGCGCGAACCCTCGGCGGCCACCACGAGCGCGCCGCGCGCCACCCAGAAGCGCACGCCCGCGATGTGCGGCCAGGCGAGGTCAGTCACCACCAGCACGAGTGGATGGCGCCCGGGAAAGAGCTGCGCGATGCGCGACGAGTCCGCGCGCGCGCGGCGCTCATCCATCGTGGCATCGAGGATGAATATCGTGTCGCGGGCGAGCACCACCGCGCTGCTGTAGGCCACGTTCGCGAGCTGGAAGGAGTGCGAGCCGGCGCGCGCGGTGTCCACGTTCCAGAGGCCCGGAGGCGTGGCGCCCGCGGCGGCGGCTGGCTGGTCCTGTGCGAGGGTGCTGTCCGGGACAGCCATTGCGGGCGCCCGCTCGCGCGGCACCAGCTGCACGGCGCCGAGCGTGCGCGTGAGCGTCTCGACACCGTCCGCCAGGCGCGACACGGTGACGGGCAGCGCGAGCTTGCCCACCTGGAGCCACGACATGTAGGCGTACTCGATGTGCAGCTGTCCCCAGAGGCCGTCACGCACCTCGCGATCGAGCTTCACGGGAGCCGCGGTGGCTCGGTCGAGGTAGAGCCGCTCCTCGCCGAGGGTCGTGGTGCGGGCGATCACGACGCGGGAGTGGTCGCGATAGTAGCAGGTGGCCGCGATGCGTGCGTCACCGGCGGCACGCCACTCTGCAACCGTGGCGAGCACGTCCAGCGGCCGGCGATCGCGCCCCTGCGCGTGCAGCTGCGGGAAGGGACGCATGGTGGTGTCGCGCACCAGCCACGTGGCGCGCGACGTGGAGAGCGTGGTGACCGCGGGCGTGGGGCCACTCCCCTGCCCCGTGATGATCGTGCTCGTGCGAGTGGCACCGCTCCGCGCGTCGAAGGTGACGTCGTGCGCGTGCGTGAGCGAGAGGAAGGGCGGGTACGGGCGGTCGGACTGGTAGGCCTGCAGCTCCTGGTCCACCGCGTGATACGCTGCGAGCGACTCGCCGAGTGCGTCGAGGCCGGTGAGGTGCGCGGCGCGCGCGAGGAGGGCGGCCGCGTCACCGCCGGTGGCCGGCGCGCAGCGCTCGGCGACGGGCCACGCGCGTGATGGAGCGCGGGAGGGGAGCTGCGCGAACGACGCGCTCGAGAGGACTGACAGGACGGTGAGCGCGTGGATGGCAGTCGAGCGGGAGCGAGGCATCATTTCCATGGTGAGGGAACAGGAGTCACAGGGATCACGAATGCGCTCACGCGTGCGCGCACACGAGGCCGAGAAGCGAATCGAGGACGTTCGGCTCACCGAGTATCAAGTGGCCACGGCCGGCGAGAACCTTCAGGTCGCTGGAGGGAATTCGCTTCGCGACGGCCTGCGCCATCCAGAATGGCGCCATCGCGTCGTGCTCCCCGTGCCAGAGGTAGGTTGGCACCCGGACCTCGGACGCGTCGAAGTCCCACGGCCGACTACCGAGCATCATGTCGGAATAGACTCCCAGGCTTCCCCCGTGAAAGGCCTCGCGCAAGAGTGACGTGAGCGCCTTCCTGCGCGCTCCCTGCTGCATGAGGTCACGATCGCTTGCCGAGAGCTGTGCCACTCCGCGGGCCAGCAGGGCTGGTGCGATCCGGGCCAGCACTCCCACCAGCGCCAGGTCGAAGCGCAGCACTTTCGGCGCGATCAGGGGCAGCCCGAACTTCATCCGATTGCCTGCGTCAAGCCTTCGCAGGATGGACCGATCCACTACTTCCCCAGCCGTCGAGACCAGGCCCGCCATGGTGACGCGCCGCGGCAGTGCACGCGCCACCGCGAGCGCGTACGGGCCGCCGCCGCTGGCACCCGCCACCGCGAACCGGTCAATGCCCAGCGAATCGGCGAGCGCCTCGACGTCGTGAGCCCATCCGCCGATGGTGCGGCCCGGCATCGCGCTCGACAGCCCGTATCCAGGACGCTCCGGTGAAATGATGCGAACCCCGCACGCGCGCGAGACTGCTTCGTGTCCCGAGAGAACCAGGCGTGATCCAGGCGTGCCATGAAAGAAGAAGAGGACATCACCGCTCTCGGCGCCCATCTCGGAATAGCCGAGCAGGCGGTTGTCCCGCAGGCGAAGGACGCGGTCACTTCGGCTCGTTGCACTCATGACGCAGGGTAGCCGTGCGCGGCTCCTGCACGAGCGCTTGCTGGTTCGAAGGCTGTACGCAAGTCGTAACCTCGTGCCGCATCGCCGATTGCTTACAGCGTCACTACGAGCAGCGTGCCGTGCGCCACGTGCAGCGGGGTAGCGTACGTGATGGCTCCCTACCTCACTGATTGTGTGTTGCGGCACGCGCGATTGGCACTGCTGCCCATGGCGTTGCTGGGCGGTTGCATGCCTGTGCACTCGCATGGCGCAGCGCCAGGCTGGCGTGAGCTCCACGTCCGGTTCATTCGCGATCGGATCTTCGCACTCGCCGAGACCCCAAGCGGCGACACGGTCACGCTCTTCCTCGACACCGGGGCCAATCCGAGCGTGGTTCTCGACGCGAGTGCCAGTCGGCTGGGCATGCCCATCGTGCGCGGGCAGGCCGACGCACCCCCGCGCGCGAGCCTTCCCGCGCTCGCGACGGGGAGCTACCTGCCCCCGCTCCCCTCGTCGCCCGACTTCGTCTCCTCGCTGATCGTGACTTCCCCGGTTGGCGAAGCCGCGATGTTCGCGATGGATCACGCGGATGGCATGCTGGGCCGAGGATGGTTTGCAGGTCGCAGCTGGCGCTTTGACTACGGCAGTGCCCGGGCCTTCGTGATCGAGGGAGACAGCGACCCGTGTGGGGCACCGGCCCACTGCATTCCCATGGGCTTCCAGGTCGACTCCGCTGGCAGGCGTACCTTCGACTTTC
The DNA here is from genome assembly GCA_028287305.1 of Gemmatimonadota bacterium. Taxonomy (GTDB): domain Bacteria; phylum Gemmatimonadota; class Gemmatimonadetes; order Gemmatimonadales; family Gemmatimonadaceae; genus JAQBPX01. Next base: position 310,029 of record JAQBPX010000038.1, read on the forward strand.
CCCGCATCCGAATCGGCGTATTCGGCGATTCACTCGACCTGTTGCTCGACCTGGGTGCGAGCACGCTGCCAACGCCGGCCGCGCTGGCGGTGCTGGGTGGGACGGCCGGAATCCGTGGGGCGAGCTTCATCAAGGACTCCGTCTTCCGTAAGTGGCAGCTCGCGCACCCGGAGTGGCGAGTGGTCGAGCAGGCGGATCAGGTGTCGCGACAGGCGATGATCGAGGTGCCGCAGGTGAACATCGCCGGCTTGTCACTGGGTCCAGTGTGGTTCGTGCGTCGCCCTGATCGCGCCCTCGGTGAGATGATGACCGCCATGATGGACCGGCCCATCGACGGCTCGCTTGGTGGCTCCGCCTTGCGCTATCTCGACGTGACGCTCGACTATCCTCGTGGCGTCGCGGGGTTCACGCGCGCCTCGCCGCCGGCGCCGTGACCGCGCGCAAGCTGGCCTGCTGCCCTGGCTGCGGCGCGCGCGTCCCCGACGAAGGAAGGGCCACGCACCCGTACTACGACGCGTCGCCTGGCTGCTGGGCGACCTACGGGAGCGTGCTCGCGCGTGAGTACACCGACGCGCGCTACGCATCGGTGCACCGACTCACGGTGGACAGTTACGCCGTGCAGCATCCGGGCGTGGAGGAACGTCGCACGATCCAGTCGGTCGCAGTGCACCTGATTGGACTGCAGCTGGTGCTGGAGCGCTCGCTGACGAGTGCACACGTGGTGCAGCTGCTGCGCATCGCGGCTGACCGCAGCGGCCAGTATCACTGGCTCGTTCCCCCCGCCGCCGATCCCGCGTGCACCGTGGTCGAGGTGAGCAGGGCCGGGATCAGGGATCCAGTCGCGCACGTTCACGCGGTTCGCGCATGGGCGAGCCACGCCTGGCGCACCTGGCAACCTCATCACGCCCAGGTGAGGCACTGGGCCCTGGAGCTGGAGGGGCGCGATGTCGCCGCACATTCACCGTAAGCATCAGGCAAGGGTGACGTAGGCGTTCGCGCTTTCAGGCAACCCGGGTTCCCGCGCCGGGGACGAACCAGGCATCCCTTCCTCGGAGACCCACATGAAACGCCCGCTCGTTCACCTGCTCGCCTGCGTCGCCTGCGTCGCCGGCATCAGTGTCTCACTCGGCGCCCAGGCGCCCACGGACAGCGCGCTGCGCGCGGAACTGCTCGCCAGGCAGCAGGACGCGATGACGCGCAAGCGCGAACTGCTTCCGCCGCCCGGGCCCGGCGGGATGACCACGATACGATCGGACGATCCGGTGTTCGCGAGGCTCGCGTCGCTCGACTCGACGACTACGGAATACATCCGGGGCGTGATCGCGCGCGTGGGCTGGCCGGATGAACGGCTGGTGGGCAAGGAGGGCTCGCACGCGGCGTGGTCGCTGGTGCGCCAGAGCCGAGACCAGGATTTTCGTCGCGCGAGCCTGACACTGATGCAGAAGTCGGTGGCCGCCGGCCGCGCCTCCGCCACCGATGCCGCAATGCTGGAGGATGAGATCCGGGTTTCCCTGGGCCAGATGCAGTGGTACGGCACGCGATACACCGTTCGCGACGGCAAGCGACAGCTCAACACGATCGAGGACTCGGTGAACGTGGACACGCGTCGCGCCGCCGTGGGTCTCGGACCGCTCGCGGATTCGGTGCGCTCGATGGGCATCGGCGCGACGGTTTCCGGCATGTCCACCATTTCGACCGGCAGCGCCACTGGAATGCCGCAGGCCGCGATGATTCCCGATCCGCCAGCAAGCGAGCCGGCGAGCGACACCGCCCTCCGGCACGAATTGATCGTGCGCCTTCGCGAGGACCAGCGCGTGCGGCAGCTGGGCGCCGTGAAGCTTGGGCAGGCCGTGATCGTGGATCCGGCGCGGGCGAGGGAGCTTCGCAGCGTGGACTCGTCGAACACGGCCTTCATGAAGGCCCTGGTCAAGCGTGTCGGCTGGCCGGGCCGGACGATGGTCGGCCGCTCCGGCGCGCAGGCCGCCTTCCTGCTCAGCCAGCATGCCGATGCCGATACGGCGTTTCAGCGCGAGGTGCTCGAGCAGGTGACGGCGGCGGCGGCGAAGGGCGAGGCAGGCAACAGCGACGTGGCCTACCTCACCGACCGCGTGCTGCGTCATGCCGGCAAGCCGCAGCGCTTCGGCACGCAGGTCTCGATCATCGACGGCAAGCCGAGCATCTCGCCGGTGGAGGACTCGGCGCACGTGAACGATCGCCGCAAGGCGATGGGGCTGGGGAGCGTGGAGGATTACCTCAACAACATGTCGGTCATGCGGAAGCCGCCGGCTGCGTGAGGTCGCTGGCACGCTCGGGGGTACGCGCGCAACAAAGGCCTAGCCCCCGGGGGCGCGGCTGCCCCCGCAGTTCCCGGATGGACGCGGGAACTGCGGGGCTATTGTGCTGTTGAGCACGGCTCGCTGAGCCTGGTCAGCGCTGAAAGCTCCACCGCAGCTGCTCGACCAGCATTTCCTCCCAGAGCATGTCATCGTGTCCGCCGAGGAAGCGTACATACCTCACGCGGTTTCCCGCTCGCTCCAGCCGATCCGCCAGCTGCCTCGCGGCATGCTCCAGGCGAGGCTCGAAGCTGCCGGCCGCGAGAAAGTACGAAGCATGCGCGCCTGGTGGCCCATCGGGAATGAGGTCGAAGCTGGGAGAGGCGACCAGCGCCGCGCCGAACAGTTCCGGATGGCGTCGCACCATCACGATCGCCAGCGAGCCGCCATTCGAGCCTCCCCAGAACGCGGTGTTGGTCGCTCCCGTGGGAACGCCGAGCGTGCGCTCCGCCCACGGCATCACCACCCCAGTCAGGAACTGCTCGTGCCTCACGAACTTCGCGCTGTCACCGCGAAACCCGAAGTTGTACTCGAGAGTGCGATCAAAGCGCGCCTCCGCTGTCCTTGCGGGCGCGGGACGGATCCCGACCATCGCCGTGGGCGGAATGGCGCCGCTGGTATTGAGCGTGTCGAGCAGGGCGGCCACCGTACGTACCGCGTTTCCATCGCCCATGTAGAGCACGTGCCGCTGCGTCGTCCGGGCCCAGCCCGCCGGCAGGTAGGACAGCACCTCCCGGCGCTCGCCGTCGGCGAACTCCAGGGTGTCGGCGCGCACGGCCCCCTGCACTCGCCGAGCCCGCAGGGGAGGTGGCGGCGCCGACGGCCCGCGCCACTCGTTGCGCGCGGGCAGGCCGACAGTGGTAGAGGACATCACGCGATATCCGAGTCGCGCGGCGCGCATGCCCGCGGCCTGCATGGTGAGGATCCAGCGATCGGTTCCCTCCACGCGCGACATGGGCACCGAGATCGCCCCGATCACCTCCAGCGAGTCTCGGCTGCTCGCCACCAGCGTGAGCGTGTCGCCCACGAGGAACGCACCATCCTGCGCGGCGAATCGCGCGAGGTCGCCCGCGCCCAGCGACCACCGCAGCCGGCAGGGCGCTGAGTCGGGTGCAGTCCCGCGCGCGGGCTGCGTGCAGTCGTGCATCGAGGACGTTCCCTGGTCGACGGTCGCGAATGCAACGCGTCCGTCGAGCGCGGGCGGGTGTGGATGGGCACAGGCGAGGACGGCGACCACCGCGATGGCGAGAGGGCGAGTGTGCATGCGTTCCGGTGAGAGGTTCCGACAACGCTAGTGTTGCCGACGCCGCCAATCGCGCACGGGCCGCAACATCTTTCCATTCCCGTATCCTGTACTTACACCTCTTGCGCAGAGAGGGTCGGATCCTCGATCGGGGCGCGCCGCTGCAGACGGAAGAGTCTTCCGACTGGCGCGCCGACGTTCCCCTGACGGAGTCATTCCTGCAGGCCGACCACTGGCTGGACGGGGTCCACTGCGCGACGCCGAAGTCGTAACGCGTGGCGATCTCCGCCTGGCTCAGGCGCCCCACAAGCGTGCCGTACAAGAACTGTCGGGAATCTGTCGGGGCCGAAACTGACATCACCACGTGCGCGTCTGGCGGGAACCTCCTTTGCCAACTCGATCCCGGGTGCCCGTGCCTGCACATCTTCTCGCGCTGCTCGCCTCCGTCACGATGCACGCCGCCGTTCGCCCTGAGTCCACGGATACCCTACCGCTCGCCACGCGCGAACGGGTCGCCACCACCATCGAGCGCGAGGTGCGCGGCTACTTCGCGCACTGGAGCGCGGTGCCGGGAGTGAACTTCGACAGCCTTGTGCTCGTGTATCGCGCGCAGGTGCGGGCGACTGCCGGGCGCCGCGAGTTCGACTTCGCCACGATGGAATTCCTCGCCGCGCTGCACAATGGCCACACCGACTTCAACGACGACTCACTGTGGTCGCGCGAGGGGGCGCCCCTTGGCTTCGGCCTTCGCTACCTCGAGGGTGCGTGGGTGGTGAGCCGCAGCGCGCGGGACGGGTTGCGCGTTGGAGATCGTGTCGAGCTGATCGACGGTGAGCCGTTCGAGCGGTTCTTCCAACGGCAACGGCGTTTCATCGGCGCATCGAGCGAGCGGGCGGCGCGCGGTGGACTGGGGGGTCGCCCGTACCTGTTTCCCACTCGCTTTTCGCTCGGCGTCTCGGGTGGCGGCACCGCGATCGTGGATCGTGCGGTGCCCGTACCGCCAGCGCCGAGCCTGCCCCTGGGTGACACTCCGCACCGATGGATCGTTGCCGACAGCGTGGCCTACCTGCGCGTGCCCGCGTTCCAGCCTGGGAGCTACGAGCAGTCTGCGCTCACGGCGCTCGCCGAGTTGAAGTCGGCGCCCGTCCTGATTCTCGACCTGCGCAACAATGGCGGCGGCAGCACGCCGTGGAAGCTACGCAAGGCACTCGTGGGCACGCGGCACGCCGACTTCGGGATCGAGCGTGACAACGTGGCACCGGGCCTGTTGATGCGCGCGGTATCGCCCCTGGTGCTCGCCACGTGGCGAGTGCCGCGCTATCGCGGCCGCATGATCGTGCTCGCGAACGGCGGATGCGGCTCGGCCTGCGAGGACCTGCTCGTGGCGCTCAAGGGCGCGCCCCGCGTCGCGGTGGTGGGCGACACGACCTTCGGTTCCACGGGCCAGCCGCGATTCATGAACTTCGGGAATGGAATGCGCGCCCGCGTGAGTGCACGGCGCGCCACGCTTCCAGATGGATCGCGCTTCGAGGGCGTCGGGATCGCCCCCGACGTGTACGTGGCGGTGCCCATTGGCGCGACCACCGACGTGCAGCTCGAGCGCGCGCTGGCGATGGCGCGCTCCGGGGCGCGCTAGTGGGGTCCCGGTGGAAAGGCCCACGTGAAGGTCCCGTACGAGTGCGGTATGGAGGCGCGGCGATGCGTGCGCCGGGTGCTACACTGGCGGCGGACAGGACTCACTCACACTCGCACGAGGCGTCATGAAGCTCACTCGCATGCTCGCGGCGCTGCTCGCACTCGGCTGCGCGTCATCCGTACCAGTAGCGACCGCGCCGAGCCGGTCGTCCATCCTTGCCCTGCTCACCCCCGGCGATCCCGACCTGGACGGGCGACGGGTGAAGCCCTACTCCGCGCAGTTCCGCATCACCGGCAAGCGAATCCCCGGGGACACCGCCGAGTCGGTGATCGCGCGCTTCAGGCAGTCAGTCAGCCAGCCGGCGAGTGGCGTGCTGCTTGCGCACTTCGACTACGGCGCCGAGCGCGTCTCCATCGACAGCATCTGGATGGACGCACGCTCCCTGCGCCCGCGTCGCGAATGGCTTCGCGTTGGCCCCACCACCATGCAGTTCGAGTATTCGCCCACCGAGGTGCAGGTCGCCTCCACGCGAGGGGATTCCACCCGGCGCGTCACGCGGGCGTTCACGGAGGAGACCTTTGCCTTCAACCAGCTGGAATCGATCGTGCAGGCGATTCCGCTCAAGGCGGGCTATCAGCGCATCGTGCCGCTCTTCTCGGAGATGGATGCGAAGGTCGAGCACGATACGATCACCGTGCTCGCGCGCAGCGCCTCCGATGGGCGATGGACGGTGCAATTCGCCGACCCGGTGATCGTGCAGACCTACACGGTGGACGAGGAGACGCATGCCGTGCACTCACTCAGCACCCTCGTACGGCGGCAGGGCATGACCATGACGCGCCGCGCGCCATGACTCGCTCCCTTCGCCTCGTGCTCGCCATGCTGCTCATGGCCGGCTGCACGCCATGGCCAGCGGTGGGGACCGGCGCCCTGCGCGTCTCCCACGAGTGGCACTCCACCCTGGCCATCTACCTCGACTCGATCGGCGCCACCGGCCGCAGCGGGCTCGTGATGGTGGACAGCGGCGGCGAAGTGACCTTCACGCACGGATTCGGTGACGCGAATCGCGGCACCCGCTCACGCAATGCGGCCTCCACGCTCTTCGAGCTCTCCTCCATCGCCAAGGTCTTCACCGCCGTGGCCATCGAGCAGCAGGCCGAGGCGGGGCACCTGCGCCTCGACGATTCCCTTCCCCGCTTCCTCGAAAGCGTTCCCCCCGACAAGGCGGGCATCACCGTGCGGCAGCTCCTCAGCCACACCGCGGGGCTCGAGATCTATCACGACACCGCCGGCGACTTCGAGCCGCTCTCCAAGGAGGAGGCGCTTCACCGGATCCTCACCACCAAGCTCCGCTACGCACCGGGCACGCGCGAGGGGTACTCCAACTCCGGCTACACGCTGCTCGCGGCCATCCTCGAGCGCGTGAGTGGCGAGCCCTGGCAAGGCTACCTGCAGCGTCGCGTGCTCGCGCCGGCCGGACTGCGCGAAACCTGGTTCTGGGGCGACCGCGCCATGCCGGAGTCGCGGGTGGCGCACGGCTACCTCCAGGGCCGCGACGTGGGCGACCCGCGCGACTGGACGCTCACCTGGGTCGGGGTGGGCGCAGCAGGCATGGTGTCCACCGCGGCCGACCTCGTGCGCTTCTCGCACGCGATCGACGACGGCACGCTCGTGTCGGCCGCCACTGCACGCGACATGGAACGCGCCCCGCTCGGGCACTGGGCACTGGGGTGGGAGCTTCCCCGCGCCGATTCGGGGCGACTGGTGATGAAGGGCGGATCGAACGACTTCGGCTTCAACTCCCAGCTCCTCCGCTATCGTGCCGACCGCGTGACGATCGTCCTCCTCTTCAACGCGAAGGTGGACCCCGAAGACTATCCTCACCAGCGCTACGGGCCCCGCATCTCGCGCATCGTGCTCGACGGCCTGCGAACACCCCCGTGACGCGAGCGTCGCTGCGCGGGTAGTTCGCAACATGCACCCAGCGCCCGATACGCTGCGACCCGTCGTGTTCGCCTACGACTTTCCGCACAAGAAGACGCAGGACGTCATCCTCCGGCTCGTCGCGTCGGGTGTGACGCCCGCCGCCGTGATCGCTGCCCCGCCGGTCGACCTTCACCTGCCTCCCTCCGCGCTGCGCGTAAAGGCGCGGCACGTCGGGCTGGTCGATCCATCGGCACTCTGCGCGGCGCTCCACATCGAATATCACGTGGTGGACCATCGCTCCTCCGAGTGCCTGATGGAGCTCGACCTGCTCGACACCACCCTCGGCATCATCGCCGGCGCGCGCATCCTGCCCCGCTCCGTGATCGAGCGCTTCAGTCGCGGTATCATCAACCTGCACCCCGGCCTGCTCCCCGCCACGCGGGGTCTCGACGCAATGCAGTGGACCATCTACCGCGACCTGCCACTCGGTGTCAGCGCGCACCTCATCGACCACCGCGTGGACGCCGGCGCCCTCTTGCTCACGCAGCAGATCGACGAGTATCCGGACGACACGCTCGTGGACGTGAGCCTCCGGCTCTACGAGACGCAACTCGACGTGCTCCCGGAAGCGATCCGCATCGCGATGGAGCACCCCGCGCACGAGCTGCCGCAGGTGGAGGGAGGCAGCCACAATCGCGGATTTCCGGCGGAGCTCGTGCCGCTGCTGCGTGAGCGGTTCCGTGAGCGTCGCCGGCGGATGCGACGGGGCCGCTCGATGGTGCGGGCGTCGGCCTGACCGATCCTTGAGAGTTCCTTACACGCCGCGTGCACGGGCACGACGCGACCGTTCACGCGTGGGGCATGTTTCATTCACCCCCTCAGGAGCTCCATGGTCCTCTCCCGCGTATTCGGCACCGGCACCAGCACCACCGTTGCAGTCGGCTCCGTGGTCATCATCCTCGGCGCGTTGATCGCCCGCAGGAAGCGGCGGCGCAATCAGAACCGTTGACCGCATGGCACCACCGGCGCGAGCGGGCATCGCGGCTGCGCTGTGGCTCGCGGCGCTCGCCTGCGTGCACCTTGCTCAGCAGCCAGCCGCGCCCCCGCAACTGGCCCTGCACCTCGACTATGACGGCGCCGAGCGCCTGATCGCTGCCCTCGAGCGCGACTCGCTACCTCCGCGGGCGCTCGACACCCTGCTCGCGGTTCCCGGCGTGGGCGCCATGGTGGACAACGTGACGCGGTTCATCCCCGGAGTGGGCCGCGAGGAGTTCCGGCGTCGAGCGGCACTGTTTGCGCGCACCAAGCGTCGCGATGGGCCGGCCACGGACTTCATGCAGCTCACGCAGGTGTGGGGCAGCCGTGACACGGTGCAACGGCTGGTGCACGACCTGCGCGCCAGCGAAGGCGAGATCGTGCGCGGCACGCTGCGCCAGCTGGGGCGATATGCGCCGCCCACGGGGCCCCTCGACGTGCGGGTGTACTTCGTGGCCGGCGGTGTGTCGTTCGGGTTCGTGCCCGACGACTCCACTACCGCCTTCTACATCAACCTCACGCGCGCCGACGGCGACCTTGGCGGCGTCACCTGGAACATGGCCCACGAAGCCTACCATGTGATGCAGAAGGCGGCCGCGCGGCGCGTTCCCTCGCTGAGGCACGTGGCTGACGCCCCGCAGGAGCTTCCGCTGCCGGAGCGACTCGTGGCCACCACGCTCATGGAAGGCACCGCGAGCTACGCCACCGATCCGGCGCGCACGCCCGGCGCCGGTCCCAGGCTCACGCAGGCGCGCGCGAGCTACCTGCGCAACACGCAGCCCGATCGCCTGCTGGCGCACTTCGCGCGCTTCGACAGCGTGCTCGCGCGCGTGGCGGACCGCGCGAGTGATTGGGAAGCCGCGTATGGCGCCGGCTTCACCGGTGACGACCCGCCCTTCTACTTCGTCGGCTTCGCCATCTCCGCCGCGCTCGACAGCGCCACGGCCGGTGGCGCCATCCGCACCGCGTTCTCCGCGCCGCCTGCCGAGTTCTTTCGCCAGTACATCCGGCTGTACCACGCCAACGCCCGGGCGGGCCCGCACTTCTCACCGCGCACCGAGGCGATCATCAGGGCGATGCCGTAGGCCGCGCGATCATCTCATCGGCGTTCGCGGCATCGTACGCGAGCGAGGCCAGTATGATCGCGTTGCGCACGAGGTCCGTGGGCACCGCCCGCTCCCAGCTGTCGGCGCTCGTGTGGTGCGTGAGCGTCCAGTACTCCAGCGGATCCTGGATGAACTGGAAGCCTGGCAATCCCGCACGGTCGAATGGCACATGGTCGGTGGCGCCGGTGCGGCTGGGCGAGACGGTCGTCATGCCCAGGTCGCGAAGGGGCACCATCCACTGCCGGAAGATGTCGCCGGCGGCGCTGTTGCCCTGCGCGTAGAGGCCGCGAATGGCGCCCGCGCCGTTGTCGAGGTTGAGGTACAGCGCGAGCCGGCCAGCTTCCGGCGATCCCGGCGCAAAGTGCGCCTTGACGTAGGCCGAGGAGCCGAGAAGTCCCTGCTCCTCCCCACTCCACAGGGCCACGCGCACGGTGCGGCGCATCGGAAGTCCCACGGCGCGCAGGATTCGCATGGCTTCCAGCACCACGGCCACGTTCACGCCGTTGTCGGTGGCACCGGTACCCACCTGCCACGAATCGAGGTGGGCGCCGAGCATCACCACTTCGCCTCGCTTGCCGGTATCGCGCCCAGGAATCTCGCCCACCACGTTCGTGGAATAGCCGAGCGGTGGCACGAGGGTCACGCCGAGCTCTCCCTCCACCACGACGCGGGTTCCGCTCGCCAGCAACCGATCGAGGCGGCCCGCGCCCTCCGACGCGAGCAGCAGCACCGGAATGGTGGGCTTGCCCGGCTGGTACTCCGGCGCGCTTCCGCTTTCGGCAAAGGGCGACGCACAGCTGGACCCGCCGGCGCCCACCAGCCCGGCCTGGCCGGTCGAGGGGACCAGCAGGCCGATCGCCCGTTCGCGCACCAGGAATTCCGTGATGGCGGTGCAGCGCGCCACCATGGAACGCACCACGTCACTCACCGTCATCGCGCTCTCGCTGGCCCAGACGCTCGCATCCTCCCTCGGTCGCGCGCGCGGATGCTCGAGCGCCGCCAGCGCGTCGGCGGACAGGCGGGTGGCACCGGGCTCGAAGTGAAGTCGGGAGGGCGCGAGGGGGCCCAGCATGACCCAGCGTCCTGCAAGCCTTCCGCGCCAGGGCGACAGGTCCTGCGATCCCGCGAGTTGCATGCGCACCACCTGGCCACGCATCCGTCCATGCGTGCCGATCGACCACGCGGAGCCGGTCACCTGCAGCGGGAACGCGGATGGGGACACGACCCGCGCGAACTCCAGCTCCTGCGTCCAGCCCGCGCGCGACCACGGGCCCCAGTGCTCGCGGCGGGGATCCTGCACGCCCCATTCGCGCAGCCGCGTCACGGCCCAGTCGCTGGCCGCATGGAACGAGCTCGAGTTGGTGACGCGCGCGCCGAACCGGTCGGTGAGCGCCTGCGCCAGCGCGATCACCTGCGACCGGGTACTTCCCTCTTCGCGAATGGCCGCCATGGCGCGCGCATCCACTTCCTGCCCACGGGCGGGCAGGGTGCCGAGCAGCACGAGGAATGCGGCGGTTCGCGCAGCCCTCACTTCTTCGCCGCCACCACGCACCGCATCGCCATCGCGTCGGTGGGTGCCGCGTTGCGCGAACCCGCCGTGGCGCTGTCGTAGTTGAGCGTGGGGTTCCTCACCACCAGCTGGCCGGTGACGAGCGTCAGCGGAACGGAGGTGCTGTCGCGGCGCACCACCAGCGGATGCACGGTGCCGACCATCCCGAAGGAGAGTGCCCCTCGCTGGTTGGCGGGCTGTCCATCCACCGAGAGGATCACGTCGCCCTCGCGCATGCCGGCCTCGGCGGCGGGCGACTCCGGACTCACCGCGCTGACGGTGGGAAGCGACATCACCCCGCCGCTGCTGAGGCTCGTGCGGAAACCGATGCCGGTGCAGGGAGATCCTGGCGGCCGGCGATTGACGATCTGCCGTTGTGCGTGCAGCTGTTGCGCGCCCAGGCAGGCGGGGGCAAGCACGAGGGCGATCAGGCGGAGGCGTGACATGCGAGTGGGGTTGAAGTGATGGCAGCTCAGCGGCGCGCGATTGCCCAGGCAATCCCGCTCACGCTGCCCGTCAATCGCACGGTTGTGCGCGCGGCGCCCGACACGATCGGGATGTAGCCGGCGTAGCCAACGCCGGGCGTGGTGATCTGGAGGCTGTTTCCCGCGCCAAGTGTCAGCGCCTGCGCATCCTGGCACTTCTCCACGCCGCCGGAGAAGGTGAGGCACTGCGCGTCGGGTACCCACTCGTGCCACACCGACTTCACGTCGGTGTTTGCCAGCTCGGCGTTTGGGGTGAGGTCGTCGAGCGCCGCCGAGAGTGTCCATGTGAGTAGCGCGGTGGCGGGATCCCACGCCGGATCCAGCAGCGCGCGCATGCGAGTGGTGAGTGACGTGCGCTCAGCCAGGTCGCCGGCCCGCACGTACCAGCCATTCAGGCTGCCGCGCGACACCGCACGCATCGCGCTGTCCTGCGACGCGCCCTTGCGCCGCGCGCGCTGGACAAGGTCCCTCAGGAAGCTGCGGGTGTTCCCGCCACCCGATTCCACGTCGCCGTAACCGAACTGCACCTCGCTCGCATATTCGGCCAGGTACGGATCGCCGGACGCGGCCGCCGCCGCGACGTCGAGGTTCGCGTCAAGGGGCTGGCTGGCCGCGCGCCGCAGGGCCTCCGCCGTGTAGAGCTCGGCCACGCCGCTCACCGATGCGGGCGTCGAGAACGACAGCGGCGCGGTCGCACCGGCGCCGAGCGAGTACTGCGCCTCCATGAGCTCCGTCACCTGGCGCGTGAGCGAGTGGAACATGGGCGCCTCGGTGGACCCTTGCGACATGGACATCAGCATCACTCCACTTACCTGCTTCGCGCCCGCCAGGTGCGTGATGGTGACCTGCGTGCGCCCATCGCGCGAGACGTCGAACAGCGCGAGCAGCTGGTCGGTAGCGACGCTCGTCACGGGAAGCGTGTCCCCGAACGCGCGCTTGAGCATGGGCAGCACGTCCAGCGCCACGCGATTCGCCGCGAGCCGCGCGGCCTCGAGCACCTCCGCTCCCATCTTCTTCTCCTCGCCCACGGGGAGCGCAAGCACCAGCGGTCCGGCGACGTGAAACACGCGCGCCGTGAGCGTGCGATCGGGCAGGTCGCTGTGCAGCTGGATCTCGTCGCCCAGGAACCAGGGGTGCGGCTGGCAGCTGAAGTCGGTGAACTCGTTCACGCACGCGGCGGCGGCAGCACGCGACGCGCGGGCCTGCCGCGTCGAGAGCGACGGAAGCATCACGAGCGTCGAGGCACCCTCGCCGCCGGAGCGCGCTGCCACGCCGAACAGCGACTGGATCGTGGATCCCGCGTCGCGGATCTTCACCGTGTACGCGCCGGTTCCCGTGAACTCGCCGGTCTTCGCACTCGTGATCGCGCGAGTGTCCACATAGGTTAGCACGTAGTTCGCGCTCCCCGCGGGGATCACCAGGCATTGGTCCGTTGCGCCCAGCATCCGCACCTCGCCCGGCGCCAGCGCAAGCGTGGCCGACGCGCAGTACGCGGGTTTCGACTTGTCCGGGCCGGCGGGATGGTCACAGGCGGACATCATCGTTGTCGCGGCGAGGAACGCCACGAGCGTGGATGGCGAGCCGGTCCAGAATGGAGTCGAGCGCATGTGTCCCCTGTTCATATGGTGTACACGAGCGTGGTCGCGTCGAGCGTTGCACGCTCGCGCATGCGGTCCAGCGTCGCGGCGTGGGAGAGGAACAGTCCGGGCGAGAGTCCGTCCCACGCATCCTGCGCCAGTAGCTCGATGCTGGCCTGCGCGCGTGCCAGCTGGCCCTCGGCAAGTCGAACGGCGGCGAACGCGACGCGCAGCTCGCCGGTACCGTCGCCCATGGATGCCATGTCGATTCCCGCCCCCGCCAGCACGTCGCGCGCGGCCAGCGGGTTGGATTGCCAGAGTGCGAGATGGATCGCCTCGTCCACCGCCACCGCTCGCGCGTGCGAGGCCCCCTCGCACTCGGCAACCAGGCGCGCGGTGTCGAGCAGGCTCGTGGCTTCCGCATGGTGCCCGAGGTCGAGCGCGCGCCGGTGAAGCAGCACGTGGCCACGGCTGCACGCCGCCTGCGATAGCTGCAGCATCAGGAGTCCCACGAGCTCCTCGTTCCACTCGCGGGGTCGCCGGAGGTGAAGCAGCTGGCTGATGGCCGACAGCGCGTCGAGTGGCTCCACGGACCGCAGTCGAGCGCCGTCGGAGGTGCCGCGCCGCGTGAACATTCCCGGCGCCGCCGTCGCGATCCCGATCGCCACCGACATCGCACCGAGCGTGAAGAGCAGGAAGAGTGGAGGCGAATTCACGAGCGCCCTCGCGTGCCATCCGCTGGATGCCAGCGGGAATCCAAGCATCACCACGCCTAACGCCACGCTGGCCAGTGGCCCTCCCGCCAGCATCCATCGGGTGGACCGCACATACTCCCGCGATCCCCGCCACTCGTCCGGAACGCTCAGCGCCATCCCTCCGAACCGCTCGGCAACGCGGTTCAGTCCCATTCGCAGCCGTCCCTCGACGCGAAGCAGCTGCAGCGGGCCGGCGATGAACAGGACCACCTTCCGGCCGAAGAATGCCCCCGCCACCACGTGGCCCAGCTCGTGGATGGCGAAGCAGGCGATCATCAGGACCGGCAGCAGCAGCAACGGCAGCACCGGCAGCAGCGCCTTCATGCGCAAGGACTCATGACGCAGCCTACCGGAAGGGCGCACGGCAACAGGCGTTGCCTCGTTCGAGTGCGGTATGGAATCCGTATCCCCCGCCCGCCCCGCCGATTGCTTACACGGTCGCGACAGCCGCCTTGCCGGCCGCCGTCGAGGAGACCGTAGGATTCGCGATGACCGACACGCATTCCAGTCGCAGGGAGTTCGTCGCGCTCCTCGGCGGCGGCACCGCCGCGCTCCTCACCGGCGCATGCGCTTCCGCTGCCAGCACAGCGACTGCGTCGCCGAGCCCCGCTCCTGCGCAATCGCGATCCAGCTGGGACGACAGCTGGACCGCGCGCCTGGGCCGCCACCGCACCGTGTTCGACGTCGCCGACCTCGACGCCAATCCCGGCATCGGCCAGGTGATCCCCATCCTTGACGCCTGGCACGAGGTGCACGGCACCACGGACCGCGACATGGGATACGTCGGCGTCATCAGGCACATGGCGGTATCCATGCTGCTCACCGACGACATGTGGGCGAAGTACGACCTCGCCCCCGACATCAAGCACATGGACCCGAAGACGAAGCTCCCCTACAAGCGCAACCCGTTCGCGCCGCTGCTCGCCATGGTCCAGCGGCGCGGCGTGCTGCTGCTCGGCTGCAGCAGCGCGATGACGGGACTGGCCGGCATGCTCGCGCAGCGCGCGAAGGCCGAGGCTCCCGCCGTCACGCAGGAGGTGCAGGCGAACCTCATGCCCGGCGTGATCATGCAGCCGAACGGGCTCTACGCACTCACGCGCGCGCAGGACGTGGGGTGCGGCTACATGCGCTGAGCGAAGCCGCATCGCACGTCGCAACACCAGCGCGCCGCTCGCAACACGAGCGCTGTCGCACGTGGGGTGGTGGCTACTAACCTCGGCGCAGGTCCGGCGAATGTCCGCCGGCCGCACCCAAGGATGGTCCGATGCTGCTCCGCCGACTCGCGCTCGCCTGCGCGGCACTTCCCGCACTGGCAATCGCACCACGATCACTCGCCGCGCAGGCACCCGGGAATCCCGCGCTCGCCGCGCGCATCCTGGCGCTGTCGGCAAGCCTCACGGCACTCCGCAGCCAGCTCACCGGCGGCGAGTCCGGACCGCAGATGATCTCGCGCGAGGTCGCCACGCGGCTCGATTCCGCCACCCGCGTCGCGACGACCGAGATGAAGGCCGTGTTCGAAGCCAACGGATTCCCCGGGCGAAAGATGGTCGGAGCGGCGGCATCGTCGGCAGCCGCTCGCATGTTCAACCTCACTCGCGAAGTCTCGTTCCAGGAGCGCGTGCTCGCCGCCATGGAGAAGGCGGTTGCCGCTGGCGACGCCGCACCGCTCGACCTCGCACTGCTCACCGACGTCACCCGCCGCAACAGTGGCCGCCCGCAGGTCTACGGCACCGCCCTCACGATGTCCCCGACGGGGCAAATCGTGCCGTTGCCCATCCAGGATTCCGCCGGTGTCGACGCCAGGCGCAAGGCGGTGGGACTCGGCCCGCTCGCCGATTCGCTGGCTGCCATCAAGCCGCTGGTGCTCCCCTCCGGCGCGCCGATGATCACGCGCCCGCCCGCTTCGTGATGCTCTCGCTGATGCTGATCGGCGCGGCACTGGTCGCGCCTCTCGCACGCGCCGACACCATCGAGTTCCTGCCGCTCGGCGCCTCCATGCTGCATGACTGCATCGGGCAGCCGCCCGTCGCGGCCGACTCGATTCCCTGCCGCGCCAGGCGACAGTTCGACGCTGGGCAACTCGAGGCCCGCCTGCATGACGCACACGCCGCGTGGCTCGACGGCACGCAGCTCGTATTCGCCGTGCGGACCGGGCAGGGTCCGGTCTCGCTCATGGGCGGCATCCAGCTGCCCATGGCGCACCTGCCCGGCACGGACCTCTGGGTGCTGTCGGTTCACGTCCCGCGCGCGGACCACGCCGTGATCGGCTATCGGTTCTCGTCCGACCCGCGTGAGGCTGACACGCGCGAGTGGCGCGGGAGCCTCGCGCCCCTGCGCCCGTCGGAGGCCGTCCACCTGCGCGGCACCGTGCGCCAGGATACCATTCCGAGCACCACCATGGGCGAGCGGCGCGCGCTCGTCACGTACCTTCCGCCTGGCTGGTCGCGTGCCGCGCGACACCCCGTGATCTTCGCGGCCGACGGACAGGCCGTGAGCGCGCTCGCCCCCCTGATCGACACGCTGGTCTCCTCTGGCACGATTCCCCCCGTCGCCGTCGTCGGCGTAGTGTCTCCGCCGTTCGTGATGGGAAAGCCACCCGTGCGCGCCCTCGAATACGTGCTCGGCGCGTCTCCCGACAGTTCGCGCTTCCTCGCGCACGAGGAGTTCTTCCTGCGGGAGGTGATTCCCTGGGCCTCGCGCACGATTGGAGCCGACACCGTACGCGCGCGACGCGCCGTGATGGGCATCTCCGACGGCGGCGCCTTCGCGATGACCATCGCGCTGCGGAACCCCGCTATCTTCGGAAGCGTGATCGCACTCTCGCCCGCAGGACGGACCCCGGTCGTGGCCGGCGCCGCGGCATTGCCGCGATTCTACGTCAGTGCGGGCTCGCTCGAGCCGCCGATCCGCCGCGTGGCGCTCGGCGCCCAGCGGGCGCTCACCGCGCGTGGCGCGGTGGTGCAATTCGCCGATCGCGTGTCGGCGCACGAGGACGTAGCATGGACCTCCGAGCTGCCGGCCGCGCTGCGCTGGCTCCTGCGCTCACCGTGACCTCGGCGGCCAGCGTCGCCATCACGGTCCTCGTCGCCGACGACGAGCCCCTCGCGCGCGATCGCATGCGACGCCTGCTGGTGGGCGCCGGATGCGCCAGCGTGCTCTCCGCCAGCGACGGGCCGGCTGCGCTCGCAGCAATTGAGGCCCACCGGCCGCAGGTCGCCTTCCTGGACATCCAGATGCCGGGACTCACGGGCCTTGACCTGGTTCGACAGCTCGCGCCGCAATACGTGCCGCGCGTCGTGTTCGTCACCGCATACGAGGAGTTCGCCGCGCGCGCGTTCGACGCCGAGGCGGTGGACTACCTGGTGAAGCCCTACGAGGACGCGCGCTTCATCGCGGCGTATGAGCGCGCGCTCCGGCGGCTGGCCGAGGGCGCGGCACCCGAGCTCGGCGCTCGCGTGGTGGAATCGCCGTCGGGGCGACTGGAGCGCATCGTCATTCGAACGGGCTCGCGCCTGCGACTGGTGCGCGCTCACGACGTCGAATGGATCGAGGCCGATGGCGTGTATGCGCGCGTGCACGTGGACGGCAGGTCGAGCCTGCTGCGGATGTCGCTCACCGAGCTCGAATCGCGGCTCGATCCCGCCACCTTCATTCGCGTGCATCGGTCGGCCATCGTCAACCTCGATCGCGTGGTCGAGTTGCGTGAGAGCAGCCGGGGCGAGTACTCGGTGGTGCTCCAGGGAGGGCTGCTGGTGAAGCTGAGCCGCGCGCGGCGCGCCGCCCTGCGAGAACGACTGGGCCAGCCGCTGTGAGGGCGCAGCCCCTCCTGATTCGCAACGCGATCTTCAGCGTGGCGGCCAGCGTGGTCGCGTGGCTGCTCGTGGCGGTCGCGCTCGCAGCAACTCCGGGACTTCTCCTGGTCCCGGGAAGCGCACCGATCGTGATGAGCCGGCAGGCGCTGATCGCGCTGAACCTCAGGGGCGGCGTGGAGTGGCTGCTGCTCGGCCCCTGCCTGGTGATGGGGATCATGCATCTCACCGGGCGGCGCTGGCGCCCGTGGGTGCGCGGCGCGGGCGTGATCGTCCTGGCCATCCTGTCATTCATGCTCGCGCAGCGATGGCCGGTTCGCGCACTCCCCATCACGAGCACCGCCCCCTCAGCACCGGGCAGCTTGCGAATCGTGATGCTCCCCGGCGCAGCCGGGTCGAGTGTGTCCTCACTCGAGCAGGCGATCGCACACGGCCCTGCGCGTTCGACCACGAGGTCCAGCGCCGGCACCTGCGCGCTGCTCGTGCTGATCGCCCTGGCGGGAGACGCTCGACGCCGCCGCGGCGAGCAGCAGGCCGCGGTTCGGTCTGCGCAGGCGCACAGCTCTGCCCTCGAGGCGCAGCTCTCGGCGGCTCGCCTGGACGCGCTGCGCATGCAGCTGCAGCCGCACTTCCTCTACAATGCACTGAACGCCGTGGCAGGGCTGATCGACGTGGACCCCGCGCTCGCCAAGCAGTCGGTGGTGCGGCTCGGAACGCTGCTTCGCGCCACGCTTCAGGAAACCAGCGACACCGTGACGCTGGCCGCCGAGCTGGCGTGGCTCGAGGACTACCTCGCGCTCCAGCAGCTCCGCTTTTCAGACCGGCTCGACGTCTCGATCGCGCCGGACGGCGACACGCTCGGATTGCGCGTCCCGTTCCTGATCCTGCAGCCGCTGGTCGAGAACGCGCTACAGCATGGATTGCAGGGAGGCGCGGGCATCCATGGCGGCACGATTCGAATCGGCGCGCGGGTGCGAGACGGCGTGCTGCAGCTCATGGTTCAGGACAACGGCACCGGACTGCAGCCTCCCGACGGCCTCCGCACCGGCGTGGGAATTTCGAACGTGAGGCAGCGCCTCGCCGAGATGTACGGACGCCAGGCGTCGCTGCTCGTCCAGTCCCGGCAGCAGGGAGGCGCGGAGAGCGTGGTGAGCCTGCCCGCTACATCCCCCTGACCTCGGCAATTGCCCGCTCCAGCACTTCATCGCGCCCCTCGATCACGCCCCTGATGGTTCGCGCCACCGGAATCGTGGGCTGCACTCCCACTCCGTGGTGCACGCCGCCGTTCCGCTTGCGAACGCGCATGCCGGTGAACACCACCTGGTAGCGGCCTGGCACCCAGAACATGTTGACGTTCCCGTTCGTCCCGGCACTCGGCGCTCCCACCAGCGCGCCGAGGTGATAGTGCTCCACGATGCCGAGCGTCGACTCCGACGAGCTCACCGCCGCCGGCCCGACCAGCACCGCCAGCTTGCCCGCATATCGCGGCGCCTGCGGCGGGATCACCCACGGGTTGTCCACGAACTCGCCCATCCTTCCGTCGGGCTCGCGAATCAGCGGCGACTCGAAGTGATCCGACAGCAGCGTGTCACTCGAGAGGTGCGACAGCAGGGTCATCGTGTTCGCGCGGGGATGATTGCGGATGTCCACGATCAGTCCCTTCGCTGCGAGCAGCTTCGGCATCGCCGCCGAGAGCTGCGGATCGCTGGTGCGCGCGAGGTCGACGTACATCACGCCCTCGCTCACTTCCCGGATCGCGGGCAGGGCGGGTTCCGTCACGCGCGCCCTGCCGCTGTACGCGAGGCGCAGCTCACTCGAGGACGCGGCGCCCGGCGCCCGCACGCGCACGGTGATGGACGAGTCGCGCCGCGCGAATGGCAGGTCGAGCAGGGACCGCGTGCGACGCCACCCCGCGGTTGCGCCGGGGAGGCGCCGCTCGCGCGAGGAGAGCACCTGGCCCGAGGGCACGCCATCGATGCTCTCGATCACCGTTCCCCGCTGCAACTCGGCGGGCGCGCCGGGCGACACCTGCGTGATCACGAGCTGCTGCTCGATCCAGTCCACGCTGAACGGAAGGAAGCCGAACTTGTAGGGCGCGGCCTGCATCAGTGCATTGCCGTGCCCGTCGGGCAGGCGGCCCATCAGGTCGAACAGCGTGGCCCAGTAGTCGGCGGGACTCGAATCGCGCGCGGCCTTCGCCATTGCAGGCCTTAGCGCCGCGTTCCAGTCCACCTTCACGACGTCGAAGTACGGGAAGCCATGACGCACCGCATTCCACGCCACGATCACGCCGGCAATCCGGCTCGCGCGATCGTTGGGCGAGGTCACGATGGTCGCCACCGCTGGCTGGATGCGGCGCGCACGCAGCGAGTCGTCGCGCGGCAGCTCGACCAGTCGTGCGAGCGGCACCGAGGCGCTCAGCCCCGCCCCGAGCTGGCCTGACCATGGAAGGCCCGGGTTCGGTGTTCCCCTGGGTATCACACCACCCGGCGCCGGCACGGTCACCAGGCCGCTTCTATATGAGTTGGTGGCGGTGATCGCCCCGTCCATCTCGAGACCCTGGTTGAGCCACGACACCACCCCTGCCGCGCGCCCGGTGTCGGCGCCTGCGGTGGCCGGCACTCGGCGGCCCGTGGGATAGATGGACACCCCCGGGGCGACGTCGCGAAAGAGCGTCCGGAGTGCGGATGCCAGGCTGTCGCGCGTTGGCGCGCCCTCCACCATGCGCACGCCGCGCACGGCGACGTCGTCCCAGTTCGCGGTGCGCACGCCATCGCTGGGGTGGAAGTAGCGCACCACGCCGAGCAGGCGAGCGAGTGCGGCGAGGTTCTCCATGCCGCGAGTGCTGGTGGCGCGCGGGCGCTCCAGGATCGCCGGCGGTTCGGGCGCTCCCAGGTCCACTCCCTCGAAGTCGAGCGCTGTCGGCGTGTCGGGCAATGAGGCGAAGCGCGCGACGGGAGCCGCGGGCGGTGCCACCGCCCGGCTGCTGTCGGCCGGGCCCAAGACCTCCAGCGTGAGGTCGTCCGCCCATGCGCTGCCCGATCCATTGAGCGTAACGCCCACGTTGAGCCCCAGCGCATTGGCGGGCACCGTGAGCTCGACCGCGCGCCTCGTCCACTCGCTCGTGCCGGTGAGCGCGCTATCCTCGGCGGGCGCCAGCAGTGGAATGGGGCTGGCCGTGTTCACCGAGAGCGAGAGGTGCGCTCCCACGCCGGCTACGTCGCGTGTCTTCACGAAGCCGCTCAGCCGAACGCGACGCCCGCGATACGAGTCGGCGCGCAACGGCTGCGTCACCGTCTCCACGCCGTAGGGGATCGCCGTGCGCGCCGAGAGCCGGGCGCTCGCGCGGCCTGAGTGCGCCACCGCGCTATCGATCGCCGCCTCGTAGTCGCCGGTGTGGAGCGAGGAGAGCGTCCATGGCGACGCGGGCGAGGCCGACGCTCGCCCCCTGACGGACGTCGAAACGAGGGGCAGCAGCAGGAGCGCCGTGAACGACTGACGTGTCAGCATTGTTTGTCCTCGGGGCCCGGGAGCACGGCGTCCAGGAAGTCGAGGTCGGCCTGAATGCTCATGGCGCGAACACCAATCGGTGGTGGGAATCCGAACGCTAGCCGCCCCAGCCCGCCGCGCGACCGACTTTGCCGCAGCCTTGCAACACCCGTGTCCCCTGCTTGCCCGGACGGGCTGCCAGGCCGAGAATGGGGACGTCAACCCTATTCCGCATCGCGTTGTCCCACGGGGCAGACATGGAAACGCAGCAACCAGCCTCCCTCCCCCCAGCCGCCGCGCCGCTCGATGAGCGCGCGCTGCTGGACCGCGCCCGCCGCGGGGACGCCCGCGCGCAGCGAGGGCTCTACGACCTCCATGTCGACCGGATCTATCGCCTCACCTTTCGCATGACGGGAAGCGATGACCTCGCTCGGGACATGACCCAGGACACCTTCGTGAGCGCCTTCGCCGGCCTCGACCGCTTTCGCGGCGACTCGGCCTTCAGCAGCTGGCTCCACAGCATCGCGGTGAGTGTCACGCTCAACGGCCTCAAGCGACGCAAGCGCCTCTGGTCGCGCGAACATCCGCTCGACGAGGCGCAGGCGGTCGCAGGGACGGTCGTCGCCTCGGATCCGCTCCTCAAGGCGCGGCTGGCCGAGGCGGTCTCGCTGCTGCCGGAGCGCTGCCGCACCGTGTTCCTGATGCACGACGCGGAAGGCTTCACGCACGAGCAGATCGCCAGCGCGCTGGGCGTGACGGTCGGCACCTCCAAGGCCCAACTCTCCCGCGGGCGCGCCACGCTCCGTGTCGCACTCGCGAGCTTCGCGAAGGAATGGGAATCATGAGCGACCTCAACGAACATCCCGATCACGACGACCCGCGCTTCGACGCCTGGCTGCAGCAGCAGGCAGCGCAGCTCAACACTCCGCCGGCGACCCCGCGCGACGAGATGTGGAGTGCGGTGAGCAGCAAGCTCGCCGCGAAGAAGCGCTTTACGGTGTCGCGCTACGCGTGGCCGATGGCGCTTGCCGCGGCCCTCGTGCTGGGCGTGGCGCTCGATCGCATGATGGTCGCGCGCTCGGCAAGTGCGCCCGTCGCTGCCTCGCAGGCGGCGACGTCGCCGGCCGCGCAGCCCAGCGACCCCGCGCGACTCTATCGCGTGGCCGCCTCCGCCACGCTCACGGAAGCGCAGGCCCTGCTCGTGTCGTACCGGCACGATGGCCTCGCCATGCAGGACCCCGCCGCCGCGCGCAAGCTCGGCGCCTGGGGGCGGCAGGTGCTCGCCAGCACGCGCCTCCTCATCGACTCGCCGGCCGGCGATGACGCGGAGCTCCGCCCGCTGCTCGAGGACCTCGAGCTGGTGCTCGCGCAGATCGTTCGCCTCTCGGCGAACGCCACCGATTCCTCCGAAGTCTCCAGCGACCGCGCGCTGATCGACCGCGCGCTCACCGACAACAAGCTGCTCCCGCGCCTGCGCACCGCGATCCCCGCGGCGCCACAGGGCGCGGAATAGCACACGGAACTCATCATGCTCATCACCCTCCGCAGCATCGTGGTAGTAGCGGGCGCCGTGACGCTCCTTTTTGGTAGTCATCCTGAGCGCAGCGAGGGATCTGCCGTTGCTCCTGGTCATCCTGAGCGCAGCGAAGGATCTGCCGTTGCTGGTAGTCATCCTGAGCAGAGCCAAGGATCTGAGGTGGCCGTCGAGACCTTCCGCACCACCCCGCCCCTCCCCACCACCGAAGACGATCCCGCCGACTCGCTCTACCGCACCGCCCGCGAGGCCCTCAACGCGCGCAACTACCGTCGCGCCGCCGACCTCTTCGGCGACATCCCCCGCCGCTTTCCCAAGTCCACCTACACCGCCGACTCCTACTACTGGCGCGCCTTTGCCCTCTACCGCGCCGGCAGCGAGGACGACCTGCGCGACGCCGTCGCCTCCCTGGAGGAGCAGCGCTCCGCGCACGCCGACGCCGGCACCCGCGCCGACGCCGACGCGCTCATGATCCGCATCCGCGGCGCACTCGGCAAGAAGGGCGACCAGGAGTCGGGCAAGAAGGTCGCGAGCGCCGCCCTCGAGGGCGCGCGCTGCTCGAAGGACGATGACGAGGACGACGTCCGCACCGCCGCGCTCAACGCCCTCATGCAGATGGACGCGAGCCGCGCGATGCCCATCCTCAAGCAGGTGATGGCGCGCCGCGACGCCTGCTCAGCGTCCCTCCGAAGGAAGGGGATCTTCCTCCTCTCGCAGGTGAACACGAAGGAGAGCGACGCCATGATCGTGGACGCCATCACGGCGGATCCGTCGCAGGAAGTCCGGGAGCAGGCCGTGTTCTGGATGGGCCAGCGCCGCTCGCCCGAGAACGCCGCCTTCCTCAAGAACCTCTTCCGCAGCTCGAAGAGCGAGGAGCTCCAGAAGAACGTCCTCTTCTCGCTCTCGCAGATGGGCGGCATGGGCAACGACAAGTGGCTGCTCGAGGTCGCGAACGATACTTCGGTACCGATGGAAGTGCGCAAGCACGCCCTGTTCTGCGCCAGCCAGGCCGGCACCAGGAGCACGGACTTCGCCGCGATGTACGACCGCATGAAGGAGCCCGAGCTGAAGGAACAGCTCATCTGGCTGGTCTCGGAATCCAACAGCACCGCCGCCGCCGACAAGCTGATCGACATCGCGAAGAACGACCCGAATCGCGAGATGCGGAAGAAGGCCATCTTCTGGCTCGGCCAGAAGAATGACCCGCGCATCCAGCAGCTGCTGCTCGACATCATCAACAAGAGGTAGCCCAATGCGCCGGCTCGTTTCCCTCGCGGCAGCGGCGCTCATCGCCGCGCCGCTCACCAGCGGCGCGCAGGCGCCCCTCGCCTCCGCCATCGAGCACGCTCCCGACGGCGTCGTCCGCCTGCAGTACGCCGCGCGCCAGGGCGTCTGCGGCGACGGAAGGGACGTCGTCGCCATGGGCGAGATGCTGTTCATGCGCGACCTCACCTCGTACGGCCACTTCAAGGGCGTGGACTGCCAGCCCGGCCCCCTTCGCGTTTCACTCACGCGCAGCGGCGGCAGGACCACCCGCAGCGTGGTGCAGGTGGGCGGATCCTGGCGCTCCACCTCCGAGCACGTGACGGACCTGGGCGTCGTCAGCTCGCGCGAAGCGGCGGACTACATCCTTTCCATCGTGCCGCAGCTCGAGGGCGGCAGGCAGCGGGAACGCTCGCTGCTGCCGGCGGTGCTCGCCGCCGATTTCGACGCGCTTCCCCCGCTGCTGTCCCTCGCCCGGAGCACCTCGCGCACCCGCGACACGCGACGCCAGGCCATCCAATGGATCGGCGTGCTCGGCGACCGCGAGCAGGTGCCGGCGCTCGCGTCGCTCGTGCATGCCGACGACAGCGAGGACGGCATCGCCACCTCGGCGCTCGGCGCGCTCGCCGCGCTCCGCAATGACGCGGGCCTCCCCACGCTGCTCGGCATTGCGCGCAATACGGCCGAGTCGATCACCCTTCGCAAGAGCGCGCTCTTCTGGGCTGGGCAGAGCCCCACCACGAAGACGTCGGACATCGTGGAAGTCTATGAAGGCGCCACGAATCGCGACCTCAGGGAGCACGCGATCTTCGTCCTCTCCGACCGCCACGACGAGCCCTCGCTCCAGGCGCTGCTCAACATCGCCAAGACTGACCGCGACACGCGCATGCGCGGCCGCGCCCTCTTTTGGCTGGCCGAACGCGACGATCCGCGCGTGACGAAGCTCATCTCCGACCTCATCGGCAAGTGAAATACTCACCGGCATTCATGTTCGCGGTGCTCGCCCTGGGCACACCCCTCGGCGCAAGTGCCCAGCAGCTAGCGCAACGCGTGCGCTCGAGCGATGGCGTGGTCACCTTCCAGCTCCACGCGCGCCCCGGAGTGTGCGGCGATGGCTCGCGCTACATCCACGTGGGTCGCTCCTACATGGGACAGGTGGGTCGCGATGGCTTCAGCGCTCCCTGCGTGGCCGGCCCCGTCCACGTTCGCCTGCAGGTCCGCAATGGCGACGTCGAGCGCCTCGACGCCTACGTCGGTCCCCGTGCGGCAGAGGGGCGCGACCTTGGCATGGTCGGCAGCGCCGAGGGAACCGCGTTCCTCCTGTCGATAGCGGCGAGCGCCGACGGCAACGCGGGGCAGAAGGCCATCATGCCCGCGGTGATCGCCGACAG
This sequence comes from Gemmatimonadota bacterium, assembly GCA_028287305.1. Classification (GTDB taxonomy): domain Bacteria; phylum Gemmatimonadota; class Gemmatimonadetes; order Gemmatimonadales; family Gemmatimonadaceae; genus JAQBPX01. Next base: position 335,160 of record JAQBPX010000038.1, read on the forward strand.
CTCGGTCGTCTGGCCTGCGCTGCTGAAGATCGCGCGCGACCGTGACCGCCCGCGCGCCACGCGCAATGAAGCGAGCTTCTGGCTGTCACGCCTCGCGGGCGCCTCGCTCGCCGGCGTGCCCAACGATCCAACCGCCGGCGAGCCGGACACGCACGGCGCGAAGGACGAGGACGACGAGAAGACCAACGCGGTGTTCGTCCTCTCGCAGCTCAGCGGTGGCCGCGGCATCGAGCCGATGCTCGACATCGCGCGCTCGAACCCGGACCTCAAGGTTCGCAACTCCGCCCTCTTCTGGCTCGGCCAGAGCGGCGACCCGCGCGCCGTGGACCTGTTCGAGTCGATCCTGCGCCGGTAGGTCACTCCCTCCGCAACGACTCCATCGGATCCATCGCCGCCGCCCGTCTCGCCGGCAGCCAGCTCGCGAGCCCCGCGACCACCAGCATCACCAGGCAGCTCGCGCCCATGGTGACCGGGTCGCTGGGGCTCACGTCGTACAACAGGCCGCTCAGCACGTGCGTGGTCGCCAGCGCCCCGCCCAGCCCCGCCGCCACGCCAATCGCCGCGAGCAGCACGCCATGCCGCGCGATCATCCGCGTCACGTCACCACTCGTGGCGCCCAGCGCCATCCGCACGCCGATCTCCCGGCGCCGCACCATCACTCCATAGGCAAGCACGCCGTACAGTCCCACCGCCCCGAGCAGCAGCGCGATCACGCTCGCCGCGCCCAGCATCACCAGCACGAACCGCGTGCGCGCCGACGCCAGCGAGAGGATCTGCGACAGCGGCTGTTCGTCGTAGGTCGGCAATGCCGGGTCCGCGCGCCGCAGTATCGCGCGCAGTGGCGCAACCAGCGACTGCGGATCACCACTCCCGCGCACCTCGAGCCCCACGCTGCTCGACACGTTCACCCCCGCGCCATCGGGCGTCACGAGCGGGAAGTACACGATCTCATCCGCCGGCTTGTCCAGCGCGGTCATGTGGACGTCGGCCACCACGCCCACCACGCTGAACCACGGGCCATCCAGCCCGGGGCGCAGCCGCTTGCCCAGCGGATCCTGGCCCTTCCAGTAACGCTCGGCGAACGCGCGGCTCACCACCGCCTCCGCCAGCGGCTTGTCCGCCGACGCGCGCTCGAACGTCCGCCCGCCCTGCAGCGGAATTCCCATGGCCGCAAAGAACCCCGAGCTCACGTTCGCCAGCGGCCGGTCCGGCGGCACCTCGTTCGGCGCCAGAGGCATCTCCTCGATCGTGAAGATGTTGTCGCTGTTGTCGCCCGAGAGCGGGATCCAGTCGGTCACCGCCACGCTGCGCACCCCCGGCAGCGCGCCCGCCTCGTCCATCACGCGGTTCATCAGCGCCACGCGGCTCGCCGGGCTCGCATACGTTGCGCGCGGCATCGCGATGCGCATCGAGAGCACCCCGCTGGGCTCGAACCCTGGCGACACATCCCGGAGCCGCGCGAAGCTGCGCGCCATCAACGCCGATCCCGCCACCAGCACCAGCGCGAGCGCCACCTGCCCCACCACCAGCGCACTGCGCGCCCGCTGCCGCTCCGGCCCCGCGGTCGCGGAGCGCGAGCTCGACTTGAGCACCACCGCCGGCACCAGCTTCCTCGAGCGCAGCACCGGAAGCAGGCTCACGAGCACCGCCGCGACCGTCGTGACGAGCAACGCGAACGCCACGACGCGCGCATCCACATGCACCTCCGCCAGCCGCGGCAGTTCGAGAGCATTCGGCGCCGCCTGCAACGCGCGAATGCCGGTCATCGCCAGCAGCGTGCCGAGCACGCCCCCCGCGGCGCTGAGCAGCAGCGCTTCCGGCAGGTACTGCGCGGCCAGCACGCCTCGCCCTGCCCCGAGCGCGACGCGAATCGCAATGTCGCGCTCAGCCCCCTCGGCGCGAACCAGGAACAGGCTCGCGACGTTGGCGCACGCGATGATCAACAGCAATCCCACCGCGCCGAGCAAGATCCAGAGCATCCCCTGCACGTCGCCCACGATCGCGTCGCGCAGCGGGCGCACCACCGGCGCGAGGCGCGCCTGCGCCATCATCTCTCGCGGGATGTTCGACGGGAACTCGTCGAGCAGTCGCGGCAGGTAGCGCTCCAGCTCGGCGCGCGCCGTCGCGAGCGTCGCGCCCGCGCGCAGCCGCCCGACGGCCTCGAAGTTGAAGCTCGCCGGATTCGCATGCGCGGCGTCGAACGCGATCGGCACCCACGCGTCGCTCCGCCCCGGAAACGCGAAGCCATCCGGCATGACGCCGATCACCTCGCGCTGCACGCCGTCCACGTTCACCAGCTTGCCGAGCGCGCGAGGGTCGCTCCCGAACGTGCGAGCCCAGAACGCGCGAGAAATCACGATCACCGGGCTCGCGCTCAGCTCGTCGTCGCGCGCCGAGATCACGCGCCCCGCCACCGGCGTGGCGCGCAGCGTGGGGAAGAAGCTGCCCGTCACCGCCGCCACCGCCACGCGCTCCGGCGTGCCGTCAGCCGCCGCGCTGCGCACGTTGGCGTGACCCATCCGGTAGCCCGTTATGTGCTCGAACGCCTGCGTCGCGTGGCGCTCGTAGAGCAGGATGGTGCCGTCGCTCTGGTCCACCGTGCTGCGCCCCGAGATCTGGATCGAGTGCGACAGTCGCACCAGCCGCTCCGGCTCGGCGAAGGGCAGCGGCCGGATCAGAATCCCGTCCACCACCGAGAACACCGCGGTGGCCGCGCCGATGCCCAGCGCCAGCATCACGATCACCGCCGCCGCGAATCCCGGCGCCGAGCGCAGGCGTCGCAGCGCGAATCGCGCGTGCAGCAGCGCGGTGGTGACGATCTCGAGTCGCTTCATTCTGCGGTTCCGCTCGTGGCTCAGGTCAATGCAGCGCTCCCGCACCCGCGAGATGTCGCCGAAGCGCCGCTGCGCCTCATCCTGCGCGTCCCGTTCGCCCAGGCCGGCTTCGCACAGCAGCTCGGCGCGCATCGCGAGGTGGAACGCGAGCTCGTCGTCCACGTCGCGCTCCGGCGGCGTGCGCCAGAAGCGCCGCTCGCGCAGCCACCGCGCGCCGCTCATGGTTTCGCGGCTTCCAGCACGCGCCCCATGGTCGCCACGAAGTTGCGCCACCGGTTCTCCTCGGCGCGCAGCATGCGCCGGCCGAGCGCGGTGAGCGAGTAGAACTTGGCGCGGCGGCCATTGTCCGACACGCCCCACTCGGCGGCGATCCATCCCTCGGCTTCCAGGCGGTAGAGCGCGGGGTAGAGCGAGCCTTCCTGGAGGTTGAGCTCCTCGCCGGAGACGGTCTCGATCCAGCGCGAGATCCCGAATCCGTGCGACGGATTCCAGCTCAGCGCCTTGAGGACCAGGAGCTCGATGGTGCCGTAGTGGTCGCGTTCCAGCTTCGCCATGTGTCTCCCTCAGAATTCTGAGGAAGTATTTCACCGACGTGCGAATCGCGCAAGAGCCGGCCTACTCCGCCACGTATCTCCACCCTGCGGCTTCCTTCCGCCACACCGTGAAGAACGGGAATGGCGCCGGCGCCGGCTTTCCATCGTCCGGGTGGAGCGTGATGCGCCCCAGGCTCAGCCCCATGTCCCCACTGCGCGCCACGATCGCGACGTCCGAGCCCCACGTGAGGTTCTTCGAGTCCCCGCCCGACGCGATGCCGGCGACCACTTCCTCCAGGCCGTGACGGAAGTCGATGTCGCCCGGTCCGCCCAGGTGCGTGGCGCCAGCTGAGCCGAAGCTGCGGAACGCGGCCACCGTGCCGCGCACGCCGGCGTCGGCGGAGAACGCACTCTCCGCCGCCGCCAGTTCGCGCGCCGCCGCCAGCGAATCCATCCCCGTGGCCGCGACCAGCTGTGCGGGAAACGAGCGCGACGCCACCTCTCCCGGCGCACGCGCTGCGCGCTTGTATGCCCGGATCCGCCACGCGCCGTTCTCGCGCACCCAGTACGCCAGGTACTTCATGGGAATCATGGTGCCGTCGGCGCGACGCAGCGTGGCGAAGCCGTAGGTGTAGCCGTTCGTGCCGTCAGCCGACACGTCGCCCGACACCGGTGCCCACTCCAGCGTGGAGGTCACGTTGGCGGGGTTCGACGCGAACAGCTCGCGCGCCGCCGCCTGCCCCGTGGCAATCCTGCCACCCCCCACCACCTGCACGTCCGTCGAGAAGCCCGCGAGCAGCTTGTCGATCATCGGCAGCTGCGGCGTGGCCGCGCCCATCGCGCGATCGGCGGCGAACAGCTCCTCGCGTGCGGACGCGGGCGACGCGAGCGAGGTGGACGCGCCCTGTGCGCAGGCGAGCGCGGCGAGGGCCAGGGAAGACAGGATGAGGTTTCGCATCCGCGCAGGATACCAGCCGCGAGCCGGTCGCGCTGTTCGCTTTTGGTCATCCCCGGGGCGCCCCCGTTTGTCCCGGCGCCCAGATGCATTTCACCACCGCGCCACGCGCCCTGCACCACCCGGCATGCGCCTCAGCCCATTCCACGCGTTTGGTCCCTCGCACGCAATAATCTTCAAGCCATGCGCATCCTCACCTCACGACTCGCTCCACTGCTCGTCCTCGTCGCCGCCCCGCGGCTGGCAGGCGCGCAATCGCCCCATCCCGCCGCACTGCGTCGCACATCGCGGCCCGACGTCGCCCTCGTTGCCGCCACGCAGGCACCCACGCAGGCACCCACACACGCACCCACGCAAGCGAGCGTGGTCGCCAGCTCGCTCGCAGGCGCCGCGGGCTCGCTCGCCGGAATCGGCGCGGTGATGCTCACCGTCCACTGTACCTCGCGCGACAACGACGAAGCCTGCGGCATCTCCCGCATTCTCGGCGCCGGCGCCGCGGGGATCGCCGGCTCCGTGGTGGCCGTGGCCCTCTTCTCGTCCCGCGCAGGCGTGTCGCGCTCGGCCGCCGGCGCCCTGCTCGGCAGCACGCTCGGCACCGCGCTCGCCCTCGGCGCGCACTATGCGCTCAATCACGACTCGGCCCGAAACCTGGGCGACACCGCCGTCATTCCGCTCTTCGTGATCGGCCAGGGAGTGGGAGCAGCGCTCGGCTCGCGTGCGTTCGCGAGGCGGTCGTAGCACATTCAGGAGCGCCCCGGATCACGTGACCCCCCAGCTCACGCCGCCATGACCCCACAGCTCGACGCCCTCATCGCGCAGTTTCACGCGGCATCCCGCCGCCTGCACGCGCTCACCGATACCCTGCCCCACGATCGATGGAACGCGCGCGCCACTCCGGCGAGCTGGTCGGTGGCCGAGTGCGTCGCGCACCTCAACCTGACGTCGGCGGCGTACGAGCCGCGCTTCACCCAGGCCCTCGTCGACGCTCGCGCCCTCGGCCCCCGCAACGGCAAGGCGCTGAAAATGGACGTCCCCGGCCGAATCCTCTCCGCCCTCATCGGCCCCATGCTGCGCATCGGCGGCTGGAAGTTCGGCCGAATGCCCACCACTCCCGCGTTCGTGCCCAGTGGTGACCAGCCGAAGGATGCGGTGATGAGTGAGTTCGACGCGCGCACCGCCTTCATGGTGCAGTTCCTGGGCTCCGCGCAGGAACTGCCGATCGACCGTGTAAGGATTTCGTCGCCCTTCAACGAGAAGATGAAGTACAGCCTCTGGTCGGCGCTCCTCATCCTGCCGCGTCACGCGCAGCGGCACATCGAGCAGGCGGAGAATGTGTGGCACGGTCGGTGACGGATGACTCGTCGCGCCGGTTGTGCCCAGGGTAGCCCTCACCAGGAGTAGTCATGTCGCTGCACCGCCCGTCCTCCCTCGTCGCGCTCGCGACGGTCATCGTGCTCGCCGCCGCCTGCGGATCCGATTCCACGTCGCCCGTCGCCACGCAGAATGGTGACAAGATCGCCTTCACCAGCGCACAGGTGAGCTCGCTCGACAGCTCCGGTGGCGTGATCGTCGCCTCGAACCCGGGAGACCCAACACTGCGGGCGCTCCTCGATTCCACGCTGATGGTGTTCAAGGCTGGCGTGGAAGCGCAGAAGGTGGCCGTCACCACGAACGTGACCACCGCCCCACTCTACTTCGCCGGCATCCATCGCGTGGTCAGCCGCGCGAGCGGCTCCTTCTCCACCTGGAACGTGGTGGGCATGGACGATCCCGCGAAGCTCACGAGCCTGGTCGAGGTCAGCGGCTTCGCGTCGTCCACGAACGCCACCGCGCCCACCTCGGTGAGCGGCACCATCGGCGACGGAACCGGCGTGGTGAACGCGCTCTTCCTCAACGTGACGCAGGCCGGGATCGTCACCAGGTGGAATGCGAACACCGGCACCGTGAGCATCACCAGCGACGCGCCCACCGGCACCTGCCCCGCGGGGATGAGCACCGCGAACACCGCCTGCTCCATCGAGGTGATGCACCTGCACTTCACCGCGAACGCGGCGAGTGGCAGCAATGGCGCTGGCGCGCGCTCGGCCGTGGTCCCGAGCGACGTGAGCATCCCGACCATCCGCCTCACCTACACGGGGCCGTAAGCCGAGCATGATGCGCCGGGCAGGCCGCACGATTGCGGTGGCGGCCTGCCTGGGCCTCGTGCTTGTACCGCCCTGCCGCGCGCAGGTCAGCCCGGCACCCGCCGACGCGTTCATCGCGTGGGCGCGCACGCGCGCGATCCCCGTTGCATCCTCCGGCGACGCACTCGCCCGACTCGCGAAGGGCGCTCGCGTGATCGGCATCGGGGAGTCGTCACACGGCACCCACGAGTTCGCGCTCTCGCGCGCCGCGCTCACGGAATCGCTCCGCTCCCGCATGCGCATCTCGGCGGTGATCCTCGAGTCGAGCCTCGTCTCCGCACGCCAGGTGGACCGCTGGATCACCGGCGCCACCGATTCCCTCCCCGACTTCGACCGCGACGTGAGCTACGGATGGGGCGCGCAGCCGGAGCTGCGCGAGTCGCTGGCCGAGCTACGCAAGCAGAACCTCGCGCAGCCCGCCGCGCGCCGAATCCATTTCTATGGCATGGACCTCCCGGCGAACGGCGGCGGCAGCATCATCCCCGCGCTCGCGCCGGCGTGGGAGTACCTGGTCCGCGTGGATCCCGCGTACGCCCGCCTCTCCCGCGCGCGCATCGCACCGCTGGCCGAGCGGCTCTCCAGCGAGGGCTACGGGATCATCGGGCGCTATGCGGCCCTGTCGCAGCCGGACCGCGACACGCTCGCACGTGCGCTGCGCGAACTGGTCGCGCATCTCACGAAGGGCGAGTCGCGCTACGTGAAGGCCAGCGGTCGCGACGACTTCGACTGGGCACTCCGCTCAGCCACCGTGGCCATGCAGGTGGAGGTCGCGGCGCGCGTCGGCTGGAACGATGCCAGTAATCCGCGGGACCAGGCGATGGCGAGCAACGTCCTCTGGATCTCGCGGCGCGAGTCGAGTCGCGGCTCCGTGATCGTCTGGTCGCACAACCTCCATGTGTCGCGCGCGCCGATCGGCGGTCCCGTGTTCGCCGGCAGGGGCGGCGAACCCATGGTCCGCAGCATGGGACAGTGGCTCGCCGCATCGCTCGGCTCACGCTACGTGGCGATCGGGTCCGCCTTTCGCGCCAGCTCACTGGACGAGGGACCGGTGGCACCCGATTCGGCCAGCCTGGACGCGGTGCTTTCGCGGCTCGGCCCATCCTTCTTCCTGTCACTCGTTCCGGCGCCGCATGCTGGTGCTGCCGCGAGCTGGCTGGCCGGCACGCATCCGAAACGAGTAGAGGGCGGCTACGTCACCATGCCGCTGCGCCCGTCATTCGATGCCGTGCTGTTCGTCGACTCGCTGAGCGCCTCCCACCACCCGTAGCCACGCCCCAACGGAGATCCGCCATGTTCCATCGTCACCTGGTCCGCTCACTCGCTGCCGCCGCGGCGTTCGCGCTTTCTGCTCGTGTCGTGAGCGCCCAGGCGCTCAACCCCCAGGACGTGCAGGACGCCATCGCGGTGCGCGCCGAGATCACCTCCGAGTATGCGAAGTGGGGCAAGGCTCGCCTGGCGCATGATCGGGCCACCTTCGACCAGATGCTGGCGCCGGACTTCTGGGTGCAGCCGCAGCCCGATGGCCCGAAGCTGGAGCGCGCCACCTTCATCGACCGCATCGCGCGCACCGGCGCGGGACCGGCGCTCGTGCGCTTCGAGAGCCACATCCTCACCCTGCAGCACCTGGCGGATGGCACATGGGTCGCCGTGATCACCGAGAAGCTGGAGGGCAATCGCACCACGCCCGACGGTGCCACCGTGCGCTCCGCGTCGCTCTGGATCACGCGCGATGGCTGGAAGAAGGTGGATGGCCAGTGGCGCATCGGCTTCAGCCAGGGCGTGGGCACGCAGGTCTGGCCCACCGGCAACCCGCCCTTCGCCGACTGGGGCAGCGCGCAATGAGGATCAGGCGCGCGCTCGCCCTGCTGCTCGCCCTGCTGCTCGTCGCGGCCGCAGCGTGCGGTGGCCCGGACTGCATCGACGAGTCGCGCGGCCTCAACACCTCGTCGGTGCTCGCACCATTGCCCAACTCCGCGAGCCTGGCCGACACCGGCAGCGCGGGGATCACGATGAACGAGTCGCGCAATCACACCAGCCGTCACGTCACCTACCAGCGCCTCGACTGGAGCGTGCGCGTATACATCCCGCGCAACACCGTGACGTCGGCGCAGCTGCGCGAGGTGGGCACGGACCGCCTGCTGTTCACCTTCCCCCCCACCGCCACGGGCGACGAGCACGCGTATTCGCAGTCCTCGTCGCCGGCCGACTACGCCGGCGACGTGCCCTGGAACGAGCTCTATCAGCTGGTGGGCTCGGGCAGGACCTACCTCGACGTGCGCTCCACGCGGTATCCCGGTGGTCACCTGCGGGGAACGGTGGGTCCCGCGCCGGTGGGGAGCTGGGAAGGGTTCGTGCACTCGTACTGCTCGTAGCGACTCAGCCCGCACCCTCGCGTCTCGGCCCAGCGTCGCTTCCTCAGCCTGGGGCGGGCGGTAGCGTTAATGCCTGGCTTGCGCCGTACCCATCAGGGATAGCAGGCGCCGCCTTTCCTCGACCGTCGCGGCGGCGTTGCGGAAGACATATAGCTCCGCCGCGTAGGGCTTTCCGAATCCCTCGAGCCCCATGCGGTGCAGGCATGTCGGCGTCGGAAGTGTCGCAGTACCAGCCACTGAACTGCTGAACAACTCGGTGAAGTCGGTGCCCGCCACTTCGCCTGCCACCCGCACGATGTCCTCCGCGCGATACGGGATCGCCGTCAGGCCGAAGCGCTCGTACATCCGCCGCATCACGTCATCCAGGGAGCGCCGGTCGTGCGTGATCTCGCGAATGCGCCCGTCGAGGCAGAAGGCCAGCGTCCAGCCGCCCTGGTATACGCCGAACCGATAGCGCGCCTTGTCCCCACCCGCTGCCTGCAGGGAGATCCCGCTGAAGGCGCCCGCCGCCCTGAAGTAGCCGTAGAGTGCGAGCTGGGTCTCCACCTTTCTCAGGAACAGCTCCGTCGAGATGAGTCCCGTGCGAACGATGGTTCGGTTGGCGTAGTACTCCGTGAACCCTTCGCTGAAGAATTGTCGCGATGCCGACTCGGCTCCGCGAATCGCCTGCCCGTTCCAGTGATGAAAGATCTCGTGCGCCAGGAAGTTGCCCCAGATGACCCGGCTGTTCGCACTCACGACGCCCGCCGTCGTGAGGGCCGCCGACTTGCGGAACGCCTCTCCATCCTCGGCACCCGCGTAGAAGAAGGTCACCATGAGCCGGCTCGGTGGCGTGCGCGCGTAGAGAACGAGGTACTCATGGAGGATGCGCCGTACCGCGGGCTCTATCAGTGGTCGCGCGTCGCGCATCCTGCCCGGCAGCGCCAGGAGCAGCGTGAACGAGCCCTGGTGAATCGCCTGTACCCGGTGTGGACCCACGACGATCGTATTGCGGAGCAGGTCGGTCGCGTCGTCCACCAGGAAGTCCATGGCTCCGCCGCCCACCGAATCCCAGGGGACGGTAACGTGCCATCCGGCTGGCAGCGTGAAGTGCACGCGCGACCGGCCGGCGTCGTGAGATACGATGAAGAGCGCCTTCGAGACGGAGTAGAACGTCGAGTCATCGAAGAACTGGCCGGACTGCTTTGCCCCCGTGGGCCAGCTCCCGCGGGCGTACGCGAGGTCCACATCGTAGCGCAGGCGAAGCTGTCCCGCATAGGCAGTCTCCAGCCTCCATGCCGCGCTGTCCACCTCAACGAACGGCAGGGGGCGCCCGGACGAATCCTCCATCACGAGATCGCGCACGAATGTCGCCCAGCCGCGCGGAAGGTGCTGGGCCTGGATGGAATCCATGAACACGCGTCCATCCCGCACCGTGAATTCCGCCTCCACATGGATGGCTGCCGGATTGGCGCTGGGCACGGTAATGCGATAGGTCGCATTCGTCGCGTTCATGGCGCCTTGCCCGCGTATCGCGGCAACGGCGACGAGCTGCATGACGCAGTGCGCCACGCACCTTCCGGGTCTGGAGTGCATGCCCCGAGAATGCGCCGGGCTCGCAGGCCATGCCACTGGTCGATGGGGAACGGCAGGTCCTGCGGGACGGGCGGTCGTCCGGCCGCATGACAGCCTCGCCGCTTCCCACCCAGCGCTCGAGCCAGTGGAGGGCGTCGATGTCCATCGCCCTCACGTGGCTGGTGATCGCCTCCATCTTCGTCACGCAGAACATCGTGTCGAACAGGCCCCTCAACGGCACCATGCCCTGGATGAGGGTTCTCGCCTGGGAGCTCGAGTACTGGCTGGTGTTTGCCCTCTTCTCATCGTTGTTCTGGCGCATGACGACGCGCTACGGCTTCGAGCGCGGCCGGCGAATGCGGGGTGCGCTCGCTCACCTGGCCGTGGGAGCGGCATTCGCACTGGCACAGCCGGCGCTGGCCACCATGCTCAACTACGCGACGGTCATCGCGGTGGGCGGCATGGAGGATCCTCGCCTCGGACGCATCCTCAGCAGCGCGCCGCATGCGTATCCGGTGCTCGTCATCAGCGCATTCTGGAAGTACCTGGTGGTCATCGGCGCGTGCTCGGGGCTGGTGTACCAGCGCCGCAATCGCGAGAACGAGGTGCACCACGCCGTGATGCGCGAGCAGCTCGCCGTAGCGGAGCTCCGCTCCCTCCAGATGCAGTTGCAGCCGCACTTTCTCTTCAAGGCGCTGCATTCGGCCGCGATGCTCACGCTGATCGACCCAGCGCGGTCGCACGAGGTACTGGTGCAGCTGGCGGCGCTGCTTCGCCGCACGCTCGAACCCGGAATGCCACTCGCGGCCACGCTGGTGGACGAGCTCGACTTTCTCGATCGCTACCTGGACATCGAGCGGGTGCGCTTCGAGGATCGGTTGCTGGTGCGCTTCGAGGTGCCTGGGCACCTCGAGGCGGCGATGGTCCCGAGCCTCCTCCTCCAGCCGCTCGTGGAGAATGCAATCACCCACGGGTTCGCCGCGACCACCGTCGTTCACGTCATCACGATCAGGGCCCGCTCGCGCGATGGCACGCTCGTGCTCGAGGTCGAGGACGACGGGTCGGGGTTGCGGGAGGGCTGGTCGGAACGCTCCGTTCGCGTCGGCCTCGCGAACGTCCAGGCGCGCCTCGACCTCGCGAACGGCCGGAGCACTCCTCTCGAGTTCGTGCAGCCGCCTGGGGGAGGGCTGTTGGTGCGCCTCTCACTTCCGTTGATTCCCGGCGCCAGCGCCCTCCACGCCGCATGACGAGGTCGGCGCATCACGCGGGCTGTCGCGCACTCATCGTGGACGACGAGCGAATCGCCCGCGCTGGCCTGCGTGCGATGCTCGCGCTCGAGCCGGCCATTACCGTGGTTGGCGAGGCGGCCACCGTCGTGGCGGGCGCCGCGGCGATCCGGGAGTTGCGCCCCGATATCGTGTTCCTCGACATCCAGCTGCCCGACCACGACGGTTTCCGGCTGCTCTCCGTGATCCCGGCGACCCAGCGGCCGACCGTGGTGTTCGTCACGGCCCACGCCCGCTACGCGCTCCCGGCGTTCGACGTGAGCGCGGTGGACTACCTGCTCAAGCCGTTCGACCGGCCGCGACTCTCGCAGGCAGTGGAGCGTGCGGTGCGAGATGTCCACTCGCGGAGTGTCGAGGCTGTACAGGCCGGCCGGGAATCAGCGATGGCCTGCCGAACCTTTCCGACCCGCCTGCTGGTAAGGGATCGCGACGTCGCGTCCTTCGTGTCGCTGTCGGACGTCGAATGGATCGAGGTGTACGGCAACTACTGTCGACTGTTCATCAATGGGAGGCCGCGGCTCGTCCGCAAGACCATGAACGCGCTGGCCGCGCAGCTGGAGCCGGCGCGATTCCTCAGGATCAGCCGATCGATCATCGTGAACCTCCAGCATGTGTCCCGCATTCGGCATCGCGACAACGGACAGGCCGAGCTCCTCCTCCCAGGGGGAATGCTCGTCCGCTCTAGCCGGCGTTTTCGCGTGCAGCTTCGCTCCGCGCTTCGGGAGCTGGGCTGAGGGGGCGCACTCCCGCGCGAGACCATCCGTCATGCAATTTCCGCCGAACATCCCTCGATGGTAGGCGGCAGGGCCGGTCGAGGAAGCTTTGGGCCAGACGTCCCTTCTCTCCCGGAGCCTCCACTGATGAGCCACAGCCTTCGTCTTGGACCGATCCTCGTTCTGCTCGCCTGTACGCGCGCCGGCGCGCAGCAGGCCGACACCATTACCCTTTCCGGCGGCGCGGAGCACATCGACCTCTCGCGGTTCGCGCCTCACGTCGTGGCGGCCACGCAGGTCGTTACGAAAAACGGCAGCGTGGTTCGCTCGTCCAGCTTCACCAACCGCTGGACCGTTGAGGACGCCGGCGGCGCACCGGCCATCCGGCTCACGATCGACAGCCCCGCCGGTGGCCCGGCTGCATCGTCCTTTCATTACGACTTCCTTTTCGACCGTCGCACCACCTTGCCCCTCAAGGCAACCCAGCGGTTCGGCAGCGGGCGCGCGGTCGATGCCACCATGCAGGGCGTGCGAGTCACCGGCCTGGTGCAGCCCGAGCGAGATGCCCAGCCGCAGCCGTTCGACGTCTCACTGGAGTCGCCGTCCTACCTCGCTGGAGTGGTGGACTTCACCCTCGCGGCGGTTCGGGACTGGCGTGGCGTGGTGGTTCGGGTGCCGGTCTTCGGGCTGCCCAGCGCGCAGCGACACACGCAATGGCTCACCTTTCGGGCAACGCGCACGGACTCCGCCCGCGTGGGAGGCCGAATGCTGCGCGTCACGGTGATCGAGGGCGACGGACCCTCCCGCGACGAGATCTGGCTCGTGAACGAGCCGCCCTACGAACTCGCCTGGATCCAGCACAACGCCGATGGCTCCGTCACGCGCCTCGAGCAGGCGCTCGTCATCGATCCCGCTCCCGCACCTGATGAGCCCCATGGCCCTCGCGCTCATCGGAATCACCGCCTCGCTCCCTGTCATCGCACTGCCGCCCGACCTCGACCAGCTGCTCCGTAGCCGCGAGGCCGCGTCGGCCACCGCCTCATCCGGCGACCTCTTCACCGAGGAGGCGATCATCCAGCAGGTGCAGGGCGGCCGATGGCAACGGGGACGGCAGCAGGTCGACGCGGTCCTCGCTGGCATGGTGCGGAACCTCCACTACGTGCCGAACGCGTACTCCGCGCAGGGCAACAGCGGATTCGTCGCCGGCACCGTGCGCGTGGGCACCGACTACGCCGAACGAATGAACTTCCAGCTCGGCATCGTGCGGCGCCCCGGCGCGGCATGGCAGGTGGCGAGCGAGGTCCTCAGCGTGATCCCGCCTCCCGAATACGCTCACCCGATCACCGCCGCGCAGCTGGTGGAAGAACTCGATGACGCCGGCATCGCGCGCGGCGTCGTGCTCTCGGTGGGCTACTGGTTCGGCAACCCGAAGCGCCAGCTCCCCGACTCCGAGGCTTGGGCGAAGGCGCGCGCAGAGAACGATTGGACGGTGGCGCAGGTGGGGCAGTTCCCGGATCGGCTGGTGGCGTTGTGTGGCGTGAATCCGCGCGCGTCGTACGCGCTGACGGAACTCGAACGCTGCGCGACGCTGCCGCACGTGAAGGGAATGAAGCTCCACTTCTCGAACTCGGGCGTGGACGTGAAGAACCCCGCGCATGTCGAGAAGCTGCGCCGCTTCTTCACGGCGGCCAACGCGCGCCACATGGCGCTCGTGATCCACGCTCGGCAGCGCGGCGCCTATACGCGCGAGCACGCCGCGATCATCGTGTCGCAGCTCATTCCGGCCGCGCCGGACGTCTCCATCCAGGTGGCCCACATGGGGAGCGGCGACTTCGCGCCAGACGAGGCGAGTGACGTGTTCGTGGATGCGATTGCATCAGGCAACCCGGTAATGCGGAACGTCTGGCTCGACATGACGCAGACCGTGCTCACCGACGGATCGCAATCGGCAGCCACGCTCAGCCACATCGCGAGCGTGCTCCGCCGCGCGGGCCTGCATCGCATCCTCTTCGGTACCGACATGACCGGCCCCGGCAACAATCCCCCGCCGCGCGAGCACTGGAAGGCCATCCGCCGCCTCCGCTTACGAGCGCGGAGCTGCAGCAGCTCGCGAACAACATCCCGCCCTACATGAAGTGACCACCCTCCTGCCGCCGGCCACCCAGCGCCGCGCGAATGCGCGCCGCGTGCCGCCGGCTCAACTCGAGCGTCACCTCGCCGCTGGCGACCGCCACCCGCACGGCGCCCTCGCCGGGAGACACTCCCCGCACGTGCGCCAGGTTCACGAGCGCCGAGCGATGCACCTGCACGAAGTCCGCTCCCGGTAGCTGCTTCAGCCACGCGCGCAATGGCGTGCTGCTGTGGAACACGCGCCCGTCGCGCGCGTGCAGCATGGTCTGGTCCCCCTCCGCGCGCACGTACGCAAGGTCGGCCACCTTCACGAACCCGTGGCCCGCATCCTGTCGCAGGTACATCCAGTCGCCACCGCCGCGCATCCCGCCCGCGGACTCCTCGCCGTCGACGTCCTCGCGTATCCTCGCCAGCGTGAGGTGCAGCCTCGGCATCGCCACAGGCTTGAGCAGGTAGTCCACCGCATCGGTACCGAAGGCCGCCACCGCATGCTCCGCGTGCGCCGTGACGAACACCACCCGCGTCCGCCCCGGAATGGACCCCAGCAGCTCGAACCCGGAGTCGCGCCCCAGAGCAACGTCCAGGAACACCACGTCCGGCTCGAACGCCTCCAACGCGTCTCGCGCTTCAGTAAGCGTCGCTGCCTGCGACACGACCAGCACGTCGGGCACTTCCGCCAGCAGCCGCGCCATCTCCCGGCGCGCGAGCGGCTCGTCGTCCACCACCAGCGCGCGGATCACCCGGACACCCCATCGAGCGGCACGGCGAGCGAGGCCACCACGAGTCCGCCGCGCTCCGCGAGCGTCAGCGAACCGCCCAGCCGTTCCAGCCGCGCGCGTGCCGAGCGTGTCCCCGTGCCCGCGGTGAATCCCGGGCGCAGTGAGCCCGGGTTGCTGACTTCCGCTACGAGCTGCGTGGCCGTCCGTCGCGCCGAGATCACCACCTCCATGGCCGCACCCTCGCGGCGTGCTCCATGAGTCACCGCGTTCTCCACCAGCGGCTGTAGCACGAATCGCGGCACGCGCTGGTGTCGCGCCCCCGCATCGGCCTCCACGCGCCAGCGAAGCGAGTCCCCGAATCGCTGTCCCTGGATGGCCAGGTACTGTTCCACCGCCTCCAGCTCCTCCGACAGTGACACCATTCCGCCCTCGGGCGACTGCAGGGCGTGCCGCAACACGCCTGCCAGGTTGGTGATCATTTCGCGTGCCGCCTCGGGGGCCTCCACGGTGAGCCCGCGGATCGCATTGAGGGTGTTGAACAGGAAGTGGGGATTCAGCTGCAGCGCGATGGCGCGCAGCTGCGCATCGCGCGCCTCCAGCTGCGCGCTCGCCAGCGCGCGCTCACGCTCCCGTGCCTCGCGTGCGAAGTGCAGCATGAACCAGCCGGCGGTCCACCCCAGCAGCATCACCGGGTAGTCCAGCTCCAGCCCGCGCGGCCAGTAGTCCCAGTTGATGTGGTAGTGCACTGCCGGCGCCGCCAGCACGAGCAGCGATCGGTCCACCAGCCCCCAGGCCTGCGAGCCTGCGACCGCAAGCACCGCGCACGAGGCCAGCAGCGCGGGCGTCAGCGCGCGACGTCGAGCGATTCCCAAAAGGCACAGGTGGAGCACGCTGCTCACCAGCAGTCCCGTGCCCGCCCGCAGCGCATTCACCCACGCCATGGCACGAACGTCGGCCGGCAGGTACCCGGGAATGGCGGCCGCGAAGTGCACCACGCCGTACGTCGTCCACACCGCGCCTTGCACCGCCGCCCCCGAGCGGCTGGCGTTGACCGGACTCACCGGCTCACGACGGCGGAGCCTCCACCCTTCCCTTCACCATGCGCATCACGATGTGCCCCACCTGAGAGAAGTCCATCGCCGGATTGCCGGCCAGCACCAGGAAGCTCGCCTCGTACCCCTCGGCAATGCGGCCGATGCGTCGTGCGGGGAAGATGGTGCGGTCGGTGACGGAGGTCCACATCCGCAGCAGCTCGGCGTTCGTGAAGATCCCCGTCTTCTGCAGTGCGATGGCCTCCGGCAGGGAGCTTCCGCGATACCGGTCACTGCCCACCGCCAGCTTCACGCCGGCCAGGCGCAGCAGTCGCAGGTTGCCTTCCACCACCTGCCGCGCCGCGCGCATTGAATCCGCCGTCGCGCCGGGCGGCACGGGAGCGGACATCATCTCCAGCAGCTCGCTCGAAGTCGTCACAACGGTCACTCCCGCCCTCGCGGCACGCGCCGCATCGGCGCTCGACAGCCGGAACCGCTCGACCGGGAAGTAATCCGCCAGCGTCGGGCCATCGGGCCGGAACCCCGGCAGGTGCGCCACCACGTCCACGCCCGCGCGCACGGCCACGCGCAGGTCGTGCGCCGTCTCCACGTGCGTCCAAACCCGCAGTCCTGACGCATGCGCCTTGCGCACCAGGTACGGCAGCAGCGCCGGGTCCATGCCGCGCCGGCCAGAATACCGCGCGTCGTCCAGGCGCGCCGCGTACTCTTCCGAGAACAGCAGGTACGCCTTCACCGCATCCGGCTTGTCGGCCATGAACCGTGTCCACGCCGTGTCGATGTCGAATCGCGTCCGCACCGGGTGGTAGAACACGTCGCGCCCGTCCTCCGGCTTGCCCACGCCGCGCGCAAGGTTGCGCAGAACCAGCGCCTCGGGATGGCCGCCCGGTCCCGTGAATCCGCCGTTGGTGAAGGCGACGTCGACTCCCCACTGGCGATCGCGCAGGCGCGGGACGTTGTCGGGATTCATCGCGTAGAGAATCCCTGCGTCGCGGTATCGCCGCGCCGCGGCGGTGTCTCCCCGAATGCCCGCGTTGTGGTTGTGCGCCTCGCCCAGCGGCGGAATCACGAACCGGCCCGCCAGGTCGAGCACGCTGTCCACGCGTGCGGGCCGGCGCGCGGTGAAGCGTCCGTCGCTCACGTACCACGTGGCCCCGTGAAACGCGCGGCCATCGAACCACTGTCCTCCGCGCAGCTCGTAGGACGTCGGCCGCGGCGGCGACTGGGCGTGGATGGCGGAACACACCAGCGACAACAGCATGAATCGGTGTTGCATCTCGTCCTCGTGAAGTTGATGCCTCACAGGATGGCAAGGCGCTGGCACGCGAGCGCATGCATGTCGCCCAGCGGTCGCAGCGGTCGCCAGGCGGCACAAGCGCGCTGTCCGCGACTCAACCATCGGCGTGCACGGGCTGTCCAACGCGCATCGCATCCCGGTCGCTCCCCGCCACCGCCCACTCGTGATTTCGATGCCCATACCGTTCGCTGGCCGCCTGCTTTCAATTGCCCTTTTCGCGATCGCGCTGGCCGTCCCCGCCGCGGCGCGCGCCCAGCTCACCTCGCCCGACACTGCGCACTGGACCTGGAGCGACCTTCGTTCCCAGCCTGCGGTGGACACGAGCCAGCTGCGATGGCTGGAGGACAACGTGCCGATCGATGAGGCGCACGCGCTGCTCTCGCGCATTGGCCAACTGTCGCAGCCCGCGGCCATCCAGATGCTGCCGTCGTTGAGCTACCTGGAGGGAAACCAGTCGTCGCGCTCGCTGCGCCTGCTCGCCGATTCGCTGGCGATCCGCCCCGCGGCGGGGTGGGCAGGCCAGGTTCGCATCGCGTACTTCCTTGCCCGCTCGCGCAAGGTAATTCTCGACAACGCCAGCGGCTCGACATACCAGCCAAGGTTCTCGGGCACGCCTTTCTCCCTGCCGGCTCCTCCCTCGGCCAAGCCCCAGCCTGGCGCCGCAGTGGCGCTCTCGCTCGACTTCGCCCCCGCCGAAACGCTGCTGGCGATCATCGGCACGCCCGACATTCCATATCACGACGCGCTCGCGCGCATCAGCACGCCCGCGTTCGACGCACTGGTGATTCACCATGGCCAGTCGTTCTACGACATTACCCTCACGCGCGAGCAGCTGGCGCTGAACCTGGTCCATGCCTCCAGCACGCAGCCGCTGGACGAGCTCTATCGCTATGCGCGCCCCGGCGGCTTCTATCACTTCGCCGACGTGCGCGAGAACGCCGATCGCTATCGCGCTCTCTTCGCCACCCTTGCCGCGCACCGGGAGGACATCGCCCGGTACCTCAACGCATCCCTGTCGCCGTATCTCCCCGCAGGCACGCGCATCGACCGGCGCGTGAGCTTCTACTTCGACGACCTCTCGGACGGATGGGGGTACAACGACATCGCCGCCGTGCCCCTGGAGTACTACAAGGACGACTTCGCGCGCATGTTCAACACCATGGTGCACGAGACCTTCCACGCGGCCCAGGCCGCGGTGCGCCGCACCTCCACGCCCCCCGCGCGGCGCCTGCCGACCGAGGCCGACTCCGCCATCGCCCAGGCATTCAGCTACGTGCTGGGCGAGGGCACGGCTAACTACCTCGCGCCCACGCTGGCCCGCTCCGCCGCGTCGGCCGACAGCATGAGCCGCGCCGGCGCCGCCATCCTCGCCGAGCTCGTGGCCATGCGCGGCGGCGACTGGAATGCCGCGCGCGCGCAGGAGCTGCTCAACCGGGGTGTGGCCGGCGGCGGCCCCTTCTACTGGCTGGGCGCTGCCATGGCGCGCGAGCTCGTCGCGCGCGATGGGCCCGCTGCCATCGGACGCCTGCTGCAGTCCGACGGCCTGGCATTCGCGCAGGCGTACATCAGCCGCGTCCGGCCAGCATTGCTGCTGTCTGAGCCGGTGCGTGAAGCGGTGCGGCAGCTGGCGGTCACGCCGTAGGGCCGCGCCACTTCCTACCCCTTCCAGACATTACCCGTACCTCACCCGGCGCTGGGTGAGGTACATCTACGATCTGCACTATCATCCCCGGCCGATCGTTCGACAGTTCATGGCTACATACACCTGCCTCCGCCACTGCGCCACGCTGGCCGCCCTCGTGCTCGGCGGCAGCGCACGCGCACGCTCTCAGTCACCTGCCCTGGCCGCAGCCTCCGTCAGCGTTGACGTCGGCCCCGATCGCCCGCTCGTTGCCGACCTTCCCGCCTCGCCGCTGGTCGAGCCGCACCTGAGTGCGAGCCCCAGCGACCCCGCGCACCTGCTCGTGGGCGTCACCGTGGTGCAGTCTGCCGACAACGCGTCGCGCTCCTGCGCGGCGCTGGTCTCACGAGACTCCGGCCTCACGTGGGCCCGCCACGACTTTGCCACGCGCGATTGCGGCGACGCCTGGACCGCCTTCCGCGGTGACGGCACTGCTTTCATCTCAATGCTCGGCTCCCCGAGCGACAGCCTGTCCTCGCTCATCGAGCTCTACTCCTCCGCAGACGGAGGCGCCCGCTGGACGCCGGCCAGCCAGCGCGTTGCTGGCGTCCACGATCATCCCACGCTGGCGGTCGCGCGCACGGGCGGGACAAGCAGCGGTGCGGTGTACCTCACCTCCGAGGAGCAGCTGCGCGATGCGGACCGCCACTCCCGCAGCGCCCTCTCGGTCGCACGCGCCGACGCGACGTCCGTCGCCTTCCAGGCCGTCGGCGCAGTCATCGCCAGCAGCGTGGCCATGACTGCGATGAATGCCGTCGTGCTTTCCGATGGCGCCCTGGTGGCCGCCTTCAGTGATTATGGGCGATCACTTCCCGACGGTGGTTCGGCGAGGCTGTCCACGTCGCGCGACTGGATGGTGACCTCGCGCGACGGAGGCGCCACCTTCGCCGCACCCACCCTCATCAGCGAAAGCTGTGGCTACTCCTTTCCGGTGCTGGCCGCAGACGCCTCGGCCACGGACACGCGCGACCGCCTCTACTGGGTGTGCAACACGCGCGCGTTCGACCGCATCTACCTGCACGCTTCCGGCGACCGGGGCGAGCGCTGGACCGATCCCATGGCCGTGAATGGTTCGGCCGATCGCGAGCCCTACGTGAGAACGCCATCAGTGGCCGTGAACAACCAGGGCATCGTCGCCGTGAGCTGGTACGATGCACGCGGCACCGGCTCGCGCTATCGCGGCATCTATCGCTGCCAGAACCTCTGGTTCACCGCTTCCGGCGACGGTGGCCGCACCTTCGCCAGTCCCGTCAAGGTGTCGTCGGCGCCCAACTGTCCGGACACGCCGGGCAATGGAGAGGCCGGACGCCGCTGGCCCGCCGGGGGTGACTACCATGGCCTCGCCGCCGGGGCCGACGGGCGCTTTCACCTGGTGTGGGCCGACAGCCGCTCGGGCGTGTACCAGCTTCGCACCGCCACGATCCGCGTGAGCGACTCCAGGGCCGTGCCATCGCGCTCCCCTTGACACCCTAGGGGAACGCCCCTATCCTCTCCCCCAGACAAACTAGGGGAGACCCATGCCGCGCCCGCCACTCGCCCTCCTCCAGGGCACCCTCGACGTCATCGTCCTCAAGACGCTCTCCTGGGGACCCATGCACGGCTACGCCATCGCCCGGTGGATCCAGCAGGTGACTGACGACGCCCTCCGCGTGGAGGAAGGCTCGCTCTACCCTGCCCTCTACCGCATGGAGAACCGCGGCCTCGTGAAGGCCGAGTGGGGGCTGAGCGAGAACAATCGCCGCGCCAAATACTATCGCCTCACCGCCGCCGGCAAGCGACAGCTGGTGGAGGAATCCACCAGCTGGTCCCACTTCGCCCACGCGCTCGGCAAGATCCTCACGGCCACGCAGCAGCCCGCGTAACGCCATGGACACCGAGCCCAAATGGCGCCGCTACCTCCGCTTCTGGGGCGCTGACGCACGCGCCGACGTGGACGACGAGCTCCGCTTCCACATGGAGTCGCGCGTCGCTGAGCTCATCGCCACCGGCCTCACTCGCGAGCAGGCCACGCGCGAGGCCCAGCTGCGCTTCGGCGACGTAGGCGACGTCACCCGCACGCTCCATCACCTCGCCCGCGAACGGGAGTCCACCATGCACCGCACGCAGTGGCTCGAGGCCATCCGGCAGGACCTCCGCTTCGCCGCCCGCCAGCTGCTCCGCAGCCCCGGCTTCACCACCATCGCCATCCTCACGTTGGCCCTCGGCATCGGCGCCAACAGCGCGATCTTCAGCGTGGTGTACTCGGTGCTGCTGCGCCCCCTGCCCTACGCGCACGCCGACCGCCTGCTCGACCTTCGCGAGCGCAACGGCGCCGAGGACACGCAGGGAATGGTCGTCACCACCGGCAACTTCGGCACCTGGCTCGAGCGCGCCCGCAGCTTCGACGCACTCGGCGCCCTCTCGTATGGCCGCTACACCCTGACCGGCAGCGGCGACCCGCGCGCCCTCTCCGCCCTTCGCGTCACCGCCGGATACTGGAACGCACTCTACATCCCGCCCGCGCTCGGCCGCTACTTCGGCCCCGCCGAGGACGCGCCCGGCGCTCCCAATGTCGTGGTGATCTCGCACGCAACGTGGACCTCAGTATTCGGCGGCGACTCGTCCATCATCGGTCGCGCGATCTCGCTCAACGGCGAGCCCCACACGGTGGTGGGTGTCGCCGCCAGCGAGTACGAGCTCACGCCCAGCGCGCCCGCGCTGATCACGCCCATGGCGCTCACCCCCGCAGACCTGGCCGAGCATTCCGATCACGAGCTGGCGGTGGTGGGTCGCGTGCGCCAGGGAGTGAGCACCGAGGCTGCGCTGGCCGAGCTCACGCGCATCGAGACCGAGCTGGCGCGCGAGCATCCGCATGGCAACTTCGACGGACGCATCCTCGCCACCGCGTACCGCGACAAGGTGCTCGGCCCCATCCGTCCCCTGCTGCTGTTGCTGGGCGCGTCGGTGGCGCTGGTGCTGCTCATCGCCTGCGGCAACGTCACCAACCTGCTGCTCGCGCGCGCCGCGGTGCGCCAGCGCGAGATGGCCATTCGCGGCGCGCTCGGCGCCGCGCGCAGCCGCATCATCGCGCAGCTGCTGGTGGAGAGCGTGCTGCTGGCCGCGGCCGGCGCGGTCGCCGGCATTGCGGTCGCCGCGCTCGGCGTGCGGTTCCTGGTGAGTGGCGACTCGCTGGGAGTGCCGAGACTGCAGGACGCGTCCCTCAATGCGCCGGTGCTCGCCTTCACCGCCGGACTCGCGCTGCTCTGCGGCGTGGTGTTCGGGCTGGTGCCCGCGCTGCGCGCGTCGCGCACCGACCTGCAGTCGACGCTGCGCGCCAGCGGCAATCGCGGTGGCGGCGGCGTGCGCGAGCGTCTTCGCTCGGCGCTCGTGGTGGCGGAGATCGCGGTTGCGCTCGTGCTGCTCACAGGCGCGGGACTGCTGGTGCGGAGCGCGATGCTGCTGCAGCAGGTGCCGCCGGGCTTCTCCACCGACAACATCATAGTGGGCGGCATCGCGCTTCCGCAGGCGCGCTACGCAACCGACGCCGCGAAGGCCGCGGCGTTCGCCGAGCTGGTGGCGAATGCGGCGTCGGTGCCGGGAGTGGAGGCTGCGGCGCTCGTGTCGCGCATCCCGGTAGGCGGCCGCGGCTACGATTGCGGTGTGTCGGTGGAGGGCGCGGCCAGCAGCGCCACCGTGGATGCCAACGTGCGAAGTGCGACGCCCGGCTTCTTCTCGGCACTGGGCATTCCCCTGCTGCAGGGGCGGACCTTCGCGGCCACCGATGCGGTTGCGTCGCCGGCGGTGGTGACGATCAACGCGTCGTTGGCGAAGCGACTGTTCGGCGGCGCGAGCGCGATCGGCCGCCGCATCTCCAACTGCGTGGGCGGCAAGGATGGGGCGCCCTTTTGGCGCGAGGTGGTGGGCGTCACCGGTGACCTGCACGCGCGCGGGCTGGGGGAGGGCGTGACGGACGAGGTCTACTTCCCGAACACGCAGCTGGTGGAGGGCGCCATGACGCTGGTGGTGCGCGGCGGGGTGCCGGTGTCGGGGCTCGTGCCGTCGCTGAGGCGAGTGGTGGCGGCCACCGATCCGCAGCTCGCGCTCTCGAGCGTGCGCACCATGGATGAGATCATGCGCAACGCGATGGCGACGCCGCGCTTCACCACCATGTTGCTGCTCTCACTGGCGCTCACTGGCCTGGTGCTGGCCGCGGTGGGCATCTATGGAGTGATCGCCTACCTGGTGACGCAGCGCGAGCAGGAGATCGGCATCCGCATGGCGCTGGGCGCGCGGGCGTCGAGCGTGGTGGGGATGCTGGTGCGCCAGGGCCTCGTGCTGGCCGTGCTCGGAGTGGCGATCGGTGCGATGGCGAGCGTGGTCGCGACGCGCTCGATGGCGTCGATGCTCTATGGAGTGACGGCGCACGACCCGCTCACGTTTGGCGCGGTAGCGACGCTGCTGGTGGTTGTGGCGGTGGTGGCGAGTGTGGTGCCGGCGAGAAGGGCAACGAGGCTGGATCCGCTGGCGGCGTTGCGGGGGGCATCGGGATAGCATCCTCGTCAGGGCAGATCTTCACGACCGTTTCCCGCTAACAGTATGCCAAACGTTCCCGTCGAATGCACCACGGCTCCCGCCGCTCAAGCAGTCTTGCGATGGACAACGGTGCTGCGGTCGAAGGGGAGTGGCGGCGTGGGTGCGCCGAGCCACGCGCGCAGTATGCCGTGGAGGCCCGCGCCCGCCGATGGCGCGCGTGGGGAAGGCCGCAAGGAACCGGGCCGGCCGGATGCGGCAAGGAACTGAAACGGCCCGCCGACTTCGGCGGGCCGTTCAGTGCTCTGGAGTTGAACTAATTGCCGTTCGAGATCTTGTAGTAGACCATTCCGGAACCGCTACTGCTTGTCCCAAAGCTAGACGCTACGATGTAGTACCGCGCCGTGCTAACGCTCGCACCCGGGTTCGTCGTGCCAGGATTCGGCGGTGTTGTCAACGGCGTTGCCGCCAGCACGCCGATGCTCGTGTCGGTAAACGACGTCGAGGTGGTTGTGCCTACGACCGTCCAGTTCTCCGTGATGGTCTGCGTCGGCCCGTTGTACAGCTGACGCCACACCGTGTACGTCGCGACATCCGGCGAGTTGGTGACCGTAACCCCGTATCCTGAGAGGTAGGCGTGCGACGACAGAACTCCCGGGGTGATCGTCGGTGTGCCCACAGTCGTTGCCGTGGTGAGGGTGAGCGTGTACCCGAGGTCTGCCTCGATGTTCGACAGAGGGGAGTACACATACGACGAGGCGTAGTACAGGCCGCTGACTGTCGTCGTGGTGCCGCTCGTGGCAAACGCGCTCCCGTAGTACGTCACGGCGTCGTCGCCGCTCCGGTAGAACACCGGCGAACCGCTGTCCCCTTGACCGATCTGGGCCCCGACGGTATTCACGCACTTGTACCACTTGGTCGTCTGCCCGGAGATTGGAGTCTGAATATCGACACACGTACCGCTGACCGTTCCCTCAGTCCAACCGGTCGTGCGCCCGACCCTATCCAGATACAGACCGGTCGACACCGACCCGCGTCCCTCACCCCTGACCGCGAACCATCGGTGGTCCGTGTCGATAGTGACGTTGCATTCCCATTCGTAGCAGGTCAGTGCATTTATTGACGTCGTGCGGCCTATCCGTCCACGCCACCCCGTGGGCGATCCGAAGTAGGTGTACGTGTTAACATCCGCGTTTCTGGCTGCATGCTGCACGAGATTCTCCCAGAGGCTTGTTGTGGCTCCCGGATCGTCGCGTTCTCCAGCGATCGCAGCGCCGTTGTACACCAGCGTGTCGGGGGTGACCGACCACGCCGTGCTCGAGCAATGCGAATTGAGAAGCAGCAGGTGGACGCCACCAGGCGTGTCAGCAAATGCGCTTACCGAACACCCGACATCCATCCCGGCGCCCAACTCGGTGGCCGAATTGTCGCGCAGCGTGGTGGGCGCTGACATCATCGCCGTTCGACTCATCGCACGTCGGGGGCATCTGTCAGCTGGTATCCGGGGTTGCTGGTGATATCCAAAGCATTCGCCGGAATGCCCGCGGCGAGCAGGACCTGCTTCACACTGCTGTTTGCTGAGCCGAAGTGCGCCTCGTTTACTCCGACGCGCACGACGTTGTCTGCCTCGGCCAGGTCAATCGAGTTCACGTCGGGTAGGACTTCGAGACGCGCGAGGACGCGGTCACGGTAGTCGGCGAGCTCACCAAACGTGTACTTCGAGTGGCGATAGATGGTGGTACGACCGCGCGTGGTTGCTGGATCGATCGCTCCCGCGCTCACCCGGCGGTTGAGCGCACCAAGAGCGACGGGTCCTTTCGTAGTGTCGGCGACGAGGATGACGAGGCGTCCCTGTTTGTCGATATAGTGTCCTGCGTACTCGGGTACCTCGGTGGCAATCGCCGCAGCGGGACGCTCCTCGTTTCCATGCGGCAGAACCTTGCTCGTTGCTACGCTTCGCGCCGCAGGCATCTGCGATGCTGGGGGAGAAAGTGCCTCCGGGACCTCACATGCGGTCGCATAGGCACAAACGAGTACTGCACCGGCGAGAACGGCGTTTCGAAATAGCATTGGTTTTTTGGAGTACACGTTGCGCGCCGGTCGACGCGCAGAGGGAGGGGGCGAGCGGAATGCTCACCCTCGAGGAGTGGAACTAGGGCGACTGCTGGAGCGGGACGGTGAGTTCGCGTGTGCTGATACTGCAACGCGGGTTCACGACGGTGAGGTTGTTCTGTTGCGAGGGAGAATATCCGGTCGCCCTGATTGTCAGGTCGAAGGTGCCGGCTCGCCGGAAGACGAGGATCTTGCCGCTGACAGCTTGTGTGCCTGGAATGGAGTCCAGTACTGCTCCATCTTGTCGGACGACCACGGAAGCGCGGTTGACGATACTCTGATTCGTGACCGCGTCGGTCACAGTAATTGCAAACGACGGCCCGAGGGAGTCAGCGCAGCCTGTGCTCGAGTTGCAGGCGGCGCAAGCCAACAGCAGAAGTGGGGCAGACAGAAGGCGAGTGCTAAGCATGAATAAATGGATTTGCGACAATGACCGTTGCCGGCGTCGGCACATAGGAACTGTACCAGTCACTGCGGTAAACACAAGAGTTTGTGAGACGCTGCGTAACGATGAATGTTGTAAGGATTGCCGGGCGTGAGACGCTGCGAAACGAATTCGTCCCTGACACACCATTTGCTCGGAACTTCGGCTATTTAGCTGTCTGGCGACTCACGAGAAACGGTGATTCGATCTCCGCGTCTAGCACCTCTGAGGTGCAAGCGATGAGAATGCGCGATTATCTAGCGAACGAATCCCGCTCGACGCGTTTCGTCTCGATCCGGCGCCTCCGGATCTGCTCCCGCGCGAGATGGCGCCACAGCTTGTGGACGCCGTACACGCTGCGCGACGCCTGCCGGGCACGCCAGATCTCGACGAGGGGCTGTTCATCCCGCTACGCGCGTGCGGGACGACGCAGCAGATCGCACCGGCGGGCGCGGTGCTCGTAGTGGAGCACCGCGGCTGCGAAATACGCGGAAGCTTTGCGTAGGGTCTCGTTCGTGCGCCGGAGCTCGCGATTGTCTCGTTCAGCGCTTTGATCCGATCCTCATCGGCCCGGGTCGGGCCGGCTCGCAGCCCCGTCTCGCGCACCGCCTCGCGCACCCACCGCCGCAGCTTTTCCTTCGTGCACCCGAGCTTCGGAGCGATCGCGCGGATCGCGGGCCACCGCGCCGGGTAGGCGGGTAGCCACCTGCCCCAGAGAATCGCGTTAGCTTGGAAGGATGCGACGGCGTGTCCTGCACCTGCTTCTGACCTTCACGCTCGCGGGTTGCACCAGGCCTTCCAGCGTGTCGCAGCCCGTGGGAGGCGCACCTCGCACGCAGCAGATTCTCTATATCTGTAACGTCTGGCGCTCGACTCCCCCATCGGGTCGCATTCTCGTCGATGTGCATTTCGGCGCGGCCGACGGATCGGCCAGTGCACTCGAGGCGCGTCCCTCGGATCGCGCGCAGGTCAGGCGAGTTGGCGGGGAGATCAAGTACGAGTACCACCTGCGCGCGCTGAGGGTCGCGATCGACCGTGACAGCATTCTCGCCCTCCGGCTCGACAGGAGCGCGGTCGTCTTCCTGGTGGATGAGCCGGCGCGACACGGTTGGCGAGTGGTACTTCGCTATCGTCATGGCAGTGGAGCGCAGGCTGCTGCACTCGTGAATGAGCTCGGGGGCACGATCCTGCTCGACCTGCATCAGGTCGACAGACTGGCGGTATGGATGCCGGATGAGTCGCTGACTGCGATGCGTCGCCGCGACTTCATCGATTCAGCTATTTCAGACCAGCTTTCTTGTCCACGGGGTTGACGCGTACCTCGCCCCCGCCCTCACCACGACACCACCTTCCACGTCGCCGGATAGCCCAGGTCGAACAGTCCGCCCAGCGTGAGGCGCGAGACGGTGTTCGTCGCCCCCACGTTGTCCATGATGTCACCGAGCGGCTTGGCCTCCCAGTGTCCTGATGTTTCGGTGATGAATCTCGGCATGCTCCCGGTGTTGCGCCGCCATGCCTCGAGCGCCATCGGGCCCGAGTATCGATGCGTGGGGTAGTCATACCATACCGGCGGGATGCCCTGCACTGCGCCCACCAGCCCCAGTGCGTGACCCATCTCGTGCAGTGTGCCGTACCGACGCCGCACCGGCAGCACGGAATCGTACGGCGCGCGCGAGTTGATGCTGATGTTGCCGAGCAGCGTGGTGGGCGCAGGGAGTGACCGCTGGATGCAGGGACCGCCCACCGCCTCGGGATAGACGCCGGTTCCCTGCATGTGCGTGGTGGTGTGGATGTAGATGCGCACCCGGCGTTCCGGCCCCGTCATCGTGGGAATCAGCTCCTCGCCCGGCGCCACGCCGCACGCGCTCCGCAACCCGGTCATCTCGACCTCGGGCAGCGCGCCGTCGATCACGCCCTCCCAGATCCGCGCGGCGCTGTCGAACTGCGCGCGCCAGGCGGCTGAGACGTCTGCGCTGTATATGGGCGTGATGTGAAATGTGCCCGCCCGATTTCGCGCGTGCACCAGCACGCTCTCCGCGGCGCCCGCCGTATGCAGCGCCACGAGCCACCAGTCTCCCGGCAGGAGCGCAGTCATCATTCCCTGCTCGCTGACCGACGCCGCACCCGGCTCCGAGGTGCGAAACGTCACGTGATTCTGCGGCAGCGCGCTCTCCGCACCGGCCCAGAGGGCGTTGATGGCGTCCACCCGCAGCGAGTCGCCCACCATGATGTTGAAGTTCGGCGGCTGGATGAGCTGCCCCGGCACCGGCGCGCTGATCACGATGGTGGTGTCGCCGGAGGGGTGCGACGCGACCGTGACGTTGGGCTCCGCTGTGGATCCGCAGCCCCAGAGCGCCACAATCACGGCGAGTCGAAGGCTGCGGATGTGCTGAGCTTTCATCATGGCTGGCACCCGGGTGAAACGCCGAACACTCCTTGGGAGACCGCCGCATGAATTCGGGTCGTCACGTTCGGTCGCGTCGCTGGGCCGGGACGTTCGGGCGTGGGATCAGCCGCGACCCGCAGCGAGCCACTGTCATCCTTTCGAATTTCGGCTACTGGTCCCCGCTGCGGCAGCCGCGTCGAGCGCAGCTTCGAGCCGCTCCACCAGGTAGCGTGCCTCCGCATTCGACTCGCGGGTGATTCCCCGATTATCAAGGGCGCGAAAGCCCACGACTATCCCCCCGAGCACCACCAGCAACCCTGCGCCGCTGCCGCCACTGAAGTAGATCATCGCTGCCAGCACTGCCAGTATGCCGCCCACCCAGACGGCTGATGCGAGCGTACCTGAGCTATAGCCTCAACTTCCTGGCAGAAGCAGCAGAGGAGCCCGGCGATAGGGATCGCAACTTACATCCATTCCCACTCCGAGTCGTCGAACGTCGACCCGGAGGAAGTCCCGACCCTCTCCTCCTCAGCGGCGCCGATCTCAGCGGCGGCCTCTGTCCACCCTTCGCGGACGACAGTTGGGGCCGCGATAGTTATCCGGCCCGCAGAGGCCGTGAGCTCCACGTCGCCCGTGAGCCCTGCCTGCTCGAGGAGCAGCTGCGGCAAGCGGACGCCCTGTGATCTGCCCATTCGAACTATTCTTGCGCGCATTGGGGGTTTGTCGGGGGACGATTGTCAAGCGCACATGCTATGCGCGTGTGCCGCTACCGCTTCGAAATCACGTCCCGATACTTCTTCGTCACGCTGTCATAGACCAGCAGCTGCGCCGGCCCCATCCCCACGCTCTTGAGCATCGCGCTCTCGCGACCGCTGGTCGTCGCGATCTTGATGATCGCCACGCCACTGTTGCCCACCAGCGCGGTCAGGCGATCGTACGCCGGCTGCGACGGCGTGCCGTTCACCATCAGTCCCGCGTACTCGTCGCCGCCGTCCACGAAAATGCACGTCGCCTCCTTCCTTCCCTTCGAGTAGTCCAGGCACGCGTTCGCGCGCCCGTCGCCCAGCACGCCGAACCCTCCCCGCTCGTTCCCCTTCTCGTCGGCGATCACGAGTCCCGCCGACCCGGAGATGCGCTTCGCCACCGACGTGTCGTTCATCTGCGGCGCCGGCGTGGGGGCGCCGAGCGCCGCGCGCAGCTTGCCATTTGGCCCGAGCACGGCGACGCCGGCGCCCGATTGCGCGGCCGAGCGTCCCTCGAGGGTGAGGGGCGCACCGATCACGACGCGCGGGTGCCCGAGCGAATCCTCGACCACCAGGCCGCGCACGTGGAGCACGTCATCGCTGCGATGGCCGGACGTCCACGCGCCTGCCGCGAGCAGCAGCAGCGCGGCGGTGGACAGGCGCGACCAGCGGCGCGCGTTGCGCAGCTCGGTGCGGAGGAGGGCGACGTCGTGCTGGGTGACGGGGGCGTCGGTCATGTCTCGAGGCGTGCGTGGTGGAGGAGGGCGGTTCGGGAAACTCGGATTCTAACCCAGGCAAAGCGAGCCCTGCCAGAGGGCCCCCGGGGCGGCCGGGCCCGCCATGGCACGAAATGCGCGAGGCTGGCCGTGTAGTGCAGGCAGCCCTGACCGAGAGCGCACTCCATGACCTCCCTGAAGGCGATCCCCGCCAACGACGACCGGGCAGCCACCGGCCGGCACGCCAACCAGCTGCTGGCAGCGATGCCTGGCGCGGTGTACGAGCGCATCTCGGCGTCGCTCGAGCCTGTGTCGCTCGAGCGCGGCCAGGTGCTGCACAAGGCGGGCGCCGAGATCCTGCACCTCTACTTCCCCATCGACGCGCTGATTTCGGTGACGATCACCATGCGCGACGGGCGCACGGCGGAGACGGGGATCGTGGGGCGTCGCGAGGTGGTGGGGATCAACGCCTTCATGGGCGGCACGGAGACTACGCAAACCGAATACGAGGTCCAGGTGCCGGGAGACGCGCTGCGCATCGGGGCCGACGTGCTGCGCGAGGAGTTCGACACCGACAAGGGGATGCGCGACGTCTTGCTCAAGTACACGCAGGCCATGCTCGCGCAGCTCTCGCAGAACGCGGCGTGCAGCCGGCTGCACCAGATCGAGCAGCGCTATGCGCGGTGGCTGCTGGAGAGCCGCGATCGCATCGCGAGCGAGGACCTGGAGCTGACGCAGGAATTCATCAGCGACATGCTGGGCGTGCGTCGCGCGGGGATCAGCGAGGCCAGTGACCGGCTGCGCAAGGCGGGGATCGTTCAAACGACGCGCGGCCGCACGCGCATCCTCGACAGTGAGGGGCTGGAAGCGGCATCGTGCGAGTGCTACGAAGTGCTGGTGGAGGAGTACGACCGGCTGCTGGGGACCGAGGGGTTTGTGACGTTCGGGGGGTGAGCGCGGAGCTCGCGCGCGGTGGACAGGGCAGCACGAGAATGGCTGAATAGCGAGCCGTCGTGTGCCAGGCTGTTGCGGTGACCGGTGCTCGCGCGACAGCTTCCCCGCATGGGAGAATGGCTGCCGGTCGCGGTGGGTTGGATGCTGATCCTGGTCGCGATCGTGGTCGCGCGGTCTCGGCCCGACAGCTTCGTGGGGCGGGAGCTGCGTCGCGTCGTGAGTTTCCGGGCGACGGGCGAGCGCGGCCACCACACTCGGCGCGACACGCTGAGGGCGATGGGGTTGTGCGCGGGCACGGCCGCGCTGCTCTTCGGGGTGGGGCTGGGGCTGGGCGAGCTCGCGCAGGGGTTGGATACCTTGTCGCGCGTCGGCATGGCGATGCAGTCCTACAGCTTCATCGGCTTCATTTTGTCGGTGATGGCGGCGGTCATCGCATTGGGGTGGGGCCTACGGTCGCTGTTCTGGCGTCCCCCTCCCCCGCCCGTGGAGCTCGAGCTCTGGCCGGCGTTCGCTGACCTGCTGGACGCGCTGGCTGATGGGCGCGTGAGCCGTGAGGACTGGGACGCGCGGCTCGGTACCGCCTTCACGGATCCCGTGCTGGAACGCATGCGACGGGACTGTCTCAAGCTTTCGGGTGGCGATCCGGCGCGGTTGACGCGGGACTTCGGCCCCTGGCTGCGGAACATGGCGAGGCTGCTGAGGGCGCAGTTCGAGGCGTTGCGGGGCACCCAGGGCTGAGCAGGAGCTCCGCACCCTGGCCAGGGTGCGCTGGGGCCGAAAGTTGAGACGCTACTGAATTGCGGCTTTTTGATACGTCTCGCATCGTCTGGCTCCTGCTCCAACCGTAAGACGGCGACACGTTTCAGGAAACTGCGAGCTCGGACCATGCCGACACCGTTAGTCCTGCGAACCTTCGGAACGACCTCCATCACCTCGGGCCCGCACGTATTCGTGCCGAGCTCCGGGCGGAACTTCGCCATCCTCCTGATCCTCGCGCTCCGGCGCGAGGACAAGACCGCGCGCAAGTGGCTTCAGGCGCTCCTCTTCCCGGGCGTCGACGAATACAACGCGCGGCACTCGTTGAGGCAGCACATCTACGAGCTGCGGAAGAAGAACATTCGTATCGAGAGCGAGGGGGAGTTGGTGTGGGTGCCGGTGGAGGATTTGGAGGCGGACTACGTGGGGCTCTCCGCGCGTGAGGCTCCGAGTAGCGCCCAGCTTCTACAACTGCATGGCGGGGTATTGGACGTCATCTGCGTTCCCGCCTCACCAGCGCTCCAACACTGGATCGACTCCCAGCGAGATACAGTGTGCCAATCTTTACGGAGGGCTGTTGTCAGCGCACTCGTTCGTGAGAGACAGCATGCAAACTGGCGAGCAGTTGAGGTCGCAGCGCGTGCGCTACTTCAAATCGATCCACTCAATGAGGAGGGCACCCTTGCCTTGGCTGAATGCCTAGCTGCCTCCGGCTCGAAGCATCAAGCCTTGGCTTTGCTTGACCAGTACTCAGCCGAAATTGGTGAGCGACCTAAAGAATTTCACATACCAGTGGCTATCGCGCGCCGAAGGCTCGCCGCAATACCGAATGATTCGGGGCAGAAGGCGCGACCGGCGTTCGTTGGACGCGATTCAGAAATGAGTGAGCTCGCCGATCTGCTTCGCACGGCGCTGCGGGGCAAGCCTCAGGCATGCTTGATCTGGGGCGAGCCGGGAATAGGCAAAAGTCGACTGTTGAATGAATTCGCCACATTCGCAGCCTTGGAAGGGCCGCGCGTGGTCAATGCACGCATGCAGCCGCAAGATGTCCATCGGGCGATGGCGGTATTCTCCGAGCTGGTGCCCCGCTTACTTGAGATGCCCGGCGCACTGGGAGCAGAGGGGCAATCGATACGCGCGCTGGAAACGCTCACTCATTCCCGTACCTATCCGCGGTCTGCTGAGGAGAGTCCGAACAACTACCCCTT
Source organism: Gemmatimonadota bacterium (assembly GCA_028287305.1). Taxonomy (GTDB): domain Bacteria; phylum Gemmatimonadota; class Gemmatimonadetes; order Gemmatimonadales; family Gemmatimonadaceae; genus JAQBPX01. The sequence goes on from JAQBPX010000038.1 coordinate 368,274, forward strand.
TGAAGCGGTAGTGGCTTCTCTTGATGATCTCCTTTCCGCGATAGCTACCGAGGTTTCTTTAGTTGTCACGATTGACGATGTTCACTGGCTAGACCCGCTTTCGCTGAGAGTGCTCGGCTCTCTTGTAGCGAGTGTTGATAGCAGGCGCCTACTGCTGGTAATGACGTCTCGCTCCAATCTGCCCGACGCGCTCTCGAATGCTTACAACTTCAGCCTCACGCGTCGGCGGTTGAAAGCGGTGCCCCGAGACGATTGCCAAACTCTGCTTCGGCAGCTCTGGACCGACGACCAGCTTCCATCTGACGATGAGATCGACCGATCTGTGGAACTCTCCGGAGGCAATCCTCTCTTTCTACAGACGATTGCCAATCTCAGGCGGCGCGAAGGAACTCTTGTTGGCGCCTCGGCCACACTGGCGTCGATGATAACAAGGCGCGTCGAAGGACTTCCAAGCCCTTCGCGTCGACTTCTTGAGACGATCTGCCTGCTCAACCGCTTTTCGCATGCTCAGTTGGTCGTCGACGTCGTCGGAATTGATATCGCTACCCTGCTGCACGAACTCACGTTCCTAGAAGCGAACGGTCTAATCGTCACTGCGGGGCATCAGATACTTGCAAGCCATCCTCTACTAGCTGAGGCAGCGCTGGGAACGGCTTCGGCCGCTGCACTTCTAATTCTTCATCGGCGCGCCGCGGAGGCGCTCGAGAAGTGCCTGGATACACTCCAGGATCAGCTCGGAGCGTACGCCGAGATAGCGAATCATTGGCTGGCCGCGGGGGAAGGGCCTCAAGCTGTGGCCGCCTTGAAATGCTGCGCTTCGCACTATGAAAGAATGGGGCGCAGTCAAGAAGCAGCGCACACGCTATATCGCGTGTGCAGGCTGGAGACCGTAATCTCCGAGCGTGCCAAGTCCCTCGAGGCGTGTGTGGCGCTAGCAATTCGAGGATCGGCGTGGCAGCTAGCCTATGATGCCTCGGAGGAACTGGGCAAGATCAGCGGTGAAGTGCGTCCCGAAAACGAATTGAACCTACTCATCTCGCGCTGGCGCCTCGGAATGAGCATGCAAGGCGAAGAGAAGCGGTTAGAAGCTTGGCTGGAGTTCCCTCCTTCCGCGGATGCGCGCTGGCGGGCAGCAAGGCTTCTGTCACACATCGCGGAGGATCTGCCCGATCCAAGCTTAGCCACACGCGCATTCGCGATCGTGGAGTCCCACATAGACCGAAGCTTGGAGTCGTGCTGCGAATTTCTACTCGTTTACCACACGGTCCATGGTGACCCAGGCGCGGCGGAAGAGCTTGCGCGCGAACACGTCCGAAAGTGGCGAGAGTCAGGGGTGCTGGAGCGAGTACTCTTCAATTCCATCAGCGCGCTGCACACTCTCGGGCACTGCGCTGAGGCTCGTGGACTTGCAGAGGAACTTCTAGCGCTAGACCTGCCAATTCCGTCAACCCAGGCCTTCTGGCTTGAAAGTATCGTTGTGCTCTGTAGGATCTCCGAAGGAGACATTCAATCCGCCGCCGCACTGCATCTCGCGTCTTCTGCCAGGCTGCGAAAAGAACCGACGCCGACGATGAACTGGTCATACCTCGGCAATGAGGCAGAACTGAGCTATCTAGATCTGGATGTCTCAAGACTGAGGGCCGCGATTGAACTCATTCGCGGAAACTACCCCGCTACGAGTGGAGGGCGGCCCGGCTTCGTGACTCAGTGCTACGAACTGCAACTATTCTTACTTACTGGTCACATGCAGACTAGGGAGCTCACGCTCGACCTTGAGGCACGTTCGAAAAGCGCCACGATCCCAATAATCGATACTCAGATCGCGATCGTAGCGCGAGGCCTTCTTGCTGCCAATTTGCGGGAACGTGCCCTCACACTCGCAACCGAATATCTAAATGGGTCACGTGGGCGTGGACCGGTCGCGTGGGAATTGGCCCAGACGATTCAATTGCTCGACGGCAGCGCGAACAATGCGCTGATTGCCTCACTCGCCGGCAGCTTGCCCCAGCCAACTCGAAAGTAACTATACCGCGGCCGATACCGATCGGACGAGTTTCAGTCCATCGCGACTCAGCGTAGGCTCGGCGAACAATACGTCCCAAAGGGCGCTGGCGAGGAGTCGGTCCGTAATGCTGGGGTCAAATTCTCTCCCCCTGCAGCGAATGAACTCCGCCTTCACCTCTTCTCTGGAGCGCGGCAACCGGTAGGGTCGCTCGGTTGTCATCGCATCGAGCGTATCAGCAAACCGAATGACACGTGCCGGCAGTGGAATGGCTTCGGCGGCCAAAGCGTCGGGATACCCGGTTCCATTCCAATTTTCGTGATGGTGCCGAATCGAAGGAACAATGTCGTGCAGACGACTCATCGTGGCGACGAGATTTGCTCCGTCTATTGGATGCTCCATCATCGTCGTCCATTCCTCAGACGAGAGCTTGTCTTCCTTCTTGAGAATTGGCGCATACTTCTCATAGATCTTACCAACGTCGTGAAGCAGAGCTGCCTTATTCACTTGCTCAACTTCCTTTTCGGTGAGACCAATTGCTCGTGCGATAATAACGGCATAATGCTGAACTCTCCTAGAATGGCCGGAGGTGTAATCATCGCGCGCTTCGATTGACTTCACCATCAACTCAAGCAGTTCCTGGTTCGTGCGCTGAAGTTCGAGATTAATGGTCTGAACCTGCCGAAGTCCAAGAATCGGCACCCAGAGCGTTGCCGCCGCGTAGGGACCGAAGGCCGTGTATACCCAAGCAAAAACAAACACTAGCGGGGCTGCGAGCAGATCCAACCCGACTGTGGCTAAGTGGTTCTCGCGAAGCAAGCGTGAAACCGGAACGCCAGTCGATAGCGAGATCACGCCGGCCACCAAGACAGCGTTTACTATGAAAGACGTCGTGAATGCTAGAAGCGCGGGCAAACCCACCTGAACGGTCAGACCGGCGAGTTCGTGGCTTGGCAGAAGGAGCATGCTCTCGCCTCCTGCCAGCCGATAGACTGTGGCCGCCAATGCAAATGTCAGTGCATTCTGGCCGACATTAAAAATCGCTTTGATGCGCGGAATTTCGCGCATGCTCTCGATTACGATTTTCACCAACGCAATAGCGAGGCACGCTGACCAGTGCGGGACTATTGTCACCATCGCCAGATATGGAATGAACGCGATGGATCCAGACGCGTCCTTCGGCAGCAGGAACGAAAGCATCTCTGCTACAATGGCGAGCGCAGACAGCAACACAATCGCCGTGGTGGAACCGTCCGGCAACAAAGGTGCTATTGAGTACAACACAACAGTTGCCACCGCGGCGCACGCGATGACAAAGGACACAAAAGCCGCAACCCTATTCTGCTTTAACGACATAGACGAAAGGAGGAACATCCCCCCGGCTCGCAGCCTAGCCCCAGTTAACCCAACCGGAAAAACTGAAGGAAAAAAGGCTGGTGAGGAAGCTCATTTTGCGTCACCTCCCGATCGTGAAGTCAGGCTATGCCTGCTTCGCTTTGGTTGGCTCCGCTCAACTGCACCATGAGTCCTTCGCTCATCTCCGCTCTTGCGAGCGAGGGGATGAAAATTCCTCTTCTACTCCTAAGTTCGCATTCCTCAGAACATGAGAAAGCCAGTCATCATCGACCGGCTACTTCCCGTACTCCACCCATCTATTCGTCGCGTCGAGTACGGCCAGCACCGCAGCCGTCTCCGCTGATTCCTTTACTTCCGCGCTCCCCGTCAACAGCGCCGAGTCGCGGCCAAACCTCGTCATCACGCCAACAAAAACGAACTCGCGGTCGAACGCCTCCACCAGCTTCGCGCCCTCCAGCCCCAGCACGCGATCGTCCGCCTCCGCCTGCTTGATGGCCGAGAGGGTCGCCCTGGCCGCCAGCTCGATGCGGATGCGCTCGTTCTCCACGCCCTCCGCCTCACCGATGAAGGTCTCCTCACCCTTCCGCAACGTCACGCGGCAGGCGATACCCTTGCTCCGGCTCCGGCGAACTTCCACGTCCTCGAAGTAGATCCGCCGGCCACTCGTGGCCACCGGGCTCTCCGCCACCACCGCCGGCAGCTCGAGCTCCTCCACCAGCGCCTGCGTCGCACCACTGCTGCGCCTGGGCGGCTGCGTCTCGTAGCTGGTCGCCACGCTGATCTTCTTGTGGCTCACCCGCATCCCCAAGTGCGCGATCAGTGCGCTCTCGATGTTGCGTACGGTGCTCTTCGCCGGCACGTCGGTCGTGGTCAGCACGTGGATCTCTTCCACGGCCCCGTTCTGCGCCGCCACGATGCGCGCCGAAATCACCCCCGGCAGGGTGGCCAGCAGCTCCTCCGCCCGCTGGATGGGCAGCACGCTCCCCGCGATCATCGCGTCAGGAGCAGGCACGGCATGGTTCGAGGGTTGCGACAACGGCGGGATCTCTCGGTCTTCGTCAGGGCGGGAACGGCAATTACGACCGATGCTCTGCGCGAGCCGTCATCGTCGAGCGTCTCTCAGCGCAGGGTGGCGAATATGGCCGCACGAGCTCGTTTGATCAAGCGCGCGTTCCTATGATACCGGCCACCCTGAAAGACGGACCAACGTGCCCTGCGTCACAATGTTTTCTGGTCACTTTTGGCGACCAGAGTTCATACACTGACTACTTCACCGCTCCCGCCAGCTCACGGCAGCGGTGCGCAGCTCAGCCCATCGAATGGGGAGCGGGCCCTACTCCCCCTCCCAGTACCCATCCTCCGGCATCCGGTACTCCTTGATCTTCCGGTACAGCGTCCGCTCCCCGATCCCCAGCAGGTCCGCCGCCCGGCGCCGATTCCCCCGCGTCTCCTTCAGCGCCGCCTCGATCACCTGGCGCTCCACCTCCATCATCTTCGTCCCCGGCGCGATCGTCACGTAGTTCGGCGGCGGCTCCTGGTCCCTCGGCCCAATCCCCGCCACCGGAAGCTGCGCCGCCGGCTGCGCCGCTCGCGTCCAGCCACTCGACACGAGCGCCTCCTCCACCGAGTCCGCATGCTCGTGGATGCGCGGCTCGTGATCGTCCAGCCGCCGGCGCAACTCCTCCACCTGCAGCTTGAGCTCGAGCAGGCTGCGCACGATGAACTCCAGCTCGCGGCCACCCGTCCCGCCACTCGCGTCACCCAGGCTCGGCATCGCCGGCATCCGCACCGGCAGCCACCGCGCGCTCCCCCCTTCCCTGATCTGCCGCGGGAGGTCGCTCGGCGCGATCTCCCTCCCGTGAGAGAGCACCACCATGCTCTCCACCAGGTTGCGCAGCTCGCGCACGTTCCCCGGCCACGCGTAATCCACCAGCAGCTGCATCGACTCCGCGCTGATCCCGTGAAAGGCGCGATCGTGCTCGGCCGAGTACTTGGCGATGAAGCTGCGCACGAGCATCGGGATGTCCTCACGACGCTCCCGCAGAGGCGGCAGGTAGATGCTGAGGACGTTCAGCCGGTAGTAGAGGTCCGCACGAAACTTCCCCTCTTCCACCTGCTGGCGCAGCGGCTGGTTGGTGGCCGCGATCACGCGCACATTCACTCGTATCGGCGACACGCCGCCGAGTCGCATGAACTCCCGCTCCTCGAGCGCGCGCAGCAGCTTCACCTGCGTGCTCTGCGGGATCTCGCCGATCTCGTCGAGGAACAGCGTGCCGCCGTCCGCCAGCTCGAAGCGGCCGAGGCGCCGCTCGGCGGCCCCCGTGAACGCTCCCTTCTCGTGGCCGAACAGCTCGCTCTCGAGCAGCGTCTCCGGCAGCGCGCCCACGTTCACCGCGATGAACGGCTTGTTCTTGCGCGGGCTGAGCATCGCGAGCGCGCGCGCCACCAGCTCCTTGCCGGTGCCGCTCTCGCCCTCCACCAGCACCGTGCTGCTCACCGGCGCCATCTGCTCCACCTTCACCATCACCTCGCGCATCGGCTCGCTCTCGCCGGTGAGGCCGGTCTGCGCCTGCAGCCGCTTGCGCTCGAGGATGCGACGCACCCCTCCCGCCACTTCCTCCGGATCCACCGGCTTCGTCCAGAGCTCGACGTATCCCTCCAGGCGCAACCGCTCCTCCAGCGCCGGGTCGCCGACGTCCATCAGCCCCACGCTCGCCGCGCCGCCCCACAGTTGCTCACGCACGAGTGCCAACGTAGACGGATCCGCCACCGCGCCCGAGTGCACGATCACGTCGGGACGCGCGCGACGCAGCGCCGCGCGAATGTCGTCGAGGGGGCTCACGACTTCCGTCTCGATCCCGTCGCGCTCGAGCAGCGCGTTGATGCGGACGGCGGGCTCCACGTCCTGGAGCGTGATGACTACACTCACTGCGGGCTTTGGGCTTTGGGCTTTGGGCTTTGGGAACTGCCACCGTGATCCGTAGGGCGATCGGTGAGAACTGCCACCGCGTGATCCACGATCGGGTCGAGCGCGGCCAGCGCATCCGTCACGCCGCTCGTGCTGCCCGGGAGGTTCACGATCAGCGTCCTCGCGCGCGTGCCGGCCAGGCCGCGGCCGAGTGCGGCGCGCGGGAACGTCTCCATCATCACGCCGCGAATGCGCTCGGCGATCCCGGGTGCCTCGCGCTCGAGGATCGCGCGCGTGGCCTCGGGGGTCACGTCGCGCGGGCTCAGGCCGGTGCCGCCGGTGGTGAGCACGACGTCGCAGTCGTTCTGGTCGCACCACGCGAGCAGCAGCGGCGTGATGCGGTGCACGTCGTCGGGCACCAGCTCGCGATGCGCAATGCTCCACCCGCGGCGCGTCGCCCACTCGGCGATCGCGTCACCACTGGTGTCGGCGCGCTCGCCGCGGGCGCCGGCGTCGCTGATGGTGAGGATCGCGAGGCGGGTCATCTGCTAGAGATGCGACCCATCCTTGTAGAACGGCGGCTTCACCACCGTGGCCGGCACGCGCTTGCCGCGAATCTCCACCTCGAACTGCGTCCCCTCCTTCGCCTGCGCGGTGGGCAGGTACGCCGTTCCGATCGGGATTCCCAGCGAGGGTGACATCGTGCCGCTGCGCACCTCGCCACTCGCGTTGCCGTCGGCGTCGAACACGGGGAAGCCATGGCGCGCGATGTTGCGATCCGGCAGCGTGAAGCCCACCAGCTTGCGCGGCACGCCGCCCTCCTTCTGCTTCTTCAGCGCATCGCTGCCGATGAAGTCGCCCTTCGCGAGCTTCACCAGCCACTGGAGGTTGGCCTCGAGCGGCGTGGTGGTGTCGTCGATGTCGTTGCCGTAGAGCGCCATCCCCATCTCGAGGCGCAGGGTGTCGCGCGCGCCGAGCCCGGCCGGCGTCACGCGCCCGGTGCCGACCAGCGCTTCCCAGAGCTTCACGCCGTGTTCGTTCCTGTGATAGAGCTCGAAGCCGTCCTCGCCCGTGTAGCCGGTGCGGCTCACGATCATCGGCATCCCCGCCACCTCGCCCTCGGTGAAGTGGTAGTAGCCGATGTCGGCGAGCTTCACCTGCGTGAGCGGCTGCAGAATTTCCTGCGCCTTGGGTCCCTGCAGCGCGAGCAGGGCGTATCCGTCGCTCGCGTCTTCCAGCTTCACGCCGAACTGCGCGGTGTGCGGCGCGATGTGCGCGTAGTCCTTGGCGGCGTTGCTGGCGTTCACCACCATCATCACCTTGTCGGCGAAGCGGTACACCAGGCAGTCGTCCACGATGGTGCCGCCGTCGTGGAGGATGGTGCTGTAGTGCGCCTGCCCCACCGCGAGCTTCGGCACGTCATTGGTGGTCACGTAGTTGACGAAGTCCACCGCGCGCTCGCCGGTCACGAAGAACTCGCCCATGTGGCTCACGTCGAACAGCCCGCACTCGCGCCGCACCGCGTTGTGCTCCACCGTGATCCCGGCCGGGTACTGCACCGGCATCTCGTACCCGGCGAAGGGGACGATCTTGGCGCCGAGCGCCTTGTGGATGTCGTAGAAGGGGGTGCGCTTGAGGGGTGCGTTCGAGGCGTCGCTCATGGTCTGCCGTGCGTCAGGATGGCGGGTTTCGTGAGGGACAGGGAATATGCCGAAACGGCAGGGGCTCTGTAAGGGCAGAAGCTGCACTGTCACAAACGCACTCAGTGCGTTATCGTACATGGGGGAGATAACGCCCCGCCCGATTCGCCGCATGCGGGCACCTGCCATCCTCTGGGGTGGCGAAGACGAACGATGCCGGTCCCGCCAAATGGAAGTGCCCCCCGCCCGCCTCGCAGTCCTCATGGACGAGGCACGCGCACGCCTCCATCCCGTCCGCGGCGATATGGATGACGCGACCTTCGACGCGCTCGTGAAGAGCGTCAGCGCCCGCCAGTATCGCGAGGAGCTCGCCGGCCAGCGGGGCCGGCTCCGGGTCTAGCGAGGGTTCGAGCGGGGGGCGAGCGTCTCCCTGAAAAACCCCAGCAACAGGTCGCTCACCATCTCGAACTGCGCCTGCGCCGACAGCGTGGTGCCCGTGTTCCAGAGCAGCAGGGGCATCACGAACGGCGCATCGCTGAACGACAGGTGATTGCTCCCCGGCAGCTTGCGCGTGGTGCCGCGCACGTCGTTCGCGCTCTTGAGCGAGATCCCGGTCCACATCAGGTCGCGCGCGCGCCCCATCTCTGCGCGCCTCGCGCGCCCGTTCGCTTCCGCCGTGTCGGCGGGGGGATTCGCGCTCGTGGCCGGCTGGCTGAGCAGCACCAGGAAGTTCTTCGCGACGCCTCCCTTCTCCGTCGCGCTCGACGGATCGCCGTCCATGTCGGCGCACGCGCGAATCAACGGCGACGCACACGCCATCAGCGCGGCCGCGCCCCCGATCGAGTGCCCCAGGTAGCCGATGCGCGCGCGGTCGATCGGCAACCTGCTCGCCCTGATCAGCGCGGGCAGCGCGGCCACCGCCTCGTTCGCCCACGCCTGCACGGTCCAGTCGAACGCCGAGTCGAGGCTCGCGTCCATGTGGTCGGCGGTGAGCCGCTTGCGGAGCGAGTCGCCACCCGGCTGCATCACGCGCCCCTGCGCGTCGAGCGCAAAGCCGCCGAAGGGATGGTCGAGCACGATCACGACGTATCCCTCGCTCGCCAGCTGCTGCACCAGCGCGGTGTACTGCTGGCGCGCGATGCCGAACCCCGGCGAGAAGAGGAGCAGTGGCCAGCCCCCCGTGGGCGCCTTCGCCGCTGGCGCATCGAGCGTGGCCGCCGTGCGCACGTTGCGCAGGGAGTCGAGCACCTCGCGCGGCAGGTCCAGGTAGGAGCGCGCGATCATCGAGTCCACCAGCGCGGACTGCGCGATGTAGGGCGCGCGCTTCGCCCCCGCCTTCGCGATGGGGTACCACGCCTGCGCCTGCAGCACGCGCACCAGTCCCGGCCTGGGGCGCGCGGGCGTGAAGCGCTGCGACGGAAGCATCGCGGTGCCCACCGCGTACTGCCCCTGCGGGAGCGGCAGGGGCACCACGGCGGCGGAATCTCCCTGCTGCGCGAGCAGGGGCTGGGTGGCAGCGCAGAGGAACAGCGCGAGGCGAGCGAGGGTCATGAGCCGGCTGTGGGGGATGAACTGCTGTCCCCAAAGATACGGCGTCGCTCGCCCTGCGCCGCTACGGTTTCGTCATCACGAAGCTCACCGCGCCATGCCCGCAGAGCATCACCCCGCGCAGCTCCGCGCCCTTGAGCACCGCCGTGGTGCCGCACACCTGCCCCATGAGCTCCTGGCTCCAGGAGATCTCGGTGGTGGTGATCGCGAACTTGCTCGTCGTCATCTCCTGCATGCTGCCATCCATCTCGGCGGCGAACTGGGTGATGGAGAGCGCGCTGTCCTTCGCGATCACGAGCTTGAGCGCGCCGGAGGGACCATTGGGCATGCTGTAGGTCCCCTGCCACGTGCCGGCCAGGCGCGCGGTGGTGTCGGTCGCCGCGGCCTTTGCGGCGGATGCCTGGGCGGGTGCCTGGGCATGCGCGAGGTGCGCGGCGACGAGGGCGGCGAGTGCGCCGATGATGACGATGCGATGAGCCTTCATGATTGATCCCTGTGTGAGTGTGTGTCGTTCGGTTACTTCACTGTTACTGCACTGTTACTGCACTGTTATCGCAGTCGCACGCGCTCGAGGCGCACGCCGTTCAGGCTGAATGCGCTGAGGTACGCGACGCCGTTCGCGCCGAATCCCTCGAGCGTCCGTCCCTCGGGCAGCCGCACGCGCTCCACGATGCGCCCGTCGCGGTCCACCACGTCGTACAGCAGTCCCTTGCCCGACTGCGCGCTCGTCGCGGGCAGGATCCAGACGCGACCCTGGGGATCGGCGCGCATCATCCCCGTGCGCACCACTGGCGGGTAGTAGTCCGGCATCTCGCTCGCGGGCGCGACCAGCGGCAGCTCGAGCGGCGCGGGCACCGGCGTTGCCGCCTGCGCCGCGCCACTACGACCGTCACCACCGATCGGCATGATGGTCATGCTGTGTCCCTGTGCCTGCCCCGGTACGGGTGGCAACGCGGCCTGCCGCGCGAGCACTTTCTTCGCGGAGTCCACCAGCGCGTCCTTCTCGTCGTCAGTGAGCCGCTTCCAGTCGAAGGGCATCTTCGCCGTCGCGCGCCGCGCGTCGCCGGCGATCCAGTCCAGGTGATAGTCGCTGCCGCGCAGCACGGCCACGGAGCCATCGGGCAGCGCCACCCAGTCGTCCACGGTGGACACCGGCATCACCATGGGGCTGAGACGCACCGCACCATTGGGGAGGTACTCGGTGTGCGCGAGCATCTTCGGGATGCGCAGCCATGCGATGGTGTCTGCCACGCGCGTGTCGAAGTTCACGCGCAGCAGAGGAGCGGAGTCGGGGAGCATGGGCGGCACGTACTGCTTGCCCGCGACCGGCGCCCGGAACGCGGGGAACAGGAACGATCGATAGATCAGCCGGCCGGCCGCATCCATTCGCGGGCTTCCCTGCGACGACGTGGCGAGCGTCTGCACGTCGTTCGGCCGCGGCGCCGACATCACGCGCGCCACCGACCCCGTGGGGCCCAGCACCACCAGCGCGCGGCCCACGCCGTCCACGAACAGCGTGGAGTCGCCCGCATAGGGGATGATGGCCGAGGCACGCGCGCCGTACTGGAGCGCGGCGCCCGCGGTGGTATCGGCGATCACGCGCCCCAGCGCGAGTGCACCGTCCAGCAGCATCAGCCTGCGACCCCTGGGGTCGTTCACCATCACGCGGCCGTCGGACAGCTCGCGCACGCCGGTGATCGCGCGAAAGGTGTCGCGCGACACCGCCTCCGCGGCGGGCAGCGTGCGCACCGGAATCGCCTGCTGCGCGAAAGCTGGCCGCGCGGCAGCGAGCGTCATCGCGCACGCGATGTGGAAGTACGTGGCGTGTTTCATCATCCTGCTCCCGTTGTGTGCGTTCATCGGTGGATCATCACGGCCGACGACGACGGATCCACCGTGCCGCCATTCCAGCCCATCTGCGCCAGCATGCCGAGCGCGCCCAGGCTGGCGCCGCCCGCGGTGGATGACCGCACCGCCGCGAGGTAGCGCCTGTCGAGCGACGTGAGCGTGGTGGCGGGCAGCCTCCGCAGCTGCTCCTCGCTCAGCAGCGCGCGCACGGCGGGGGCGAGCGCGCGAAGCACGTCGATCGTCGCCTCGCGCGCGCCCCGATAGCGCGCATACGCCTCGGCGCGATCGTACTCGGGTGGCAACGCCACCAGGTAGCGCGCGACCGGAGTCCAGATGGAGTCGTAGGCCACCGCGTACACACGATTGAGCGTGGAGATGCTGTCCGCCTGCACGCGCGTGAGGTGCAGCGTGTCGGCCTCGCGCATGATCCAGCCCATGGGGTTCTGCGGAATGAGCGCCGCGCTCATGCCGCGAATGTCCTGCTCGCTGCTGCGCGCGCCGGTGCGGCCGCGCCCGCGGTCGAGCGTCTGCGTGAGCAGCTGCCGCTCGCGCGTGTATCCCAGGTCGTAGCGGAACTGCAGCGTCGCCACCAGCGGGTTGCGCGCGATGGACTCCCGCGTGTTGGTTGAGCCGAAGCGCGGGTTCACCTCATAGCGGAAGCGCTGGCTGGCCGCGTCGAACCCGCGCACGAACAGCAGGGTTGGGTCGGGCGTCACCGCCTGCCAGCGCAACGGGTTGTTGACGTAGAGTGACGCGTTGAGCCGCTGTGGAAAGCGGAACTTCACTGGGTTGAAGCCGATCGTCAGCGTGGACGTGGACGTCCACGGTTCCTGGCAGCTGTTGCGCCCCGCCACCTGTCCCAGCTGTCGCACCAGGCAGCGCTGCGCCGCGCCGCGGCCGGAGAGCAATGCCTGCATCCCCGCCGCCACCTGCCCGTCCTGCGCCGACAACGCCGGGTCGAACACGTATGCGCGGTCGTTGCGGAACCCGTCACCATTGATGTCAGCGTTGACCATTGGCGTGTAGGGACGGCCGGAGCGGAACGAGCCCGAGAATCCGATCGGCATCCATCCGAACAGGTCGTACGATCCGTTGAGCGACAGCTGGTGACGCGAGTCGAGCGCGGAACGCGCGCTCGTGTTCGTGCGCGGGTCCCCACCGGTGCTGGCGAACCCCGGCTGTGCGTCGCGGGTGTTCGAGTACACGTAGCTCGCGCTCCACGAGTACCGCGCGCGCCAGGTGGCGGGCTGCAGCGAGACGGTGAACTGGCGGTTGGTGGACGAGAACGCGGAGCGCTGCTCGAGCACGTTCCCGAAGCGCGAGTCCCGTCGCGCCGCGGCGGAGGCGATCGAACCAGTGGCGCCCACGACATTCGACGCCGTCACGTACACGGGGCGATTGCCCTCCGCGGCCAGTCGGAAGCCCACCGCGGGCGCGAAGTTGAGGTTCACCACGCCCGCCTGGTCGCTGTTCACGGAGTACGTGGCGTCTGCGGTCGCCAGCAGGCGGTTGCCGAGCACCGCGCCACTCCAGTTCAGGTTGGAGCGCGCGCTGCGCTGCGCCGCGTATCCGGTGCTGAAGAGCGAGACGTCGGGCGCGCTGTTGGCGAAGCTGCTCCCGGCTGAGCCATCGGCACACGCGGTGGGAGCGTTGCCCTCGCCCGCTGCGTAGGCGCGCCAGTCGGCACGCGGAACGGCAGCGCCCACGCACACGAGCTGCGACACGGCCTGCGGCAGTCCGGTGTTCGAGATCGCCGAGGCCACCAGCTGCGCCGACGGCGTGTTCTGGAAGATGCCGAATCCACCGCGCACCACGGCGCGCGGCGACCGCACGTATCCCTCGGCCACCGCAAGCTGCGCGGACTGCCCGTAGGTCCAGGCGAACCCCACGCGCGGGCTGAGGTACAGCCGTTCCGGAAGCTGCGTGTTGTCCGATCCGAATGCGGCGGCCACGTTCTCGTTGCGCTGCGGGGCGCGCAGGTAGCGATTGGCGTCGGCACGCACGCCGTACTGCAGCTGGAAGTCGGGCCTGATGCGGAAGGCGTCGCCCATCGCGAGCCCGCCCACCAGCTGGCGCCCGCTGCGGATGCGCGGCGCCAGCGTGCGGGTGTACTGCGCCGCCGTGCCCGCGGCGAGCTCCGCCAGCGAGTTGTAGGCGAAGCTGCCAAGCGCGTTGGACGTGAGGTCCTGCCTCACGTCGTCGTATCGCAGCGACGAGGTGAGCTGCAGGCGGTGCCGATTGTCCACGCTGAACCAGGAGAGCTGGTTCTGCACCGAGGCTGTACCAGTGACTGAGCTCGTGCGCTGCGTGGGGCTGCCGCCGAAGGTCAGCCCGGCGATGGCGGAAGAGCCGTCGTCGAACAGCGACGTCACCCGCACGCCGCCGCTCGGCAGCGCAAGGTACGGGGTGGTGCTCGCGCGCAGCTGGCTCACGCCGGCCTGCGTCTCACTGAGGATGGTGTTGCGCAGGTAGGTGGTCTGGCGGGCCTGCAGCGCGCCGGTCCAGCTGGCACTGCGCACGTCGTTGGTCGGCAGCGCGGTGAGTTGCGCGAAGGGCGCATTGGAGCGCCCGATGCTCGTGGCGGCCGTGATGGTCAGCGCCTGCCCCGTGGTGCTCCCGCGTGGCGCCCAGTCGAAGTTGGCGAGCAGCAAGCCGCGGTCTGACACCTTCTGCGCGGGAAGTCCGGTCACTGAAAGCGGCGCGCCGGCAAGCCCCACCAGGGAGCGCAGCCGCGCGGCCGAATCACTCGCGACACCGGCCATCCGCAGTGCGAGGTCGCTCGCGTTCGCGAGCGTGGGCACGTCGCTCACGCGCCGGTCCACCTGGTAGCCGATGCTGTAGAAGCTCCTGTCCATCTTCACGGGTCCGGCGGTGGCCGCGCCGACCGACAGCGCCCCGTATGCCGCGCCGAGTGCGCGGCCGGCGCGATCCACCACCTGCGCGGCTGGTGCGTTCATCAGCGTGCTCATGGCGCGCGAGCTGAAGTTCGAGCCCGCCTGCGTGGAGAGCCCGAGCTGCGCGCCACTGAACCCGCCGCGCGACACGTCCCATGGGCTGGTGCTCAGTCCAGCGCGCGTGCCCGCGTCGCGGGGAATGTCGTTGCCGCCGAAGCCCAGGCCATTGAGCGTGGTGGAGTTCTGGTCACCGCCCAGGCCGAACACCGAGAACTGGTCGGCCGCGCCGTCAGCGCCTGGAATCAACTGCACTCCCGGAGCGGAGGCCGCCATTGCGGCCAGGTTGCCCGCGTCATTGGGGTCGGCGGTGGTGCTGCCCACCGACTTCTCGGTGCCGCTGACGTCAACTGCGCCGCCGGCACGGTCCGGCCGCGCGCGGTCAGCCTGGATGCGCATCGCCTCGAGGTTCACCGCCATCACCTGCAGCCGCACGTCGCCCACCAGGATGGCCTCATCAGCCAGCCGCTTCACCTCGAAACGGCGCGGGGCATATCCGATCGCGCTCACGGCAACCCAGTAGTCGCCGTCGCCACTCGCGACGGACACCGCATAGCGCCCATCGCGATCGGTGGCGGCATTGTGTGGCACGTTCCCTGGAATTGACGTCACCGTGACGCGCGCGTTCTCCACGCCCTTGCCGTCCGGCGCGCTCACGCGCCCCCGGATCATGTCCGCCTGCTGTGCGGGCAGCGCCCGCGCCGTGGCGAGGGCGGCGACGAGCGCGATGGCGTGGATGAGCGGGGAGCGCATGGAACCTCCAGCGGGTGGACCTGGACACTGCTACACAGGTCAGTCTAGGGCGCGCGATCGCTCCCAATGTCAGAAGCGCATCAAAGCTCACGGGTACCTCGCTTCATCCCGCGCGCGGCGCGCTTCGTCACCGCCGCGCGCCATTGCGCCCGCCGCCATGCGGAATTGCTGTATGACCACGCACTTGATCCGCATCCTCGCGCTCGCGGCGCTCGCGTCCTGCGGCTTTCCGCACGACAGCACCGCCCCCGCCACGCCGCTCGACGGCGGCGGCCGCCACCTGCTCTTCATCGGCAACAGCTTCACCTACGTCAACGACCTGCCGCGCACGGTCGCCGACCTCGCCGCGAGCGCGGGCGACACCATTCGCGTGAAGTCAGTGGCGCTCCCCGACTACGCCGTGATCGATCACGCGCTCGGCGGGAGCAACGCGGCCAGCGTCATTCGCGCCGAGCACTGGGACGTGGTGCTCCTGCAGCAGGGGCCGACTCCCGCGGGGCTGGACCGCGACACGCTGGTGCTGGCCGCGAAGATCTTCGCGCCACTCGCGACCGCGTCTGGCGCGCGCACCGCCGCCCTCATGACATGGCCGGGCGCGCAGCAGCAGCTGCAGTATCCGTCGCTCTTCGACGAGACTCGCGACAGCTGCATGGCCGAGGCGAGCGCGGTGAGCGGGGTGTGCTACCCGGCGGGAGAGGCGTGGCGCGCCGCGTGGAAGGCCGATCCGCAGCTCGCCCTCTATGGAGGCGACGGATATCACCCGTCGCCACTCGGCACCTACCTCACCGCGCTGGTGATTTACGAGGAGGTCACGGGCCACGACGCGCGCACGCTGCCGTCACGCGCCACGGTGGCTGGCGCGCAACTCTCGGCGAGCGAGACCACGGTGCGCCTGCTGCAGGCAGCGGCGCACGAGGTGGTCACAAGGTATCGGTGACCTGGACGAGCAGCGAGTCCTTGAGGCCGCCGCTCGTGATGCCCTTGATGTAGGCGGCGCCGGCCTTCTTCGCGGTCACCGTGCCCGTGGCGGTGATGCTCACCGCGGGAGTGCTCGCCGTCCAGCTCGCCGCCTGGATCACGCCGAGGAACTGCCCCTGCGCGTCGAACCCGTGCAGCGACGCCACCGATTCGGTGTTCACGTACATGCTCGGGAATTCGTACTTCACCTTCACGCTGGCCAGGGGGCCGAGCGTGGGCGCCACGGCCTTGTCGCCACCGCAGGCGGTGGCGAGGAGGAGCGCGACGAATGCGATCGAGGTACGAATGGTGGTCGTCATGTCGGTTCGGTGATGAATCGCCTGTCGGATGAAAGCTAGCACGGGGGGCCGTGAGCGACCCCATCGTAAGGAATCGGACAGGACCGGGCCGGCGCTGGTGACGGACGCCGGGATGCGAGGGTAGATAGGAGTGATGCAAGGCCGCGTGCTGCTCGCGCTGTTGGTCACCTTGCCGCTGTCCCGCGTCCAGGGGCAGCGGCTCGACGTCGCGCTCGGCTCCGCCGTGGGCACGCCACGCTTCGGCGCGCCCGCGGGCGCGGGGCTCGACCGGAGCATCTCGGCGCGCCTCGCGGGACTTCAGGGCCCGTCGCGCAGGGTGGCCGTGTCGTGGTCCGGGTCGCTCGACTACACCCCTGCGGCAACCCGCGCGCAGCGCGAGGCGCTCGGCGCCATTCGCCTGCTGGCCGGCACGGGTCGCCGGGGCTTTTCGCTCGACGTGGACGCCGGCGCGCGACGCGGCCCGCAGTCGCGGAGCGACCTGGGAGTGGGCGCGAGCGCATGGCAGAGGCGCGGCCACTTTCTCCTCTCGTATTCGCTCGCCCAGCGCATCACCCCCTGGCAGGCGTCGGCGCCAGGCGCACAGCGTGGGGACACCGCCATCTCGATCTTCAGTGACACGCTGGTGCGCGGGCCCGACACCATCCTGTCGCACCCGGTCACGCCGCCCACGCAGTCGAGTCGTGCGAGCGAGGGCAGCAGGTTGCGCAGCACCACGGAGGCCACCACGCGGCTGTTCTGGTCGAGCGAGCGCTTCACCGCCCTCGCGAGCGTGGGGTGGGCGACGACCGTGGGTCAGCGCACGGGCCGGCCGTGGGCGTCGCTTGGAGCCACCGCCACGGTGGGAACGCGGGTCGCGCTCGTGGGCAGCCTCAGTTCGCGTCCACCGGACTTCGGCGTGGGCGGGCGCTCCATTCGGCGCGCGCAGCTCGGGCTGCGCGTGTCGCGGTCGCGCGTGTCCGAGTCGCTCGTTCCGCCCGAGCTGCTGCTCGCGCCCTTGGCGTTCGTGCTGGAGGGGGACAGCAGCGCGCGGCGCATCACCATCCGCGTGTCGGCGCGCGAGCGGGTGGAGCTGGCGGGCGACTTCACGCAGTGGGAGCCGGTGTTCCTCGAGCGCGGCGTGCAAGGCGCGCGGGGTTCGGGCGATGACGCATGGACGGCGGTGCTCTCGCTGCCGCCAGGCACCCACCGCGTGAGCATTCGCGTGGATGGCGGCGCCTGGCTGCCCGCCCCCGGGTTGCCCGTGACCCTCGATGACTTTGGCGGCCGAGTGGCGCTGCTGGTCGTTCCCTGATCGCGGCTTGCGGTGACGATCCCGCTGGATGGCGGGTAGCCCACTCGTGACGGCCACGGACGCACAGCTGGTCCAGCGCGCCCTCGCGGGTGAGCAGGCGGCGTTCCGCGAGCTCGTGGATCGCCACTCGCCCGCCTGCCTGCGCTACGCCACGCGCGTGCTCGGCAACAGGCACGATGCGGAAGACGTGGTGCAGGATTCGTTCGTGCGTGCCTTCCGCGCGCTCGATCGCTATGACCCGCAGCGTGACTTTCGCGGCTGGCTGTTCGCGATCGTGGTGAACCGCTGTCGCTCGGCGGCGGTGGTGCGCTCGCGTCGCTGGAACCGGCTGGTGCCTGAGGCGGCGGAGCATCGGCAGGTGCCGGTGCGCGAGGCGGACGCGAGGCACGGGGAGCTGGAGGAAGTGCAGGAGGCGCTTGCGCAGCTCGACCCGGCGCTGCGCGAGGCGTTCCTGCTCAAGTACGTGGAGGACATGAGCTACGACGAGATGTCGCGCGTGACCGGCGTTGGTGCGCCGGCCCTGCGCATGCGCGCGATGCGCGCGTGCCGGCGGTTGCGCGCGCTGCTGACAGGTGAGGATGCTCCCGATGCATGACGACGAGGATGACGCGATGACGCCGGAAACCATCAGGGCCGCGCAGGCGCTGCGCGCCGACGTGCTGCCCACTGAGGCATGGAGCGAGGCCGTGGTGCAGCGCGCGATGTCCGCCCGCCGCGCACGCGGCTGGTTCAGGGTGGGCGCGGGCATGCTCGCGGCCGCGGGTGTCGCATTCGCGGCGGGGCTGCTGGTCGGCGGGCGCGACACGCCGCGTGCCGCCACGGCGGTCGCCGCGCGCGACAGCGGGAACGTCCCAGTCCAGACCGTGGCCTGGAGCGAAGCGGGCGCGGACAGCGGTATTGCGCGGTTCGTGGCGGTCGCGCCGGACGCGCAGAGCGTGGAGGTGGTGGGCGACTTCAACCTCTGGGCGCGCGGGCGCACGCCGCTGGCGCGCATGGCCGACGGGCGCACGTGGAGCGTGCAGCTGCCATTGGGCGTGGGTCGTCACACGTATGCGTTCGTGATCGATGGACAGCTCGTGCGCGACCGCAATGCGCCCGCGTCGGCCGACGATGACTTCGGCGTGCCGTCGTCGGTGCTGCTCGTTCAGGGGAGGCGCTGATGCGGCGCGGGCTCGCGGTCGCTGCCGCGGTGGCGCTGCTCGGCGGGCGCGCCAGCGCGCAGGCCCGTATCATGAGCGATGCGGCAGCACGTGAAGTCACGTTGCTCGCCGACTCGGCCTCGAAGGCCGGAGCGCCGGTGAGCGCGCTGCGCGCCAAGGCCGGTGAAGGATTGCTCAAGGGTGCGGACGACGCGCGCATCGTGGCGGCGGTGCGTTCACTGCTCGGTGAGCTGCTGGCGTCACGCCAGGCACTGGGCCCGCAGTCCGGCGACGCCGACGTGATTGCCGCCGCAAGCGCGCTGCATGCGGGCGCGACCACCGCGGACCTTCGCCGCCTGGTGCGGGCGATGGGTCGCGATCGCGGACGGTCGCTCGCCGTGCCCTTCACCGTGTTCGCCGACCTGCTCACGCGCGCCGTGCCGCGCGAGGCGGCGGTGAGCCAGCTGGCGCGGCTGCTCGAGCAGCATGCGCGCGAGGCCGACTTCAGCGTGATGCGAAGCGCGATCGAGATGGACATCGCCCGCGGGGTGAGTCCGGGCACGTCGCTCGAGCGGCGCGCCTCGGCCATGCTGCCGCCGTGAACGGCTACTCGATCAGGCGCCGCGGCTTGCCCGCGACCTCTGCGGACTTGCAGAGGGCCAGGAGCTCGTCGTCATTGAGCGTGTGCCAGTCCTTGGGACACGGCGAGAGGCGACGACGCTCTTCGGGGCACTCGAAGGTGAGCCAGCCCTGCGCGTAGTGCTTCCGCACGGCGGGCGCGCCGTTGGTGAAGCGCTCGTTGGTGACGCCCATCGGGATCACGTCCCAGATCTTCCAGGTCGTGCCCTGCGGATCCTGCAACTCCCGATAGGCCATTCATTGAGAATACTTGGTACGACCCGGAACGCAACGAGCAACGTCCGATTTGTACCGTCCTCAGCCACTAGAAGAGCCCCGCGATCTCCCCGTTCTCGCCCACCGACATGCGCTCGGACGCAGGCTCCTTCGGCAGCCCCGGCATGGTCATGATGTCTCCGCACTGCGCCACCACGAAGCCCGCACCCGCCGAGCCGCGCACCTCGTTCACCGTGATCCGGAAGCCGGTCGGGCGACCGAGGCGCGTGGCGTCATCGGTCAGTGAGTACTGGGTCTTGGCCATGCAGACGGGGGTCTTCCCCATCCCGATCGACGTCAGGTATTCGATCGCCCGCTCGGCGACCGGCGTGTAGTCCACGCCATCGCCGCCGTACACGCGCTTCACGATCGTCTCGATCTTCTCCTTGATCGGGAGGTCGCTGTCGTAGAGGGGCTTGAAGTGCGCGCCGCCGGTGGCGAGCAGCGACATCACCTCGCGCGCGAGCGCCTCACCGCCCTCGCCGCCCTTCGCCCACACCTCGCAGAGCGCTACGCGCACGCCGCGCGTCTCGCAGAAGTCGGCGACGAGCTTCAGCTCGGCCTCGGTGTCGGCGGTGAAGCGGTTGATGGCGACGACGACCGGCACCCCGAACTGCCGCACGTTCTCGATGTGGCGCTCGAGGTTGCCCATCCCCTGCTCGAGCGCACCGAGGTTCTCCGTGCCGAGCTGCTTCTTGTCGGCGCCGCCCTGCATCTTGAGCGAGCGCACCGTGGCGACGATCACCGCCGCTTCCGGATTCAGCCCACCGAAGCGGCACTTGATGTCGAAGAACTTCTCGGCGCCCAGGTCGCTGCCGAAACCGGCCTCGGTGACCACCACGTCGGCGAGCGCGAGCGCGCTTCGCGTCGCGAGGATGGAGTTGCATCCGTGCGCGATGTTGCCGAACGGCCCCGCGTGCACGAACGCCGGCCCGCCCTCGAGCGTTTGTACGAGGTTCGGGCGAAGTGCGTCCTTCAGCAGCATCGTCATGGCACCGGCCACCTTCAGGTCGCCCGCGCGAATCGGCTTGCGTTCCTTGCCCGCGGTGGCGCCCACGATGATGCGCGAGAGCCGCTCCTCCAGGTCCTTCATGGACGTCGCCAGCGCGACGATCGCCATCACCTCGCTCGCCGGGATGATGACCCACTTCTCCTCGCGCGGGATGCCGTCGCCAACCCCGCCCAGCCCGATCACCGCGTTGCGCAGCGCGCGATCGTTCATGTCGATCGTCCGTGGCCAGGTGATCCGGCGCGGATCGATCTTCAGGTCGTTGCCCTGCTGCAGGTGATTGTCGAGCACCGCCGCCAGGAGCGCGTGCGCCGTGGAGATCGCGTGGAAGTCGCCGGTGAAGTGGAGGTTGATGTCCTCCATCGGGATCACCTGCGAGTAGCCGCCGCCCGCGGCGCCGCCCTTCACGCCGAACACCGGTCCGAGCGAGGGCTCGCGCATGCAGAGCACGGCATTCTGCCCGATCTTCCGCAGCGCCTGCGTGAGCCCCACGGTGACGGTGGACTTCCCTTCGCCCGCTGGCGTGGGGTTCATGGCGGTGACGAGCACCAGTCGCCCGCGTACCGGGCGCTGCGCGATCTCGAGCGGCAGCTTCGCCTTGTACTTGCCGTAAAGGTCGAGGTCGTCTTCGCCGAGACCGAGCTGCGCGGCAATCTCGGTGATGCGCTTCGGCTTGGCGCGCTGGGCGATTTCGATGTCTGAAGGGACAGTCATTAGGGGGCTTGGGGCTTTGGGCTTTGGGCTCTGGCAAGGGCGGCTGACCGCGCGCTCAATCGTGCATCACCAATACTGTGGCCGGGGACGAAGGGGCGGAATAGCTTGCACTGATGCGACTGGATCACTTGCTCGTTCGCGCCGCGGGGTTGCTTGCCCTGGCAACCGGTTTCGGATGCGGGCGACCCGTAACGAGCTCGACACCTGCCATTGCCGCGCGAACGACCCTCTACGCGTGCGGGCGATGGACGGGCGGTATCCCGATTACCTCGCTCGTGGATGTCGATGTCTTCCTGCCGGAGGAGGGAGGCACGGTGCTCATGGGGCCCCGCGTCGAGGACCGCGAGCTCGTCCGGCGGTTGGGCGGACTGCTCCTGTACTCATTCCATGTCCGGGGCGTGCGAGCGCGAATTCCACGTGACAGTGTGCCCATTCTCGGTCGCCTTGCGGAGGCGATCTATCGGGTGGATAATGACCGACACGACGTGCCGTTCGCCGCGAGATATCATCCCGATCGTCACGCGGCGGCCGTGTCAGCAATGCACCTCGCTGATGCAAAGTTGACACACGAGCTGACGCAAACTCGCCTTCTTGCCGGCGCCATTCCCGACGAGCGCCTTCCGACCGCGCTCGCAGCCGGCGATTTCGAATCGTTCACCGCGACGGGCCTGCTCGGGTGCCTTACGGATCAGAGAATCGCCCCGCCACAATAGACGGTCGCCTCGTTTCCCCTGAGCAGCCCGACAAGCGTGATCCCTGCAGCCTCGGCCATCCGCACCGCCAACGCTGTAGGTCTCGACACCGCTGCCAGCAGCTCGACGCCGCTCACCGCGCACTTCTGCACGAGTTCGTAGCTGGCGCGACTGGTCACGACCAGGAATCCATCGCGCGCGTCGCGGTTGGAACGGGCGAGTGCGCCGATCACCTTGTCGAGCGCGTTGTGACGGCCGACGTCCTCGCGGGCGATCACCACTTCACCATCGCGCGTGGCCCACGCGGCCGCGTGAACCGCGCGCGTCTCGCGATTGATCGCCTGCGCGGCCTCGAGCTCTCGGCCGGCGCGATAGAGGGCCTCGCGCGTGATGGTGAGCTGGGAGCCCACGCGGGGAACGGCGCGCAGCGCGTCGTCGATCATCTCGACGCCGCACAGGCCGCAGCCACTGCGGCTCACCATCCCGCGCGCGCGGTCGCGCAGTGCGTCGACGGCGGCATCCGGAATCTCGACGTGCACCTCGATGCCGCGGCTGTGCCTGTCCACGCGAACAGCGCCGATGTCGGCGGCGGTCGGCACTATCGACTCGCTCAAGGTGAATCCAACGGCCAGGTCCTCGAGGTCTTGCGGCGTGCACATCACCACCACGTGCGAGCGGCCGCCGTAGACCAGGGCTACTGGAACCTCTTCCGCCAGTACGGAGTCGGTGGGTTCGTGGCGGGCGGTGGGCGCGCTGAGGCCGATCCCTGGGAAGGGGCCAGGGGCGGTCAACGGCAGATCCCTCGCTTCGCTCAGGATGACACCCACTCGCTCAGGATGACGGCTCCTTCCGCGGCTGCACGAACCGCCAGCCGAATCTCCCCTTGATGCAGAGGTTGCCCATGGTCACGCTGTTCTCCATCGGGCTCGTGGCCTTCACGATCTGGTTGTCCTGCACGTGCAGGCTCAGCGTGCATCCCACGCCGCAGTACGGACAGATCGTGTCGGTCACCGACTGCTCCGATTCCTTCCACGCGCCCGCCTGCCGCATGTCCCACTCCTGCTTCGACATCAGCGCCCCCGTCGGGCACACCGCGATGCAGTTGCCGCAGTACACGCACGCAGAGTCGGGGAGCGGGGTCGCGAACTCCGTCGAGACGCGTGCGTCGAAGCCGCGACCCGCAATCGCGATCGCGAAGGTGTTCTGGTGGTCCGGACCGCAGGCCTCCACGCACTTGTAGCAGAGGATGCACTTCGCGTAGTCGCGCACGTACAGGTCGTTGTCCACCTTCACCGGCTGCTGCACGGTGGCCGCGTACTCCACGCTCGGCTCATGATGGTGACCGGTGAGCGCCAGGTCGCGTTCGTCGCTCGCGGGCATCGGCGGACCATAGCGCGCCGGCTCCGCTTCATACTCCGCGATCCACTCGGCGGCCTTCGGCGTGGTGGACAGGTCCACCGAGCTCGCCAGGAACTCGAGCACCATGCGGCGCGCGCTCATCACGCGCTCGCTGCGCGTGTGAATCACCATCCCCTGCTCCACCGGCCGCGAGCAGCTCGGCACCAGCACGCGCGCGCCCTCCACCTCCACCATGCACACCCGGCACACGTTCACCGGGCGCAGCGTCTCCGCGAAGCAGAGCGTGGGAATTTCAGGCACGTCGAGCGACCGGCAAGCAGCGAGAATCGTCGTCCCTTCCTCCACGCGAACCGCGCGGCCATCGATGCTGCACTCCACCATCGGCACCTCGCGCCGCTTGCCGGCGCGCTCCAGTCGCACCAGCGGAGAGAGCACCTGCCCTGCGTGTGGGGCAATTCCGGTCATGAATGCGCCTCATGGAACAGGCCCAGCCTATGAATTGCGGTCTCGACTGCTGAGTACGCGGTTTGCCCCAAACCACAGATGGACGCATCGCGCATCGCGAGTCCCACGTCGTTCAGCAACGCGACCTCCGCCTGCACACCGCCGCGCGGCACCCCCCGCGCGAGCCGGTGCAGCGATTCCTCCTGCCGCACGGTGCCCACCCGGCAGGGCACGCACTGGCCGCAACTCTCGTCGCGAAAGAATCCCGCGATGCGGAGCACCGCGTCCGTCACGCTTGCGCGGTCGTCGAACAGCATGATGACGCCCGACCCCAGCGTGGCCTTCGCCGCCCGCGCGCCCTCGAAGGAAAGCGGGATGTCGATCTCGTCGCCGCGAATGAACGCCCCCGCCGCGCCGCCGAGCAGCACCGCCTCGAGCGTGCGACCCTCCGGAACGCCGCCGGCCATCTCGATCAGCGCGCGCAACGACGTGCCGCACTCCACCTCGTACACACCCGGCCGCTGCACGGTGCCGCTCAGGCAGAAGAGGCGCGTCCCCGTGGAATCGGGCGTGCCGAGCTTCGCGTACTCCGCGCCGCCCATGAGCAGGATGGGCATCACGTTCGCCAGCGTCTCCACGTTGTTCACGAGCGTCGGCTTGCCGAACAGCCCCGCCTGGAAGGGGAACGGCGGCTTGTTGCGCGGCTCCCCGCGATATCCCTCGATCGAGTTGAAGATCGCCGTCTCCTCGCCGCAGATGTACGCGCCGGAGCCGCGCCTCAGCTCGATGTCGAAGCTCCACCCGTGGCCGAGGATGTCATTGCCGAGCAGGTTGGCCGCGCGCGCCTGGCGCAGGGCGCTGGACATGCGCAGGCTCGCCAGTGGATACTCGCCGCGCAGGTAGAGGAAGCCGTGCGTGCACCCCGTGGCGAATGCGGCGATGGTCATCCCCTCGATCACCGCGAACGGGTCGTTCGCCAGCAGTTCGCGATCCTTGAACGTGCCCGGCTCGGACTCATCGGCGTTGCAGATGAGGTAGCGCGTGGTCTCGGGCTGAGAGGCGACGGCGTCCCACTTGCGCCCCGTGGGAAAGGCTGCGCCGCCGCGGCCGAGCAGCTTCGCGGCGGTCACCTCGGCGCGAACGGCGGGAGGGCCGATCTCGAGCGCCTTCCGCAGCGCGAGAAAGCCGGACTCCCCGGTATACGCCTCGAGTGACTCCGGATCGGTGCCCTTCGCGATCCGCTGCAGGAGCAGCGGCCGGCCAACTGTAGGAGTCGTGCGCAACGGTGCGAGGGGCAGCATTTCATACTTGCCTGCCAGCATCAGCGCGGCATGCGCATGCGTCACGTCGCCGCGCAGCAGCTCGAGCGGCTCCTCGGCCGCCTCCACCATCAGCGCGGCAGGCGCCACGTCGCACATGCCGAGACAGGGTGACTTCATCCACGCCTGGTCGGGAAGCTCCACGTGATCGCCAGCGGGCTGGTGATCGATGGCCGCTCCATGGCTCTTCTCGAGCGCCGCGCAGAGTTCCCGCGCGCCGCGCAGCCGGCAGCCGATGTCGTCGCAGACGTGCAGCACGCGCTTCGGGCGGGGCGCGGTGGCGAGCAGGCCGTAGAACGTCGCCACGCCCCACGCATCTGCGGGCGGCACGTTCAGTCGCTCACAAGCGTAGTTCAGTCCGCCCTCGCTGATCCAGCCGGCGCGCAACTGCAGCGCCTGCAGGGCGGGCAGCAGCAGGTGCCGTCGCGCGCGCGAGGCCGCGCCGCCCACGTACGAGACGTGCGCGTCGAATGCGCTCCCGCGCGCCGCGCCCTCCCACGCGCTCACTGGTGCGCCGAGCAGCGCGTCGACCGCTTCGCGTTCCTCCGTGGTGGGTGGGGCGTCGCGAAGCCTGATGTCCATCAGTCGGTTCCGGCCGTGGCCAGCACGTTGGTGGTGCCGCGCGCGAGTCCTCGCACACGCGCGGGCTCGAGCTTCACCGCGCACGCCTTGAACTCGGCGGTGCCGCTCTTGGGATCCGCGATGTCGATTGTGAGCAGGTTGGTGGCGACGTCATCGGGAAAGTGCAGCGTCATGAAGACGACGCCGGCACGCAGTCCCCTGTCGATGTGCGCGGGGGCGTCCACCGTGCCGCGTCGAGACGTGATCGTCAGCAGGTCGCCGTGCTGCACGCCGAGCATCGCTGCGTCCTCGGGTGAGATGTCGACCGACTCGCCGCGATGCAGCGGAGAATCGTAGCCGCCACTCTGCACGCCGGTGTTGTACGACTCGAGCCGCCGGCCGGTGGTGAGGAGGAATGGATAGTCGGCGTCCGGCATCTCGACGGGGCCGGCGTGCTCGACCACCGAGAAGGGGGCGAGTCGCCCCTGTGCCGGCACTTCCCAGAGCCGCGCGTGGAGGAAGAGCGAGCCGGGATCGTCGAGCGTGCGGCAGGGCCATTGCAGGCCGCCGAGTTTTTCCAGGCGCTCGTAGCTCATGCCGAACAGCTTGGGCGAGAGCTCGCGCACTTCGTTCCAGACATCCTCGGCCGAGGGCTTTCCCCAGTCGTGGCCGAGGCGCTTCGCCAGCTCCGACAGGATCCACAGCTCGTCGCGCGCGCCCTCGGGCGGCTCGACCGCCTTGCGCACGCGCTGCACGCGGCGCTCGCTGTTGGTCACCGTGCCCTCGGCCTCGCACCAGCTCGCGGTGGCGGGGAGCACCACGTGCGCGAGCTGCGCGGTCTTCGTGAGGAAGATCTCCTGCACCACCAGGTGGTCGAGCTTGCGCAGCACCTTCTCCACGTGATGCGCGTCGGCGTCGCTCTGCGCGGGATTCTCCCCCACCACCAGCAGCGACGTCATCTCCTCGCGGTCCATCGCCATCAGCATCTCGGTGAGGTTCCACCCGTACGTCGGCTGGATCCGCACGCCCCATCGCGCCTCGTACTTCGCGCGCGCCTCGTCGTCCCGGATGTCCTGGAATCCCGGGAGGCGATTGGGCAGCGCGCCCATGTCGCCGCCGCCCTGCACGTTGTTCTGCCCGCGCAGCGGGTTCACGCCGCAGCCGTAGCGCCCCACGTGTCCCGTGAGCAGCGCCAGGTTGATCAGCGCGAGCACGTTGTCCACCGCGTTATGGTGCTCGGTGATGCCGAGCGTCCAGCAGATCATCGCCTTGTCGGCCTTCGCGTAGGCGTGCGCGGCCTCGCGAATCACCTCGGCGGGTATGCCGGTGAGCTGCGCGCCATGCTCCAGCGTGTAGGGCTCGACGCAGGCGCGGTACGCGTCGAATCCGCTCGTGGCGTTGGCGATGAAGCTCTCGTGCGCGAGGCCCGCGTGGATGATCTCGCGCGCCATGGTGTTCGCGAGCGCGACGTCGGCGCCCACGTGCAGCCCCAGCCACACGTCGGCCCACTGGGCGCTCGACGTGCGTCGCGGGTCCACGACGTAGAGTCGCGTCCCGTTGCGAATGCCCTTCAGGAGGTGGTGGAACCAGATCGGGTGTGCTTCACGCGCGTTCGATCCCCAGAGGAGGACCACGTCGGTCTCCTCCGCCTCCTGGTAGGAGCTGGTGCTCCCACCGGCGCCCAACACCGTCGTCAGACCGACGACGCTAGGAGCGTGTCACGTTCGGTTGCAACTGTCGATGTTGTTGTTGCCGAACGCGACGCGCGCGAGCTTCTGCGCGAGGAAGTTGACCTCGTTGGTCGACTTCGAGCAGGAGAAGATGCCGGCGGCATTTGGCCCGTGCGCCGACAAATTGCGCCTGAACCCGGCTGCTGCCGCGTCGAGCGCCTCGTCCCATGACGCAGCGCGCAACTCGCCATTGGAGCGGATGAGCGGCGTGGTGAGCCGCTGGTAGCCGGGACTGCGGGACTTCCTCATGGTTCGCCTTGAGAGGTGATACAGGAGGATGCCTTCCCGCGCATGGAGAGGCAAGGGATCAGGAGCTCAGGGGCTGAGGAGCTGGGGACCGCAATTCCAAACCTCAGCCCCCCAAATCCTCAGCGCCTCAGCCCCTGCAGTCTCACCGACACCAGACACCGCGCATTCCCCCGGAGCATGCACTCCGGCTGCGAGATCACGACCGTCTCCCCGAAGTGATCGGCCAGCCCCTGCGCGATCCCCTCCGCCACCATGCAGAGCTTTCGCGGCGACGTGTAGTGGATCAGCACCTCGTCATCCGCCACGCGACGCGACTTGAGGTACGGCGGACCCGCGCTGGGATCCTTGATGCGCACGGCGGTGTGGATGCGCTCCTCCGTGTTCTCGATCACTTCGAGCGTTCGCCACTCGGGCTTCACGAGCGGCGAGTACACGCGCAACAGCGCCGGCGCGAGGAAGTTCCCGAAGGAGCGGAGGACCTCGGGCACGGGCGTCTCCGCGAGCGCCGCGGCGCGCACCACGGCGGCCACGATGACCTCGTCGGCCACCTGCACGTCCAGGCTCGGGGGCGCCTCGGTCAGCACGCCGGGCGCGACGTCGGTGACGTCGAGCCACGCATCGCGTCCCAGCTTGTCGATGACGAACAGGCGCAGCTGGTTCGCGATGAGTCCATGCATGGGCGAAAGCTAGCGAGAGCTAGCTCGTGCGGTGCGACTCCTTGATCTCGCGGGCGTCCAGCTCGCGCTGGTCCGACACCTTTGGCGGCTCGCCGGTGATCATCGCCTTGGCGATCGCGAACAGCGCCATGGGCATAGGCCGGTCGGCCTTCGAGTAGATCACGCTCTGCGCATCCACAAGGATCAGCGCGAGGCGCGGGTCGTCGGGGCCACCGTCGTGGTCGCCACCCTCGTCCCCGAACCAGGCCTTCCAGTCCGGCTTGTAGAACTCGTGCACGAGCCGCTTGTCCTGCGTGATGACGGCCGCGCCACTCACCGATACCCACTCTCGCGTGCGGTCCTTGTAGAAGGCGAGGTTGACATGTGGGTCGTGGACGAGCTCGTCGAGCTTGTCGCTCGAGATGTCGGTCACGAACCAGAGGTCCGTGCCGCTCCGCCGCTCCTGCACCTGCATCGGCCGGCTCACGAGGTGCCCATCCTGGCGACGCGTGGTGAACATCGCCGTCTCGATCCCGTCGATCAGCGCGTAGAGGTCGTCGAGCTTCTTCTCGAGGGGGACTTCGTTATCTTCGTTCTTCTCTTTCGCGGACATGGACGGGCGGTGTGAGGGGTGCGGTGTGCGGCATGCGGAACTGCCACACACGGGGCACACACCGTGCCCTCAGCCCTTCAGCTGCTCCAGCGCCCCGGCGACCTCGGCGGCGTGGCCCTCCGCATCCACCTTCCGCATCGCCTTCGCAACAGTCCCGTCCGGCGCGACGATGAAGGTGCTGCGCACCACGCCCCAGTACTTCCGCCCCCAGAACAGCTTCTCCTGCCACGTGCCGTAGAGCTCGGCCACGCGATGCTCCTCGTCCACGAGCAGCGGGTATGTCAACTGGCGCTTCCGCTTGAACTTCGCATGGCTCTTCTGGCTGTCGGGGCTGATCCCCAGCACCACCGCATCGAGCCCCTCGAACCGAGGGGTGGCGTCGCGAAACTCGCACGCCTCGATGGTTCAGCCGCTGGTGTCGTCCTTGGGGTAGAAGAAGAGCACCACCCATCCGCCCCGCAGCGCTGAGAGCGTAATCGCGCGTCCCGTGTCGTCCAGCAGCGTGAAGTCGGGCGCGACGTGACCCTCCTCGATCATGCGAGGCTCTCGCCGCCCATCAGCGCGGCCATCACTGCCTTCTGCACATGCAGGCGATTCTCCGCCTCGTCCCACACCCTGCTCTGCGGGCCGTCGATCACGTCGGCGGTCACCTCCTCGCCGCGATGCGCCGGAAGGCAGTGCAGGAAGATCGCGTCGCCCTTCGCGCGCTTCATCAGCGGCGCGTTCACCGTGTACTTCGCGAACGCCTTCTCCCTGATCTTCTGCTCCTCCTCCTGCCCCATGGATGCCCAGACATCCGTGTTCACCACGTGTGCACCCTCCACCGCCTCAGCGGGATCGCGCACCACGCGCACCTTCGCAACCTTCTGCGCGCGCTCGAGCAGGTGGTCGGCCGGCTCGTAGCCCTCGGGACAGGCGATGTCGAGGTCGAAGCCGAGGCGGTACGCGGCGTTGATCCACGAGTTCGCCATGTTGTTGCCGTCGCCGATCCACGCGACCTTCTTCCCTTCCCACCCGCCCAGGTGCTGCTTGACGGTGAGCAGGTCGGCGAGGATCTGGCAGGGGTGCACCAGGTCCGTGAGGCCGTTGATCACCGGTACGCTCGCATACTTCGCGAGTTCCTCGATGTCCTGGTGCGCGAAGGTGCGGATCATGATCCCGTCCACGTAGCGCGACAGCACGCGCGCCGTGTCGGCGATCGGCTCGCCACGCCCCAGCTGCACGTCGCGCGGCGACAGGAACAGCGCGTGTCCGCCGAGCTGGTAGGTGCCCACCTCGAACGACACGCGCGTGCGCGTGCTGGACTTCATGAAGATCATCGCCAGCGTCTTCCCCGCCAGCGGCGTGTGCGTGTACTGCCGCGTGCGCATGCGCTCAGCCAGGTCGAACAGCTTGAGCAGCTCGGCGGTGGTGAAGTCGGGGATCTGGAGGAAGTCTTTGGTCATGAATGATTGGCGGAGTAGTTACAAAATGTACTTCCGAAGGTCCTCATCCTCCACGATCGCCTTCAGCCGCTCCTGCACCATGGCGGCGTCCACCACCACGCGCGTGATGCTCGCGTCGGGCAGGTCATAGAGGACGTCCTCCAGCAGCGTGGTCATCACCGTGTGCAGCCGGCGCGCGCCGATGTTCTCCATGCGGTCGTTCACCAGCGCCGCGATGCGCGCCACCTCGGCGATCCCCTCGGGCAGGAACTCGAGCGTTGCATGCTCGGCCGCCACCAGCGCGGCGTACTGCTTGGTGAGCGCGTTCTCCGGCTCGCTCATGATGCGCACGAAGTCCGCCTCCGTGAGCGGCTTGAGCTCCACGCGAATCGGGAAGCGGCCCTGCAGCTCGGGAATCAGGTCGCTCGGCTTCGAGACGTGAAATGCGCCGGCCGCCACGAACAGCACGTGGTCGGTCTTCACCATTCCGTACTTGGTCTGGACGTTCGATCCCTCGACGATCGGCAGCAGGTCGCGCTGCACGCCTTCGCGGCTCACGTCTGGCCCGCCCATCTGTGAGCGCTCACCGGCGATCTTGTCGATCTCGTCCAGGAAGATGATGCCGAGCTTCTCGACGCGCTCCAGCGCGTCGGCGGTCACGTCTTCCATGTCGATCAACTGGTCCAGCTGCTGCTCCATCAGGATGCGTCGCGCTTCGCTCACCTTCACGGTGCGCTTCTTCGTGCGCTTCGGCATCATGTCCTTGAGCATCTCGCCGAAGTTCTCCATCCCCTCGGGCGCGCCCTGGCTGGAGAGCATGTCGAACATCGGCCCCTGCGCCGCGACCTCGACCTCGATCTCGCGCTGCTCGAGCTGCCCGTCGAGCAGCAGCTGCTTGAGCTTCGCGCGGGTGCGGGAATGGCGGTCTAGTGCGGGGTCTTGCCGAGCAGCCTCCCCGCTGGCCGACACGACGAATACGTCTGCGTCGTCTTCGACGACAGGAGCTGAGGGGCTGGGGGGCTGGGGAGCGGACGAGGCGGACGGCGCTGACGGGACCGGCAGCAGCAGGTCCAGCAGCTTCTCGTCCACGCGGTCGTGCGCGAGGTCCTCGACTTCCTGCTCGCGCTCCGTGCGCACCATGTCGATGGCGCTCTCCACGAGGTCGCGCACCATCCCCTCCACGTCACGGCCGACGTAGCCCACCTCGGTGAACTTGCTCGCCTCCACCTTGATGAACGGCGCGCCCGTGAGCTTCGCGAGGCGGCGCGCAATCTCCGTCTTGCCCACGCCCGTGGGGCCGATGAGGATGATGTTGTTCGGCGAGATCTCCTCGCGAATCCCCTCGGGCGCGCGCTGCCGGCGCCAGCGATTGCGCAGCGCGATCGCCACGGCCTTTTTCGCATCCGCCTGGCCTACGATGTAGCGGTCGAGCTCCGCCACGATCTGCTTCGGCGTAAGGTCGGCAAGCTTCGCGAGCACGGCCTCCGTGCGGGGACTCGGGCTCACGCTTCGAGGACCGTGAGGTTCGTGTTCGTGTAGACGCATATCTCGCCGGCGATCGTGAGCGCGCGTTCCACGATCTCCTTCGGCGGCAGGTCGGTGTTCGAGTAGAGCGCTCGTGCGGCAGCGAGCGCGTACGGCCCGCCCGACCCGATCGCCAGCACGCCGTCGTCGGGCTCGATCACCTCGCCCGTGCCCGACAGCAGGAACCCGTTCTGCGAATCGGCCACGATGAGGAGCGCCTCGAGCCGGCGCAGGACGCGATCGCTGCGCCACTCCTTCGCGAGCTCCACGGCGGCGCGCGGCAGGTTGCCGGGGTAGCGCTCGAGCTTCTCCTCGAACTTCTCGAACAGGGTCAGCGCGTCAGCCGCAGAGCCCGCGAAGCCAGCCAGGACGCGGCCGCCCTTGAGCGTCCGCACCTTGTTCGCGCGGGACTTCATGACGGTGTCCCCCATGGACACCTGCCCGTCGCCACCCAGGGCGACCTTCCCGTCTCGGCGGACGGCCAGAATGGTGGTCATGGACGAAAGTTAAGGGGGTGGCGGCCCCGGCCCACCCTATGCACTGGAGTCCGCCATGCGCATCGAGACCATCCCCCTGATCTTTGGCGTCATCCTCGCGATCCTCGGCATCGGGCTGGTCTTCGACGCCACCACGCCGGACGCGATCGTAGCCGCGGAGGAGCGCCGGAGGAAGCCGCGCTCGGAGCGCCATCGCAAGGGCGAGGGGATGGTCGGACTGGGCGTCATCTGCGCCGCCGCGGCCTTCCTGGGGCGAGACGCCTGGCGCTATGACACCATCGCCGTGATCGTGGGCGCCATCCTGATGCTCTGGGGGCTGTTGCTCAACAGGAAGCACCTGTCCGAGTGGCTCTCGAACCGAGGTGCCCTGCGCCGAGGCTACACCCCCAAGCCGCCGCGCACGCCCAAAACGCCCGTTTAGTTTCTTCCGGCGGAGCACTGGAACTACCGAACTGCCAACTGCCTTGAGCCACGGGTTGCACTGATCGCGCCTCTGGCGCGACAACACTGCAGTTCTATCCGCGCAAAAAGGCATCCTCTCGTCATTCGAGACGAAGCTTTGATTGCCACTACTGGCGTAACGGTGTCGCCGCCGAAGGCGGCCAGTGAAACCCGTGGCTCAAGGCCGTTGCAGTTGCAGTCGAGGCAGTTTCAGTGCGGGCATGCGAACGAGCTACGCCCTCGGGTGCGCCTGCTGGTACACCTGCTTCAGCCGCTCCACCGACGTGTGCGTGTAGATCTGCGTCGTGCTCACCGACGCGTGGCCGAGCAGCTCCTGCACCGCGCGCAGGTCCGCGCCCGCATCCAGCAGGTGCGTCGCAAAGGTGTGGCGCAGCGAGTGCACGCTGAGGCCCGCGTCCTCATCCACCTGCGACAGGAACGCCGTCACCGACAGCTGCACCGCGCGCACCCCGATCCGCTTCCCCGTGCGCGCGAGAAAGAACGCGATGCGCTCCGGCTTCACGTCGCGCTCACCGAAGTGCCGGTCCCGCGCGGATTCATACTTCCGGAGCGCGAGCGTGGCCGTGTCGCCGATCGGCACGATGCGCTCCTTCCTCCCCTTCCCTCGCACCTTCACCTGCTGGCTCACCAGGTCCAGGTCCGCCCGGTTGATTCCCGCCAGCTCCGACAGGCGCATTCCCGTCGAGTAGAACAGCTCGAGGATCGCGAGGTTGCGCACGTCGGGGAACTTCCCCTCCTGCGCCTTGAGCTCCGCCACCTGGAAGAGCAGGTCGATCTGCGCGCGGTCCAGGTATCCCGGCAGGTACTTCTCGAGCTTCGGCGCCTGCACCGCGCGCGCGGGGTTCGCGTCCACCACCTCGTTCAGGTGCAGCCAGCGATAGAAGCTGCGCAGCGCCGACAGCGTGCGCGACATCGAGCGCTTCGCGAGCCCCTTCCGCTGCAGGTGCGCCAGGAACCCGCGCATCGCAAGCCGGTCGATCCCCTGCCAGCTCCACTCGCCACCGCCGTAGTAGTGGCCGAGATATTCCACAAACTCCGACAGGTCGCGCGTGTACGCCACGATCGTGTTCGGCGAGACGTCCCGCTCCTTCGCCAGGTGCATGAGGTACTCCCGCACCTCATCGCCGTCGCTCACCGCGGCGCACCCACCAGCGAGTGCGCATCCCGCCACTCGGTCATGGCCGCGAGCCCGCGCTCAGCCAGCCGCTCGCGCTTCACCTTCTTGTCCTTCACGCGCTCGTTCAGGTCGTCCATCAGCCCGAAGTTCGCGTTCATCGGCTGGAAGTGCTTCGGCGCCGCCTCGCGCAGGTAGCGATAGAGCGCGCCGAGCATGGTGGTCGGCGGCGGCACCACCGGCTCCTCACCCGCGAGCATGCGCGCGAGGTTGATCCCGGCGAGCAGGCCGGTCGCGGTGCTCTCGGTGTATCCCTCCACACCCGTGATCTGCCCCGCGAACAGCACCTGTGCATCGCTCCTGAGCGAAAGGTGCGGCGTGAGCGCCGCTGGCGAGTTCACGTATGAGTTGCGATGGATGGAGCCGAAGCGCAGGAACTCCGCATTCTCGAGCCCCGGGATCATGCGGAACACGCGCTGCTGCTCGGGATAGCGCAGCCGCGTCTGGAACCCGACCAGGTTCCACATGCGACCGCCCTTGTCCTCCATGCGCAACTGCACGATCGCATACGCCTCGCGCCCCGTGCGCGGGTCGCGCAGCCCCACCGGCTTCATGGGCCCGAAGCGGAGCGACTCGCGCCCGCGGCGCGCGATCTCCTCCACCGGCATGCACCCCTCGAAGTACGGCACCTTGTCGAACTCGTGCGCCGTGGCCTGGTCGGCGACGCCGATCGCGTCGAGGAATCCCTCGTACTGCTCTCGGCTCATGGGGCAATTGAGGTACGCGCCCTCGTCGCCCTCGCCGGGCATCGTCTCCTTGCCGTAGCGCGACGCGCGAAACACGACGTCGTGATCCAGCGAGTCCACGTCCACGATCGGCGCGATCGCATCGTAGAACGCGAGCGACTCCACGCCCAGCCGCCCGCGAATCTCTTCCGCCAGCGCATCGCTCGTGAGCGGGCCGGTGGCGATGATTCCCGGACTCGGCAGCGTGACCGCCTCCTCGCGAACCACCGAGATGCGCGGGTGCTGCGTCACCCGCTCGTGCACCCCGCCCGAGAACACGTCGCGGTCCACGGTGAGCGCACTGCCGCCGGGGACGCGAGCGGCGTCGGCGCACTCCAGCACCATGGAGCCGAGCAGGCGCATCTCGGCCTTGAGCAAGCCGTGCGCGTTCGACACCTCCGTGCTCTTGAAGGTGTTGGAGCACACCAGCTCGGCCAGCTTGTCGGTCTTGTGCGCCTCGGTGCCGCGGACGCCGCGCATCTCGTGGAGCACCACGCTCACGCCGCGCTCCGCCAGCTGCCAGGCGGCCTCCGAGCCCGCGAGGCCGCCGCCGATGATGTGAACGGCCGTCACCCCGCCAGCGCCGCCTCCGGCTCCGTTGCATCGTTCACCGGCGGCACGTCCCACTCGTTGCCGCACTTGAGGCACTTCCGGAAGTCGCCGCGCGCCGTGGTGAACTTCATCTCGGCGCCCACGTAGCCGCACTCGGCGCACGTCTCCGCCACCGGCTTGTTCCACGCCACGAAGTCGCACGTCTCGTTCGCGCACGCATAGAACGCGGTGCCGCGCTTCTTGGAGCGGCGCTCGACCAGCTCGCCGCCGTCCTTGGGGCAGAAGACGCCCGTGGGCATGGAGCGCGTGCCGCGACACTTCGGGAAGGTGCTGCAGCCGAGGAACTCGCCGCTGCGCCCCTGGCGCACCACCATCATCTCGCCGCAGAGGTGACAGGGAATGTCCGTCATCTTCGGCTTCGCCTTCTCGCCCTTGAGGGGGCGCGTGTACTTGCACGTCTTCGGGTGGTTCTCGCAGGCGAGGAAGGGCCCGAAGAATCCGCCACGCGGCTCCAGCTTGCCGCCACAATCCGGGCAGCGAGTGGTCTCGAGCTCGGACAGGTCGTGCGCCTCGCGAATCAGCGCGCCCGCATCCACCTTGCTGAGGCTCTTCGCGAATGGCGAGTAGAAGTCCTGCAGCACGGTGCGCCACCCAAGGGTGCCGTCCTCCACCTTGTCGAGCTCGAGCTCCATGGACGACGTGAAGCGCACGTTGAAGATGTCCGGGAACTGCATCACCATCACCTTCTCCACGGTCTCGCCGAGCTCCGTGGGGAAGAAGCGGCGCTGCTCGAGCAGCACGTAGCGGCGGTCCGCGAGCACCGAGATGATGGATGCGTACGTGGACGGGCGGCCGATGCCGAGCCGCTCGAGCTCCTTCACCAGGCTCGCCTCGGAGAAGCGCGGCGGCGGCTCGGTGAAGTGCTGCGCGGGGATGATCTCCC
Organism: Gemmatimonadota bacterium; assembly: GCA_028287305.1. Taxonomy (GTDB): domain Bacteria; phylum Gemmatimonadota; class Gemmatimonadetes; order Gemmatimonadales; family Gemmatimonadaceae; genus JAQBPX01. Next base: position 404,528 of record JAQBPX010000038.1, read on the forward strand.
GCACGGGCACGGCCTCGCCCAGCGCGACGCTCGGCAGCGCCTGCTCGTCCTCGAGCGCCTTGGAGTCACCCTCCTCGCGCGCTTCCTTGTACAGCGCCAGGAAGCCCTGGAACTTGATGATGCTGCCGGTGGCGCGGAACAGGTAGCTGCGACGGCCGATCATCGGCTGCTCCGCGGCTTCCATGTCGAAGTCCACCGTGGTGGTGTCGAACACCGCCGGCGCCATCTGCGACGCCATGAAGCGCTGCCAGATCAGCTGGTAGAGCTTGAACTGGTCGGGGGTGAGATACTTGCGCATCTCATCGGGACGCTTGGTGGGGTCCGTGGGACGCACCCCTTCGTGCGCGTCCTGTGTGTTCGGCTTCTTGCTGTCGCCGTAGAGCTGCAGCCCCTTGGCCAGGAATTCCTGACCGAACAGCACGCGCAGGTAGTCGTGCGCCTGCGTTGCCGCGCTCTCCGCCACGCGCGTGGAATCCGTGCGCATGTAGGTGATGAGGCCCACTGCTCCCTCGTCGCCGACCTCGATGCCTTCATAGAGGTCCTGCGCCACGCGCATGGTCCGCTTGGAGCCGAAGCCGAGCTTCTTCGCGCCTTCCTGCTGCAGCGTGCTGGTGGTGAATGGCGCCGACGGGTTCTTGCGACGCTCGCGTCGCTTGAGGTCCGTGACGGTGAAGGTCTTGCGCCCCTCGAGGTCGGTGAGGATGCGATCGGCTTCGGCCTTGTTGTGGATCTCCGCCTTGTGCCCATCGATGTGATGGAGCTTGGCGGTGAACTTCGTGCCGTCCTTGTCCAGGGTGGCGGCCACCGACCAGTACTCGACCGGCGTGAACGCGCGGATCTCGCGCTCGCGCTCCACGATCATGCGCAGCGCGACGGTCTGCACGCGGCCGGCCGAGATGCCCTTCTTCACCGTCTTCCAGAGCACCGGGCTCGCCTTGTACCCCACCAGGCGATCGAGCACGCGGCGCGCCTGCTGCGCCTCCACCTTCCTGTCGTCGATGGTGCCGGCCATCGAGATGGCCTTCTGCACCGCTTCCTTGGTGATCTCGTGGAAGAGCACGCGACGGATCGGGATCACCGCGGCGCCGGCCACCTTCCGCTTGGGGCGGAGCTGCTCGGCCACGTGCCACGCGATCGCCTCTCCCTCGCGGTCAGGATCGGTCGCGATGAAGATCTCGCGGGCATCTTTCGCCGCGCTCTTCAGGTCGGCGATCGTCTTTTCCTTGCCCGGAATGGGCACGAGGTCGGGCTCGAAGCCGTTGTCGACGTCGATGCCCAGCTTCTTCTCGGGCAGGTCCATGATGTGGCCGACGGTCGCCTTCACCTTGTAGCCACGGCCGAGGTACTTGCCGATGGTCTTGGCCTTGGCCGGCGACTCGACGATCACGAGCGAGGTGGAACCGGGCGCCGGTGGCGGCCCCTCGTCCTCCTCCACCGCCACGGCCTTCTTCGCCGCGCGGCCCTTCTTCGCAGCGCTGCCCACGGCCTTCCTGGCCGTCGCGCGCTTTTTGGGTGCCGCCTTCTTCGTTGCCATATCTCTCCGGCGCCAGCAGGCGCCCTCATTGATCAGTATGCAGTGCCTTCCCGACTTCCCCAGCTCCCGCTCCCCGAAATCCTGCCGTTCAGTGTACCGTCTGTCCTTCGTCCGATCCGGACTCCTCGAAGCCGACCCCTTCCATGATGGTCCTCAGGTCGTCCAGCCCGATCCGCCCATCCACCTGCATCAGGGCCCGCTCGATCACGTGCTCCAGCTCCGCCGAGTTCAGCGCCCCGGCGGCGTGCAGGGACAGCAGCTGTCCCCACGCGTCTGGAGCGAAACGACCCCGCTCATGCGGACCGAGCACCCGGAAAGTCATCGTCACCATTATAGTATAGGCCCCGTCAACTGGAAGCCCGTCATTACTACACCGCAGGGCGGCGCAATTTCCCCAGCCCATCCACGACCTGAGCCGTAACCTGTTGCGGTGAAAGGTGTTCGACGTCAAGCACGAGCTCGGCACGCTCGTAATATTCCCGGCGTTCGGAAAAAGTCCCGCGAAGGCGCGCCAGAGCATCGCCAGCGAGCAGTGGACGGCTCGCGACGCCCACTCCAAGGCGCCTCAGGGCGCCCTCAGGGCTGATTCGCAGGTAGGCGAGCACTCCCGGCGGGACGAGCAGCGCCACGGCATCCGCACTCGTGATCCAGCCCCCGCCGGGTGCCACCACCAGCTCCGGCTCAGGGGCCAGCGTCCGGGTGGCCTCGAGCTCCAGCCGCCGGAACGCGGACTCGCCCTCTCGGGCGAACACCTCCGGAATGGACCGACCGGCCAGCCGCTCGACTCGCTCATCCAGGTCCACGAACCCGCGACCCAGCCGCTCGGCGATCATGGGGCCCACGGTGCTCTTCCCGGCCCCCGGGAGGCCCACGAGCACGAGGTGCGGCACCCTCAGGTCCGCTGCGCCACGTGCGCCAGGTACGCGTCGTAGTTGCGACGCGTCTCGCCCAGCGAGTCCCCGCCGAACTTCTCGAGCATCGCGTTGGCGAACACGAACGCGAGCATCGCCTCGGCGATCACTCCCATGGCGGGAACGGCGGTCACGTCGCTGCGCTCGGCCACTGCCTCGGCCTTCTCGCCGGTCGCCATGTCCACCGTGCCGAGTGGTCGCATGAGCGTGGAGATGGGCTTCATGGCGACGCGCACCACCAGTGGCTCACCCGTGGTCATGCCGCCTTCCAGCCCGCCCGCGCGATTCGTGGCGCGCCGCACGCCGCCGGATAGCGTGCGTCCGGGAGCGGGGTGAATCTCGTCGTGCACCTCGGAGCCGAGCGCGCGCGCGGCCGCGAAGCCGATCCCGATCTCCACTCCCTTCACCGCGGGAATCGACATCATCGCGGCACCGATGCGCCCGTCGAGCTTGCGGTCCCACGACACATGCGATCCGAGCCCCACGGGGAGGCCGTCAACGACCACCTCGCAGGTGCCGCCGAGCGTGTTGCCGTCGCGCTTCGCCTGGTCGATGCGCTCGATCATGAGCGACTCGGCGTTCGCGTCGAGCGTGCGGAGGGGCGAGGCGTCGGCGGCAGCATTGACGTCGGCCGGAAACGGATCGGGACGCGAGGCATCCACGCCGCCGAGGTTGACCAGGTGGCTGCCGATGGTGATGTCGAACTGCGCGAGGAAGACGCGGCAGATCGCGGCAGCGGCGACGCGCGCCGTGGTCTCGCGCGCGGAGGCGCGCTCGAGGATGTCGCGTGCGTCGTCGCGGTCGTACTTGAGGAGCCCCGTGAGGTCGGCGTGACCGGGGCGCACGCGCGTCACGGCGCGACGTCGCATGGTGTCGGCGGTCTCGCCCTCGCGCGGCGCGGGATCCATGACGTCCTGCCAGTTCTTCCAGTCGCGGTTGGGGATCAGCAGCGCGATGGGCGCGCCGATGGTCTCGCCGGCGCGAATGCCCGAGAGGATCTCGGCGGCGTCGCGCTCGATCTGCATGCGGCGCCCGCGGCCGTAGCCCTGCTGCCGCCGCGCGAGCTGCGCGTCGATGTCAGCGGAGAGCACGGGCACGCCAGCGACCATGCCCTCGAGGATGGCGACGAGGGCCTGACCGTGGGACTCGCCAGCGGTGGTGAACTTGAGCACTGCGGTTTGGGGTGTGCGGTTTGCGGTGTGCGGACGACGGGTGTGTGGGGCTGAGGGACTGGGGTGTGAGGGACCGCAACTGCGGACGGCACACTGGAATTAATCCGGTGTGCCGTCCCCATACCTCAGCCCCTCAAACCTCAGCCCCCCATCAAGGCGTCGCCTACGGCGACGCCTTGATGTCGGCCGCCGTCAGGTCGATCACGATCAAGCCGTTCTCCGTGAGCGCGAACAGCTTGAGCACCACGTTCGGCGGATCACCCGGCAGCCGCCGGCTGGCGCGCAGCGGTCCATAGATCGCCTTCTTGAGCTGGAGCCGGCCGCGGTTCACGTAATGCGCCACGTCCATGATCTCGATCTGCCCGCTCTGCGCGGCGATGAAGGCGACCCGTTCCGCTTCCGGTGTCAGCGTTCCGCGCGCACCCGGATGGAATGCCAGGCCCGCACCGTTGTCGAACGAGTCGTACTTGCCGTCGAGTCGCAGGTGAAACGGATTGTCGATGGCCGAGTTGTACGTCTGCTGGCCATGCGACGCCACCTGGAGGCCCACGCTGTCTATCGCCAACCCGAATACAGGTTCTGAGGCGTTATCCATGAGGTCTCGAGTCGTGACCTGCGGCGAGAAGAAGGGCGGCGCAGCCAGCGAGGGGTCAGGATCGTTCACGAGCACCACTCGTCCAGCCAGCGTCTTGGTGTTGCCCTCGCCGAAGCCCACCCACGAGCGGTCGCCGGCGGCGGCCACGAAGGTGGTGTCCTTGAGGTCGAGCGACAGCAGGTCCAGGCGATACACCAGCTCGGCGTCGCTCCCGCCCGCATTCGCCAGCGAGACGGCGTTCACCGGGATCGTGTCGAACACGGTCACGGCGCCGCTCGCCTGGCCATACGGGTGGTCGAAGATGAACAGCGTGTCGGAGTTCAGCGAGCTCGGGAGCGTGGCGCCGATCGCGATCGAGTCCACGTTGAAGAGCGTGTAGATCACCGTGGTGCTCGCCTGCAGGATGTTGCCGTACTGCCAGATCTGGCGCGGGTCGGGCACCGGCAGGCTGGGGTCGAGCCAGCGGATGGTGCCGGCCGGCGCGGTGACGGTGGGGCGCGTGGAGTAGAACACGCGGCCACCCGCCGACTGCGCGACGTACTGCGGGCGGTCGGAGTAGCTGAACGGTCCGGCCGCGGTCAGCGAGATCTTGCCGGACTTGTCGTCCTTCGTGACCGTGACCTGGTAGACGTAGGTGTTGCGCGTGCGGATGCGGCGGTCGAGCGGCTCCACGACTTCGCGCGGGTTGCCCGAGGTGCCGAGGAACACGCGGCTGATGGTGGTCGCGCCGGAGTTCGCCACGAGCAGCGTGTCCGGGCTGTTGCCGATGAACATGCCCCAGGGAAGCGAACCGACGCTCACGCCAAGGGAATCGAACTGCTTCGCCGCGTTCTGGAAGATCTCGAGGCGATTGAGGTTGATGTTCGAGAGGAAGATGTTGCCGCGCTTCGTGTCCACGACCACGTCACCAATGACGCCGTTGCGCGGCAGCTTGAAGGTGCGGCCGTACACGATCAGCGACGAATCCGCAAAGGCCAGTGCGGCGCTTCCCTGCGGCGTGGTGGTGCCGGTCTTGACCGAGAAGCCCACGCGACCGGACTGGTCGTAGGCGAAGCTCGACACCTGCACGCGGCGCCCCTGGTCCGTGGTGGCCAGGTTGAGCGGCAGCTGCACGCGGGCGTTCGAGGTGAACGGCTGCGGCAGCGTCACGCTGTCGCGCTTGATCAGGCGGCCGGCGCTGTCGGTGACCACGAAGCCCACGATGCGAATGCCGTCGCCCGCGGCGGAGACGATCACCGAGTCGGTGATCTCCGAGCGCGAGAGCACTTCCTGCGTGACGCGGGGCTGCGCGCTGCTGCCGCTGCGCACGATCACCACCAGCGGTGCAGTGGCGCCGGGCTGGCGGTTGATGTCCACCGCGTCGGTGGTGACGGTGATGCGGCCGCGCACGGGCGCATCGATCGGGATGCGAACGGTGCCCGAGACATTCACTTCACGCGTGTTCGCGCCGGTGAACGACGACTTGATGGTGGTGTCGAGCTTCGTGGGCCAGTTGGCCTCACCCACCACGTGCACGCTGAGCGAGGCGACGCCGTCATTCGACGTGGCACGCGCCGCGATCGAGAGGCCGACGCCCGCAGGCACGGAATCACCGGCGGCCGGGCTGAGCAGCGTGACGCGCGGTCCGGCGACGATGTTGACGCGCTTGAACACGGTGTCCGTGTTGCCGGCGGAGTCGAACACGACCGCCTGGATCACGAGGCTGTCGAGCGACGTGTCGACCGGCACGGCGGGCTTCAGGTAGCGGCGCACGAGGGTGTCGCGAAGCCCCGCCCGGAAGATGTCGCCGCCCGAGGGCGCCAGCACGGGGCTGTAGCGGACCGTCTTCACCAGCGTGCCGAGCGCGGCGCTGCCCTTGTAGGTCAGCCCCGTGATCTCGACGCCGGCCAGCGCCTTGTCGTCATGCAGCTTGGCGACGACCAGGATCGAGTCGCCCGTGTTGACGAGCAGCCCCGTGGCGGGCGTGTCGATCGACACGGTCGGCTTCGACAGGTCGGTGCCGCCCTTGCCGGTCGTGGTGGTGCCCGTCCCGCTTCCGGACGGCGTTCCACCGAAGGCAACCGGCTCGGTGGGCGCACCCGAGTCGCAGCTGAGAATGATGGCGATGGCGCCCGCGAGGGCGGCAAGCCGATAATGAACGATTCGCATCACGTTACTCCACGCACGCCAGGGTCAGCGTACAGTCGGGGGAATGACCGGCGGCGCCGGCGCTTCCCCCTCGTCGATGATATGCGGCGTGATGAGGATCAGCAGGTCACGCTTGGTTTCCTGCTTGTTCGTCACGCCGAACAGGCGACCGATGAACGGAAGGTCCACCAGCACCGGGATTCCGGATTTCGTCACTGACACACGCGTCTGCGTCAGGCCACCGACCACGGCCGTTTCGCCATCCGCCACGAGCATCTCGTTGTTGACGCTCTGCGTCGGGAACACCGCGCCCACGTCGCCCGACTGGAACTGCACGTCGGAATTCTCGGCGTGGATGCTCATGAGAATCTGCCGGTTGTTCGTGATCTGCGGCGTGACCTGGAGCACCACACCGGTCTGCCGGAACGACACCGTGGCGCGTGCGCCCGTTCCGGACCCCGCCTCCACGACTCGAATGGGGACCTGCGTACCGGCCGAGAGGTCCGCCGTGCGGTTGTTGAGCGTGGTCACGCTCGGCTCCGCCTGGACGTCGAGGAGCGACACGTCCTGCAGGGCCTCGAGGAAGCTCGTGAGGTTGTACTTGCCGAGCGCGGCCGAGTAGACCAGCTGCAGCGCCGCGTTCGGGATGACACCGGATGCATTGGCGAGCGCGGCCAGCGCGCTGCCGCCCAGGTTGAAGATGCCGGCGCCCGTGGTCGTGATCGCCGCGCCGGTGGAGTCGAGGCGCGGGACGAGCGTATTGAAGAAGTGGTCGTTCGTGCCGAGGTCGTACTTGATGCCGAGCGCCTCGAGCTGCGTGCGATCCACCAGGATGATCTTCGCCTTGATGTTCACCTGCGGCTGGCGCAGGTCGAGCGAGCGGGCGTAAGCCTCGAGCGCCTCGATGTTGCGCGCGACGTCGGTGATCGAGATCGAGTTGGTCAGCGAGTCAGCCGTCACGGCGCCGCGCTGCGGGCAGCGCAGGTCCGTGGTGACGGCAAGGCCGGTCTGCGACGTGGGCGCATTGCCGCCGGTCGCGGCGGGCGTGCCGGGGTTGGCGCTCGCGCCGGCGTTGCCGCTCGCCGCGTTGTTGGCGTTGTTGTTGGCGGTGTTGGTGCTCGGGACCACGCACTGGCGCGAGAGGCGCTCGCGCACCGGGCCCGCCGCGGAGTAGGCCCGCGTGTAGTTCAGGCGGAAGGTGCGCGTGAGCAGCGGCTCGCTGAGCCCGCGCGTCGCGATCGACTCGTAGGTGTCCACCACGATGATGCCCTCGGCATCCTCGCGGGCGTCGAAGCCGTTCGCGTTGAGGATCGCGCGCATCGCCACGTCCCAGGGCTTGTCGGCGATTTCCGCGGTGACCTGCCCCTTCACGTCCTTGGCCGGGATGATGGTGCGTCCCGAGAACGCCGCGAAGGCGGAGAGCACGTCGGCGATCGGCGAATCCTGGAAGGCGATCGTGATGCGCGGCTGCGTGGACTGCTGGAACAGCGGGCCGGTGAGCGCGGTGAACTGCGCCTTGGGATCCTTCTGGTCGGGCGTGCTGGCGCGGTCGCCCGCGTCGCCCTGCGGGATCACGGCGGCCTGCTCGTCCACGTGAACGGCCACGCGGGCGTTGCCGTCGCCACCGGTGCGCCACGAGGCGAACTCGGTGCGCTCGGTCTCGATCGAGAGGTGCACGGCGCCATCCTGCTGCGACACCGTGTAGCGGTGCGGCGAATCGAGCGTCACCACCACCCGCACCACGTTCCGGCGGAACTGGGAGTAGCGCACGTCCACGATGCCACCGCGCGCCACGCGGTCATAGCCACGATTGGCCATGCCGAGCGAGGCACCGGTGATGTCGAGCACGATCTTTTCCGGTCCGTGCATGACGAAGTCCTGCACCCGCACCGCCCCATCCACGCCGACGACCACGTCGGCGCGACCGGAGGAGGGCTGGATGCTCAGACTCGTCACGGCGCCCTCGTCCACCGGCAGGGCATGCGCGCGGGGCGCAGCCGCCAGGCCGACGAGGAATGCGGAGACGACCATCAGCGAACGCTTCATGGGATCCTCACCTTTGACGTATCACCCATCACCAGGGAGTCCCGGCGATTGAATCCAAACTCTTCGATCGAGAAGATCACGGCGCGCGGCTTGATCATGACGACGCGCATGCGCCCCACGAGCTGGCCGATCAGCGCACGGTACTGCTGCTTGGTGGTCAGGTCGCGCATGATCGCCACCGGACGCTTGCCACTCATGTCGTAGAGCACGCCCACCAGCCGCAGGTCGGCGAGCGCGGGACGCAGGTCACCGGAGGCGAGCAGCGAGACGAATGGGTCGCGACGCCCGCTGCGGTCGTAGTCGAACACCTCGCGCGTGAGCGGCGCGATGCCGGGGATGGCCTTGGGGTCGGCCTTGCCCGCGACACCAGCAGCGCCGGCAGTGACCGGCGCCGTGGGAGGCGCGCCCTTCACGCCCTTCGGCGGCGCAACCTTCTCGTCGCCGTTCTGCTGCGCGATCACGGCACCATCGGTGGCCTTGGCGGCGCGCTTGGCCGCGCCGATGGCCGAGCCGATCGGCGGCGCGGACTGCGCACCGGCGACCAGCAGCGCCGCGGGCACGACGCAGGCGGAAATCAGGAGACTGCGCACGGCGGACGGCCTCATGGCTTCTTCTCCACCGGCGGCGGCAGCTTGGACTGGCCGGGCGCGTGGGAGACGTAGGTCTGGATCTGGAGCTTGGCGTCGAGGATCGCGACGAACTTGTTCTTCTGGTTGACCGGCACGTTCCGCGAGGTGGGCAGCAGCGCCAGGTTCATCGGCGCCACGATCCGCTGGAGCGATCCCACGTTCGTGAGGAACGCGGCGATGTTATGGTAGGAACCCGTGACGCCGATCTTGTAGCGCTGGGCGTCGAAGTTGTCGCCGATCTGGTTGACGTCGGGCGCCACGTCGGAGAGGTCGAGGCCCGCGCGACGCGCAGCCGTCGACACCTGCTCGAGCAGCACCGGCACCTCGTTCTCCGACGGGACCAGCTGCCGCATGAGCGCCAGGTCGTGGGAGAGCGCCTCCGCCTGCACCTTGAACGATGCGGCGGTGCCGCGCTTCACGTCGGCCTGGGTCTGCGCATTGCGCTGCTCCAGGGAATCCACGTGCTGCTCGAGCGCGTCGAGGGTGATCTCCTGCGGCGAGTACACGAAGTTCCAGTAGGCGCCGGCGCCGCCGAGTGCGAGGACGACGATCAGCGCCATCAACTGGTCGCGCGGATTGGATGGGAGGAGTGCCATCTATTTCACCGAGAGCGCAACGGGAACGCGCTTCACTTCAGCGGGAGTGGGTCGCGTGTACACGGCTTCGAGCTCGAACTGCGTGACGTCGCGGCCACCGTCCACGGCCGGCTCCGTCTTGGTGAGCTGGATCGAGCCGAGGAAGGGCGAGGCCTCGAGGTCACGCATGTAGCGCGTGAGCGCCTGCATGTCGACGGTGCGGCCGAGGATGCGAACGTGAATGGTGTCGAGCGGGATGACGCCCGAGTCCTTCTTCTTCTTGGGCGGCGCCTTGGCGGCGGCAGCGGCGGCAGCGGCAGCGGCGGCCGTGTCACCAGGGGCGACGGCAGCGGGCGCGGGCGGCTTGGGCGCCGCGAGCACGTTCACCGTGCCCTGCGGGGTGCCCCCATACGTGATGGAAGTGAGCCAGGTGTACGGCGGCAGGTTCTCGCTCGCCGCCGCCATGATGTGCGGCCAGATGAAGCGGTCGTCGTCGATGGCGCGGATGATGTTGAGCTGGCGCACCACCGTGTCGCGTCGCGCTTCCCACTGCGCGCGGTCGGCGAGCAGGGTGGCATACTGCGTCGAGTCCTTCACGGCCTTGTCCTGCCGCGTCTCGAGCCCCACCTGCTTGCTGTGCGCGGTGAGGAACATGAACGCCACGGCGCCGATGCCCACGATGCCCGCGCCCACGCCGCTGGCGAGGTACTTGTCCTTGACGCGCTCGGAGACCTTCGCGAACGCCGCACGGGGATTGAACCCCGCACCGCCGCTGCGACGGACCTTTTTCTTGGCGCCTGGGAGGAGATTGATCTCGATCATGATGCCATGCCTCAGCCAACCTGCCGAAGCGCCAGCCCAAGGGGCAACATCAGAAGCGGCGCGATTTCATCAGTGACGAGCGACTCGAGGGCGCCGTCACGCACGTGCAAGTTTGCCAAGGGGTTGGCCCCCTCCACTTGAAGTCTTAGGCGATCTGCCAGCATCGCGCCGATCCCCGGAATCCGGGAGCCGCCACCGCACAGGTAGATGTGCGAGACCTGGCTTCCGCTGCGGGAGTTGGCCGAGAGGAACGCGGCTGCGCGCTCGATGCCCACGGCGATCTCCTCACCGCGCCCGGGAACCACGGCATCCAGGTGCGGCGAGCGATCCATCCCCTGCACGAGTCCCTGCGCCTCTTCCGGCGACAGCCCGCGCTCACGCTGCAGGTCCTCGGCGAACCGCCGGGTACCGACGGTGAGGTCTCGCGTGAGGACGGGAACACCCTCCTCGAGGATGTTGATGTTGGTCACTTCGTGGCCGATGTTCACCAGCGCCACCACGCCCTGCATGGCATCGGGGTGATTCAGCTCGAAGGCGTTGTGCAGCGCGAAGGCGTCCACGTCCACCAGCGCGGGCTCCAGGCCGGCGTCGGTGAGGATGCGGATCTTGGACTCGATCAGCTCGCGCTTGGCCGCCACGAGGAGCACGCTCATCTCGAGCCCCTCGTCGTCCGGGTCGAGGATCTGGAAATCCAGCTCCACCGACTCCATGTCGAAGGGGACGTGCTGCTCCGCCTCCCAGCGCATCAGCTCGCGCGCCTGCTGCTCCTTGACGCGCTCGATCTGGATCTTCTTGATGATCACGTCGCGGCCGCCCACGGCGGTCACGACCTGCTTCGTCTTGACGTCAGCCGCGGCGAGGGCCGCCTGGATGGCTTCCGCGACGATCCCCGGATCCATGACTTCGCCCTCGACGATGGCATCGGGGAGGAGGGGATGCACGGCGACTCGCACGAGCTCTGGCTCACTCTTGGAGTGGTCGATGACCACCACCTTGATGAGTCCGGAGCCGATGTCCAGGCCAACCGTAGTTTTCTTGCGACCGAAGAGAGCCATATGGTAGGGACCCAGTCGCGGCCGGTAACCGGCGCGCACCGCGATAGAGGAGGACTGCGGAGGGACGCAAGCGGGAGCGCGAAGTTGAAGGGGCGCTCCCCTACCTGTCAACGGGCTTTAAGCGAGCGGCTTTATGAATTGCCACGCTTGAACTTGACTAGCGTATGGCAAGAGCGTCACAGCCCGCTTTCGAAGTGGGACCGAGCGTCCGGTCCCTCCGCCGAATTACGACCGACCCGACTGCAGGTAACAAGGCAGCGCTCGTCACGCTGCGGCATCGCAGCGCTCAGGGGAGCTCGATCCAGCCCCAGCGAGAGACTGGCGCCACTCGCCCAAACTGCCGGGAAAGCGCCAGGAGCGTGCAGCTCGAACGTTGTAACTCGAAGCCGGACATAAGGTTGATGGGTCCGCTCGCCACGAGCGCCCCTTTCAGGTGCACCGCGCCGGCCTCCACGCTCCCTCGCACCACGATCATACCATTGAAGGCGAAGGGCGGTCTGAGACGCAGGTCACCATTCACCATGAGGATGCCGGTTCCCGAGCCTTCGCTCATGGTGGTACTGCCATTCACGAGCACGATCGAGCCGGGCGCCACGCAGCCCTGGCCCAGGCACCAGATGGTCCGCCCATCGAGCGACGGCGCCTCGAACGATGCCCCTGCGCGCGCGGCCAGCTCCGGCCAGGAAAGGCCGCCCACGCTGTCGGGCGGGGATGACGCTGTATCGGTCGCCGTGATGGGCTTCACGGGGCGGGAGTCGCATGCGGGGACGTCGGCATCCGTCGCGGTCACCAGGGCATCAGCTGCCGACGTCACCTGGCCGCGCACCGTGAGCGGTGAGTCTCCGGCGGACGTAGGCGCGCGCCACTCGATGATGCGCGCGGCGCGGCGGCGCGCCGCAGTGCTGCGGGCGCGCGCGTTCGATCCGCCGGAGTCCACAAGAGCGACCGCCTCCACGGTGAGCCACCAGGTCGTCGCGCTCGCGCGCGTGATCCAGCGTCGTGCCGAGGCGCTGGAACCGGCGACGGGCCCGAGCTCCACTGTTCCGCGCACTGCGTCCGCCAGGCGGGCCGTCGTATCCCATTCGGCCAGCGTTCGCGAGATCGCGAGGTCCACCAGTGCGGCGCTGGCGTGGACTCCCTGGGTGCGGCGGGCGGCGTCCATCGCGTGCAGGCTGGTCCACCACGCCGCGGCGAGGAGGGCCGACGACACGGCGAGCACCAGCAGGGCGATGGGCAGTGCGATGCCCCGGCGCCGCCTCACCGGTGGCTGCGCAGGGCGATCACCGCCATGGCCGAGTCGCCGAGCGTGAAGCCGAGAGGTAGAGAGCCCGCCAGGTCGCGCGATGGCGGCGGCGCAGGCGAGCGCGCAGTGACCTCGATGCGGCGCGCAGCGGATGGATCAGCCAGCGGAAGCGCGAGCGGCGCATCGGTCGAGTCATGGATCGAGAGGTGGAAGCCGGTTTTCGAGGGGTCGCTGCTGTAGGGTGCGAGGGGCCCGGCCACGGGCTGGATGACGTCGAAGCGACCGAGTGCCCCGTTCCATCCGCGCCAGCCCAGCCACCAGCTCTTGTCCGAGGCCTTGTAGAGTGACCATCGCGCTCGTCGGCGGATGAGCACCATGTCGCCGACGGCGGGGGGCGTGTCGGCGCTGTCGGTGCGGACGAGGTTGATGATCCAGCGTGCGGATGCCGGCTGTCGCCACTCGGTGGTGTCGCTGCCGTCGCAGCGGTTGCCCGAGCGTGCGGCGCCGGTTACGGCGCCGGCATGCCAGCGCTGTCGCCCTCCGGTGCCGGCGAGCCAGCGAATGTCGTCGCCGTTCTCCGGCGGCGTGTTGGCCGTGCCGAGAGTCGCGGTGCCCGGGGTGGTGGGAATGGCGACGACGACTTCACTCGCGCTCGCGGCGCAGGCGAGGCCCGCGAGCAGCGTGGATTCGATTTCGACCGCGCTGTCGCGGGTGGTCCCGACGATGTCGGCCGCGTCGATGGCGAGGAGAGACGCGGCGAGGGCATCGACGGCGGCGTCGACCTGTGCGCGGGACTGCGACGAGCGGGCAAGCGCATCGAGCACGCGCTGCTCGTGGAGGCTGGCGCTGGCGATGGCCGCGCCGACGAGACCGAAGAGCGAGAGCGCGATGAGCGCTTCGACCAGCGTGTTGCCGCGGCGTGGAGCGTAGCCGCGCCTCAGCATGGCGCCTCGGTGGTGAGCGTACGCTCGCGGGTGCCTCGCGTGGTGCGGGTGCTCGTGGTCGCCTCGAGCTCGCGCGAGCGCCCGGCGCTGCGGGCGCGCCAGTGTTCGGCGATGCGTCCGTCGTCGGCCGAGCCGGTGGAGGGGGTGCAGCCGAGCGACCGGAGGTGTTCGAGGCGGCGCCAGGCGCGTGAGGCGGCTTCGTGCTCGCGCGTGCCCTGGGCCTGGCGGCGGAGCGCGAGTGCGGTGCTCGCGGTGATGCCGAGCAGGCCGATGGCGAGCAGCACGAGAGCGACGAGCAGTTCGACGAGCGAGAGTCCGCGGCGCATGCGGGAACCTGTCGTCGTCTGGTGCCTGGTGCGGCACCGGAGTGTTGCGGGGTGGGGCGTGGTTACGCAGGTCGCTCGGTGTCGCCCACCAACTGAAACTGCCTCAACTGCAACTGACTTGAGCCACGGGTCGCACTGGCGCCTGCTGCGCAGGCGCATCACTGCCATCACTGTCATCAGTGGGCAGTGTCAGCCGCGCAGCGGCTCAGTGCAACCCGTGGCTCAAGGCTGTTGCTGTTTGGTTGTTTCAGTGGCGGCGAACGGCAGATCCTTCGCTGTCGCTCAGGATGACAGGGAGGATCCTTCGCTGTCGCTCAGGACGACCTGGCGCCGGTGCGAAGCACCCGCGTCAGGTCAATTGCACGCCGGCTCGCCCTCGCCCGCGGTGGTGACCGTCGGGTTCGTGGTGTTCACGCCGATGCCGCAGGTCTTGCCGGAGAGCTGCGAGTGCGACACCGTCGCCGTCCAGAAGCCCGCGCCCGTCACGATCGTCGGCGGGTTCACGCCCGTGGACTCCTTGAAGTTGATCGCGGTCGTGCTGGTCGTGTACTTCGCCGAATCCGAGAAGAACGCCTCCTCAGCGGTCGTCAGGTTCTTGAGGTCGGACTTCATGGCGGTGATGTACGCCTTCGACTTGGTGTTCGCGAACTTCGGGATCGCGATCGCGGCAAGGATGCCGATGATCACGACCACGATCAACAGTTCGATCAGCGTGAAGCCCTTACGAGTGCGCAGCATGGATTCGCTCCGGAGGTTGATGGACAGGCGTCAAAATCGGAGAGCCGTAGTGCAATGCCGGGTCCGCTCGGCACCCGGTCATCAAGTCCTGACGTGTCAAGGATTTAGTGGCTTCGTGCTCCCCGGGGATACCACCGGCGCGCTCGCATTTCGCCAGCGCTCTGGCAACTTGCCAGTGGAATCGAGCACGATGCCATGCCGCGCGAATCCAGCCTTCGCGCTGTCCGCCGTGTGGATCAGCGCGCGCAGCTGCCGCACGTTGCCGCCCGAGCGAATCCCCTCCAGGGCCTCGTGCTTCGCCTCGTCGAACTTGTAGTTCACCAGCAGGCACCACGCGAGGCCGGCGCGTCCCTTGTTGAAGAAGGGGTCGAGCTGCCAGGCCCACCGATAGAGCTTCTCCGCGGGCTCGCAGATCCCCACCGCGCGATACTGCTCCGCCAGGTTGTACGCCATGAAGGGGTCGTACGGAAAGAGCTTGAGCGCGCGGCGGTAGTACACCTCGCCCTCGCTCTTCCGGTGCAGCTGGAACAGCCACGCGCCCAGCATGTAGTTGGCCCGATAGCTGTCGGGCGCGTCGATCACCGCCTGCCGGAAGAAGGTGTCGTTGTCCTTCCACACCGGCGCGCGCGTCGCGCTGCGCACCACCCCCAGCGCCAGCAGCAGCACGACAGTCGCCGTGGTCCACCCGGCGACCCGCCGCGCGGGCACGCCATCGCGCGTCATGCGGGCCACCAGCGCCGACACACCGTACGCCACCGCAATCACGAAGCCCACGCTCGGAAGCAGCAGCGTGCGCTCCGCAATGATGAAGCCCGCGGGGATGAAGAAGTTGCTCACCGGCGACAGGGCCACCACGAACCAGCCGATCCCGAACGCCACCGGGCGATGCCGCTTCCAGCAGGCGATGGCCAGCGCGAGCAGCCCGAAGATCATCAGCACGCCGGGCAGCTGCAGCAGGCTCGGGCCCTCCGCCATGTCGATCAGCGGCGGCGCGTATTCACTGCGCAGGGTCTCGGGCCAGAAGAGCAGGCGGATCCACTGCGGCGCCGCACCGAACATCGTGAGGATGCGATTCCCGTTCGAGAGCTTGAGCGACTGGAAGGGAACGTACGGCGCGAACCCCGACAGCCCACCCGCGAGCACGCGCGAGCGCGCAAGCAGGTAGGCGGCGGCGACCAGCACCATCACCAGCATCAGGGGACGCAACGCCACCGCGCGCCGGCGCAGCGACACCGCCTCATCCCTGGGCACCGCGAGCAGCTCGGCCACCACGATCAACCCGGGGAGCACGATGGCGTGCTCCTTGGCGAACAGCGCCGCCGCGAACAGCGCGCAGATTCCCGCGGCGGTGCCCATGGTGAGCGGCCCGCGCTGGCGGTCGCGAATGTAGAGTCCCGTCGCCAGCGTGAGCGCCAGTCCCACCAGCAGCTCCGACTGGCCCACGGTGTTCGCCACCGCCTCCACGTGCACCGGGTGCACGGCGAAGAAGGCAGCCGCGATCCACGCCCCCGCCTCCGGCAGCAGCATGCCCGCCAGCCAGAAGACCGACACGCTCAGCGCGACGTACATCAGCACGTTCGCGATGTGGAACACGAGCGGCGCGCCCTTCCCCGCCGCCCACTCGAGCGTGAAGAACAGCATGGTCATCGGCCGGTAGCCATCCCCGCCATACGCTTCCGTCCAGTACGTCTGCCCGAACAGGCGCCACCATCCCCCGAGCGCGTGCAGCTTGGGGTTCTGCTGGATGATGTAGATGTCGTCGTACGTGAAGCCGTTCCGCAGCGACGTGAACGACGACAGCAGCGCCAGCACCGCGATCGAGAGCGCCAGCGCCCACCACCGGCGGCGCGTCATGCGCCGAGGCTGTACTTCGCGATGTGCCAGAATGCGGCGACGCCATCCCGCCAGCCGATCTTCTTGCCCTCCGCGTAGGTGCGGCCCGCGTAGCTGATCGGCACCTCGTAGATGCGCGCGTCCGCCTTCGCCAGCCGCGCCGTGATCTCCGGCTCGAAGCCGAAGCGATCGGCGGTGAGCCTCGGAAGGATCGAGCGCGCGAGGTCCCCACGCATGGCCTTGTAGCAGGTCTCCATGTCCGTGAGGTTGAGGTTCGTCATCATGTTGCTGAACGTGGTCAGCATGCGGTTGCCGATCGAGTGCCAGAAGTAGAGCACGCGATGCGGGCCACCCAAAAAGCGGCTGCCGAAGCTCGCGTCCGCCCGGCCATCCAGGATCGGCTCGAGCAGAACGGGCCAGTCGGCGGGGTCGTATTCGAGGTCGGCGTCCTGCACGATCACGATGTCGCCCGTGGAGAGCGCGAGCGCCTGCCGGATGGCCGCGCCCTTCCCCTGGTTGTTCGGCTGGAGGTGCAACTTGTCGATCAGCCCCGCATCGCGCAGCTCGGCGAGCTTCTCGCGCGTGCCGTCGGTGGAGCAGTCGTCCACGCAGATCACCTGCTTCCGGATCGGCGTGGCGTGCACCTGGTCGAGGATGGTGCGGATGGTGTCCAGCTCGTTGTAGACGGGGATCAGCACCGACAGCACCACGCGCTCGCGATCCATCGGCGTGCGGGTGCGGGTCTTCATGGCGACCGAGCTCATTGCTCGACTCCGTAGCGGGAGAGCTTGCGATACAACGTGGACGGATCGATGCCCAGCACTTCCGCGGCGCGGCTCTTGTTGCCGCCCTCGCTCTGCAGCACCCAGGTGATGTACGCGCGCTCGATGGCCTCGAGCGTGGGATTCGTGGGCGTGCGCGCCTGCACCAGCGGCTCGGCCTTTCGCTCGGTGACGCGCACCGGCAGCGCCTCGAGCGTGATGGTGTCGCCGGCGGTGAGGATCACCGCGCGCTCCAGCGCATTCTCCAGCTCGCGCACGTTGCCCGGCCACTGGTACGCCTGCAGCACCTCGAGGACGTCGGCGTCCACCTGCTTCACCGGCTCCTGCCGCTGCTCGGCGATGCGATGGATGAAGTGCTCCACCAGCAGCGGGATGTCCTCCGAGCGATGGCGCAGCGGCGGCAAATGGATGTTGATGACGTTGAGGCGGTAATAGAGGTCGCTGCGGAAGCGCCCCGCCTTGATGTCCTCCTCCAGGTCGCGATTCGTAGCGGCCACCAGTCGCGTGTCGATCGGGATCGCCTCGGTGGCGCCCACGGGGATCACCTCGCGATGCTGCAGCACGCGCAGGAGCTTCACCTGCGTGGCCGGCGTGGTCTCCCCCATCTCGTCCAGGAAGAAGGTGCCCCCCTTGGCCGCGGTGAAGAGTCCCGCCTTGTCCTTGGTGGCGCCCGTGAACGAGCCCTTCACGTGGCCGAACAGCTCACTCTCCAGCAGGCTCTCCGGCAGCGCGCCGCAGTTGATCGAGAGGAAGGGCCCCTCGGTGCGGTTCGACAGCTGGTGGATGTAGCGCGCGATCACTTCCTTGCCGGTGCCCGACTCGCCCTGGATGAGCACCGTGCTCTCCGTGGGCGCCACGGTCTCCGACAGGCGCAGGATGTCGAGCCACGACTTGCTCGTGCCCACCGGCCGGTCGCCGAGCGTGTGGTCGCGGCGGCGGATCTCCTGGCGCAGCGACTTGTTCTCCGTCTTCAGCTTGCGATGCTCGGCGGCGCGGCGGAGGATCGCGAGCAGCTCGTCGTTGCGGAAGGGCTTCTGGATGTAGTAGAAGGCGCCCTCGTTCACCGCCTGCATGGCCGACTGCAGGGTGGCCTGCGCGGTCATCAGGATCACCGGGCAGTCCGGATGCTGCGCGCGCGTGGCGGAGAGGATCTCGACGCCGCTGATGCTCGGCATGCGCACGTCGGTGAGCACGATGTCGGGCGTCATCGACTCGATCAGCTCGAGGCCCTTCTTGCCGCCATGCGCGAGCGTGCAGTTGAAGCCCTCGTTCCGCAGCAGGATGCCGAGGGATTCGAGGATGCCCGATTCGTCGTCCACCACGAGCACGCTGGTGCGGTCGTCGGCGCGGGGAGTGTTCACGTGGGGAGGGTGCGAGGGGAGATGGGGCTGGCCTGCGGGAGCACGATGGTGAAGCGCGAGCCGTTCGGGTTGGTGTCGAGGTACACGAGGCCCTGGTGCGCCTCGATGGCGCGATGCACGATCGCGAGCCCGAGACCGCTGCCGCCCGGCTTGGTGGTGAAGAAGGGATCGAACAGGCGGTCGCGAATCTCGGCGGGAATCCCGCTGCCCTGGTCGGTGACGCGCATGGAAATGGCGCCACCCTCGAACTGCACCGCGTCGGGCAGCGCCTGCTGGTCCACCGCCGCCACCTCGAGCTTCACCTCACCGTCGGCGGGCGACGCCTGTACCGCGTTGAGCAGCAGGTTGAACAGCGCGCGATGCAGCAGGTCCTCGTCGCCCTGCACGGTGACGTCGATGCCCACCGGGATGGCGCACGTCACGCGCACGCCCTCCTTCTTGTCGGGATGCGCGCCGGCCAGGCCCGCCGCGCCGCGCGCCAGGGACGCGAGGTCCACCGGCGACGTTCGCGTCACGCTCACGCGCGCAAAGTCCAGGAACTCCGAGAGCAGCCGCGAGAGGCGATCGGACTCACGCAGCACGAGGCTCATGAGCGCCTTCTCGTCGTCGCCCGATTGCGGGCGGTGCGACAGCTGCTCCACCGCGCTGCGGATGGAGGCGAGCGGATTCTTGATCTCGTGCGCGAGCGACGCGCTGAGCTCCGCGATGCCTTCCAGCCGCTCGGCGCGCAGCCGCAGCGACTCCATGCGCTTCTGGTCGGAGATGTCCTGGAAGATCGCGGTGGCGGTGCGGCCGGTGCCGTCGGCGGCGTTGCCCTCGGTGTACGTGGTAGTCACGCCAACCGGGAAGCGGCGTCGCACCGTGGAGATGATTCCCTCGGCGCGCGTGGTGCGGATGCGCTCGCGCACCGAGCGGTGGATCGCCTGCGCGAGCTCGGGGGCGGTGCTGGCGATGGCCTCGAGGATCGGCTCGCCGATCTTCTCCACCAGGTCGATGCCGAGCAGCTGCTCGGCCATGGGGTTCACGTAGAGCAGGCGGCACTCGCTGTCCACCGTGAGCACGCCGCTGCGGATGTTGCGGAGGATCTCCTCGGCCTGCAGCCGCGCGTGGGCCAGCTCCTGGACCAGCAGCTCCTGCGTGAAGGCGCCGGCGCTGCGGAGCTGGGCGCTGAGGTACGCGCTGCCGAGGGCGACGAACGCGAACACCGCCAGCTGGAGCCAGACCGCCACGGAGAGCGTGGTGTCGACTCCCCAGATGACGTCGGCGACGTAAAGGACGTTGCCGAACGCGGCCACGAGGAGGCCGCCCCCCACCGGGAGGAGCAGGGTGGCCGCGGCGATGACCAGGATGTAGAGCGCCGAGAACTGCGAGACGCTGCCGCCCGTGACATGCACGACCGCCGTGACGAGCAGGAGGTCGAAGACGGACTGGAGGTAGAGGAATGTGGCGCTGGGCTGGCGCCGGTATATTTCACTGTAGGTGAGGCTCGCGGCGGTCGCGACGGTGGTGACCGCAAAGGCGAGGGAGGCGACGAGGAGCTTGCCGGTGTCGGTGTCCTCGCGCGTCCAGACGGACACAGCCGCAATGAAGATCGCGCTGGCGATCGACATGCGTCCCATGTAGACCCACCGCAGGAAGTTGCGGGGGTCGAGCATGGCGAGGACGCGGGCGTCGGTGGAGCGGAGGGGAAGTCGCACGGGCGGGGGTCTTGCAAAGTGCAGGATATCGAACGCCTTCAATTATATCGCATTCTGCACTGTGAGGACGATCAATATGGGTCCCGGGTTTCGCGCGTCATGACCGAGGAAGTCCTGCCGGTCAATGAACAGGTGAGTATTCCCCGCCACGAGCTCTCCCACCGGGCCACCCGGAGCGGCGGGGCCGGTGGCCAGCACGTGAACACCTCATCCACCCGGATCGAACTGCTCTGGGACCTGCCGAACTCCACGGCGGTCGATGACGAGACCCGCGAGCGCCTGAAGCGGAAGCTGGTGCGGCGCCTGGATTCCGAGGGGATGCTTCGGGTGGTGTCCAGCGAGCACCGGAGCCAGGGCCAGAACCGGGCGGAAGCCGAGAAGCGGCTGGCCAACATCGTGAGGGCGGCGCTCATGATCCCGAAGGCGCGCAGGAAGACCAAACCCACGCGCGCCTCGAAGGAGGAGCGGCTCACTCAGAAGAAGCGGCGGGGAGAGGTGAAGCGGAATCGTCGCCCTGAAGCCGACGCTTGAGGTCCATGATGTGGGCGCGCGCGTGGCCTGCCTGCGTGCTGTCCGGATAGCGATCGATGATACGGCGGAGCTCCACGAGGGCCCGCCCCGGCTCGGCCAGGGGACCGAGGTAGAGGTCTGCCAGCCGGTTCGACGCGTGGATGTCGTCGCCGGCGCTCACCGTGGGCAGGCGCTGGATCTCCCTGAATAGCTCCGCGGCCCGGCGCGGGTTCGCTCCCTCGCCCGCGTAGAGCTCAGCCGCCTTTCGCCGAACCGGAACACTCGTGGCATCCGCGGCGATGTGGCCCTCGAAGGACTCGAGCGCGGCGGGCACGTTCCCCTGCATCACGAGCGACTGCTCGTAGCTGTAGCTCTCTTCATATGGAGTGCTCTCGCCGCTCGGCCACAGAAAGGCCAGGAATCCCTTGCCTGCCTTGTCCACCAGCTCGAGCGCGCCCAGCGTGGCGAATGCCCAGGTGGTGATCACCACGTCGAGCACCCACGCGAGCTCCCACAGGTCGTTGTCCCAGCGCATGCGCTGGTCGGCGATCACCGCCCACATGGGGATGCTCATCGCCGAGATGGCGGTGGAGTAGAAGAACAGGCGCATGATGTGCGCGCCGTCCGGCCCGTGGCGGTCGAGGAACGTGGTCTTGTAGGCCGGCTCGGGAGGGGATTCTGGCATCTGGATGGGGTGCGCGCGGCGAGCCGTGTTCTCCACTACGGACGGAAGTGACGTTCAAGGTGCGAGGGCAGGTTGGGACTCGCAATCACCAGAGTGCCGGGATTGGCGTTTCCGTCTCCCGGGGGGCACCTTACCCGGGAACCCGAGTATCAGGTCGCAGGGAAATCTCGTCGGGCTGCGTTCGGCATGTCCCTTGCCGATTTCAGCCGCTCCAGGAGGAGCGGTCCGAACAGCCTCCGATGCCGGCACGACACCAACTGCGGCTCGTCCGCGGGGGCTCAATGATTCGTCCTGCTCGCCTAGCGGTGGTGCTCGTCGCACTCATCGCCGGCGCCGGTTCCGCACACGCGCAGTACTTCGGCCGGAACAAGGTCCAGTACGAGAAGTTCGACTGGCGCATCCTGCGGACCGACCATTTCAACCTGTTCTTCTATCCGAGTGAATCGCTGAAGGTGCACGACGCCGGCAGCATGGCCGAGCGTTGGTACACGCGCCACTCCGACAGCTTCCGCCACACCTTCGACCGCAAGTCGATCGTGCTGTACGCGGACCATCCGGACTTCGAGCAGACGAACGTCATCGGCGAGCAGCCCGAGGAAGGGACGGGCGGCGTCACCGAGGGCATGCGCACGCGCGTGATCATGCCGTTCACCGGTTCGTATGCCGACGACGATCACGTCCTCGGCCACGAGCTCGTGCACGTCTTCCAGTACAACATCGCCGAGACCTCCGGTGGTGGCCTGGCGCGGCTGAACATGCTGCCGCTGTGGCTCATCGAGGGCATGGCCGAATACTTCTCGCTCGGCCGTGACGATCCGCTCACCGCCATGTGGATGCGTGATGCGGTCCTGCGCGACAAGTTCCCGACCATCAAGCAGCTGACCACGGACCCGCGCTTCTTCCCGTATCGCTACGGCCAGGCGCTGTGGGCGTACGTGGGCGGGCGCTGGGGCGATCGCGCCGTGGTGGACGTCTACCGCGCGGCGCTGCGCCTGGGCTGGGACCAGGCGCTGGTGCGCGTGCTTGGCGAGTCGAGCGACTCGCTGTCGAAGGACTGGATCGCGGCCAACAAGGCGCTCTACCAGCCGATGATGGCGGACCGCCAGAAGCCGAAGGAGCTGAGTGACGTGGTGATCGGCCTGAGCAAGCGCGGGGGCGACATGAACCTCGCGCCCACGCTCAGCCCCGACGGGCGTTTCGTGGCGTTCTTCGCGCGCCGTGGCCTGTTCACCATCGACCTGTTCGTGGCCGACGCGATCACCGGCCGCGTGATCAAGAAGCTGGGCGGACCCACGAGCGACCCGCACTTCGACGCGATCAGCTTCATCAACTCCGCCGGCGCCTGGTCGCCGGATGGCGAGCAGTTCGCGTTCGTCGTCTATGCGCAGGGCAACAACGAGATCGCGATCCTGCGCACGCGCGACGGCAACGTGGAGTCGAGCATCAGGATCCCGGGCGTGGGCGCGGTGACGTCCGTCGCGTGGTCCCCTGACGGCAAGACGCTCGCGTTCTCGGGCGTCAACGGCGGCGTGAGCGACATCTATACGATGGAGATCGCGACGAAGGCCGTGAAGCAGCTGACGAACGATCGCTTCGCCGACCTGCAGCCTGCCTTCTCGCCCGACGGGCGCACCATCGCGTTCGCCACCGATCGCGGCCCCATCACGAACTTCGAGTCGTTCACATATTCCGCGCTGCAGATCGGCATGGTGCCGGTCGACGGTGGCAGCGTGCGCGTGCTGAACCTGTTCGCGCGCGGCAAGCACATCAACCCGCAGTACTCGCCGGACGGGCGCGACGTGTTCTTCGTCTCCGACCAGGACGGATTCCCGGACATCTACCGCGCGCCGATCGACGGCAGCGCCGGCATCCAGCGCATCACGCGCGTGGCGACTGGCGTCAGCGGCATCACGACGATCTCGCCGGCGATCTCGGTGGCGCCGCGCACGGGGCGGCTGCTCTACTCGCTCTTCCAGGAGCAGGGCTACTCGGTGCACGGCCTCGACTCGGCGCGCACGCACGGACCGCTGGTCGACGCGACGCTCAAGACGCAGGTGGCGAGCATCCTGCCCCCGGGCGACGTGGCTGGTCGCGCGACCGTCACGAGCTACCTGAAGGATCCACTCACGGGACTCCCGCAGGTCGCGGACTTCCGCACGGTGAGCTACAAGCCAAGCTTCTCACTCGATGCGCTCGGCCAGCCGAGCCTCGGCGTGGCGAGCGGGCCATTCGGCACCGGCGTGGCGGGCGGCATCTCCGGCCTGTTCGGGGACCAGCTGAGCGACCAGCAGATCGTGGCCGCCATCCAGGCCAACGGCACCGTGAAGGACATCGGTGGCCAGGTGGTCTACCAGAATTTGAAGAATCGCCTCAACTGGAGCGTGGGGGCGGAGCACATCCCGTACCTCACGGGAGGCGTGCTGATCTCCGGCGGGCAGACGCAGGCCGGCATCGACAGCATCAAGTACGAGCAGATCCTGCAGCGCATCTTCGTGGACCAGGTGCAGGCGACGGCGGCGTATCCCTTCTCGACCACGCGACGCGTGGAGATCGGGGCCTCGCTCACCCGGCTGGGCTTCAGCCAGCAGCGTGACATCCTGACGGTGCTCGGGAACCAGGTGGTGGATCGCACCATCCAGACCGACGCCGGGCCGCCGCCGATCTTCTACGCACAGCCGACCATCGCGCTGGTGGGCGACAACTCGTTCAGCGCCTTCGTGGGTCCCGTGGCCGGCGGTCGCTGGCGCGCAGAGTACTCGCCCACCATGGGCAAGATCACCTTCCAGACGGCGCTGCTCGACTACCGGAAGTACATGTTCATGCGGCCGGTGACCTTCGCGATCCGCGGCATGCACTACGGTCGCTACGGAAAGGACGCCGACAACTACAACCAGCTCTCCCCGATCTACGTGGGCGAGGAGACGCTGATTCGCGGCTACGGCTACGGCTCGATCGACGTGACCGAGTGCCAGACGGGGGGCGCGAGCTCGACCACCTGCCCGGTGTTCGACCGGATGCTCGGCAGCCGCATCGGGGTGTTCAATGCGGAGATGCGGATCCCGCTGTTCGGCACCGGGGAGTTCGGCCTGATCGACTTCCCCGTGTTTCCCACGGAGATCTCGCCGTTCTTCGACGCGGGCATCGCCTACACGGGCGACCAGCCGCCGAGCCTGCGGTGGTCGACGTCGCCGTCGGATGCGACGCCGGCCAGCTGCGCGAGCCGCAACGCGGCCGCGGCGCAGTTCCTCAACTGCGTGGAGCGCGTACCGGTGTTCAGCACCGGTGTCTCGGCGCGCATCAACGTGCTCGGCTACATGGTGGTGGAGGCGTACGTGGCGCACCCCTTCCAGCGTCCGAAGAAGAACTGGGTGTTCGGATTCCAGCTGGCGCCGGGGTGGTGAACTGCAGCAAACAGGAATCGGGAATCAGGGAATAGGGAATGCGGAAGGGCACACCGGACTGAGTCTGGTGTGCCCTTCCTGCATCACGCCATCACTTCCTTTCGTACAACACCGCATACATCGCCCGATTCCGCTGGACGTTCCTCACGTAGTCCCGCGTCTCCTCGAAGGGGATGCTCTCGGCGAACAGTTCGGCGTCGGCGCTGCCGGACTTCTTGGCCCAGCGCTGCACGCGCGCCTGGCCGGCGTTGTAGGCGGCCAGTGCGCGCGGGAGGTCGTCGAACTGCCGCAGGAAGTTCGCGAGGTGCTCGGTGCCCATCTCCAGGTTCGCGTCGGGCTCGAGCAGGAGTGCGTTATCCCATACGGGGAAGCCGAGCGCGGAGCCCAGCTGGCGGCCGACGTCCGGCATCACCTGCATCAGACCGCGCGCACCGGCGGCAGACACCGCGCGGGGGTTGAAGCTGGACTCCTGGCGAATGAGGGCGGCGACCAGCCAGGGATCCAGGCTTCGCTTCGTGGCGAGCGTCACCAGTGCCTCGCCATGAACCAGCGGATACGCCAGCATGTAGGCGCTGCGCGAGCGATCGCCGGCCTCGATCGCCCGAATGGCAAGTCGGCTCGCCCGGCTAGCCTGCCCCGCCTCCGCAAGCGCAGCCGCCGCCGGCAGGAGCGAGGCGGCGGAAGCACCCGATGCCTCCTCGAGCGCATCGAACTCCACCCGTTGCTCGGCGTCCATGCCCAGGCTGTCCAGCAGCGCGACGCGGCGCACGAACGCGTGCTGCGACGCCAGCTGAACGGGAGCGATACTCGTTCCCGAGTCGGTTGGCGCTGCCCACGGGCGCCCGAGCCGCGCCGACGACATCAGCGCGTAGTACGACGCGGGCTCCTGTGCGATGATGCGCTCCCAGTGCGTGCGCGCGGCGGCGCTGTCGCCGGACGCAGCCAGCGCGCGACCGCTCCAGTACGAGGCGGACAGGTGCTCGTCAGACTTCGGGAATCGCTCTGCAACCGAGTCGAATTCCGCTGCCACCGCGCGCGAGGGCTGCGCGACGTAGCCGAGGAGCGCGGCCCGGAAGCTTGCCTCGGGCGCGCGCGGGCTGCCGGGAAATTTCTGCGCGAGTGTCCGGAACAGCGTGCGTGCCCCAGCCTCGTCGCCATCGTCGGTGGTGAGGTCAGCGAGCAGGAAGAGGGCTGCATCGCTCTCGGCGAGGGTGGACCAGCGCTCGGTGGCGGCGTGCAGCGTGGCGCGCGTGCCCGCGGCGTCGCCGAGTGCGAGCTGGCTGCGCGCGCGCTGATAGGCGGCGCGCGCGCCGAGCGCGGATGCGTCGGTGATCGAGTCGAACTGCGCGATCGCCTCGCGATGCTTGCCGACCTTCGCGAGGGCCTGTCCGTACGCGAGCCGATCCGACTGCGCGAGTGATGGCGCGCGGCCGAAGCCCGTCACCGCGCGCGCCGCGAGGCCCGCACCGAGTGCCGCACGCGCGAGCACCAGCTCGTCCTGCGGCGACAGCGGCGTGAAGTACTTGTCGAGCACGTCCACCGCCGCGCGGACGTCGGTGGCGACGCCCTGTGGATGCGCCTCCATCCACGAGAGCAGCTCGCGCCTGAGGAGAGACACGTGTCCGCTGTCACCGCGAATCGCCATCGCGCGCAACCTGATGGACGACACCGTGGCGCCGAGCGCCGCATACTTGCGCGCGGCGGCGGCCGCATTGCCGAAGCGCTCGAGCGCCTGCGCCTCGGTGTTGGCAATGCGGGTTCGCGCGGCAGGCAGGCGCACGCCGGCATAGAGGCGCGATCGCGCGGCGCTGTCCATCTGCACGCCGGCGGCGCGCAGCAGCAGCCAGTCGCGCACCTCGGGGAGCTGCGCGGCTGCGCGCTCGTAGGTGGCGCGCGCACTGTCCCGCACCTCGCGGCGATCGAGCGCGCGGGCCAGCAGCACCAGGCGCATCGCGCGGGCGCGCGACGCTGGCGCGGCCTTCACCGCCGCCAGTGCGCGCCCGACCGCCAGCGTGTCGGCCGACCTGGAAAGTGCCGAGCGCGCCAGCAACTCGAGTCCCTCTCCGCCGAAGCGCGAGCCGAGCCACGACTGCGATGCGAGCAGTCGCTCCACTTCGCTCCATCCGTCCCATGCGGCGGCAGCACGCGCGGCCACGAGCCGCAGCTCCGCCGAATTCGCCTTCGCACCGCGCAGCAATGGCGCGAGCCGACGCGTCGCAAGCCACGGATGGCCGGCGGCGATCTCGGCCGCCGCGGCCTTCGCATCGGGATCGGTGAGCGGCGCGCTGGGAGCGGTCGCCACAGCCAGTTCCGACGAGGGTGCGACCTCGCCCGCCGACAGCTGCTGGGAGTCGCGGCAGGCGCAGAGCGACAGCGCGACGGCGATGGATCGAAGGAGGGTCATCACGGTAGTTCAGGTCATGTTCCGTACCACCCGTGACCGCCGACGGAAAACGACACACCCATCAGGCCAGGAGCCTCGATGGGTGTGCCGCAATCCTGCCCGATCCTGTCCAGCAGTCCTCCGCCGTTGTCCCGGCGAATGGCCGCGGCGCGAAGCGCTATCGGTTCCCCCCACCAGCGGCGGTCGCCGTTGCCCCCTTCCCGTCCACAAGCCAGTACGAGAACCACTGCCGCAGGCGTCCCAGGCGGTCGACCACCAGCCACGGCTCACCGGAGCGCGACAGCTCATGCGTCGAGCGTGGGTAGCGCACGAACTCGGCGGGCACGCCCTGCTTCTTGAGCGCGATGAACCAGAGCTCCGCATTCCCCATCGGCGTGCGGAAGTCCTCCTCGCTCTGCACCAGCAGCGTGGGCGTGCGGACCTTCGTCACGTGCCTGATCGGCGACAGCGAGTCGTACATCGCGAAGTTGTCCCAGGGCTTGCCGTAGAACTCGAACTCCGTGAGTCCCTGCGCGTCGCTCGCGCCGTACCAGTAGGTCCACTCGCTGATCATGCGGTCGGTCTGCGCCGCCTTGAAGCGGTTGGTCTTCGTGGTGATCCACGCCGTCATGAAGCCGCCGTACGACCCGCCGGTGACGCCCATCTTCGTGGAGTCCACGTCGGGGCGCACCGCGGCGATGTCCACGGCCTTCATGAGGTCCTGGTAATCCTCGGCGCCCCAGCGGCCGCGCGTGGAGAAGGTGAACTCGGTGCCGTAGCCGCTCGAGCCGCGCGGGTTCGTGTACAGCACCCACATCCCCTGCGCGGCGAGGTTCTGGAATTCGTCGAACCACCGCTCCTCGTACGCCGAGTGCGGGCCGCCGTGGATGTAGAGCACCAGCGGATACTTCTTCCCGGGCTGGTAGCCGTACGGCTTCATCAGCCATCCCTCGATGGGCGTGTTGCCCACGGAGGTGTAGGTGAAGCGCTCGGCGTCGCTGAAGGCGACCTCGCTCGAGATCTTGTCGTTGAAGCTCGTCACGCGACGCTCATTCTTTCCGTCCGCGTCGGCCACGAAGAGCTCCCACGGCTTGGTGACCGTGGTCGAGACGTAGGCGACCTTGCCGCCGCTCGCGTCGTACGTCAGGCCGGACACCTGCCGGCGGCCGCCAATCACCTCGGTGAGCGCCTTCGTCTTCGGGTCGAGCAGGAACGCTCCCGCGCGTCCTCCGACGTGCGCGCCGAACGCCAGCTGCCCGCTGGGAAGCCACGTCATGCCACCGCCGAATCCGACGTCGGGCTCGTACTGCCAGTTGCCGAGCAGGTTTGTGGCGGAGCCACCGGCGACCGCCACGGTATAGATGCGCGAGTTCTTGAGGCGACTTGGCCGTCCCACGAAGGCGACCTGACTGCCGTCGGGCGACCACGTGATGCCGCCCTCGTCGCCCATCATGGTGACGAGCTTGCGCGGCTCACCGCCGTTGATCGACATCACGAAGATCTCGCTGTCATTCGTCTCGGCTTCGTCGCGCTTCGCGTTGTAGGGGAGCTTCGCGAGCGAATCTCCCTCGGCGGCGACCACGGAATCGGGACGCAGCCTGCTGTCCGCGATGAAGGCCACCCACTGGCCGTCGGGCGAGACGCTGACGCCGGTGTGCGAGTACAGCGTGTTCGTCAGCTTCTTCTTGCCGGTGCCGTCGAGGTTCTGCATCCAGACCTGCGCCGGCCGCCAGCGACGCGCCTCTCGCGCGCTCGGCACGTAGCCCGCGCCATTCGCCTTGAAGCGCATGTCGGTGATGTGCCGGCCGTCGAAGCGCGCGGGATCCGCCGGCTTCGTGATGGCGCCGAACGGCGGGCGCGCCATCGGCTGCATCCGCTCGAACGGGTCCACCTTCTTCGTGGTGTCCGGAATGATCGAGTCGCCATCGGCCCACACGGCGAACCGCCCGTCCTTCGGGAAGGAACCGCGCGTCGGGAATGCATCGAGCTGGAAGGCCTCACCCGGGCCGTCCATGCGCAGCACCCACGTGCTTCCCTTTCCCCCGGGACGGTTCGAGGTGAACAGCAGGTACTTGCCGTCGGGCGAGAAGCGCGGGTTCGAGCTCTCGGTGGAGGGCGACGTGAAGCGAGTGGCGGAACCACCGCTGGTGGGCGCGACCCAGACTTCCTGGTGATACTTGTCGCCCTTTTCGTCCACCGTCTGCACGGTGAAGGCGACGCGGCCGCCATCGGGCGACATGGCCGGCTGCGAGAGCGTGGTGATCTTGTACCAGTCGGAAAGCTGGAATGCACGGCCCTGCGCGCCGAGGGGGGAGGCGGCAAGGACAAGCAGCGGGAGCAAGCGACGCATGTACGGCTCCTGGAGGGTTGTGGGGAACCCCTGATTCTACGTCGCGGAGCGTTCGCGCGCTGCCCCGCGCGGCGGCCGGGAACGCAAAACGGGGCGCTCCCGAAGGAACGCCCCGCCGTGCAAAGCCTGCCTGCGCAGGAACTACTCGCCGGCTGCCGGCGGGCCCTGTCGGCCACGGCCGCGGAAGCCCTTCCCGCCACCGAAGCCCTGCCCACCCTGGCCGCCCCTGCCACCGCGACGTGCCCCACCCTGCGGGCCACCCTGGCCACGCTGCGCCATGCGATCCTTCAGCTGCGCGACGTTCGTGTCGAACTGCTTCTGGTGCTCGGCGGTGAGTGCACCGCGGACCTCGCCCTGCTGTCGCTGCATCAGCTGCGCGAACTGCGTGCGGGACTCCTCGGCCTTCGCACGGAACGCCTTCAGCGCAACCGTGTCCTTCTTCTCGCGCGCCGCGCGGAGCTGCTCGCGATTCGCGTCCATCTTGTCCTCGTTCGCGTCGCGAAGCCTGAGGCCCTCGTCGCGGTACTTGCGGCGGATCGTCTTCACCTTCGCCTGCTCGGCGTCAGTCAGCGTGATCCCCTGGAACAGCGCGCGCTCGGGACCGCCGCGCATGCCGCGCCCGCCCGGTCCGCCGGGCCCACCCGGGCCGCGACCTTCCGGTCCGCCCTGCTGGCCACGCTGCGCACGACCGCCCTGCCTGCCCTGCGCCTGCTGCGCTACGGACACACCGGCGACCGAGGCCGCCAGCACGAGCCCGATGGAAACCTTACGAAGCATCGACATTGCATTTCCTCCGTATTGAGCAAGATCGCGCGTCATCGCGCGCATCTGTCATGGTAGACGGCGGCGCCGATTCGTTGTTAAGGCAGGTAGGCGATGCAGCTGATCTCCACGAGGAATCCATGCAGGCCGGCCCCCAGCGCCGTGCGCGTGGGATATGGCGGGCTGAACACTGTCTTGTAGACGTCATTGAAGGTGTCCCAGTCCTGGATGTCGCTGAGGTAGACCGTGACGGATACGACGTCGGCCAGCGTCGCCCCCGCGGCGGCCAGGGTTCGCTCGACGTTTCGAAGTACCTGGCGTGTCTGCTCCGCCACATTCTCCGGGGCCATCTCGCCATTGTCGAGGTCGCGCGGAACCTGTCCCGACACGAACACCAGGTTCCCGGCGCGAAGTGCGGGAGAGTAGGCGCCAACCGGGGGTGGGATGTCCGGCAGGGTGATCGGTTGCCAGCGTCGCTCTGTGGATGTCATATCTCCTCGTGTCTCGTGGTCGCGCCCATCGGGGCGATGGCTCCTCCCCGCCAACATAACGAATGACTGCCTCGCTCGACGCGCTCGAAACACCCGCCGCGCTCGTGGACCTCGACCGCATGGAGCGCAACCTGTCACGCGCGGCCGATTACGCTCGTGAGCATGCGATCTCGCTCCGACCGCACGTCAAGACGCACAAGTCCCCGCGCATCGCGGCGGAGCAGCTGCGGCTCGGCGCGGTGGGCGTCACCTGCGCCACTCCGCACGAGGCGGAGGTGATGAGCGCGGTGTGCGACGACGTGCTGGTCGCGTATCCACCAGTGGGCCGCGCGCGCGCCGAGCGCCTGGCGTCGCTGCCCGCCGGCGTGACGCTCACCGTGGCGCTGGACTCGGAGCAGGCGATGCGCGACATCGCAGCGGCCGCGCAGGGCGCCGACCGCGCGGTGCGCGTGCTCGTGGAGGTGGACGTCGGCATGCACCGCGTGGGACTGCCGCAGCTGCCCGATGCGATCGCGCTCGCAAAGCTCGCGCAATCGCTGTCGCCGCTCGAGTTCTGGGGAATCGCGTGCTATCCGGGCCACGTGCGCGAGAAGGTGGCCGAGCAGGATGCTGCGCTGGCCGAGTTGGATGCAGCGCTCATTCGGGCGCGCCGCGCATTCGACCACGCCGGCGTTCCGGCCACGGTGATCAGCGCGGGCTCCACGCCCACCATGTGGCGCACGCACGAGCTGAGCGCGGTGACCGAGTTTCGCCCTGGCACCTACGTGTACAACGACCGTACGACCGCCGAGATCGGTGCGTGTGCGTGGGATGATTGCGCGTTCACGGTGCTCGCGACGGTGATCAGCACCGCGGTCGCCGGCCAGGCCGTGATCGACGCGGGCACCAAGTCCCTGGGACGCGAGCCCGTGCGCGGCTCGGCCGGCGAAGGCTGGGGCGTGCTGCTCGACCGGCGCGAGGTGGTCGTGTCGCGGATGTCGGAGGAGCATGGAATCCTCGACCTGTCACGCTCCTCGTGGAAGCCCGAGGTTGGGGAGCAGGTGCGCGTGATCCCCAATCACGTGTGCATCTGCGTGCACCTGAATGACCTGATGTACGGAGTGCGTGGAGATGTCGTCGAAACTACGTGGCCGGTGACCGCACGAGGGCGTGGAGAGATCCTGCCGCTAGGGTTGAACTAACCAATGAGCCGCGGTGCAACACTGTGGGCCTTCGGCCCACGCTGAACCGCACCTCGGGAAGCATCAAAAAGCGATCAGAACTGGAGCACGGGTTCGGAGTCCTGCAACGCCTTGGTGAACTGCAACTGCACGGCAGTCGCAGCGTTGCACCGCGTTGCACCGCGGCTCATTTGTTCGTTCGGCTCGTTGCGGAACGGACGCCTAGACCTCAGCACCCGTGCGGTCATCGGGCCGAATCGCCAGGTCGATCGCAATCCACAGCCCGCGCGTGAACGGATACGCGAGCACCGGCAGCACCACCACCAGCAAGGCGCTCATCCACGTGATCGCCGTCCACGGCGGCGTGGGCCACGTGGCCAGCAGCGTGAGCACGAACACCAGCGCGAAGACCAGCTCGGCCGCCACGAAGTTGAACAGGTAGGCGCCGAGGAAGTGATCGTGCTCCCCGCGATCGAAGCGGAAGCCACAGGTGGGACACGTCTCGCGCATCGCCAGCCAGCCGGTGAACACGCCGCCCGCGCCGCAATTGGGGCAGTGGCGCACGAGCGCACGCGCCACATACGTCGCGGCCTGTCGCAGGCTGGTGCTGGCCATGCGCTAGTGCGCGTCCATCCGGATCGCCGGGCCCTTGCCCGTGCGAAACAGCAGCAGCAGCGGCAGCGACAGCACGAGCGCCAGCCCGCTGAGCAGGTAGATGCGCGAGAACGCCAGCACGCTTGCCTGCGCCTGCACCTGGTGATCGAGGATCATCAGCGCCTGCTGCTTGACGGACACGATGTTCGCGCCCTTCGAGAGCAGCCCGCGCGTGATCAGGTCGAGCCGCGCCATCGTCGCGGGGTCGCCGTTCACCACGTGCTCGGTGATCAGCGCCTTGTTCTGCGCGGTGAAGCGGCTGAGCATCGTCGCCATGATGGCGATGCCGAGCGATCCCCCGAGCTGGCGCGTGAGGTTGAACAACCCCGTGCCCTGCGCCAGCTCGCTCATGGACAGCTCCGCCATCGCCGCGCCGGTGAGCGGCACGAAGATCAGCCCCAGCCCCACCCCGCGAATCACCAGCGGCCAGAACATCTCGCTCGTGCCGCTCTCGAGGGTGAGCGTGGACAGCAGGTACATGGCGAGGAGGAACATGAACGCGCCGATCGTCACCGTGGCGCGCGCGTCGAGCCGCGCGGAGTTCCGGCCGACAATCGCCATGGTGAAGGCGCTCGCGATGGCGCCAGGCAGGATCACCATCCCCGTCTGGTTGGCCGTGAAGCCGTGCAGCGCCTGCAGGAACACCGGCAGCACGAACACCGATCCATAGAGGGCCAGCCCCAGGAACGCCGCGATCGAGATTCCCGCCGAGAGCTGCCGGCTCTTCAGCACGCGCAGGTTCACGATCGGCTCGTCGATCACCAGCTCGCGCCAGACGAACAGCACGAACGACGTAACCGCCGTGACCGCGAGCACCGTGACGAAGCGCGAGTCGAACCAGTCGTAGCGCTCCCCGCGCTCCAGCATCCACTGCAGCGAGCCCACGCACAGTGCGAGCAAGCCGATGCCGATGAAGTCGATCGAGCCGGAGCGGTGCTGGTGCTCGGCGTCCTGCACGTACGTCCACACCAGGATGCCGGCGAGGATGCCGAGCGGCACGTTGATGTAGAAGATCCAGGGCCAGTCGAAGTTGTCCACGATGTAGCCGCCGAGCGTGGGCCCGATCGTCGGTCCCACCATCACGCCCATGCCGAACATCGCCTGCCCGATCGCCACTTCCTTCGGCGGGAACGCCTCGAACAGCGTGGACTGCGCGGTGGCGAGCAGGGCCCCGCCGCCAAGGCCCTGGATCACGCGCCAGATCACGAGTCCGATCAGCGTGTGCGCCGATCCGCACGCGAAGCTCGCGACCACGAACAGCGCGATGGACCCCGTGAGGTAGCGCTTGCGGCCGAAGTAGCCGGAGAGCCAGCCGGACATCGGGATCACGATCACGTTCGCGATGATGTACCCCGTGGACACCCACGAGATCTCGTCGAGCGTGGCGCCGAGGTTCCCCATCATGTGCGGGATCGCGACGTTCACGATGGACGTGTCGATCAGCTCGAGCACCGCCGCCAGCGTCACGGCGATCGCGATGAGGTACTTGTAGCGGTACTTGTCCTGCGCGGGCGCGGGCGGCGGCGGCTCGTAGCGGCCGACGTCCGTCACCCTCAGCGAGGTGGACATGGTCGTTCGGTGGTCCTACTGCGTGATGACGTGCGCGACGACCGACATCCCCGGGCGCAGCGGACGGTCGGTGCCGCAACCCTTCACGATCTCGATGCGCACCGGCACGCGCTGCACCACCTTCGTGAAGTTGCCCGTCGCATTGTCCGGCGGCAGCAGCGCGAACTTCGAGCCGGTCGCCGCGCCCAGGCTGCCCACCTTGCCCTCCGCCTCACATCCGCCGTACGCATCCACCTCGAGCGTCACCTTCTGCCCGACCTTGAGCGTGGAGAGCTGCGTCTCCTTGAAGTTGGCCGTCACCCACGTGCCGGTGTCCGACACCACCGTGAGCAGCGGCTGGCCAGGCTGCACCAGCTGCCCGACCTCGACCTGCTTGCGCGACACGGTGCCGGTCACCGGGCTGGTGACGTGCGTGTACGAGAGCTGGAGCGCGGCGTTCTCGCGCGAGGCCTGCGCCGAGCGCAACCGCGCCTCCGCCAGTGCGACGCCGGCCTCGGCGCCCGCGATGGTGCCGGTCGCCGCCGTCTCCTGCTTGAGCGTGGCGCGATAGTTCGCCGCCGCCGCATCGGCCGCGGCCTGCGCGGCATCGAGCTGCAGGCGCGAGACGATCTGCTTCGCCGCGAGCTCCTTGAAGCGCGCGAGGTCCGCATTGGCCTTGTCGAGGTTCGCGCGAGCCGCCGAGCTCTGGGCCTCGAGCGCGCCGCGCTGGCCGGTGGCAGACTGCACCGCCGCCTGTGCCTGGCCGCCGCGTCCGCCCGTGCCCGAGGCGGCGCGAGCCGCCGCGAGGTCAGCCTCGGCCTGCGAGACCTTCACGCGAAGCTCGGCCGGGTCGATGGTGACCAGTGTCGAGTCGAAGGTGACGTGCGAATTCTCAGCGGCCTGCACGGCCGTGACGTAGCCGCCGACCTTGGCGAGCACCGGCACCAGGTGACCGTCCACGGCGGCGTTGTCGGTGGAGACGTGCGAGCGGCCGTACAGCCACTGCTTCACGCCCCACGCTCCGCCGATCAGCGCGAGCACCAGGACGATGGGAAGGATCAGCGAGCGCTTCTTCGGCTCGGGAACGGCCGAGGGAGCCGGCGCGCCGGCGCGGGAATCGATGTCGACCTGCTTCGCTGCAGTTGCCATGGGATCTGTCCGAGAGTGAGTTCGAGGGTGCGTTACTGCAGCTGCGCTATGGAACCGGTGGCGCGGGCGAACGACACGCGCGCCTGTTGGTACGCGGTGAGCGCGTCGATCACCAGCGTGCGCGCACCGTTGAGGTTGAGTGAAGCGGTGATGACGTCGGCGCTGCCGGAGACGCCGGCGCGGAAGCGCTCGCGCGCCTGCGACACCTCGAGCTCGGCGAGCGTCAGCCGCTCGCGGGCGGCGGCCACCTGCTCGCGCGCGGCGGAGAGGTCCAGGATCGCGCTGCGCACCTCCACGGACGCCTGCTCGCGCAGGTCGCGCGAGCGCACCTCGATCTCGTTCGCGGCGGCCTGCTGCTCGCGCACGCGTGACTCGCGACGGAAGCCGTCGAAGACCGGCAGCGAGAGCTGCAGTCCCCACGTGTAGGTGGGCAGCAGGTGCGACACCGTCTTGCCGATCAGCCCCTCGTCGGCCACGATGCCGACCTGCGGCAGCCGCTCCGAGCGAATGGCCTTCACCTGCTCGCGCGCCGCATTCACCTGCGCTTCCGCCGCGCGAAGGTCGGGACGCTGGCGGAGGGCCGCGTCCACCGCGGCCTGCTCGTTCACCGGCGTGTCCACCTGGAGCGAGCCGAGCGAGTCCACGAGCGCGAGTGGCGTGGTGAGCGGAATGGAGAGCACGCGTCGCAGGTCGAGCGAGGCGCGGTCGCGGTCGTTGCGCGCGGCAATGAGCTGCGCGCGAAGCAGGGCGAGCTGCGACTGCGCGCGCGTCACGTCGAGCCCCACGCCCACGCCGGCCTTGAGCTGGTCCTGCGCGACGCCCACCAGCTCGGCGGCGAGCGTGGAGTCTGCGATGCGCGCACGCAGCTGCGCGTCGCTGCGGAGCGCGCGAAGGTACGCGGCCGCGGCCTGTCCCGCTGCAAGGTCCTGCGCGGCCGTGGCGTCTGCCTCGGCGGCGCCCTCCACGGCGCGGGCGGCGCGAACGCGCCCGAGTGCCGAGAAGTCGAAGAGCGTCTGCGCCA
This sequence comes from Gemmatimonadota bacterium, assembly GCA_028287305.1. Classification (GTDB taxonomy): domain Bacteria; phylum Gemmatimonadota; class Gemmatimonadetes; order Gemmatimonadales; family Gemmatimonadaceae; genus JAQBPX01. The sequence continues at coordinate 441,032 of JAQBPX010000038.1, forward strand.
CGCGGGCGCGGAAGTCCACCGTGTTCACCGGGCCGATCACCTGGCCGCGCGGATCGAAGAAGGGTGCCGCACCCGGCGCGGTCGGGAAGTCGAGGCCCAGGGTGGCGGTGTTGAAGCTGCGTCCCGCCTGCTGCGCGATGCCCGACAGGTTGGGAAGCAGGTCGGCGCGACGCTGCTCGATGCGCGCCCGTGCCTGCTCCACTCGGGCGGCAGCGGCCTGCACGCCGGCGCTCCGCTGCGTGGCGAGGCGAATGGCCTCGCCGAGCGTGAGGTGTCCTGGGTCACCCGGGGTGCCCTGCTGCGCGCTGGCAGCGCGCGCGAGCCCCATCAGGAGCGCGGCGGCGACGGCCAGGTAGATGCCGACGCGCTGGGTGCGGTAGTTCGTGCTGGTCATGTGGTCCATTTATGCCACTGGCGCAGGGCGCAGGGCGTGAAGGATGAAGTCGGTGATCTCGTCGAACACCTGCTCGTCGCTGCGCTCCGCCACCGAGGGGAAGAACGAGCGCTTGCTGCACCAGAGGGAATGCATGACCATCGAGCCGAGCAGCATGCGGGTCGCCACGGATGGATCGAGCGCGCGGAACTCTGCCTTTTCGATGCCGCGCTGGATGTGATGGCAGAAAAGCCGGTGGCCGCGCGCGATCACTTCCTCGGCGTAGAACTGGGCGAGCTCGGGGAAGTTGCGGAGCTCGGCCTGGATGAGGCGGTAGAGCACCGGGAAGGTGCTGGAGCGGAGGAAGCTCCAGTAGCCGCGCATGCACTCGACGAGGTCGTCGGTGGCGGATGCGGTCTCGGGCGCCTGCTCACCGATCTCGATCTGGGCGAGGATGGTGTTGCGGACCATCTCGCGAAACAGCTCTTCCTTGTTCGGGAAGTAGAGGTAGATGGTGCCCTTGGAGACGCCGGCGCGCTTGGCGATGTCGTCGAGCCGCGCCGCGGCGAGTCCCTGTTCGGCGAACACCTCGAATGCCGCGTCCAGGATCTGGCGCGGGCGTTCCTCAGGCATGCGTCGCCAGCGGGGCTCGATGGAGGTGGAATCGACCATGGATTATACCTAACTGACCAGTCAGTTATTAGCAAGTGGGGCTGTTTCGGGCCCTCTGGGCCGCCTGTTTTCGCACGGCCCGCGGTGGCGCGGTACTGCTCGCTACGCCCATCGGGTACAGCGTTCCCGGCAGTGCTTCGCGAGCACGCTGCGTGCATTCAGGATGATCCCGAGCCGTCGCGCGCCGAGCTCCTCTCGCCCTGCCGACGCCGGGAAACAGGCTGCCCCCATGCCGTTCCGCTTCTTCTACCAGCTCACTGACGTCGACTGCTTTCCCAGCTCCACGCTGAACGCGCTCGGGCACCTGTTCCCGCGTCGCGCGATTCCCGGGGCCGTGGTGCAGCGCACGTGGATGTATTCCATGGACGGTGTCGCCGACGGCACCGAGACCGGCCGCTTCACCAGCGAGGAGGCCGCGAAGCTCATCGGCGCGTGGCTGCCCACCTATCGCACCCGCCACTTCGCCGTGCGCACGCGATACCTGGTGGGGAGCGACGTGAACATCGCGCCCACCGGCTCGCTGGTGCAGGCGATCCGGCAGGGCGGCGTCGCCGTGCTCGACGTGATGGGCTCTGGCGGCATAACGCATTCCGTGGTGGCGCTCGAGGCGGATGACGACTGGGTCTATCTCTGGGACCCGTACCACACGCGCGTCAACGCACGCGCCACGCCGCACATCGAGCGCTGCGACGAATCGGGGCTGGGGCCCAACATCCGGGTCCGCCGGTCGCACCTCGCGCGGGGCACGCTGCGCAAGTTCACGCTGGGCCCGCTGCCCCAGCGGGCGGCATTGCTGATCTGGCGCGTGCCGAACCGCCGAGGCCCGGAGTAGGGCGCCTCAGCGGCTGTCGTCGTCCTTCAGCCACTCCTTCGCCAGCTCAACGTCGGCACGCGTGAGCACATGACCCGCAGGCTGCCAGGCGAGCGTGACGCTTGCCCCACCCTCGCGAAAGATCCCTGCCAGGCGCTCGGCGCTCGCAGGGGGCATCATGGGGTCGGTGCGACCCTGCCCGAGGAACACGCGTGAGCCGGCAAGCTGCGCGGGCTGCGGCGGCTCGAATGGCACCATCGCGCGAAAGAGGATCCCGCGCTGCAGCGAGCCGGGCTGCGCGAGCATCACGCTCGCCGCGATGTTCGCGCCGTTGGAGAATCCCACCGCCACCACGCGACTCACGTCGAACTCGTGCTTCCCTGCACTCTCTCGAATGAACTCCGCCAGCTGCGCGGTGCGCGCATGCAGGTCGGGCATGTCGAACACCCCCTCTGCCAGCCGCCGGAAGAAGCGCGGGGCGCCATTCTCGCTCACGTTCCCGCGGGGCGACAGGATCGCCGCGCCGGGCGCGAGCAGGTCGCCGAGCGGTACGAGGTCGTTTTCGTCGCCACCGGTGCCGTGGAGCAGCAGCAACACCGGCTTGTCGTCGTCACCCGGCTCCCACCGATACGTGTAGCCGGACAGCACGTCGCTCACGTGGCCTCCGCCTCGTACGGGTGCAACGGCTCGCCCACCACGAGTGGAGGCAGCGCGCGCTCGATCTCGGCGCGATGCGACTCGTACTGCGGGGGCAGCTTCAGCGCCTCGCCGAGCTGCGCCAGCGGCTCGTCGATCGCGAAACCGGGGCCATCGGTGGCCACCTCGAAAAGCACGCCGCCCGGCTCGTGAAAGTAGATGGACTCGAAGTACTGGCGATCCTGCACCGGAGTCACGCGAAGGCCAGCGCCCCGCACTACGTCGCTGACTGCAAGCTGCGCGGCCTGGTCGGCTGCGCGAAACGCGACGTGGTGCACCGATCCCGGACCCGTGGCCGCACCGAGGAATCCCCCCACGGCTCGCACGTCCACGATGCGCGCGGCTCCCCCATCACCCACCACGAAGCGCGTGGTGCTCCCGGCGCTCGAGAGCTCCCGGAAGCCCAGCACGTCGGTGAGCACCCCGCCCGTCGGCGCCTTGTCCGCCACCCAGAGGGTGACGTTGTGCACGCCATGAATCGCGTGCTGCGCGGGCACGGGCCCGCCGCCCCACAGCGGGCGACCCTCAGCCGACGGATGCGCCACGAGCTCGAGGTGCATGCCATCCGGATCATCGAACGAGATGACGCGCTCGTCGAAGCGCGACACCGGCCCGCGATGGGCCACGCCATGCTTCACGAGCCTCTCGAGCCACCAGCCCAGCGACGCCGGCGGGATCGCGAGTCCCGTGGTGCCGATGGACCCCACGCCCGCGCGGCCGCGCGATGCGCCCGCCCATGGAAAGAACGTCATCAGGCTGCCGGGCGTTCCGCCCTCGTCGCCGTAATACAGGTGATACGTCTTCGGGTCGTCGAAGTTGACGGTCCGCTTCACCAGGCGCAGCCCGAGCACGCGCGTGTAGAAGTCGGCGTTTCGCTGGGCGTCGCCCGAGATGGCGGTGACGTGATGGAGTCCTGCCGTACTGGTCGTCATGGCTAGATGAAGCGGGCGATGCGGTCGATGTCGTGGCGATGGTGCGTGAACCCTTCCTCGTCCGCGACGCCGAGCGCGACGAGCGCCGGAACGCGCACGTGGCTCGGGAGGCCGAGGATCTTCTTCACTTCATCGGGCTTGAAGCCGAGCATGGCGCTGGTCGCGTAGCCCATGCCGCTGGCGGCAAGCGTCAGGTAGCCCAGCGCGATGTAGCTCTGGCTGGCGGCCCACTGCTCACGCTCGGCTTCATCCTGCTTCGCAAAGTTATTGCGGAAGCCGAGTGCCTGCGGTGCGCGACGGTCGGCGGGGACGCCTGGATGGATGGTCTCCTCGATCGTCTCGAGCGTGTCGTTCATGTCGCTGTAGATCGCGATGACGACCGGCGCGGCGGTAACCTGCTTCTGGCCGTAGGCGGCTTCGGCGAGCTGCGCGCGGACGGCGGCGTCCTTCACGACCACGAAGCGCCAGGGCTGCGCATTGAACGCGGAGGGGGCGAGGCCGGTGACGCGCAGGATCTCGCGGAGGTCGTCATCGGGGACCTCCACGTCCTTGTAGGCGCGAATGGAGCGGCGCGACTCGGCGGCTTCGGTGACGTTGAGCGTGGAGATGTGGGATAGCATTCGTTGAGCTCCCTTGATGGTGATATATTCGATGTCGAAGTATCGAACTGCAGTGATGCGGTCAGGCAGCGGTGCAGGAACTACGGCTGCGTGTTGCCCAGCCCGAGCTTCCTGCAGAGGCGGCCCAGCTCCTTCTGTTCGTCGCGGCTCAGTGGCGACAGCGCGTCCACCACTCGCTCCACGTGATCCGGGAATACCCGGGCAATCAGCTTCTTCCCTGCGTCCGTGAGGTGCACGACCTGGACCCGCCGGTCGCTGGCGTCGCGCTCACGCCGCACGAGGCCGTTGCGCTCGAGGTTGTCCACCACCGTGGTGACGTTGCTGCCGCTGCGCAGGATCTTGCCGCACAGCCCTGTCTGCTGCATGGGGCCGAGAAAGTGAATGGCCTCGAGCACGCCCAGCTGGCTCTCGGTGAGCCCGTGCTCCTTCTGCAGCGTGCCGAACAGCCGCCCGCTCACGGTGTTGCTGGCACGGAAGAGCTTGATCAGCGCGTCGAGCGCGGAGGTCTCCTGGGGCGTGCCCTTGAAGTGAGTAGGCATTTAGATATCCGATTGTTTCATGTCGAACTATACCCTGCAGGCGCTCCGTTCGCAAGTGATGCATCACTTATGTTCCAGTCATGGACGCCGAGAAAACCCGCCTCGACAAGTGGCTCTGGGCTGCCCGCTTCTTCAAGACGCGGTCACTGGCCAGCGATGCCATCGACGGCGGCAAGGTCGAGCTCAACGGGGAGCGGGCCAAGCGCGCCAAGGGCGTGAAGCCGGGCGATGACGTCCGCATCAAGCTCGGCGCCTACGAGCACCGCGTCACCGTGCTGGCCCTCAGCGACCGACGCGGGCCCGCCAGCGAGGCGCAGAAGCTGTACGAGGAGCTGGCGGAGAGCCGCCTCGCGCGCGAACGGCTGGCCGAGCAGCATCGCATCGCGCCTGGGTTCGCCTACGAGGAACGGGGTCGCCCCACCAAGAAGGATCGCCGCGACCTCGAGGACCTCAGGGAGAAGAAGCGGCGATAGCCGCCAGCGTCTCGGGATGCATCGCGTGGCCGCCCTCGAACTGGCGCAGCGTGAAGGCGATGCCGGCCTCCTTCAGCCGGCCTGATTCAGCGGCCACCACCTTCGGCGTCGCGAACTCGTCGCTCGTGCCCACCACGAGTTGCAGCGCGGCGCCTCGCATGGCCGTCGCCCCGCGGGCGATCACGTCGGGCGCCATCAGCCCGCCCCAGAGCACCACGCGCGACGCAGCGCGCGAGCCCGTCGCCGCCCAGCGCGATGCAGTGGCGGCGCCCTGCGAAAACCCGAGCACGGTGATGGCCGGCGCGCTCCCGCACTCAGCGTCCACCTCCGCCACCACCCGATCGAGGTACGCGACGTAGTCCTCGATGTCGCGCTCGCGATCCTCGCGCGTCATCCACGTCGCACCCACGGTGCCCCCGCCGGGTGGACGCTGGCTCACCGGCTCCAGGTAGAACTTGTTGAGCGCCTCCGGCACCACCACCACGCGCTCGCCGCTCGCGATGGCCTCGAAGTGTCGAGCGAAGCGCGCGCCCAGCTGGCCGTAGCCGTGCAGCGCGATCCACAGCTCGCGCGTGCCCGGTCCAGGCTCGCCGAGCAGGTACCAGCGAGCCTGCTTCGCAACCGTCGTGTGCCGTTCAATCATCCGGTGAAGCTCGTACCGCTGTGCAGTAACCGCAAACCGCACACCTCACACCTCACACCGGCCTTACTCTGCCGGCGGGCGTTGCCCACCGCCACCACCCTGCCCGCCCCCGGGACCGCGGCCGGCACCGCGCCCATTCAGCGCCGGGTTGCGCACCGCCTCCGGCAGCATCGCCCACTGCTCGGGCGTCAGCACCGTCTTGGCGCGGTTCACCGCGGCCAGGTAGTTCGTGCGCGCCAGCTGCAGCTTCGGCTGGATGCTCATGAAGAAGCTCGTCGCGTCGCCCTTCCCCTTCGCCGCGGCCTCGAGCTGCTTCTGCAGGTCCGCCATCATCGCGTCGTTCAGCTTCGTGAGCGAGTCCGCAATCGCGTTGAGCCCGTTCACCTGCGCGACCGTGAGCTTGAGCGTGTCCTTCATCTCGATCATCGTCAGCACCGGGTTCGGCGCCACGCGATTGAGCATGGTCTTGAGGTCCAGCCCGCCCACGCCGCTGCCCGTGCCGTTCATGGTCGCGAGCATGTTCTGCAGCATCTCGCGCTGGCGGTCCGGGCCCACCTGGAAGCGGCCGGTGATCGCCACCTGGAAGGGCGTGCGCAGCGCGGAGCGCGCACCGGCGTTGTCGCCGAAGCGCTCGTTCACCTGGTAGATGTAGCGGTTGTTCGCGGCGTCGAAGCCCCGCACGTAGAGAAGCGTGGGGTCCGCGCGGTTCGGCTGGCCCCAGCCGTGGAGGTTGTTGCCGTGCAGCAGCTGGTCGAGCCCCGTGAGCGGGTTCACCGCCTGCACCGAGAAGGTGAAGCGACGCTGGATCGAGCCGCCGAGGTTCGGGCGGAAGTTCGCCTGCAGGTCCAGCTGCGGCGTCCACGATCCGTAGCAGCTGTTGCGGCTCGCGATGGTGCCCATCTGCTGCTCGAGGCACTTCCGCGCCGAGGCCGGCGCATTCGCCAGCAGTCGCGTCATGCCGTTCGCGACGGCCGTGTCCGGCGCGCCACTGGGGCTGAAGATGAACGCACGATCGTTGGTGGATCCGTCGCCGTTGATGTCGCTGCCCACGCGCGGCGTGAACGGCGCGCCACTCGAGACGCGCAGCACGGTGGAGAGGTCCACCCACGGCCTGGCCAGCCAGGTGAGCGTGCTCACCGCACTGTGCTTGCGCTCCAGGTCCGCGCGTCCCCAGAGGATGCTGTTCGGGTTGTCGGCGCCCACGTTGCCGCCGCCGAAACCGCCCAGCGCACCCCCGCTGAACCCGGTCTGGTCGGTGGACCGCATCCACGTGTAGGAGAAGTTCCAGATCATGTTGCGACGCGACACGCCGCCGAGCGCTGCGGTGACCTGCGCCGTCTTCGACTCCAGCGGCGAGAGAACCTCGAGCACGCGCGCATACTCACTGTGCTGGCGCGAATTGAGGAAGCTCACGGCCCCGGTGCCGGGGATGATCGTGTTCGACGGCACGTACACTGGACGATTGCCCTCGTTCGCAAGCCGGAAGCGTGCGGTGGGGTCGAGGTTGAGGTCGAACGAGCCCGTCTGCGCCTGGCCCATCGAGTACGAACCATCCAGGCTCCACGTGAAGCGCGTGAGGAATCGCTTGCTCACGCCCAGCGAGGTGCGCAGCGCGCGTGGCGCCTCGTAGTTGGGGTCGAAGATCGTGACGTTCGGGCGCTGGCTCGAGATCGCCGGCGTGGGCACCTGCGAGATGGCGCACTCGCTCGGCGCCGCTCCGCCCGCGTTGTAGCTCGTCCAGTCGGGCACGGGCACCGCGTCGCCCACGCACACCAGCTGCTGCTCCGAGCCGGCGAGGCCGGTCGCATCGATGGCCGAGGAGAACAGGCTGCTCGACGAACGACCACGGAACTCGCCGAGGCCGCCGCGAATGATCCACGGGCTCGGGATGTTCGGCTGGTTGCCGCCGCCACCCTGCGCGCCGCCACCCAGTCCGCCGAAGCCGCCGAAGCCGCCGCCGCCGCCGCCCGCGCCACCCCGACCGCCGCCAGCGCCACCACGACCACCGCCCGCGTCACCCTGCCCACCCTGCCGGTTCTGTCCGGCCGGCTGCGGCGCGGGCAGTCCGAGCGTGAGCGTGAAGCCCACGCGCGGACTCACGCGGAAGTCGGTGGGAAAGTTGTCGGTGCGGAAGCCGAAGAGCGTGTCGACCTTCGCGTTGTACTGCGGGCGCCCCTGGTAGTTGGAGCCCTCCGCGCGCACGCCGTACGTGACCTGCAGCTCGCGGCTCTGGCGCCAGGTGTCGCCGAAATAGATGCCCGTGTTGATCGCGCCGCCTTCCTTGCTGTTCGGCGCGCGCGAGCGCGTGAACGACGCCGGCTTGTTGGCCGCGAAGTCGCTCAGCGAATTGAAGATGAAGCTGCCGTTGCGGTTGAAGCCCGCGGCGGTCGAGAAGTTCGTGCGGTTCGCGAGCCCGCCCAGCTTCCAGCGATGCGCACCACCCGCGGAGAGCCAGGACAGCTCGTCGGTGAGCTCCACCTGCTCGTTGGTGCCGTCGTTCGGCAGGCCGGTGTTGCCACCGAAGTCGAGCGACGACACGCTGAAGGTGCCGTCAGACAGGATGGAGCTCAGGCGGACGCGACCCTCCGGCGTCTGGAGGTACGGGTCCGCGGTGCGATTGTCCTTCTGCCACGACGCGCGCAGCTCGTTCAGGAAGGAGCTCAGCGTCGAGGTGAGCGACACCATCGCGCCCACGCCATCCGACGACTGCTCCCCACCGTGCGCCGGCACGGCCAGCGGCGTGGTGCGGAAGGCATCCTGGGTGGAGCCCGACCAGTTCGCGCGAACCATCAGCGAGTGGTCATCGTTCACGTGCCAGTCGAAGCGCGTGATCGCGGTCGCGTTGTCGGACAGCCGCTTCTGCGGAACCGCCGCCACCGACAGGGGCAGCCCATACGACTGCAACAGCTGCAGGAAGCGCGCGGTGGAATCGGGATTCGCGCCCAGCCCCTGCAGCGTGGTGGCATCCGCTCGCGTGATCGCCTGCAGCGGGTCATAGCGGCGGCGCAGCTGCACGCTGCCGAACCAGAACAGCTTGTCCTTCACGAACGCCCCGCCAAGTCCGCCGGAGAGCTGGTGCTGCGTGTACCCGCTGCCGAAGCTCGACGGCGTCTCGCTCTCCGCGTCCCACTCGAGGTTGGGGTCGCGCAGCGCGTAGCCCAGCGAGCCGGTGACCACGTTGGTGCCGCCGCGCGTGGTGGTCGCCACCTGCCCGCCCAGGAACTGGCCGCGGGCGATGTCGTAGGTGTTCGTGATCACGCGCGTGCTCCGCACGGCTTCCGTGGGCACGCCGGCCGCGAACGTCAGGCCATCGAGCGTCACGAGGTTCTGGTCGGCGCGCTGTCCCGCGACGGAGAATCCCGCGCTGCTGGTGTCGGTGCCGGTGACGGACACGACGCCCGGGGAAAGGGACGCCAGCGCGTTCGGGTCGCTCGGGTCGATCGGCAGGCGCGCCAGCTGCTCGCCGGAGAGCGTGCGCTCCGTTGCGCCCGGCGTGGGGCGATTGTCCTCGGGGCGCGGCGACACGGTGCCGCGCACCACCACCGCCTCGAGCTGCGTGGCGGCCTGCGTCAGCTTCGCGTTGAACTCCAGTCGGTCTTCATCGGCCTGGCGCGACACGTTGCCCGTGAACGCGGAGAAGCCGAGGAACCGCACGGTGACCTTGTACTGGCCGCCGCCATCCGGGAACAGGATCGTGTACTGGCCGTTGTCGTTGGTCGTGCGCGAGCGCGTGACCTGTGTCTCGACGGACATCGCGTCCACCCGCGCGCCCTTGATCGGCTTGCCATCCGGACCGATGACGCGCCCCACAATGATGTCGGTCGAGCCGCCCACCTGCGCCGAGACGGCAGCGGGCATGGCGACGAGGAGGGCTGATGCAACAAACAGGAAACGCAGAATGGCGCGCATGAGTACGGTGTGTGGGAAGTAGCGACCTGCACCGCTACTACGCCCACCGCGCCTGAAACGTTCGGGCCGGCCCGCCTTTCCTTTCAGGCCTCCCTCAGCCCTCCCCGCCCCTTATCGAGCGGCGAAGAGCTCCTTCGTGGAGCGCGCCTTCTTCAGGACGTCCAGCGCCCTCTGCAGCTGGTTGTCCTGCCCGAGCTCGCGCTTCTTGGTGGCCGCGTCGCCGAATGCGCGGCGGCTCACGCGATGCGACAGCTCGCGATCCAGCACCACGTCCTGGACGCTCGCGAACTTCGGGTCGAGCGTCACGCCCTCCTTGACCAGCCGGCTCTTGAGCTCCGCGCGCCATTCGGGCGTGATCACGAAGCCCGGCTTCACCCTGTCCTTCAGCTCGAAGGCGTACTGGGTGAGCACGCTCACCACCTGCTGCGCCTTGGGCGCCAGCGAGCGGAGGAACTGCTGCTCATTGGTGGACAGGGTGTCGGGACGCACGAGCAGGTCCGGCGTGATGGCGCCGCCGCCGTACACCACGCGGCCCGCATCGCTCTTGTACTTCGGGCGCGAGGCGCGCGCCGAGTCCGTCTCGAGCGAATCGGGATGCACCTCGACCAGGGTTCCGTCGTCCTGCAGCTTCCGCTCCCGGTGAATGGAGCGGCCGTTCGGCGTATACCACTTGCCGGTGGTCAGCTTGAGCGAGTAGCCGCCATCGAGGTTGTAGAGCGACTGCACGAGTCCCTTGCCGAAGCTCGTGGTGCCCACCACCAGCGCGCGATCGTGGTCCTGCAGCGCGCCGGCCACGATCTCCGAGGCGGAGGCGGTGCCGCCGTCCACCAGGATCACGAGCGGCACGCCGTCGGCCATGTGCGGGCCGTTCGACTTCGCCATCTCGGGCGGTGCGTTGCGGGTGCGCACGCTCACGATGTCCTGCGAGTCCTTGAGGAAGAGGCTGCTGATCGCGAGGGACTGCTCCACGATGCCGCCGCCATTGCCCCGCAGGTCGAGCACGATTCCCTTCGCGCCCTCGTCCTGCAGCTTCTTCACGGCCGCCGAGACTTCCTCGGCCGCATTCTCGTTGAATGTCTGGAGCGGGATGTATCCCGAGTGCTCGTCGAGCATCGTGGCGAAGGGCACCGCGGGGATGTGCACCACGCGGCGCGTGAAGGTCAGCTTGATTGGCGTGGACACGCCGTTGCGAGCGTACGTGACAGTCACCTTGGAGCCCGGGTCGCCGCGCAACGTCTCGGAGACCTTCGGAAGCGCCCATCCACTGATCGGCTTGCCGTCGATCGCCACGATGTGATCGCCTTCCTGCACGCCCGCTTCCTCGGCGGGCGTGTTCGGGAAGACCTGGTCCACGCTGATCGTCCCCTTGTCCTCGCCGATCAGCATGCCCGTGCCGCCGTAGCGGCCACCGGTGCCGCGCTGGAAGGCCTCGCTCTCCTTGGGCGGCATCAGCTCGCTGTACGGGTCGTGCAGCTCGCTCACCAGGCCCTTGGCGGCCTTCTCGAGCAGGGCGCCCGACTGCAGCGTGTCCACGAACTGGTTGCCGACCAGGGTCAGCACCTGGTCGAACAGGCGGGCATTCGCGCGCGTCGGCGGTTCCTGCAGCAGGAACCCCCCGGCCACGATGGGCACGAGGAGCAGGACGGTGACGGCCGCGGTACGGGAGCGGGGCATTTATCGCGTGGAGAGAGGGTCCTTCAACATTTCCCGGAGTGACACGCCGGGCAATGGGGTCACTTGTACGGCTTCAGCTTCCAGAGCTTGCCCTTCATGTCCGAGGCATAGAGTGAACCCCCGGAGAGGTTTACACCCCATATGTACGTGCCCATGGTGAACAGCCCCGAGGGCAGGGTGCGCTGCGCGACGCCCAGGTCGCAACGGCCCTGCGCATCCTTCGCCGCCGCGGTGCAGCTGCTGAGGTCCCCGCGCACGTCGATGGTCTGGACGCCACCGTTGTAGTAGGCGGCATAGAGCACGCCGTTGGCCTCGTCGACCGCGAAGTTGTGGGTCCCGGCGCCCGGCACGTGATAGAAGGCCACCTCTCGCGGCGCACCGATGTCGGCCAGGTCCACCACGTGGACGTCGCCGCTGGAGCCCGACCCGATGGCTCCCGGCCCCTCCTCGCCCACGATCGCGAAGCGCTTCACTCCGGTGACCGGGTCCTTCAGCCACCAGACATTGTGGACCTTGAGCCCCACCGTGTACACGCGGCTGATCTCGACCGGCGCCGTGATGGTGCCGCCCTTCCCTCCGCCGCCCACGTCGAGGATGATCAGCCCGTCGCTCCAGTGCGCCAGGAAGAGCACGCCGTCGCGCAGGAAGGTGTCGTGCACGAACGACGTCTGCGCGATGCGCACGTAGACCTGCTTCGGCACGCGCGGGTCGCTGAGGTCGAGGATCACCGTGCGGCTCGGAAAGCTGATCGTCTCGTCGATCGCGAGGAACGCGTACAGCACGCCGTTCACGCGGCCGAACTTCGCCGTGTGAACGCCGGTGACCATGTCCGGAGTGCGCAGCCGCGAGATCTCGACCGGCTTCCGTGGGTTGGCCAGGTCGTAGAGGATGACCTGCCCGTAGTACTCCGTGGCGACCATCAGCAGCTTGCCGTCGTCGCTGACCTGCACGTCGCCCGTGGTCGTGACCGGGCTGCCCACGTCGATAGAGTCCACCAGCACCGGGTTGTCGCCGGCCACGTTCCAGATGTGGATCTTCCGGCCCGGGGAGCTGGAGTTGAACGACCAGGTGGACGTATACGCCGTGGTGCCGAGCACGGCCACCTCGGCGGTGTACACGCCGCCCAGCGTCCGCACTCCCGCGCCGACCACGGTGAGCTCGCCCGGCGCCTTGATCGTGGTCGAATCCGTGAGCCCCGCGGTGTCGCTGCTGCCGCAACCCGCGGCCGCAACGAGAAACGCCACGGTGGCGAACAGTCGAGCCGTCACGTGGCGCGCAGGAATTGACATCACTGAATTTACTCGGTGCAGCGTCGCGAGTTCCCCATCGCCTCGTGCGTTCCCGGTGGCTGGGCCACGCCGTAGCGCCCCATGCGCCCGTGCGGCGCGCCGAGCGCCACCCGCGAGCCCACCGTGAGCATGGTCATGTGGTCACGCCCGTAGTACTCGGCCGGCACGAAGAAGGCGCCCTTGGCCTGTGGCGAGGCATGCAGCAGCGCGCCCTCCACAAAGGGAACCGCCGTCACCAGCCCCCCGGTCACAACGTGCGAGAGCTGGAGCGCGGTGGTGGTCCACCGCGTGATGCCGACCAGCGAGAAGTCGTTCGCGGGGCGCTGCGTGCGGAAGGGCTGCGTGCGCTGCTCCTCCGGTCGGTCGGCTGACTCGAATCGCACCGCGGCGTTGAGCGCGCGGGAGCAGTGCTGCGCCTCCACGAGCGTCGTCAGGAAGACGTATCCCTCGCGCGCCGGCTCGCCCTCGTGCGTGCGGGCCCACTCGGCCAGCACATAGTTACGGCTATCGGTCCAGCGCGCGGACGCGTGCGACTTCCACTGGAAGATTCCCTGCGGGTTCCGGAACTCGGGCGACGCGATGCGCGCCCAGCTGGCCGAGAACTCGAGCGTGCGAGCGGGGCGCGCGGTGACGCGAGCCGCCCAGGAGTCGCCGAAGCGCCGCAGCGTGGGCAGGCTGGTGGGCGCGATGGGCTCGTCACCGTTGAACGACGCGGCTTCCAGCGTCGCGTGTCCCCAGCGCACTGCGCCGATCGCGATGGTGCGCTCCAGCACCTGCGCCAGGTGATGGTTCACCGGGTACTTGGCAAAGGGTCGCGACATCGGGTCGTCGCTGCCGAAGGGGGCAAAGCCATGTCCGCCGGCGAGCGACCACGCCACGCCAGCGACGGAATCGGAGGCGCCGATCACCGCTTCGTGGAGGTACGTATGCGGATGCCGGCGGTCCACGTAGCCCTCGCCCCAGGCGCCGGTGGTCAGCTCGCCGTGAGGGATGGTCTTCCCCTCGAGGTTGAGCATCAGGCTGGCGAACGCGCGCTGGCGCGGGAGCTGGAAGTGCGCGTGCACCACCGCCTGCGACAGGGCCGCCTCGTGGAGCTTCTGTCCTTCGGCGGTGCGGTCGACCGACGTGTAGAGCGGAACGGCCGACGCGCCCAGGTGGACGCGGTTCCGGGGCGCCTCCATGGACTTGTCGTCCTGCGCCATGGTGTGATCGTGCTGCGCCCGCGCCTCGCGAGCGAGGAGCGAGCCGAGTGCGGCGAGGGTGACGAGCGCGGTGCGGTTCATGGCGAGGCGAAAGCTACCGCGGCATGCGAGATTACGCCCCGTGATCGAAATGCGTGCCACCGCGGCGGATGAAGGGGGAAGCGAGCTGCGCGCCACGCTCTCGCTCGCGCTGCCCGTGGTGCTCGTGCAGGTGGGCTGGATGCTGATGGGCGTGGTGGACACGATGATGGTCGGGCGCATCTCGCCCACCATCCTCGCGGCGGTGGCGCTCGGGAGCCTCTACTTCTTCAACGTCACCGTGCTCGCGATGGGCACGCTCATGGCGCTCGATCCGCTCGTGTCGCACGCGCTTGGCGCCGGCGACACCACGAGCGTGCGCCGCAACGTGCAGCGGGGCATGGTGCTCACGCTGTTGCTGGCCACCGGCTGCGCGCTGCTCATGCTGCCGGCGCGCGCGCTGTTCGTGCGCTTTCACCAGCCGGTGGACGTGGTGCCCCTCGCGGTGAGCTACGTCCACATCTCCATTGCCGGCGTGTGGCCGCTGCTCGCCTTCGGCGTGCTCCGACAGACGTTGCAGGCCCACGGTCGCATCGCGCCGATCGTCTGGACCATGGTGCTGGCGAACCTGCTCAACGCGGGGCTCAACTGGGTGCTCGTCTATGGGCACCTTGGCAGTCCTCCCATGGGCGCGGCGGGAAGCGCGATGGCCACCGTGGTCGCCCGCTGGTTCATGCTGTTCGCGCTGCTGTTCATGGCGCGGGACGAGCTGACCAGCTACCTGTCGCCTTTTCATCGAGAGGCATTCGACCCAGTCCCACTGCGTCGAATGCTCGCGCTCGGGTTGCCCATCGGGCTGCAGCAGGTGCTCGAGGTCACGGCCTTCAACACGGTGGGGCTGCTGATGGGCGTATTCGGCACTGCGCCGCTCAGCGCGCACCAGATCGCGATCATGATGGCTGCGCTCACCTTCATGGTGCCGCTCGGCGTGGCCGCGGCAGCGAGCGTGCGCGTGGGGCTGGCGGTGGGGCGCAACGATCGTCCCGCGGCGCGAGCGGCGGCGCGGTCGAGCGTGATCGTTGGCGTGGGGTTCATGACCTGCACGGCCCTGGCGTTCCTGCTCGCGCCCGGGCCCATCGCGCGGCTCTTCACCAGCGATGCGGAGGTGCTGAAAGTCGCGGTGCTGCTGATCCCGGTGGCGGGGGTGTTCCAGGTGTTCGACGGGCTGCAGTCGGTGTCGGCGGGCGTGCTCCGCGGGCTTGGCGACACGCGCGCGCCGCTGCTCGGCATGCTCTCGGCCTACTGGTTCATCGGCATCCCGACGAGCGTGTGGCTGGGATTCCACACGTCGCTCGGCCCAGTGGGACTCTGGTGGGGATTCGTGGCGGGGCTCGCGAGCGTCGCGGTGTTTCTCACCTGGAGAATTCGGCGGTTGTTCCTTCGCGAGTTTCGCAGGGTTTCGATCGATTGATTGAGAGTACTCAGTACTCAGTACTCAGTACTGAGCAGTACTACTCCACTTCCTCGAGAAACTCGTCGACGAGCGCGATCGCCTGCTTGAGGCGCTCATCGTCCTCGCCCTTCACCACCTCGTAGTCGGCGTCGAACTCCACGAGCACCGCCTCGAACAGGTCGTGCATCTCGCTCCGGCGGTCCCCGCGGTCGCGCGCCGGGTCGGCGATCCACTCGATGTCGATGTCGCAGAGCAGGTAGAGGTCCGCCACGCGCTCCGCGGCCAGCGACTCGATCCACTCGGGGCAGCGCCCGAAGTAGTGCCGGCAGTAGACCACCGTGCTCAGGAGGTCGGTGTCGTGGAAGACGAGCGCCGCGTCGCCCTTCACGGCCTGCGCCACCGCCGCATCCTCGAGCGCGGCCTGTCCCCGCGCGATCGGGCCATGGTCACCGATGCCGAGCGGCGCGACCTTCTTCGCGGCGTAGTCGCGCACGAACTCCACGGACCACGGCGCGCCGAAATGGCTGGCGAGCTGCGACGTGAGCGTGCTCTTCCCGGTCGATTCCGAGCCGATGAGAACGATGCGGAGCGGGTCCGTCATGCGACTGCGACCTCCTGTCCTTCGAGGGAACGGCGCCACTCGCGCCAGCCCATCACGGCGAGCACCAGGAACACCGCGTAGAGCACCGACGTGAGCGGCAACTTGCGAACAAGGAACATCGGAACGTACACGAGGTCGGCCGCGATCCACAGCAGCCAGTTCTCGAGCACCTTCTTCGTCATCATCCACTGCGCCACCAGGCTCACCGTGGTGAGCGCCGCGTCCAGCCTGGGGATCGCCGCGCCCGGCAGCCTCGCCGTGAGCGTCGCCAGAACATACCAGAACAGCACTCCCAGCGCTCCACAGGCCAGCCACATTTTCGGCGTTGCCCTGGAGACCTGCAACTCCGAGCGCCCCTTCCCGCCATGGAGCCAGGCGTACCAGCCGTAGATGCTGAGGACCAGGTAGACGACCTGCAGCCCCATGTCCGAGTAGAGCCCCGCCCGCTGGAAGACGATCGCGTAGAGCGTGACGTTCACGATCGCCACGGGCCAGTTCCAGATGTTCAGGCGGACGCTCAGCCAGACGCTGGCCACGCCCGTAATGAAGGCGATCCACTCGAGGACGGACATGGGCATACGTTAGCTTGTCGGGCATGACCCTGCTGACCGTCGACCCGACCAATCCGGACGACGCCGCGCTCGGCCGCGCCACCGAAGTGCTGCGCCACGGCGGGCTGGTCGCCTTTCCCACCGAGACGGTCTACGGGCTCGGCGCGCACGCACTGGATACCGCGGCGGTCGAGCGGATCTACGAGGCCAAGGGCCGCCCGGCGTGGAACCCGCTGATCGTCCATGTGGCGAATGCCGGAGCCGCCCGCGCCCTGACCGCAAGCTGGCCACGCGAGGCCGAACTGCTGGCCGTCCACTTCTGGCCCGGGCCGCTCACGCTGGTGCTGCCACGCGACCCCGCCGTACCGGACATCGTGACCGCGGGCCTCGACAGCGTGGGAGTGCGCGTTCCCTCGCATCCCGTGGCGCTCGCGCTGCTCCGCGCCTGCGGCCTGCCCCTCGCCGCACCCAGCGCGAACCGCTCGAATGAGCTGTCGCCGACCACTGCCCAGCACGTGGTGAAGTCACTGGGCAGCGCGGTGGAGCTCGTGCTCGACGGCGGCGCCACCTCGGTGGGCATCGAGTCCACAGTGCTCGACCTGCGAGACCCGGCGCACCCCGTGGTGCTGCGGCCGGGCGCGGTGAGCGCAGCGGACATCGCGGAGCTGCTGGGCGTGCCGGTGCTGCGTGCCGGGGGAGCGGAGGGTGACGTCGCGCGCCCGTCGCCGGGAATGACGGAGCGACACTACTCGCCGCGCGCCGCCCTGCGGCTGGTCGATGACGATGGCATCGCGACGCTCGTCAGGCGGGATGCGGGAGTCCGGAACGAGGCGCTGCTGGTGATGCAGTCCACCATCTCGCAGGGACTGATGGGCGCCTTCGGCCGGGTGGAGACCATGCCCGACTCACCGGAGGGCTACGCGCGGGTGCTCTATGCCAGGCTGCACGCCCTGGACGACGCGGGGGTCACCGACATCTACGTGCAGCAGCTCCCGGATGGTGCCGCCTGGGACGGCGTGCGCGACCGGCTGGCGCGCGCCACGCGGCACGACTGAGGGCGCGGCTGGCGACAGGCGCGGGGCGCGTGCCCCGGCCTGCCGCCGAATCCGTCAGGCCACGCGCTCGACGTTCTGTGCGGACGGGCCCTTCTCGCCCTCGACCATGTCGAACTGCACGCGCTCGCCATCCTTGAGCGAGCGAAAGCCGTCGGTCATGATCGCCGAGAAGTGCACGAAGCAGTCGCGCTGTCCATCCTCGGGGGTGATGAAGCCGAAGCCCTTGGCGTCGTTGAACCACTTGACGGTGCCGGTGGTACGCATGCGAATCTCTGGGAAAAAATGATGGATGCTCACGCCCGGAAAAAAAATGACCCGGGCAACTGCCCGGGCCTCCGGTGCGGGCGCGCCGCTGGGCGGCCGCCGCACAAAAAATATTCGCGGCCTCCACGCTCGTCAACGACCCGAACTACGCACGCGAATGGCCGCTGAACGGCAACGGCAGATGGCCGCCGTACGACAAGGACAACCGATCTTTTGAAACAGCACACCAGTCGGGCTCGAGCTCGACGGGTGTGCAGTGACAAAAGGAAGTTGCAGTTCTCTGCCGTTGCAGTTTCTGCAGTCGCAGTGCAGCGGCCATCCGCGTGCGTAGTGCCGCCAAGGGTGCCGTTACGCCGAGTGACCCCTACGTGTGGAGCGCGATGGAGCCGGACACAGCCCTCGGCAGCGTGAGCGTGAACACCGAACCGTGTCCCATCTCGCTCTTCACGGTGAGGTCGCCGCCCATGTGGCGCGCCAGCGAGCGGCTCACGGCCAGCCCCATGCCGGCGCCCTCGTAGGGGCGGGTGAGGCCGTCCTCTACCTGGATGAACGGCTCGAAGATCTCGTCGAGCTTGCCCGCCGGGATCCCCCGGCCGTCGTCGCGCACGAACACCTGCACGCGCTCGCCCTCCATCTCCGCGCCCAGCGTGATGCGCCCGCCACTCGCGGTGAATCGCGCGGCGTTCTCCAGCACGTTGATGATGATCTGCTGCAGCCGCTGGCGGTCACAGTGCACGTGCACTTCATCGGGGCAGCCGAGGAACTCGTACCGCTGCGCATTCAGCTGGAATCGCGGCGCGAGTGTGGCATGCACGGTGGCGAGTGTCTCGCGAAGCGGTACGTCGCGTACGTCGAAGGGGAGCTGGTTCGCCTCACAGCGTGCGAAGTCGAGCACGCCGTTCACGAGCGCCAGCAGGTGCTGCTGGCCGCGCTTGATGCGCTCGACAGCCTCGCCCTGTTCCTTGGTGAGCGGCCCGCAGAGGCCCATGGAGAGCAGTTCCGCGTAGCCGGCGATGGCGTTGAGCGGCGTGCGCAGCTCATGGCTCATGGTGGCGAGGAAGGCGGACTTCACGTGCCGCGGGTCTGCTCCCTGCTCGAGCCGCAGGTCAGCGCGGGCCGCGAGCACCTCGTCCAACTCCGCGCGAGCGCGCGCCGCCTCTTCCATCGCGGTGCGCGCCACTTCCCACGCCCAGTCGTCCGCGGGCAGACCTGCCGCCCCGGACGACGTGGTGTCCTGGTCGACCGCCGCGTGCACGGGCTGCTGCATGTCCCGACCGCGACGGGTCATGGGTCAGGGCTTCTTCTTCTTGATGTCCACGTTGTTGCCGATGATGCCGCCAAGGATGCCGCCGGCCGCCGCGCCGATCAGGCCGCCCTTCACCTTGTTCTTGCTGGTGGCGGCACCGATCGCCGCACCCGCCACGCCGCCGATGATCGCGTCACGCTGCGTGTTCTTCTTGGTAACCGTGGAGCCGCCGGTGGAACCCGAGCTGCTCGAGCCGCTGTTGCTCGCGGTGTTGCTGGAGCTCGTGGTGCGACGCGCGGTGGACGTGCGGGTCGCCGTGCGGGCGGGGGCAACTGGCTGGCGAGCCGTTGCGGTCCCATTGAGCTCGGCGGGGTTCAGTGAATCGGCGCGGGCCTGCTGCGCCGCCAGCGAAAGGTCGTTGTTGAGCGCGTCGGTCTTGGCCGAGTCGCCCTTGCCGCAGGCTGCCGTGGCGATGATCGCCAGCAAGGCCGCCGTGATACGCATGGATCGCATGGGGAGATCTCCTGTAGTTGGTACGTATTGATACCCTCTCAAGGGCAAGCAATGGGCCGTAATAATGGTTTCACATCCATGGAGCGGCGCCGGTTATATTGTCCGCCATGACCGGGGTGCCCGCCACGCTACTGTGCGCGGGCTGAGAGAGTCCCGTAGAACCTGATCCGGCTAATACCGGCGTAGGGAGTCACCATGACGATCATCACCGCGTTGCTCGCGGCGCTGCTCGCCGTCAGCGGACAGGTCCGCGACGCGAGCACGCGAGCTCCCCTGCCCCACGTCACCGTCGAGGGCGCAACTGGCGCCCGCACCGAGACGGACTCGAGCGGCCACTTCATCATCGACGTCGCCCCCGGCTCGCCGCTGCGCTTCACGCGCCCCGGCTTCCTGGCGCAGGTCATTCCAGCCGCCAGCGCGGTGCTGGTGGAGCTCGTGCCGTCCGCACAGCGACTGGAGGGCGTGACGGTCACCGCCGTGCGCGCCCAGGGCGCAGCGCCCATCGCCTCGACGACCATCGGCGCCAGCGCGCTCGACCATGCGCCCTTCGCGGTGGAGCTGCCGCTGCTGCTGCAGGGCACGACGTCGCTCACGTCGTACGCCGAGGCAGGTGGCTACAACGGCTACAGCTACGTGCGACTGCGCGGCATCGACCAGACGCGCATCAACCTCACCCTCGACGGCGTGCCGCTCAACGACCCCGAGGACGAGGTCTTCTACTTCGCCGACTTCCCGGACTTCGCGAACAGCCTCCACTCGGTGCAGGTGCAGCGCGGTGTCGGCACGAGTTCCATTGGCACCGCCTCGTATGGCGGCTCGATCAACTTCGAGACGCTGCCCCTCGCCAGCACGCCGCGTGGGGGCGAGCTGCAGGCAGGCGGCGGCGCATTCGGCACGCAGCGCGCCTCGCTCGAATACGCGTCGGGGCTGCTCTCGAATGGATTCGCGTACGCCGCCAGGGTTTCCACCCACCACGCGCCCGGCTATCGCCGCCACTCGGCCAACGACGGCAACGGCGTGTTCCTGGACGCGGGCTGGTTCGGCGACCGGGACGTGCTCAAGCTCACGGTGGTCGGCGGGCTCTCGCGCAACTCGCTCGCCTACTCCGCCGTTCCCGAGAGTGAACTGCGCACCGATCCGCGGGCCAACCCGCTGGGCCCCGATGAAAAGGATCGCTTCGACGAGGAGCTCGCATCGCTCAGCTACACGCGGCTCCTCGGCGCGCGCAGCTCGCTGTCGCTCACGGCCTACGGCATTCGCGCCGTGGGCAACTACGACGTGGCCATCTCGCCCGACCTCTGGAACTTCAACCTGGACTTCGGCTGGGGCGGCGCGATCGCCGCGTGGAGCTGGCGCAGCGGCAACGCGCAGCTCGACGCAGGCGCCACGGTGAGCCGCTACCATCGCGACCATTACCTGTTCATCCGCCCCGACCTCGACACGCGCACCTACTCGAATCGCGGACTCAAGGGCGACGCGAGCGGATTCCTCAAGGCCGGCTACACCGTCGGCAGCGTCACGCTGTTCGGCGACCTGCAGCTGCGCGACTCGCGCTTCCGCTACCAGCCGGATGCGGCGGCCGGGATTCCGCCGCGCAGCATCGCGTGGCAGTTCCTCAACCCGAAGGCCGGCCTCACCTGGCGCGCGACGCGGTCGGTGGAGCTCTACGCGTCCTACGGCGTGAACGGCCGCGAACCCACGCGGAGCGACATGTTCGCCGGCTTCGACAACGTGGACACCTCGAACGTGGACTTCGTGGGCTCGCTCGATCGCGTGAAGCCGGAGACGGCGCGCGACCTCGAGGCCGGCGCGCGCCTGCGCGGCGCGCACTGGACGCTGGCCGCGAATGGATACGCCATGCGCTTCCGCAACGAGATCCTCCCGATCGGCCAGCTGAGCTACATCGGCACGCCGCTGCGGAAGAACGTGGCGGCCAGCGCGCGCACGGGCATCGAGCTCGACGGGGAACTGTCGGCAGGGGCGCGACTGCTGCTGTCGGCCAATGCCACGCTCAGCCGGAACAGGATCCGCGAGTACGAGGACGACGCGAGTGGCACCACATTTCATGAGGTGACCCCGCTCCTGACGCCCTCCGCGCAGTTCAACCACCAGGCGCGGTACGCGGCCGGCCATGGCGTGATGCTGGCGCTCGGCGGGCGCTATTCGTCCACCTCGCAGCTCGCGAACACCGGCGATGCGCGCTTCGTGCTCCCGTCCGCTTACACCCTCACCGCCGCGCTCTCGATGGTACGCGGGCGCTATGGACTCGACGTCTCCGCCGACAACCTGACGAACGGCGCGAAATACGCATCCGGTTACACCGACGGCGCCCAGTCCTACTATTACGTGCAGGCGCCGAGGAACGTGATGGCGGTGGTGCGGCGGACGTTCTGAAGCGCCACGCCAGGGATGGGGCCTAAAGTCCCATCCCGCCCCGTCCGACACTAGGTCACATGTCGCCCTTTTCCCCGGACCGGATCAAGTCAGCCCGCCTCCTCGTCGTCGATGACGAGGTCATGAACCTGCGGCTGCTCGAGCGCATCCTCTCGCGCTCTGGCTTCACCGACGTCATGACCACGAGCGAGCCGCGCGAGGTCACGCGAATCGTGCGGGAGCGCGACATCGACCTCGTGGTCCTCGACCTGCGCATGCCCGGCTTCGACGGCTTCGACGTGCTCGCGGCGCTGGCGCTGCAGGTGCCAAGGGAGGATTACCTGCCCGTACTGGTGATGACGGGCGCCGACCTGCCGGACGTCAGGCATCGCGCGCTGCGCGAGGGCGCCAAGGACTTCCTGGCCAAGCCCTTCGAGACCTCGGAAGTGCTGGTGCGCGTCGAGAACCTCATCACCACCCGGCTGCTCCATCGCTCGCTGCAGCAGCAGAACGACCAGCTCGAGCAGGCCGTGCACGACCGCACCTCCGCGCTGGAGCTGGCACTGGCGGAGGCCGAGGCGGCGAACCGGGCGAAGAGCGAATTCCTGGCGGTGATGAGCCATGAGCTGCGCACGCCGCTCAACTCGATCATCGGCTTCTCGAACGTGCTCCAGAAGAACAAGACCGGTGGCATGCAGCCGCAGGACCTGGCCTACCTGCAGCGCATCTCCGGCAACGGCACGCACCTGCTTCGCGTGATCAACGACCTGCTCGACCTGGCCAGGATCGAGTCGGGCAAGATGGACCTCGAGCTGGGCCTGGTCCCCCTCGAGCGGGTGATCTTCGAGACGCTCGAGGAGCTCGAGGGCAGGCTGGTGACTGCCACGGTGATTCCTCGCGTCACCTTCCCCTCGGTCATGTCCCCGATGCTGGGCGACGCCAACAAGCTCAAGCAGGTGCTCATCAACCTGCTGGGCAACGCGATCAAGTTCACCGAGACCGGCAGCGTCCGCGTGGTGGTCGTCGCGGAGCCGGAGAGCGGGCGTCCCCTTCGGCTGGACGTGATCGACACCGGGATCGGGATTCCCGAGGGCTCGATCGACCGGATCTTCGAGTCGTTCATGCAGGCCGACAACAGCACGCAGCGGAAGTACGGCGGTACCGGGCTCGGCCTGGCCATCTCGCGCCGGATGTGTGAACTGATGGGCTATCGCCTCTGTGCGGTGAGCCGCGAGGGAGTGGGCTCGGCGTTCAGCATCCTGTTCACCGAGGATGCGCCCCTGCCACCCCCCTATGATGAGCTCGCTTCAGCGAGCTCATCCGGACATCGCCTGGTCGCCTGAACCGGACCGGGGTTCAAGGGTTGCAGTATCAGCCACCATCGAACCCCACATGAACGAGCCCCCAGCCCCGCCAGCCGCATCGACCGCGCTTTCCGACGCCGAGCGCCGGCAGCGGGGCCGGCGTGCGCGCGAGAGCGGGCAGGGCGAGCGACGAAACCGCAAGCCGCGCCCCCTCTGGCTGAGCGTGCTGCGCTACGGCGGCGCCATCGTGGTGCTGCTCTCGACCATCCTGTTCACCGTGATGCGGGTGCACCCGATCTACACCGGCAGCGCGCCCCTCGCGCAGCAGGTGATCGCGCGCGGGATTCCGCCCGGCGCTGAGGCGATCTCCGATACCGTGAAGGACAAGGTGCTCGCGCAGCTGATGCGCGACTCCACCTTCCGCGAGGACCGCCTGAACTTCGCCAAGGACCTGATGCGCACGGGCCGCATCGACCAGGGGCGCGCCGACAGCATCGCGACGTACGCGGTGCGCGAGGCGTACGTCAGGCACATTCCGCCGGCGCTGATCTTCGGCGTGATGCTCACGGAGAACTCCCGCTTCATCTCCAAGGCCCAGTCGAACGTGGGCGCCGTGGGACTGATGCAGGTCTATCCGAAGATCTGGCTCAAGGCACTGAGCAAGGACCTGGGGACCGACCTCGCGTCGGACTCCACCAACCTCAAGTACGGGATCTTCATCCTTCGCGAGTACATCAAGCCCAAGGGCGTGACGCTCACGCAGAAGGAGGTGGACAAGGGGCTGCTGCGCTACAACGGGTGCGTGCGCGGCTCGAACACGCCCAACTGCCACACCTACCCGAACAAGGTGGCCAAGTACGTCGAGGACCAGGCGCAGTCGCTCTGCGGCGGCAAGGGATTCTACGCGTGCATCGCGCGCCCCTTCATGAACGGACTGCTGGGCGAGCGGACCGATTAGAATGTGCGGGTGAACGCCACCGCCCTTCGCGCCGCGCTGCTGCTCGCCGCGTGCGCCCCGATTGCCGCCGCGCAGGATACCGTCGCTACTCCGGTGCCCGCGCTGGCTCCCGCACCGAAGCCGGCAACGAAGCCGGCGACGCCGGCGCCCGTGTGGCCGGTCGCAGGCCCGGCGCCGCTCCCTGGCTCGCTCTTTCCCGCGAAGCGCGTCGTCGCGTTCTACGGAAACCCGCTCTCGAAGAAGATGGGCGCACTCGGCGAGCACCCGGTGGACGAGATGCTGCGCCGACTGGACGTGGAGGTCGAGAAGTGGCGCAAGGCCGATCCCGAGACGCCCGTGCAGCCCGCGCTCCACCTGATCGCGGTCGTGGCGCAGGCCGATCCCGGCCGCGACGGCAAGTACCGCCTGCGCGCCGACTCGGCGCTGGTCGAGAAGGTCCACGGCTGGGCGAGGCAGCATGACGCGCTGCTCTTTCTCGACGTGCAGGTGGGTGGCTCCACGATGCAGGAAGAACTGCCTCGGCTCATGAAGTTCCTCGAGCGCCCCGACGTGCACCTCGGCGTGGATCCCGAGTTCTCCATGCACCATGCTCGTGAGGGGAAGAAGCCGGGCACCGTGATCGGCCAGATGGACGCGAAGACCATCAACTGGGTCAGTCGCCAGCTCGCCACGCTGGTGGACGCGAAGCAGCTGCCGCCCAAGGTGCTGGTGGTGCACCGCTTCACGAAGACCATGCTGTTGCGGCCGAGGGACATCGCGCTCGACCCGCGCGTCCAGGTCGTGGTCGACATGGATGGATGGGGGGCGCCCTGGCTCAAGCGGCACAGCTACAAGGCGTACGTCTACCAGGAGCCCGTGCAGTTCGCGGGGTTCAAGCTCTTCTTCCACAACGACACGAAGAAGGGCAACGCGATGATGACGCCCGCCGAGGTGCTGGCCCTCAAGCCGCGGCCGGTCTACATCCAGTATCAGTGACTGGGACTACGCACGCTGATTGCCGCTGAACTGCAACGGCAGATGGCCGCGGCACCGCAACTACAACCGATCCTTGGAAACAGCTCAGGTCGGGTTCGTACTCGACTGGCGAGACGTCACAAAAGGAAGTTGTAGTCATCTGCCGTTGCAGTTTCTGCAGTTGCAGTGCAGCGGCCATCCCCGTGCGTAGTGCCGACCCCTACGTGTGGAGCGCACCGGACAGCGGCTCCAGCGCCCTGGTCTCGTCCACGTGGATGATCGCGTCGAACTGGTTCGCCAGCTCCGCATGGAAGTAGTGCGACTGGCGCTCCGTCTCGGGGCGGTAGATCACCCCGATTGCGCGCTCCAGCAGTGAGCGCTGGAACAGCGCACGCGCGGGTGCGCCCATGTCGCGCAATGGCAGGAAGAAGTCGCCACCCGCATCGTGCATCACGCGCTCCCAGCTGTCGGGTAGCGACGGCCGCACCGCCTTGATCTCGGCCGGCGCATCCCAGTCGCTCGCCGCCGTCACCGACCCGGTGTGCGTAGTGAAGCCGATGTTCACGCACTCGCCCGGCCAGCGCTCGCGCACGAGCTGTCCCACGTTCAGCTCCCCGCGGCGCCCCATGGACGTTGCGCGCGCATCGCCGAGATGCGAGTTGTGCGCCCACACCACCATCTTCGGCGACTGCCCCGTCCACTCGAGGTGCTGCTCCACCGCGAGAAGCGTGTCGGCCATGTGCGAGTCGCGCAGGTTCCACGAGTTGGCGCGCCCCTCGAACATCGAGCGATAGTAACGCTCCGCATTCGCGACGAGCCTCGCGTTCTGCTCGGCCGAGAAGACGTCGTCCGCCCCGCGCGCCTCGCCGGCCGCATACTCGGGGGCGCGCTGCTGCAGCTCCATCAGCTGCCGCACCGCGTCATCCTCACATGTGCGGCTTGCACCCGACGTCGCGGCGTAGCCGTACGCCTGGCTGTCCTCCTGAAAGTGCTCGAAGCATTCGTATCGGTGGCGAGCTCGCCGCGCCGCGTCGGGGTCCACCCCTTCCAGGTACTGGATCACGCACGCCATCGAGCGATACATGGAGTAGAGGTCCATGCCCAGGAATCCGGTGCGCAATGCTGGCTCGCGCGCATCGTTCGTGGACCGCAGCCACTCCAGGAAGTCGCGCGTCACGCCGTTGCGCCACATCCATGTGGGGAATCGCTCGAAGCCGGAGAGCGCATCGCCGGCGCTCGAGCTGCGCCCGAGGCCGCGCACGTACCGGTCGGCCCGGTACGCATCCGGCCAGTCGGCCTCCGCCACCACCACCGAGAACTGGCGCTCGGTCACCAGTCGTCGCGTGAGCTCTGCGCGCAGCTGGTAGAACTCGTGCGTGCCGTGCGACGCCTCGCCGATCAGCACGACGCGGGCGTCACCGATGAACGACAGCAGTCGCGCATGATCGGGCGCGCCGCCACTGAGCGCGACGGCATGCTCGCGCGCGGCGGCCACCGCGTCGCGGCTCAATCAGCGAGCAGGGCGGCGCGGCAGAGGTCGGCGAGCACGCGCTCGGCCTGGCGATGCCGCAGGTCATGCTGGAGCGCTCGCATCTCGGGGATGTGAATGAGCAGGCGTCGCAGCGTGTTGAGAGCCTCCTCGCTGCCGTGACCCGCCACGCGCATGTCTCGCGCGTAGGCTTCGGCGGCAACCTCGAGGGGCTTCGGGTCTCCCGCGGCGCCAAACCGGGCGAGCGCCGTGCGGAGGGCGAAGAGCGTGTCGGGCTGCAGGCTCTGCAGGCAGTCCTGCAGCACGCTGGCGTCTTCAGCCGCGGCGGCGGGCGGTTCCGGCGCGTCGAGCAGGTTCGGATGGACTTTCGAGTCTTGCACGTTCAGGCCTCGTCGAGGGATTCCTTGGCCACGGGAATAGCAGGATCGGTGCCTCAGTTCGCTTCGTACGTCTTCGTACAACCGCCCCACCGTACAGCAGCGCTCGCTACGGGACTGAATCTTGCACCGCTTGCGCCGATTAATGTCGATCTCCCACGGCCTGACCCCTGCCGGCACCCCCTACCTCCCCGCCTCCGAGTCCGAGACGAGGCTGCAGCTGGCCATCCGCGCCGCGCACGCGGGCGCCTGGGAGTGGGACATCGAGAACCAGCACGTGATCTGGTCGCCCGAGATCGAGGCGATGCACGGCATTCCCGAGGGCAGCTTCGATGGCACCTTCGAGTCCTATACGCGCGACATGTATCCCGGGGACGTCGCGCGGGTGCTCGCCACCGTGGCGGAAGAGCTGAAGGCGCCCGACAAGCATCACCTGGTCTACCGCATCATCCGCCCGGACGGTGAGCTCCGCTGGCTCGAGGCGTACGGGCAGTTCATCTGCGCCGCGGACGGCCGCCCGCTGAAGCTCGTGGGCATCTGCACCGACGTCACCGAGCGCGAGCGCGAGCAGGACGCCCAGCTGCTGCTCGCCGAGGCGGGCCAGGTGCTGCATGCCTCGCTCGACCTCGGAGAGACGCTCGCCAACGTTGCGCGACTGGCCGTGCCACGCTTCGCTGACTGGTGCGTGGTGGACCTGGTCGGTCCGGGGGACACCCTCGAGCGGAAGGCGGTTGCCCATGTCGACCCCGCACGCGTGCAGCTCGCGCACGACTTGCGACGCAAGTATCCCGAGGGCGCACTGTCCGCGCTCGGGCCCATGGACGTGGTGCGCACGGGACAGCCGAAGCTCGTGGCGGACATCAGCGACACCCTCCTCGCGTCCGCCACGAGCACGCCGGACCACTTCGCGATGGCCAGGGAGCTGGGCCTGCGCGCGGTGATCATCGTCCCGCTGGTGGCGCGCGACGGCGTGTTCGGCACGCTGAGCTTCGTGAGCGCCGAGACGGGGCGCCGCTTCGTGGAGCGCGACCTCACGCTGGCGATGGACATCGGCACTCGCGCATCGGTGGCCATCGACAATGCGCGCCTGGTGCGCGAGCTCCGCGAGGCGCGCGCCGACGCCGACCGCGCGCGCGCCGAGGCGGTGGAGGCGAATCGCGTGAAGGGCGAGTTCCTGGCGATGATGAGCCACGAGCTGCGCACGCCCCTCAACGCGATCGGTGGCTACGTGCAGCTGCTCGAGATGGGGATTCGCGGGCCGGTCACGGAGCAGCAGCTCACCGACCTCGCGCGCGTGCGTCGCAGCCAGCAGCACCTGCTGGTGGTCATCAACGACATCCTCAACTTTGCGAAGCTGGAGGCGGGGCGCATCGACTTTCACCCCGCCCCCACCACGGTGCACGCACTGGTGGACGACGCGGAGTCGCTCATTCGCCCGCAGCTCGAGCGCAAGTCGCTGGAGTTCGGCGTCATCGTGCCGGATCCACTGCCGCTCGTCCACGTGGATGAGGAGAAGGCGCGACAGATCTTGCTCAACCTGCTCTCCAACGCGGTCAAGTTCACGCCCGAGGGCGGTCGCATCGAGGTGAGCGCGTCGCTCCACGAGGGAATGGTGGCCGTGCGCGTGCGCGACACCGGCGTGGGCATCCGGCCGCGCGACGTCGAGCGAATCTTCGAGCCCTTCGTGCAGCTCGAGCGCCGCCTCGACCAGTCCGGCGACGGCACCGGGCTCGGGCTCGCGATCAGTCGCGAGCTGGCACGGGGAATGGGCGGCGACCTGAGCGCCACGAGCATCAAGGGCGAGGGGTCCACCTTCCTGCTCACGCTGCCCCCGGCAGAATGAAGAAGGCGGGGGAGCTGGCGCTCGGCCTCGTCACGAGCATCGGCGGCTTCCTGGAGATCGGGTCACTCTCCACCTCTGCGCAGGCCGGCGCGGCGTTTCACTACCAGCTCGCGTGGGCGATCCTGCTCGGCACCATCGGGCTTGGCGTGCTGATGGAAGGCGCGGGACGCCTGGCTGCCGTGAGCCGGCGCACCTTTGCCGACCAGCTCAGGGAACGCTTCGGCGTCCGCTTCTTCAGCGTGCCGCTGCTCGCGGTGCTCATCGTCAGCTTCCTGGTGCTGGCTTCGGAGATCGGCGGCGTGAGCCTCGCGCTGCAGCTCGTGACGCACACGGAGGCGCGCTGGTGGGCGCTCCCGGTCGCCTTCGTCGCGTGGCTGCTGCTCTGGCGACACTCGTTCACGCTCGTCGAGCAGGGCACGGCCGGACTCGGGCTCATCACCGTGATCTTCGGCGTCGCGGCGGTCGCGACGCATCCCGAGTGGGGCCACGTGACGCGTGGCCTGCTGCCAAGCATGCCGCGGCACGAGCCCGCGCACTACTGGTACCTGGCCGTGAGCATCCTCGGCGCGGCCATCAGTCCCTACCTCTTCATCTTCTATTCGTCCGGCGTGATCGAGGACAAGTGGACGGCCGACGACGTGGGCCTGAACCGGGTCGTGGCCGTGCTGGGCAACCTCTTCGGCGGATTGCTCGCGATCTGCGTGCTGATCGTCGCCGCGCGGGTGTTCGCGCCGCACGTAACGAGCGTGGACCAGCCGGAGCAGCTGCCGCTGCTGCTTTCCACTCCCTTCGGCCGAACGGGATTCATCCTCTTCGTGCTCACCCTCGGGATCACCTGCTTCGGCGCGACCGTCGAGATCGCCCTCACCATCGCGTACTCGCTCGCGCAGGGGTTCGGCTGGCAGTGGAGCGAGAACGAGGAGCCCGGTTGCAACGCGCGCTTCGCGTCTGCTTACTCGCTCGCGCTGCTGCTGGGCGGTGGCCTGATGGCGACGGGCATCGGGGTGCTCACGCTGACGAACATCTCGATGATGATCACCGCGGCGAGCCTGCCGCTCACCGTGGTGCCGCTGCTCGTGCTCCTCAACGACCGCCAGGTGATGAATCACCAGTCCAACGGATGGGTCGCGAACGCCTCACTCGGCGCCTTCGCGATCCTCTCCGTGGTGCTCCTGCTTGCCGCACTGCCACTCCAGCTCATGGGAGGCGGCTAGCCATGGCGATGGTGAACCTGGTGCACGAGGTGCTCGACGTCGAGCTGGTGGACTGGCGCAACGAGAAGCTCGGGCGCGTGGACGGGCTCACGCTCGAGCTCCGCGACGGCGAGCCTCCGCGCGTCGGCGCGATCCTGGTGGGCGGGACGGTGATCGCGGAGCGCTTCGGCCATCGCGCCATCCGGTGGGCCACCCTGATCCGCGAGTGGTGGGGCGGCGGCGCGCCGAGCCCCACCGTGATTCCCTTCTCCGCCGTGCGCACCATCGCCGACACCATCCAGGTGGAGCTCGACGCCGAGTCGCAGCCCGCCATGCGCTGGGAGCACTGGCTGCGCGAACGGATCATCTGCCGCATTCCCGGCGCGGGCGGAAGGAAGCAGCCCAATGCGTGAGGTCCGCGTCCACCTGCTGATTGGAGCGCGAGTGCGTGACGCCAACGGCGTGGTCGTCGGGCGCATCGAGGAACTCTGCGCCGAGATCGTGCCGCCCACGGCAGATGCTCCCGCGCACTACGCCGTCACGCAATTCCAGCTCGGGCCCGACTCACTGCTGGAGCGCGTCCTGGGCGCCCAGTTCGCGCGCGGCGTGCGGGCGATGTTTCACGCCACCGCGGCGCGGGCGATCCCGTGGGAGTGGATGGACCTGCGCGACCCGAACAATCCCGTGGTCACGAAGCGACTGTCGGAGCTTCCATTCCCGGGATGAGCAGCGCGCTCGGCAGGCTCTCGATCTCGGGCAGCTCGCCGATCGACGAACCGATTGGCACGACTCCGAGCTCCGCGAACTTGCGCGCCGAGGGGAGCACGCGCCGCTCCAGCGAGCCCACCGTCCGGTTGTAGGCGTTCACGCTGCGCGTGAGGTGCGTGCCCAGGTCGCCCACGTGCTCGCCCAGCTTCTGCACGCGCTCGAACAGCTCGCGTCCCAGTGCGCTGATCTCGCGCGCGTTCTCGGCCATGGACTCCTGGCGCCACCCATACGCGCACGACTTGAGCAGCGCGAGGAGCGTGGCGGGCGTGGCGATGAGGACGCGCTTTTCCAGGCTCTCCTCGTAGAGCGTGGGATCCTGCTGCAGCGCGAGCGAGAAGAACGCCTCGCTCGGAAGGAAGAGCACCACGAAGTCCGGAGACTCGTCGAACTGGTCCCAGTACGACTTCGCCTTGAGCGCGTTCACGTGCTGCCGCACCTGCGCCGAGTGATCGGCAATCAGCTGCGCGCGACGAGATTCGTCCTCGGTGTGCGCCGCGCTGAGCAGCGCGATGGCCGGGGCCTTGGCGTCCACCACGATCTGCCGCCCACCCGGAAGCCGGACCACCATGTCCGGACGCTGGCGCACCCCGTCGTGCACCACGCCCTCCTGCGTGGAGAAGTCGCAATGCTCGAGCATTCCCGCCAGCTCCACCACGCGACGCAGCTGGAGCTCGCCCCAGGCGCCGCGCACGTTGTTGTTGCCGAGTGCGCGCGCCAGCGAAGCCGTGGTGTCGCGAAGCTGCGAACCGGCGAGCGCCACGCCGGCCACCTGTTCGCCGAGTGCCGCAAAGGAGCGGGTGCGCTCCTTCTCGATCTCGGCGAGCTTCGCGTCGTACTTCGCCAGTCCATCACGGATCGGGGTCACGAGCCCCTCGATCGTCCGCTCGCGCTCGCCGAGCTGCGCCGCGGCGGCACCCTGCAGCCGCTCGAGCTCCGAGCGCGCGAGCTGCAGGAACTGCTCGTTGCTTGCGCGGAGCGCCTCGCCGGACAGCGCCTGGAATGACTCGCGGAGCTGGGTGTCGCTACCGGCGCGGCGCGCGGCGTCCTGGCGCCAGAGCGCCCATGCTACCGCGGCCGAGAGCGCGGCCCCAATGAGAAAGGCCGCGAAGGGAAGGATTGACTGCATGACCTCTCACCTGGGTTCACCGCTTCGGCGTGCGGAACGACATCACCTGCCCAACGTAGGTGAACTCGACTCCTGCGCTCCGCTCCACGGCGCCGATGGCGGCGCGCGTGGAATCTAGCGCGACGTTCATGGTCACCGGCCGGCCGAGCAGCTCGCGCTCGGGCACCTTGATGTCCACGCCATACCAGCGCTTGAGCTGCGGCAGCACCCAGCCCAGCGGGCGGCCGTTCACCACCAGTCGCTGCTCGAGCCAGGCACCCGCTTCCATCGCCTCATCCGACGTCGCTTTCGCGATCGTCGTCGTGGAGATCACGCGCGCCTCGCCGGCGCCCACGCTCGCGACCTGTTCGCCGAGCCGAACCTCGACCGTTCCCTGATGCACCTGCAGCAGCACCGTGCTGTCCTCGCTCCACGCACGGATCGTGAACTTGGTGCCGGTCGCGACGAAGGTCGCGGGGCCGGCGTGCACCTCGAAGGGGTTCGCCGCGTGTCGCGTGACGGTGAAGCTCGCGGTGCCCACCAGCTTCACGGCGCGCAGCTTGTCGCCGAAGAGCTTCGGGATGATGAGGTTCGTCTCGGGGGCCAGGTGCGCCGTCGTGCCGTCGTCGAGCGAGACGTTCGCCATCTGGCCGCGGGGAGACTCCACCCTGCGCGCGTCGGGTGCGGCGAGTGCGTGGAGGATCGCGCCCGCGTCGCCGGCGCGGTCGAGGAAGTACATCCCCGTTGCGATCACGGCGACAGTCGCAGCCGCGAGCGCGAGCGGCATCCGCCAGGAGCGCCCCTTCGCGATGGACGCCACGTGGCCCGCGGCATCATGCCGCGTGGCCTGCGCCGCGAGCGCATGCGCCTTCGCGCTGTTCTCCTCACCGTGGATGATGCGCTCCACTTCCGCCCAGATCGCGCCCTCGCTCGCATCCGCCGCCGCGTGTGCGGCGTGCGCATCACCGCTGCCGCCGCCGGCGGAGCCGAACCGGTGCGCGGCGGCGCGGCGGCTCAGGGCGCGCGCCGCGCCGTGGTGCACCTGCTCCAGCAGGAAGTCATGGGCTTCCTGCCGGGTGGTGATGTTCGCGCGCTCGTGCCACGCGCGAACCATGGCGTACTCGAGGACCTTCGGCACCAGCGCCACGGCCTCGTCGCCGAGCCTCGTGCGAGCATCAGCGGAGAGCGCGTCGAGCTCGTCGTGCAGCAGCGCGTGGAGCGCTGGCTCGCCGGGAATCACCGTGCCGCGTGGCGGTGCGAGCGGTTCGCCGTCGCGAGTGGGGGCCGTCGTCGACATGAGCGCCTCCTTGAGGAGAAGATCACCTTGATCGGGCTTTCCCTTGATCTACCGTGGCAGGGGCGCCCGCGCCAGAGCGGGGCGTAGGGCCTGGGTCAACAGCGTGGCGTGAGGCCTGGGTCAACAGCGTGGCGTGAGGCTTGGGTCAACAGCGAGGCTTGGGGCGTGTGGCTGGGGCGTGGGAGAATGGGCTTGAGTAAGAACGGCGTGAGGCAGAGGGCTGGAACTACCAGGCGTGGGAGCGTATTCCCAGGCCCTGTTGTTCCAGCCCTCTGCCCCACGCCGTCGCTACCCTGGCCCGAGGACTCCAGCCCCAGCCACACGCCTCACGCCATCAGTTACTGCAAGCCCTACGGCAGATCCCTCGCTGCGCGCAGGACGTCTTCGTCACTTCTTCACCTCGCCCCCAGCCGCCGCCGCCTTCGGAACCGCCTTGCCCGCCGAGAGGTCATTCCAGTTGAGGATCGCGTTGAAGCCGAGCATGTAGGTGCCCTGCGTCTGCCACCGCCAGAACGGGCGGATCGCGAACATCACCACGTGGCCCTGGCCGATGCTCTCGTCCACCAGTTGCGCGCGTCCGGAGAGGGCGGCGCCGCCCTCGAGCGTGCCCGAGAGCAGCATGTCTTCCGGCTTCATGGGGAACTGCAGCACCACGCGCGGCTTCGAGGTGGAATCCACCACGAGTCCGGTGACGGTCGTCGCTCCACCCTGCGCGCCAAAGCCACCGCCGCCGCCACCGCCGCCGCCACCGCCGCCATTTCCGCCCGTGGTGCGCACGCGCGCCATCGAGTCGGTGTACGTGAGCGGCATCGTGCCGTAGGCCGTGCCGGTCTTGTCGGGATCCCACGACGAGAGCTTGAGCTGCGTGGCCATGGGCGTGGTGTTCTGCCCCTGCACGCGCGCGCCGGCTCCACCGCCGCCGCCGCCACCGCCGCCAGCGCCACGACCAGCCGTGGTGTCGCGCGGAGCGGCAGCCACCGGCGCCGCCGCACCCGCTCCCGCGTTGAGCACCGGCGCCTGGCTGAAGTACACCGGCAGCTCATCGTGCTGGTATCCGTACACCAGCGGGCTGCCGCGATCCGCCACCATGCCGCGCAGGATGGTGCCGCGCGCGAACAGCGTCGGCGGGATTTCCACCTTCACGCCCGGCGTGAGGCCGAGCGACGCAAGCGTGCCCGACGTGCCGCCCTCGGTGATGAGCGTGCCGCCCTGCTGCACGAACTCATACAGCGCCTTGAAGCCTTCCACGCCCACGCCACCGCGGATGTCATCGGTGCTGTCGGGATAGCCCAGTGCCTGGAACTCCGCGGTCCGCTTGAAGGGAATCGCCTTGTCGCCCGCCGCCGCGCCGAAGCCGCCGCCGAGTCCCGTGCCGCCGTGCGGCCAGACGATGACGTCGTACTTCGCGCGCAGGTTCCCTTCCTTCAGCTTCGGCTCGCCGAAGTAGCTGTAGGGCACGCCGTAGTGATCGAACGCGGCGCGCACCCATCCCTCGTCCTGCGTGCGCGTCCAGCTGTGCGCGTAGCCGATGCGCGGCACGTCGAGGTCATGCGACTTGACGCTCGGCACCGCGCCCACCGCCACGGCCGAGAGGCCGAGCTCGGAGATGGCGGCGTCGAGCTTCGCGCGATCCGACTGCGGGATGATGAACGAGCCCGCGGCGAAGTGCGTGCCGCCCGCGTCGAACGCGTCCTCGGCCGCCATCATCTTCGTGGAGGCGAAGCGGAATCGCAGCGAGACGAGGTTGTTGTCCTGTGCGTGCGCCACGATCACCACCGGGCCCGTGCCGGTCACGCCGCCATTCGCCTTCACGTCGGCGGTGACCGGCGTCATGGGCTGTGACAGGATCGACTTGTCGAGCACCGTCGCGATGCTGAGGTTGCGCATCATCGGGAACGTCCACCCCGTGTCGTCGTACGGACTCGGGTTGGTGGGCGAGAAGTTCTGCAGCGAGAAGTAGATGTCGGCGATCGTGCGGTAGGGCTGGTCGCCGCGCACGATCCAGTCACCGGCCTGCACCTGCACCTTGCCGGCGGTGAACGCCGTCTTCGCCACGTTGAATTCGAGTCCCTGCCGGCGGAGGTCGTTCACCGCCTCGGCGGCGTTGCCCCTGGAGTGCTGGCCCGCGGGAATGACCCACGCGTAGATCGGACCGGTGCTGCCCTTCGCCACGGCGCGCTTGCTCTTGAGCCAGAAGTTCTCGAGCCACATCTCGCGGTTCTTCGCCACGTGGCTGAGCGCGAAGAGCATCGCGGATTCCTGGATGTTCGTATTCGCGCGCGGGCCCCACTTGATGAAGGTGAGGGGCGGATTCGGGCGGAACCACTCCTTGCTGGTGGTGGTCGCGCCGGGGCGCACCTCATAGTTGTCCGGGCCGTAGCTCTGCACTTCGTAGAAGCGGCCGACCGCGTTGTGGTTGTGCGCGATGAAGAACATGTAGTTCGGCACCCACCCGTCGTAGAACCCATAGGTCCACACGCCGGGGACGCCGCGCTTGGTCATCTCCATCACGTCGTTCTTCGCGAGCGTCCACCACTCGTCCACCACGATCGGGTCGAGCTGGTCGTTGTACGGCCCGGTGCCGGTGGAGGCGTAGAGGTACGTCTGGGCTTCGTGCAGGTCATGCATGATCGTCGGCGTCCAGTCCATCCACGCCGCGTTCATGTTCTTCGTGAGCGCGAGGTACTCGCCCATGCCGTCGCGGTTGTTGTCATGCTGCACGTACTTGCCCCAGTACATCAGCGGCAGCTGGCCGGCCGCGCCGCCGGCGCCCGCGCCGCGCGCCGTGGCGGCCGCGCTCGTGTCGCGCGCCGCGTACTTCTTGTTCCAGTAGTAGGTGTCCACCATCTTCTCGCGCCCGTCCACCTCGATCACCGGCGTGATGAAGGTGATCACGTTGTTGCGGATGTTCTGGATGAATGGCGT
Organism: Gemmatimonadota bacterium; assembly: GCA_028287305.1. Lineage (GTDB taxonomy): Bacteria > Gemmatimonadota > Gemmatimonadetes > Gemmatimonadales > Gemmatimonadaceae > JAQBPX01. Next base: position 477,152 of record JAQBPX010000038.1, read on the forward strand.
CTCTTCCACCGTGAGGCGGTACGCCAGCTCCATCAGCATCTCGGGCCCACCGCGCTCGGTGGAATGCATGCCGCTCGTGATCCAGTAGATGGGCTTCGCGGTCTTGAGGAGCTTCTGCGCCTCAGCCTGCGTCACCTTGCGCGGATCGGAGAGCTTGTTCAGCATCCCCTTGTACTTGTCGAGCGTGCGGATGGTGGCCTCGTCGGCCACGGCCAGCACGATCATCTCGCGCCCTTCCTCGGTCTTGCCGATGGACCAGTACTTCGCGCGCGGCGTCGCCTTCGCGACCGCCGCCATGTAGCGATGGATGTCCTTCGCGTATGTCAGCTCGCCGGTCTGCCCAACCACGCGGCCCAGGAACTTGAGCGGGGTGGGAACCGTGGACGAGGCCGGCAAGTGGTCCACCAGCTCGGTGGAGATGCGCGGGTCGGTGAGGAGCGCCCGGATCTGCTGCGTGTAGGCCGCGTCGTTCAGCTGGCCGGCGGAGTTGCGCTCGACCGGGAGCTTGGCGACGGGCGCCTTGGCGGCAGGCGCCTTGGCCGCAGGCGCCTTGGCGACGGGAGCAGGCTGCACGACTGGCGTGGCCTGCGCTACGAGCGAACTAACAAGGGGCGAAAGGGCCGCCGCGAGCGCGACGACACGGAACCGATGACGCATGGGGGAGGATCCAGGCCAGGGGAAGGCACGGCAGGGTCATCCGCTATACGCGCGAGCTGCCGGAACCGCTCCAACGGGGTGCGAGCCGTGCGAAAGTGCAGTCGCGCGCATAACTTCGCTAGCGATGGCTGACACGCCCCGCGACGCGGACGCGCGATACCGCGCGACCTTCCACCAGTCCCCGGCCAGCACGGTGGTCTACGACCACCTGGGACATCCCATTCGCGTGAACCCCGCGTTCGAGCAGCTCTGGGGCACGCGCCTCGAGGACGTGCCCCCGGGCTACTCCGTGCTCGCCGATCCGCAGCTCGCGGCGGCCGGCGTGATTCCCGAGCTGCAGAAGGCGTTCTCGGGAACCGCCGTCACCCTGCCCGCGCTCCCCTACGACATCGCCAGCGTGACCGGCGCGGGTCGCACGCTCTGGACGCAGGCCACGGTCTATCCCGTGTTCGACGGGCAGGGGCGCGTGGTGGAAGTCGTCCTCTCCCATCGCGACGTCACGCGCGAGCGGCTCGCGCACGATCGCGCCAACCGGCTGCTGGCCGTCGCACGCGGGCTCGGCGACGCGCTCACTCCGGAGGACGTGGCGGACGTGATCTTCCGCGAGGGGCTCAGCGCGCTCGACGCAGATGCCGGGAGCCTGTCGCTCCTGCACTATGACGACAACGGCGAGCCGACCGAGTTCGAGATCGTGCGTGACACGGGCTACACGGCCGGCACCGTCGCGCTGTACCGGCGCTTTCCCCTCGTCGCCGGCCGGCCCCTCACCACCACCGCGCTCACGCGAAGCTCCGTGCTCGTGGAGAGCTTCGAACAGTGGACCGAGCGCTTTCCCGCCACCGTGGACGCGATCCGGGCCACCGGTTACGAAGCCTTCGCCGCGGTGCCCCTGATCGGCGAGGGGCAGGTGCTCGCCGGGCTCAGCCTCAGCTTTCGCGGCCCCCACTTTTTCGACGACGGCGTGCGCGTGTTCCTCGAGTCACTCGCCGCCCTCGGCGGCCAGGCGCTCGTGCGCGGCCGCCTCTACGCCAACGAGCGCGCGGCGCGCGAGCGCTCCGAGTCCATCCTTCGCGACGCGCGACTCCTCTCCGACGCGGGACAGCTCCTCGCGAGCTCACTGGACTACCAGGCGACGATCGGCTCGCTGGTGCGCGCCTGCGTGCCCGCCATCGCCGACTGGTGTGCGGTGGACCTCGTCCGCGACCCCGACCCCGCCGCGTGGCCTCCCCAGCTCGAGCGCGTGGCGATCTACCACCAGGACCCGGAGCAGCTGCGCATCGCGGCGGAATTCCAGGAGAAGTTTCCAACGGATTGGGAGCGCGACTCGGCCATGTCGAAGGCACTCCGCCACGGCGAGGCGACGTACGTGCCGGTGATCACCGACGAGATGCTCGCCGCCAGCGCGCTGGACGAGGAGCACCTGGGCTTCCTGCGGCGGCTGCACTTCCGCTCGGCGATCATCATTCCCCTCGAGGCGCGGGGCGCGCGCCTCGGCGTGCTGACGCTCTGCATGACGGACTCCGAGCGCCACTTCGACGACCGGCACCTCTCGATCGCGCGCGAGCTGGCCTATCGGGCCGCGGTGGCGGTGGACAACTCGCGCCTCTACGAGGGTGAGCGGCGCGCGCGCGCCGATGCGCAGGCGGCCAACCTGGCGAAGACGGCCTTCCTGGCGAACATGAGCCACGAGCTGCGCACGCCGCTCAATGCGATCGGCGGCTACGCCGAGCTGCTGGAGACCGGCGTGCGGGGGCCGATCAGCGCGCCGCAGCGGGCCGACATCGAGCGCATCAGGCACAACCAGCGACACCTGCTCAGCCTCATCAACGACATCCTCAACTTCGCGCGGATCGAGACCGGGCGCATCGACCTCCAGCTGGAGGCGCTGGACGTGGACCAGGCCATCTCGCAGCTCGAGGGACTCATCGCGCCGCAGTTGCGCGCGAAGGGGATCACCTATCGCCTGCGCCAGCTCTCGCCGGGCGCGCGCGTGGTGGCGGACGAGGATCGCATGCGGCAGGTGCTCCTCAACCTGCTCTCGAATGCGGTGAAGTTCACCGGCACCGGCGGGATCATCGAGGTCACGAGCGTGCGGGTGGACGACCGCGTCGAGATCACCGTGGCCGATTCGGGGATCGGCATCAGCGTGGAGAACATGGACCGCATCTTCGACCCGTTCGTGCAGGTGGAGCGCCGCCTCGCGAATCCCGTGGAGGGCACGGGGCTGGGACTCGCGATCAGCCGCGACCTGGCGCGCGCGATGAATGGCGAGCTCTCCGTGATGAGCGAGGTGGGCGGGGGCTCGGAATTCCGCCTCACGCTCCCAGCGGCGCCCTGACCGGCGACTGCCTAACGCCGTCCGGCCCGGTTATCATCCAGCAGACATTTTTCCCGTCATCATTGCCTCACGACTCACCTTACCGCGACGACACGCCCCCTGCGGGGGGCAGCCGACGCGACCCTGACGCCAGCCGAGGCGGCAAGCGACGCCGTCGCGGGGGCCGCAAGTCCGGTGGATCGGGCGCCGCGGCGAAGGCCGCCGCCGCGAAGCCGGCGCCGAAGCCCGCCGTTCGGCCAGTGGCGAAGCCGGCGCCTCGGCCCGCTGCCACGCCGAAGCCGGCGCCTCGCCCTGCTGCCCGTCCCGCCGCGCGCCCTGCGCCGCGCCCCGCTGCGAAGGCCGTCGCGAAGCCTGTCGTCGCCAAGGCCGCGACCAAGTCGCGCCGTCGCCGCGGCAAGGGTGGTGGCGCCGCGGCCGCGCCGCGCATGCACCTCACCTCGCACCCCACCGGTCGCGCGGCATACGCCGACACGCGCAAGTGGCTGCTCGACGAGCACGGCCCCATCTGCGCGTACTGCGGGCAGAAGTTCGCCGTGAAGGTGATGACGCTCGACCACGTGGCGCCGCGTCGCGGCCAGACCGCGTTCGACCGGCGCGACAACCTCGTGCTCGCATGTCCTGCGTGCAACGGCATCAAGCGCGACATGGCGCCGCTCGCTTTCCTGCTCGGCAACCGCGCGCGCGCGGTGAACCTGGTGAAGTACGGCTGGCACCTCAGCGCGGGCCTGATCGACATGGCGCGCGCGCTGGTCCCCGACGCCCCGCCCCCCGGCCGCCCGCGCCTGGCGCTCAGCGACCTGCCGGCGCTGGAGGATGAGGAAGATCCGTACGCCTGAACGGCAGGGGCACAAGGTAGCGGGACGTGGGGAATGGGGACAGCAGTCCCGAGCCCCCACTTCCTGACTTCCCGAGCCCCCGAAGTCAGGCGGCCGGCAGCCGCAGCTCGAACTCGCTCCCCTTCCCCGGCTCGCTGCGCACCACCAGCTCACCGCCCATGCCGCGCGCCAGGTCCCGGCTGATCGACAGCCCGAGCCCCGTGCCCACGTGATTGCTCGTGAGCCGGCGGTCCACCTGCACGAAGGGCTCGAAGATCGCCTCGTGCTGTGACGCGGGAATGCCGACGCCGCTGTCGCGCACGACGATGGTCACCTCGCTCGGCTCGCCGTGCACCACCACGGCAACCTCGCCGCCCGCATCCGTGAACTTGATCGCGTTCGAGAGCAGGTTGAGCAGCACCTGCGTGGTCTTGTCGGGATCGCACTCGATCATCACCGCCGGATCCGCGGCGCCGGGCATCTGCACCTCGAAGCGCAGCCCCTTCGCCATGAGCTGCGACTCCACCAGCGGCACCACGCGGTGCATCACGTCGCGCACGTCGAGCGGCCGGCGCTCGTACTCCACGTGCCCCGCTTCCATGCGCGCGTAGCTCAGCACGTCGTTGATCAGCCCCAGCAGGTGGCGCTCGCTGCGCTGGATGCGGCTGATCGCGTCGCGCTGCGAGTCGTTGAGCACGCCGTGGATCCCGATCTCGAGCAGCTGCGCATAGCCGGCGATCGCGTTGAGCGGCGTGCGCAGCTCGTGGCTCATGGTGGTGAGGAACTGCATCTTGGCGCGGTTCGCCTCGTCGCTCTCCGCGCGCGCCGTGCGCTCGGCCGAGTACAGCCGCGCGTTCTCGATGGCCACCGCGCTGCGGCGCGCGAGCTCCTCGGCCAGCGCCAGGTCGTCGGCGTCATACTGCCGGTCACTCTCGGTCACCGCGAAGGAGATCGCGCCGATCAACTCGTCGGCGTTGTGCATCGGCACCACGAGATACGACCGCAGGTCGATGCGCTGCACCACCGCGCGCTGCGCCTCGTGCGGCACGAGGAGCACGAGCTGCTCCGGGGTGATGTGCGGCAGCATGATCCCCTTGCCGGCGGAGAGCGCGGCGAGCGTATCGCTGTTCAGGCGGCGGTGCACGTTGGGGTTGAGCCGCGCGGAGAGGCGCCAGAGCTCCTCCTTCTCCGGCACGGTGTGCGCGCTCACCACCCGCTCGATCGCGCCGGAGCTCGCGTCGAAGAAGTCCACCGTGCAGCTGTCGGCGAAGGCGGGGATCACGAGCCGCGCGATCGTCTCGAGGGTGCTCTGGACGTCGAGGTGCGAGGCCAGGGTGCGGCCCGCGTCCGCAAGGAGGCGCAGGCGCGCCTCGGCGCGCTCCTCACCGTCCACGTCACGCGCGTACGCCGCGACGCCCTCGCGCGTGGGATACACCTGCGTCTGGAGCCAGCGACTGGTCGCCATCGAGCGCGCGCGAAGCGTGACCGGCACGCGCTCATTCATCACCTTGCGGAAGCCGTCACCGAAGCCGCTCTCATCGAGCCCCGGAAAGAGCTCCCAGATGACCTTGCCGACGCATGCGTCCGGGTCCACTCCCGCCGAGATGAACCACTTCCGGCCCGCTCCATTCATGCGGATCAGGCGCCAGTCACGATCGTACTCGTAGAGCGAGTCACTCATGCTCTCGAGCACGTCCTCCAGGCGGTCGTTCAGCAGTTCCACGTGCGCGCGCGCGGCCTGCTCGGCGTCGAAGAGGCGCGCCAGCTCGTGCCGCGCCTCGCGCTCCGCCGTGAAGTCGCGCGCGATCTTGGCGGCGCCCACGATCCGGCCCTCGGGATCACGCACGGGGGAGATCGAGAGCGACACGGCAACGAGGCTTCCATCCTTGCGGATTCGCTCGGTCTCGAAATGCTCCACCCGCTCGCCGCGACGCACGCGACCCACGATCTCGACCTCTTCCCCGAGTCGCTCCTTCGGGATGATCAGCGTGATCGGCTGGCCGATCGCCTCATCGGCCGTCCAGCCGAAGAGCCGCTCGGCGCCGGCGTTCCAGCTGGTGATGCGACCGCCATCAAGCGTCTTCGAGATGATCGCGTCGACGGACGACTCGACGATCGCCGCGAGGATCGCGACGGGATCCTGGGCAGACGTCACGTCGTGGCGCGGATCGCAGGTTCAGGGAGGTACGCGTGGTGGTGCCGCGTGTGGATGGCCGAGAAGGCGATGGCCTCGCGCGCTTCGAGGAAGCCGAAGTACGGGTGCGTGCCGCCCACGGGGCGCCCCTCGCGCCGGGCGTCGTGCAGCGCGGCCTCGAACGTCTCGAGGCTCTGCGCCAGGTCCTCGAGGACCAGCTGTCGCTGCGGCAGCTCATCCGGCGGGTTCACCGAGCGGGGCGAGCGCACCGCGAAGGGCAGCTTCCCCATCCGCAGGATGATCGGACGGGCAACCCAGCGCGTGAGCACGCGCTGGAAGGCGTTTCCGCGAATGCGCCCCGGGGGCCCGCCGCGCAGTTCGGCCACGAACGCCTGATAGACGAGCGCGACGTGTCGCACCTCCTGCGCCGGCGTCCACTTGCCCGGCGCACGGGGCGTGGCCCACTGCCCATCGGACAGCGATGCGGCGCGGCGCGCGAACGCCTCGACCGCGGCGCGGTTGTCGGCGAGCGCGGCGTGTACGGCTGGGCTGAAGCTGGACGCGGTCGCGAGAGGGGGCATTCAGGGACGAAGGGTTGCGGTCGCAGCCGGGAAGATGGACGCGAGGCGCAGGTCACGCCAGCGCGCCGCAGGCGGCCCCAGCGGGCTGAATGAGCTGGAATCGACGGTGCCGGCGCGCGCTGGCACCGTCCCCGCAGAGACCTCGAGCGCCCCGTGATTCGAGCCGGGCAGGGAGGGCGAAGTGGGGCGCATGCGGACACGAACTTGCAGCTACGCCATGTACCGTACCGAGCGATGCTGCCGGACGCTCAATATCAGGTTGAATGAACAGTCCCATAAACGCAGTCCATTTTCAGGCGCCCGATGGCAGCCACTGGACCGTTCACGAAATCAGCGACTCGCGTGACGAACCGAGCCGGCGCGCGCTGCTGTTCGTCGGCGACCACGGCTTTCGCCGCGTGCGCGCCTACCCGGGGGAGTGGAAGTCGCTCAGCCCCGAGGGGCTATGGGAGCTGAGCTGGAAGGTGTAGCCTTCCGCTGCTCCCAGATGACCTGCATGGCCGCCTGGAGCGTGAAGGGGTCCACCGGCTTCGACAGGAAGTGACGCACCCCCTGCTGGCGCGCCTCGGTCTCGAGCGACGCCGTGGGGGATCCGGTCACGACGATCACCGGCAGGTTGCTGGTCCTGGAGTTGGCTCGCAGCCGCTTGAGCGCGAGCATCCCGCTGCCGCCCGGCATGTTGACGTCGAGCATCACGCAGGTGGGGTCCTGCCGCACGCAGAACATGATGGCCTGCATGGCGTCCGACGCCTGGATCACGAACCAGCCGGCGTTGATGGCGATCTGCGACAGGAGGTGCAGGTAGACCGGGTCATCCTCGGCGATCACCACCGTGGGCTTTCCCTTGCGCCAGGCGGGCGACGTCCCGGTACCGACCAGGGCCGAGCTCCGAAGGCGCGCTTCGCGTGAGACCTGAGGGGATGGTTGCATGCGCTGGAGTGTCGGGCGGGCTCGGCCGGGCGAAAGGACAGTGGGACAACCTGCCCCAACTGCGCCGACGGCCGGGGGTTGTGTTCGGGAGCCGTTCAGGCTATCTTCTGTGGACAGTAGAGCGTGCCCGGCACGATCAGGCGCGCCATCAATCTCCGCGAGAGTGAGGGACCTGCCTACTGAAAGCGGGTCTCTTGTTTTTTTGTTCGACCGCCATGTCGGCGGGAGCCCATCGTGAGGGCGTGATCACGAGCTCGTTGTAGTCGGTGAATGCAGCATCAAGGCTCCGACATACAGCACCAATCATCAAACAGGAGTAGGACCGATGCGCACCACCGGCACCGTTAAGTGGTTCAACGACGAGAAGGGCTTTGGATTCATCACTCCGGAAGGCGGACAGAAGGATTGCTTCGTCCACCACTCCGCGATCCAGGGTTCGGGCTTCAAGACCCTCGCTGAAGGCGAGCGCGTCGAGTTCGACATCGTGCAGGGCCAGAAGGGCCCGGCCGCCGAGAACGTGACCAAGCTCGGCCGCTGAACAACAACGTCTCGATGATCACCCGTCGCCTTACGGCGTTCGGGCATTGAGCCAAGCGACGGCCGGGTCGACTTCGTGTCGACCCGGCCGTCGTGTTTTGTTCTCGACCCATTGCACCACCCGAAGCACGCGCACCACCAAGTCCGCAATACAAACCCCGCAGTCAACCCGCCGCTCTCGGCGAAGGGGACGATCATGATGGAGCAGGCACAGGGCGCCATGAGCGCCGAAGACCGCCTCGCGCGGAGCCGGGACATGTTCCTGAGCTCGCATCGCGCGCTGGCTGCATGCAACCGCGAGTTCGCGCGGCTTGCCGAGGAAGTCACCGTCCGCACGGGTGTCATGCTGCGTGAGGCCGGGATCGACGACAAGCCCGAGATGCGCATGAGCCCGGGGCGCTGCATCATCCAGGCGGGACCCGTTGCCCTCACGATCTCGTGGCTCCGCGCCACGCTGGATTCGGTGAGCGACGGCAAGCTCCTCGTGGTCGCATGGCATGGCCGCATCGCCACCGGCAGCAAGCGCCTGCCCGAGGGCGGTGACTCCATGCAGCCGACCGCCACCGCCAAGGTCCTCTGGGAGGACACCCTCTCCGCCGAAGCCAGCAAGGAAGACGACTGGCAGTGGCGCTCCGAGGGCGACCCCAAGAAGTCCTACACGTCCGATGAGCTCGCCGCGCGCTGCATGGTGCCGCTCAAGGCGACGCTCGAAAACAAGCCAGTCGAGGCGGCCGCGCCGGCTCCTCGCCGAGTCAAGGGGAAGGTGGCATGAAGCAGGAAGCGATCGAGCTGGAAGGCGTCGTCTCGGACGTGCTGCCGAGCGCGATGTTTCGCGTGACGCTGGAAAACGGGCACAACCTGCTCGCCACCACCGCCGGCAAGATGCGGAAGTTCCGCATCCGCATCCTGGCCGGCGACCGGGTGACGGTGGAAGTGTCGCCGTACGATCTCGGTCGCGGGCGCATCACCTTCCGGCATAAAACCTAGGGCCTTGGGCTTTGGGCTTTGGGCCTTGGCAGCTGCCTGGGCGGCCGACGGGGACTTCGCGAAAGCGAGGTCCCTGTTTCATTTTGGGAGTACTGAGTGCTGAGTACTGAGTACTGAGTACTTAGTACTGAGTACTGAGTACTGAGTACTGAGTACTGAGTACTGAGTACTGAGCACCCAAAGCCCTCGTTCCATGTCCATCACCGGATTGCATCACGTCACCGCCATCGCCGGCGACGCGCAGGAGAACGTCGACTTCTACACGCGCGTGCTCGGCATGCGCCTCGTGAAGCGCAGCGTCAACCAGGATTCGCCGGGCACCTATCACCTCTTCTACGCCGACGACGCCGGCACTCCCGGCACGGACCTCACCTTCTTCCCCTGGCCCGCACTGCATCCGGCCCGGCGCGGGCATGGGCTCAGCATGGAGGTCTCGCTCGCGGTGCCGCCTCGCTCGCTCGAGGAATACTGGACCGGGCGACTGCGCGACGCAGGCGTGGAGACCGGCGCGGTGGAGGAACGTCGCGGGGGCCGCGTGCTCACGCTGCACGACCCGCATGGCTTGCCGCTGGGACTGGCCGAGACGCAGGACGCGCGCGAGTTCACGCCGTGGCCGGCGTCGCCGGTCCCCGCCGAGCGGCAGGTGATGGGTCTGCACTCGGTGCGGCTCTGGGAGCGGGACCTGCCGCTCACCGCGCGCTTCCTCACCAGCGTGTTGGAGTTCACCGCGCTCGGCGAGGAAGGTGGCTGGCATGCGTTCGCGACGCCCACGCATGAGCGCGGGCTGTCGGGACGCTTTCTCGAGATTCGCGAGACGCCGGAGGAGCGGCGCGGCGAATGGGGCACCGGCGGCATTCATCACGTGGCGTGGCGGGTGGCGGACGAGGCGGCGGAGCTCGAGCTGCGCGAGCGCATCGCGGCGGCGCACCGCCGGCCCACGGCGGTGATCGACCGCTTCTGGTTCAAGTCGGTGTACTTCCTGGAGCCGGGGGGCGTGCTGTTCGAGCTGGCGACGGAAGGCCCGGGCTTCGCGGTGGACGAGGATCCGGCGCACCTGGGCGAGTCGCTGGTGCTGCCGCCGTGGCTTGAGGAGAAACGGGAAGAGATCGAGTCTGGACTTCCCGAGTTGCGGTGAGGGGAGCACGGGGGCTGAGGGGCTGAGGACAGCAGTTCGCAGTTCCTCAAACCTCAGCCCCTCAAACCCCATACCTTGATCTTCTAGGTACATACCCATACTGTCTGGGTATGCCGACCCCACTCCTGCAGGGCACGCTCGACCTACTCGTCCTCAAGACCCTTTCCTGGGGACCGCGACACGGCTACGCCATCGCGCGATGGCTCGAGGAGACCACCGGCGACGCGCTCCAGATCGAGGAGGGGTCCCTCTACCCTGCCCTCTACCGCATGGAGCGAAAGGGATGGATCGAGGCCGACTGGGGAAAATCCGACCTCGGCAAGCGCATCCGGATCTACTCGCTCACCTACGAGGGACGCGCCCAGCTCCGGGCCGAGCTCGCGCAGTGGAAGCGCTTCTCCGCGGCAGTCGCCAGCGTCGTGGCGCCCGCATGAGCCGGCGCGCGTGGAGCTTCTGGCAACCGCCCGTGGAGCAGGAAGTGGACGAGGAGCTCGCGTCGCACCTCGCGCTGCAGGTGCAGCGCTTCATGCGCGACGGCATGGACGAGGCGAGCGCGCGCGAGGCCGCCGCGCGCCGCTTCGGAAATCATGACGCGGTGAGCGAGGAGGGCTATGCCGTGCGGCGGCAGATGCGCGAGGATGCGCGCCGGGCGGCACTCCGTCACGACCTGCGCCAGGACGTGCACTTCGCACTCCGCATGTTCCGCACAAGCCCACTCTTCCCGCTCGTGGCGATCCTCACCATCGCCATCGGCGCCGGCGCGAGCACCGCGATCTTCAGCGTCGCGCGCGCCGTGCTGTTGCGTCCCCTGCCGTATGCGAATGCCGACCGGGTGCTGGCGCTCTGGAATGGCTACGGCGACGGCAAGCACTACGCGCTCTCGCCAGACGAGATGGCCGATGTGCGCGAGCAGCTGCACGCCGCCGACGACGTGGCCGGCATGAGCGACCAGGCCACCACGCTGCTCGCTCCGGGCGCCGAGCCCGAGCGCGTGACGGCGTATCTCGTGACGCCCAACCTCTTCTCGCTGCTCGGCGCCTCCGCCGCAATCGGCCGGACGTTCGGCAAGGGGGAGGGCGCGGCCGGCGATGCGCGCACCGTCGTGCTGGGGCACGACCTCTGGAGGCGCCGGTTCGGCGGCGATCGCGGAGTGCTCGGGCGCGAACTCACCATCGGGGGGCTACCGCGCACCGTGATCGGCGTCATGCCCGAGGGTGTGAGGTTCCCGGATGCGCCGCTCCAGGGGTTTCGAGCCGCTCCCGACCTGTGGCTGCCCGCGCAGTGGCCTTCCCCCTGGAAGAACGGCCGCGGTGACCAGATGCTTGCCGTTGTCGCGCGCCTGAGGCCGGGCGTCACGCACGACGCACTCGCACGCGAGGTGGCTGCGATCGGCAAGCGATTCAATGTCGCCTTTCCGGCTCGCTATGCGCCGCCGGCCGTGCCCACGTGGCAGCTCGAGGCCGTCTCGCTGCGGCAGGAGATGGTCGGTGAGTACCGGCCGGCGCTCGCGCTGCTCGCCGGCTCGGTGCTGCTCGTGCTCCTCATTGCATGCGTGAACGTGGGGAACCTGCTGCTTGCGCGCGGCGACACTCGCCGGCGCGAGCTGGCCGTCCGCCTCGCACTCGGCGCGAGTCGCGGGCGGCTGGTTCGCCAGCTCCTCACCGAAACCACCCTGCTCACCTGCGCGGGAGCGTTCGTGGGCGCGGGGCTCGCGTACGTGGCGCTGCCGTCCCTCATCGCGCTCGACGGTGGGCACATTCCGCTGCTCGATCGCGCGCAGGTGGATGGCGAGGCGCTGGCCTTCGCGGTGATGATCGCGCTCGTGAGCGGCGCGCTGGTGGGAATGATGCCTGCGCTGCGACAAAGCCGGGGCGACCTCCGCGGCGCGGCGAACGACGGCGCACGTGGAGCGACGCGGGGACGCGCCTCGCGTGGGGTGCGCAGAGGACTGCTGGCCGGGCAGGTCGCGATGGCCGTGATCGTGCTGGTGGCGGCGGGCCTGCTCGCGCGCAGCTTCCGCGCGCTGCAGCGGGTCGACGCCGGGTTCGATGGGCGCAACGTGCTGTCGATGTCCGTGGCAATTCCACGGACGCGCTACGACAGTGCGCAGAAGGTCGCGTCGTTCTACGAGCACACGCAGCAGCGACTCGCGGCGACGCCGGGCGTGGTCCTGTCCAGCGGCGTCTATCCACTGCCGCTCGGCGGCGACGTCTGGAGCGGCACCTTCACCGTGGAGGGCGCGCCGAGTGGTCCGGCGATCCCGTTGCCGCACGCGTCGTATGCCGTTGCGCTGCCGAACTACTTTCGCGCGATCGGGATCGCGCTTCAGTCGGGACGCGACTTCTCGAGCGCCGACGTGGCGACGTCACCGGCCGTCGTGATCGTGGACGAGCTGCTGGCGCGCCAGCACTGGCCCGGCGTGAGCGCCCTGGGCAAGCGGCTCAACCCGAATGGAAATCCCGGCCAGTGGGCCACGGTGATCGGCGTGGTGGCGCACGTCCGCTCACACGAGCTCGCCAGCGAAGGCGAGGGCCAGCTCTACCTGCCCTTCGCACAGGATCCGCAGCGACTGCTCACGCTGGTGCTGCGCGCGCAGTCCGCGCCGGCCTCGCTCGTGCCCGGCGCGCGACTCGCGATCCGCCGGGTGGACGCCGATGTCCCGCTCACGCAGGTGCGCACCATGGACGAACTCCTGGCGAGCGCGACGGCGCGCCCTCGCTTCAACATGCTGCTCATGTCGCTCTTCGCGGTGGTGGCGCTCGGGCTCGCGAGCCTCGGCCTCTACGGCGTGATGTCATTCCTGGTTGCGCAGCGAGGCCGGGAGATCGGCATTCGCATGGCGCTCGGAGCCCCGGCCACGGCCGTGCGACGCATGATCGTGCGCGAGAGCGCGACGATCGCGCTGGCGGGACTGGCGGTGGGCGCACTCGCCGCGCTCGCCCTGTCGCGCACGATGGGCTCGCTGCTCTACGGCGTGCCGGCCACCGATCCCCTGACGTTCGTGGCGAGCGCCGCGATCGTGCTGGCCGTGGCGCTTCTCGCGGCATGGATTCCCGCGACGCGCGCTGCCCGGCAGGATCCGCTGGTGGCGCTGCGGGCGTGAGGGCTGCGGGCGTGAGGCGCTGCGCGCCTCTCGCCCGCCGGTCTGAGGGGTGCGGTTTGCAGACTTAGGGCTGCCGCCCCGTCTCGTGCAGTTCCCCACACCCCACACCCCAGCCCCTCACACCTGCAGTTACTTCGGTACCGATATATATTCCGGCATGGTCCCATTCGTCCACCCGGCGCTCGCGATCCCGCCCATCCTCCTGCCGCTCATCCCGGTCGCGATGGTGCTGGTGGTGGTGTTCTTCCCCGTGTGGCTCGCCGCGCTCGCGATCATCGGGATCCTCTGGGGGATCGCGCTGGCGCTCGACTGGATGCTCGGCCTGGTGAAGGTGCAGCGAAGGCTCGCACCGGGGCCGCGCTACTGGTTCACCTGGGTGTGGACCATCGGGGGGTTGCGAAAGAAAAAGGGGTGAGGAGTGAGGGGCTGAGGTGTGAGGAACGACGCGACTGCAGTTCCTCGTATCCTCAGCCCCTCAGCTCCTCATTCCCGTTTTCTCGTCACCACCAGCGAATCCCTCGCCGCCCACTCGTAGGCGAGCACCGAGTCCGCCACGCGCACCGGCGAGCCGCCGCCCTTCGCGGGCACCTTCATCAACGCACCGGCTGCAAGCCAGGAAATCCACTGGCTGTCCGGCGAGAAGCGCGGCGCGCTCGGGTCGGCATGCCGCGGCGCGCGCGCCAGGTGCGGCGGCGAGGCGGGATCGGCGTGCGAGCGGTTCCATCCCCAGCTGGTGGCGGCGGCGGCCACCGACGCTGCCGCCGTGAGCAGCAGCATGGTGCGCCAGCCGGCGGTCGGCGCCGCCTCGGTCCGCGCGACCGGGGTGGAAGGCCGGCCGCGCAAGGCGTCCGCAAAGTCGCACGCATGCGCGAAGCGATCGTCCGGCACCTTGGCCAGCCCGCGCATCACCGCCATCTCCACGTGCGGCGGCACGCCCTTCCGCATGCGCGAGATCGGCGTCGGCTCGTCGAGCATCAGCTTCGCGATCGTCGCCTGCGCCGACGCGCCAGTGTGTGGCGGCGCGCCGGCGAGCATCTCGTACGTCACCGCCGCCAGCGAGTACGTGTCGGTGCGGCCGTCCACGGCGCGGTCGCCCGCCGCCTGCTCGGGACTCATGTACTCGGGCGTGCCCAGCGAGAGTCCGGTCTTGGTGATCCGCGCGCCGCCCACCTTCGTCACCGCGAGCGCGATCCCGAAATCCGCCACGAGCGGCTGGCCGTGCTGCATCAGGATGTTCTCGGGCTTCAGGTCGCGATGCACCACGCCCTCGCGATGCGCATAGTCGAGCGCGCTGGCGATGGAGGCCGCGATGCGCACCGCCTCGCTCACGGGCAGCTGCTGCTCGCGATCCATCAGCTGTCGGAGCGTCTCGCCCTCGACGTACGGCATCACGTAGTAGAGCAGCCCTCCCGTCTCGCCCGAGTCGAACAGCGGGAGCAGGTTGGGGTGCAGCAGGCTCGCCGTCACGCGGATCTCGCTCAGGAACCGCTCGGCCCCGAGCACCGCGCCGAGCTGTTGCTTGAGCACCTTGAGCGCGACCATGCGCTCGTGCTTCATGTCGCGCGCCAGGTACACCGTCGCCATGGCCCCCGAGCCGATCTGGCGCTCGACGGTATAGCGACCGGCGAGTGCGACGGTCAGCTGGCCTGTTGTGCTGGTGCTCACCGGGCAAACCTACGACCTGATTCCCCTCCCGGCCAGCGGGCGGGCCCGCGTCCTGCCATCTGATGGGGTCGGGGAGCGTAGCTTTGTTCCCTGTACACGCGTCCGCCGCCCGGCGAGTGCGTCATCTACCATGCGGGCACCAGGCGGGCGGGTTAACGCTCGCGCCGCGGAGGCGTCAACGTAGCGTGAGCGTGCCACTTCCCGGCCAGCAGCCCAGCAAGCGCCTGACGCCGTTACGACTGGTGTCGGTGGCATCGGAGGAAGTGCGCGTTCGCGAGCGCCTCAGGTCGCTCGACGTGTTCCGCGGCATGACGGTGGCCGCCATGCTGCTGGTGAACGATCCCGGCAACGATCACGCGGTGTATGCGCAGCTGCGGCACGCCCACTGGAACGGCTGGACGGTGGCCGACCTCGTCTTTCCGTTCTTCCTTTTCGTCGTGGGCATCACCACGCACCTCTCGCTCTCCGCGCGCGCCGAGCTGGGCGACGAGGGAGCGGTGCGGCGACAGGTGCTGCGTCGCGGGCTGCTGATCTTCGCCATCGGATTCCTGATCAACTGGCAGCCGTTCTACCAGTTCGGGACGATCGCCGGGCATCCCGATCCCACCTTCCTCGATCGCGTGATCGAGCGCATGCGCGAGGTGCGCTTCCTCGGCGTGCTGCAGCGCATCGGGCTCGCCTACATGGGTGGCGCGCTGCTCGGATGGCACGCGTCAGCCAAGCGGCTGCTCGCCACCGCCGCCGCGCTGCTGCTCGGCTACTGGATCGCGATGAGCGTGATCCCGATTCCCGGCCCGGAGCACGCCGACCATCGCGGCGACACGCTGGCCGGCTGGGTGGATCGCGGCGTGCTCGACTGGTCGCGCTGGGGGATGGGCAATCACATCTGGGCGGGGAGCGTGAGCTTCGATCCCGAGGGAATCCTCTCGACCATTCCCGCGATTGCCACGGTGCTGCTCGGCATGCTGGCCGGCCGCTGGCTGGTGCAGCGGGAGCGCCCGCTGGGTGAGCGGCTCAACGGCATGTTCGCCGTGGGCGCGATCGCGATCGCGGTGGGCCTGGTGTGGGGAGCTGCATTCCCGATCAACAAGAACATCTGGAGCAGCTCGTTCGTCCTCTTCACCGCGGGCTTCGCGAGCATCACGCTCGCCACGATCATGTGGCTGGTGGACGAGCGGCGCGTTCGCGCCTGGTCGAAGCCATTCGTGGTGTTCGGCACCAACCCGCTGCTCGCCTTCGTGGGGAGTGAGTTGATGGCGGTGCTGCTCTACTCGTCCATCAAGGTGCGGCTGCACGGCGAGCTGGTGTCGGCGCACGTGCTCATTCACGACTACGCATTCGCGAGCTGGCTGCCGGCGCGAATGGCGTCGCTCGGCTTCGCCATCTGGTTCGTGCTCGTGTGGTACGGGATCCTGCTGGTGCTCTACCGGAAGCGGATCATCCTCAAGGTGTGAGTACCAGGGCTTTGGGCTTTGGGCTTTGGGCCTTGGGCTTTGGGCTTCGACTCAGGCGCCGAAGTGGTAGAGCAGCGTGGCTACCAGCGCCACGATCACCACCAGGAGCCACGCGAACAGGATCTTCCGCACGAATCCCTTCTTCGATCCCGACACGACCGCGGGGAATTCGGCGCCGCTCTGCATTGCATCGAGCACCACCAGCAGTTCAGCCGCCGATTGCGGCCGCTTGTCGGGGTCCTTCGCCAGGCAGTGCATCACGAGCGCCGCGAGCTCCGGCGGCGTGTCGTCGCGATGCAGCACCACCGGGTCAGGGGTCTCGGAGAGGTGGGCGGCGAGCTGCTTGTGCGATGCCAGGTGCACGAATGGCGGGCGCCCCGTGAGCATCTCGTAGGCCAGGCACCCGAATGCGTAGATGTCGGCGCGGTGATCCGTGTCGGGATCGCCACTCGCCTGCTCCGGCGCCATGTACGTGGGCGTTCCCACGGCCAGCCCCACCTGCGTGATGGACGCGCCCCCGCCGGGCTGCGTGCGTGACACGCTGATCGCCTTGGCGATGCCGAAGTCGGCGACCACCGCGGCACCCCCCGAGATGAGGATGTTGTCGGGCTTGATGTCGCGATGCACCACGCCGTTCTCGTGCGCCTCGAGCAGCGCCTTGGCCACGTCGCCCAGGAGTCCCACCACCTCTACGATCGGCATGATCTCGCCGCGCGAGAGCCGGCCGCGCAGGGACTCCCCGCGCACGAAGGGCATGGTGTAGTACGGCAGGCCGTTCATCTCGCCGGTGGAGAGCACGGTCACGATGTGGGGATGCTGCAGCTGTGCCGCGAGGCGGATCTCGCGATGGAAGCGGTCCACGTTCACGTCGCCGGTGAGCTCGGGCGGCAGGACCTTCACCACCACGCGGCGGCCGAGCGCATTCTCGGTGGCGACGAACACGCGCGACATGCCACCGCCACCCAGCTCGCGCTCGATCGAGTAGCCGGCGCCGAGACAGGCCTGCAACTGGTCACGCAGCTCGGTCATGGCACCCGGAGCGAATCGTGCCCGCGCGCTCCCCGCTTCGCCGCGGCGGCGGCGCTGTCGGGCTTGCCGGCCCGGTTGAACGCCTCGATCTCGCGCGCGAGCGCCGCGCGTCGCGACTTTTCCCGCGACTGGAGCACCACCGCGTATGCGCCCATGGCCACGAAGAACGCGACCGCGACCAACACCGCCGTGTTCACCTTCCAGGCTGCTGGGCCCTTCCACGGTTCGGGCTGCGACATCGGGCAAATGTACCACGCGCGGTTCGGCCCGTCCAAGTCACTGTGGGCGTGAAACTTGAGCATGCGCCTGATTCGACCATACTTCACTCATGCGCGAGCCCACTCCTCACCGAACCAGCGACGCCACGCAGCAGTCCGCCGCGCTCGGGCCCATCGGCCTGCTCGCAAGCGCGACTGCCGACGAGCACACGCTGCTGGCGGCCGTGCTCGGGCAGATGCCCGTTGGCGTGGTCCTGGCCGAGGCTCGGTCGGGGCGCATGATCTTCGGCAACGCGCGGCTCCAGGAGATGTTCCGTCGCTCCGACCCGTTCGTCGAGGAGACGCTGGCGATCGAGTGGGAGGGCTTTCACCCCGACGGGCGAGCGCTGGCCCGCGAGGAATGGCCGCTCCAGCGCGTGCTCCAGACCGGCCAGCCGGTCGACAACGTGGAGCTGGAGATCATGCGAGGCGACGGCACGCGCGGCTTCTTTCGCGTGAGCGCGGGCCTGGTGAAGGACGGTGGTGACCAGCCCACGCACGTGGTGGTGGTGGTGGACGACATCAGCGCCCAGCGCGACGGCGCGCGCGCGCTCGCCGCAAGCGAGGAGCGCGCCCGCTTCGTGTCGCGCGCCACGAACGATGCCGTCTGGGACTGGGACCTGGTGACCGACACGCTCGAGTGGAACGAGGCCACCTCGCGCGCCTACGGCCACGACGCGGAGGAGATGCGCGCCGCGGGAATGAGCTGGTGGTACGATCACCTGCATCCGGAGGATCGGGAGCGCGTGATCGAGGGCATTCACCTCGTGGTGGAGCAGGGCGGCACCAGCTGGACGGACGAGTACCGGTACCGTCGCGGGGACGGCACGTATGCCACGGTCTTCGATCGCGGCTACGTGGTGCGCGACCGGGAGGGGCGCGGCATCCGCATGATCGGGTCGATGGCCGACCTCACCGAGCGCGTGCGCGGCGAGGAGGCGCGCGCCTTCCAGGCGCGGCTGCTCGACACGGTCGAGCAGGCGGTGGTCGCGGTCGATGCCGAGGGTCGCATCACCTACGGCAACCGCGCCGCCGAGCGGCTGTATGGATGGACGCTGGCCGAAGCGCTTGGGCGAAGCCCGTCCGAGATCGGGGCGCCGACCTTCCTCGACCCGCCGCCCGAGGGACTGATGACGCACCTGCGGAATGGGGAAGGCTGGTCGGGCGACTGCGTGGTCACGCGCCGCGACGGCACCACCATCGAGGTGTTCGCGCAGCAGTCGCCCGTGCTCGACGCGAATGGCGTGCTCACGGGCATCATCGGCGTCTCGCTCGACATCTCCGACCGGAAGGCGCTCGAGCAGCAGCTGCGGCAGGCGCAGAAGATGGAGGCGGTGGGGCAGCTGGCCGGCGGCATCGCGCACGACTTCAACAACCTGCTCACGGTGATCAAGGGGCACACCGAGCTCCTGCTCGAGCAGCCGTCCATGTCGCCGGTGGACGTGCAGGACCTGGAGGAGGTCAAGCGCGCCGCCTCGCGCGCCGCGGCGCTCACGCGCCAGCTCCTCGCATTCAGCCGCAAGCAGGTGCTGCAGCCGCGCCCCTTCAACCTGAACGCCACGGTCAGCGAGTCGCGCCAGATGCTCGGTCGCCTGATCGGCGAGCACATTCGCGTCGAGACCGAGCTCGATGCATCGCTCGACCTCGTGCTGGCGGACCCCGGGCAGGTCGAGCAGGTGCTGATGAACCTCGTGCTCAACGCGCGCGACGCGATGCCGAATGGTGGCACCCTCACCATCACCACCTCCACCGACGACTTCGACGACGCCCGCGTCCAGCAGGCGCCGGGCTCCCTGCGCGGCCGCTTCGCGCGGCTGGGCGTGAGCGACACGGGCGCGGGCATGTCCGAGGCCGTGTGCGCGCGCATCTTCGAGCCCTTCTTCACCACCAAGGGACCCACCGAGGGCACGGGGCTCGGCCTGTCCACCGTGGAAGGCATCGTGCGGCAGAGCGGCGGCTTCATCCTCGTGAAGACGGCGGAGGGAATGGGCGCGCGCTTCGACGTCTTCCTGCCGCTCAGCAGTGACGAGTTCGCCCAGCGCGTGCATGCGTCGGCTCAGGGCCTGCCGGTGGGGCGCGAGACGATCCTGCTCGTGGAGGATGAAGCTCCCGTGCGCACGCTGGCTGCGCGCCTGCTGCGCCGTGCCGGCTACCAGGTGGTCGAGGCCGCGAACGGGCAGGAGGGACTTCGCATCGCGCTGGCGCACGAGGGGCGCATCGACCTGGTGCTCTCCGATGCCGTGATGCCGGAGATGAGCGGGCCGGCCATGGTGAAGGCGCTCGAGGACCGCGCCTTCGAGCTTCGCGTGCTCTACATGTCGGGTTACACCGAGGACGACATCCTCAGGCGCGGGCAGGATGGGACGCGCGCCTCGTTCGTGGCGAAGCCCTTCACGGCCAGCCAGCTCACGCTGGCCGTGCGCCGCGCGCTCGACGAGTGACCGCGCGCGCTACCGGTCGAGGTAGAGGCTGATCGAGCCGAAGTTGAGGTGCGACTTGAGCTGCACCAGCTCGTGCGCGCCGTTGGCGTTGATCCACACCTCGGCGCGCCCCTTGTTCGAGAACATCCCACTCGTCTTGATCTCCGGCTGCAGCACGAACGCGTCGAAGGTGCCCGCGGGCACTTCCACCGTCTCGCGGCGCACCACGCGGATGATCACCGGGTTCGCATCGGGACGGAAATAGCGGTCGCACTCGAACTCCGCTCCCACGGCCAGTGGAAGCGTGCGCAGGAAGTAGAGGAAGCTCGCGTCGTCGAGCGGGAGCGGCACCGAGGGCTGCTCTTCCTCGCCCTTTTTCTGGAAGCTGGTGCGCTCCGGAAAGATCTCGAACTCGCGCAGCGCCTTGTACCGTCCCTCGTGGAGCGACTGCACGAAGCGCAGCGACGATTGCGTCCGCGTGTCGAACCAGCTCTCGATGCGATCGTCCACCCGGAAGAACAGCGTGCCGCCGGTGATGTGCAGCAGGGCGTGGTACGCGGGGCGGCCGCGGATGCTGTCGCCGGTGGTGAGCTCCATGTTGGCGGTCGCCACGTGCAGCGGGCCGAAGTGCACGGAGTACTTGAGGCGCTCGCCCAGGGGGAGGTTCTCGGCGGCCATGCGGGCGCCGTCGCCGGGCAAGGCGCAGGTGGCCGCGCTGCGCGCGGGCACCTGTGGCGTGGCCAACGGCGAAGTGGCCAGCTGCGAACTGGCCACCGACGCGACCAGCGCGCCCAGTCGAACTGCGGCAACGAACAGCATGAACAAAGATAATCGGGGGGCGCGCCCGGATTTGGCCCGGCGGGAGGACCTCCGCTAGAGCAGGAACGCCAGCGACGCGCGCACCTGCCGGCCCGTGTTGAAGTTCGGCGCGCCGGATCCCTTCTCCCACGCGAAGTCGAAGTAGCGGTGCTCGTCGAGCACGAATCGCATGATCCCGGTCACGCGATGGTACGTGGCCGAGTGCAGCAGGTCGAACCAGGCGTCACCGGTCGCGTGAAAGCCGAGTCCGAGGCCGGACTTCGTGCGCCTGGTGGCGATGCTCCACCTGGCACTCGCCTTCGCGCGCAGCACGCCCGCGTCGAGCGGTTCGCGGCTCTCGTCTCGCTTGCCGCCGGTGGTGCCGATGGAATCGGGTGTGCCGGCCTTCCACTTGTAGCCACCCTGCACGAACGCGCCGATCGAGAGCGTCCGAAGGCGCAGCGGCACCGAGCCCTGGAACCAGGGGACGTAGCCCACCTCGGCGATCCCGTTCACGCGCTGGAAGCGCCCGTCGGACTCGGCGCCGAGCGAGATGGGAAAGGCGTGAAAGAAGGAGAGGTCGGGCGTGACGAGCCCGTCCACCGTGGTGGTGTGGAAGAACATCGCATTGCCCGTGAGCTTCGCGGTGATGCCCTCGAAGGCGTCCGCGCTTCCAGTCTCGAGCTTGATGTCCGGGGTGAAGTAGACGAGCGAGCGCCTGAAGTCCTGCTGCCAGTCCACGCCACTGAGGTCCTTCGTGAAGTCCACGAGCAGGTGCACCGCGGACTGGCGCGCGACCGTGCGCGCGGAGCCGACGGAGAAGGAGAGCGGTGAGCGATTCGGATCGCTCGCCTGCGATGACACGTGCTGCGCGCGCGCGGTGGCCGTCGCGAACATGAGCGCAAGTGCGGCGAGCGTGCGCGGGCGCGTCATGCGCGGGCGCGTCATGCGAGCAGCTTGCCGGCGAGCGTGTCCACGCGCATCTGCATCCAGTTCTTCGGCCAGTCCGGGTCGCCGCCATTGTTGTTGGCGAGCGTCCAGCGGATGGCGGCCTTGTAGACGGCCTTGGAGTTGGCGGCGCCGAAGCCGTCGTCGTCGGCGAGCACTTCGTCGTGGACGGTGCCGTCGCTGATCGCGACGCCTTCGTCATTGAAGTGCCGTAGCTGGTAGCGCATCACGGAGCAGAGCTGGGCCGTGGTCATGGGCCACAATACTCGCGCATCCGGCGCGCAGCGCCAGAGGCGGTGAGACGCTGCGTGACCCCTTTCTTGGGGCGGGCAAGAACATCTTGAGCCGCGGACGACCGCGGCTAATGCAGTTGCAGTTCGCCCACGTCGGCCAGGTCGGCCAGGTCCGGCTCGACCCACCCGGCGCGCGCCTCGGCGGACATTAATCTCTCGCGGGAGTAGTACCGCAGCGGGATCGTGCGATCCGTGCAGAGCTCCACGACCTCGTTCACCAGCACCGTGAGCGACTCGCCAGCCGGGCGTTCGCGGATGAGCATCGCGACGTACGCCACGTAGAAGCGCGTCAGCGTGTCGTGATATCCACCCGTGGGACTCGGCGCGACCCCCACACTCGCGTTGAACTTCTGGATGCCGGCGCGCATGACGTCCACCGCGCGCACCGGCCCGTGCCAGAGCACGTTCCACGTCGCCACGGCGACGTGCGCGGCATGCGTGAACTCCTCGCGCGTCAGTGAGCACTCCTCGAAGCCGCGCACCAGCTCGCGGATCTCACTCGCGCGCAAGGGGCACCACGGTGGATTCCTTCGTGGTGCGCAGCACGATGGTCGTGCGCGTGCGCGCGACGCCGGGCACTCCCTTGATCTCCTCGCTGATCACGCGATCGAGATCCTCGGGGCCGCGCGAGCGCACCTTGAGCAGGTAGTCCATGTCGCCGGCCACGTGATGACACTCCTGCACCTCGGGGATCTCCACGATGCGCGCGAGGAGGGCCTTCCGATGGTGCGGTCGCTCCACCGCGATCGCGACGTAGGCGGTGAGGATCGCGCCCACGGCCTTCGGCTCGACGAGGGCGGCGTAGCCGCGAATGACGCCCTCGTCCTCGAGCTTCCGCACGCGCTCGGCGGCGGCCGCGCCGGTCATGCCGAGCAGTTCCCCGAGCTTGGCCCAGCTCTCCCGGCCGGCGTCCTGGAGCCGCGCGATGATCTTGAGGTCCGTAGCGTCCATGGGAGCAATT
This sequence comes from Gemmatimonadota bacterium, assembly GCA_028287305.1. Classification (GTDB taxonomy): domain Bacteria; phylum Gemmatimonadota; class Gemmatimonadetes; order Gemmatimonadales; family Gemmatimonadaceae; genus JAQBPX01. The sequence goes on from JAQBPX010000038.1 coordinate 500,194, forward strand.
ATTGACAATTCTTTAGCAAATCGCAAGTATTACCTTCGATTCGATGGCTAGTGCTTGCTCATTACCACTTTTCGGTCTCTCCATGACTGAGCTGACCCTCGATCCCACCGACTGGGATTCCCTTCGCGCGCTCGGCCACCAGATGGTGGACGACATGCTGGCGATGCAGCGCGACATCACTGCGGCCCCGGCGTGGCGGCCAATCCCCGTAGATGTCGTGCGCCGCATAGACGAACCGGTGCCCCTGCAGCCGCAGGGTGAAGCGCGCGCCTACGAGGACTTCCAGTCGCTGGTGCAGCCCTACCCCTCGGGCAACCTGCACCCGCGCTTCTGGGGACGCGTGATGGGTACCGGCAGCCCCTTCGGGGCGCTGGCCGAGTTCCTCTCGGCGTCGCTGAACGTGAACCTGGCGAGCATCGAGTGCTCCGCGCTGTACATCGAGGAGCAGGTGCTGCGCTGGTCGCGCGAGCTCATGGGCTTTCCCGCCAGCGGAAGCGGCGTGCTGGTGAGCGGCTGCTCCATTGCGAACTTCATCGGCATCGCCGTGGCGCGCGAGGCGGTGGCCGGCGACATCCACCGCGTGGGGGTCGCGAAGGCTCCCCCGCTGCGCCTCTACTGCTCCGACCAGGCGCACATGTCGGTGCGTCGCGCAGTCGCGTTGCTGGGCCTGGGCACCGACGCCATCCACTACGTGCCGAGCGACGCGAACTATCGCATCAGCGTGGTGGAGCTCGAGCAGGCGATCCATCGCGACCGCGCCGCGGGATACCTCCCGTTCTGCATCGTGGGCAACGCGGGCACCGTGGGCACGGGCGCCATCGACGACCTCAACGCGCTCGCCGACGTGGCGCAGCGCGAGGGCGCCTGGTACCACGTGGACGGCGCCTTCGGCGCGATCCTCGCGCTCTCCCCCACGCTCAAGCCGCAGCTCGCCGGCATCGAGCGCGCGGACTCGCTGGCGTTCGACTATCACAAGTGGATGCACGTGCCCTACGGCGCGGCGGCCGTGCTCGTTCGCGAGCGGGCGCAGCACCTCGCCCCCTTCCTCACCGGCGCGTCGAGCTATCTCGGCACCACCACGCGCGGCGCGGAGGCGGACCAGCATGCCTTTCACGAGCTGGGGCCCGAGCTGTCGCGCGACTTTCGCGCGCTCAAGGTGTGGATGGCGCTCAAGGCGCATGGCGTCGCGCTCTACGGAAAGCTGGCCGAGCAGAACGTGGAACAGGCGGCGTACCTGGCCACGCGCGCCAAGGCACATCCCCGCCTGGAGCTGATGGCGCCGGCGCCCATGAACATCGTGTGCCTGCGCTACGTGCACGCCGGGATGAGTGGCGACGCGCTCGACCGCGTGAACGAGGAGATCCTTGTGCGGCTTCAGGAACAGGGAATCGCGGTGCCCACGCGGCATCGCATTCGCGGCCAGTTCGCCATTCGCGTTGCGATCACGAACCATCGCACGAGGCGGGAGGACCTCGACGCGCTCGTGGAGGGAATCGTCGAGATCGGGCGGCAGGTAGTGCTCGGCGGCGCAGTGGAGGCGGTGCCGGCGTGAGCATGCCGCGCGTCGCGCTCGTGACGTGGGGCGGACTGCCGGGGCTATCGGCCGACGACCAGCGCGCGGCCGCCGCGCTGCGCGCCCGCGGTGCGAGGGTGGATGCGGTCGCGTGGGACGACGCGCTCGTTCCCTGGACGGCGTACGAGGCAATCGTGGTGCGCTCCGCGTGGGACTACCACACGCGCCCGGAACAGTTTCGCGCGTGGATCGCGCGCGTGGCGCCGCTCGGCACCCTCTGGAATCCGGCCGCCGTGCTGCAGTGGAACATGGACAAGCGCTACCTGCTGGAGCTGGCGTCGCGCGGGGTCAGGACGGTTCCCACCGTGTGCGTGGATGCGACCGACGGTCGAACGCTCGCCGCGCTGCTGGATGAGCATGCGTGGGGCGAGGTGGTGATCAAGCCCGCGATCTCGGCGTCGGGGAATGCGACGTGGCGCTCGTCGCGCGAGCATGGGGCGGCGGACGAGGCGCGCTTTCGTGCCGCGCGCATGGCGGGCGCGGTGCTGGTGCAGCCCTTCCAGCCCGAGGTCATGACAGGCGGCGAATGGTCGCTGGTGCACATTCGCGGCGAGTTCAGTCACGCGGTGGTGAAGCGGGCGCGCGCCGGCGAGTTCAGGGTCCAGGAAGAGCACGGAGGCACGGCGTCGGTGGAGACGCCGAGCGAGGCCATGCTCGCGGCGGCCAAGCAAGTGTTGTCGCGCGTGGAGGGGCGATGGCTCTACGCGCGCGTGGATGGGTGCATGGTCGGCGGCGAGTTCACGCTGATGGAGCTGGAGCTGATCGAGCCGTCGTTGTACCTGGGAATGGCGGAGGGGGCGGCGGAGCGGCTCGCGGAGGGGATAACGCAGTCATGTTGAACGGCGGGCCTCAGGCCCGCAGGCCCGCGGGCTCAAACACCGACGAGGAAGCGCTTCGCGCTCCGTCATGAGTTGCCGGGTCAACATGGAACGGAGAACGGATAACGAAGCGCGCAGCGCTACCGCTTCAGTGCTGTAGCCCGCGGGCCTGCGGGCCCGCGGGCCAGGCCGCCGCCGTAATCCCGCCTTATAAACTTCCTTACACCCCGCAGTTCGCTTTCCCCCCGGAAAATTCGCATGTTCGTAGGGTCCCTACCCCCCCAGAATCATGCGCAGCCTGACCCGACTCTTCCTCGTGGCCGCAGTCCTCGCGGCCCCCCAACTCCACGCCCAGAGCGCCGACGACATCGTCGCGAAGTACGTCGCCCGCTCCGGCGGCGCTGACCGCATCCATGCGGTCACCACCATTCGGCGCGTCGGCAAGTTCTACGGCGGCGGCGGGTTCGAGGCCGTCCAGCACCAGGAGAACAAGCGTCCCAACCTCGTCCGCGACGAGTTCGCGCTCCAGGGGATGCTGGGCGTCAACTCCTACAATGGCGCCACCGGCTGGAAGATCGAGCCGTGGAATGGCAAGAAGGACGCGGAAGCGCTCGGCGAGGGCGAGCTCAAGTCGATCATCGAGGACGCCGAGTTCGACGATCCGCTCATCGACTACAAGGCCAAGGGCAACACCCTCGAAATGATTGGCACCGACCAGATCGAGGGCACCAAGGTCTACAAGCTCAAGCTCTCCATGAAGAGCAACGGCGACGTCCGCACCTACTACATCGACGCCGACAGCTACGTCCCGATCCTCTACCAGGTGAAGCGCGTGGTGCGCGGCGCCGAGCAGGAGTTCGAGGTCGCGCTCGGCGACTACAAGGAAGTGAACGGCTGGCTGTTGCCGCACGCCATCGAGATCGGCGACAAGGGCAGCACCAACAAGGCCAAGATCAACTGGGAAAAGATCGAGACGAACGTCGCGATCGACAGCAGGCGCTTCGAGAAGCCCGCCGTGGGCACGGTGCAGGTCGCGGCCGACGCCACCGCCACGCAGCAGGGAGGCCAGCCGTCGCAGCCCATGGAGAAGAAGGCCGTGAAGCGCGCCTTCCTCGCCTCCACGCCAGCCATGAAGGGGATGGCGGCCGTCGCCATCGACAGCGAGACCACCGCCGGCCTCGGCGCGCGCAACATCGGCTCCACCGCCATGAGCGGGCGCATCGCCGCCATCGCCGCGGTGCATGAGGGCAATCGCCTCACGGTGTTCGCCGGCGCGGCCAGCGGCGGCGTCTGGAAGTCGACCAATGGCGGCACCACCTTCAAGCCCGTCTTCGACCAGCAGACCACGCAGTCGATCGGCGCCATCACGATCGACCCAACCAACCCGAAGGTCATCTGGGTCGGCACCGGCGAGCCGTGGACGCGCAACAGCGTGTCATACGGCGACGGCATCTACAAGTCCGTGAACGGCGGCGATGACTGGAAGAAGATGGGGCTGCCGAACTCGGAGCGGATCGCGAAGATCCTCATCGACCCCACCAGCACGAACACGGTGTACGCGTGCGTGGTCGGCCACATGTTCGATGACAGCATGGACCGCGGCGTCTACCGCACCACCGACGGTGGCGCGACGTGGAGCAAGATCCTCGCGGGCGCGAACGGCTCCACCGGCTGCAGCCTGATGACGATGGACCCGAAGAACCCGAAGGTGCTCTACGCCGGCATGTGGGACTTCCGTCGCAAGGGGTGGACGTTCCGCTCCGGCGGCGAGAACGACAAGGCGCCGAGCGCGAGCGCGATGTACAAGAGCACGGATGGCGGCACCACCTGGGCGCCGCTCGACGAGAGCACCGCGAAGGGGCTTCCCCCGAAGCCCTGGGGTCGCGTCGCAGTCACGGTGGCGCCCTCGAATCCCGACGTGGTCTACGCGTTCATCGAGGCCGTGCCGCCGCTCAACGCGCTCTATCGCTCGGCCGACGGTGGCAAGACGTGGGAGATGAAGGACCGCAGCCAGTCCATGATCTGGCGCCCCTTCTACTTCGCGAACCTGATCGTCGACCCGAAGAACGAGAACAAGGTCTACAAGCCGGACGGTTCGCTGATCATGAGCACCGACGGCGGCTCGAGCTTCAGCAACATCAGCGGCGGCGCGCACGGGGACTTCCACGACGTATGGATCGATCCCGAGAACAGCGACCGCCTGATCACCATCGATGATGGCGGGATGTGGACGTCACAGGACGGCGGCGACCGCTGGGTGAAGAACGACAACCTGCCGATCTCGCAGTTCTACCACGTGAGCGTGGACATGGACCGCCCGTACAACGTGTACGGCGGACTGCAGGACAACAGCTCGTGGGTCGGTCCCTCCAGCTTCCCCGGCGGCATCACCAGCCACCAGTGGGAGAACATGTACGGCGGCGATGGGTTCTGGATGTTCGTGGACCCCACCGACCCGAACTACATCTACGCCGAGGCGCAGGGTGGCGACATCGGCCGCATCAATCGCAAGACGCACGAGACGCGCAGCATCCGCCCGCTGCCGCTGTTCAAGGAGCAGAAGCTTCGCTTCAACTGGAACACGCCGATCCACGTGAGTCCCACGAAGAACGGCACCATCTACCTCGGCTCGCAGTTCCTCTTCCGCTCGAAGGACTTCGGGCAGACGTGGGAGCGCATCTCGCCGGACCTCACGACGAACGATCCCGAGAAGCAGAAGCAGGAGCAGTCGGGCGGCGTCACGGTGGACAACTCGAGCGCCGAGATGCACACCACGATCTTCGGCATAGCGGAGTCGCCCAGGAACCCGCAGCTGATCTGGGTGGGCACCGACGACGGCAACGTCCAGCTCACGCGCGACGGCGGCAAGACGTGGACGAACACGGTCGGCAACATCCAGGGCCTCGCGAAGAATGCCTGGGTGACCACGGTGGAAGCCGGGCACTTCAGTGAGGCGACGGTGTACGCCACCTTCGACCTGCACACCTTCGGCGACTTCACGCCGCACGCGTATCGCTCCACGGATTACGGCAAGACGTGGACGTCGCTGGTGTCGGCCAGCTCGGGCGTTCGTGGCTATGCGCACGTGATTCGCGAGGACCTCGTGAACCCGAACCTGCTCTTCCTCGGCACCGAGAACGGGCTCTGGGTGAGCACGACGGGCGGGCGTGAGTGGGCGCGCTACAAGGGCGGCGACCTGCCGGCCGTGGCGGTGCGCGACCTGGCGGTGCACCCGCGCGACAATGACCTGGTGATCGCGACGCATGGCCGCGGCATCTGGATCATCGACGACCTCACGCCGCTGCGGAACTACGGCATGCAGACGGCCGGCCGGAAGATCGCGCTGATCCCGGGGAATCCCGTGACGCAGCGCATCCCGGCGTTCGGCGGCTGGGCGAATGGCGACGCGGCCTTCGTCGGCCAGAACCCGACCGACGACGCGGTGATCACGTACTTCCTGGAGAAGCGCCACATCTTCGGCGACATGAAGCTCGAGGTGCTCGATTCCACCGGCACCGTGGTGAGCACGCTGCCGACCACCAAGCGTCGCGGCCTGAGCCGCGTGACGTGGGGGATGCGCCTCCCTGCCCCGCGCGTGCCGCAGGCGGCGAGCATCGCGGGTGGCGCGACCATCGGGCCGCGCCTGCTGCCGGGGACCTACACCGTGCAGCTCACGGAAGGCGACCAGGTGGCGAGCATGCCGCTCAAGGTCGGCATGGACCCGCGCGCGCACCACACGATCGCCGACCGAAAGGCCGGCTTCGACCTCGCGATGAACATCTACCACACGCTCGGCAGCATGACGGACGTGGTGGACGAGATGAACTCGACGCGCGGTGAGGCGGATGCGCAGGTGCTGCAGCAGGGGCAGGCCGACAGCATCGTGGCCAACCTCAAGAGCGCGAGCGAGAAGGTGGACACGCTCCGCAAGCGCATCGTCGCCACGAAGGAGGGTGGCATGATCACCGGCGAGGAGCGGCTGCGCGAGAACCTGACGGAGGTCTACGGCCAGATCATGGGCTACGAGGGCCGGCCGAGCCAGACGCAGGTGGAGCGGACGCAGGCGATCACGCGCGAGCTTGGCGAGATCCGGAAGGAGTTCGACAAGGTGAAGGCGAAGATCCAGAAGCCGAAGATCATTGCGATGACGCCGCGGGCGACCTCGGCGGTTCCCCTGCAGCGGTTTGGGGAGAAGCACTAGGGAAGTGATGGAGTGATGCAGGAACGACAAAGGGTCCGGCCAGGCTGGCCGGGCCCTTTGTCATTTTTGTCCTCCTGAGCGAAGCGAGGGACCTGTCGTGTTCGTCGCCACTAGCGGTGCCCCTCGGCCCCGGATAACATCGGTTCGGCCCGACGACGGGCGCGTCAGCGCACCGCTTCCGGAATCGCGTGCCCCTTCGTCGTCGACTGCTGCTCTCGCTCGTTGCGCTCGCCGCCTGCAAGGCGGCCGAGCCCTCGCCGGAGCAACTGCGCGCCGCATTGGTGAAGCATCCGGACATCATCTACGACGTGATTCGCGCGCACCCCGACTCGTTCTTCGCGGTGCTCAACGTCGCCGCGCAGGGCGTGCAGCAGCGCGCCGGCGTCGCGAGCGCCGCGCAGGATTCCGCCCGGATCGAGAATGACTTCGCGCATCCGCACGTGGTGTCCACCGCGGGGCGCGCCGGGTTCGGCTCGCCTGCGGCCCCGGTCACCATCGTCGAATACACCGACTTCGAGTGTCCGTACTGCCGCCAGGAGCGCGACGTCATCGTCTCGATCCTCAAGGCCTACCCCGGCAAGGTACGGCTGGTGGTGAAGCAACTGCCGATCGCGTCGCACCCGCATGCGTACGAAGCCGCCCTGATGTTCGAGGCGGTGGCGCGGCAAAGTCCCGCCGCGGCGTATCGCCTGTACGACGTGCTGTACACCAACCAGGATCAGCTCAAGGCGCGTGGCTCGGACTACCTGGCGCAGGCCGTCGTGCAGGCCGGTGCGGACTCCGCACAGGCGAGGCGCGACGCGAACACCGATGCGATTCGCGCGGTCGTGACCGCCGACCAGCAGGAGGCGCAGCAGCTCGGCTTCACCGGGACGCCCGGCTTTCTCGTGAATGGAGTGCAATTGCAGGGCGCATATCCGCGCTCGGCGTTCGAACAGGTCATCAACCGGCTGCTCGCCGCAAGGGGCGCGGGCCGGTAACGGAGTCCATGGGGGGACGCTCCCCCGCGGCAGCACGTGAAAGGTCACCCAGGAAAGGAGACTCATCGTGAAGAAGCTGTCCCTCGTCCTCGTCGCCGCCGCGCTCACTGCGTGCGCGGGCGCCGACCGCTCCACCTCGCCGGCCGCCAGTGGCGGCACGGCACTCGCCAGCGTTGGCGACGACAACAACGGCACGCAGCTGCACGGCGCGCCGGAGCACGTGAACCAGCAGAAGGGACAGGCGAAGCCGGGCGGCGGCGGCAGCTCCGCACTCATGACGTCCCACGGGGGCATCATCCTGGTGACCAACAAGACGCAGGCGATCTTCTGGGGCCCCGAGTGGAACACGGCGAGCTTCGCCGGCGACAAGATCACGGGCCTGGACTCGTTCTTCGGCGGATTCGGGGGCAGCAATTACGCCGCGACCAACACCGAGTACACCGGAACCAATGGGCAGGTGACGACGTCGTCCACCTACATGGGACACGTGATCGATGCGTCGGCAGCGCCCAGCCGCGCGCCGTCCGTCTCCGCCGCGGTGGCCGAGGCGTGCAAGGTCACGAACAACAATCCTGACCCGACGGCGCTCTACCTGCTCTACACCTCCACCGGCGCGGGACACGTGAGCTACTGCGCGTGGCACAGCTACGGCACCTGCTCGAATGGCGCGCCCGTCCAGGTGGCCTACATGCCGAACATCGACGGCATCGCCGGCTGCGATCCGCAGGACACCTTCGGCACCGGGCACTCGCAGGGCCTCGCGGCCGTGGCGAACGTCACGGCGCACGAGCTGTCGGAGACGATCACCGACCCGCGCAATGGCGGCTGGTATGATTCCGGCGGCGCCGAGAATGGCGACAAGTGCGCGTGGACGTTCTCGGGCGCGGTGACGCTGAAGAACGGCAGCAAGTGGAAGCTGCAGCAGGAGTGGTCGAACAAGGCCTTCACGGCCGGCACCGGCAACCCGAACAACAGCGGACAGAAGGGATGCCTGCAGGGGAATTGATGGAGTGATGCAGTGAGGAAGTGAGGCAGGAACGGCGAAGGGCCCGGCCAATGTGTGCCGGGCCCTTTGTCACTGCCCCTGGCGCGCTGAACTCAACGGCAGATCCTTCGCTGCGCTCAGGACGCCCCCGTCAGACCTCAGCCGCCACCTGCGCCGCCGACAGCTTGCGCTTCGATGCGCCCCCGCTGATCAGCGGGAGCGTCACCATGAAGCGCGACCCGGCGCCCGGCTCGCTCGCCACGGTCAGGTCGCCGCCGAGCAGTCGCGCGAGCTTGCGGCTCACCGACAGGCCGAGCCCGGTGCCCTCGTGCGAGCGCGAGAGCGTGGAGTCGACCTGCGTGAAGGGTTCGAAGATCCGCTCCATCTCGTGCAGCGGGATGCCCGGCCCGGTGTCCTCTACCAGGAACGCGATACGCCCGGACTCATCCAGCGGCATCACGCTGAACGTCACCGCGCCGCTTGGCGTGAACTTCACGGCGTTGCCTAGCAGGTTGATGAGGATCTGGCGCGTCTTCACCTGGTCGGTCCACATCTCGATCGGCACGGAACCGAGCGACACGCGCAGCTCGAGTCCCTTCTGGATGGCCTGCGGCTCCACCGACTCGGCGGCGCTCGAGGCGAGCTCGTTGGCGTCTGCCGCGGAAAGGTTGACCTCCTCGCGCCCCGCTTCCACGCGCGCGAATACGAGGATCTCCTCCACGATGCGCAGCAGGTGGCCGGCGACACTCTTGATGCGCGCCAGGTGCTGCACCTGCGTGGTGGTCACCGGCCCGAAGAGGCCGTCGCCGATGAGGTCCGCATAGCCGGCGATCGCGCCGATCGGCGTCCGCAGCTCGTGGCTCATGGAGGCGAGAAAGTTCGCCTTGGCGCGATTGGCGGCGTCGGCGCGGCTGAAGGCGTCGCGCATCTCCTCCTCACGGGCCACTCGCTCGGTCACGTCCTCGATCAGGGCCAGCGCACCGTCCGTCATCGGCACCAGGCGCGCGCTCTGCTGCATGTTGGCAAAGCGCTCCAGCCCACTGGGCGGCGCAAAGGAGAACAGGTGCCGGTGCAGCCCGTGCGAGAGCAACACAGCGGAGCCCTGCACCGCCCGCTCGAACGCCGCGATGGCAAAGGTCCGCAGCTCGGGAAACGCGAGCTGCAGCTGCATGCCCACGAGTTCCGCCGCCGTACGGCCGCTGGACCGCTCGATCCACTTGTTGCAGCAGGTGATCTTGAGGTCGCGATTCACGGCGATCACGCCGACGCCGAGCAGGTCGCCCATCTCGCACGCCTGCGCGGCGTGCAGCTGCAGCTCGTCCGCGGGCGTCACGTCAGCCGCCATGGAGGGTGAGCGCGGACGAGATGCGCTCGAGGCTCTGCGCCCCCACGGCGATCAGCAGGTAGCCCTCCACCGCGCGATCGCTGAGGCGGAAGCGCGTGGCGGCGATCACCGCGAACTGGTCCTCGTTCGACTCGACCGCCAGCGCCTGCAGCACCGCCCCGAGCGAGTCCACATGGATGCTGGGAACGGAGAAGGTCACCTTGAGGTGCAGCATGTCACCGAAGCCGCTCAGGCAGGCGCCGAGCACGATGTTGCCCACCTCCGCCAGCACCTCGCGCGCGGACTCGTCGAGGCGGCCACCCTGTCCGGCGTCGCCGTCCGTCATGAGGTTGGTGAGCGACGCGGCCTTGTCCTGCTCGATCAGGAGCACGGCGTCGCCGGCAACCGCCCCGCTGAACACCTGGTGAACGGTGGCGAGCTCGCCCGCGAGCAGCTCGCGCAGTCGCACCTCGATGTCGCGGATCGGGAGCAGCCACAGCTTCGGCAGGTCCACCACGATGCGCTGGCTCGTGACCTCGGAGAGCGACGCGGCCGCGCGATGGAGCCCCACGTTGAACAGCTCCGTGAGCGCATCCATGTCCACGATCGGCATCGGGCTCACGTGGCGCTCCCCTGCGATTGCGTCGCGAACGCCTGCACCAGCCGGGAATGGTCGGCGGGCTTCGCCAGGAACAGCTCCGCGCCGGCCGCGCTCACCAGCTCCTCGGTGGACCGCTGCACGTCGGCGCTGCAGACCACCACGCGCGCGGCGGGATCGAGCCCGCGCAGGGTCCGGAGCACCTCGAGGCCGCTGAGGTCCTCCATCGAGAGGTCGAGCAGCACCGCGTCCGGCTTCTCCAGGGAGAAGCTCTCGATCGCACCCATGCCGGTTGACGCCTCGATGATCGAATGCCCCGCCGCCTCGAGCACCTTGCGATGCACGCGGCGCGCGTAGTTCGAATCGTCGACGATCAGGATCCGCGCCATCTCAGACCATCTCCATGATGCTGGCCGCCATGTCCTGCAGGGGAAGGCTTCGGTCGCTGACCATCGCTTCGTCCACCGCACGCGGCATCCCGTACACGGTGCAGCTCGATTCGGCCTCGGTGAAGATGGTGCCGCCGCGCGCCTTCACGTAGCTCGCCCCCACCAGGCCGTCGTTGCCCATCCCGGTCATCACCACCCCGAGGACGCGCTCCCCGTACACGTCGGATGCCGACCTGAATAATACATCTACGGCGGGACGGTGGGGCGTGTCAAACGGGCGGACGTCCAGGTGGCACTTCACGGCGCCATCGGGCTGGCGCTCGAACAGCAGGTGCCGGCCGGCGGGGGCAAGGAGCACCACCCCAGGGCGAGCGACGTCACCCTCGTGCGCCTCCACGACTTCGAGCGCCGAGAGGTCGTTGAGCCGCCCCGCGTACATCTCCGTGTAGCCCACCGGCATGTGCAGCACGATCGCGATCGGCGCAGGGAAGTTGGCGGGAAAGCGCGGAACCAGGTATCGCAGCGCCTGCGGCCCGCCGGTCGAGATCCCGATCACCACCACCTGCGCTCCCTTCACCCGGTTCGGAATGGGCGCGGGCAGCTCCGGCAGCGTCGGGGCAACCGCCGGGACGTCCGTCGCCTTCAGCCGGATCGACGCGGCCGACTTCACCTTGGCCACCAGCTCGTCGGCAATCTCGAAGATGCGATCGGTGGCGAGCGCGGTGGGCTTCTGGATGAAGTCCACCGCGCCGGCCTCCAGTGCCTCGAGCGCCGCGGCGCCAGACTCGTGGCTGATGCTGCAGATCACGACCGGCAGCGGCCGCGTCGCCATCTGTCGCTTGAGGAACTCGACGCCATCCATCACCGGCATCACGAGGTCCAGCGTCACCACGTCGGGGTTGAGGTCGGCCACCATCGCCAGCGCCTCGGCGCCATCGCGTGCCGCGCCCACCACCTCGATGAAGGGACTTCGCGACAGCATCTGCTTCACGATCTTCCGCACGAAGGCAGAGTCGTCCACGACGAGGACCCGCACGACACCAGCCGTCACGTCGTCACCCGGTTTGTCGCGGTCGCGAGGCCGGCATTCGCCGATCGCACGTACACGAATCCCTTCCCCATCTCCTGCAGGTCGAAGTCCACGCCCAGTCGCGTCAGCGACTCCGACGCCCCGAGGAAGAGGTGCGCTCCCCGGGGCATGGCCCGCGCGAAGGTCTCCACCACGCTGCGGATGGCATCATCCGAGAAGTAGATGAACACGTTGCGGCAGAAGATCACGTCGGCCGCCGCCAGGGGCAGCACCTCCTCCGGGCGGACGAGATTCGCGACGCTGTACTGAATATGGTCACGGATGCGCTCCAGCGGGCGCCAGCGTCCATCCGGCGCCTGGTCGAAGTAGCGCTCTCGCCAGCCGACCGGCATCTGCCGGAAGGAACGTTCCCCGTACGTGGCAGCGCGTGCCCGGTCCACCATTGCCTCGCTTCCATCGCTCGCCCTGATCTGCACGCCGCGCCCCTCGAGCAACCCCACGCGGTCCAGCGCCATGGCGATGCTGATCGCCTCCTCGCCGGTGCAGCACGCCGCGCTCCAGATGCGCAGTGCGCCCTGTTTCCGGGCGAAGTGCGCCGGCGCCACGATGTCCGCAAGCGCCTCGAACTGCTCAGCCTGCCGCCAGAAGTACGTCTCCGGCACCGACAGGCGATCCATGAGCCGCGCCCAGTGCTCCTCCGCCGCATCGTCGTATCGCAGCAGGTAGTAATAGTCCAGGAAGCTCGTGAGGCCGAGCGAGGCAACCAGCTCCGAGAGCTTGTCGGCCAGCAGGTCCCGCTTGCCCTGGTCGAACACCATCCCGGTGCGCTGGAGGATCAGGTCCCGCAGGAGCGTATACGCCGCATCGGTCAGCGGGGGCCGATCGTGATGCTGCAGCATCAGCGCAGGTCGAGGCGGCTCAGTGCCTGCGACGCCGCATGACGTACGGCGCTGGAGGGATCGTCGAGCACGGTCGCGAGCAGCCGGGTTGCGCCCGGATGCCGCATGCGCGACAGGGCCTCCACCACCACGCAGCGAGTGCCCACGTCGGGGTTCGTGAGGCCGGACGCCAGCCATTGCACCGCGTCCTCGCGCAGCTGCGTGAGCGCGCGGGCTACGTCCCTCCGCAGGATGGCGACCGACGCCAGCTCCACCAGTTGCATGACGGCAGCGCGCGTGCCGATCTCGGCGAGGGCCATCACCGCGACGATGCGCGTGTCGATCGCGCGGCCCGAACGCGCGAGGGCGCCGAGCTGCGTCACGGCGTCGGGGGCCCGCAACGAGCCCAGCGACCGAACAGCCGCAACGGTGCGCGCGGGATCGCCACGGAGCAGCTCCCCGACCAGCGAATGCGTGGCGATGGCGACTCCCGCACCACCCTCGATGCGGCCCAGGGCGGTGATCGCCGCGATCGCCACCTCCTCCTCGGAATCCGCATGCAGTTGCAGGAACGTCTCGATGGACCGGACCGCGTGCTGCGCGGCAAGGGCTTCCAGCGCCGCGATCCGCACGGGAGGCGCGGGATCGGACAGCGCGAGGCTCGTGAGCAACGTGCGCGCGTCCTCCGTGATCGCCGGCTGCCGGCCAAGCCCGCGCGCCGCGTAGTAGCGCACCCAGAAATTCGGGTCGCGGCCCGCCGCGTACAGCGCCTCGTCCACGTTCCCCGACATCGGCTCGCCGAGCGCGCGAGCCGCGGCGGACCGCACCCCTGCACTGCCATCGGTCGCGAGCACGCGGCGGATCGTGTCCCACGCCGCCTCGTCCTCGAAGTTGCCGAGGTGCTCCACCGACGCGCGACGCCCCATCTCGTCGCCATCCTCACAGAGGGCGAGCAGCCTCGGGAGGGCGGAGGCGTAGCCGAAGTATCCGGCAACTCGCACCGCCGACTCCCGCACCCGAGGGCTGGGGTCGTCGAGCCGCGCGACGACCGCCTGCTCCATGTCGGGATGCCCGATGGAGTTGAGCGCCGACACCGCCGCCTGTCGCACGCTGGCGTCGTGATGGTCGAGCACCTCGAGCAACGGCAGGTACCCCGCCCGATCACCGATCGCACCCAGGGCACCGCACGCGGTGATGATCGTATCGGGCTCCTCGTCGAGCATCGACACGAGCAGTGGAACTGCGCGCGCATCGCCGATGCGCCCGAGCACGTTCGCCGCGATGCGGCGCGTGTCGTCGTCACCGTCGCGCGCCGCGTCCATCACCGCCTCGGTGGCCGGCACGCCGCGGCCCGTGAGCGCCTGCGCCACGGTCTCGCGCAGCGGGGCCTGCGAAAGGTGCTGCGCCAGTGCCACGTTCACCCCGGGGGCCGGACACCAGCCCAGCACGGTGAGGATCCCGCGACGCTCGCCCTCGTCCGCATCGGGCAGCGCGAGCACCATTGCATCCACCGCACTCGCGTCCATGGCCTGGGTTGCCAGGTCCCGGACCAGCGCGCCCTCGCCGAACGCGGATTGCAGCCGGTCATGCACCGCCGCCAGCGCTAGGGCGATCAATCCCACCGGCACTCCAGGGCGGCCGATCATCGCGGCGAGCGGCACGGCCACGTCTTCAGACCCGAGTTCCCCGATGCAGGGCGCCACCGCCGAGATCAGCATGGGATCCTCGAGCAACGGCACCAGGCGCGGTGCCACCGACGTCTCGCCGATCAACGCGAGCGCGTCGAGCGCGGGAAAGGCCAGGAAGAAGTCGCGCGTCTCGGCGATGCTCGCGATCGCGTCGGCGGCCGAGCGATCACCGATGCGGCCGAGGGCCTCGATGGCGTGGTAGCGCACGTTCTGGTCAGGATCGTCCAGCCGCCGCAGCAGCGCCGGCACGGCTGCGGGGCTCGCGATCATTCCCAGCGCGAGCGCCGAGTACGTGCGCACGTCCACGTCGGCGATCTCGAGCAGCTCGCAGAGCGCCGGCACCGGGTCGCTGATCGTGTGCGTGAGCGCGGTGAGGGCGGAGTTGAGGAGTGCCGGGTCGCGATGGCGCTCCTCGATCGCCTCGATGAGCATCTCCACCGCCTCGGAGCCGGAGGTCCGGCCGACGCTCTCCGCCGCAACGCGACGCACGCGCCAGCTCGCGTCGGCGAGCGCATCCGCGAGCAGCGAGGGCGCCGCGTCCATGGAGGCGAGCGATTGCGCGGCCCGCATGCGGGCGGACTCGTCACCGTCCTCGAGCTGCGCCACCAGCATGCGCTCGCGATCGAGGCGGGGCGTCACGTCCTCGATGGTGAGCGTGATGCGCGCGACGCCCTCGGTTCCGTGCACCGGCGCGATCACCACGTGCTGCCGCATCCGGTCGAACGCCGAGCCTGCCTGCTGCGGCGCGCACGGGATGAGGAACTTGTGGAAGGCGGGCGACAGCACCTCGATGCCGCCGCCATCCGCCACGCGCTGCAATCGCTCGATCATCCCGCGGAGGCGAAGCTCGGGGTACAGCTCCTCCAGGGGCCGGCCGATGGCCGCGACCGCGGGTATGCCGGTGACGCGCGCGATCCACGCGTCCCACGAGCGGACGACGAGCGTGCGATCGAGCGCGATGACGCCCGACCCTCCCTCTCCCACTGGACTCACGAAGCGCGGCGCGTCACGCGCGCGAGTCGTGCTGCTCGAGGGCGCGCGCCCGCTCGAGCAATTCCGCCGTGAGGGGCTGCGTGTCGCGCGCGCCCTTCGCCGTGGTCTCGGCCGACTGGCGAACCGCCATCAGCGTGTTGAGCATGTCGGACGTCGCCTTCGACTGCTCCTTGTTGGCGAGCGTGATGGTCGCCATCTGCTGCGCCACGTTCCGGGTGGCCGTGTTGAGGTCCGCGGCCGCGCGGGCCTGCTCCGCCATGCCGCGCGACGTCTGCTCGGTGTTGCGGCGGATGCTGTCGGTCGCGGTCGAGATTTCTCCCATCGCCATCGCCTGCTGCGCCATGGCGGTGGAGACGCTCGCGATGAGCGTGGCAAGTCGCGACGCCTCCGCGGTGATCTCCGCACCGGCCACTGCCTGCTCGGCCAGGGCGCGCGAGGTGTTCAATGCACCCTTCCGCACGCTCTCGACCGCCTGCACGATCTGCGCGCTCGAGCTGGCCTGCTCGCCCACCGCGCGCCGCACCACCGCCGCGCGCGTGGCGCTGTTCTGCGCGGCCTTGATGATCTCGCGGCTGGCCTGGTTCTGGTCGGTCATGGCCGTGGTCACCTGCTGCGCCACGTTGCGCATCTGGCCCGTGGTGCGCACCAGCCCCTGGAGCGCCTTGGCCTGCTCCTGCGTGGCCACCGACACCTGGCGTGCCTGGCTCGCCGCGGACGTCGTGACGTCGAGCACGTTCTGGCCGGCCACCAGCTGCTCGTCGGCCGCGCGCGCGACCTGCTCGATCTTCTCGTTGCTCTCCTCGATGCCGGCCAGGATGCGGCTCAGTCCCGCCGCGCCACCCTCGGCCAGCCGGCCGCTCTCCTCCGCCACGCGCTGGCTGTCGGTCGCCGCCGTCACGGCTTCCTGGACCACGCTCTGCAGCGCCTTGATGATGCTCGCGATGTCCGCCGTCGCCTTGGCCGAGCGGTCGGCCAGGTTGCGGATCTCCTCTGCCACCACCGCAAAGCCGCGCCCTGCCTCGCCGGCGCGCGCGGCCTCGATCGAGGCGTTGAGCGAGAGCAGGTTCGTGCGCTCGGCGATCAGGTTGATCGTGTCGACGATCGTGCTGATCTCGCCGGCGCGGCGACCGACCTCCTTCACCACCGACGCCGACTCCGACATTGCGGTGCGCACGCGCGTGAGGCCCTCGATGGAGCGGCCGATCGCCTCGCCGCCCTCGGCCGCATCGCGCGCCGTGCGCTGCGAGATCGCGGTGGCCTCGCTGACGATGCGCGACACGCTGCGCAGGGAGCGATCGAGCTCGGTGGCGCTCGTGGCGGCCGTGTCCACTGACCGCGCGATGCTCTCGGCGCTCTGCGCCACGCTCTCCACGGATCGCGCGGTCTCTTCCACCGATGTCGCAACTTCCTCGATCAGCCCACCCATGTTCTCCGCGCTCGCGCCCACTTCCTCGATCGACGCCGCCATGCTGTTGATCGAGGCGGAGGTCTCCTCCGCCGCGGCGGCCAGCTCGTCCGCGTTGTTCGACACGGCCTCGGTGGAGCGGCTCATCTCCTCGATGGCGGAGGCGATCTCCGTGACCGAGGTCGCGAGCGCGTCGCTCTCGTCGGTCACGCTCTTGATGGACGCCGACATCTCGTTCATGCCGCTCGCCACCTGGGTCGCCGCGTTCGACATGTCGCGCGCCGTGGCGGCCACGCTCGTGATCGAGCCGCGCGTCTCCTCGACGCTGGCGGCGGTTTCCGCGATCGACGTGGCCAGGCTCTCGGTGCCCCCCGTGATCTGCTCGATGGACGCGGCGAGCTCGTTCACGCTCGACGCCAGCTCCTCGCCGGAGGTCGAGACCGACTCGGCGCCCTGCGCGGTCTGGTCGAGGGAGCGGTTGATCTCGGTGGCGGAGGTCAGCACGCTCTCGATCAGCGCGGCCTGCGCGTCGCTGCCCTGCAGGATGGCGGCGCAGCTCGACGCCACGCTGTTCGCGGCGCTGGTGATGTGGCCGGCGGCCGCGTGCATCTGCACGCCCTTCGCCCTGCCGTTCGAGTTCGAGAATGGGAATCGCATGTCGTCTCCGTGGGTCTAGCTGAACGCCGGCAGCAATGCCGTCGCGTCGGATGCTTCAGGTCCGGTGCTCGTCACGCGCAACAGTTCCGCCACGTCGAGCAGCAGCACGAGCCGCTCGCCGAGGTGGGCCATCCCCCGCAGGTAGCGGGTGCTGATCTCGGCCAGCCCGTCTGGCGGGGGCTGGATGGCGTCGGCGGGAATGGTCGCGAACTCGCGCGCGCTGTCCACGATCAGGCAGACCGAGCGACCGTCGTGTCGCACCACGATCAGGCGGCTGCGCAGGTCGGTGGGCACGCGCTCGAAGCCGAAGCGCGCCCGCAGGCTGATGGCAGGGATCACGCGGCCGCGCACGCTCGTCACGCCATCGACGAACGATGGCGCATTGGGCACCGGCGTGAGCAGGCCCACCATCTCGAGCTGCTCGATGTCATCGCTGCGCAGCGCGTACGTCGCGCCGGCCAGCTCGCAGAGGATGTATGAATCAGCGCCGCTAGCGCGTACTGCCATGGGCCTCCCGTGTGGTGCGCCGCACCAGCGCGGCAGCATCGAGGATCAGGCTCACGCGGCCATCGGCGAGCTCGGTGGCGCCGCTCACGCCGGTGACGGTGACGAGCGGATCGCTGATCGGGTGCATCACGATCTCGCGCAGCCCCTGGAGCCGATCCACCACGAGCCCGGCCATCTGGCTGTCGGAGCCCACCACCAGCACGTGCCCGCGATTCGCCGCAACGGTGGTGGGAAAGCCGAAGAGGCTCGCGAGCCGCACCAGTGGCAGCACGCCGCCGCGGTACGACACCATCTCGTTGTTCTCCATCCGCGTGAGCACCAGCTCTTCCATCGGCACGATCTCGCGCAGCGAGAGCTGCGGAATTGCCATCACCTGCTCACCCACCTGCACGATGATCGCGTCCGCGATCATGAGGGTGAGCGGCAGCTCGATGGTGAAGCAGGCGCCGAGTCCCGCGCGCGACTGCAGGAACAGCTCGCCGCCGAGCGCTCGCACGGCCGAGCGCACCACCGACATGCCCACGCCGCGCCCGCTGCCCATGTCGGCCTGGTCGCGCGTCGAGAAGCCAGGCGTGCAGACGAGGTCGAGCATCGTCTCGTCGTCGAGCCGGCCGTTGCGCGGCATGAGGCCGAGCTCGCGGGCGCGCGACGCCACGCGGGCGGCGTCGAGGCCCGCGCCGTCATCCTCGATCTCCAGCATGATGCGATCGCCTGCCGCCCGTGCCCGCAGCGAGACGCGCCCCTCTGCGGGCTTGCCCGCCGCGAGTCGCTGGGTGCGGCTCTCGATGCCGTGGCTCACGGAGTTGCGCACCAGGTGCATGAGCGGCTCGAGCATGCGATCCACCACCACCTTGTCGATCTCCGTCGCGCCACCCTCGAAGTCCAGCCGGATCACTGCGCCCGACTCGCGGGCCATCTCGCGCACGGCGAAGCGCATCCGCTCGAACACCTCGCCGATGGGCACCAGGCGGATCCGCATGACCCCCTCGCGAAGGTTGCGCAGCTGTCGCTCGAGCGCCTCGTTCGCCTCCTCGAGGTCCTCCTGCTCGCCCAGGTGACGGCTGGCCATTCGCTCGATCACGGCGTCGAGCCGCGAGCGCGTGAGCACCATCTCGCCCACCATGCGCATCACGTCGTCGAGGCGCGCGAGGTCCACGCGCACCAGGTTGGCCGCCGGGGTGGCCGCGCGGGCTGCGTCCGGCATGTCCGCCGGCGCCTCGCGCGGCATGACCTCGAAGTCGGCCCACTCCAGGCCATCCGCGCGCCACTCCTCGATCGGCTGCGCACCGCGCCGCATCGCCACCACGAACTCGAAGGTCACGCCGCCCTCGGCGCGCACCCGTGGCGTGGCCTCCACGATCTCGCCGAGCGACAGCAGCCAGCGACGCACCGTCTCCACGCCGGTGCCGCGCGCCGACGCCGCGGCAGAGGGAGTGAAGTCAAACCGCTGGCGGGCGCCGGCCTCAACCGATACGACGCTCGCGTCGCTGGAGAGCGCGAGTCCCATGCCGGGAACGTGCTGCACCGGCGCGCCCACGAATCCGGCGCCATGGCCGATCGCGCCCCGCATGCGCGCGACGTAGGCGTCGGTGGGCGGGGGCGCGCCATGTCGGCGGCGAGAGGCGATCGCCTGCTCGAGCAGGTTCTCGCCGGCAAAGAGCAGCTCGAGCAGCGCGGGGCGCACCACGGTGGGATGCTTCCCGATCGCGCGTACGCCGTCTTCCATCGTATGCGCCACCTGCTCGGCGGCCGCGAGGCCCACCATTCCCGAGAGGCCCTTGATGGTGTGCAGCGCGCGCTGCAGTTCCAGCATCCCCCCCTGGGTGGCGGCACCCGACGGATCATCCTCGAGCGCGAGCAGCACGCGGCGCACGGTGGCGAGGTGCTCGTCGCACTCGGAGAAGTAGTCGTCGATGAACTGGTCGACGAACTGTTCCGAGTCGCTCACGCCGCAGCGCCCTCCAGCAGCGTGCGCACCTGGACGGCGAGGTCGGGCGGGTTGAACGGCTTGGTGAGGTAGAGGCTCACGCCGTCTCGCAGTGCCGCGGAGCGGCTCTCCTCGTCACCGCGAGTCGTGAGGATCACCACCGGGATGTCGCGTAGCGACTCCTGCGCGCGCATGAAGCGCAGGACCTCGAGCCCGTGCATGTCGGGCATGTTGAGGTCGAGCATCACCAGGTCGATGGGCGACAGCGTGAGGCGCTCGATGGCCTCGAGCCCGCTCACGGCCTGCTCGAACGCCACGCTCCCGAGGCTCGTGAGGGTGGCGATGATCATTCGGCGCATCGTGGCCGAGTCGTCCACGACCAGCACCTTTCGCATCGCTCTTCCGGCTACCGACAGGGGGATGACTGCGCGTCCCCCTAATGTACGGGATGAGGGCGGGGGCGGATAGCCGAAGCGCCCCCCTACATCTTCGTCGTGATGGCGAGGCGACGCACGAGCTGGTCGAGGAATTCCAGGCCGTCGTAGTACGACTTGACGCGGAGCTTCTCGTTCAGTCCGTGGGCGTTGTTCTCGCCGCCCTGCGAGAAGATCCCGCTCACCCCGTAGGTGGGAATCCCGCCGGCCCGCAGGTACATGCCGTCGGTGGCGCCCGTGGACATGGATGGAATGACCGGGATGTCCCCGAACATGCGCCTGGTGAGCATGTTCACCGCGGAGAGCAGGTCCGGTGCAACGGGAGCCGGCGAGGTGCCCAGCTTGCCCGCCGGCTGGAGCGTGTACGTGACCTTGATGCTGTCACCGGCCAGCCGCTGCAATTCCTGCTGCACGTAGCTGAAGCTCGACGTCGGCTCGATCCGGCAGTTGACGTTCGCCGTGGCGAGCTGGGGCAGCGCGTTGTAGGCGTGCCCGCCCGACAGGCGCGTGGCAACGCAGCTGGTGCGCAGCGTGGATGACAGGTTGGGGTCACGCGAGAGCGTCGCGGCCGCGGCCGAGTCGCCGGGGTTTGCGACGATCGCCCGCATGGCCGCGGCAATCTCGGGTCGCGGCTCGACGAGCGCCGACTGCGCGAAGAACGGGCGCGTGACCTCGTTGAGCACCACCGGGAACTGGTACTGCGAGATGCGCGTGAGCGCCGACGCCAGCGCGTAGATTGCGTTGTCCGGGCGCGGCTGGCTCGAGTGTCCGCCGCGGTTGGTGGACGTGAGCGTGAAGTTGACCGAGACCTTCTCCGCCGCCTGGATGCTGTTGCGGATCGGCTTGCCACTTTCATCCAGCGAGCCGCCGCCCCCCTCGTTGATCGCATACTCGGCGTCGATCAGCGGGCGATGGGTCTCGACCAGCCACTTCACGCCGTTCATGTCACCGCCTTCCTCGTCCGCCGTGAGCGCGAGGATCAGGTCGCGGTCCGGCACGACCTTCTCCGCCTTCATGCGCAGCAGGTTGGCCACGAAGATGGATGCCATCGCCTTGTCGTCCGCCACGCCGCGGCCGAGGAAGAAGCCATTCTCCTCGCGCATGCTGAACGGGTCGTTCACCCAGTCCTCGCGATGGGCTGCGACGACGTCGAGGTGCGCGAGGAGCAGCAGCGGCTTCTGCGCGCTGTTCGCCCGGCCGCGATAGCGCACCACCAGGTTGCCCTTCTGCGGATGTCCCGGCGGAATGAGGACCTGCACGTCGGCCGACGGGAACCCCGCGGCGCGGAACCGGGCGGCCATCGCATTCACCGCGTCCGTCACGCTGCCCACCGAGTCCACGGTGTTGATCTCGACCAGCTGCTTGTACACCGCGCGGGCGAGCTGCTGGTGGGGGGTGGACTGGGCAGAGGCCGTGGAAGACAGGAGGGCGAGCAAGGCGAGCAGGGCGAGTTGGCGGCGCATTTTTCTCGATTCCGGGGAGGGGGGAAGGATTCGTAAAGTACAACTGCCTTGCAGGGACCAGAACTGGAGAAAGACCGGACAATGGCGGATAAAAAACACCAGGGGTTTTCGTCCTGCCGTTGTCCAGCACCTGTCCGCCGTTGTCCTGACAAGGTGTTTGTTCATGCCCCGGCGCGCCGAACCTCAATTGATATTGACTACAACCGAGTAGAACACGATGCTCGACCCGAACACGCCCGCCGCCCCGCGCAGGTTCGTGCCCGCCGAGCGATCCTTGAACGGGTCGCTCGACTCGCCGAAGTAGGCGAAGTAGTTCGAGTCCACCGCGGTCACCGTCACCGTGTGGCGTGTGAGGCGGCGCAGGAACGCCACCGCATAGGAGAACGCCCACTCGTCCTCCACGCCGGGCATGATCAGGTGCCGCTCCAGCGCGCGGTGATACTGCTCGTCGCCTTCCCTGCCGACGTTGTTGCTGTTGCGCAGGGAATACACGAATCCGCCGGCGCCGGTGGGAGTGGTGGTCAGCACGAGCGAGTCGCGCCCCATCATCACCACGGTGTTGCCGGTGATCACGCGATCGATCCCGGGAATCTGCGTGGATGCCGCCGCGCTCCCCACCGCGCTGGTGACCTTGAGGCGGATCCGCTGTCCAGGCAGCAGCGACAGGAAGGCGTCCGCTGGGGCCGCTGACGGCGCGCCGAGCGACCAGATGCGATAGACGCCGGCGCCCAGGTGATCCGGCCGGCGAACGCGATCCTCCACCGCCACCGCCGAGTCGCCATTCGGCCCGTAGAGCACCACGCGCGCATCCAGCACCGGCGTCTCGCCACTCGTCACGATCGGATCGTCGGTCGTCACGCGAAGCGTGGTGTCGGGCACCACCGCGCGCGTCTCCATCAGCAGCACCACCTGCTCGCCGAGCGCGGGATCGAGCACCGAGAACACCACCAGCCCCGGCTCGACGCTCGGCACCGTGGGCGCCGGCAGCTCGCACGCGCCCGCGACGATCACGGCTGCCGCGGCGAGCAGCACGCGCAGGCCCCGCGCGCGAGTGGTCAAAATGCGAGCCTCATGCCGATCGTCGGCAGGAAAGGCAGCTGCGAATAGCCCCGCACCGCGGGCGGATTCACGCTCGTGTCGAAGGTGTAGATCAGCACGTTCCTCGCATTCGTCGCATTGACCAGGTTCACGAATGCGTCCACCTCGGCGCCGCGAAAATGTCCGTTGCGGTGCGCGCTGAGGTCCAGGCGATTGTAGGTGGGGTAGCGCTCGGTGTTCCGCGCCGTGCGCACCTGCTCGTCACGCGCCCCGCTCGTGCCATTCGGCACGCGCCACCGGCGCGACACGGGGTCCCACGACCAGCGCGAGTAGCTCCCTGCCCAGCCCGTGTACGGCGTGCCGCTCGCGATGCCGAGGCGCGCGCCGAACGAGTAGCGCTCACTCTTCCGGTAGCTCGCGACCACGTTGAGGTCGTGACGGCGATCGTGCGCCGGCGCATACACCTCGCCATTCGCCTCGCGGATGCTCTTGCCGTAGCTGTACGAGATCCAGCCGCTCAAGTGGTCGGTCGCGAGGTGGCGCAGCAGCACGTCCACTCCGTGCGACTCGCCGCCGAAGGTCTTCAGCTCCGAGGGACGCAGCCTGGGATCGATGGTGGAGGCCGGCTCGATCAGGTCGGCGAAGTGCTTGTCGTAAGCCTCCACGCGCAGGAAGTCGGAACGCGTGAGCCACAACTCCGTGCCGCCCACGAACTCGGTGCTGGTCGAGACGGGGACGTCGCTGTCGCTCGCGAACCAGATGTCCACGATGCGCACCGGCAGGTCCTCGTTGCGCACCGCATGCACCCACTGCGAGTAGCGCCCGCCCGCAAGCGTGAACGCCACGCGATCGCTGGCGCGATACTTCGCGGAGAGGCGCGGGCTCACGCCCGTCCAGTCGGCGCTCGGCACGCGCTCGGCGCGCACGCCCGCGCGCACGCTGAGCCTCTTCCCCGGCTGGAAGAGCTCCTCGGCGTACAGCGACTGCGCCTTCGACTTCTGCGTGATCAGGGTGTCGTCGATCACGAGGTTGCCGCTGAAGTCGCTCGCGCTCGACGCCGAGATGTGCTCGTGATATCGCACGTCGAGGTTCGAGAGCTCATAGCCGAGCGCCAGCGTGTGCAGCGGCGTCGCCATGGTGCCGCCGAGCCTGCGCGTGAGGTCGCCCGCGATGTGAAAGTCGGCGATGTGATTGGCGAGGCCGGTGGTCGTCGCCTTCTCGTCGTACGCAGTGCTGAACTGCGACCACGAGACGCGCTGCGACAGCGCGCCGAGCACGCCGAGCGGCTGCTCGTAGATCAGTCCCGCGAGCTTGTTCCCCCAGTCGAAGCGGAAGGCGTTGCCCGACCCGCCGAGCACCGCCGAGCCGCTGTCGGTGGTGGGCTGCAGCAGGTCGAGGCCGGTGTAGCCGGTGAATCGCAGCGCGCCGCCGCCGCGCAATGCGAGCGATGCGTGCAGCTGCGCGTCCTGGAAGTGATATGGGAACGCGTCGGGACCGATAACGACCTTCGCGAGCTCGTCGGCGTAGGTGCGACGCACGGCGAGGTTCCACGAGCCCGCGGACTTCGGCGTGGCGCCGCCGAGCTTGAGCGCGGTGGAGATGGCGGATACGTCGAGCGCGCCGTGCACGCCGGCGCGCGACTCCTCGCCACTGGTCACGTCCATCACTCCCGAGAGTCGGCCGCCGACCGATGACGGCAGCGCGCCGACGCGTGCGTCCACCTCGCTCACCGCATCGGGGATGAAGGTGCTGAACAGCCCGCCCAGGTGAAACGGGCTGAAGATCGAGAGCCCGTCGAGCCGCACCTGCGTCTGGTCGGACTCACCGCCGCGCACGTTGAAGCCCGCCCAGAAGTCGTTGCGGGCGGAGATCCCGGGAAGCAGCGCCGCGGCGCGCAGCACGTCGGTCTCGCCGAGGGCGGGAATCGTGCGGAGGTCGCGAACGGAGAGGCTCGTGATGCTCCCGCCGGCCGGGCCGGCCGCTTGCGCCTGCTCGGCGGAGATCGTGGCGGTGGTGCGGACCGTCTCGAGCTCGCGGGCGGCGATCCGGAGCCGGATCCTGACTTCGATGTCCTGCCCCGGGCTCACGACGACGGTGATGCGCTCCGAGGCATAGCCGAACGCGCTGGCGCCGATGGTCACGGAGCCGGCCGGCACGTCGATGAACGAGAAGCGGCCTACCGAGTCGGTTCGGGCGTTGCGGAGCGGGACCGGGCTCACGATCCCCACCACGGCGGCGAGCGGGGCGCCCGTGACGGCGTCGGTGACGGTGCCGTGCACCCGGCCGGCGGACTGGCCGAACGCTGCTGACCCCGCGAGGAGGAGGAGGCTCGCAATCATCGCGAGGAAACGGCGGGGGCGCATCACATTACAACATGCGTGGGCGGCGTCACCCTACGCTACCTCTGGCACTGCTGTGGGGCTTCGGTAACTGATGGCGTGTGGCTTGTGGCTGGGGCGGCGGTCGTCGGGCTGTGGTAACAACGGCGTGAGGCTACGGGCTTGAACTGCGGGGCTGCGGGAACATCTCCTGTTGTCGTCCTGCGCAACGGCGAGGGACCTGCCGTTCGCCGTCATCCTGAGCAATGCGAGGGACCTGCCGTTGGGCTACGGTAACTGATGGCTTGTGGCTTCTGGCTGGGGCGGCGGTCGTCGGGCTGCGGTAACTACGGCGTGGGGCTACGGGCTTGAACTGCGGGGCGTGGGAGACCGCCCTAGAATTTCCCCAGCGATACCAGCACGGTTGTCGTGGCTCCTCCGTTCTTTCCGGCGAAGCCCGGCATCGGGGTGTCTCCTGCCTGGCGATAACCCACCAGGAACGAGGCGCGGAGGTAGGCCTGCAGCACCACTTCGACTCCGCCAGCCAGCTGCTGGTAGCTAGTGCGATGCTCCTCGTCGTTGTGCGCGATGGCGCCGCCAGACTTCGGATATTCGTAGTACGAGTACGAATTGCCGAGCGTTCCCGCGCCCAGGGATGCGACCGGTACGAAGATGCTGCCGCGCCGCCAGCGGCGCTGCACCTCGACGCCGGCGGTGACTGACGTCAGCTGCGGATGGTAGTCGACCGACCCCGGCGCGATGTAGCTCGTGGTGTCCCCGACCAGCACTGCGGACGTCGCGAAGGCGATGGTCCAGTTCGGGAGCGAGCCGGGCGTGAAGCCCAACCGGAAGTCAGCCGCCTGCCCACCCTGGCTCCTGCCGAGATACGGCACCGAGGAGCCGCCGAACGACGCATTGCAATGCTTGATCCCCGCAAGGGCGGCGAGGGTTCGCTGCGGCTGCTCGGACTTCTTCGCGGCGGAGGTCGAGTCCTGGGCGGAGAGGACCACGGGAATCAGGAGGGCGATTGCGAGGGCTGCGTGGCGCATGAGGAGGGGTCCGTTTGGGTGACGGACGGAATGTGCCGGCGCTCGCGATACGTACCCATACGACAAATGACGTAGGCGCCGCGTGCACACGCCTCCCACGCCCAGCAGTTCAAGCCCGTAGCCCGACGCCGTGGTTGGCTCCCACGCCCAGCAGTTCAAGCCCGTAGCCCGACGCCGTGGTTACCGCAGCCCGACGACCGCAGCCCCAGCCAGAAGCCACAAGCCATCAGTTACCGTAGCCCAACGGCAGGTCCCTCGCGTTGCTCAGGATGACGGCAATGGCGCTACTCCTGCCGCAACGCCACGATGGGCTCGACGCCTGCCGCTCGCCGCGCCGGGATGTAGCACGCCACGAGCGCCGTGGCCGCCAGCAGCACCACGGTGCCGAGCAGCGCCACGGGGTCCGCGGGGCTCACGCCGAACAGGAAGGTGCGCAGCGCCTGGCTGGCGCCGAGCGACAGCGCGAGGCCGATCCCGATGCCGATGCCCACGAGCGTCATCCCCTCCCCCACCACCAGCCGGAACACGTCCATCCGCAATGCGCCCAGCGCGACGCGCACGCCGATTTCGCGCGTCCGCTGCATGATCGAGAAGCTGAGCACGCCATAGAGTCCCACCGCCGCGAGCAGCAGCCCCAGGATCCCGAGCGCGCCCGTGACCGCCACCGCGAAGCGCTGCGGCAACAGTGCGACGGAGATGGACTTCTGCAGCGTGGTGTACGTCGGCGGCGGCAGGATCGGGTCGATCTCGTGCATCGCCCGCGTGATCGCGGGTCCCATGACGCTCGCGTCGCCGGCAGTGCGCACCAGGATGTTCGTGGCGCTTCGGCCGTCGAACCACATCGGCAGGTAGAGGAACGGCTCGGGATCCTCATTCAGCTTGCCGTTCTTCGCATTGCGCGCCACGCCCACGATGGTCACGCTCGCACCGTTGTAGCCGATCGCCTGCCCGACCGCATCGGCATTCGGGAAGTACTGCTTCGCGAAGGCCTCGTTCACGACCGCGACCGGTGCCGAGCGCGCGCGATCGTCAGCCGACAGCGCGCGGCCACGCGCCATGGGCAGCCTGGTCGCGGTGAAGAAGCCCGCGTCCACCAGGTTGTTCGTCACGTTGAAGTCAGCGCCCATCGCCTGGCCCGGCGGCGTGTAGGCGGGGATCGAGATCGCCGTCCCCATGTTGTTCATGGACAGCGGCAGCACGCGCGCGAAGCCCACGCTCGTCACGCCGGGGATGGCCGACACGCGCTCCGCGAGCTGCCCATAGAACGCGCTTGATCGAGTGGAGTCATAGCCACTGGTGCTCACGTCGAGTGCCGCCACCGCCACGTTGGTCGCGTCGAAGCCGATCTCCACCTTGCGTCCCTTGTCGAGCGCACGCACGAACAGCCCCGACACGGTGAGCAGCAGCAGCGACATGGCCACCTGCCCGATCACGAGCGCGTTGCGCATGCGCGAGCGACGCTGTCCCGCGCCAGCGCCACTCGCGCGAAGGGTGGTCGCGATGTCCTGCCGCGTGCCCTGCATCGCCGGCGCCAGTCCGAACACGATCCCGGTCACCAGCGCAATGAACAGCGTGACTCCGAGGACGCGCGCATCGGGGGAGACGTCGAGCACCAGCGGGACATCCACCGGGAGCTCGATGCGCGCCAGCACACGCGTGCCGTACTCCGCCAGCAGCGCGCCCGCACCGCCGCCGAGCACGAATAGCAGCGTGCTCTCGGTGAGCAGCTGGCGAATGAGGCGGGCGCGACCCGCACCCAGCGCGACGCGCACCGCAATCTCGCGACGACGCACCACCGAGCGCGCCAGCAGCATGCTCGCCACGTTCACGCTCGCGATCAGCAGCACCACGCCCGCAAGCACGAGCAGCACCGCGAAGAATCCCATCACCGCACCCGCTGCATCGCTCGGCAGCCCCGACACCCGCGTCACCTTCGCGCCGGTGAAGTCCTTCATGAAGCTCGGCGTGCCGGTCGACGGGTCTTCCGTGACCTGCTTGGTGACCGCGGCCAGTTCCTTCGCCGCCGCCTCGCGCGACGTGCCCGGCGCCAGGCGACCGAACAGCTCCAGCCACGCCGAACCCTGGCTGTCGAGCCGTCCACCCGGGCGCAGGTGCTCCTGCATCATGAGCGGGACGAATGCGTCGGTGCGCAGCATCGGGTACAGGCCCGAGAACCTTGCCGGCGACACGCCGATCACGGTGTAGCTCCGCCCGTTCACCAGCACCGGCTTGCCGACGATGCCGCTGTCGCCACCGAAGCGGCGCAGCCAGAACGCGTGCGAGAGGACGACCACCGGGCTCGCGCCGCGCACGCTCCCTTCCTCGGCCGAGAAGAAACGGCCGAGGAAGGGCTTGATGTCGAGCACCCTGAAATAGTTCCCGCTCACGATGTTGCCGAGCCCCGCGACGCCCTCGCCGCCGGTGCTGACCGTGATGTTCACCATGGACCACGCCGCGATGCCGGACATCGAGCGCGAGCGCTGCGAGAGCTGCTCGTAGTACGGATACGATGCCGAGAGCGAGCCGCTTCCGTCGCCGTGCATGCGCTCGATGTTCACGAGCTCGTTCGCGTGCGTCACGCCGGGCACGGGCTGCAGCACCACCGCGTTCGCGATGCTGAAGATGGTGCTCACCGCACCGGTGCCGAGCGCGATCACGAGCACCGCGACGCCGGTGAAGAGCGGGTTCTTGCGGATGATGCGCGTCGCGAAGGACAGGTCCTGGAGGATGCTCTGCAGCATGCCGTCACCGGTGGTAGTGTAGGAGAGGTGGGGTACTGCAACTGCAACGGCAGGTCCCTCGCTGCGCTCAGGACGACTGCTGAAGGCTTCTCGGGCGCGCTCTCGCGCGGCGCCGAGCAGCGCATCGGGAATCGCGCGCATCCACGCGCGCGCTCCGTTCTCGCGCAGCGCGTCGCGGTAGAACTCCTGCATCTCCACGCCGTAGCGCTCGCGAAATTCTCGCGGGTAGCAGCGCACCAGCGCGGCGAACACGCGCTCACTCCACGCGCGCCTCATGCGGGCCTCAGCGTGCGCGCCAGGATGCGAGCCGGCCTCGACGCGAGCAGCGCGCGCAGCCGCTCGCCCTCGAGCGCGGCCACGCGCTGGCCGCGGGCGGTGATCGCGTAATAGCGGCGGCGCTCGTCATCCGCATCAGGAGCCGCGCGTCGCGCGGCTGGCGCCACGAGTCCGTCATCCACCAGCCGGCGAATCACGCGGTAGAGGTTCCCCGGCTCGAGCCGCACCACGCCCTCGGTGCGCTCGTCGATTTCCTTCGCCAGCGCGTAGCCGTGCTGTTCGCCCTCCACGAGGGCCAGCAGCACGAGATACTCCACGGGCTTCAGCGGCAGCAGCGAACGGGCGTCAGGCATCGGGATCCGGGATCGGGACTATGCTCATATCGAGCATACGGGACCGAATCCCATCCGGTTTCGATTGCCCTGGCGGGAGACAGCGGGGCGTGGGTAACAGCAAGGCGTGGGGCTTGAGGCTGGGGCCGGGGTCCGCAGGCTTGGGTAACGACGGCCTGAGGCGACAGGCGTACACAACAGGGCTTGAGAACTACCCCGCGCCCAGCCGTTCAGGCCCGTCATCCCAAGCCGCCCTTACCCACGCCCCACGACCCACGCCCCAGCCACAAGCCTCACGCCTCGCCGTTACTCCCGCCTCGCAGTTACCCACGCCCAACAGCAGTTGCGACCTACTCCTCGAGCAGGATCCCGAGGTTCTCGAGCGACGGCAGGCTCGCCCCGAGCACCCGCATGGACGCCAGGATCGGTACGGCCAGGAACGCGCCCGCGACCCCCCACAACATCCACCAGAACATCACGCTCAGCAGGATCATCGTGGGATTCAGCCGCAGCCCTTTTCCATACGCCACGGGGCTCACGAGGTTGTTCTGCAGCGTGGTCACCACCAGGTACACCGCCGGCGGCAGCAGCGCATTCGATACGCCACTGTCGGCCGCGAGCCCCGCCACGAGCAACAGCGCGATCATCACCAGCCCGCCCAGGTACGGCACGAACTCGGCGACGAAGGTGAGCGACGCCCACAGCCACGGCGTCGGCACCCCGATCGCCCAGAGCGCCAGCCCGATGAGCACCGATTGCCCCGCGTTGATCAGCAGCGTTACGAAGAGGTAGCGCGCCACTACGTCGCTCATCTCGCCCGCGATCTCGAGCGCGCGCCGCTTGGTGCCCAGGGTGTCGCTGGTCGCGATCAGCTTGCGCATCCACTTGTCGCCCATCGCGAGGATGAAGAATGCGAGCAGCACCACTTCCACCGTCTCCGTCGCGAGCGCCGCCGTCGCGCCCACCGCCGCGGTGATGCTCGTGGCCGGCGCAGGCACGCTCGGCTTGCTCGCCGCGCCGCCGCTGGGCGCCGCATTCACTATGGACTCCGGATTCAGGCGACGCAGGCGAGCCGTCGCCTTCATCACCTTGGTGCGCGCCTTGGCGAAGCTGGCGGGTGCGTCCTCGGCCATCTTCTGGGCGGGAGTCGAGATCGCGAGCCCGATCCCGGCGAGCACCGCGAGCATTGCGATGATCACCACCGCGCTCGCGGCGGTCGGGTGAAGGCCCCACCCCTCGAGACCGCGCACGAGTGGGCGCAGCGTGGTGGAGATCACGAGCGCCAGCGCGAGCGGCACGAGCACCGGGCGCCCGTACGAGAGCGCCACGAGCACCCCGAGCGTGGCGAGGATGATGACCGCCGCCTCGGCGCCCCGGCTGCCGTCCTTCATCGCAGCACGCCCACGAGCGCCTTCACCGCCACGATCGTGAAGAAGATGCCGGCCGCGGCCAGCACCGTCATCGCGGCCACGGCGAAGAGGAAGAGCGCGCCACTCGCGCGTCGCGTCTCCACGGGCCGCTCCACGTAGCGCTCGAGCAGCGCGACGTTGCGCGCATTGGACTTCCAGGCGACGTCGAATGCGTCGCCGAGAACGGGCACGGCGCCCACGAAGGTGTCGATGGCGATGTTGGCGATCATGCGGAGGACGATAGCACGCGAGGCGCCGAGCTGGGTCGCGACCAGCACGATGTAGCCGGAGAGCATGGTGCCGGCCAGGTCGCCGATGCCGGGGACGAGGCCAAGAATCGGGTCGAGCCCGAAGCGGATGCCGGTGCCGGGGATCTCGACGGCAGTGTCGAGGAGGCGGGCGAGCCGGCGTACGTTCGCCAGCTGGCGGGGCTCGTCGGGTAGGGTCATGTGGGGGAGGGTTGCACAGGTCGCACCAGCCTGCCGTTTCAGCATTTCCGGGCCACATGAACGCGGCCTGAATTACCCCTCGCAAAACATCTGATTACGCCACGTGCCACGATTCCGGCGCCGGCATCTGGCAAAGCGCGAACTAATCGCGATGTGCAAACGCCAGGGCCACCATTTGGGGCGCAATTCGGCCCGCAAGTGCGCGTAGGGGACGTTGCGGGCCGTTTTGGCGATGGTCCCACGGTTGCCTTAGCAATGCACCGAGTGAGGCGTCCAATACGTGTTCGCTTCCTCCCTCCCTCCCGTCAAAGGACACTCATGCTTCGCCAGCGAAAGGGCTTCACGCTCATCGAGCTGCTCATCGTCGTCGTCATCATCGGCATTCTCGCCGCGATCGCGATTCCGAAGTTCGCCAACACGAAGTCGAAGGCGTACATCACCGCGATGAAGTCGGATCTCAAGAACCTGACGACCGCGGAAGAGGCCTTCTTCTCGGATTCGGCCAAGTACACGACCAGCACCACCGCGATCAACTTCAAGGAGTCCACGGGCGTCAACGCCCCGACGATCGTGACCGGCGCCGGCTTCTGGACGGCCACCGTGTCGCATTCGCAGCTCTCCGGCAAGGTTTGCGGCATCGGCGTCAACACGACGAACCCGACCGTCACCACCGCTGGCGAAGGCGAGCCCGCCTGCAATTAAGGCTGTCGCTGCAAACGGAAAGGGCCCGGCAATCGCCGGGCCCTTTCTACATTATGTAGCATCATGCCCGAACTCGCCGACGACCTCCGGATCGATCGCGCTCGCACCCTCCGCGGCGCGAACTTCTGGCACTCCGCGCCGGTGGTCGTCGCCGAGCTCCGACTCGGCCAGCTGGCCGGGCTGGAGCCGTCCTCGGTGCCGGGGCTGGTCGGCGGCCTTGCTGCTTCTCTGCCCGGTCTGGCGCTCGCGTCGCAGGCATCCTGGCCCGAGCTCGTGATCGCCGTCGCCGCCGAGCTGCTGCGGCTGGCCGGCTGCCCCCAGTCCTTCCACGCCACCGGCCGCGGCGAGCGCCCGGACCGCTCGACCCTCGTCATTGGAATCGAGCACGACGCACCCGCCATTCACGCCAT
Source organism: Gemmatimonadota bacterium (assembly GCA_028287305.1). Lineage (GTDB taxonomy): Bacteria > Gemmatimonadota > Gemmatimonadetes > Gemmatimonadales > Gemmatimonadaceae > JAQBPX01. The sequence goes on from JAQBPX010000038.1 coordinate 532,768, forward strand.
TCATGACTCGGCGCGCGTGGTCCGCGACGTCCTTCGCGGCCACGATCCGGAGATCGAGCGAACCGTCGCGACGCTTGCCGAGCGATGGCGTCTCGGCCAACCCGACGCACCCATGCGCGCGCTGATCGACCGTGCGACCGCCCGCGGCATCCCCGTTCGCCGCAACCCGGACGACGGCACCATCCAGCTCGGGCTCGGCGCCACGCAGCACACGATCGGCGACAGCAGCGCCGACGTCGACGTGCTATTTCCGCCGGGCGCGCCGGTCACCATTCCCGTCATCGCGATCACCGGCACGAATGGAAAGACGACCACCACGCGACTGATCGCGCACCTCTTCCGCTCGAGTGGCAAGCGCACCGGGTTCACGACGACCGATGGCGTGTACTTCCAGGAACAGCTCCTCAAGTCGGGCGACCTCACCGGCCCGTTCGCCGCGAACATGATCCTGTCGCATCCGCAGGTGGACGTCGCCGTGCTGGAGACCGCGCGCGGCGGGATCCTGCGCGCGGGGCTCGGCTTCGCCGACTGCGACGTAGCCGTCGTCACCAACGTGACCCCCGATCATCTCGGACTCGGCGGCATCGAGACGCTCGAGGAGCTCGCGCGCGTGAAGGCGGTGGTGCCGAGCGTGGTGAAGCCCGGCGGGTGGGTCGTGCTGAACGGCGACGACGCCCTCTGTGTCGCCATGGCGGCGCATGCGAGGGCGCGAGGCGTTCACGTCGCGCTGTTCACGATCATGACGCACGACGCGAATCCAGCGGTCGCGGCCCACATCGCGAACGGCGGCATGCTGGCGGAGGTGCGGGACGGAGAGATCGTGATCGCGGTGGGCGCCAAGCTGACCGCGCTCGGGCCGGTGGCTGACGTGCCGGTGACCTTCGGCGGGCTCGCGAGCTTCCAGGTGCAGAATGTGCTCGCGGCAGTGCTCGCGGCGCACGTGCAGGGAGTTGCGACGCAGCAGCTTCGCGCGGGGCTCGTGTCGTTCGTGCCGAGTGACGCGAACACGCCCGGGCGCATGAACGTGATCGACACCGCGCGCGGGCGGATCGTGCTGGATTATGCGCACAATCCGGCGGCGATTCGCGCGATGCTGGAATTCGTGGCGGCGTCACCGGCGAGCCGGCGCATCGCGATGCTCAGCGCACCGGGTGACCGTCGTGACGAGGACCTCCGCGAGATCGGCGCGGCGGCGCACGCGATGGACCTCGTGTTCTTCAAGGAGCACTCACGCTATCGTCGAGGGCGGGAGCCGGGGGCAACGGCGGCGGTGATGCGCGAGGGACTCCTGGCGGGCGGGTTCGCCGCGGATTCGGCAATTGCGTTTGCTGATGAGAAGGATGCCGTGCTGGCGTTGCTCGGGGTGATGCGTGAAGGAGACCTCGTGGCGATCATCGCGGATGATCTCGCGGAGGTGAAGGCGATGATCGCGGAGTGGGAATCCGGTCGGTGTGACTTCAATCCGGAAGGAAGGCGGCCAACTTCGGCTGACGGCTGAACGCCGAGAGCTACGGCTAATGCTGCGAGAAAACACGGCCGATGCGATCGAATGGCGTGCCGAGCCCGTTGAGTTCTTCTTTCCTGCTCGGCACCGTAGTTCAGGGAAGCACCCAGTGAAAGGCGGATCCAGATGTCGGTTGGCGCCGGAGATTTCTCTCGCTCGGCGCTAGTCCGTGACGAACAAGCATGAAGAGATCGTCCAGCACCTGCTTGTTCTCCGCAACGTACGCGTGGCCGAGAAATGAAGACTCCATATTGGAAGCATCCACGACATCAATTCCGGCAACGCGATCCCACTGGGCTGCGTCTTCGCCTGCACGAATGTCGTGATGCAGCTCGTGCGAGGCCGCTATTGCGAGGTCTCGCCTTGATGCATAAAGGGTAAATCGGCGTGCGGACTGCTGCATCGCGGGCAGCAGCTGCTGCTGAAAGACATCAGCATCAATATCGGGCGCCGCAAGCACCACCTCGGCGAACAGGTTCCGCTTGCCCTTTTTCACCAGGTCACTCAGGGCGACACTCAGCATCCGCGTGCCCATGCTGTGTGCGACGATGTAAACGCGACTGACGCCACTGCTATCGGCGAGCCGAGTGAGGAATTTCTCGAAGCTGGGAATCGCTGCTTGGCTGGCATCCTCGTCTGATGGATAGCTCACGACCCCAGTACGCGAAGGCCAACTGTACATCACCGCCATCAGGCCATCCATATTCAGGTCGAAGGCGAGTTGAGCTGTCCTCTTGGCGGCGTCCTCGAACGAGTTGTTGAAGCCGTGCACATAGACCAACAACTCACGGCCTCCCGCGCGCGCGGCATCTCTCCGAAGCAAGTCAATCCAACCGTCGGGCGAGAGTCCGCGAGGCGCGTTCAGGAGCACATGCTTGAGGGGGTCATCCTTCTGCTGGAAAAAGAACAGGACTCTCCCCGGCTGTTCAATCACGCCCGGCCGGTGCCTGTCGGCGGGAATCGTGACTGTAGTTATTCCGTAGGTGAGAGTATCTCGTCGCTCGCCGTACCAACCCGATGATTTATCTGTCGCATTTCTATTGGTCGCATAAAGCACATCGACCCGCGCTGTCCGTCCGGTTGGTGAAATTGAATCCCTTGGATTGGGAAGAGCCGCCTTTACGCGCCCTGTGATGATTTTCAGACGAGTCGCAGCGTCTACCGAAAGCACGTTGACGGTGGCGATGCGTCGTATCATGCCAGTATCGGAATTGACTACGCTTTCAAGGGTATACCTGCCTGCCTTGTCGCCCGCTTTTAGGACACCATCGGTCAGGAACGTCTTCTCAGCCGAGTATGTCGCCCCCACCGAGACGCGCTCACCCGCGCGACCCTTTGCGTCTGCGCTGAAGGCGATGGCTTCGCCCGGAAGCAAGCTTATGCTGTCAAGCGAGAGGCTGAGGTCGCGGTATATGGCGGGCGCTCCGAATGGCCCGTCCGTCCGCGGAGCCTCTCGGCCTGGGCGAACGACAATATCTCGTTGAATGTGAGCACGGCATCCATTCCGAGCGACGTCAGCGGAGACGCGCGCACTTCCTGGTGAAGTCGCTGTGAAGCGCCCGCCGCTTGTGATCGATCCATTCGTTGCCGCGAGCATGATCCGTGAGGAGTCAACGACCTCCTCCTCGGAGCCAAAGCCAGACCTCGCCCGAAGCTCGAACCTCGAGGATACTCCAACAAAGACGGTGTCCGGTCCGTCGATACGACTACTGCACTCGCCAGAATGCTGTGCGAGCGCCGGAAGGGCGGCCAGTAACTGCATTGGCAATACGCGCGTGAGATACCTCACGAGTCCTTCTTTTTCTTCAGGTCTTCGAGTTCCTTCTTGAGCTTCTCCATCTCTACCTGAATTTTCAGCAGTTCCAGCTCAGCAGAAGCGGCGTCCTTCTGCTTCTTGATGTCAGCGCTCGGGTCGGCGGGCGTCTCACCAAGCCCGGCTCTCGCATCCTTCAGTTTCTTTTCCAACGTAAACTGGTCGATCTTCTGGTTGTATCGTGTGTCCAGGAGCATCTGCTGGAGCCCTGCTAGTGTCGTCTCGATCGACTTGGCGGCCTTGTCCGCCGACGTGGTACCAGCGGAGCCATAGCTCTTCAACCCTCCAGACACCTCGGAGAATCCGAGTTTTGTCGTCCTGTGACCAAGCCGCTTGGAGGCGAGTCGCGCTAGGCCCGTCCCGCCGTACTGTGGATATAGAATGATTGGGTTGGCGACCAGCGTCTCCCCGACATGCACTTCGGTGACGAGTGCCGCTGGCACTCGGTACACAATCCCGTCACTGGCGTCGGCCACCGATGTCCCTTGCTGCTGGATATCACCGCCGATGGGTATCGATAGCGTAACGCTCGGGAATTCCAGGTCGTCAACGAGTCGTTTTGGTGTGATGGTGCACCTCGTTACCGATGGAGTCGCCGAACACCTGGCGAAGTCTATCGTCGTTGTGTACTCGACGTCGTGCGTGGTGCGCTCGACGCGGTTGTTTTCCTGGTACGTCTTCACGCTGGCGACGAGCGCGTCCAGTTCGCCCTGTAGCTCCTTGATCGACTCTGCGCGTTTCGTGGCTGAAGCGCCCCTAACCGCGCCAATCTCGACATACAGCTCGGAGATCCTGGCTATGATTGGCGTGAGTGGTGTCGAATCAGCGGCGTCCTTCGCTGCAGCGGCCAGCTTGAACGCCTGCACGCCGGCGCTAACGATCGAGGCGCCGACCTCCAGACTACGGTCCGTAGCATCCAGGTCTGCCGTGGTGAGATAGCCTGCGTCACTCAGCGAGAGCGAGAGGTCGCTGTCGAGGAATATGTTGTCGTCGAGCGAACGACCTGAGATCACGAACTTGTGTGCCGAATCCGCCACCAGTCGCGGAGTGATGATGACCGGCTTCTGTACAGAAGGAGAATATTGGGTGGGCTGTGCCACGCCATTCTTGTAGCGCGTGGTGGCAGTGACCGTGTAGGTGATGTTCACGTCGAGGACGCGCTTCGGAAGCGCGTAGACGATGCCCCTGTTCAGATTCGGCGAGTATGGTTGTACGCTCACGGCGCGACTACAACTGACCATTGCCGGACAAAGGGCAACTAGGATGATTGCGGAGCGAGCGCGCATGCGACTTTCCTCCTGATGTCAGATGTAAATGCTTCGGAGCTGATTCGATGGAGATAGCCGCAGAAAGCCCGCGAACTTTTCCGGATCTGGTTCAGTCGCGTGCCCGGCCGATTGGGTATTTACGATCTCGACCTCTCCGTCCAGTCTGATGATCACGTTGAACGCGTGATCCGTGGTCATCAGGGTACCCACGGCGAGGGGCGCCGAGAGCTTGTTCTGCAGTGCGAAGAGGCTGGCCTGTGAGCGTAGCCAGTGCACGTAGTCGTCGCAATCGAAAACATCCGGCACATAGCTGTTCGCATTCGCAATCAACGGATCGTGGGCGATCATTCCGAGGATCCAGGTAGTGTCAACTCTGAGATACAGGTCGTCCGAAATGATCGTTCGCTCCGCGAACATCTGATCCGGCAGTAGTGACCCAAAGCACCGGTAAAACATGTTCCGGACTGACTGCGAATCGATGGCAGCCCCTGCTAATTCCACAGGGGTAGCAGCGATGGGCTCGGCCTGCGTGCCAAATGGCTGCTGAGTGAATTGGACAGATCGCCTGCTACGCTTCATGGCTACACCGCCGGTGGCAAGCGAAGGGGTTCATCACGCGACCAGCAACATTCGGCGCCTCGTGGTATCCCGCCAGAGGCAATGAGACGCGGCGTGAGGGGAGGTTTTTCAGCACCTTTCAGAGCTACAGTGCCTGGCCCTCGCTTGGAATCACCCCGGGCGTCAGGTTAGACCATGCTACTTATGCCTGTCTCGCTGATGTTTCGGGCGCTCTTGTGTCACGCCGTTACGTATACGCCGCCCGGCGCGCCCGCATACGAGGCCGACGTCTGCGTGCCGAGCGCGACACCGCAACGTGACGTAGCAATCGTGATGATCCACGGCGGAGGCGGGGTCACGGGGTCGCGCGGCGCCATGCGCGCATGGCAGGAGCGGCTCGCGCGCGAGGGATACGTCACGCTGTCGGTGGACTATCACCTCATGACAGCCGACGATCCCGCGCCAGTGTATCCGCTGCCTGAGCGCAACGTAAAGACCGCGGTGCAGTGGGTGCGCCAGCATGCGCGCGAGCTGGGCGTGTCGCCGGAGCGGATCGTGGTCATGGGCAACAGCGCCGGCGGACGGCTCGCCGGGCAGCTGCTCACCACGCCCGACGATCCATTCTTCGCGGGCGCCGATCGCTGGCCCGCGACCAGCGACCACGTGAATGGGCTCATCGGATTCTACGGCGCGTACGACGGGTCGCAGCTGCAGCCGGAACACTACTATGGAGGCGCGCGACGGGGTCGCGACAGCGGCCTTCGCACGAGTCGCGACAGCATCGCGATGCTCGCCTGGCAGCATGCGAACTCGCTGGCACAGGCGTCGCGCGCCACGGGTCCGGCGATCCTGTTTCATGGCACGGCGGACGGCCTCTCGGAGGTGTGCTTCAGTGTGGAGTTCGACGCTGCCCTCCGAAAGGCCGGCAAGCGCAGCGAGCTGCACCTCGTTCCTGGCGGCGTGCATGGCTTCGACCGGCGCGGCGCGCGCAACGGTGGGCTCACTGCGCAGGGCGAAAATGCCGCGAGGCAGCTGGTCGCCTGGCTGGCGGTGCAGTTCCCGGCTGCGACCCGCTAGCGTCGCGCGGTCAGGGTCCCGCGCAGCCGCGCTCGATGTCGCTGGCGCGCTGGCGGGAACTGCGGTAGGCAGCACTCGAGGGCGCATCCAGCCGGCGCAGCATGCCGGCCGCCGCGGCGAGCACCTGGCGGCCGTGCACTCCCTCGCGACTCAGCGAGTCAGCCGCCCAACAGTCGGCGGCGCTCTCCTGCACCTGCGTGAGCTGCGGGTCGTTTCCGGAGCAGTCCACGTGGCCCAGCCGATGGTGCGCGAGCTCGTGGTCGCGCACGAACTCGAACGCGAGCAGGCCGATGCCGCCGATCTGCTCGTTGGCGTAGAGGATCGCGCGGTGATGCGCGGAGCAGGTGGCCAGCGCGATGCGCGTGCCCACGAATGGATTCAGCTGCTCGACCACGGGCTGGCCATTCACGCGCAGCGTTCCGCGCATCATGCGCGCGACGGAGTCGAGGTCCGCGACGGTGGTCCGGCGTGGCGCGCTGCCCGCTGCGGGCGGGAGGCGCGTTACGTCGGCGGAGAGGTGCGGGACCACGGCGGCGAAGGCGGCGAACTGCAGATCCCTCGTGTCGCCGGCGCTCGCTCGGGATGACAACAGGGCCAGAGCGCTCGCTCGGGACGACAGCATCCACGCCGACCCTGCGCACACGAGGGCCACGAGGCCCACGAGTAACAGCGTGCGAACGAGGTGCGGCCGAGGCATGGTGTGCGGCTCCGAGGATGTACTCCTCGAAGCTGGCACGTGCGCAGGCTGCGTCAATCGGCTGTGAAAAGGTTTCCCTCACGTAGCGTCTCACGGAATGGCGCGCTCAATTCATGCGTCATTCATGATCGCGCAAACAGGCGAACAACAACCCCGGAATCGGGCACTCACTCCTCCGCCTTTCGAGCGAAGGGATTCGCCTCACCGGCGATGATCTCCATCACGAATGCCAGCCCCGTCTCCGACCTGCTCACGACCCGGTGCAGCATGGCCATGGTGGAGGCCACGTCATGGCGGCCGTCCATGGTGTCGATGCCGTCCCGGAAGCGCAGCGCGCCGGTGCCGGGCTCCATGGCAAAGCCACCGCAGTGGTCGTAGTGGGAAAGCTGGACCAGGACCTCCGCCACCGCCTGTCGACGCTCGTCTGGAACGGTGACCGGCAGCACGCAGCTCGCACAGATCGTATCCACGTTTCGCACGAATACCTCCAGGTCGAACAGGCGCGAGTCGCGCATGCAGCTCGTGCGAAGCCTGCCACCTGGCTGCTCCGAAAACTGCCAGCCCAGGTAGCCCAGCGACTTGCGGGCAACTTCCATGGTATCCGGGTCGATGCATGGGTCGTAGCCTTCGCCGGATTCGTCGCCCAGCACGTCGTCGTCGCTGAATTCTCCCAGCTCATCGGCCACCGCTGCCATCATCGCCAGCCGCTCCTCCACCACCGCGTTGCTCGCGTACTTCGTCCGATCCAGCGTCCACCCGGTCGGCACCACTCGCTCGCCCTTGGGGGCATCCTCGATCCAGCAATGCGCGATGTCGTCGTCGCATCGCTCGAAGGCGATCCAGGAGCAGTCCACGTGCAGCCCGTCAGTGCAGTGCAGTCGCACCCATCCGTCCCTGGACCATTCGTGCTCGATCGGGTTCAGCCCCTGCTCGCTGAACTCCTCCATCAGGTCGTGAATCTCGTCGGGCTTGATCCCGGAGATGCTGACCAGCTGGTCGTCGGCGCAGACCAGCCGCTCGGGAGGGTTCTGTCGCCGGAACTCCGCGACGAACACGTCGGCGCCGCCGGCCAGGGTTGCGTCGAGGTACGCGCGACGCATGACGAACGTGGCATTTTGAACGAGTACGCTCATGAATGAGAGAGTGGGGACGCTGGCAAGGTTGCGCCGACGTCTGCGCCGACCCGTACCAAATTCCCGCACGCCGGAGCGAACGGCCCGCGCCCCAGCAGTCCGCCGGATCCTACCGCGCCACGGCGTCGCGCCGATACACGTCGGTCGTGAGGTACTTGAGACCCGAGTCTACCAGCAGCGTGGCGACGGTAGCCTGCGGTCCCAGTTGCATCCCCACCTGGATAGCCGCGCGCACGTTCGCTCCGGACGACGTGCCGGCGAAGAGTCCCTCCTCCCGGGCAAGCCGCCTGGCCATCGCCTGCGCGTCGGCAGTGGAGACTCCGATGATCTCGTTCACCACGCTCGCATTCCAGCGCGGCGGCACGCGGCCGATCCCGATCCCCTCGATCCTGTGAGCGCCCGCCCCCCCGCCCGACAGCACCGCAGACTCGCTCGGCTCCACCGCAACGATCCTGACCTCCGCACGATGCCGCCTCAGCGCGTCGGCCACTCCCTGTAGCGAGGCAGAGGTACCGATGGACTGCACGAACGCATCGACATCACCGCCCGCCTGCTCCCAGAGCTCCTCACCCATCGGCGCGTAGCCCTGGATGCTGTCGGTGTTATTGAGCTGGTCTGTCCAATAGGTGCAGGGCTCGCGGCTGATCTCCCTGGCCCTCTCGATCATGTCCAGGATCAGTTGCCGAGTGATGATCCCACCCTCGCTGTGCACGAGGGTCAGCTCGGCGCCCAGCGCCGCCATCTGCGTGAGCTTCTCCTCGCTGAACGCGTTGGAGGTGACGATGCGCAGCCGGTAGCCCAACACCGCGCACACCAGCGCAAGCGAAGCACCGGTGCTGCCACCGGTGTACTCGACCACGGCGTATCCCGGCTGCAGTCCACCGCTGCGTTCTGCTCCGCGAATGACCGCGAGCGCCATGCGATCCTTCATGCTGCCAGTGGGGTTTGCTCCCTCGAGCTTCACGAGGATCCTGGCGCAGCCAGGCGGCGCCACCCGTCGAAGCTGGACCAGCGGCGTATTTCCGATCGCGCCCAGCACGCCGTCGGCTGGTGCGCTCGGATGTGGCGTCTCGGCTTCGGGGTTCATGGACGGATGCTAGCCCCCCGAGTTGGGGCGCGACTACGGGCAAGAGTGCCAATGTTGCTATCATTCTCGCCATGCGCATTCACGTGCTCGTCCTCGACGGCGTATTCGACCTGGGCCTTGCCGCTCTCCTCGACACCTTCCAGACGGCGAATGAGCTCATCGCGATGTCCGAGCTCACGCTGCCCCCGTTCGACGCGCGCATCGTCGGCGTTCGCCGGAACGTCAGGACCGCCCGCGGCTTTCGCATCCCCGTGCTCGGCGCTGGCACGAGGACGCCGGACGTCGTGATCGTGCCGGCGATAGGAGTGAAGATGCCGGAGCCGCTCGAGACTGCGCTGGCGCGCCGCGACGTGGCCGACGCAGGCGATGCACTTCGACGCTATGCCCGTCGAGGCGCCACGATGACGGCCGCCTGTGTCGGCACGTTCGTGCTGGCGGAGTCCGGCCTGCTCGACCACCAGCGGGCGACGACCACGTGGTGGCTCGCCTCGCTGTTTCGCCAGCGGTATCCGGATGTGGAGGTCGACGAATCCCACATGATCGTGAAGTCAGGCGACACCGTGACGGCCGGTGCAGCGCTCGGCCACATGGATCTTGCCCTCTGGCTCGTGCGGAGCGTGAGCCCGCAGTTGGCCTCACTGGTCGCGAAGTACCTGATCGTCGACTCGCGTCCGTCGCAGTCGGCGTACGCGCTCACCGACCACCTGGTGCATTCCGATCCGATCGTCCAGCGTTTCGAAGCGTGGGCGCGCGCGCGCCTCGCCCGCGGATTCGAGCTGGATGACGCGGCAAGGGCGATCGGCGCGAGCAAGCGAACGCTCGCGCGGCGCATGCACAGCGTGCTCGGAAAGACGCCGCTCGGGTACTTTCAGAGCCTTCGTGTCGAGCACGCGGTGTACCTGCTGAAGACCACGGGAGCCAGCGTCGACGAGGTGGCCTCGCGCGTGGGGTACGCCGATGGCGTGACGCTGCGCGCGTTGCTGCGCCGTCACCTGAACCTTGGCGTCAAGGACATCAGGCGCACCCACTGAGCACTGCCATCGGAAAGGGTTTGGCAATAACGCTAACAGGAATGACGTTATTGCCTCTGCTCCCCTGCCGAGTCCAGCCGTAGCTTGCCCCCTCACTCATTCGGGGGCTCACGTGGATCGCATTCTGACAGTCCTGGGCGGAATACTGGGAATCGTTGTCCCGGTACTCTTCGCATTCGCCCTGCGCCAGGGTGTGGCGCGAAGCCCGCTGGGCGAAGCGCAAAAGGCGTCCTGTCGCACCACCATCGATGTGGGGATCACCCTCTGGACGGCGGTGATCTGGATTGCGTCATGGACGCACCTCCTGGACTACCATGCCGGCGACGCCTGGCCGCGCATCGCCTTGCCGCTGTTCCTTCCGGTGATCGTCGCGCTGGCGATGCTGCTACATCCGACCGCCCGAACCATCATCGACAGTATTCCCGCCGCGACCCTGATCGGCGTGCAGGCCTTTCGGCTGGCGGGATTCGTGTTCCTGATCATACCCGGGCTCGGCCACCTGCCCCCGGCCTTCGTGAGCGGTGGATATGGCGACATCGCCACCGGCCTGCTGGCCATCGTTGCCGGCCTGGCGCTGGCGAGGAATTCCTCTCACGCCAGGTCCTGGTTCGTGTTGTTCAGCGCGGTGGGCCTGGGCGACCTGCTGAACGTCGCGGGACTGCTGTTCTGGTTCTACCCCAGCTGGAGCCACGCCGTCCCTTCCAGCGCGGCCCTTGCGGATTTCTCGCTCGTGATGGTTCCCGCGCTCGCCGCGCCCATCGCGTTGATACTGCACTGCTATGCGTTGCGAAGTGTCTTCGTGCGTCGGCACGCAACCGTGTTTCAGCGAGTGCGCTGATTCACGGCGGCCTCATGGCCCCACCCGCGTATCCCTCAGCGCGAACGTTCCCTCGGCGCGGATCCGGGCCGTGAGGAGGCGCGTGTTGAGATCCACCGACTGCTCGGGCACCGGAACCCATTCGGCGCCGACCAGCTGCACCACGCGGAGGTCGGAGCCGGACGTCCCCTTGCGCATGTACTGCAGGTTGTAGGGCATGGTCAGCGTCAGCGCCGCGTCCGGGGCGGCCGGAGTCGCGTGCAGCTCGAGCACGCTGTAACGAACCAGTAGCGAGTCCGTTGGTGCTACGGTGGAGAGCGCGAGCGTGAGGCGCGTGTCCCGGGTGAATGCGCCCGGTGCCGCGACCACGCTCACGCCATCGTACATCCCGTCGCCCGCTGAACCACCGAACACGCCGATCGTCGCACCCGCGTATACGTCGACGCTCGCGGAGTCGCGCCTGGTCCGGGAGGTCGCGATGACGTAGGCATGTCCGCCGCGCACGCCGTGCATCACGCCCCAGGTGTTGATGAACAGCACCGCGGTGTCCGACACCGTCCACGCGACGCTGGCGGTGTCGATGCGACCGCCGCCTCCGTTGCGCACGTCGGCGTAGAGCGGACGATCAACGCCGATGTTGATCGCCTCCGTAGGGGCATTGATGATCTTCACCGAGGCCACGGCGACGTCGATCGGCATCGTGGGACCCGGTCCTCCCCGGTCTCCTCCGCACCCAGCAGCGAGCAGGGCTGCGACCATGATGAGCGATGCATGCCTCATGGCGACACCGTGATGATGGTGCTCGCCGACTTCCCTTCGCTGGTTGCAGTGACGGTGGTGCGCCCCGCCTTGAGTGCGGTGACGCGGCCATCGCTGTTGACGATCGCGACCTGCGGATCCTGGCTTGCCCACGTCACCGTGCGTGACGTCGGCAGGTCCAGGCCATCGGCGCCGAGCGTGCGCGCCGAGAGCAGGGTGGACGCGCCGATGGCGAGGGTTGCGTCGACGCCGGCGCCACCGAGCGAGATCATCGCGACTGGATCGGCGAGGATCGCGTAGGCGGCCGTGCCGAGGAAGCGAGCGGAGACCGTGTGGTTGGCGACGTCGAGCTGTGCGCGCTCGCGAATCGGCTTCCACGTGCCGCCCGAGAGGGAGAATACCTCGAGCGCGTTCACCGGCGTGCCGGCCGGCAGCTTCGTGGGGTCGAAGCGGAGCGTGATGTTGGCGTCGCCGTTGAAGTTCGGCGAGGGCGTGCTCACCGACCAGGAGGCCGCGACGACGCGATCATCGCGTGCGTCGAAGGGCTGCAGGTAGAAGTTGAGCGGGCCCTGCGTTCCGGGCGTGATGCCGAAGAGCGCGACCTTGCCGCCCGATGCGCGCACCAGCGCACCGGACGCCGGGAAGGCGACGACACTGGAGGTGTTGAACTCGGCGTACGTGTACTTCTCGGCCAGCCGCGCGACGATCGCGGCGTGGCCCGCGCCGGTGACCGTCACCAGTCCAGTGGCGCTGACGCGCGCGATGGTGGTGTCGGTTTCCTGCCAGCTGGCGCCGGTGGCGGACGTCGCTGCCCCTGACTCATTCACCCCGACCGCCGAGAGCTGGAAGGACTCGCCTTCGAGCAGCATGCGATCGGGCACGCCGGTGACCACCACGCGGTACACGCTGACTGGCGTGACCTTGATGATGAGCGGTCCGGCATGGTCGCCTGCAACGCAGGCGGTGAGTGAAGTGAGGAGTGAGGAGGCAGCGAGAGCGACAGCGACAGCACCAGCAACTGACGAGTTACGACGCATAGGCTGTTGGGTTGAGGGAGCCTTCCCAACCAACATAGGGTTCTTTTTTGTGGCGTCCTAGGGTTGTGAGACGCTGCGTGAGGGTAACGTGGCGGGCGGGGCTGTATTGTACGCTACGGATGCGACACGGTGATCGACTTCGCCTCGTCGGTGTACAGCGTCATGATCGTGCCCGACTTGATCTCGGCGTCATTGCCGTGCTTGAGGAGGCCGATGGGCCCGAAGAGTACCGTGAGCGCGACCGTCGCTCCCGTGTTGTTGTCGCCCGCGCGAGCCTTGCTGGCGCGCACGGAGACCTTGTCGCCCGAGGTGAGCGTGGTCGACTCGAGGCGGACATTGAGCTTGCCGCCGCGTCCCATGAAGCCCGCGCCCTTGGCCTCGGTGACGACGCCCTTCACCGTGGCGCCCTTCGCGATGACGACCACGCCGTCCACCTTTATGTCATCGGTGACGACGAGGACGAAGCGATCGCCCTCGGTTGCGCTCTTCGACGACATGTTCTCAGTGGTGGCCGCGGTGAACTCGAGGCAGTCGGGGATCGCGAGGGTGCGGAGGGTTGGCGCTGCGGGGGTGGCCGGAGCGGCAACGGCTGCTGCCGGAACGGCGGCCGCCTGTGGAATGACCTGCGGCTGGGTTGTCGCCTGGGCGCCGAGTGCGACGGGCGCGAGGAGCAGGAGGGCGAGCCGGCAGCGAAAGGGCAAGTGCATCGAGGAACTCCTGGAGGAAGGAAGTCCCACGATGCAGCTACCCTCTGACAGTGCTCAGTGGTGGAGCTGGGGGAACCAGGAAACGCCGAAGTTGACCCGCGTGCTTCGGGCATCGATGCCCAGGTTGTCCACGCTCACGTGATTGATCGTAGCCCAGCTCGAGCGATGCGCCCGATCGTGAGCAGTAACCGGTATAGCCAGAGCATTGTACTGGCGCATCAATCGGCGGCCATGCGAAGTTGACCGCGGGTAGTGGATACACCTCTGCAACCACAGGAACCATGGCCAGTCAGCGCGATGTGATGCGAGTCCTGTTTCGCCGGCACATGGGAAATGAATCCGCGGTGATTCGCGCATATGCGGACGCCGAGCGTCGCGGTGAGGTGTCGCGCAAGAGCAACGATTATGCTATCGATGCCGAGGAATATGCGCGCAGGCTGCTTGCTGACGCGAAGAAGAAGGGGTGGATTTCCGAGTACCGATAGTCCTTTGACGCCCTTACGCCTGCTCACCCCGGATGCCCGCCAATGAAGATTCAGGAACGATCCGCCCAGGTCTGGCCCCTTCTCGCTTTTGCCGCGCATAACCGTCAACTGCTCAGCTACGACCTCGTGAGCAAGCTGACTGGCATGCCGGCTGTTGGACTCGGTGCCGTGCTCGAGCCGATCCAGTCATACTGCCTGCTGAAAGCACTGCCGCCCCTCACCGTGCTCGTCGTCAACAAGGGCACTGGCATGCCAGGCGCTGGCTTTCTCGCGAGCGACGTACCGCGACAGACCAGCAGCGTGTTCGAGCACGATTGGCTCGCTGCTTCGCCGCCGAGTCCAGAACAGCTGGCTGATGCCGTTCGCGAATTGCCTTCCAACGCGAACGGCTAGCGACGTCCGACTTGGTGGCTGCTATTTCGGCCTCCGCAACTTCTCCTCATACAGCTTCTTCCCGCGCCTGGCGTTGTACGCGCGCTGCGCCGAGTACTTGGCGTCCGCGTCGTTGAAGTCGCCCTGCTGCATCTTGCTCGCGAGTACGCGCAGGTCGCCCATCTGCTCGCGCAGCTCCTCGTCGTCCACGCTCGCGTGCGCCATGCTGTGCGCCGCGTGCTCGAGCACCATCCCCGCGCCGTGGTAGTCGCCGCGCTCGCGCAGCTTGAGCGCTTCCTCGCGCGCACGCGCGACTTCCTGGACGAGCATCTCCGTCCGCACTTCCGGCTCCGCCTTGCCCTGCGCGTCGAGTGACGACGTGATCGGCATGCGCACCTCGCGAAGCTCCACGCCCGCACCCTCCGTGAGCACGGTCGCGGTGACCGTGACCATCGCGATCTGGACGTCGCCCTGCGTGAGCCCCGGCACGAAGAACTCCAGCAGCAGCGACTTGGGCTCGCGCGCGTAGAGGTCGCCCATCTCCACACGGACGGTGCCGTCGGTCGAGCTCGACGGATACCGGTTGTGCACCGCGATCAGCTCCACCGCCTCGGCGGCCTTCACGTGCACCACCACGTTCTGCGCCGAGAGCGTGAGCAGCCCCTCGATCTCCTCCTCGAACACGCCGGGCGCCTGGTCGGGCCGCTCGATGTAGTACGTGTTGCCGCCGCCCGCGTCGGCCATGGCCTTGAGCAGCTCTTCATCGTAGTCCTCGCCGAAGCCGATGGTGCTGGTGCTCACGCCCTTTGCGGCGGCAGCACGGCAGAGCGCGACGAGACGCGGCGCGTCGGTGATGCCGACATTCGCGAGGCCGTCGGTGAGGAGCAGCACGCGATGCATGGCGCCGTCGTCCGATCCGCCGCGACCCTTCTCGGTGAGCTCATGGCCGCGCAGCCATCCACCGCTGAGGTTCGTGCTGCCGCCCGGGTGAATGCCCGCGATCAACTGCTGCAGGTCGACGCCGGCGGTGCCGCTCACGGGAAGCGACACGGTGGTGACCGCATCGTCGTAGGCGACGACGCTCAGCCGGTCGTCGGGACGCACGCGTCTCGCGAGGAACGCAGCGGCTTCCTTGGCGCGCTCGAGCTTCTCGCCGCCCATCGAGCCGGAGCGGTCGAGCACGAGCGAGAGGTTGAGCGGGACGTGGTGATCGGTGGCGGGGACCTTTCCCTCGAGCTTCAGCAGGGCGCGGACGATGTAGCCCTCACGCGCGACGGCGAGCTCGTAATCGACCAGGACTTTCGGTTCCATGGGACCTCGTTGTTCAGGTCCCTCATAGTCGTGGGTGGGTCTGACAATGGATGCGACATGCGTGAATCTGATGCGGCAGGATCGCGATTGTGCCGCAGGTTAACCAACGAGCCTCAAGTTGAATTTACCCAACAGTTAGGTTACTCTTCGATGCCCACGGTGCTACGCGTGGATGGCTTTCAATTCCTGGTGCTTTTTCCCTCGAGGGAGCACGGCCCCCCGCACGTTCACGTCCGGAAAGCCGGCGCGGAAGTGATCATCTGGCTGACGCCAGTGCGGCTCGGCCCAAATCGCGGAATGAGCGCAGTTGAGGCTCATCGGGCGGCCGAAATCGCTGAGCGGCGCCTGGACGTTCTACTGAGTTCCTGGAGAGAACACCATGGCTAAGCGCGAGACGATTTCGGCAGAGTTTCGGCGAGAGTTCGAGTTGGCGACGGCCTTGGATATCGCCGAGCGCAAGGCCGGACTTCGCGCGGCAAGCGTTTCGTACGACAGAAAGACTCGGCGATTCATGATCGAGCTCACCCACGGGGTACTCTTTGGATTTCCCGTGAGTCTGTTGCCTCATCTGGCGAACGCGACGGCCAGAGAACTCTCCTCCGTGGAGGCTTCGCCTGGCGGTTACGGTATCGGTATTGAGTCACTGGACGCCGACTATAGCGTGCCCGGACTGCTCGAGTTCAGCTTTGGACGTCGGCACCTTGCCAGTCTGGTCAGCGCAGCCAATGGGCGAGTAAAGAGCCGTGCGAAAGCGGCGGCCTCGAGGGAGAACGGCAAGAAGGGCGGGCGGCCGCGGAAGAAGGGCGGATCTCCGCGGAAGAAGGCCGCCGCCCGCTAGTCCAGCTGCAATCTCAGCTCGCTGACTCGGACGCGAGCAGCGCGTCGAGCACCTGGTAGCCCATCTCCATTCCGCCAGCCGCTGGCGACTCCAGGACGCCGTCCCGCACTTCCTTCGACACGTACAGGATGCTCGTGGTGACGGTGGTCTTCCCCGCGCGCTCCGAGAACACGACGGTGGCGACCGCCTCGCCTTCGTACCAGGCCTGGTCGAACTTCTCCGTGTTGACGATCCGCTCGCCCGGAACGACTTCGCGATAGGTGCCGCCCATTCCCATCTCGCTGCCGTCGGGTCCCTTCCACACCCAGCGGTAGGCGCCACCGACGCGCACGTCCATCTCACACACGGCCCACGACCAGCCGGGCATCGCGCCGAGCCAGCGCTTGACCAGCTCGGGCCTGGTGTACGCGTCGTAGACGAGCGGGCGCGGCGCCGAGAAGGCCCGCTCGAACCTGATCTCGCGCTCGGAGGGCGTGGTGATTTGCAGGGCTCCAACGTTGGTCATCGTCCTTTCCCCTTTTGTTTGGTGGCGCCGGACTTACGGGTGCGGCCCTGCGTGGACTGTTCCGCCTTGAGCTCCTCGAGCAGGTCATCGAGGCGGCCGAAGGAAAGCTCCCAGAACTGGCGATACCGCTCGATCCACTTGTTCGCCTCGGCGAGTGGTTTCGCCTCGAGCCTTCGAGGGCGACGTTGGGCATCGCGCCCGTGCGAGATGAGGCCGGCGCGCTCGAGGACCTTGAGATGCTTCGAGATGGCCGGCTGGCTCATCGCGAACGGCTCGGCCAGCTCTCTGACGGACGCCTCTCCGCGGGCGAGTCGTGCGAGGATCGCGCGGCGCGTGGGATCGGCGAGCGCGGCGAACGTTGCATCGAGTCGGGCGGCGGGCGGCTGTCCGTGACCGTGGGTGTTCATAACTTATAGGTTATGTACGAGGGTGGAGGATGTCAAGCGAGCTGATCGAACTGCCGAAGATCGCACCAACGACTCAGCAGTTGAGATAGAGAATTGGATTCGCCGCGCCCATCTTGAAGAAAAGCGCTACGGATCTTCCAACAAATTCGCTCCGTATCGACTCCGTTGCGACACCGCCCGTGAATTCGAACCGCCCGCCGTAGAGCGAGAGGTCAATGATTCTCGTCTCGTAATCGGTGCTGCCCGCGGGGTGCCATTGAATGATGGTGTAGACCTCGAGGACGATTCCCTCGACGACTGCGCACGCGTACCTGGCGCCCAGCCTCCGCGTCCCCATTCGCCATACACCTCTCGTCGCGTCATACAGTGCGCGAGGGGACATTCCAGCGTGATGCATGCGAGGGATGCGAATCAGTATCGTCGCCTCGTCCGTTTCGAGATTCCGCGGAGAATGGGAGCTCACGTGGCCGCCTTTCGGCGTCCTGAACCGGTGGTTGCATCCTTTCCAGTACGACGTCGCGCCATGACGATCCGTCGTAGCCCCGAGACCGACAGAATGCGCGTTCCACGATGGATCATTCTGTGGCAATTCGCGCACAGTACGGCCAAGTCAGAGAGCGAGGTACTGTGCGCCTCACTGGCGTGGCCGAGGGGCTGCAGGTGATGCACCTCGCAAAAGCCTTCGCCGGACTTTCCGTACCTTTCATGGAAATCGAAGTCGCACACCTCGCAAGCCAGCCTGCCCTTCTCGCGCAAGGTGGTTATGCGCTTTCGACGGACTAGGCCGGAGTCTCTTTCAATCCTGAGGTGACTAGCCAGGTAGCGAGCGCCCTCGATTCCGCTCTCGTCGCTCGTCGTGAACTGTTTGGGACTCAAGGCCACCAGCTTCGCAAGCGTCCCGGCGTGCGCGGCGGGAACAACAATCGTTGCAATGGGCGATCTCCAATAGCCCCAATCCGGAATTGCCGTCATGATGTCAATTCTGGAGCGCGGGTTCTCCAACATGTTAATGCTGTCGACTCGCGCGAAATACTTCCCTCGGAAGTGATGGCCGGGCTGATCATTGAGCTTGGGAATCGACGCGACCTCGCCGGTCGCGACCAGCGACGATAGAGGGCGAGAGGCATAGAACAGGACGGTGTCACCGATCTCGGCGAATCGACTGACGGTCCAGCGCGCTGACCAGGGGTGCAGGCTCGCCTTGCGCTGCATTCCACGCAGATCTGCAGCACTGACATGCGCGATGATGATTGACATTCCTTCCTCGAGGTCGGGAGGTGCAAATGGATCAGACTCTTCGGCGGAGCGGATTGTTGAGCTCTACGGTAGCCAACCCCTGAAACACCCCCTCCCCACCAATCCCCATCAACCGATTCCTCCACCTCGTAGCCTCGGCTCGCTCTACCCGCTTCGCATGCGTGCCCTCGTTCCGCACCTCCCGAAACTCATCCACGATCGCCGGGAACTGGTTCGTAAACCATGCGCCGTTCTTGAGCACGCGCCGTAACCCTTCACCAAGCTTCGGCTCCCCACCCAGTGCGTAGACCAACTGGCCGAGCATCAACCGGTATTCCGCCAGGTCAACGGTGCGGTCCTCGATCTTCACGCGCCGCTCTTCCGCGCTGAGCATCGGCACCGCCGCCCGCAGCACGAGCGCCACCTGGCTCTCGATCGCCTTCGCAAAACTCCCGAGCACCGGCGCAAAGTCGAACCCCGCGTCCGCGCGATGCTCCCGGTAGATCCGCTCGCCGGTCGCGATGAACGTCCGCGTCGTGCGATCGAGCGCATGCCACGCCGCCTCACCGAACAGGTCGTCGCGCAGCGAACGCTCGGTCTCTCCAATTCCACCGGCGAGCCCGGCGTCATGCTTCGCCCAGATCTCGCCGTCAGTGAGTTGCTCCATTTCCTCGTCGCTGAAGAAGGTCCGCCCATCGGGGCGCTTCACGATCAGCGGCAGGTCGACCATTCCGCCATACAGGGAAACGGGCCGGTCGTTGTAATGCGTGTTCCGCAGCTGCTTCAGCTCCTCGATCACGCCGACCAGGTCATCGGAGACCAGGCGTCGCAGGTCGGTGAGCCCCAGCCAGAAGTCGCACTTCATCCCCGACTCAGCGTAGTACTTCGGCACGCGCACAAGCTCCGACTCCCGCAGGTCGCCGAAGTTGATCGTCAGCACATGACCCACATAGAGCGAGCGGTAATCCGTGAGGTAGAGGTGCGTCTCCTCGCCGACTTCCTGCTTCAGCAGGCTGGCCGCGATCGCCTCGATCTCCTTCACGTTCGCCTGGGGCGCCTGCCGGTTGGGCGACTTCACCTTGCCCCACCACACCATCACATCGTCGTCCTTCATCTTCTTGTCGGCTGCGAGCCCCAGCAGCACCCCGAGGTGCTCCTCCATCGCATTGTTCGCGTAGGCCGGGTTCCACACGGTGACGAGATGCAACGCGTCGCTCATGCGCGCATCCCTTCCAGCGCACTCGCCACCGCCACCCGAATCGACGCCGGCGACAAAACCTCAGCATCCGGCCCATACTGCAGCACATGCCGCACCGCCCATCCCTCATCCGCCACCCGATGCTCCACCACGAACGACCCATCTGCGCCATGCACGCCTTCCTCCCGCTCGGCGATCCACCGCGCGATGTTCGGCGAGTACCACACGCGCATGGGCTGCACGTCGCGCGCTGAGAACGCCTTCCCCTCACGCACCAGCGAATCCACCGAGAAGTCGGCCGGACGCTCGAACATGCCCTCGTCAGTCTCGGCTCCCTCCACACGATCGAGCCTGAAGAACCGCATCCCCTCCGATTCCATGCAGTGAGCGACCAGGTACCACGTTCCCTTCAATGGGAGAAGTGCATACGGGCACACCACGCGAAGCTCCGCATGCGTCGCGTCGGCTTTGCGATACGCGATCCGCAGCTTCCGTCGCGATTCAACCGCATCGCGCGCCACGCGATGCACCGGGGTATCGGTGAGCGGAAGCGGAGTCGCCTCCCACGGCAGCGGACCCTCTGCCCACGCCGGCAGCTGCACGATCACCTGGCGTACCCGCTCGCGCGTCCTGTCGATCAGCACGCGCTCGTCTATCGGCCGCGTGCCGCGCAGCACCGCCAGCCCGAGCTCCAGCGCGCAGAGTTCCTGCAGCGTGAGTCGCATCGGCCGCAGGAAGTGACTCGAATGAATGCTCACCCGGTCAGGTTCGAGCTGGATGCCCATGCCGCCGACATAGCCCGCCGGCTCGATCACGTAGTCTGTCAGGTCACGCAGGTCGTCGAGCAGCTCCTCAGCTTGTACGCCCGTCAGCTCGGTGAGCTCGGCGAGCGACACTTCCTCTCCATCAGCGAAATGCGGGATGATTCCGAGCAGCCGATGGAGCCGGGCGCGCGCGTCAGCTGGCATGGGCGGCTCCGTAGCGGGCGCGCGTGAGCGACACGGCCTCGTTGAAGTCGGCAATCAGCTGCGGTGGCGAGATGGGCTTCGCCTCGCCCGCGAACGACAGCAGCCACCGCGTGAACGCATCCGCCCTGCGCACCTGGAACGAGCGCTGCCGTTCACTCCCCTCCACCGCGTGTCCGAGCCGAGACAGCGCCATCGTCGCGCCACTCTCGCCACAGATTTCGATGACCATCTCCTCGGCCTCACCATCCCCGATTTCCCAGGCGTGTCGCGACTCCGCATGGTCCTTGAGACGGAAGTCCTTCGGCACCACGTAGTCGAACTCGGTCGGTTTCTTCTTGTTCATCGCGACGCCCTGCATCCGGCTCACGCGAAAGTTGCGCAGCGCGCCCCGATTGCGATCGAACCCCGCCAGGTACCACTGCCCGCTGTGGTAGAAGAGTCCGTAAGGGTCCACGGTGCGACGCGTCTCGCTGTCGCTGTGCATCGCGTGATAGCCGAACGTCACAAACTTCCGGCGCAGCAATGCTTCGCCGAGCGCGCGCAGCGCACCCTTTTGCTGTCGCACGGGGGACACGGGTGCGTCACCCGACTCGGCGAGGCCTACGTCTGTGCGCAGGTCAAAAGTCAACTTGCGGACGGCCGAACGGGCGTCGCTCTCGAGGAGCGGATCGCCCATGGCGATGGCGACGTTCGCCCCCTCGAGCAGTGTGCTTATCTGGTCGGGCTCGAAGGACAGCGTGCGCAGTCCGCGATAGCCGTCGCGATTCACCTTCACCGGCTGGTGCTGGCTCGAGACCAGGCTGATGTAGGGCAGGTACATCTCGCGCGGGTCCACGCGGTACTTGTACTCGCCGCCGTCAGGGTTCCCGACCATCTCGATGGGTATGCCGTAGGCGCGGAGCTCGTCCTTGTCGCGCTCGAACATGCGCATCAGGGTGTCCGGATCCTGCCCCTGGTTGTATGCAGGGACCTCGGCGCGCAGCGTGTCGAACGTGGCCCCGAAATGGCGCGAGAGCAGGGCCCCCACGAGGTCGATCCAGCGCTGGAGCTTGGCGTCCGCCATCAGCGACCTTTCCGGGGAGCGAGGGTGACCATACTATAAGAGGGGGAAACGCTTGTTCGCGGTGAATCTCCGCGACCGGCCCGGCGCGTCAAGCACGCGCGTCACGCGGGCCGAGCCACCCAACCTCGCACCACCCACTGTCAGGCGGGTGCGCGACGTTTCCTCCCCACCCACTGACGAGGTTCGATGGCGCGGCTCGAGATGATCACGGCGACGGACCCGGCCGTGCTGCTGCGCCACGCCGCCAGCGGGTTCCTGGTCCCGATGAAGGCGTCGGACGAAAACCCCTTCCCCACCATTCCCTACCTGCTCGCGGTGCGACAGGGCGGGCTGCGCGACGACGTCTACTCCCTCGCGACCGCGGCCGGCTCAAAGGGGTGGTTCGACCTGCCCCTCTGCATCTTCCACGAGCTGCACGACCGCCTCGGCGCCCCTTCGCGCACGGTTCTCGGCGACCGCGAGCGCCTGGTGATGCTGCACGCCGCCATTCGCTCGGCCGGCTCCAACGTGTTCGCGAAGCTCGATCGCCCCGAGGACTTCCTCGAGGCCGTGGACCGGCTGTTCGGTGAGCTGGTTTCGGAGGATGTGTCGCCTGAGCGATTCTCCTCGGCGCTCGCATCGCGCGCTGATCGCGACAACTTCGAGCAGCTGCGCGACGACGACCTCTCGCGCTCATACGCTGCCTACCGCGCGGCGCTCGCACAGCACGACATCGGCGACGGACGCGACGGTTGGCTGCACGCGGCTCGTGCGATCGACGCGGGCACCGCAGACCTGTCGACGATGCATCGTGGACATAGGGAGCTGCGCATCTTCGGGCTCCAGGACCTGCGACACGGTTGGTCGCACCTGATCGCAGCGCTGGGGCGTACTACCCAGCTGGATCGCGTTACGCTGCATTCGAGCACGGCGCTGGAGCTGGGGGCCATTCCGCATGAGCGGGTGGTGCTCGAGGAGCCGGAGTCGGTGGCTACGCGCTTGTTCTCGCAGGCGTCGTCCCGAGCGAAGCCTGTCATCCTGAGCGAAGCGAAGGATCTGCAGTTGGGCCGCCCCCGCCTCCTCTCCGCCCCCGACAACGAACGCGAGCTCCAGTGGATCTCCCTGGAATGCCGCCGCCTCATCGACGCCGGCACCGCGCCCCACCGCATCGCAATCGTAGCGCGCCAATCCCGCCCCGGCGTCGATCGCGCCGTTTCCGCCCTCGCCCGCGTCGGCGTCCCCGCCACCGCCCGCCAGCGCACCGCTATCTGCGAGATCCCCGTGATCCGCGCGCTGCAGTCCCTGCTCGGCGCCGCCGGCGAAGGCTGGACGCGACACGGCCTCTCCGAAGTCGCCGACAACCCCTACCTCGGCGCCGGGCTCTCCACGCAGGTCCTCAACTTCCTCGGCTTCCGTCGCCGGATCATCGGGCTCTCCGCCTGGCAGAAGTCCCTCGACGCGCTCGCCGTGCAGGAGGCCTCACCGAACCAGCGCGACCGCCTTCCCTCCCCCGAGCTGGTGGCCGAGACGCGCGAGGCGTTCGCGCAATTCTCCGAGCGCGCGCGAGAGCTGGACAAGGGACGCACCCTCCCCGAGTGGCTCGAGTGGCTGGCCGCGATGATGGAGCGCGACGACTGGGAACTCCGCAAGCGCGCCTTCACCGTGGAAGGTGAGCGCTACGACCTGCTGAGACTCGACGCCACCGGATGCGAGGCGCTGCAGGGCGTGATCGACGAATGGCGCTCGGCCGTCACCAAGTATGCCGATGACGAGATGCGCTCGTCGCGCCTCTCCGTCGGCGAGTTCGCCTCGCAACTCTCGGCGTGCCTGCGCGGCGAGGTCGCACTCTGGACGCCGATGTTTCGCGGCGTGCAGGTGCTCGAGTCACTCGCCGCCGCGTACCGCAGCTTCGAGCACGTCTTCGTGATCGGCATGGAAGCGGGCGCGTTCCCGGTGCGCGCGTCGCAGTCGCCCATCTTCGACGACCGCGAGCGCTCTGCCCTCGTCGCCGCGGGCATCCCCCTCGAGCTGCGCGGCGTGTGGGACGCACGCGAGCGCGAGCTCTTCCGCATCCTCGTGGCGGGCGCGCGGCAGCTAACCCTCAGCCACGCCCGCTGCGACGAACAGGGCAGCGAAGTGATTGCGTCGGCGTTCGTAGATGAACTCCTCGACGCCTGCGACGTCGAGAAGGTGTCAGTAGCCACCAGCGACGTAGTGCTGAAGGGAGTTCCTCTCTACAAGGCAGTCATCCTGAGCAGCCCCGCTGTCATCCTGAGCGAAGCGAGGGATCTGCCGTTGCAGTTGCCGTTGCCGTCCGCTTTGGACCACGCCCAGCACGCGGCGCGCGTGGAACGCATGCGCCACCTAGGCCAGCCGAGCCCCTGGTCAGGAACGATCGAAGACCCCGAACTGGTAGCCATGCTCGCCGAGCAGTTCGGCGACGACTACCTCTGGAGCCCCACGCAGCTCGAGGAGTTCGCGAAGTGCCCGTGGGCATTCTTCTCCAAGCGCCTGCTCGGCCTCGAGCTCCTCGAGGATCCCGAGGAAGACATCGCCCCCTCGGCGCAGGGCACCATCCTGCACGTGGCGCTCGAGCGGTTCTACAACGAGGCCATGAAGCGCGACGGCAAGCCGGTGTTCCTCCGCGAACCCGACCTCGCGTGGGCGCTGCCGCTGGCCGAGCAATGCGTGGACGCAGCCTTCGCCGCCGAGATGGAGCGGCAGTGGGTGGGACACCCGGCGATGCATGCCGCGAAGCAGGGAGAGTTGCGTCGCATCATGACGGGGTTCATCGCCTGGGAGGTTGCCCTCCACGAGGAGATGCACGAGGACAACAACCGCAAGAAGGCGCCGAAGCTCATCCGCACGGGTGTCGAGAGTCACGAGCTCAGGTTCGACGACATGCGCTACGTGAAGGACGGCGTCACGCTCCGTTATCGCGGCACCATCGATCGCGTCGAGGTATCGGTGGATGATCGCCTGCCCGGCGTGCCGTTCATCGGTGCGCTCGACTACAAGACGAGCAAGTACGCGACGCCCGGCGGTGGCGAGGCGAAGGCGTGGGCCGACGGCGTGGTGCTGCAGGTTCCGCTCTATGCGTATGCGCTCTCGCAGCTGCGGCCGGACCATGAGGTGGTGCGCGTTGGGTATGCGTCGCTCAAGCGGCCCGCGTCCATTCACCAGCTCGAGCTCTACCAGTTCGATCGCAAGACCGGCGAGGCCGATCCCGACGACAAGGCGCAGGAGAAGTGGAAGGACGCGCTCAACGCCGCGGTGATGCAGCTCAAGCGGGCGCGCGCCGGCGAGTTCCCCGCCGATCCGCCGCCGAGCTGTCACTGTCCGCCGTGGTGCCATGGACGCGACGTCTGCCGCGTCAAGGGAGGTCCTCGTGACGCGTTCTGACATCGTACTTGCAGAGCCCGAAGCGCCCAAGGTTCCGACCGCCGCACAGTTCGCGGTCGTCCGTGAGCGCAGGCAGCACCTGCTCGTCTCGGCTGGCGCCGGCACCGGCAAGACGTTCACCGTGGTGTCGCGACTGCTCTACGAGGTGGGCGTCGCCGTTGGCGGTGAGGTGGTGGACTCGCCGCTCGCGCTGGAAGACGTCGCGGCCATCACGTTCACGAACAAGGCCGCTGCTGAGCTCAAGCAGAAGTTGCGCGACGGGCTACGCGATGCTCACCGTCGCGCCGATGCGTACGCGGTAGACGGCGCGCGCGTCGGCACCATTCACGCCTTCTGCGGCGACATCCTCCGAGAGTTCGCGCTGCGTAGCGGGCGAAGCCCGTCGCTGTCGCTGATGGAGGAAGGCGAGGCCAGCGTGCTGGCCGAGCAGGCGGTGACGGAAACACTGCTCGGCGCGCTGGATGAAGCGCCGAGTGCGCAGCTCGCGAAGGGACTTTCGACGCTGCTGTCCATGTATTCGGCGAAGGACATCGCCACGTGGATGGGTGAGCTGGTCGAGAAGGGTTCGTCGCTGCCGGCGCTGTTCGCGAAGCGCGCGCAGTTCGGCAGCAACGAGCGCACCCTGGTGGAGCTGGCGACGCTGGCGCAGGCGCGGCTGGAAGAGATGCTCGTGGAGCGCGGGGCGCTGGACTTCGACCGGATGATCACGTGGACGCGCGACCTGCTGCGCGATGACGCCGGCGCTCGGCGCGCGCTGCAGCGGCGGATCAAGCTGCTGGTGGTGGATGAGTTCCAGGACGTGGATCCCGTCCAGCGCGAGATCGCGTACCTGCTGGCCGATCCCGAGAGTGGTCGCACCGACACCACGCGACTGGTGCTGGTGGGCGACCCCAAGCAGAGCATCTATCGGTTCCGCAAGGCGGACGTATCGACGTGGCGGTTCGTGGAGCGCGACTTCGCCGAGCGTGGCTGGGGGCGCGTGGTGCCACTCACGTACAATCGTCGAAGTGTGCCGGCCATCCTCGGCTTCGTGGACCATGCGATCGGCACGCTGCTCGACACACCGCTGCGCGGTGGTGAGCTGGAGGACTTCGAGGTGGCCTACGCGCCGCTGCATCCCCTGCGCCCCGATGGCGATCGCGAGCATCCCGTAGAAGTGATCGTGATCCCGCCCAATGAGGAGGGCAAGGCGCAGAAGGCCGAGGTGGTGCGGCTGAGCGAGGCGCGTGCGATGGCGCGTCGCGCGAAGGAGCTGCACGCCGACGGAGTGCCGTGGAAGGAAATGGCGCTGCTGATGACGAGCTGGAGCGGCCTGGAGCTGTATACCGATGCGTTCGCGAAGGAGAACATCCCGACGTATGCGCTGCGGAGCGATGGATTCTACGAGTGCATGGAGATCGTCGACTGCCTCGTGGCGCTGAAGGCCATTCGCGATCCGAGGGATGATCGCGCGCTGGTGGGTTTTTTCAGGTCGCCGTTCGTCGCGGTGTCGGATGAGACATTGCTGCGGTTGAGGAAGGGAGTGGCGGCGGGCCCGTTGTGGAATGGGCTCACTGGATTTGCGCTCGCCGATGCAGCCGAGGCGGCGCGCCTTGCGCGTGGCGTGGAGCTGCTGCGGAAGTACTCGGCGCTGCGCGATCGCGTGCCGAGCGCGACGCTACTCGAGGACCTCTTGGAGGAAAGCGGCTACCTGGCGCACCTCGGGCTGATGGGCGCGGATGGGCTGCAACGCCTGGCCAACCTGCAGAAGCTGGTGCGCACCCTGGGCGTGATGCGCGAGGAGAGCCTGGGCGAAGCGCTGGCGACCATCGGCCGCGCGCGCGAGCTGGGCGTGCGAGTGGGCTCGGCGCGGCTGCACGCCGAGGGCGACGATGTCGTGACCATCAGCACCGTGCACTCGGCCAAGGGCCTCGAATGGAGCGTGGTGTTCTGGTGCGACCTGGTGCGCGGCAAGTCGGCGGATCGCACGCGCCTGTATGTGGCCGGCGATGAGATTGCGCTGGCGCTGCCGGATGTGGAGAGCGATGAGCAGCCGGAGAACGTGCTGCGCCTGAAGGAGCGGATCTGCGCGGAGCAGGATGCGGAGACCAAGCGCTTGTGGTACGTAGCTGCGACGCGGGCGAAGGACTTGTTGGTGCTGGCCAGTATCGCGCAGAAGGATGCGCCGGCGCCAAAGGCGGCGAAGAAGAAGAAGGGCGCGGATGCCGCGGAGGAAGCGGAGGCGTTGCAGGTGGGCGGCGTGTACAAGCCGCTAGGCAATGCGTGTGCTGAGTTGAGCGCGGCGTTCGGTGGGCTCGCTTCGCGAGCGGCCGACCCGTCATCCCCGCCCTCGCAGTCATCCCGAGCGCAGCGAGGGATCTGCCGTTACGAGTCTCGCTCGGGGCGACAGTTCTCCGCCCTGGTACTAGAAGTAGACCGCGTAGTAACCCAGGAAGACGGAGCCGCGGAAGAACTAGCCGTAGTCTCCCCGGACTCGCTCTCCGCCCCCTATGCACCGATCGAACTGGAAGCCACCCGCTGGCGCCAGTCCGCCACGCAGTTGATGGCCCTGGAAAAGGACAAGCGCTATCATGATCTACGGTACCTGCTAGGCCTGAAGCGCGAATGGATCACCGCTGCGGACGGAACCGCATCGTGGAATGGCACTCCTGGCGAAAGGCGCGCTGATGGCTCACGCGATCCGATTACGCACGGCTTGATCGTGCATGATGTTCTCGAGCACTATCGCGAGGACGCAGACGTCGAGGAGTTGATTGGCAATGCGATGGATCGCTGGGATCCAGCGATGGCGTCAGGCGATTTGCAGAGCCTTCGCCAATACCGGGAAAGGCTTGCCCGCGTCATGGCCGTTGCCCTCAACGAGCCGCAGCTGCGTGACGTGCTCAGCGTGTCCGGCGCGCGACAGGAGCTGGCGTTTGTTTGGCTGCGTGAGCTAGGTCAGGTCGACGGCAAGCTGGACGTCGCTGCTCGCCACGAGCAGCAGTATCAGGTGGTCGACCTGAAGACGGGGCCGTCGGATTTGGGGGAGCTGGAATCGCGCTACGGACTGCAGCGCAGGACGTATTCGGAGGCAGTTGAGGCTATCTGCGGCTCACAGACGACGTTTGCCTTCGTCCTCGCGGACAGCCCACCCACCACGACAGCCGGCTAGGCGCGTTAGGACTGCCGACGAACTCGTGTCGAAGTCCTTTTGCCTATTCCGATGGACGTGATATGGCGAGACGCGAGGCCCATGAAGTCGTGTCCCGCAACAAGCCTCCAGGAACCGTCCTCCTGCCTCCGGCAGAGAGCGAGGCGCGCATGACCGCGTGCCATGACCATTCGGCGAAGCCGCTGCTCATCCTCTGGTAGCGCCGCCAGCTGGGCTGCTCCCTCGCCCGAGAACAGCGCGGCCTCATCCGCCTCGTTCCGATACACGACGTGCGCAGCCATCTCGCCATCCGGCACCGAACCCAATACCACATAGTCGAAGCGGAGACTCGTCGACGAAGCTGACATGAGGGCGACTGCCTCTGGTGGCGCCTGGCCCTGTTCTACAAGTCGAAGGACCTGCGCCCGCGGCGAGTGCCCCTCCAACCAACTGGCGAAGAGGGCGACCGGATCCGCCTCGCTCACCTGCGACATCGACGAGTAACCCGGCAGTTGCCGCTGCAAGCGCGACTCAGAGTCGATCTGCTGCCGATGGTGAGCCGCCTGATACTCCGCCACCTCGCGAGGCATCTCCGGATCGAGACGCATCAGATCTTCCGGCTTCAGCACCTGCTCAGGCAGAAGCGGCGCGAACTGGTCAACCTTCTGACGCTGGAAGGCCCGTAAGCTCACAGGATCGCAGTGCATAGCGGCGATCCGCCAATCTTCCACGTTCAGCGCGGCTAGTGCGGAATGGAAGAGTGGAGTGGGATCTGAAAACGACATCGTCTGCTCCGCAGGTGAAGGGCAAGCTGGACCTCGCTGCCGGATAGCGCATGCCGACCTGCCGGGTGATGCGCCGCAGCGATAGTTCCGCATTCGAGGACCAACTCGAGAACGGTTGCGTTTGTTCGCGAGGGGATTCGCTGGAGGCAACTCGCCTGACGCGACAGCGTTGGCGTAGGCTTGGGTACCTCGGTGCTACGTGGTTGTTTACAGAACTGGTCTGAAGCGGCCAAAACCGGGATATCCTTCGTCCCCGAGTCGATTTAGAAGTAGCAAGGCCGCTGACTGGGTCGACGCCGAACCGAGTGAAAAGGCTGCCCGAAAGACAGGGCCCAGCTCTTTCTCGGGAACTCTCGGCCATTTCGATGTCAGCTCGATCTCGACAGCTCGCTCCATCATCAGATACGTCCCGTCGGGGTCAGCCGCGGCCAGCTCCTCTAGCCTCCTCCAAAGAAGATGGAGGGTGCCATTTGCATTGCGAACGAGCCTCAGGGTCCGTACTCCCAGCATGATCACGTCTTGCACTGAAATCCATGGCGTGAGACAGAGCCACAGAAGACCATTCGCTTCCTCGTCAAGTCGCTCCGACTCGATCTCGCCTTCCAGCTGTGACAACCTCCACCGCCAAAGGTCAACCAGGCGAGCAACGTATTCCACTGGAACGCTCTCAGATTGCTCGGAGGCATCGCTCCAGCCTCGAAAAATGGTCCAAAGTCCATGCGAGATGTCTTCGGCAGGCGCATGAGCGAAGGTATTCTCAATCAGGTTATCGTTTTCCCCAATGGAGGCGAGTCCGCGAAGGAGCGCGATAAGTACGTGCTCAACCAGATGCCGCTCCGGCTCCCATGTCCGGGAAGGTCCCTCGCCCGCGATCACAAGAGGGTTTGCGATGGCTTGCGCGTACCACGGTCGCAACAGAACAAACGCTGAGTCAACAAACCCAGCGCGAGCGAGGTAGGCCGCCCATACCGGATTGCTGGTTGGACTCGCTGTTGCATCATCGAGCAGCGCTGTCGATTGCTCCGACAACCACTCTGGCGCGAACCACAGCAGCTGTGGAAGGTACGTCCCGATCACTGCACGGGCGGCTAGCCCTGCGCGACCGTGTTTAGTCAGGATGGACTGAACCGCGGGAAGTACCCGCACGGCGATCTCGCTGCGAATAGCCATCGCCTCGTGACTGGCGTCCGAGCCTTCCCTCCGGCGGTGATTGTATTCGGCCAATGCTAGGCGCACGACAAGTTCAGTCGTGCGACCCGAAAGAGCGTTCATCGAAGCGACCAAGACACCTTCCATGGTCTGACACGTCTCGTCATCAGCATCCTCCTTCCAGAGTCTCGGATCAGAAAGAAGTCGCGAAACAATAGGAAAGAGGTCCGACGTAGGCTCAAAGGCTGCGTTGATCGTCCATTCACGTGCAAGGTCGATGGCTGCAGCCGTCACGGTCTCCCATTCAGGCCCTGTCAGGTCACTCTCAATACACATACGCAAGAGATCCGCGATAGAAGCGGCTGGCGCGTCTCCGCCTTGCTTGAGGCGCTGCGAAAGACCCCACAGAACGCCGGACACTCCTCGTGATCCACCCGCTCGGAGGATAGCCGTCGCCAGTTCGATCGATCTGTCAGGAGCGCTTACAGCGAGTCGCTGCATCTCGTCCTCGAGCCCTCTCAACGTCGGCCTATCGAAATTGCCGTCGGGTATCCACTCGAGAATGGATCGCGCGACATTCTCGGCCGACTCCGTCAGCAGAGACTCACTCGAAAAAGGCGAGGACTCCCTGACCCAGCCTGCCGAACCGGAGGACCATCCGATTTCAATGAGATCGAGGTCTTGCGGAGCGAGCTCTGAAGGGACGTACGATAGCTGCTCGGCAAGCGGCAATAGAAGCTCTGGAACGTGCTTGCCGAATCGTTTGAGCTGACGCCGTTGCCAGTAGGCGAGCGCAGTTTCTCGAGTGGAGTTCCCCCCGGTTTCTGAGAACCATTCGATGAGCTGGTCTAGATAGTCGTCGGCAGGACCTCGCGTGAGAGTTCGCAAGAACTCTCGTTGGGCCTGGACGCCCGCGTCGGAAAATCTCCGACGCAAGACGTCCCCGACCTCGCGTCCGGGCATTTCCCATTCAAGAACATCGGGCCTCTGAAGGAGCCGATCGACCTCGATTGTGAGCTGCGGCGCAACGTGCCCGACGACGAAATAGTGCAAGCGTTGTCCGATCCCTTTTGGCAAGCTGGATAAGAAGTGAATCACCCAACTTGCATTCTCAGCGCTAGCGCTCGAGTAGTCCTTGGCGACTCGCGCGATCGCGCGAACGAAGAGCGCCCTAACGTCGTCGCTGCTCGCCGACTCCTCCAGGCTAGAGTACCATCGACTCTCGCGCGCGGTTTCGTCGGCATACGCAGCATCAACCGACCGCATAGCTGCTCTCAGTTTGGCGCCAAGCAGCTCCAGCACGCCGCGAGGGTCAACGGAAGCAATGGAGGGAACGAGACGCTCGAGCGCCTCTTGAGCATCGTAAAGATCAATGCGCTCGAGCAGCCACGCTGTTGAATACAAGTACCGCTGTGAGCCATCCGCCTCGCCACTTTCACCTTCAACTTCGCGCCGCCGCATCCACAAGAGCGTACTCAGCAACAGTAGCACCGGCCCGGAATCGACGATTGCT
Organism: Gemmatimonadota bacterium; assembly: GCA_028287305.1. Classification (GTDB taxonomy): domain Bacteria; phylum Gemmatimonadota; class Gemmatimonadetes; order Gemmatimonadales; family Gemmatimonadaceae; genus JAQBPX01. The sequence goes on from JAQBPX010000038.1 coordinate 564,597, forward strand.
ACATGCTCGCCTAACGCGAGTAGAGCCGCCGGCAGGACGACTCGAGGAAGAGAACGCAGCCCCAACGCGATGTGCCTAAGGACTGGCGCAGCTTGCTCCGCGGGTAGCAGCGCAGCTGCCCGAGCCGCTGCATCCCACACGGCGGGGTTGTCATTCTCGAGCGGGATCGCCTCGATGCGAACAGCTACAGCACGCGGCGCAGTGGCTGCCACTTGCACCAAATACTCGCCTTCGAGCCAGCTCACCAGCGACCATGAACCATCTGGATGAACGGTGCGACCAGGTGGATGGTCAAAGACCTTGAGCCGCTCGAGCACGGGGAGCCACTTGGGATCTCGAAGCTTCTGCAGGAAGTACCGCCTGAGCGCCGGCCTTACGAGAATTCGCTTGAGATCATTCTGATGGTGAGGCGTCGGGTGCTCAATCGCGAGAATTGCATCGGCCTCGTCCTGAGCGTCGAAGTATGGCGCGATCCGGCCTGCCGTGAGCGACGCCAATTCTCGAAAATCTGCCGCCGCAGTGCTCGTGGTTACGCGATTCGCCACGAAATGCGCCTCGCCATTAAAACGTTGGTGCATTTCCAGCCAAGCGGTAACCAGCGGATTCTGCGGGTGCAGTCTCAGCGCTCTCGCGATCGAGCCTCGGTGCTTCTCACCCTCCGCGATGGTCGCGCTTTCCGCAGACGACAACTCCGGTGCGCCTTCGGCAAGAAGGCTGATAATCCCCACACTAAGCTCGCGACCAGCCTCTGCAATAACGTAGCTATTGCCGGGGACCTCCCCCCGCTCACACAGCTCGATACCAATGCGAAAAAGGCCAGCGAGCTGAGGATCAACCCGACTCAACTCCGCCGCGACCGCATGCTCACGAGCGCTCAGTTCGAAGCCTGCCGGCGAAAATGCGGGTGAGCGGGGCGGGGCGGACGATCTGTTTGGTGCATCGGCGTCGGCCGGAACCTGACCTGCTCCCTCGAAACCCTCACCTACCATCAGTGTGTGATCAGCCTTAGTTGCCATCGCTCAGAGCGACGGCCACCACAAAGGCCGCACTTACTCCAAGCGCAATATTCCAGTTCCGCTGAGAGCGAATACTTTCCCACCCCTCGCCGCGTAGGATTCGCTTTAGATCGTTCGCACTCGGACGCGACCTAGGATCGGCGTGCGTCGCGATCGCGATCGCCTCTCTCAACCTTCGGCTAGCCGCATGCTTCGGGGCCAGTTGAAATGAACAACCCTGTTCAGGACGTCTACCGCTGATGAGGTGGTGAAGAGAGGCGCCAAGCGAAAAGATGTCGCCGTCCTGAGAAATCTCGCCGCCACCGAACACCTCCGGCGCGCAGTATCCTGGCGTTCCGCCCCGATGGGCTGCAAACATGACTGTACAGCCGCAGCCGTTCCCGAGCGGGTCAGCGACAAGCGTCTGACCGTTCTGGCCAAGCAATAGGTTGTCCGGCTTGATGTCGCCGTGCGAGATCCACCTGCCGTGGAGTTGCGCCAGCGCGCCAGCGACGACTACCCCGATGTTCTCTACCTGTCCCGAGCTCAGGAGACCCGCAAACTGGGTCAGAGAACCAGTAAGGAGAGGCATGACGTAGTAGGGTCGCGCCGTCTGTAGATCAGACCACAGGATTGGGACGACACCAGTTACTCCTAGCGATAGGATGCGAACCTCGCGCTCGAACAACCGTCGCATCTCAGCAATGTGGGGATCGCGCAGAACTTTTACGACGACCCTCTCGCCATTAGTAATCCGAGTGCCCGCGAATACATCTCCGCAACCGCCTGAGCCGAGGGGCGCTAGACCTGCGAATTCGCTCAGTCCAGGAATTCCAACAGGATTATTCTTCACGCTCGCTTCCTCGATGGCCCGTAGGCCATACGAAAGAGATTGTAGAGAAACACGCCTCGCTCATTGTTCGCGGCCTTTCTGATAGTGGCTGCCGGGTGGCCGACAGCCATTGCAGCGTGGAGTGCGCGGTAGATGTCTAGAACGGATCCGGTCGGAGAGGAGTGCCCGCCCTCCCACCGATTGACCGACGCGAATGACACTGCCAAGAGTTGCGCCATATGCTCCTGACTATATCCAAGGCGACGACGTACATCGGCGAGTGAAGCGGGCGTCAGCATACAATGCACTCTAAGAGCCACCCGCGTTGGTGTCAAGCATCTGATATGACAGTTGTTATATGTATTCGCCGTTCACAACCTTCGGCAGCTCGGGTCGCACAAGGTACCCCTGGTTGTCAATTCCGCGCCTTCCAGACTTCGACAGATTGAGGACCGCATCCACCTCGGCGCGAGACTTGAGCCCTTCGAGCTGGGGTACATATGCACGCCAGAACTGGGAGATCTTTCGAGGGCGTAGACCGCATCGCCAGACAATCCTGCGCGCTGCATATGCGATCAGGTCTGGCTCACCCTTCTTCGCGAGTGTGAATCGAAGCCGGAGCAGCAAGGTTTCGTACGCAGTGCAGAGCGACAACGCGAACGCTAGCGGCAACATCGCCAAGGAGAGAATCGGTCCAATCAACATCGTCCGAATTGCAAATCCGACTGCGAACGTATCCAGATGGCTGACTGCCGCTTGAACGCCATGGGCAACAAGCATGAACCCGAGTGCGGCGAGCAACCATGAAGTAAGAGTGGCGACGCTATTGAGTGCACTATCGGATCGCGCAATCGTATCTGCGGCGATCAGCAGAACCAGAGACGGCAATAACAGCAGTTCAATAGACAGCGGATACGTATACTCATTAATCAGCCACTCGAATATCAGGGTCACTTTGACTTGATTAAGAACCAACCGACGCCAGTACCCTCTCCGCTCAGCAGCTCGGTCGAGTCCCGCAAATGTCAGGGCAATTCCGGCGAAGAGAAACCAGAGCACGGCGTCCTTTCGCAATCCCGGTCTCCAGATGCCGAGACTAGCAAGAAGTGCCGCTATGCCGACCACGTAGCCCGCAGCCAGGCCAACCGGAAGCACAAGCTTCCAATGAAGGGCTGATCGCGCGAGGCTGAGGAGAGAGGATCTGACCCTCCTCGTGCCGAGAGCAATGGTGAGAAAGACGAGGGACCACAACCCTGTCGCCACCTCACGAGTCGAAAGCATCTACCGGGACAATTCTGTTAGCATGGTTTCGTTACGTCTGTCATTGGCTACGATCCTGAGGTGCGCGACTCCGCCTTGCTCAAGCCAAGAATACATGCGAGCCACTTGCGGCACGATGCTCGTGCACGGCTATCCTCTTTTCGAATAAACTGTGGTCCAGATTCTGTCCCGAAGTTGAGACCAATTCGTGCTCGCGGTTGTCAACTACTGGACGGAACGAGATTAACAATGGAGCGGTGCACTAGGCGACGCGATGCTCGCGTTGCTCGACACGCTTATGTAGGTGAATAATAATGTCCGACATGTCATTCCTTGGCTGAAGCTCGAGCGGCGCAGAAAGTGGCGCGTTGTCTAGCGCGAGTCAGATGCGTTAGTGAGCTCGCGAAAGCCCGCGGCAACTAGGAACGCGTACGTGTCATGGAGCTCTGAGAGCGGCGGCACATATACAACCGTGCCGTCTCGCCCGCGTGTTAAAAGCACCCGGTATGCGTTAACGCGGAGCTGAAAGGGATCACGAACCTTCGCCGAGCGCAGATAACCTCGAGCCCCGGCGGACGACCACTTTTCGTTTAGGCGCATCAGGTCAGTCCCCCACCCAAGCAACGCCGCATCCAACTCGAGCCCCTGGGCGCCGAACTCCGTCACGCAGGACTCGAGTAGCCGGCAGCTTCGGCCTTCGTAGGCATCCTCGTCCTCTCCATACCACGGCCCCATTCGAACACGCTTCGTCGACTGAAAGTCGTTGAGGATGCCGAAGTGCTCTAACGCCTTGTCCTTCGACGACGCTAGGATGCCAAAACGTGCGGATGGATCCTCTCGGTAGCGATCCCTGAGGTACCCCTTCGCGACGTCCAGGTCGCGTGTGATCCGTAGGTGATATCCATCTGCGTTGAGGCGAGCCGCAATGGGACGTAGCTCGTCGACCGGAGCACCTTCCAGCAGCTTCGCCACGAACGTGTGCAGTTCCTTAGCCTGATGGAATCGCAGTTCCGTGTCGAGGTTCAGCGTGCCCTTCACCTCGAACGGAACCGATCCGTCGCGAAACAGTCCAGCGACTCCAGCGGGACCGTGAACAGTCCATTCCGCGCTCTTGCCTGAGTGCTCGACGGCAGTGCGCCATTGGCCTAGGCCTGCTTCCTCGCCAACATGGATTTCCTGTCCGCTGCCGATCAACCCAACAACCACACACCACTCCGGGATTCGATCGGCAAACCGAATGAATTCCTCGGGCTCTGAGCGCACGTCGTCGCTCTTGTGCGAGACTCGCATCTTGTCGATGTCGAAGGCTCGTTGCGCCTCGTCAAAGACCAGCACGTGCTCCGGCGGAACCGCTTCACCTCTCGAGTAGCGCTTGATGTAGTCCTTCACTCCACGCACAAACGTCTTTCCATCTCCCGCCGAGCGCATCTCGTATTGCAGCACCTCGACTAGCGGACCATTGCCGCTGAGAAACACAGCCGGCGCGGTTGGCTTGCCGCTTCCCCGGTCGACGGCAAGATCGTCCAGATAGTCAGCGTGCACCGCCTGCAGCCCAACGAGCGTCTTGCCGGCTCCAGGCACGCCCGTCAGCAGAATCAGGTGCCGAGATTTCGTGAGCGCTGCCTGATGCACGATGCGGCTTATCTCATCCAGCGAGGGTCCGGTCGCCGCGTGTGCGCGCTGAATAGTGCGAAGTGTTCCGCTGCGTAACAGCTCGCGCGCGGCCTCCACGAGAGTTGGAAGTGGACAGTATGCGTCATCCGACAGGAACGCCGCGCGATCGATTGTGGGGCGCGGATTATCCTTCGTGATTCTTGCGACCAGCTCGTCGAGGTGATCTGGCCCCGCGACGTGCACTCCGTCAATCTCCTGCACGTAGCCTCGCGCCCGTGTGGGCACGAGAACGGCGGTCACTTCCCTTCCCGCGCACTCCCGATGGTAGTTGCGTAGGTCACGCGCATACGCGGACGCCTGGTCTAGATCGGCCTGCGATGGATAGAGCTTGCCTTTGAGCTCTATCACCATCACTCCAGCGCCGACGAGCAGGATCACGTCGGGGCGACGCGACTCCATCGGCAGTTCGTACTCGAGAATGGCCGAGTACTGCCGCGCGAGCTCGTCCCGCACCAGGACCTCGGACACTTCCTCCTGAAGGTCCGGCAGCGCGGCGTCCCACGCGCGCACCTGTTCGGGACTGGCATCGCGAATGAACTCAGCGAGCTGCTCACGGATACGCCGGGCCGGAGCATCTCGAAATTCAGAGAAGCTTGACTCCCATCCGCTGCGGGGGCGTTCGGTCATTAATTGAGATTCCGGGAGACTGGATCGAGCCAAGCTGCGTAGCTGAGGAAGGAATCGCCAGGTGACTCCTCTACTTGTCCGATGGGCCTACCAGGTACGGCCACGCGGCCGCAGGAACCTTCGGCCAGTGATAGTATCCGGAACTGAGGTAGCTGTTGGAGCTCACAGCCGAACTGAAGTCCCTGTGAACATCCTCCTTCGTCAGCTCGAAGTCGCCCACGGGGGTGCTGATGCGAACACGCTCTCCGTCGGCCAGTGATTCGATCACAGATGCCTTCAGTCGAAATCGCGAAGCCGAGTATCGCTGGACCGCTCCATTGCTCCTCGATCGCACCATCGGCGCCAAGGGTGAAGTCTCTTCAGGGATCGGCGTGGACTCGGTCCCGTACGTGTACTGGAGTTCCGGATTGCCAGGCAAGAGGACCGCGAGATCGCCACGACCCTCAGCGAGAAACTCAACCCAGACGTTCCGATAGCGTCGCGCATATAGCTCCGCGAAATACCCGATCACCCGCCTATCGCCTCCCCACTGCTGCCAGTCTGTCTTCGGCAGCAGGAAATAGTTGCAGGGGTGGAGATTTCGAATGCACCTCCCAACAACTTCCTCACGCGACCAGCTCGCGTAGTCCACATCTCGGTTCTTCACGTCAAAGATGTGCGCGATGTGCCAGCCCTTCGCGTTGGCCGTCTGCTTCGGAGTGGTCGCGGGGACGTCGAACATGTGCGTGGGGATGGTCTCGATCACCGTTGCCATCGCGCCGTCGGCGACCTCGCATCCCCGGAACAGCGCGGCCTGCGTCCACCAGGCCGGCGCATTGTCCGTCATCTTCATGCGCTGGCCGGCGCTGGTCGCGTACGTCTCGCGTCGCACGGTGTCTCGCATGTGACGCAGCAGGAACAGCGGGTCGCTCGAGCGGACATGGTTCATCAGCGCCCGATGGAACGCCTCGACGACCCGCGGGTCCGGCAAGTTGGGCACGATGTAGCGGTCGCTCAGCTCCTGGAGGGTGCCGTCAAACTCGGCCGGACTCTCCAGCATCTGCCGTTTCGAGTCCCCGGCGAGTTTCGCGTCAGCAGCTGTTCGGATCTCGGGGTTTCCCACTTCAAGTCTCCTGAGATGGGCCTCGGGCAGGTCCCTCGGTGGCCGAGGCGACGTAAACATGCCCGCGCCCCCCGACATCGCGCACCGTCTCGTAGCGTCTCACTGTCAGATTTCTCGTCGTGCAACCCGCATTTTATCCGCATTCCGCGAATCGTGAACCGGGCATAAACTCACATTATCCACCCGCAGGCCCCTCTACAGGCCCTTCCGGCCCATTTCGCCCGCGGCCCCAACCGTGCCTTTATTGCGGACACGAAAGCCGACGATAGGCTCTCCTGACCTCCCCCCCCTCGTCCAAAGGACCACTCATGCTGCGCCAGCGAAAGGGCTTTACGCTCATCGAGCTGCTCATCGTCGTCGTCATCATCGGCATTCTCGCCGCGATCGCGATTCCGAAGTTCGCCAACACGAAGTCGAAGGCCTACATCACGGCCATGAAGTCCGACCTCAAGAACCTGACGACCGCCGAAGAGGCCTTCTTCGCCGATTCCGCCAAGTACTCGACGTCCACCACCGCCATCAACTTCAAGCAGTCGACCGGCGTCAACGCCCCGACGATCGTGACCGGTTCCGGCTTCTGGACGGCCACCGTGTCGCATTCGCAGCTCTCCGGCAAGGTTTGCGGCATCGGCGTCAACACGACGAACCCAACCGTCACCACCGCTGGCGAAGGCGAGCCCGCCTGCAACTAAGGCTGTCGCTGCAAACTGAAAGGGCCCGGCAATCGCCGGGCCCTTTTCTTTTGCCCCCACACGTCAGTCGTACACGCAGAAGTACCTCGCCTGCGCATACGTCTTCAGCAACAGCTTGACGCCGGTCTCCCACGCGCCCTTTCTCGCCGGCGCGGGCAAACCCTTCGTGAGCGCCTGCTCCAGGTGCGCCAACGCCTTCACGCGCCCGGCCTCCGCACCCGCCTTGTAGTCCGAGTCGTTCGCATACCCCGCATGCGCACCATGCGCGAGCGCGAACAGGTCTCCCTGCGCGAGCCCCGCATACAGCTGCACCACCGGGTCCGCATCCCCGCGCGCCAGCGCCGCCTCCGCGCGCGCGATCACGACACTGTACTGGTCGGCGCCATCGCCGCACGCGGCCTTCGTGCTCCACCCCTCCGACAACAGCTCGACGAACGCGACGTGACCCGCCGACCCCACTCCACCCAGTGAATCGGCGCGCCAGGCCATCCACAGCAGCGGACGCTCATACTGCACGGTCGCGCCGAGCGGATCGGCGCCCAGCTGCACATGCGCGGCGTCGAATCGCGCACGCGTCTCACGCGCCTTGCCTGCGGTGTCTGCGTCGAGGTTCGCCGCATACGCGTGCATCACCATGTCCGTCGCGAGCAGCGTCGCCGAGCGCGCGCCCGCGGGCATCGTTGCCGTCGAGTCGCGCGCGAACACGTACGCATGCAGCATCGCGCTGTCCGTCTTCGCATCCTGCACCCAACTCGAGTCGCCGCGCGCGCCCATGCGCGCCACCACCACCTGCAACAGCGGCGCGACCTTCGCGTCCGCCAGCTTGAGCGCGGCCTGCAGGCGCCCCGACCTGAGCGAATCGAGTCCCTGGGCCATGGCGTCATCGCAGCGCGCGTCCTTCTGCCGTTCGTCGAAGTCCTCCAGGCACGCGCCCGGCGCATACGCCGCCACGATCACGCGCCACGGGTGCGACGTCGGCAACAGCTCGCCCTCGTCGTGATACTGCACCGCCGGATCGGAGCCGAGCACCACGCGCGTGTCGCCCACACTCCAGCTGCGTGCGTGCTGCCACTGTCCCGCGCCCTGCCCCGCCATCTTCGACCCGTTCACCCCCGCGCCGAGCGCCGGCGTCAACCGATGACTCGTGGAATCCGACGCGGCCTGCACGCGCATCGAGTCCGCCACATTGCGCACCAGCCACACCGACCGCAGCGTGCACTTCCGCTCGGCGAACTGCCCCGAGTCCACGGGCCACGGCTCGCCGGCCTGCGGCGCCGGGATGTAGAACACGGCCGAGCGATCGACGTCGGCGCCGTCTATCCGGACACGATGCTCCGCTGTGCGGCACACGCGGTCGTTCCGGGCTGCGGTGGGCGCCGCGAGCGAGACGGTGTCGCCCGGATGCGAGGCGAGCCAGGCGCCGAGGGTGATCGTGGTGTCCACGCCCCGGGTCATGAGGACCAGGTCGTCTGCGGGAGTTATCGGGGCGGAATCGTGGCAGGCGGTCAGGGCGGCTGCCAGGAGGAGAAGTCTGGTTGGGCGCATTCTTGAAGCTACTGCGGAACTGATGGCGTGTGGCTTGTGGCTGGGGCCGCAGTCGTCGGGCCTGGGTAGAGTCGGCTCGAGGGGAGTGGCCTGAACATCCGGGCATGGGGCGATCCTCACGCCATGTCGTTCTGGCCATCGGCCCCGCGCCGTCGTTACCCAGGCCCGTCATCACATGCCCCAGCCACAAGCCACACGCCACTCAGTTACCCAGGCCAACGGCAGATCCTTCGCGGAGCTCACGATGACAGCCGGAGATATCTTTAGGTAATGTCCCGCTCGCTGTGGAATCCTCGCACGCTGCGCTCGCGACTGCTTCTCGTCGTGCTCGCGGCGTTCGTCCCGAGCTTCATCACCGTCGCGCTCGGCGCGATCCAGCTGCGGCGTCATGCTCGCGATGACGCCGAGGGGAGCGCGCTCGCCCTCGCGCGCACCGTGGCGCGGCAGGAGCAGCTGCAGCGCGGCGCCGTGACGCGCGTGATCGGCGCGCTCGCGCACGACTCGGCGCTCATCGCGGCGGTGTCGGACCCTCGCCGCGCCAACGCGTGCATCGGGCGACTGGAGGGCCTCGTCTCGCGCTTCGCGCCCTTCCGCTCGGTGGCCATTCGCGCGCTCGACGGCAGCGCGCGCTGCCACATTCCAGCGGAGTCGAGCGACGCACCCGACGCGGCGCTGCGTGCATCACTCGCGACGGCGCTGAGGACCAGCGGGTTCGCATCCACCGGCTACGTCTTCGACACCGCCGCCGACCTCGCGATCCTGCACGCCGCGCAGCCGATCGTCAACGCGCGCGGTGAGGTGGTGGGCGTCGCGACGCTCAGCATGGGTGCCGACTGGATCAAGCGCATGATCCCGGACCTGCATCTCGACAAGAGCGCGACGCTCACGATCCTCGACACTACCGGCGTGGTGGCGCTGCGCCATCCGGAGGGGCGGGCGATCGAGGGGCGGCTGCTGCTTCCCAACAGCGTCCTGCGCAAGCTCGTGATGCACGACGGCTCGGCGGCCCAGGAAGGCACCGGCATCGACGGCACCGGGCGCTTCTATGCATATGCGCGACTGAGTCGCGGGTTCGCGAGTCCGCCGCAGAGCGTGATCGTCGGCATTCCCCAGGCCGTGGCGCTGGCGGAGGCGAATCGCCAGGCGCTCCGGAACCTGCTGGTCGTGCTGCTGCTCGTGCCGCTCGCATTGGGGAGCGCGTACGTGCTGGCCGACCGCTACGTGCTGCGCGGCATCGACCAGTTGGCGGATGCAGCGAAGCGCGTGGAGCGCGGGGAGTTCGGCGTCCCCACTGGCATCAGCCAGAACGAGGGAGAGCTCGGTGAGCTCGCGCATGCGTTCGACCAGATGACGCAGTCGCTCGACCGCCGGCAGCGCGAGCGCGAGGGCGCGGCGAACGAGCGTCGCGCGCTCGAGCAGCAGGTGCAGCAGGCGCAGCGCCTCGACTCACTCGGCCGCCTTGCGGGCGGCGTCGCGCACGACTTCAACAACCTGCTCACGGTGATCACCTCGTACAGCGACCTGCTCGCGCTCACGCTCACCGGTGAGCAGCGCGACGAGGTGGAGGAGATCCGTCGCGCCGCGCGTCGTGCGGCGCTGCTCACGCGGCAACTGCTCTCGTTCAGTCGCAGGCAGGAGGTGGAGCGCGCCACGGTGGACCTCGGCGGCGTGGTGCTCGACACCGACGGGATGCTGCGCGGCCTCGTGAGCGGCGCGGTGGTGATGGAGCTGAGCGCGGCGCGGCGCAGCGCATGGGTGATGGGCGACGTGGGGCAGATCGAGCAGGTGATCGTGAACCTGGTGGTGAACGCGCGCGACGCGGTGGGCGGCAAGGGTCGCATCGGCGTGAACGTGCGCACGCTCGACGCGACCGACGCGCGCCCGGCGGCGGCGCCGAGTGGCGCGCTGGTGGTGCTGGAGGTGCAGGACGACGGGCAGGGGATGGACGACGACACGCGCGCCCGCGTGTTCGAGCCGTTCTTCACGACCAAGCCCACGGGCAAGGGGACGGGGCTCGGCCTGTCGACCGTCTACGGAATCGTGCGCGAGATGGGCGGGCACATCGAGGTCACGAGCGCGCCGGGTGCGGGCGCGAAGTTCAGCGTGTACCTGGCGGCGGTGCCGGCCGGGTCGCCGACGACGCGCACGTCGCTCGAGTTCGGAGCGCCCGCCACGGGTTGGGGCGTGCGCATCCTGCTGGTGGACGACGACGACGCCGTGCGCATCGCCGCGGCGCGCACGCTGCGCGATGCGGGGTACGTCGTGCACGAGGCGAGCGGCGGCGCGGCGGCGCTGGCGCAGTGGGACGGGCTCGGCGGCGCCGTCGACATGCTCGTGACGGACGTCGTGATGCCCGGGATGGACGGGTGGGCGCTGGCGGGGGAGTTGCGCGCTCGGCGAAGCGGGTTGCCGGTGCTGTTTTGCTCGGGGTATACGCGCGACGAGGGCTTCGTGGACCGGGCTGGGGCGGCGGGGATGAGGCTTTTGGAGAAGCCGTATGCGACCGGGGCGTTGGTCGAGGCTGTGAAGACGGTGTTGGAGGAGGGGTGACCTATTTGGACTCGGAAGTGATGAACTGCGGAACTGATGGCCCGTAGGCCCGTGGGCCCGTGGGCTCGAGCAAGGACAGGGTAGCGGCGCCTTCGGCGCCTGCTTCGTCATCAGTTCGAGGTTAACGGCACTCGGGCCGGCGCGCGCCAGCGGCTGTTCCTTGTAACGAATGACGAAACGGCGCCGCCAGGCGCCGCTCACCGCTTCAGTGCTGTAGCCCACGGGCCTACGGGCCCACGGGCCATCACGGCAGGTCCGCCGTTCGGAAGCCTATCCCCCCACCCTCGGCACCGCGTCCTTCATCCGCTCCGACAGCAACTTGGTGGTAAACCGGCTCCCCTCGGAAATCCGCTCGACCTCGACCGCTATCGAGTCGATCGCATTCTCCATCCGCTGGAGGCGCTCCCGCATCTCGCTGTCGATCGGCGCGGGCGCCGGTTTCGCACCGCCTTCCAACCGCTTGCCCAGCGCGCGCATGATCGGCATGAGGACGATCGCCACTACCACCAGCCCGACCAGCCCGCCCACGAACATCATCCGCTCGTACGCGGGCGTGCGATTGGCGCCATCGTAGTACGGCGGGTTCACGACGACGCCCGGCGTCCCCTGCCCCGCCTTCGCGCGGAGGATCTCGCTCCGCACCTGGTCCCGGATCGACTGCGCTTCCTGGCGTGCCGCGTCGGCCTGGGCGCGCGCGGCAGTCGCCTGCGCCCGGGCGCCTTCGGCCGCGGCCTGCACCCCCTCACGGGCGGCTTCCTGCGCTGCTGTCTGCTGCATTGCGTGGCTCACGGGGCGATGGGGGTGCGGGCGACTGATCCCTGAACTACGGGCCATGCCGGCCCGGGGATTCGATCCTTACGCCCAATAATGCCACCCCGCTCGCCCGCGGGCGAGGTGCCGGTTCACTGCCCTGAACCCGCCTGAACGTTCATGACGTCGAGCGCCGCACGCAGCCCTTTCGCGAGGGTCACCGCGTCGTCGTTCGCCCAGAAGTGCATGAAATAGAGGTGGGGCTGCTCGTCGATGAGGTGCGAGTGCAGGCCAGTGGGCTGGATGCCATGGGCCAGCAGCGCGCGGATCACCTTGTTCACCTCGGGCCCGCGCATGACGAAGTCGCCGGTGATCGCAGCGCGGCCGCCTCCCGTGGGCTGGAAGTTGATTGCGGTCGCGAGACCCATGGATGGCGGGATCACGTGACCCATCTCCGTTACCTTCTCGCGCCTCGGGACCGCGACCTGGTACACCACGCCATTCAGCTTTCCGGAATAGCGCAGCGCGTGGGCGATGGCAGCGGTATCGAGCTCCGCCGCGCTCGCCGCGGCCGGCGGGGCGGGCGGCCCGAGCGGCGTAGCGGACCTTGCGAGCGCCGCACGAATCGACGTCGCGATCCTCACGGCATTGCCACGCGCCATGACGTGCATGTACATCACGTGCGGCGTCTCCATCAGCAGGTGATTGTGCAGCGCGGACTGGTCGATGCCCGCCGCCTGCAGGGCCCGCATGACGTCGCCCACCTCCGACTCGAGCAGGACGAGGTCGCCCATGCAGATCGCCTCGGTGCTCGAGACCCGCATGAACGCGACCCAGCTCCCCAGCGCGAGCGCGGGCTTCAGGGTCACGCCCCCGGCGACCACCGCCAGGTCGCTGCGCGGAAAGGCGTACTTGTACACGCCCCCGGGCTGCGGGGAGCCGGGACGACCGAGCGCGGTGTCGACGTCCCCCCACGACGCGCTCGCCGCATGCGCCTGCGCGGGCGCCACCCTCGCGAGCAGTACGAGTTGCAGGACGTAGATCGCTCGGCGCATGGCTGCCTCCATGGGGAAAATTGCGCGCCGGTGTCGGCGACATGAGGTGAACGCTAACGCGGGGGCCTGCCACGCGCGAAGGCGGCGCTACGGACCAGCTCGCAGCTGAACTGGAACCGGCCTTGCACTCCAGCCAGTCATGCCGCAGCGCAAGCACACCGACCCAAGGGGGGTGGAGTGGCGAGTTTGGGCTACGAAGCCGGAGAGTGATTCGCCGCTGGCGAAATACTATCCGGGGGGCTGGCTCACGTTCGATTGCGGTGGGGAGACGCTGCGGCGGATCTCGCCCATTCCGGCTGGCTGGCTGATGGCCGACGGCGCGCGGCTGGACCTGATGCTGAGGGCAGCGGAGGAAGTGCCGAGGCGTACCGGGGAACGGTTGCGGGCTGAGAGGCCATCCGGCTTCCCCGTGGCGGGGCCGGAAAAACTGCCTGAACAGGACAACAGCCGAGAACTGCTGGACGAGGGCGGGACTCCTGACAGCGGGGCTTTCTAGTTGTTTTCGCGGCGCTTGAAGTCGGGCTTCGGGCCGAAGTTGAAGAGGAACCCGAGTTTCTTGCCGCTGATTTTCAGGTAGTTCTGCAGCTGCGCCATGTGGATGCCGTGGATGGCTTCGGCGGCCTTGATCTCGACCACGATCTCGTCGTTCACGAGCAGGTCGGCCCGGAAGCGGCCCACGCACTCCCCCTCGAACCACGCGTCGAGCGCTACCTCCGTCACCGCGCGCATCTCGCGCTTCCGCAGGGTGATCGCCAGCGCGTTCCGATAGACGCTCTCGAGGTGCCCGTGCCCCAGCGAGCGATAGACGTGGTAGTACCCCTGGATGATCCTCCCAGGCACGTCATCCCGCGCAAACTCCCGCCGTTGTCCAGCATTTTCCGTCATTGTCCCAGCTTGCTGTCAGGGTCCGCCAATATGACGCTGACCGGCCCGGCGCGAGGACGATTGGGACTCCCGAGGGACCTGAACCTCGCCGCCGACCTCATCCATACATAGATTCCCCGAGCATGACAGACAGCCGAGCCTGGCGGTACGTTCTCGTGGTCGCACCAGCGCTGCTCTGCATGCTGTTGAGCCTGTTCGTGTACAACGGCGTGCGACGCACCCGTGAGAGCCGCCTCCTCGTGGCCCATACCCGCGACGTCCGCCAGCGCGCCACAATCACGCTCTCGCGCCTGCAGGACGCCGAGACTGGCCAGCGCGGCTTCCTCCTCACCGGCGAGGAGCGCTACCTGGCGCCGTACGAGCGTGCGCTCGCGGCCCTCACGGGCGACACCTCCCTGCTGCGCTCGCTGACCGCCGACAACGCGCAGCAGCAGGCGCGTCTCGATACCCTGCGCGGCTTCATGCAGCTCAAGCTCGAGGAGCTCGCGAGCACCATCGCGGCGCGCCGCGCCAGCGGGCTCGATTCCGCCATGCGCATCGTGCGCACCGATCGCGGGATCGTCGCCATGGACTCGATCCGCGCGGTGACCGGCCGCGTGATCGCCGAGGAATCTTCGCTGCTCGACCGTCGCCTGGCGACCGAAGTGCGACGCGGCCGCGCGGTGACGCTGATCCTGTTCACGGGCACGCTGCTGGCCGTCATCCTCGCGATCCTCGTCAACGCGACGCTGCTGCGCCACGCGGAGGCCGAGGAGCAGCTCGCCGCGGAGCTCGACCTGCGCAACCAGCACCTCGAGGAGCAGGCGGTGGAGCTCGAGCTGCAGTCGCACCAGCTGCAGGACCAGGCCGCCGAGCTCGAGATGCAGAATGAGGAGCTGACGTCGGCATCGGATGAGCTGACCGAGCGCACGCACGATGCGGAAGTGGCCAACGCAGCCGCAGACGAGGCGCGCGTCGCCGCCGAAGATGCGAACCGCGCGAAGAGCGAGTTCCTGGCGGTGATGAGCCACGAGCTCCGCACGCCGCTCAACGCGATCGCCGGCTACACACAGCTGATGCAGCTCGGCGTGCCGGAGCCGGTGTCGGCGGCGCACCAGGAATACCTGACCCGCATCCAGCAGAGCCAGTATCACCTGCTGGGGATCATCAACTCGGTGCTGAACTTCGCGCGCATCGAGGCGGGCACCGTCCACTATGACGTGACCGACGTCGCGGTGAGCCCGCTCCTCGCGAGCATCGAGGGACTGATCGGCCCGCAGCTGCAGTCGCGCGGCCATCGCTACCGTTGCGCGCCCTGCGACCCCAGCCTCGTGGTGCGCGCCGACGCCGACAAGGTGGTGCAGGTGCTGCTCAACCTGCTCTCGAACGCGATCAAGTTCACGGCGCCCGGTGGCAGCATCACCCTCTCTGCCGTGGCGTGTGACGGCCTGGCGCAGCTTCGCGTGGCCGACACCGGCGCCGGAATCCCCGCCGACAAGGTGAAGTCGATCTTCGCGCCCTTCGTGCAGCTCGACACCTCGAAGAGCCGCGTCACCGAGGGCACCGGCCTGGGCCTCGCGATCTCGCACGACCTTGCGATCGGGATGGGCGGGTCGCTGTCGGTGGAGAGTGAGGTGGGGAGCGGGTCGGTGTTTACGTTGTCGTTGCCGTTGGCAGGGTGACATCCCGCGTACTGCCGTCTTCCTGGGCGCTGCCGAAGCGGTAGAGGAGCCAGGGAAGCGGCGGATCCCTCGCTTCGCTCAGGATGACAATGCCCTGAGCGTCTTACCCGTCCCCGCATCGAACAGCTGCATCTTCTCCCGCCGCGCTCGCAGCCGCACGACGTCCCCAACGCGCGCCCGGAGCCCCGGATCGCTCCGCACCGTGATCGTCGCACCTCCCGTTCGCAGGTGCAGCAGCTGCTCGTGGCCGAGCGGCTCGACCAGCTCCACGGTCGCCGGCACTGCATCGGTGCCGTCGTCGGTGCTGACCGCCAGGTGCTCCGGGCGCATCCCCACGATCACGTCGCGCGTCTCGCTCGCCAGCACGTGCGCCCGCAGCTCATCCGGCAGCTCCATGCGCACGCTCGGCGCCTCGGCGAGCGTTGCGTAGGCGCGACCGGCCTCTCCAACGATCGAGCCCTTCAACAGGTTCATCGGCGGACTGCCGAGGAACGCCGCCACGAACGTGTCGAGCGGATGGTTGTAGACGTTGGCGGGAGTATCCACCTGGCGCACGCGTCCCTCATGCATCACCACGATGCGGTCGCCGAGCGTCATCGCTTCCACCTGGTCGTGCGTGACGTACATCATCGTCGCGCCCAGCCGGCGATGGATCGCGGCGAGCTCGCGTCGCATCTCGCCGCGGAGGGCCGCGTCGAGGTTCGAGAGGGGTTCGTCGAAGAGGAAGGCGCTCGGCTCGCGCACGATGGCGCGACCGATCGCGACGCGCTGGCGCTGGCCGCCCGAGAGTTGGCGCGGCGTGCGGTCGAGCAGCGGCACCAGGCCCAGGATCCCCGCGGCCGCGTTGACCTTCTCGGCGATCTCGGCGGCAGGGCGTTTCCGCAGCTTGAGTGCGAATGCCATGTTGTCGCGCACCGTCATGTGCGGATAGAGCGCATAGCTCTGGAAGACCATGGCGATGTCGCGGTCGCTGGGCGGCAGGTCGTTCACCACGCGGCCGCCGATCTTCAGCGTGCCGGCGGTGATCGCCTCGAGGCCGGCCACCATCCTCAGGGTGGTGCTCTTGCCGCAACCGGAGGGCCCCACCAGCACGATGAACTCCCCGGCAGGCACCGAAAGGTCCACCCCGTGCACGGCGACGACACCGCTGTCGTACTCCTTCCGGATGCCTTCCAGCTCGACCGTCGAAGGGCTACTCATGCTCGCGCCTCTGGATGCTAGATTCTGGTTCATGACTGATTCGCAACGCTTCCCCAACGGCTTCCTCTGGGGCGCCTCGACGTCGGCCTACCAGATCGAGGGCAGCCCGCTCGCCGATGGGGCGGGGCCGAGCATCTGGCAGCGATTTGCGCACAGCCCGGGTCGCACGACGAATGGCGACACCGGCGACATCGCGTGCGATCACTACGCGCGCTACAAGGACGACGTCGCGCTGATGAAGCGACTCGGCCTGCAGGCGTACCGCTTCAGCATCAGCTGGAGCCGCGTGTTCCCGCAGGGCACGGGGAAGATCAACCCGGCGGGGCTGGGCTTCTACGAGCGCCTGGTGGACGAGCTGCTGCGCAATGATATCAAGCCGAACGCGACGCTGTTTCACTGGGACCTGCCCGCGGCGCTCGACGATCGCGGCGGCTGGCTCAACCGAGACGTGGCCGACTGGTTTGGCGATTACGCCACCGCGGTGTTCGCGAAGCTCGGCGACCGCGTTCCGATGTGGGCCACGCTCAACGAGCCGTGGGTGGTGACGGACGGCGGCTACCTGCACGGCGCGCTCGCACCGGGACACAAGAATCACTTCGAGGCTCCGATCGCCAGCCACAACCTGCTGCGCGCGCACGGCATGGGCGTGCAGGCGTTCCGCGCCGAGTCGCGCGTGGGGCAGGTCGGGCTCGTGGTGAACCTGGAGCCCAAGGATCCGGCGACGGACAGCGCCGCCGACCGCGCGGCCGCCCAGCGCGGCGACGCATACATGAATCGCCAGTACCTCGATCCCGTGTTCAAGGGGAGCTATCCCGAGGAGATGGTGGACATCTTCGGCGAGGCGTGGCCCGAGTTTCCCGCCGACGACTTCAAGCTGATCGGGCAGAAGGTGGACTTCATCGGCGTGAACTACTACACGCGCGGCGTGGTGCGAGACGATCCGACGTCGAGCCCCGTGCGCATCGCCTACGTGCGGCAGCCGGAGCACGCGTACACCGAGACGGGGTGGGAGATGCATCCCGAGTCGCTCACCCGCACGCTGCTCTGGGTCACGGAGCGCTACGGTCGCATTCCGCTCTACGTCACCGAGAACGGCGCCGCGTTCTACGACGCGCCGCACACCATTGATGGACGTTGCGACGATCCGTTGCGAGTATGGTACTACCGCGAGCACATCAAGGCGGCGCGCGCGGCCATCGCCGGCGGCGCTGACCTGCGCGGCTACTTCGCGTGGAGCCTGCTCGACAACTATGAATGGAGCCTCGGCTTCTCCAAGCGATTTGGCATAGTGCACGTGAACTACCAGACGCTCGAGCGCACGCCCAAGGCGAGCGCGCACTACTACACGAGCGTGATCCAGAGCAACGGGGCCGTGCTGGACGGCTGACGCCCTTCGCCGCGCGGCGGTCAATAGCGGAACTCGATGGAGGCGGGCGCGCGGAGCATCACCGCGCGCCCGCCGTGCGTGAAGGAAGCTGGCACGCCGTCCACCAGCACCGAGCGCGGCGTGCGGCCGAAGGGGGCGTGGACCTCGATGCCGCCCGGAGGGCGCACACCGCGGACGTTCATGCTTACCGAGTTCGCATCGCCCTTTACGGTGAGCGTGAGTGCGCCCCACCAGGTCTGGATGTCCCTCACGGTCACGCCAGTTGGGGACGTCGCCCACTCGGTGGGAACTCCGGCTCCTACTACGAGCACGCCATCCGCCTCGCGCTCATACGCAAGCATGTCGAGGGTGCCGCGAATGAAGTCGCTCGCCACCCAGCCGTGCGGCATGTCGCCGATGAACTTTGGCATGCGCACGTCCCGCCACACGGCCTCGCTCCACTGGTTCCACTCGGCGGGTCGCTGCATGGTCATGAGCCACTGCGCGTAGCTGCGCGCGCGCTCGGGTTGGCCGAGGCGAATGAAGGCGCCCACGTCGCGCCATTCGTAGGGGACGAAGACGTCCCACTTCGATCCAGGCGCGCGACGCCGCTCGAGCGTGGCCCAGGCGCTGTCGAAGGTTGCTCGCATCGCGGGTGCGAGCGACGGAGCCAGCGCCTGTGCCGGCTCCAGCGCCATCGTGCTTGACGTCGGATCCAGGTCACCGAGGTCGGCGGCTCCCGGGATCGTCTTGCGCTTGAAGCGCGTCATCGAGAGCGCCACGGAAGCGTTCACGTCGTGCTCCATCTCGATCGCGGCCATTCGGAAGTGCGCGGCGCTCGAGTCATGCGCGATGACGGCCAGCTGCGACGCATCCTTCAGCCCGCGCACGCCCCACCAGTCATCCCAGTAGGAGTACGCGGGCTTGGCCGAGTAGCCCTCGTGGCTGATCGAGGGCGGCAGCAGCCCGAAGACGATCAGCGAGTCAGCTGCACGATACAGTGCCGTGCGGCGCGAGTTGCGCAGCGAGTCGAGGTGCGCGGCGACGCGCGCAATCGTCGGCCAGTGACGGAGCACCGTCGCCGTGTCGTGCGTGAAGCGCGCGTACTCGGCGATGAGGTAGAGGAACTCGCCATCGGCGTCGTTCTCCGTGACCGGATCAGCGCCGCGCGCATCCACGCAGCAGGGCACCTTGCCGTTCGCGAAGACGTTGGGCGCGAACCAGTCGATGAATGCCTTGACGTCGGCGGCGTGGCCGAGCCGCAGGAGCGCGGCGGAGGTGAGGGCGCCATCGCGGATCCAGCTGCGACGATAGCTGCGCGTGCCGGGCTGGATGGCCGCGCCGCGGGCGTTGATCAATACGTGGGCGAGTGCAGTTCGGAGCGAGCGCGCGAGTGGGGCGCCGTCGGCGGGAAGGTCTACCCGGAAGGTGTCGAGTTCGTGATTCCAGAGTCGGCGGGCGCTCGCCACGCAGCAGCCCCAGTCACCGCGCATTGCCTCTCGACCCACGGTCGGGAGCACCACCGTCTGGATGATCTGTTGGCCCTTCTTCAGCGTGCGACTCCAGGACAGCGCGCCCTCAGAGAGACCGCTGGGATCGGCGACGATAGTATCAGGTGGCAGCTTCCCGCGCCGAAGCGATTCGATCACTGCGGCGCTATCGAAGCGAGTTGCACCGAATGACGCGGGCCGGGACAACGACACAACGGCGTCGGTGTCGTTCACGATCACCACGTGGCCGTTGAACGCGAGCGACCGAATGCTCGCCGCGCCACCGGCCGCGCCGAGAAACTGCCAGGGTGGATTCACCTGCACGGGCCGGATCGCGGCGAAGAGCGTCACGTCGCGCGTTCGTGAGGACCGATTGCTGACGGTGTAATCGATCCAGAGCTGCGACTGTCCTGGCTGGCCAATTACGTACGCGCGCACTTCGAGCGTGAGGCTGTCGGCGATGCGCGTGACCGTCGGAATCGGCAGCGACCCGCCATCCAGCGAATGCGTGGTGACGCCATCGCGCCACGTGAGGAGCTTCCCTTCCGAGTACACGAACGGCTCGACCGAGAAGCTGCCCGGGCGCGACTCCACCGCGCCGTCCTCGCTGATCAGGGCGTCGCGCTCGTCGCGCGGGAGGCCGAGCACGGTCCAGTACTGCTGCTGCCCGGTGAGCGAACGGGGCCAGTCACCCGGCGCGCTCGACTCGGCGACTCGCTCGAGGAATGCACTCGGACTCGATGCGGCGCTGTCCGAGAGGATGCGCCACGACTTGAGGCTCAGGGTGCCCGTCTCGGCGCGCAGGCGGAGGTACGGCGTCTCCGTGCGCGGCAGGTGGAGGAAGCGGCGTCCGCCGCCGCCTCCGCGCACAGCGCGAATGGAGGTCCATGTGATGCCATCGTCGGACGTCTCGACGTTGTAGTTCGACGCCCATCGAGTGGCCGGCCAGTCGAGCACCAGTCCGCCGAGCTGTCGAGCGCCGTGGAAATCGAAAGTGATGGAGCGCGCGGTGGTCGTCACACGCGGCGCGACCTTGTCCGACACGGGGCGCGAGAGCGGCGTGAGGGACATGTCGTCGAGGGCGAGCCAGCCCTGTCCTCCCTGCCCTGCGGTGAATGCGATCTCGAGGGCGGCGATGCCTCGGGGCGGTCCGCCGCCGAGCGGGCCCCACGCGAAGCTCAGGTCGGACGGGCGGAAGCGCAGGCGCGTCCATCCGTTCGTCACCTGCAGGTCCGGGTGCCGCATCCACCAGACATTCAAGCCGGTGGAGTCCACGAACTTGAGCTCGAGGGTGTTGGGCTTCGCGCTACCGCGGACGTAGAGGGTGATCGCCCAGTACGGGGGGAGTGCGGCCATCTTGAACGGGCGGCGTGCAACGGCGTAGCCGGCGTGGGCGTGGAAGTCGAAGTCCATTCGGAGCGAGCTGCCTGTTACGCCGGAGTCGGGGCGCAATGCGAGCGTCACTCCGTCGCTTGGAATCGCCTTGTAGGCGGATATGTCGTCGAAGGATTCCAGCGTAACGGCACCTGCCCCGCCTGCCAATGTGGCCAGCGCGAGCATCGCTCCCACCCACCTCACTTGACGCTCCCCTCGGTCACGCCTTCCACGTAGTAGCGCTGCAGCATCAGGAAGAGGATCAGCACGGGCAGCACGGTGATCACCGCGCCGGCCATCATGAGCTCCACGTCCTGCGCGTGCTCGCCCACCAGGCCGGCGAGGGCCACGGGAAGCGTGTACTTGCGATCGTCGCTGAGCACGATCAACGGCCACATGAAGTCGTTCCAGGTGGCCAAAAAGGTCCAGAGCGCGAGCGTCGCGAGCACGGGCTGGATGGTGGGCAGCACCACCGACCAGAACACGCGGGCCTCACTCGCGCCATCGATGCGCGCGGCGTCGAGCAGGTCGTCGGGGATCGCCAGCGCGTACTGGCGCACCAGGAAGATCCCGAAAATGCTCGCGAGCCCGGGGATGATCACGCCGCCGTAGTTGTTCACGAGGCCCAGCGACTTCACGAGCAGGAAGAGTGGCAGCATTGCCACCTGCACAGGAATCGCGAGGCCTGCCGCCAGCACGCGAAAGGTCGAGTCGCGCCCCTGGAAGCGCAGCTTCGCGAACGCGTAGCCCGCCGCCGAGTTGATCGCGAGCGCGCAGACGGTCGTGACCACCGCCACCAGCGCGCTGTTCAGCGCATAGCGTCCGAGCGCCAGCCGCCCGAACAGGTCGCGGTAATGCTCGAGCGTGGGATGATGCGGGATGATCGACGGGGGCAGCTGCGTCGCCTCGCCGGTGGCCATGAACGAGGCGCTGAGCATCCAGAGCAGCGGGAAGAGCGACATCGCGCCGAATACGATCAGCGCGCCATTCAGCAGGATGCGTGAGCCGCGATCACGGTCGCTCATGCGGCCGCCTTGGGCGAGATGCGGCGCTGCAGCAGCGTGAAGAGCACGATGAGGATGAACAGCAGGAACGCGATCGCCGCGGCGACGCCCAGCCGCCACCAGCGGAAGCCCTCCTCGTACATGTAGAGCACCAGGCTGGTCGTCGCGCGCAGCGGGCCGCCCTGCGTCATCACGTACGGCTCGGTGAACAGCTGCAGGTAGCCGATCATCGTCACGACCACCACGAAGAACAGGGTGGGCGCGAGCATCGGCAGCGTCACGTGACGGAAGCGCTGCCATGGCGTGGCGCCATCCAGCGCGGCGGCTTCATGCAGCTCGCGCGGGATGTTCTGCAGCCCCGCGATGCAGATCAGCATGTTGTAGCCGAAGTTCTTCCACGTGGCCATCAGGATGATCGCGGGCATCGCCCACCGCGGGTCCCCCAGCCAGTCGATCTGGTGCACGCCTACGTGGCCGAGCATCCAGTTGAACAATCCGTAGCGCGGGTGATAGAGGTAGCGCCAGACAATCGCGACGGCCACCAGCGTGGTCACGAAGGGCGCGAAGAACACGGCGCGCGCGGTTCCCTTCCAGCGCACGGCGCGCGCATTCACCAGCATCGCCGCGCCGAGCGAGGCAGCCACGGTCAGCGGCCCTCCCACGATCGCGAAATACAGGGTGTTCTTCATCGCCTGCCAGAACAGCGGCTCGTGCAGCACGCGCGAGTAGTTCCGGAACCCGACCCAGCGCGCGGCGTGCCAGTCGGCCAGCGCATAGAGGTCCACGTCGGTGAAGCTCAGCCCCACCGCCGCGATCACCGGTCCCAGGAAGAACACGACGATCAGCAGCAGCGCCGGCGACACGAACCACCAGCCCGGGGCGATCCCCCGCCGGCCCTTTCCGCTCATGGCTTCCGCTCCCGCATCCAGCGGCGCTTCTCGAGGATCGCGTCCACGTCCTTGTCGAGACCCGCGAGTGCGGCGTCTTCGGTCTCGCGCCCACGCGCCGCGCGCTCGGCTGCCTGCGCTACGCGCGAGGCGATCAGCTCCCACTCCGGCACGCGGGCCGTGGGCGTGATGCGGCCCAGCTGCGTGCGGAATGCGGCGAGCTGCGCGTCCTCCACCAGCGCCGGCGCATCCCACGCCGAGCGTCGCGCCGGCAGGTCGCCCACCTTCTCGTAGAAGCGCACCTGCCGCGCCGGGTCGCTGAGGAAGGCGATGAACTTCCACGCCACGTCCTGGTGCGGCGACTTCCGCATGATCACAAGGCTCGAGCCACCCGCCAGCGAAACGCCGGCACTGTCCGGCCCGGGGAGCGGCGCCGTGGCCCACTTGCCCTGCAGCGAATCCGGCAGCCGCTTGCGGAACTCGCCCACGTTCCACGGGCCGGTGATGTACATCGCCACGCGCCCCGCGGCGAACTCCTGGTAGACGTTGCTGATCTGCGTGTTCGCGAGCGCCGGCGCGAGTCCCTGCCTGAACAGCTCCACGTAGAAGTGGAATCCCTTCCGGAACTTCGCATCCTGGAAGGCGGCGCGCGTGTCGTGATCCGACAACAGCGTCGCGCCCGCCTGCAGCCCGAACACCACCGGTTGCGCCCACTCATCGAGGGGCATCAGCGCCGGGAATGCGCCCGCCGGCTGCACCTTCTTCACCGCGGCGAGCGCGCCCTGCCACTGCGCCCACGTCACCGGCGGCGACGTCACCCCCGCCTTCGCCAGCAGGTCCGTGCGATAGAACATGACGCGCGTGTCCACGTACCAGGGCACGCCATAGAGCACGCTATCCACCACGTTCGTCGCCAGCACGCCGGGGAAATAGTCCCCCCTCGGCACCGCCATCGAATCGCGCGCCACCAGCGTGTCGAGCGCCTGCAACGCGCCGAGCGCCGAGAACTCTGGCACCCACGTGTTGCCGAGCTGTGCGACGTCGGGCAGCGCGCCCCCCACGTACGCCGTGAGGAGCTTCTCGTGCGCGGCAGTCCAGGGGATCTGCTGCACTCGGACGTGGACGCCGGGATTCGCCTGCTCGAACTCGCGCGCGATCGGCGCCAGGGCTTCGCCCTCGCTGCCGAACGCCCACACGCGCAGCTCGACGCCGGCTGTCGGCGCGCCCGTGCAGCTCACCGCGAAGCCCGCGATCATGGCTGCCGCGGCGAGCGCGGCGACGGATCCTCTCAACCGCGCCTCAACAGCGCGTTGCCAGCCATCCGCCGGTGAAGCCGGCCCGGCACAGCCCGCGCACCACGTTCGCGTCGCGCTTCATCAGTCCCCATACGAACTCACTCCGCCAGTTCTCGACCATGCCCACGATCGGGCCCAGGTCGATGGCCAGGTAGTCCGTGTCGAACCAGGAGAGGCCGGCCTCGATGTGCCCATGGTGCAGCGGCGGGCCCGGCGTGCGAAGGGTGGGGTTGAAGGCATCCACGAAACCATACTTCCCGAACAGCCCATCGCCATAGGTGGTTCGCATCGCGACCAGCGCCGGGATGGCGACCTCGGGCGCAAACGCCACCGATCCGCCCGCAGCCGTGGGCGCGATGGTGCCGTCGTCGCGCAGCTCGTTGCTCGCCGCGCCACGGGCCCAGTAGGTGTGGAACTCCCGTGGGCGCCCATCGAGGGTGAACGCCGAGTCGAGGGGTCCGTCGCTGGCGGTCAGCCCCCAGGCGTTGGCCCCATAGTCTCGCCAGCCATTCGGGTTCGACACCGCATACGCGCGCTGCGAGAGCGTGGCACGCCGCGAGTTCTCGAAGTAGTCGATCCCCGTGCCGCGCATGTACTCGTCCTGGATGCCCCTGAAGTCGAGCCAGAGCTGCGAGTACTGATGGCCGAAGAGCGGTGCGAACTGCAGGAACGATTGCCCCTGGAAGGTGCCCCACGTGTAGCTGCGCGTCCACTCGGCCCACGCCTGGGGATCCACCGGGTGCGTTGGAGAGCCGAGCGCCAGGACGTAGAGGAGCATCCCCTCGTCGTAGCCGCGCCAGCTGCTGATGTTGAAGCCGCGCTGGTTCTGGTACTGCGCACTCTCGGGGCGCCAGCTCATGTTCACCACCGGCGCGCCGTCAGTCGCCCATTGCCAGTCGGCGCGGCGGTAGATGGAGTCGGTGAGCGCGCGAATCTCGACGTCGCGCGCGTCGGCGCTGGAGAAGTACTGGCTGCAGGTCAGCGCCCCGGCGAGCAGGAGCGCGGTGTCGATGGTCGAGAGCTCGACGGTCTGGAACCGGAGGCCGGTGTCCATGTCGAGGAAGTGGTAGAAGAATCCCTTGTAGCCGGTGACGCCGGTCGCCTGCGGACCCTGCGGCGCCGTCCAGAAGAAGCGGAGCGTGGAGAGCACGCGCTCGCGCGCGGCGTCACGCGTCACCCAGCCGTGCTGCACGCCGATGGGATAGGCAGTGAGCGCGAAGCCCACCCCAGCCACGCTCGAGAACGACTTGGTGGGCCAGCGGTCGGGCGTGAGGCCGTTGCGCGGGTTGGTGGTTTCCCAGAAGAAGTCGAAGGTGCGGCGCGAGAGCGTGTCGAGAAATGCGCGTTCCCCTGGCGTCGCCGTGTAGGGAACACTCGCGGACGTCGTGGGCCCCGCGATCCGCGCGCATGCCGACCCCATGCCGGCCGCGCTCACCGCGAGCGCGACCGACAGGAGGTTGCGGTTCAGTTGCAGCATGTGGCTCCTAGAAGTCGAGCACCGCGCCCAGCTGCAGGCGACGGGGGTCGGCAATCACGCAGCCGGGCCGTGCAAAGTCAGGATTCGCCGTGCGCACGCCATTGTTGTTGGTGAACGCCACGTCGTTGAAGCAGCCGTAGTTGTTGAAGTTGAAGATGTTGAACAGGTCGGCGGTCACGCCGATGCGCTTGCCGTTCATCGCGGCCAGGTCCTTCCGCAGGCGCAGGTCCATGTTCCGGTAGGCCCAGAAGTTCGGGATGATGAAGCTGTACTTCTTCGACGAGCCCGTGCCGCGCTGGAACGCCGGCGTGCTGCCGGAGAAGTCCTGCGCCGCAAAGCGGTTGCCGCTGCCGAGCGTGAGCAGCGTGCTGGCCTGGATGCCCCATGCCCACGGGAGGTCGAGGATGCCATTCGCCACCAGGCGATGGCGCTCGCTGTTGTCGATCTCGTGGCGCCCGAAGCCGAAGGCGGTCACGCGCGGGAAGCTGAAGAGGTCGACGCCTTCGCCTTCCGCCTTCGCGAGCGTGTAGGCCAGCCCGGCGCCCCAGCCCGTCTTCTCGCTCGTCTTGTGATACGGGCGGTCCACCTGCAGGAACATCGCGTTGTACCACGTGTGCACCGTGTTGTTGGCCACGAGCACGTTGCGGTATGCCGGGATGTTCTTGTTGGTGCAGCAATCGCCATTCGTCTGGAGGCCGAAGTTGGCCCACTCGAAGCTCAACCCGTTGTAGCTGCGCGTGCCGGTGTACGTCACCGCCGCGCTCACGCCGCCGAACAGGTGCTTGATGCCCACATTGAACTGGTTCGACTTGGGCGGCTTGAGGTTGTTCGGCAGCAGGAACACCTCGATCGGCGGGGCCGAGCCACTGCCGAGCGCCGTGATCAGTCCCTGGCGGCTGAAGTACTTGGGATCCCACGCCAGCACGCCATTCGCCGGGTCGGCGGTCTGCGCGAAGCGGAAGAAGTAGTTCGGGTGCTGCAGGTTGAACGTCTCGTCGAGCAGCGAGTTGTACGTCTGGCGATCGTAGAAGATGCCGATGCCGCCGAACACGGTGGTCGTCTTCGCCTCATCCAGGTCGTACGAGAGGCCGAAGCGCGGCTGCACGGCGCCGAGGAAGTTCTTGCGCTGCGTGCCGTCGGTCACGTAGTTCGCCACGTTGAACTTGAGGATCAGCGAATCCTTGTAGGCGAACAGCGAGTCACGGACCTTGCTCGGCGTCACGTAGCTCGTGTTGAACATCTTGGTCTCGTAGTCCCAGCGCACGCCCAGGTTGAGGGTGAGCTGGCGCATCGGGCTCCAGTCGTCCTGGATGTAGAGTCCCGTCTGCGTGTTGTTCGTCTTGAGGATCGGGTTGCCGTAGCCCAGCTCGGCCGCGACCGGGAATGCGTTGTTGTTCGCGTTGCTGAAGGTGAAGAAGGGGTTCTCGTTCAGCTGCTTGTTGATGTCGTACGAGACGAAGTCGGCGTTGGCGCCCATCTTGATGGCGTGCGTGCCACCCATCTTGAAGCCGCTCCACGAGTAGTCGTCGCGGAGTGACGTGCGACCCTGCTTCAGGTTCTGGCGCGTGTCGGCGCCGCCGAGGCGGTTGCCGCCGTCGTACTGCAACCCGACCGAGGTGAAGTTCAGCGGCTCCGGATTGTACTGGTAGTACTGGTGGCTGAGCTGCGCTTCGTTCACGCCCTCGTTCATGTAGAGCGTCTGCTTCACGCGGCCGGTCCACACGGTGTTGCGGAAGTTCTCCGCCGCCGAGTAGGCGCGCTGCGCATCGCCGAACTGGCCGCCGAAGCGGCGGATGTCGGTCTCGTGGCGGAAGTCGCCCGAGGCCTCCCAGAGCTGCTTCTGCGAGGGGCTGTACGTCAGCTTCGCGAAGCCGAGGTTCGAGCGGAACGGGGAGGTGTTCGACTGCCCGTTCAGCGTGGAGACACTCGACGGGAGCTTTGTGACGTCGCCGTTGAGTGCGAGGCGACCCTGCCGGTCCTGGTAGTTGCCTTCATAGGAGCCGAAGAAGAACAGCTTGTCCTTCACCAGCGGGCCACCGCCGCTGATTCCCATCAGGTAGCGCTTGTAGTCGGGCTTCACGAAGTTCGCGTTGCCCGCGGCCGCCGCGCGCTGGAAGGTGTCGAGCGCCACGAACTTCTGCGTCTGGACGTCGGCGAAGGCGCTGCCGGTCCAGGTGTTCGAGCCGGACTTGGTGACCGCGGTGATGATGCCGCTGGACGCCTTCTGGTATTCCGCCTTGAAGTTCGACGTCACGATGCGGAACTCCTGCACCGCGTTGCGCGGGAAGGGATTGCCGCGGCTGTCCTGCTGTCCGGCGACGCCGCCGACGAGGATGTCGTTCTTGTACGATGCGCCGTCCACGAAGACGTTGACCGCCGCCGGCGCCTGCGCGCCGATCTGGAAGGTCTTGCTCGCGCCGTTGATGCGATCCGGGTCCACGCGCGTGCCCGGTGCGAGCGCGGCGAGGTCGAGGATGTTGCGGCTGGACGTCGGCAGGTTGTTCACCTGCTGCTGCGACACGTTCGTCGCGACTTCCGAGGTGCTGCGCTCGGCGCTGGCCGCCTCGGCCACCACCTGCACCGACGCGATCTGGCGCGCCGCCTCGGAGGCGATGAAGCTGGCGTCGACGGAGGCGCCGACCTGCACGACCACCGTGCGCGTCTGCGGCGCGAAGCCGATGCGACGCATGCTGACCTCGTACTCGGCGGGGCGCAGGCCGCTCATGGTGTAGGCGCCGCTGGCGGCGGTGGTGACGCCGCGAACCTGGTTGGTGGCCGTGTTGCGCGCGGTGATCTGCGCGTCCGGCACGCCGGCGCCGGCCGCGGAGCGTACGTCGCCGCGAATGGTGCCGGTGGTGACCTGCGCGCTCGCTGCCTGTGGAAGCAGCAGTGCGCCCACCGCGACGAGGGCCGCGATGGCGAGCCGACTAGTGGGAGACAATTGGAGTTTCATCGAAGCCATTCCTCGCTGTGGATGATGCTGCTGGCTGCCGGGAGGGTGCGCTGGTCGGGGAGCCGCAGGAACCGCGGATGACCAGGTGAGTGGGAAGGACACTGCGACTCGCCACGTTCGTGGGTGGCGCGCGGTTGTCGAGCGCGTCGAGGAGGAGCGCGGTGGCCTGCTGCCCGAGCGCGGCGATTCCGACGCGCACGGTGGTGAGGGATGGGTTGAGGTAACGCGCGACGGGGATGTCGTCGAAGCCGACGACCGCCATGCGCTCGGGGACGGTGATGTCCTGCTCGCGCAGGTAGCTGATGGCGCCAATGGCCATCGCGTCGTTCGCGGCGAAGATTGCCGCCGGGGGCGACAAAATCCCCATGAGCGTGGCGGCGCCCTGCCAGCCGCTCTCCTCGGAGAAGTCGCCGCGCACGTAGAGCTCCGGGTCGATGGGCAGCCCGGCCGACTGGAGCGCGGCGTGATGGCCGCGCTCGCGCTCGAGCGCATCGGCGTTGTGCGCGGCGCCGGCAATGAAGCCGATGCGGCGGCGGCCGAGCGAGAGGAGGTGTTCCGTCATCGCCTGCGCCCCACCGAAGTTGTCGACGGTGATGGTCTGCACGCTGCTGCTCGCCGCGGCGCCGTTGATGAGCACCGTGGGGAAGTCGGCGGGAAGGACCTCGGCCACGTCGGCGGCGTCGACCTCGGGAGCCATGATGAGGAGCCCGTCCACGCGGCCGCGCATGGCGCGGATGGCGGAGCCGATGCCGCGTGCGTCATGATGCGAGCTGGAGACGAGGAGCGAGTGCGAGGCGCGCTGCGCGGCCTGGTCGATGCCGCGGAGGAGCTCGGAGAAGAATTCGCCGTAGAGATCGGGAAGGATGACACCGAGTGCGGCGGCGCGGCGGCGGCTGAGTGAGCGCGCGGAGCCGTTGGGTACGAAGTGGAGGGAGCGGGCGACCTGGAGGACGCGCTCGCGCGTGTCAGGGCTGACGGGTGCACTCGAGTTGAGTACGCGCGAGACGGTGGCGACGGAGACGCTGGCGAGTCGTGCGACATCCTTGATGGTGACGGTCAAGCGTTGACCCGGCTCATGCGGAGGTGCCGCCCGGCGTCGGGCCCCAGCTGGATGAAAACGTTTACATCGGGAGCGTCGGCGTCAAGAGGCAGGGCTAAATCAGCTAGTCTCGGCGGGCAAACAACTGTTTTTGGAGAGAGGCCGGCCCGCTGGCCCGCAGGCCCGCGGGCTCGAACACCGACAAAGAAGCGCTGCGCGCTTCGTTACTGGTTCCCGGTCAACATGGAACGAACGACAAAGGCGGGCGCCTGTTGGCGCCCGCCTTCGTTGTCAGGGCAGTTCCTCAGCCCCTCATACCTCAGCCCCTCAAACCCGCAGTTTAGTGCTTGATGGCGAAAAACCAGCTAGCCACGATCGGGCCACGGGGTCCACGCTGACCGGGGGTCGGTGCCGGCGCACCGGCAGCGGGCGCCGGCGGCGGCCCATACTCCGGCTGGAACAGGTAGGCCGTGTGCGTCGCCGGGTCCACCGCGATCGTCTTGGCGCCACGCATCGTGGTCACGGTGGCGACCACCGTGTACTTGTCGGGCGTGTCCTGATGGACCACCGTGACGTTGCCCGACTGGCCCGCCGGGATGTAGATCAGCTTCTGGCTGGCATCCCAGCCGAGGGCGTCCACGCCGTCGCCGTTGGCGATCTGCGCGACGATCGCGCCGGTGGTGCCATTGACCACCACCGAGATCTTGCCGCAGCCCGCGAAGATACGGTCGCTCGGCTTGTCGTAGGCGATGCCCGTCGGTCCGTCGCACGGGGCGAGGGGCCACGAGTGCACGACCTTCATCGTCTTGGCGTCGATGACCTGGATCGTGTTCTTGCCCTCGTTGTTCACGTAGATCCAGCCCTTGCCGTTCGAGGCCGCGCCCTCGGGGGCGTTGTCCTCGAGCTCGGTGACGCCGGTGATGTCACCGGTGTTCGGGTCGAGCGCCACGGCGGTGCCGATCGGGCGGCTGTGGTTCGTGAGGATCACGCGATCGTCGGACTCGTCGTACATGATGCCGTCGAGGCCACCCTGCGGGATCTTCACCTTCTTGATCGCCACGAGCGTCTTGAGGTCGAACACGGTGACGGTCGAGTCGCCGCCATTCGTCGTGAAGCCGTGCCCGGACTTGGGCGCGAGCGCGATGCCGTGCATGCGCGGCGTGTTCGGGATGTCGCCGAGCACCTTGCCCGACTGCCCGTCGATGACCATCACGTGCGTGCTGCGCGAGACGAACACGCGGCCGGTGCCTGGCTCGGCGGTGAGGTAGTCGGTGCCGCCATCGCTGCCGATGTCGTACTTCGCAACGGTGAAGGTCTGTGCGTGCGCGGCAACCGGCATCGCGATCACGGCGAGCGAGAGCGCCGCAACGGCGGCGAGCATTGGCTTCTTCATGGAGTTCCTCGAGGTGGGAAGGACTGTATGAAGATACGCGGTATTGGATCGCTGCGTTGGGCGGACATGCGGCGAAACTGACTGCGGAGTAACAGCGACTGCCGTCATGGGGTAACAGCGACTGCCGTCATCCTGAGCGCCGCGAAGGATCTGCCGTTGTGGTTGGCCGCTCTACCGGTCCGGCAGGTCGGTGGTCTGTGGTCTGTGGCCCGGACATGATGTGGAAGGCGGGCGCCTGCGGGCGCCCGCCTTTGTCATTGGTATGGGGTTCACATGTTCGAGGGGGTGGCGATGCACAGCGATACCGGGGTCCGGTTTGCCTGTTGCCTGAAGCCGGAAGCTCGAGCACTGACAACGAAGCGCTGCGCGCTTCGTCATTGGTTTTCAGTTGACATGTTCACGGATAACGAAGCGGCGGCTGAAGGCCGCCGCGTACCGCGTCAGTGTTCGAGCCTCAGGCTTCAGTCTTCAGGCAACCGTAACTCGGTATCGGCCGTTACTGCCGGACTCCAAACTCCTAACCAGGAACGAATGACAAAGGCGGGCGCCCGCAGGCGCCCGCCTTCCTTGTCATGTCCGGGCCACAGACCACAGACCACCGACCCGCAATACCGGTAGAGCGGCCAACTACAACGGCAGATCCTTCGCTGCGCTCAGGATGACTGCAGGGCTGCGCTCAGGATGACTGCAGGGCTGCGCTCAGATGCCTATAAGCCCGACGAAGGCACCGCCTGCGCCGTCATGGGCGTGGTCAGCTTCTCCCCGACATCCGCCTTGAGCGTCGAGGCGCTCTCCCCCACGTCCTCCACGAACATCACCGACACCGCCGCCAGCAGCATGCAGATGCCGCCGAGCATCACCGTGTACAGGGGCGCGTCGGGATTCGCGTCGCCGAAGATCATGCGCGTCAGCGGCCCGAAGAACAGCGACGCCAGGATCTCCGGAATCACGATGAAGAAGTTGAACACGCCCATGTACACGCCCATCCGGTGCGCGGGCAGCGCCGTGGACAGGATCGCATACGGCATCGAGAGGATCGACGCCCATGCGATGCCGACGCCCACCATCGAGATCAGCAGCAGGTACTTGTCGTGGATCATGTACACCGAGAGCAGCGACAGTCCACCGCAGATCAGCGCGCCGGCATGCACCTTCTTGCGGCTCGAGATGGCCGCGAGCTTCGGCAGCGCGAGCGCCACGATGAAGCACGTGATCGAATAGAAGGCGAATGCGAACCCGCCCCACTCGATCCCCTGCGTGTAGAGCTCCGACTTGGGATCCGTCGCCCCGAACACGTGGCGCGCGACGGCCGGCACGAAGAACAGCCACATGCAGAACAGCCCGAGCCAGGTGAGCAGCTGCACCACGGCCAGCTGCTTCATGGTCCTCGGCATGTTGCGGATGGAGTCGGTGATCTCGCTGATCAGCTCACCCAGCCCGCCATGGCCGCGCGTCGCGCGGTCCTTGGCGCCCAGGTCCTCGGGCGGGAACTCGCTCGTGGTGCACACCGTCCATATCACGCACGCCAGGAACACCACCGCGCCGGCCTGGAACGAGTACTTCACCGTGAGAGGGATGCCGCTCGCCGTGTTGCCCGTCACGCCCAGCACGCGCAGCATGAACGGGAGCGCATTCGCCAGGCTCGCGCCGATGCCGATGAACAGCGACTGCACCACGAAGCCCGTCGTCCGCTGCTGCGGGCTCAGCTTGTCCGCCACGAACGCGCGGAACGGCTCCATCGAGATGTTGATCGACGCGTCCAGGATCCACAGCAGGCTCGCCGCCATCCAGAGGCTCGTGGACGTCGGCATGAAGAATAGCGCGACGGAGGCGAGGATGGCGCCCGTCAGGAAATAGGGGCGACGCCTGCCCAGTGGCCCCCACGTGCGGTCGCTCAGCGCCCCGATGATCGGCTGCACCAGCAACCCGGTGAGCGGCGCGGCCAGCCAGAGCAGCGGCACCTGGTCCGGGCGCGCCCCCAGCTTCTCGTACACCGCCGACATGTTGGCCAGCTGCAGCCCCCACCCGAATTGGATCCCCAGAAAACCAAAGCTCATGTTGAAGAGCTGAATGGGGCTCAGACGCGGCCTTTCGGTCATTGACCTTCTCGTGGTAGGAGGGGACGTGCCCCGGACGGGATCCGGCGGTGGCCGGCCAATGCAAAGATGCGGGCGCACATGGCCCACGGAAAGTGAAAAAGAGGTACAATTGCGGGATGAGAATCGCCTCCGCCCTGCCCCTCGCGCTGCCCCTCGGCTTGCTCCTGCTCGCGGCTCCGGCGAGCGCGCAGCTCTCGCCGCCCGCATGGACCCGCGGCGCCACCTGCTACGAGGTGTTCGTCCGCTCCTTCTTCGACAGCGACGGAGACGGCGTCGGCGACCTGAACGGCCTCACCGCGAAGCTCGACTACATCAACGACGGCAAGCCGCACAGCGCCACGAGCCTTGGTGCGAAGTGCATCTGGCTCATGCCGATCGCGGAGTCGCCCAGCTATCACGGCTACGACGTCACCGACTACTACCGCGTGGAGCGCGACTACGGCACGAACGCCGACTTCAGGCGCTTCATCGCGGCGGCGCACAAGCGCGGCATCAAGGTCGTGATCGACATGGTGCTCAACCACGAGTCCGTGTGGCACCCGCAATTCCAGGCGGCCATCCAGGACACGGCGTCGCCGTACCGGAAGTGGTTCCGCTTCGAGAAGGTGAAGCCGACCGAGCTCAACCCGTGGGGCAACAGCAACTGGCACAAGTCCCCCGCCGGCGACGAGTACTACTACGGCTTCTTCGGGCCGCACATGCCCGACTTGAACTACACCTACCGCCCGGTGGTCGAGGAAGCGAAGAAGGTCGCGAAGTTCTGGCTGCAGGAGATGCACGTCGATGGCTTCCGCCTCGACGCCATCTCGTACCTGGTCGAGGAGAACGGCCAGATCGCCCACACCCCCACGACGCACGCGGTGTTGCGCGAGTACCAGGCCTACCTGCGCCAGCTGAACCGCGACGTCTTCACCGTTGGCGAAGTGACGGGCACGGTGTCGGACCTCAAGGGCTACTACCCCGACCAGCTCGACTCCTTCTTCGGGTTCGAGGTGGCCGACAGCATCATCTCGGCGGTGAACACGGGCTCGGCCACCGCGCTCTTCCCGCCCCTGCTCAGCGCGCTGGCGAACCTGCCGCGCGACCGCTGGACGCCCTTCATCGGCAACCACGACCAGCCGCGTCCCTTCACGAAGCTCAAGCAGGACGCAGCCCGCACGCGCGTGGCCACGATCATCAACATGACCATGCCGGGGATGCCCTTCGTCTACTACGGCGACGAGCTCGGGATGATCGGCGACAAGCCGGACGAGCGCATCCGCACGCCAATGCAGTGGACGGGCGCGCGCGGCGCGGGCTTCAGCACCGCGATGCCGTGGGCGCGCCTTCAGTCCGACTCCGCGACGTCCACGGTGGCCGCCGAGATGAACGATCCGCAGTCGCTGTGGACGCTGCATCACGCGCTCATCGCGCTGCGCACGTCGAACCCCGCGCTCGGCCGCGGCACGCTGACGCTCGCCAGCGCGAACGACCAGGCCGTGCTCGCGTACGTGCGGCGCGATGCAGGCCGGGCGGTGCTCGTGGTGGCGAACCTGGGCGCCGCGCCGATGAACAACGTGTCGATCAGCGCTGCGGCCGGCGCACTGCCGGCGGGGACATGGGTCATGAAGTCGTTGCTTGGTGGTTCGAATGGGAGTGCGTTGACGGTCGCTCAGGACGGATCGTTCAAGGGCTATGTGCCAACGGCATCACTGGCGGCGAAGAGTGCGTGGGTGTTCGAGTTGGTAAGTGGCGGAGCCAAACAGCATTAGCCGCGGACTACCGCGGACTACCGCGGACGAGTGCAACTACAAGGACCTTTTTTGCAATCGTCCGCGGTCGTCCGCGGTCGTCCGCGGCAAAGCTGTTTTGCTTTTCACTTCACCAGCACCCGATACCCATGCGCCGGCACGTCCACCAACCCTGACGCGCCGAGACTGACCGCGCCCGACGAGAACCAGTCCCGGTACGTCCCCGGAGCACTGAGCGCCGAGTACGACACGGACTTCGAAGCATCACCGAAGTTCACCATCACCAGCACCGTGTTCGACCCGGCGCTGCGCGTGAAGGCGTACACGCGAGTGCCTCCATTCGTGGCGAGGGGCAGCTCAGCCCCTCCCGCAGAGCCATTCGCCAGCGCGGCATTCCCGTGCTTGAGCGCCATCACCGACGTGTACCAGTTCGCGAGCGACGCGCCCGTGAAGTCCACGGTGTCCTTGTCGAAGAAGCGCAGGCGGCGGTTGAAGCTCGCCTCCTGCCCCGTGTAGATCAGCGGCATCGAGTTCCGCAGCGTGGCCGCCAAAATGAAGCTCGGCACGTGGTTCGCCCCCATGCGCTCGAACTCGGTCCCGTTCCACGAGTTCTCGTCGTGGTTGCTGGTGAAGTACATGCGGTACGCGTCGGCGGGATACGCGGTCGCCTGGCGCGCCAGGTACGCGTCGATCTCCGAGGTGGGCATGTTGCCCTTGGAGATCTCGTTGAGCATGTGGTGGAATTCCCAGCCGTACGTCATGTCGAACGCGCTGTGGAACTGCGGACCCTCGGCCTCCGCCAGCATGAAGATGTCCGGCTTGGTCGCGGCGAGCTGCTTTCGCGCATCCACCCAGAAGTCCATGGGGACGCCGCCCGCCACGTCGCAGCGGAAGCCATCGAGCTTCATCTCCGTCAGCCACCAGCGCATCTCGGCGATCATCTCGGCGCGCATCGCCTGGTTGTCGTAGTTGAGCTCCGCCACGTCGGTCCAGTCGGTCTCGCGATCGTGATCGTCGCGCGCGTTCGAGATGGTTCCGTCGGCGTGATGGACGTACCAGTCGGGATGCTGCTTGATCCACGCGTGATCGAACGACGTGTGGTTCGGTACCCAGTCGAGGAGCACGCGCAGCCCGACGCGATGCGCCTCGGTCACGAATGCCCTGAAGTCCGCGGCGTTGCCGTACTCGGGGTTGATCGCCGTGTAGTTCGACACCGAGTAGTAGCTGCCGAGCGGTCCCTTGCGACGCTCGACGCCGATGGGCTGCACCGGCATCAGCCACACCATGTCCACGCCGAGCCCGGCGATGCGCGGCAGCTCCTTAGTGAGCGCGGTAAACGAGCCGCTCGGCGTGTACTGCCGCACGTTGATCTCGTAGATGCTGGCGTTGCGCGACCATTGCGGATGGCCGACCTGCGGGGGCCCCGCCTGCTGCATGGTGGTTGCGGCAGAGCACGCGCCGAGCGCGAGGAGTGCGACGAGGGAGCGGATGGGGTGTCTCATCGGTTGTTCCGGATAGGGGACGCCACGCGCGTCACGCGCACGCGGTCCAGCACCGCAGTGTTCACGCGGCCGTTCATGTTCTCGTCGAGCGGCGTGAATGCCAGCACGAGGGTGTGCGTGCCGGCCGAGAGCCGCACGCGCAGGGTGTTGCTCCAGCCGAACTCCGACCAGCGCTGCACGCCGCGCTGTGGCAGCACGATCACGCCCGCGGTGTCGGCATCCACGAGCAGCGTGCGGACGCCGACCTTGTCCTCGGTGTTCACGGGACCGTTGCCGTTCGCGTAGCGGACGTCGATCGCGTACTCGCCATCCCGCGCGACGGTCAGGGGGAGCGTGACGCGCGTGTTGGTCGTGCGCGTGATTGTCAGCGCTCCACTGCTGTCTCCGCCCACTGGGCGCACGAACTGCTCGGCGTCCGGCGGCAGCAGGCGTACCGGCTCGCTGAGGAAGGACTCGTCACCCACGCGGTTGATCGCCAGCACCTGGTATTCGTCGAGGCCGTCGCGGGTGGCGACGCGAACGCTGTTCGCCGTCACGCTCGAGAATCGCTGGCCATTGCGGAGCACGCTGTACCTGGTCGCACTGGGAACTGCGTCCCAGCGCAACGTGCCGCCCACAAGCGACGCATGCGGCGTGGCCGGCGCGAATCTGCTCTCGACTTCGTGTACCGACGTCTTCGACCGGCGCCCATTCATCACGAGCTCGATGCGGTGCTCGCCGGTGAGGCTGGCGGGCACCTCGGCGCGCGCGATGGCATGACCGTCCAGCGTCGCGGTCCTTACCGAGTCGCCGAAGCCAGTCACGGTGATGGTGAGGGTGGCGTCGCGGTAGTGCAGTCCGGAGAGGGTGCGCGTTCCCGAATACGAAAGGGGCACCATCGGCCGGAACGCCAGCAGCTTCGGCTCGAAGCGCATGCCGAACAGCAGGCGATACGTTCCCGCGAGCGTGCCGGCCACGCTCCAGAGCTGGCGGTCGGAGTTGAGCGCGGTGCCTTCATAGTGGCCCGTGCTGGCCACCATGTTCTCCTTGTTGGTGAGGAAGAGCGCCGCGCTGCGGGTCGCGTCATCCAGCCCGCGCTGCACCGCGGTCGTGTTGTGCCCCTCGGCCGCCGCCCAGGTCCAGTAGGCGGTGACGAAGGGCCAGATGGTGCCGTTGTGATAGAAGCGCTCGCCGGCGATCGAGGGCCAGAAGGTCGGCACGCCTGCCGCGACCACCGGCGCGTGCGTCATCAGCGTGCGGCGCTGCTCGGGCGACGCGCTCCCGTAAATCGCAGCGAGCGCCTCGCCCAGCGCGTCCGATCGCGGCGACCATGCGCTGCTCGCGCGACCGTAGCGATACTGCGCGAACCAGCCCGCGTCGGCGTTCCACAGCTGTTGCGTCATCCCCAGCTGAACGCCGCTCGCGATCGAGTCCCAGCGGGCCGCGGGCTCGCCGAGCAGGCGCGCCATGTCGGCCAGCGTGCGATACGCCGCGTAGTGCACGGCGTTGGTGCCGAGGTTCTGCGACTGGTAGATGTCGGCCGGCTGCATCCAGCGCGGGTAGCTCTGCTCGCGCCAGTCCATGAAGCTCGACTCACCGTTGAACAGGCCGGTGCGTTCGTCGCGAACGGCGTGGAGGTCCGCTTCGGCGGAGCGCCGCGTGATGTCGTACGCGCGGCGCAGCCAGTCGCGGTCGCCGGTCACTGCGAAGAGTTCCCATGCGGCGAGTGCCCACACCATGCGGTCGGAGGACACCGGCCACGAGCCACCGGTGCCGGTGTCCTGGATGATGCGGCCACTGCTGTCAACTTTCGCCATCAGCGATCGCTTCACCGCATCCGACGCCACGATCGCCAGCGAGAGGATCGTGCTGAGCGAGATGTCACGCGTCCACACGCCCTCCCACTTGGCGCCGGCGGAGAGCGCGCCATCGGGGCGCACCAGCTGCCGCAGCTCCTCGAGCGACAGCAGATACGTCGCATCCTGGATCTTCTGCGAGCTCGTGAGCTGCGGGAACATGCTCACGTCCATCGAGCGCGCCCAGATGCCGCGACCGTCGCGCGTGGCGGGGCGCGTGTACTGCGTGGGCATCCGCACGGTGCCCTCGTAGATGCCATCGCCATCGGCATCGCGCAGCTCGAGCGGAGAGCCGGGCTTCAGCGCACCGTAATCCCATGTGAGCGGAGCCGGGTCGCCGAGCACATACAGATGGTCTATATGAGTGACGGCCGCGCCCAGGTTGGGCACATACGTACCCTTCGTGCGAATCGCCTTCAACACGCCCCGCGCATCCACGCGAAAGGTGAGCTGCGCGGGCCCGTCCTCGCTGCTGCTCGATTGCTCGGGGGTGGGCGGCGGCGGCTCGCGCTCGTCGCCGAATGCGTACACGCGCGTCACCAGCCTTCCCTTCACCGGACGCAGCCAGATGGTGTGCTCGGTTCCGCCGGGGAACTCGTTCTCGAGCCCGTTGATGCTGAAGCGGAAGCGCACCTCGCGCGCCGCGCGCGGATAGCTCGAGACGATCGTGTCGCGCGACAACGCAACCGCCGAGAAGCGGCCCTGCCGAACGGAGCTGTCGGTGACCGAGAAGCGTTGCGCCCCCGCTG
Source organism: Gemmatimonadota bacterium (assembly GCA_028287305.1). Taxonomy (GTDB): domain Bacteria; phylum Gemmatimonadota; class Gemmatimonadetes; order Gemmatimonadales; family Gemmatimonadaceae; genus JAQBPX01. Next base: position 603,618 of record JAQBPX010000038.1, read on the forward strand.
CCAGTGGCAGCAGGGAGAGCATGGCGCCGTGGAGCACGCGCAGCGTCATGCCGCCTCGCGCGTCACTTCACCCGCCGAATCCTGATCGCCTGCCCTCCCCCCGCCGCCATCACCACCTGCAGCGTGGTCGAGCGCGTCACCGGTTTCTGCGAGATCGCGATCGCCGTCGGGTTGTCCCGCCAGCTCGCGCCCTTTCCGTCGGCATACACCTCGGCCACATAGCTGCCGGCGCCGAGGAAGCTGAGCGGCACGCTCACCGTGCGCGCCTCCTCATCGGTGATCGCGCCCACGAACCACTCGTCCTTCCCCTTCGCCTTGCGCGCGACCGCGACGTAATCGCCAATGCGCCCGGAGATCACCCGCGTGGTGTCCCAGTCGACGGCGACGTCGCGAATGAACTGGAAGGCCGGCTGCCCCTCGTAGTTCTCGATCAGGTCGGCCGCCATCTGCACGGGCGAGTAGAGCACGACGTACAGGGCGAGCTGCTTGGCGAGTGTCGTGCGGGGTCGCGAGTCCTCGGGCTTCCGCGCGACGCCCTCCGGGCGCTTCACGAGCAGGTCGAAGATCCCCGGCGTGAAGTCCATGGGCCCCGAGAGCAGCCGCGTGAAGAAGAGGATCGTCTCGTGCTCGGGCGGGTTGCCGCCTTCCCCGCCCCATGCGTTGTACTCCTGCCCGCGCGCGCCCTCGCGCGACATCATGTTCGGCCAGGTGCGGCGCTCGCCGGTGTCGTGAATGGGCTCGTGCACGTCCACCATGATGCCGTACTTCGCCGCGGTCTCCACCACGCGGCGGTAGTGGCGCACCATGTACTGCCCCGTGTGCGAATGCCCTTCCTGCGTCTTGTCGTTCACGTACCCGCTCTTGATCGACTTGATGCCGAGTCGCTGGTAGAGCGCGAACGCGCTGTCGAGCTGGCGCTCGTAGTTCGCGATCCCCATCGCCGTCTCGTTGTGGCCGATGATGGTGACGCCCTTCTGCTTCGCGTACTGCGTCACGGCCTGTATGTCGTAGTCGGGATACGGCTGCGTGAAGGAGAACTGGCCGTGCGTGCCCATCCAGTCGCCATTCCAGCCGAGGTTCCATCCCTCCACCAGCACGCCCTTCAGGCCGTTTGCCGCGGCGAAATCGATGTAGCGCTTCGTGTTCGCCGTCGTCGCCCCGTGCTTCGGGCCCTCACCCCACGTGAAGGTGTTGAGGTGCATCCCCCACCAGATGCCATCGTACTTCATCGGCGCGATCCAGGCGGTGTTCGCGATCCGGCTCGGTGGGTTCAGCTTGAGCCCCAGCACGCTCGGCGCCAGGTCTTCCACGCGATCGGCGAGCTGCAGCGTGCGCCAGGGCGTGATGAGCGGCGCATGGCCGCGCACCTTCACGCCATCGGCCCACGGCGAGAGCGACACATGCAGCGTGCGGCTCTCGAACTTCCCCGCGAGTGTCATCCCCGCGTAGTCCACCAGGTGCGCCTCGTGGATCACGGCCTTAATGCCGTTCTGCAGCTCGAGCGTGAGCGGCGTGTGCACCGTGTCGAGGTTGCTCACCGGGCTCGCCGCGAACAGGTCCTCGTAGCGATCCGGGCGCGGCTTGCTGGCGGAGATCCACCAGGCGCGCGCATCGTCGGCGATGGTGAACTCGGTGAGCTCGTCGCTCATCTCGTAGTCACCGAACGCCGCGCTCTCCGCCACCTCGTAGCAGAACGCGATGCCGTCGTCGAAGGCGCGCACGACCACCGTGAACTTCCGCCCGGGCGCGACCATCTCCTCCACGCTCACGCGCAGCTCGTTGTGCTGGTCGCGCACGCGCGACACCTCGCCCCACGGCAGCGTGAACGTCGAGTCGTAGGTGGCGCGGGTGGAACCCGTGATCCGCAGGCTGTCGCTGAGCGCGCGCGCCCCGCGGAACGCGAACCCCAGCCGCGACGGCAGGATGACCTTCATCCCGCGCCGCTCCACCCCGTAGAACAGCTGCCCGTGCTGCGTGCCGATCGACACGACGTTCTTCGCGTCGGGACTCGCCACCGTGAGGGGCGCAGGATCCTGCGCCCGCGCGCGGCACGGCACCAGCACGAACATTCCCAGCACGAGCGACGCACGCGCCGCCGCGCGAACCCGGCGCGCGCGGGTGATTCCAGTCAGTCTCATTGACGTTCGACCGGCTTAGGGACGGGCGTTCGCGTCGATCGCGATCGCGGAATTCGCTGCAAGGGAGAGCTTGATGCTGCCGTCCGTCTCGACCGTGATGCGCGTACCTGCGCAGCCCGTGGCCGACTTTCCGCCGGTGATCAACTCGCAGTACACCCCCGCGGGCAATCCCGTCGGCACCGCCTGCGTCACCGTCGTGGTGTTCCGGTTGATGGCGACGAATCCCTTGTCGCCCCGCGAGAACGCGATCGCGTTGGCGCCGTCGTCCCACCAGCGATTCACGTCCGTGCCGGCGACCACCTTCCGGAACGCGACCATGTTCGCGATGTACGGGTCGCGATGCTCGCAGACGAACTGGCCAATGGTCGCCGTCTCGAGGCTCGACGCGCACGTCGTCGGCAGCGTCCATCCATTCGCGTCGCTCGGCGGTCCCTGGGAGTTTCCACTGGGGCAGCTGAATGCGAAGCTCGAGAGCACCAGCGGATAGCCGTACGGCTGCGCGAGCAGCCACACATTGGCCAGGCGGAAGGTCTGCGGGTCGCGGTAGCTCAGCCCGCAGTTGTGCTGTGTGTCGTGATTCTGCAGGAAGATCACCGCCTTGTCACTCGGGATCAGCCCCCACGCGCTCGGCGAGAACTGCTTGCCCGCCGGCCCGTTCGGGTTGAGGTCCGAGATCGCCTGCCCGTTGAGCTTCGTGAACTTGTCGCCCACGCCGGTCACGGTGAACTCGGTGATGTCCGCCGCGCCGCCGGAGTCGTATCCCTCGCCGTAGTAGTCGCGCGGCGAGAGCGCCTCACCAGAGCCGGCGGCGATCTCCAGGTAGAAGTACGGAATCGCGCGTCCCTCTGCCTTGAGCGTGACGTTGACGATCGACATGATGCTGTCGAGGTCCACCTGCTGCATGTGCTTCGCCGCGTCCACGCGATAGCCGGCGACGTCGGCGCGCGCGAGCGCGATCAGGTACCCCGCGATCTTCTGTCGCACCGACGGGAGCGACGTGTCGAGGTCGGGCAGGCCGAACAGCTCGCAGTCCTGGACGTTGGCCGCGTCGGAGTAGTTGCCCACCGTGCAGCCCGGGTGGAAGTCGGTGGGCGAATAGAGCCCCGGATAGCTGTACTTCGTGTACGCCGTGCCATTGCTGCCGGTGCCCGGGCTCGGCGAGTTGGTCATGTGGTTGATGACCGCGTCCACGATGATGTCAACGCCCACCGCCTTGCAGCGCTGCACCATGGCGCGGAACTCGGTGCCGCTGCCGGAGCGGCTCTTCTCGATCGAATAGCTCACCGGCTGGTAGCGCTCGCTCCAGTCGTGGCTCGGCGTGATGCTGTGCTCGTTCGGCGGCGAGACCTGCACCGCCTTGAACCCCTTGGGCGCGAGCACCGTCTCGCACTCGCTGGCGATGCTGTTCCACGGCCAGTCGAACAGGTGCACCGCGACGTCACCCGCAGCGCCGTGACCCGTGGCTCGGTAGGTGGAATTGAGGGTGGGGCGAGTCACCGGGCCGGCGACGGTGCCGGTGATCTTCGGGGCACTGCTGCCGCATGAAATCAGTGCCGCTGCGCAGGCGAATGATGCTGCTCGTTCCAGTACTCGTCGCAGCTTCCAGTCATGGAAAGCAACGACAAGTGCATTCAGCCGCGGACGAGCGCGGACGAGCGAGGAAAACTGCCACGACTCGAACGAGGCGACACCACCGGAAGAATCATCAACGCCTTTTATCACGTGTACGGCACCCTCGGATACGGCTACCTGGAATCGGTCTATCGCAACGCATTCGCGATGACGCTTCGGAAGCGCGGCTTCGACGTAATTACCGAAGGCGAGCTCACGGTGAACTTTGAAGGAGAGATCGTTGGCTCCTTCAGGGCCGACTTGCTCGTGGACCTGAGCATCGTGCTCGAGCTGAAAACCGCGAAGGCCATCGACCCGGCACACGAGGCCCAACTCCTCAACTACCTCAAGACCAGTGGCCTCGAGCTAGGCTTCGTCTTCAACTTCGGTCCGAAGCCTACGTTCAGCCGACGCGCCTTCACTCATCCTGGCCGGCGGTAGTGACTATCCTGCAGCTCTCCGCGCTAGTCCGCGCTAGTCCGCGGCAAAAGCAGTTGCAGTTCCATCCACCCCGAAAGCAAACAGCACACCGGCGAGGTTCGAACCTTACCGGTGTGCCGTTTCAATCGTGCAGTCAGCCCTTGTCCAGCCTTGTCCGGTCTTGTCCTGTTCAAGGCTGTTCAAGGGCCCCGGCGCGAAATCAGTATCCGGGATTCTGCTTCAGGTTCGGATTCGCAATCAGCTCCGACGCCGGGAGGGGGTACAGGTTGCGGAAGGCCTCGGTCACCTTGCCGGCCGGCACGCCACCCTTCCACTGCCAGATCCCCGCCGTCGTGAAGAGCCCGTAACGGATCAGGTCCTGGCGACGGTGTCCTTCCCAGTAGAGCTCACGTGCGCGCTCTGCCAGGACGAAGTCCAGCGTGAGCTGGGCATCGGTGATGTTGTGGCTCGCGTCGCCGTAGGCACGCTGGCGCAGGGCGTTCATGTACGTGAGCGCCTGGGCACGCGAGCCGCCGCCGCCGCGCAGCACGGCCTCAGCGTAGATCAGGTAAGCCTCGGCAAGCCGGAACATCGGATAGTCCGTGTCCGGGAAGGCCGGGTTGCTGCCGGCCGCGCCCGTGGACGTGACGTTCCGGTACTTCGGCGCGCCGTAGCCATCGTTGAAGTTCGTGAGGTTCACGACATCCTTCGCCTGGCCGTCCGTGAAGAACGAGTTGGCGCGCTTGTCAGAGCCCACCACGCCGGCGAACTGGTTGACCAGCTCGGGACGCGCGCGGAGGCCGTACCAGCCACCGTCGATGCCATACGCTGCGGCGTTCATGTTGCCGCCGACCGATGCATGGATGAGGAAGGTGGTGCCGCCGAAGGACTGCGTGTGCAGCCCGTCCTGCGTGACCGGGAAGACCATCTCGGGCGACAGGTTGTTGTCGGCCGCGAAGATCCGGCTGTAGTTCGGGTCGAGCGTCACGCCACTGCTGATCACGTCCTGCGCCGAGGCCAGGGCGGAAGCGGCATTGGCCGTTCCCGTGTAGACGCCGGCGTTCAGGTAGAGGTTCGCCAGGACCATGGCGGCTGCGGCCTGGCTCGCGCGACCGTACTGCACGGCGCTCGCGGTGGGCAGCAGCGGCTTGACGGCCTTCAGCTCGCTCTCGACGTACGCGTACACCTGCGCACGCGTGGCCTGCGTGGGCGGCGTGGCGCCGATCTGGAAGTCTTCCGTGACGAGCGGGATGTCACCGAAGAGGTCGATGCCATGCCAGTAGCTGAGCGCGCGGAGGAAGCGCGCCTCGGCACGGTAGGTCTGGATGGTGGCCTTGAGGGCGTCCGGCGTGCCGCGGGCGGCGAGCTTGCCGTCCGTGGTCTCGCGGAGGAACTCGTTGGCCAGGCCGACCTGGTAGTAGATGCGGTAGTACATCGAGCCGAGGAACTGGTTGCTCGAGCCCCACTGCTGGGTGTTGAGCTCCTGCACGCCGGCGTCGTTCCAGGCGATCACGGCCTCGTCGGTCGGCAGCTCCTGCATCTGCCAGTAGAGGCGGACGTACTGCGAGAAGCCTTCGTCGATGCCGGCGATGTCGCCCTGTCCAGCCGGGCCGCTCTGGCCCGAGGTGGCCAGGCCGGCATACACCTTGGCGATGAAGGACTGGTAGCTGGACGGGTCGTTGAAGACGTTGGCGCCCGTCACCGTGGACTTGGGCAGCGTGGTCACGTCCGAGTTGCACGCGGTGACCGCGACGGCGGCCCCGAGCAACAGGGTTGCGACGACCTGTCGCGTGCTGTTCTGGATATTCATGGTCATTCCCTTGTGAGTGGGCAGCATCAGAACGTGAAGTTCGCGCCGCCCACGAACGTCCGTGAGCGAGGATAGATGTTGTTGTCGATGCCGTTCAGGCCGGCCGTCGGATCGACGCCGCTGTACTTCGTGTGCGTGAACACGTTCTGGATGGTCCCGAACAGGCGAACCTGCTTCACCGAGTACCGGTTCCGCAGCGTGTAGCCCAGCGTCAGGTTGTCCATCCGCACGAAGCTCGCATCCTCGACGTAGACGTCGGAGAAGTACTGCGGGTTCACGAAGTTGGTCTTCAGCACCGACGTGCTGAGGTTGACCGGGAAGCCGCCCTTCAACGCGTTGTAGTTGCCGATGTTCGAGGCCACGTTGTTGTAGACGTAGTTGCCGGTGTAGGCGCGCAGCGTGGTGCTGGCGTCGAAGTCGCGCCACGACATGTTCGACGTGTGCCCGAAGATCCACTTCGGCTGCGGGCTGTGGAACGCGACGCGATCATCCTGGTTGATCTGCTTGTCGTTGTTCTGGTCCACGTAGAGGTCCTGCTCGTTGATCGTGCCATCCTTGTTCGTGTCCGTGTAGATCGGGTTGCCCGACCCGTCACGGATGTGCTTGTACACGAAGAAGGAGTTCACCGGCAGCCCCGGCTGCAGGACCTCGATGTTGCTGCCCACGCCGCCCGCGATGCCGCCGGTCAGGATCTGTTCCTTGCCCGTGCCCACCGCGTTGATGTGCAGCAGCGTGTTCGTGTTGGTGGAAGCGTTGAAGTTGCCGCTCCACGCGAAGCCCTTGTTGCTGTTGCGGATGATGTCGGCCGCGATGCCCAGCTCGAAGCCGGTGTTCTTCATGCTGCCGATGTTCGTCGTGACGAAGTTCGACAGGTTGGTGCCTGCCGCGACCGGGACGTAGAAGATCAGGTCCTTCGTCTTCTTGTTGTAGCCGTCCACGGTGGCCGTGATCCGGTTGTCCCAGAAGCCGAGGTCCGCGCCGAAGTCGTTCGACGTCGTCTGCTCCCAGCGGATGCCGGGGTCAGCGGCGCTCGGACGGATGGTCGTCACGAACTGGTTGCCGAACTGCACCTGGGCGCGCGCGTCGCCGATGCCATACGACGAGTAGGCGGCGTAGTTGCCGAAGGCCTGGTTGCCGTTCACGCCGTACGAGTACCGCAACTTGAGGTCCGAGAGGACGTTCAGGCGGCCCTTCATCCACGGCTCGTCGATGATGCGCCAGCCGAGCGCGGCCGACGGGAACACGCCGTACTGGTTGTCCGGGCCGAAGCGGCTCGAGCCATCGCGACGGACCGTGAGGCCCACCAGGTAGCGGTCCATGAGCGAGAAGTTGGCGCGTGCGAACTGCGACACGAGCTTCGACTCGTCCACGTAGATGTAGTTGCTGTTCACCTTCGCCGCTGGCACGCCGTTGGCGCCGAGCAGGTCGGAGGAGAGGCCCGACGCGAAGAAGCCCTCGTTGTCGTTCTTCGAGTCTTCGCGCGAGATGCCCGCCGTGAGGTCCACGTGCGTCTGGTACATGCCCAGGTCGCGGCCGTAGTTGCCGTAGACCTCGAGCACGGTGTTCACCTGGCTCGGGCTGTTGCGGCTCACGTTGCCACCGTTGCTGCTGGTGACCTGGCCACGCTCGGTGCTCGGCGCGAAGTAGGTGCGCGTCGAGTTGGCGACGTCATACGCGCCGTTCACGGTGCCGGAGAGGCCAGCGAGGAACGGGAACGAATACTTCGCCTGCAGGTCGCCGAGGCTGCGATAGCCGACGCCCTTGTCGGTGATCTGGGCCAGCATCGCCAGCGGGTTGCCGGGGGCGAGGTTGTTGTTGTACTGGTAGTAGGTGCCCGCTGCCGTCAGCGGATTCTGCGTGGGGTTGAACTGCGTCGCGGTGCCGATCACGCCGCTCGGCGTATAGTCGTCCTCGGTGCGCGTCCCCTTGAGCGTGGCGCTGATGTTGAGGCGCTTGTTCAGGAGCTGGTCACCGTAGTGCAGCCCCGTGGACATGCGCTTGACGTTGGTGCCCTGGACCACGCCTTCCTGGTTCAGGTAGCCGAGCGAGAAACGGTAGAGCATGTCGGACCGGCCGCCGGCGAAGGCGAGCGAGTGGTCCTGGCCGAAGCCGTTGCGCTGCACCAGGTCGCGATAGTTCACGTTGCCGGCGCCGAGGAGGCTGACGCTTTCCGGCGCGTACTTGGTGACCGCGGCGCGGAACTGGTCGGCCGAGAGGACATCCGGCCCGCCCGTGACGCGCGAGCTCGAGATGCTGGTCGAGTAGGTGACCTGCGAGCCGGCCGCGCCCTGCTTCGTGGTGACGATGATGACACCGTTGGCGCCGCGCGATCCGTAGATCGCCGTGGCCGACGCGTCCTTGAGGACGGTGATGTTCTCGATGTCGTCCGGGTTGATGAAGTTGAGCGGGTTGCGCCCGGACGAGATGCCGCCGCCGACCTGGAGCGGGACGTTGTCGATCACGAACAGCGGCTCGTTGCTGCTCGAGACGGACGTGCCGCCGCGAACGCGAATCGAGAGGCCGCCGCCCGGCTCGTTGTTCTCGATGACCTGGACGCCGGCCACCTTGCCCTGGATGAGCTGCTCGGGGCTGACCATGCGACCGGTGTTGAACTCCTTCTCGGTCACCTTCTCGATCGAGCCCGTCTTGTCACGCTCTTCCTGCGTGCCGTAGCCCACGACCACGGTGCCGAGTTGCACGGCCGTAGCCTTGAGGTGGAAGTCGGCGTTCGAGTTGCCGCCGGCCGTCACGATCACGCCGCGAGCGGAGTCCGGCGCGAAGCCGATGCGCGAGGCGCGCACCGTGTAGGTGCCGGGTCGCACGACGATCGTGAACTGGCCGTCATCGCGCGAGATCGCGCCGGCGCCGACGCCGAGCACGGTGACCTGGGCTCGGGGAATCGGCTGCTGGCCGTCCGAGGTGGTGACTCGCCCGGTGATGGTTCCCGTTTGGGCCAGTGCAGTGCCGCTCACGAGCGCCAGTGCAATGAGGCCCTTCAATCCTGTCCGCAACATCATGTCTCCTCGGGTAGGTGTGCTGGTCCGCGGCGCGCGTGGCTGCGGGTGAGATCGGAGTGCTGCTACCTGGCGGGTGGTTCGTGGAGAGGCGCGGATCATGGAAAGAGCCACTCGACGGCGCCCTCGAACCGTCGAGCCCATGCTGTTTCGTGGTGAATGCCGGCGGGGTCGATCACGAGGCGGAGGTGGGCGTCCGGGACGCCCCGCTCGCGCAACGCGCTCACCACCCGCTCCGTTCCCTCGACGTACACCTGCGGATACGTCAGCGCGGTGCCGTCGGCACTGCAGACGTTCGGCTCGGCGAGGCGGCTGCGCTCATTGGCGCCGACGTCGAGGTAGAAGTGCACGTCGTTCGGCGGCACGCGGCGCTCGATGAGTGCCAGCAGCCGGTTCTTGGAGAGCCAGGGGCCGCCGGACTCAGCGAACCACACCGCGGTGGACATGGCCAGGACCTTCGAGAAGACGTCGGGCCGGGTGAGCCCCGCGTAGAGCGCGAACAGGCCCCCCATGCTCGACCCGCCGATCCCCGTATGGGCGCGCGCCGTACTAATGCGGTACCGTGATGCGACGCCGGGCAGCAGCGTGTCCACGATGAAGGAGAGGTAGGCCGCGGCCTCGCCCCCCTGCGTGGCATTGGCCCACGACGGGATCATCCAGTCCATCATGTGGCTGTTGGCCCAGGGGCCGTACTCGTCCCAGCGGTGCTCGCTGTTGTCGACGCCCACGATCACCGCGCCACTGCTGCGGCCACTCTCGACGAGCTGGTCCATGGTCTGGCCCAGCCTCCAGTCGCCGAAGGGACCAGCCGTGAAGAGGGACTGGCCGTCCTGCATCACGAGCACGGGCCAGGCGAGGTTCTCGTCGCAGTCGTAGCCGGGCGGGACGTACACGCGAACGTTCCGCTGCCGCCCGTGGAGCTGGGGCATGCGGAGGGAAAACGTGTCGATCCGGCTCGGGGAGGGCTCGAGTCCGGGGGTCGTGGTCGCGCGGCCGAGAGGGACGGTCATTGAAACGTGCGGCCCACCTTTCACGTAAATGTGTAATTTGTACACGCAACGCTACGATTCCGTCACCTAGCCGTCAATAGCGGGTTTCGCCCGCACGGAACTGTCACCATCCTTCCGGTCGTGACTTCCATGGATTCCCGGGACCTCCGGATCGACCAGGCCCGCACCAGCATCGAGTTCCTGGGCAGCGATGCCCACGAGTACCTGCCGCACCTCGCGGTGGACTGCGTGGTGTTCGGCGTCCACGAGGGCGACCTCCGGATCCTGCTGACCCACTGGACCAAGCGAGACCGGTGGAGCCTGCCGGGCGGGTTCGTCCGGAATGACGAGTCCGTGGACGAGACCGCCAGCCGGGTGCTGCGGATGCGAACGGGGCTCGACGACGTCTTCCTCGAGCAGTTCCACACCTTCGGGTCGCTGGACCGTGGCCACCCCGGCGCCGACCGGTTCGTGTCGGTGGGCTACTACGCGCTGGTGGACTTCTCGATGGCGACGCCCACGCCCGACGGCATCCTCACCGACGAGTGCCGCTGGTGGAACCTCTGCGGGCGCCCCGACCTTCTCTTCGACCACGACGAGATGGTCGCCCGCGCACTCGGCACGCTGCGGTTGCAGCTGGGGACGCGGCCGATTGGCCTGACCCTGTTTCCGGATGACTTCACGTTGCCGGAGCTGCAGCGTTTGTATGAGACCGTGCTGGGCCGGTCACTGGACAGGCGGAACTTCCAGAAGAAGATGCGGGAGCTTGGGATCCTTACGCGGGTTGGGGAGAAGTCCACCGAGAACTCGCGCCGGGCTCCGTATCTGTATCGGTTCGATGCGGAGAAGTATGCGGAGGCGCTCGAGAGGGGAGACTCTCTCGCGTACTGAGGCTTGGGGCTGCGGTAACTGCGTGGCTTCGGGCTTCGGGCGCGGGCTACGGTCCTCGGGCTTCGGTAACTAGCGGCCTCGGGGATTCGGTACGCTGCGCGTTCATTGGGTGACGGCGGCAGCGGCGGTGCGCGGTACCGTGGCGCATGCGCGATCCCAATAAGCTCGAAGTCTACGTTCGCTCGGTTGACCTTGCGGCCGAAGTCCTGATCCTTTGCGAAGCTCTGCCGGTGCGCTTCCGCAAGCAGCTCATCGACCAGGTCGTGCGCGCCGCGCTCTCGATTCCCGGCAACATCGGCGAGGGGAACGGCAAGGACACTCATCGCGAGTACCTGCAGTACCTGCGCACTGCCACCGGCAGCGCGAACGAGCTGGCGGCCTATCTCGACGTGCTGCGGAAGGCGTTTCCGGCCGTCGTGAAGATCCCGGCCCTGCGCGAGGAGCTCACGACCTGCAAGAAGATGCTGGCCGGACTGGCGAAAACCGTGCGGAGCCGAATCGAGACGGAGCCGGATTAGCCGCCGTCATGCCGCCCTTCCCCGAAGCCGTAGCTACCGAGGCCCGAAGACTGTAGCCCGCGCCAGAAGCCCGAAGCCACGCAGTTACCGCCGCCTAAGGTTTTCCCCCCGAAAACAACCAGAGGTATGCCCTGGGAAACTCCCGCCTCCAAAACCACTCCGAATGCACTCCATCCGGAGGCATCGACGCCTCAATGGAGGAGCCGCGCAAAAACCCCGAAGCCACGAGCGTATCCACAAGCGCCGCCTGCTGGACTCCCATGGAGCCATCGGGGGTCTCCTTGCCGCCCACCACGAAGTAGAACTTCGGCGCCGGTGTGAGTGGTTTCACCTTCTTCACGAATGAATAGAGCTCCGGCGCCGTCCAGTGCGCCGACGAGAACACGCCGGCGCGACCGAACACCGTCGGATACTTGAGCGCCGCATACAGCGAGATGAGCCCGCCCATGCTGGAGCCCATCACCCCCGTGTTCTCGCGCGACGGCATCGTGCGATAGTGCGCATCGATGTAGGGCTTGAGCGTCTTCGCCAGGAAGTCCACGTACCTGTCGCCCTCGCCTCCCATCAGCGCGGGATTCGCGTTCTTCCACGGGTTGTACTCGGACATGCGGTGGGTCTCGCCATTGTCCACCGCCACCACGATCACGCCGCGATCGCCGAGTGCGTGCAGCGAGTCGAGCGTCTCGTCGATTCCCCACTCGCCCGCGAAGCTGGTGGCCGCGTCGAACACGTTCTGTCCGTCATGCATGTAGAGCACGGGATAGCGCAGCTTGCTCGTCGCGTAACCGGGCGGCAGGTACAGCCACACGCGACGCTCGCGTCCCAATTGCGGAATCGCGAAGGTGTCGCTGAGCACGTGGACGTTGGCGCTCGCCGTGTGCTTTCTCGGCGTGCCGACCCCCGACTTCGTGTCCCAGCGCGCCACCACCACGCTCAGCGTCTCGGCGCCCGTTCGCGGCACCGTCGCGGTGCGGTTCGCCATCTGGTCGCCATTCGCGAGCAGCTCGACGTGGTCCCACGACCCCACCGTCAGCTTGAACTCCACGGTGCCGGTGACTCCACTCGGCATCGTGATCGCCCAGGTGGAATCGGCGAGCCGCGTCATCTTCCAGCTGGCCGAGCCGGGATTCCACCCGTTGAAGCCGCCCGCGACGTAGATCGCGGCGTTGGCCGGGATCGGCGGCGACTTCGTCACGTGAATGGTCAGCTGCGCGGCGGCGGGCGTCGCCAGGGCGAGCGGGAGCAGCAGCGCGAATGCGACGGAGATCTTCATGCGCGAACAATGCACGGATCTGCGGTTCGCCGCCACTGAAACGACCAAACAGCAACAGCCTTGAGCCACGGGTTGCACTGAGCCGCTGCGCGGCTGACACTGGCATGTAATGGCCGTGTTGCGCCTGCGCAGCAGGCGCCCGTGAAACCCGTGGCTCAAGTCAGTTGCAGTTGAGGTAGTTTCCCCAAGCTTGACCAATCGACCGGCGATCCGCACCATCACCGCATGCCACGCACCCGAATCCTGGCCGGCGCGCTGCTCCTCGCCGCCTGCGCCCGCCCCGCCACCGCTCCCTCCCCCGCCACTGCGACCTACGACGTAGTCATCGAGAACGGTCGACTGGTCGACGGCACCGGCAACCCGTGGAGCTACGGTGACGTTGGCATTCGCGGCGACCGCATCGCGGTCATTGCGCCGCGCGGCGGACTCACTGGGGCTCGCGCGACGCGACGCATCGACGCGCGCGGCCACATCGTGTCGCCCGGTTTCATCGACATCCAGGGGCACTCGTGGGACAACCTGCTCTGGCGCGACGGACGCGCCGTGAGCAAGGTGACGCAGGGCGTCACGAGCGAGATTCTCGGCGAGTCCACCACGCCCGCCCCGGCGAACGCGCTCGTGGATTCACTGGTGCTCAGGGACGACGCGAACCCCCTGCGCGCCGCGCTGCAACCGTCCTTTCACGGCGAGCACGGCTTCGACGCATGGCTCTCGGCCATCGAGCGCCACGGTAACGCGATCAACGCGGGCTCGTATCTCGGCGCGTCCACGGTGCGCGCGTACGCCATGGGCCAGGCACCCGGCGCGCCGAGCGACGCGCAGCTCGACACCATGCGCATGGTGGTGCGGAACGCGATGCACGACGGCGCGTTCGGCATCTCCACCGCGCTGATCTATCCCCCCGGCGGCTACGCGGGCACGCGCGAGCTGGTCGAGATGGCGAAGGCGATGTCGCCGTATCATGGCGGCTACATCACGCACATGCGCTCGGAAGACGACTCGATCTTCCAGGCGATGGACGAAGCCTTCCGCATCGGAGTGGAAGGCCACGTGCGCGTGGACATCTATCACCTGAAGACGTCGAACAAGGAGAACTGGGGCAAGGCGCCGGCGGTGATCGCAAAGATTGATTCGGCGCGTGCGAGCGGCTTCGACCTGGGCGCCACCATGTACCCGTACCCGTACAGCGGCAACAACCTCGGCGAGTGCATCCCCGACTGGGCATCCGAGAACGGCAAGCTGCTCGCGAACCTGCGCGACGCCGCCACGCGTGCGCGCATCGTGCGCGAAATGGCGGACCCGAAGGGTCACGTCCTCTGCCAGCGGCAGGGCCCCACGCTCTACATGATCACCGACTTCCGGAAGCCGGAGCACGCGAAGTACGAGGGCAAGCTGCTCAGCGAGATTGCCGACGACATGAAGCTGCCGTGGCCCGACGCGATCGTCGAGTTGATCACGAGCGAGGGGCGCGACCTCTCGAAGATCAACTTCTCGATGAGCGAGGACAACGTGCGGCTGCAGATCGCGCAGCCATGGGTCGTGATCGGCACCGACGCCGGCAGCTTCGATCCCGACTCGGCGAAGAACATGGTGCATCCGCGCGCCTATGGCTCATACCCGCGGATCCTCGGACGCTACGTGCGCGAGCAGCACCTCTTCACGCTCGAGGAGGCCGTGCGCAAGATGACGGGAGGCGTCGCGTCACGACTCGGGATTCGCGATCGCGGCCTGCTGCGCGAGGGGATGTTCGCCGACGTCGTGGTGTTCGACGACGCGACGATCATCGACCTCGCGACCCCCGCGAAGCCCCATCAGATATCGAAGGGAGTCGAGTGGGTGCTCGTGAATGGGGAGGTGGTGCTGGCCGACGGGAAGTTCACGTCAGCGCGGCCGGGGCGGGCGCTGCGCGGGGCCGGCTTCGGGATGCCGTAGGGGGCGTGGGGTGTTGGTAACAGCTGGCGTGTGGCTTGTGGCTGGGGCGGCGGTCTTCGGGCTGAAGTAACTACGGCATGGGGCTGATGGCTTGCACTACAGGGCTGCGGGGAGCACCCACGCAGTCATCCTGGGCAACGCGAGGGACCAGCCGTTGCCGTGCCTACTTCTCCGCCACCCCCATCGCGAGGATGGCGTGCGGCGCGGCGCGCATTACCTGCGATGCGGCCATCAGGAGCTTCGGCAGCTTTCCGTCCGATGCCAGGCTGAGGAGCGCGAGGCCATCGTGGATGGTCGACTCCAGTTGGCCTGGATAAGAGGAATTGGGCCTGAAGATCGCGCTGAGGGCTACGTGCTTCGCGAACTTCGATTTCACGGTGAAATCGGGATTGAAGATCACGCCGATGATCATGCCGTCTTCCATCGGACGGTAAGCTTCCGGAAAATCGGCGCGCGCTATCGAGTCCACGCGCATGCCCATGCCTTCGTACGGCGAGGATGCTTCCTTTGCGGATCGCGACACAGGCCTCGAAGTCGCTCCCATGGTCACGGCGGAAATGACGACCACGCGTGGTGCGTGATCCAGGGGGCCCACGATCAGCATCTGCATCGCATCCAGGGGGTGCGGTGAGCCAAGCGCCAACATGTCGTTGCCCGTCAAGTCATCCCGTATGTGGTCAGAATTCGGCTTGAACACCGCGTCATGCGTGACCGCCTTGGCGAATTTCTCGAGCAGCCGTCCATCGGGCGAATAGATCACGACGATGATCAGTGCACCGCTCGTCATCGTGCGCGCCTCGGGGAAGTCCTTCGCAATGATCGAGTCCGTCACCCGGCCAATGGCGTCGTTGGTGAGGTGAGTAAGCAGTACGGCACCGACGTCCGGAAAGTCGGAGGGGTCCACCTTCGACGGCTGGTTCCTTGCCTCGATGGCTACGAGGATCGTCGCGTTCAACTCATGATGCAGCTCGATGCTCGAGTGCTCGATGTGCGTTCCTGAGGAATAGTGCGGATCGGTGATCTTTCGCAGGTCGTGCGCCTTGAGCTTTCCATCGGCGCCATACACCAGGGCAATTACCACCTGCGTCGTGTCTGATCGCTCACCCAGGCCGGGGTAATAGAGTTCGATGGCGCGTCTCGGCTGCGGCGAGAGTGCGCCAGACATACGCGGCGCCTCGGTCGTTGCAGCACTACCTGCCTTGTTTTCGAACATGAGCGGCTTGCTACCCGCCGCACTCGCCAGCTGCTGCCGCTCCGCGGGCGTGATGCTGCTCGCCACCGAGTCATTCTTCATCAGGCTCGCGAGCTCCCCGATCAGCTCATGCGCCCGCGCCCTCGGCGCCAGCTCGGGCCTGGGCGTGTAGCACGCTGCGACCACGAGCGCCGCGGCTGCGGCGCCGGCGAGGTACACCTTCCACGAGGCAGTGCGCGCAGTGCGAGTCATGGCGTCGATCCTCCGTTCGATCATGGTTGACGGCTCGGCGAGCGCCGCTACGGGCGCCACGCCTGCAAGGGTGCGCTCGACCACGTCGAGCAGCAGGGTGCAATACGCGCGCGGGTCCACGCGCGCCTGCAGTACGCGCGCGTCGCAGTCCATCTCGATCGCATGACGCAGGCGTCGCAGCGCATACCAGAGCGGCGCGTTCCACGGCATCAGCGACACGAGCAGCGTCGCGCCCCAGAGCAGAAGTGGATCGCCGGCGCGCAGGTGCTCGCGCTCATGCGTCATGATCGTGCGCTGCGCCGGCTCGTCGAGCGTCTCGACCCATGCGGGCACCACGATTTCGTGATGCACCAGGCCGATCACCGCGGGGCCCACGTCATGCGACACGAGCACCGGCACGCCGGCGATCACCTGCTCCCGCCACGCGCTGCGCATGCGCGACACGCGCCACGCCGACGTCCCCAGCAGTGCGACGCAGGCAATGGTGCCGAGGATCCAGAGCAGGAGCAGGCCGGCGTCGGCGCCGAGCGACGGTGAGGCAGCGACCGATTCATCAGGCGCGCTGGCCACACCTTGCCTGACTGGGATCGTCGTTGTCGAGACAGGAGTGCGCGCCGCCGGCAGCGGCTGCGTCACCTGCGCGTTTCCAGCGTCACTCACGCGCGATGCCTTCGTCGACGTCATCACCGCTGCGCCAGACATGACGATCGTCCCGGCGATCGCCACGAGCCACAGCATTCGCTTTCGCGCCGACAGGACAGGCAGTGCCTCGACCACCGCTGCCGCCCCCGCGAACAGCACGCCGATGATCGTCGCGTACAGCATGAAGGCGAGCATCAGTTCGCGTCCTCATGCTTCTCGGGCTCGCCGAGCCGCTCATCGAGCAGCGCGCGCATCTTCGCGAGCTTCTCGCGCGACAGTCCCCGATCGCTCACCAGCTGCGTGAGCAGCGCCTCGGCCGACCCCTGGAACACCTTGTCCACCAGGTGCTTCACGCCGCTCGCCTCGGCCTCGTGCCGCGCGACTGTGGGGAAGTAGCGGTGCGCCTTCCCCTCCCCCTCGTGTCGAAGGAACCCCTTGGCCTCGAGGGTGCGGAGCAGGCTGAGGACGGTCGTGTACGCGAGGTCGTCGGTGAGCTTCTCGCGGACCTCGGCCACGGTACCGGAGCCGAGGTCCCAGAGGACGTTCATGAGGTCGAGCTCGCGGTCGGTGAAGCTGGGCACGGGGCGTCTCCTACTAGAGGTCTAGTAGACAATATGGTGTTCTACGACTTCTGTCAACTAGAAGGCTAGTAGGTTGGGTATCCTGAACTTGCGATTGCGCATAGTTCAGTTTAGGTGTTATCCTGAACTATGGACGGCTGCTAGTTCAGTTTATCCAGACAGGTCAGCCATGCCCGGACAGCTCCTCGACCTCACTTGGCCGCACGATCCCGCGGCGCACGCCCCGCCGAAGCACCGGCGCGCGTGCCGCTATCACCCGTTCGTACCGGACACACTGTCCTCGCTCACACTGACCCTCGGTGCGGACCTCGCGGGCGCGGTCTCCGGTGCACAGCAGGCCCTGCACGCCCTGAATGCGCGGGGCGCTGCACTCGCCCCCCTCGCTCGGCTGCTCCTCCGGACAGAGTCGATCGCCTCCTCCCGGATCGAGGGAATGGACATCGGGGTTCGGGCGCTCGCTCGCGCGGAAGCGCGATGGGAAGCCGGAGTGCCCGCCGGCCCGAGTGCGCGCGAGATCCTCGCCAACATCGATGCCATGGTGCTGGCGATCGACGAGGCCTCGCGAGTCGACCGCTTCGGCATGCACGAGATCACGAGCATTCACGCGCGCCTGCTCGAGCCGGGTCCGCAGAAAACGATCGCGGGACGCATCCGCACTCGCCAGAACTGGATCGGCGGCAACGAGTACACGCCATGCGGTGCCGCGTTCGTCCCGCCGCCGCCCCCCGAAGTGCCGCGACTGCTGGATGACCTCTGCGAGGCGATCAACGACGACACGCTGCCCCCCCTCGTGCAGGCGGCGCTCGTTCATGCACAGTTCGAGACCATCCATCCATTCGACGACGGCAACGGGCGAACTGGACGCGCGCTCATCCAGGTCGTGCTCCGGAAGCGCGGAGTGGCGCCGGACTACCTGCCGCCGATCAGTGTCGTGCTCGCCTCCGCGAGGGAGCATTACATCCAGGGGCTCACCCGCTTTCGCGGCGATGACGTCAACGCTTGGATCGAGCAGTTCGCGATCGCGACCGCCCGGTCGGCGCACCTTGCGCAGTCCTATCTCGACGCTGCGTTGGCGAGCGGGGAACGCTGGCGCGCCATGCTCGCATCGCACCCGGCGGCTCCGCGCGCCGGCGCCGCAGCGTGGGCACTCATCGACGTGCTCGTGGCGCATCCCATCATCTCGGCTCCAGTCGCGACCGCGGTCACGGGTCGCGCCAAGGCAGCGGTCTACCAGGCAATCGAGCAGCTGCAGTCAGCAGGAGTCCTCATCCCCCTCACGCGCGGCGCGCGCAACCAGGCATGGGAGGTCGAAGGCATGCTGGCGCTGATCGAGCGGGTCGAGTCCGGGACGCTCGATGTGAGATAAGGGTTATCGCCTATCCCTAACTATGGAGGATCCTTAATTAGGTTTGCGCGCCGAACCCGTCCCCTACGGCACCAACGTGCCCACATACGCCACCACCGCCACCATCTCATCGAGCGACAGCCGCGACGCCACCTTCTGCATCGGGCCGCTCGTGCTCGTCGCGCGCGTGCCCGCGCGGAACGCCAGCAGCTGGCGCAGCAGGTACGTGGGCGACCTCCCGGCGATGCCGGGCGCGAGACTGGTGCCGCGCACTCCTAGCCCGTGACACGTCACGCAGCGCGTGGGACTCATGAGGTCATCCGTGGTCGCGATGCGCTTGCCCTGCTTCACGCTGCCCACCGGGACGTACGTGGTGAAGCTGTCGTTCGCGTCGCGCAGCTCGTGGCGCTCGAGGTCATCGGTCACCTCGATGAGCCGGCCCGCGAGCGGTTCTGAATCCGCACCGGGGCGCACGGCATACAGGCCGCCCACCGCCCACACCGCCGGGATCCTCTCGCGTTCCTGCACGGTGGCGCGGCGCATCGGCTTCAGCGCGGCGAAGTAGCGCGCGGCCGCATCCACTTCCGAGTCGGTCACGACGAGCGACATCTCGTGCATGCGTCGCGTGAAGCTGTTGTCGACGGGGCTGTGTCGCGCGTTCGTCTTGAAGTCGGCGAGCTGCCGCTTGATGTAGTCCACGCGTAGCCCCGCGAGCATCGCGTTCTCCGAGCGACCGAGCCCGCTCGGCAAGTGACAGTAGCCGCAGGCGAAGTTCACGCGCGCCGGCGCATGCAACACGACCGCGGGCGCCGCCGGATGCGCGCCAGGCGCCCAATCCGGCGGGTTGAGCTGGTCGTGCACCTGTGCGCTCGTGAACGACCGGTCGCTCCCCGGCACGCGCAGCGGCGTCACGCTGTCGTAAGGCGGCTTGAGCGATGAGTAGTCAGTCGAGAAGAAGGGGAACGCCCAATCGGGAACCGCGAAGGCCTTCGCTCGCTGCGCACTCGCCGTGCACGGGGCGAGCAGCGCGCCGGCCGCGAGCACCAGCGCGACGACACGCCTCATGCGCGCTCTGAATAGCGCAGCTTGCGGTCGAGCGGTTGCAGCTTCGCGCGGTTCGGCGTGCCTGGCGGGTACACTTCCGCGGCGAGCCACTGCATCTCCGCCTCGACCTTCTCCTCCGGCAGCTCGCGGTACCAGGTCTTCGCGTGCCCCCGGCCCTCCGGGTTCCAGCGATAGCCGCGGCGCTTGAGCAGGTCCTTCGAGTCGAACGGCGACGACTCGGCCCACACGCGCACCATCTTCACCCTGGCGCTCCGCAGCAGCGATGCGAGCGCGATCTCGCCATTCGGCAGCGGCGTCGCGAGCAGGTGCAGGCCCATGTGACAGTCCGCATCCGCACGATGCGAATCGTAGAACACGCCGCAGTGCGCGAATGCCAGCCACTCCAGCTTCGCGCTCGTGATCCCATGCTCGGCCCACGGCACGTCTTCCATGCTGCACGCCCAGTGGTGCTCGCGGAACGCGTCGAAGCGGCGGTCCACGAACGCGCGATCGAAGCGCGCGTGATGCGCGATCACCAGCTGGCTCGCCGTCGCGAGCTCGTCGACGCGCGCGTCGTCGATGTGCTTCCCGGCCACGTCTTCCTGCGTGATGCCGGTGAGCTTTGTGACCTCGGGTGGGATCGGGATCCCGGGGTCCTCGAGCATCGTCACGCACTCCTGCACTTCGTAGACGTTGCCCTCGCGATCGAAGGTGAAGGGCAGCAGCGCGACCTGGATGATGCGGTCGAGCGCGGGGTCGAGCCCCGTGGTCTCGACGTCGATGAAGAGCCCGGTGCGCGGCTCGGTGCACCGGCGATCGGTGTAGCTCGCGCGCTTCTCGAGGCGCTCCACCACCCGGTAGCGCCCGGTGTCCCGGAGGGCGGCCGCCATCTGCTCGGCGGTGTGGGGATCCATGGGCTCGGGCATGCGCCAATCTGGGAGCCGGGAGGGCGGTTTGCCAATCCTGATTTTCCGGGTTCCTCGGGGCATTTCGGGGGACATTCGGGGGGTTTGACGGCGGCTAGCGGCTGACTGCGGCTAGCGGCTGACGGAACTGACACGGCAGTAGCGGCTGGACCTCGGCTACAACGGCTACGGCGGCCACTGCGGCTGGCGGAACGGCGGCTAACGGCGGCCAACGGCGGCTAACGGCGGCTAACGGCGGCTAACGGCGGCCACTCATTGATCCTTCCGGTAGCGTTCGGGTTCGGTCAGCATGCGCCGGCACACGGTCGTTATCAGGCCGTTCAGCAGCTGCTCCACCTGCGCGCGGCGCACCAGGAACTTCGGAAATTCCTTCGCGGCGGGATAGCTGGTGCGCAGTTGCACGAGGTGCACGTCGAGTTCCGCCAAGCTGCCGCTGGAGTAGCCCAGGAAGACGTGGTAGTCGCGATTGGTCTCGCGCTTGCTGCCCTCGGCGATGTTCGCCGGGACCGAATTGGCCGCGGCGACCGCCTGGTCGAGCACCATTCCGTTTCGGCGACGCGGCAGTCGGTTGCACACTTCCGCCACGTCGAGCGAGAGCCGCTCGGCCTCGATGTAGACTCGTAGATGCTTGTATTTTCGCATGCGCGCACGATGGCACCGAGCGCGCGCACTGCCGTCATCGTTCACCCGCGCAGCTCACCGGATCATCGCGCGAGACAACCCGCCCTAGCCGCAGCAGCCGCAGTAGCCGCAGCAGCCGCAGCAGCCGCCAGCCGCACCAGCCGCCCTGAGCCGCAGTAGCCGAGGTTCAGCCGTAGTGGAGTGTCAGTTCCGTCAGCCGCTAGCCGCAGTCAGCTGGTACTTTGAAGAATGTCCCCCCGCCGCCTCCTCCTGACCTCGATCCTCCTAAGCCTCGTCCTCGCCGAGTTCCTCCTCCGCCTGAACCCATCAGCCGAGAACATCCGCACCACCTCCTCACTGGGCACGCTCAAGCCCGATCCAGAACTCGGCTGGGTCCTAAAGCCCAACATCACCACGCAGTTGAATTGGGTCGGCCGCACCATCACCATCCACACTGACGCCGCTGGCCACCGCGTCCCCCTCCGCGCCGCCGTGCAGCAGCAGACGTACACGACCGACAGCACGATCGCCATCGCCGGCGACTCCTACGTCTTCGGCAACGAGGTGAACGCCGAGGAGACCTTCACCTGGCTGATCGCCGCGCGAGCGCACGAGCGCACCGTGAACCTCGGCGTCGGCGGCTATTCGCTCAGCCAGGAGTGCCTCGCGCTCCGGCGCTACCTCGCGACGCACCCGCGCACGTCGCAGGCGTATCTCGTGGTGTACATCGGCAACGATATCGAGTTCGGCGTGAACCCCGTGCCCGGCTCGCACGTGGACGCGCGCGGCTCGCTGTCGCGCACGGCCGACTCGCGGGCGAACCGCCTCGCGAGCTTCGCCGTGCGCAACAGCCGTCTGGCGTTCTACGCGCACGTCGCCTGGCGTCGCATTCGTGGCGCGTCGCGCGATTCCTCGGCGAC
This sequence comes from Gemmatimonadota bacterium, assembly GCA_028287305.1. Lineage (GTDB taxonomy): Bacteria > Gemmatimonadota > Gemmatimonadetes > Gemmatimonadales > Gemmatimonadaceae > JAQBPX01. The sequence goes on from JAQBPX010000038.1 coordinate 625,737, forward strand.
GTCGACGTCAGCGCCCGCGCCCAGCGCAGGCTACCGCAGCCGGTGGATCTACAACGTCGACGCGTTCACTCCCACGCGACTTGACGCGCATCGCGGAGTGATCCAGGCGTTGCGCGACGACGCACAGCGTCTCGCGATTCCGCTCACGGTGGTGCTCATGCCGGAGCGCGACCAGGTGTACGGCGCGCTACCGAGCCTTCCCAACGATCGCATTGCGGCGATGCTGGCCGGGCTGCGCATCCCGACGATCGACCTGCTCCCGATGATCCGGGCTCGCGCGATGACCCTGCCGCCACTCTGGCACGACGTGGTGGAGGGTCATCTCTCGCCTGCCGGCAATCAGCTGGTGGCCGAGCTCATCTCACCCTGAAGACCGGCTCACAGGTAACTCAACCACCAGTCATTCCGCCGTGCCCGCACTCCCGCATACCACCGCACGCACGGGTACGCCAGCACGACCACGAGCAGCCACACCATCCACACCCCCACGACCGGCGCCGGCCACCCGGGCGGCTGCGTCGCGGGGAACTTGTCGAGGCTCGGGCTCTGCACCATGTAGCTCGCGGTGCCGTAACGCGCGAGCGACGCGATCATCGCGAGCAGGTGGATGATCACCACGTGCAGCAGGTAGTAGAACATCGGGACGCGACCGTAGTACACGACCCTCTGCCACACGCCGCGCACCTCGACTCCATCGAGCGCGCGCAGCGCGAGCAGCGCGGGGCCGAGCGTCATCAGCAGGTACAACAACGACGGTGGATACTTCGACGTGTTGATGAAGCTCAGCACGGTGAACCAGCTCGACGCCTGCGCTTTCCAGGGCGAGAAGTCACCATACACGTTCGCGAATCGCAGCACGACGAACGCCGCCAGCGCGCCGAGGCCGAGTCGGAGCAGCCATGTCTTGCGTCGCGCAGGCTCCATCTGCATCACGCCGCCCAGCCAGTAACCCACGGCCATCACGCCGATCCATGGAATCAGTGGATAGGCGACAAAGACGGTGTGCTCCGGCGACATCGACAGGAACCCCGGGCGATGCAGCACGGTCATCAGCCAGCCGAGCGATGAGTCCTTCGCGAGCTGCATCCCGTCGAAGTGGTTGTGCAGCGCTATCATCAGCGCGCCGAACGCGCCGATCGCCCATTTCGGCAGCCACACCAGCGCCGAGAGCGCGACCATGGCCCAGCCGAGCGCCCAGATCACGTTGAGGATCGTGACGCGATAGTCGAGGTTGAACTGCCACACGAACCGCGCGACGGTGACCTCGAGGAGCACGAGCCAGAGTCCTCGCGTGAGCAGGAACTTCGAGATGCCGGCGGTGCCTCGGCGCGCGGCGGAGAGTCGCGCGCCGGTGCCGCTCAGCAGGAAGAACACTGGCGCGCAGAAGTGCGTGACCCAGCGCGTGAAGAAGAGCGCGGTGGTGGTCGTCGCGAGGTTGGTGGGGTTCGCGGCCGCGTCGCCGAAGAAGTCGCGCGTGTGGTCGAGCGCCATCAGGATCATGATGACGCCGCGCAGCAGGTCCACGGAGTCGATGCGCGTGCGTGTGGTCGTTTCTGGCATCCCCATTTGTATACAATCGCGCGACGGTCCGCAACCAGCGGAATGGGGGTTAACTCATTATATTTATCTTAGTACTGAACCTTTTCGACCGACACGAACACATGACCGCACCATACATAGAACTCGGCCTCGACACCTTCGGCGACGTCACCACCGGTCCCGACGGCAAGATGCTCCACCAGGCGCAGGTGATCCGCAACCTCGTCGAGCAGGCCGTGCTCGCCGACCAGGTTGGCGTCGACTTCATCGGCGTCGGCGAACATCACCGGCAGGACTTCGCCGTGAGTTCGCCCGAGATGGTCCTCGCTGCCATCGCCGCACGCACCTCGCGCATCCGGCTCGGCTCCGCCGTCACGGTGCTGAGCAGCGACGATCCCGTGCGCGTCTTCCAGCGCTTCTCCACGCTCGACGCGCTCTCGAATGGTCGCGCCGAGGTGATCCTGGGGCGCGGCAGCTTCACCGAGAGCTTTCCGCTGTTCGGCTTCCCGCTCAACAGGTACGAGGAGCTGTTCGAGGAGAAGCTCGACCTGTTCGTGAAGGTGCTCGAGCACGATCGCACGGGCGAGCCGGTGAACTGGAAGGGGACGGTGCGCGGGCCGATGGCGCAGCAGAGCGTGTATCCGCGCACGGAGCGCGGCGCGCTCACGACGTGGATCGGCGTGGGCGGCAGCCCGGAGTCAGTGGTGCGCGCGGCGCATCACAACCTGCCGATGATGCTCGCGATCATCGGAGGCGACCCACGTCGCTTCACGCCGTTTATCGAGCTCTATCATCGCGCGCTCGGCGAGCTGGGCCGACCAGTGTTGCCGGTCGGGGTTCATTCCCCCGGCCACGTGGCGGATACGGACAAGCAGGCGCGCGAGGAGCTGTGGCCGTCGTATCAGGTGATGCGCAACAAGATCGGGTCGGAGCGCGGGTGGGGGCCTGCGTCGCGACTCGAGTTCGATCGTGAGGCGGATTCGGGGTCGATGTACGTGGGGTCGCCTTCGACCGTGGCTCAGAAGATCGCGGCCACTGTAACGGCGTTGGGCGTTCACCGGTTCGACATGAAGTACAGTTCTGGGCCGATGGCGCATGATGTCTTGATGCGCGGGGTTCAGCTGTATGGGGCTGAGGTGATTCCTCGCGTACGGGCCATCTTGCAGGGGTCAACTGCAACTGCTTGAGACACGGATTTCACGGGCGCGCTGGGCGCGCACACGGGTAGGGCGCTAGCGCTTTCCTCGTGCCGCTGGGCCCACGACTCGTTCGAACTGCGCCTTGGGGCCGAAGTTGAGGACCAATCCTACCGGCTGCTTGCTCAAGACCAGGTAGTTGAGCAGCTGGGACTTGTGAATGGGGTGGATCGCGCGGGCGACCTTCACCTCGATCACCAGCTGCTTCGCGACGAGTATGTCGAGGCGGAACTGCCCGACAGTCACCCCGCGCCAGGCGGCCGTGACGGGGAACTCGGTCTCGCAGTGGTAGCCGAGATACTGGATCTCCACCACTAGCGCCGCGCGGTACACCGACTCGAGCAGGCCACGCGGCATTCCGTTGTACACGGCGTAGAACGCCTTCAGGGCAACGCCAGAGAGTCCCCCGAGCACCAGCCCATCATGGTTGCGGCCATGTTGCTCTTCCATCTCCCAGGATAGGGCGAGCTTCACTATCGCCGAGGACCATTCCAACTCAGTCTGTGGCAGTACCCGTGTGGCGAGCGAAGCGCGCCCCGTGAAATCCGTGTCGAAAGCAGCTGCAGTTGGCCCCGCCCGCCAAAGAACGGTATCTTGGCGCAATGGACCCCATCCAGCGCCTCAACGATGCCCTGACCGGCCAGTACACGGTCGAGAAGGAAGTAGGCGCCGGCGGGATGGCCACGGTGTACCTGGCCGAAGACACCAAGCACCACCGCAAGGTCGCCATCAAGGTCCTCCGCGACGAGGTCGCCGAGTCCGTCGGCGCCGCGCGGTTCCTGCGCGAGATCGAGATCGCCGCGCAGCTGCAGCATCCCAACATCCTGCCGCTGCTCGACTCGGGCGAGGCGAATGGGATGCTCTACTACGTGATGCCGTTCGTCGAGGGGAAGTCGCTGCGCCAGCGGCTCGCGCGCGACCACGAGTTGCCCGTCGGCGAGGCCGTTCGCCTCATCATGGAGATCGTGGACGCGCTCAGCGCCGCACATGCGCGCGGCATCGTGCACCGCGACATCAAGCCCGACAACGTGATGCTCTCGGGACGTCACGCACTCGTCACCGACTTCGGCGTCGCGCGCGCGGTGAGCCAGGCCACCAGCACGTCGCAGCTCACGTCCATGGGCATCGCACTCGGCACGCCGAGCTACATGTCGCCCGAGCAGGCGAGCGCCGATCCGTCCATGGATCATCGCGCCGACCTCTACTCCGTTGGCGTCATGGCGTACGAGCTGCTCGCCGGCACCCTGCCCTTCGTGCGCGCCACGCCGCAGCAGGTGCTCGCCGCGCACGTGTCGCAGCAGCCCGAGCCCATCACCGTGCATCGCCCGGGATTGTCGCCCGCGCTTGCGAGCGTGGTGATGCGCTGCCTGGAGAAGCGCCCCGCCGATCGCTGGCAGAGTGCCGACGAATTGCTGCACGCGCTCGAGCCACTTTCGACGCCGAGCGCGGGGCTCACGCCAGTGGAGGGACGCACGACGCCGGTGATGCCCGCCGACTCCGTGCGCACCGCCGCGATCAGGAAGCGCCGCCGCATGACGTACGCGGCGCTCGGTGGCGTCGCGCTCGCCGCGCTGGGCACCTGGGCGGCGACGCGCGAGCGCACGCGCATCCCGGAGCTCGTGATCGGCAAGTCCGTGGTGCTGACGAGCGAAGACGGAATGCAGGTGCATCCGGCGCTCTCGCCCGACGGCAAGCTGCTAGCGTATGCGAGTGGCAACACGCTTCGCATGCGCATCTACATTCGCGCGGTCTCGGGCGGTCGCGTTATCGCGCTATCCGACGACTCTACCGCGCGCGAACAATTCCCGCGCTGGTCGCCGGATGGGAGCGAGCTGCTGTTCCTCACCCGCGGCGGCGTGTCCGTCTCGCCGGCATTGGGCGGTTCCTCGCGCCAGGTGGTCGCGCACTCCCACCGCGACGGCGTCACCTGCGCGACGTGGGCGCCCGATGGCAAGCGCATCGCGTTCGTGCGCGGGGACAGCCTGCTCATCACGACGCTCGGAAGCGAGGCCACGACGTTCGTGGCGAAGCAGGTCGAATCGTACAGCTGTGCCTGGAGCCCCACCGGAGAATGGATCGCATTTGCGAGCGACAACGCGACCTACCTGGTGGTCGGGCCCAACTTCGGCAACACGGCTCCGAGTCGCCTGTGGCTCGTGTCGCCGACGAGTGGCGCCGCGCCGGTGCAGGTGACGACCAAGGGAAGCATGCACGAGTCGCCGGAGTGGAGTCGCGACGGCAGGAGCCTGTACTTCGTGAGCGACATCGACGGTGTACGCGACCTGTACGGCGTGGGCGTCGGAAGCAGCGGTGTCGCGAAGGGCGATCCCGTGCGCCTCACCACCGGGCTCGGTCCGCAGAGCGCGTCGCTGTCGGGCGATGGCAGTCGCGTGGCCTACACGGTGTACACCGCGCGATCCAACATCTGGACGATCGACATCCCGCAGCAGGGCGTGGCCGACGCGAGCACCGCGCGTCAGGTGACGAACGGCAGCCAGGTGATCGAGAGCGCCAACCTGAGCAACGATGGCAAGTGGCTCCTCTATGATTCCGATCTCGGCGGCATGAGTAACGTCTGGCGGATGCCGATCGGCGGCGGCGCTGCGCAGCAGCTCACGCACGTCTCGGCATTTCCCGTGTTCGCGCCGTCGCTCTCGGCCGACGGAACGCTGCTCGCGTATCACTCGTGGCGCCGGGGGCAGCGAGACATCGAGGTGATGCCCGTGGATGGCGGTCCGGTGGAATACCCGAAGCCCGATGGTGGCTCGGAGAGCTATCCCGTGTGGTCTCCGACCGGGCACCGGCTGCAGTTCTACGACCAGCAGAACGCGGGCAACGTGTACGTCACGGAGCGCCGGGCCAACGGCAGCTGGTCACCGGCGGACACCGTGATCGCGATGCACACCAACTTTCGTCCGATGTGGACCCCGGACGGCAGGCAGTTGCTGGTGCTCGTGGGCGACAGCTCGTATGCCTTCGTGGACGTGGCGACGCACGCGGTGCGCGTCGTGCCGTTCGCGTTCAACCGGGAGTCGGCGGAATCTGCGCTGCTGTCGCCGGACGGCCACTCGATCTACATGAAGCGGCACGACGAGAACGGCCAGGCGTCGTTCTGGAGCATCCCCGCCACGGGCGGCACGGCGAGGCTGCTGGTGCGTTTCACGGACCCCACGCACCAGTCGAGCCGGAGCGACTTCACCTCCGATGGGAAGCGGTTCTTCTATCCCGTGGCGGAACGCCAGAGCTCCATCTGGGTGGCCGAGGTCGGGAAGAAGTAGCTCCGGCTACTCCATCACATCACTCAGCAACAAGTCATGCGCCCAGTCGGTCGCATGCCCCTGCTGTCGCAGCGAGGTGGCGAGCTGCGCCCAGTGTCGCACTCCGTGCAGGAGCAGGTGGCTCACGATCTTGCGCGCGCTGCCCGTGAGCGTGCCGGCGCTGATCGTCACGAACTCCAGGCGGCGGGCGAGGTCCTCGTCGGTGGCCGTCGCGAGCCACGCGTCCAGGCGCTCGCGTCCGTCAGCGAACGACGCGAACATCGCATCGAGCGAGTCGCTCGGGATCGCCTCGTACGTCGTCACCGGCTCGTCGCGCAGGCGATCGATGTAGCGGCGCTCGACCACGATGATGTGATGCACGAGGCCGCGCACGGTGGCCGTGCGTCCCGTTCCGACGGGCAGCTCGAGCACCGATTCGGGGCGCGACGCGAGCCACTTGTGCCAGCGCTCGGACTCGGCGCGAGTGTAGTCGGCGAGCTCGCGAAAGGTGAGGGCGGCGGAGGACACGTTCGGCGTTACGGGTGGTGGTTATCCAGAGAGTCGAGCTCGAGCAGCGCGCGCTTCCAGAGAACGGGTGCATCTCGATTCTTGAGCACGCGCTTCATGTCAAGAAGGTCGGCACGATCTTCGAGAAGCTCCGTGAGGAGCTCCTCAAATCGGCGTCGCATTTCTTCTTCTGTTACCCGCTTGGCCATCACGCCTCTCGGAGTCGAAACCGCAATCTACTTCCCCACTTTCTGCAGCCACACGATCACCGCCGATTCCAGCGCGATTCGCCGGTCCGACCACGAGTGATCCGTGGCCACGTGCGTCAGGATCACGTGCGTGTTGCCGGCGGCTCGCACGTCCTTGACGAATGCGTCGGTGTGGCCGGCAAGGCCATCGTCCGACGTGAGCGCCAGCAGTGGCACGCTGCCGAATGTCCTCGCGGCGATGGCCATGGTGCGCGACGGGCCGTCTGCCAGGATCTGGTCGCTGAGCGACTCGGCGGTCACGCCGGCGAGGGTCTCGAGGTTGTCGGCCATGAAGGGGATGAGCTGCGCTCGCGTCATGGTGGCCACCCTGCCGCCCATGTCGGCGGCCGAGATCATGATCACGCCGCGGAGGTTGTGGTCGCGCGCGGCGAGGAGGGAGACCACCCAGCCGCCCATGCTGTGGCCGGCGATCACGAGGCGCGTGGTGTCGATCCCGTACTTCGCGGCATTTGTCGGAGCGCGCAGGAACGCGAGCGTCGCGGCCGCGTCGTCGATGTTGCCGGCGAAGCTGAAGGTGCCGGGGCTTCCCCAGGTGCCGCGATAGTTGATCGTCACGGCGTTCCACCCAGCGCGGCGCACGGCCTGCGCGAGGTCGAGGTTCTTCTCGTTGCCGGGGAAGCCGTGGAAGAAGACGAAGGTCGGCTTGCGGCTCTCGGCGCTCGCGCCGGCGGCCAGGTAAGCCACGCCATTGACCTGCACGCCACCCGACGGGATGTGCAGCACCTCCATCGTGGCCGCGTGCTTCGCGAGGTGAGGCGGATCGGTGAAGATCGCGCGCGGGGCTTGCTGCGCGGCGAGGAGCGCGGGCGCGAAGGCGAGTACGGCCAGAAGGGTCTTGTTCATGGGAGTGCAATCTGGAAGGCCGATCGGTCTCGCGGGAGGTTCACACTCGCGGCGAGGGAGCTAACGTGGATTTTGTCGACTGCGGCGAGCGGCTGACGAAACTGCCACGACGGCCAGGGCGGGTTCGGACGGGATGATCGGTAAGTAGTACGCGCCAGACCGGGATGATCGGTAAGTCGCATTCGCTTGGAACATATGTTTCGCGCCCGGGTATGTCTCCTGATTCCCTCGACACACGTCACCAATGGCTGAGCCGGTCACCTCGGGTGCCCCGCTGGAGTGCCCCCGATGTCATTTCCCCGCTCGCCCCTGACCAGCTCGCTCATCTGCTCCGCCGTCGCCTGCGCGCTGTTGCTCGGGTGCAGCAGCGCCACTGACGCGGGAGCCGCGAGCTCGAGCGCGCCTGCGACCTCGCTGCGCATCATCGGCGCCTCCGACGCGTACCTCACCGAGGGCACGTCGCGCCAACTCACCGCGGTAGGCGTGGACGCGAGCGGCAATACGAGCACCCGCGGCAGCGTGGCATGGACCACGAGCGACACGACCGTCGCCATCATCTCCAGCAGCGGCCTGCTGCAGGTCGTCGGCAGTGGCACGTTCACCATCTCGGCATCCAGCGCCTCGCTGAGCGCGACGCTCCCCTCCGATGCGCGCGCCGAGGGAATGCTCACGCCCGGGATGTACTCGATCGCTCTCTCACGGAAGGACGTCAAGCTCTACCCGAAAGCGGGCGTAATCACGGCGCCGGTCACCGTTTCCGTGGAGCACATCCCAGGGTTCTCGAGCGACGCGCGCATCGCGGGTGGCTCCATCTTCCGGCTCGACATCGGCGCCGCGTCGCTGCCGGCGGCGATCATCATCGCGTGTGACAACCTGCGCAAGCCCGTGGACGCGGGCGGCAACGTGCGACCCATGGTCATCGCGCGATACGACAGCGGGCGCTGGATCTCGCTGCGCGAGAGCTCCGGCGCCGACGGCTCTGCCAACTGTCCGCTCTACGCGTCCGACACCCTGCGCTCCGGCATCTACGCCGTCATCGCCCGAACCACAGATCGCGTCGTGCTTGGGGGAGAATGGACGCGCGGTGACCTGACGCCCGGCATGAGCGCTCACGTCACTGCGCAGCCGGTCGACGCGCTGGGATTCGGCGTAGAGCAGACCATTACGGAGTGGGCGAGCTCCGATCCGGGCGTGGTGAGTGTCGACCAGCACGGCACCATGACCGGGCTGCGCGTTGGCACGTCCGTCATCTCGGCAACAGTGGAGGGCGTGAGCGACACGATGTCCGTCAGCGTCTTGCCGAAGCCGCTCGTCGCGTGGAATCAGTCGGCCGACTGGATCACGAGCGCCGGATCGCTGCAGCGAACCGCGTTCGTGAATGCAGTCGTGGATCCCGCAGCCATTCGGCTCCGGTGGACCTCCGCAGCTACGATCCCCCCCGGTAACTACCTCCCGGCGCGGATCAACCAGGCCGTGACTGGCAATGGGATGGTGTACGCGTCGCAGCAGGTGCTCGAAGCACTGGATCCGATCTCCGGGCAGGTGCGTTGGCAGCGACCGTGGGGTCCTTCATACAGCACGCCGGTTTTCGATGACGGCCGCATCGACGTCGTGAGTGGCATCGACCCATTCGGCTTCGATGCGACCACGGGCGCCCAGCTCTACCACGACGGGTTCTACGGTGGTGGAGGCACGAACAAGATCGCGGCGTTGGATGGTCGCGTCTTCTACATGGGTCGCTATCCGAATGGCATCACCGGATACGAGGTCGCACCAGCGCTCGGCGGCCACCCACCAAAGTTCTGGTTCGCGCCGATCACTGACCAGACGCCCGGGGTGCCCGCGTACGCGAACGGTGAGCTGTACGCGTTCGGCCAGAGTGTGTCGTACGGTCCGTCGCAGTTTCATGTGTACGACCCCGCGACCGGCGCCGAACTGCGCCAGTTGACGGATGCGACGTTCCCCGTGGCTGCGGAGCCCGTGGTGACGTCGAGTGGACAGGTGATCACCGTTGCTCCGGGTCGCATCATCAGTGTCGACCCCACGGTTCCGAAGGTGAACTGGAACGTCCAGCTCGCGGGTACGCCGACCGAGGGAGTGGGCGCCGAGATCGCGGTCGGTGATGGTCACGTCTACCTGGTGCACGATCGCGGCGTCGAGTCGCATCGCGAATCCGACGGCAGCCTGGAGTGGCGCTTTCAGGTGAAGGACTTCGACATCACCGGCAGCGTGATCGCGACGAGGAACCTGGTGTTCTTCTCGGCGCATCCCGTCGGCGCGGCGTACGACGTGCGCCAGACGTACGCGATAGACGTCACCACACACCGCCTCATCTGGAGCTGGCCGGCGTACGGTGCGCTGTCCGTGGGGGCGGACGGATCGCTGTACCTCATGCAGGCGGATGGGGCACTGCTGTGCTTCTCAATGCGGTAGGCGACGGAAGCGTTGCTCAGGGGACGGCAGGCAGTGCGCAGCGCCTAGGTTCTTGTCATTCGCAACGCCCCACTCGGACAGCGGAGCACCGCCGCCTCGATCGCATCGGCATCAGCGGCGGTGATCTCGATCCACGGCCGCCTGCGAGGATCGAACACCTTCGGCAGCGCGCGCACGCAGTTCGCGCTGTGCTGGCAGAGCGCCGGTCGCCACTCGACGGTGATCTCGTCGGTGGCGTAGAGGTGGACGTCGTCGCCTGGGGGCGTGGGATCGGCCGGACTGGTCATGGGCGGAGAATCCCACGTGACGGCCGCGTTCGCAAGACGCCGGGCTTGGTTCCTGCCATGCCGCACCCCATGACCGCCCCGGCTACCGCCCAGGATCCGCCGCGCCGCGCCCGCCACGACCGCGGGATCGAGGCGATCGCCCTGTTCAAGATGGTCAAGGCCACGGCGCTGATCCTGGTGGGGCTGGGCGCGATGTCGCTGCTGTCACGCGAACGCGCCGACCAGCTGCGCGAGTGGCTGCAGGACGTCACCATCCGGCAGGGTCACACGCTGGTGGAGCGCGCGCTCGCGATGCTCGGCGCCAGCCACGCGAAGATCACGCTCGTGGCACTCGCGTCGCTTCTCTACGGCGTGCTGTTCGCCGTGGAAGGCGTGGGCCTCTGGCTGGAGAAGCGGTGGGCGGAGTGGCTCACGATCTTCGCGACCGGGTCGCTGATTCCATTCGAGGCGTATGAGCTGTCGCGCAAGCTCACGCTGTTTCGAGCTGGGGCGCTGGTGGTGAACGTCGTGGCGGTCGTGTATTTGGTGTGGCGGCTGCGGCATCCCCGCCCGATAGGCACAGCTAACCCCGGCTAGCGGCTAGCGGAACTGCCACTGCGGCCACTGCGGCCACTGCGGAACGGAGCGAGCGGCTTGGAGACGCTAGAACACCCCAACATCCGGCCCCAGCAGCGGATGGTCATCGACATGGTCCTTGAAGTCCGCGCCGGAAACCTCATCCGCCAGGCCGGTGAAGGGGTCGATGACTCGTGTCACCGGCTGTTCCGATGAGGCCACCGTTGCGAGGCGGATTGCCAGGTAGCGATGCATCTCGTTCACCGACTCCAGGAGCGCATTCGGCGCGGTCCCATGGTCGCAAAGGCTCGAGACCATGGAATATGCCGGATGCTCCGGCGCCACCAGCTTGCTCCACTTCTTCACGCGGCGGATGATCTCATCGCGACTGCCCATGGTGGCGCAGTAGAACGCGAGCGCCTGCGGTGCGAGATGGGGATCCCCCTTGATGATCGACTCCACCGCCGCGACGAGAAAGGGATACGACGACGGAATCACCGGCGCGGCCATCGCAAGCTCGTCGAGGATCTGGGCATTCGCGTCCTCCCCCAGCTTGCCGAGAAACTGCAGGGGAGCGTCGAGCCATGTTGGGGAATCCTCGAGCAGCGCGAGCACCGACAGTAGCGACGCGAAGCGAACGGGCGCCGGAAGGTCTTCGCCATCCCCTGTGGCGTCGACAATGCGCGCGACCCGATCGATCAACTCCTGATCCCACACCTGCGGGGCAGCCCATGCCCACCACCCCAGCAGCATCCCTGGCGCGATGCGCGCGTAGGGCAGGACGGCGTATCGGAGCAAGCGCTCGTACTCGGCCAGCTCCTCGCGCAGCAGCGCACGCACGAGGGGAATGTTGAGCATGGCCGCGGGCCTCGCCTGCGCGCTCCTTCCGGGCATCGGCGCCGTACCCTTCTTGAGCACCTCATCCATGTCGAGCAGGTCAGCCCGATCCTCGAGCTCCTCGAGTCGCGCCTGGCGCGGTGGCTTGCGGTCGGGCATCACTCTCCCTTGTCGTTACGGCCGTGTAACCACCCGATTCAACCACGCATCCGCGCGATAATCCCTCTCGGTCACAACGATCCTCTTGAGGTCACCCGACGGACTGAACGAAAGCAACGGCCGCCCAAGGGTCCCGAGCGGCGCAACCTTTCCAGGCCCATCCACCGCATAGAGAGTCCACGCATCCTGCGACTCCATCACCCCGAGCAGCGCGCCATGGCCGCGCGTCGCGAACACCCGGGCCTGCTCGCCGAACCGCGCCGCCCACAGCTCCTGCGCCCCACCGTCGAGCGAGAGCGCGCCCACGCCGGCGGAGTCACCCGTCGCGCGGCCGAAGCCGTAATACACCACGCGGCGCGCCGAGTCGTCGGCAACGAGGCCGAAGATGCCCCCGAACCACGCCGGCATCGCATGCTCGGCGCGCCGGCCGTTCTCGGTCACGATGATCTTGTCGTTCGTGATCGGGATCCACGCCCATCCCTTGGCGAGCGCCGCGAAATCGTAGACGGGATCGGGGAGGTCGAGCGCGTTGGACTGCGCACCGTTGCGTACGTCGACGACCGCGAGGCGACGTCCCGATGGAATCTTCGTGAGCACTGACACGCTGGTCGAATCGCGCCAGACGGCGCGCACTGGAGCGCCCGTCGCCGCGAGCGGCACCTCGGCGCCCCCCGCGAACGGCATCACCGAATAGCGCACTTCATTCATGCCGCCCGACACGGGCACGATGCGACGCAGGAGCAGTCGCCCCCCGTCGGGACTCATGCTGGCGCTCACCGCGCTCGACGAGCGCGCGATGCGCGCGGCGTCGGGCAGGTCGCCCTTGATCGCGTCGGCAAATGGCACCGCCCAGACGCTGTGCTGGAACGTTCCCTCGTCCATCACCATGCTCGCGCCGTCGGCGGTGAGCGAGAACTGCGTGAACAGCCCGTGCGCCATGGTGTCCTGGCGCGTGGCGAGATGTCCGTTCGCGCGATCGAGCCCGATGCGCACGACACTTTCCTCGAGGCCGTCACCGGCGCGCGAGAGCCACACGGCGTCGCTCGTCGCCACTCCACCGCAGGTGCACGCGTTCACCACGTGGTCCACCACCTTGCCGCTGCGGTCCATCACCTGCCACAGCCCCTTGGGCGGCTGCACGACTAGCGTGACGATCCAGTTGGTGCCCGGCACGGCAGTGATGGCACCGAGCAGCTGGCCCGGGCCGGCGACGTGAATGCTGTCGTGCGTGACACCATCGAGCCCGGCGACGCGAATCCAGAACGCCGAGTCCGGGTGAAAGACGGGACCGAGGAGCAGCGAATCGCCGCCCGCGAAGAACGTCGCGACGGACGCGCTGACGTAGCGCGGCGCGCCGCCGAGCGCAGAGACCAGGTGCACTCCCGCGTGGCCGGCGACGGTCCCGGTGAATAGCAGGTTGCGGCGGTCGGGACTCCATTCGAGCCCGTTCGAGGCAGTCGCGCCGTCCATGATCGTGCGCGTGGTGCTGCCGCCGACGTCCTGCACGTTCACGGCAAAGGTGCACCGGCTGCCCTTGCAATCGCGCGTGACGTAGGCGAGCTGCTTGCCGTCGGGCGATATCGCGGGCATCAGCACGTTGCCCGTGGACGTGATTTGCGTCTTGCCGCCGAGCGTCACGGGGACTTCACGATGACCATAGCGCCAGGCGGCGGCGCTCACCAGCGCGATCACCGCGATGCCGGCGACCATTGCGCCTGCGCGCGCGCGACTACGACTCGGCGACGCGACCTGCACGCTCGGCTTTGCGTCCAGCGCCTTCGCAAACTCGCTCGCGCTGTTGAACCGATCGGCAGGAGTCTTGGCGAGCGCCTTCGCGACGGCTGCGTCGAGCTCTGGTGAGACCGTGTCGCGAAGGACGCGAAGGTGCGTGGGGTTCTCCGTCATCAGCTTCGCGATCATGCTCTGCGCGCTGGCGCCGGTCACAGGCGGCTCGCCGGCGAGCATCTCGTAGAGCACCGCGGCGAGCGAGTAGACGTCGCTGCGCGCGTCGATCCCGCGGTCGCCGGTGGCCTGCTCGGGGCTCATGTACTGCGGCGTGCCGAGCGAGAGGCCCGTCTGCGTGAGGCGATTGCCGCCTGCTTCCTTGACGGCGAGTGCGATGCCGAAGTCGGCGAGCATCGCCTCGCCCTCCTGGATGAGGATGTTCTCCGGCTTGATGTCGCGGTGCACCAGCCCCTGGCGGTGCGCATAATCGATTGCGCTCGCGACCTGGCGCGTGATGACGATCGCCTCCTCGATGCCGAGCTGGCGCTCGCGATCGAGCTTGTCGCGCAGCGACTCGCCGCGCACGTACGGCAATACATAGTAGAGGAAGCCGTTCGCTTCCCCGGAGTCGATCAGCGTGAGGATGTGCGGATGGTCGAGCCGCGCCGAGATCTTGATCTCGGAGAGGAAGCGTTCGGCGCCGAGCACTGCGCCGAGCTCCGGGCGGAGCACCTTGAGGGCGACGTCGCGGTCGAGCTTGCGGTCGCGGGCGAGGTAGACGATCGCCATGCCGCCGGAGCCGAGCTCGCGCTCGATGACGTAGCGATCGTCGAGGGCGGCGGCGATCAGGGTGGATTCTGGCATCGTGGAAGGTGCGGATTTTCGGGGGTGAATGCCAGAGGCCGCCTCACGCGTTTGTCATCCTGAGCGAAGCGAGGGATCTGCCGTTTCCCTACCTGGTCACGAACACCACCTGCGGATCAACGGGATACCGCCCGAAGTGCGCCCCATAGATGGCAATTCCCCCGGGCAAGGCATCGGACACCGACAACCTCACCACGAGAAAACCACTCCGAGCCCCCGCATCGAGCGCCGCCGCCGGAACAGGCACCCGAATCAACTCTCCATACGACCCAGCCTCTCTCAGATATCCATCCCTCAACTGGGAAGCCCACGACAGGATCCCCCGATGATCCGCGGGGTCATCGGCAAGCTCGTACCGCCCCGCCATCGCCCCATTCACCGACACAGTCATCGCCGACGGATACGGAGTGAGCCCGGTCATCGGATACGAATTCCGATTACGGCTCGGATCCTGGAGTCCCCCGCCCCTCATGTAATCGCCATTGTCCTTCGAGGTGGTGTCGCGGTCCTTGCCATTCAGCCGCTTGCTCGACGCCTCCACCATGAACGTCGCCTCGGCCACCTCGGCGCGCGTGAGGCCCGCGGGCCACGGGATGCGATACTCGAAGTAGCCCGAGCCCGCGCCGTTCACCTTGAGGCTGTCGAGGATCGTCCACTGCTTGAGCGACCACTTCGCGTCGCTGTAACTCGCAGGCGACACGCGCGACACTCGCGCACGCCGCCCGTCTGCGAGCGTCATCTCGGCGGGCGCCGTTCCCTGCACCACGAACGTCGTGAAGTTGCGGTGCAGCACCGTGCCGCTCGCGTCTTCCAGTCGCGTCGTGAGCACTGCGACCGCGGGCTCACTCGGCATCGTCACCGAGAGTGGCGCGAGCGCTTCCGACATGTACGGTCGCACGGGGATGCGTCGCGCCTGCGTCCCATACGTCCTGCGTTCGCCCAGCGTGTTCCAGCCGTAGAGCTCAGTGCGGAGGGTAAGCGAGTCGCCGACCGCGCGATCGCCGGCGAGGAACGAGGCATACATCGGAACCGTTACCACCGCGCCCGGCTGCACGAAGTTGGCGAGCTCGGTGCCGAGCGAGATGTAGTACGCCGAGTGCAGGTCACGGAGTGACATGCCCTCGTTGAGGAAGCCGAGTCCCGTTTCCTTGGGCGTGCGATCGAAGTGCCAGTAGCCGTTCCACTCGTTGATCACGTCGTGGTGCTCGGTGTAGAGCCACCCTGCGAGCTTCGGATGGCGACGGAACGCATCGACCGCCATGTGATAGTCCCAGCTCCAGTCGACGTCGCCGGAGCTGCCCTTGTAGCCCCAGACGTTGCCGAACTCCGAGTTGATCATCGGCTGCCGCGACTGCGTGTAGCCGCGCTCGAAGTTCCATGGGGAGCCCGGCGTGGTGCTGTCGCTGATCGTCTTCAGCAGCGCTTCCCACTGCCAGCCGGCGAGGTAGTTGTGCCAGCTGTTGATGTCGGTCACGAGGTGTCCGCGTCCACAGCACGGCGAGTTGTCCTCGACCAGTCGCGTGGAATCGAGCGACTTCGCGAGGTTGACCGAGGCGATCACGCTCGCCTGCGTAAGCGGGAGGTAGACGTCCTTCTTGTCGACCTGGGAGCCGAGTCCCCACGATTCGTTGTAGGTGACCCAGGAGAAGACCGCCGGGTGGTTGTAGTCGCGCTCGATCATCTCGCGCATGGCGTAGTCGTGCTCGCGGAAGGCCATGTCGGTCGGCGGTCCCCACCAGTTGGGGACGTCGGCCATGATGAGGACGCCGAGCTTGTCGGCCCAGTACAGCTTGCGCGGCGTTTCGATCTTGATGTGCTCGCGCAGCCCATTGAGCCCGATCTGGCGCGCCTTGAGGATCTCGGCGCGCGTGAAGGAATCGCTGGGAAAGGTGTAGAAGCCGCCCGGGTGATACGCCTGGTCGAGCGCGAGCTGCAGGTACACCGGCTCGTTGTTGATGGCGACGTAGGGGATGGAGGTGCCGGGCAGGTTCACCACCGAGATCTTGCGCATGCCGAAGTAGCTGGCCACCGAGTCGGTGGCGACGTTGGCGCCGCTGACCGTGGCCGACACGTAATGGAGATATGGATCCGACAGTGACCAGCGGTGCGCGTCGGCGAGCGTGACGTCGAAGCGCACTTCGCGTGCGCCGCGTGCAATGCGCTGCGACGCGACGGGAGTGTTGCCACTGTTGGGAAATGCGACGCGCAGCGTGAGGTCGGAGGGCGCGGGATCGGCGAGACGCGCGCGTACGTTCACCGTGCTGCGCGCGATGTCGGGAGTGAAGTGCAGCAGCTCGAGCGGGTCGGTGCCGCGCGCCTCGAGGTAGACCGTCTGCCACATCCCGCGGGCTGCGCCGTAGCCCTGCTTGCCCTCGAGCTTGAAGGGGTGCGGAGAATCGTCGACGCGCATGGTGAGGCGTTGCGCGGCGCCGCTCTTTACGAGCGCGGTGATCTCCATGGAGAAGGGGGTGTAGCCGCCCTGGTGCTCACCGAGCTTCGCGCCGTCGAGCCAGGCGCTGGTGCGCCAATCGGAGGCGCCGACGACGAGATAGATGCGGTGTCCCTTCCACGCTGCGGGGACTTCTATAGAACGCTCGTACCAGCCGATGTCGGCGAGGTTCGGGACGCCCGAGAGTTGAGAGCCCCAGGAGAACGGGACGGTTATCGGGCGGGGGGAGGTGAGCTTCTTCTTGAACCACTGCGATTTCTCGCCCGTGTTGGCGCTGTCGAACCGGAACGACCATTGGCCGTTGAGGTTCTGCCAATCTGCGCGCATGAAGTCTGGGCGCGGGTGTTCGGGGAGGGGGATGGATTGGGCGTGGGCCGCGACGGTGGTGGTCGCGGCCATAGCCAGGGCGAGGAGCAGGGGGAAGGGTCGCATGCGCCAAAAGTGGCGCGAGAACGGGTTGGCCGTAACACCCCGCAGTCATCCAGAGCGAAGCGAGGGATCTGCCGTTCCGCCATTCCTCGGCAACCCCGACCGATCCTTCTATGCGAAGGAACTCCAGCGCCAGGTCCCGCGGTCAGCCGTCCCCGCGCAACGCCTCCTGGGGATTCACCGTCCCCGCCCGCCTCGCCGGCCCGATCGACGCCAGCATCCCGATCGCCACCAGCGCCGCCATCACGGCGCTCACCGTGCGCACGTCGAGCAGTTCGGTGTGAAAGAGCGATGGCTGCAGCCATGATGCGGCCCCGCGCGCGACCACGATTCCCACCAGCGCTCCCGCCACGATCACCAGCGCGCCCTGCTTCACCACCGGCACCACCAGTTGCGCGACCTGCGCGCCGATCGCCGCGCGAATCGCGAACTCCCGACGACGCTCGGCGATCAGGAACGCGAGCACGCTGAAGAGCCCCGCCATCGCCACCAGCACCGCGATGGCGCCGATGGCCGTGAACGCCGCCGCCCCAACGCGCCATCCGGCCAGCAGCGGGTCGAGCCGCGACTGCATTGTCTCCACGCTCACGGCATGCATGGCGGGCAGCGTGCGCTGCGCCACCCGGCGGATCATGGTGAGCTGCGCGCCCGCGTCGCCGCGCACGCGCACGATGACCTTGGGCGTCACCCCGTACTCTGCCGCCTGCGCAACCGGAAGGAAGTACGCCGGAACGGGCTCGCCGTCGAGCGCACCGGTGAGGCGATGGTCCACGGTGACGCCCACGATCGTGCGACAGACACTTCCCTTGCCCACCATGATGCACTGTCCGAGCGCCTGCGACGCTCCCCCCCAGTACAGCCGCGCGAGCGCCTCGTTCACGACCATCACGGGAGCACTTCCCGCGCGATCCTCGCGCGACACGAAGCGTCCCAGTCGCAGCGCCAGCCCCATCGTCCTCATGTACTCGGGCGTCACCTCGTCCCACAGCGGCTGCCCCAGCTGCACCCGCGGGAGTGAGTCGCGCCCCGGCACGAACAGCTCGTTCGTGCGGTTGTTGCGCCACGGGATCATGTACCCCAGCGTGGCGGACGCAATGCCCGGCGTGGCGGCGAGCCGCTCCCGCACCAGCTGCGCGAGCGCCACGCGGCCGGCGAAGGTGGTGTCCATCTCCTCGAGGGGCAGGTCCATGTAGGCCAGCCCGCCGATGTCGAAGCCGAGCTCCGTTCCCGCGGCCGACCGGAAGCTGCGCACGAACGCCGCACTCGCCACGAGCAGCGCCATGGACAGCGCGGCCTGCAGCGCCACCAATGCCAGTTGCCCGTGACGGCTTCGCCGCGTGCCCGTGCTGCGCCCCCCACCGTTCAGCAGCCGTGCCGGATCGGCGCGCGAGAGCTGGGCAAGGCTCAACCCCGACACGACCAGCGCCACGGCCAATGCCGTGAGCCAGGCCACGAGAGCCACACGCACCGTGAGTGGCGGCTGCGCGAAGTCGATGCCCGGAAAGACCAGCGAGCGTACGAGCGGGCCCGTGAACCAGGCGAGCCCCACCGAGAGCGCGGCCGAGAGCGCGGCGAGCAGCAGCGCCTCCATCGCCATGCCGTGGAACAGCCGGGCGCGCGTGCCGCCGAGCGCGAGGCGCACGGCGAGCTCGCGCCCGCGCTCGAGATTTCGCGACAGGAGCAGGTTCACGAGGTTGAGCAGCACGAGCAGCACGAGCACCGCGGTGCCCGCCGACAGCCAGCGCACCATGCGCACGCGCATGTTCGCCGCCAGCCCCGCGCCGCCGATTGCCGGCTCGATCACCACGCGTCCCTCCAGCTTGGGATCGCGCGTGCGATTGGCCAGCTCCCGATAGCTTCGAGTGGCCGCGCCCATGATGGCGGCATCGCTCGCGCCGGGCCGGCGTCGCGCGATGATCTCCAGCCAGTGGCTGCGGTCGGTGTTCCACAGGTTCTCCTCCGGTCCCATCGACGCCCATGCCGCGGCGCGCAGCGGCAGCCAGATGTCGATCCGCTCGAAGGACGTGCCGGTGAAGCCCGCCGGGGCCACCCCGACCACCGTGCAGCGCAGCGTGTTCAGGTCGAGCTCCTGCCCGGTGGCGGCACCGCCGAGCCGCGACTTCCAGAACTCGTAGCCCACCACGCAGGGCACGTGCGCGGCCGAGACGCGATCCTCGTCATCGGAGTAGAAGCGCCCCTGCGCCGGCGCGACGCCGAGCATCGGGAAGTAGCTGGGCGTCACGAGCATCGCGGGGAGGCGCTCCGACTGCTCGCCGCGCCCCTGGCTCACGTTGACGCGCTGGTACGCCGCGACAGCAGCGAGCGAAACGCTGTCGCGCCGCAGCTGGTCATAGTCGATCCAGGCGAGGTTCGTGTTGCCCGACCTGAACGGATCGGCCACCTCGCGCTTCGCGACGGCGAGACGCACGAGTTCGCGGGGCTGCACCACGCCCCGCGAGGCGCGATGGAGCACCTGGTCGGTGATCGCATAGAACGTGGTGCCGGCGCCGAGGCTGACCGCCAGCGGCAGCACGAAGGCGAGCACGAAGCGCGGGGCGCGCGCCAGCGAGCGGTACGCCATGCGCAGGTCGCGCGCGACGTTGGACAGCGCGCCGCCGCGGCCCGTGGCGCCGAGGCCGGCGCGCGCGCGCAGGCGGTTCATGACCCTGGTGGTGGCGAGGGCGACTTTCTCGGCGGGGCCGGGCGCGTGTTGCGCGGCACTCGCCAGCTCGGCCGAGAAGCCCTCCGGTGTGGCGGTGCGATAGGCGCGATCCACGGCCATCGCGTGCGTCACGGCCTCGATTATCGGCTCGGGGGTAAGCGGTGCGAGGTGGGAGATCGGGATCGGTGGTCCGAGGAAGCGACGCGCGACGATTGCCTGCGTGGTGGGCCCCTCGAAGGGTGGCCGTCCGGTGAGCATCTCGTACGTCACGCAGGCCAGGCTGTACGTGTCGGCGCGCGCGTCGATGTCGCCCTCGCCGTTCGCCTGTTCGGGGCTCACGTACGCCGGGGTGCCGGCCGAGCTGTCGAGCCCGCGCCGCGCGCGCCACTCGCTCGCCTCGGAGTGCACGATGCGGCTGATGCCGAAGTCCATCAGCCAGGGATGGTCGCCGTGCATGAGGATGTTCGCGGGCTTCACGTCGCAGTGCAGGATGCGCTCGGCGTGCGCGTGACCGAGCGCCGCGGCCACGCCGCGCGTGATCGCGGTCGCGACCCCGGGCAACAGGCGCGTGTCGCGGCGGAGGCGGTCGCGCAGCGAGCCCTCGCGAATCCACGGCATCACGAAGTACGGATGGCCGGCGACGACCCCCGACGCGAACAGTGGCAGGATGTTCGGATGCTGCAGCCGGGCGACGAGCGAGATCTCGCGCAGGAAGGCATCCGCGCCGATGCCGCAGACTGCCTCCGGCGACATGACCTTGATGGCGACGAGCCGGCCGTGGGCCAGGTCGCGCGCGACGTACACCGTGCCCATGCCGCCCTGCGCGAGCTCCCGCTCTATCTGATAGAGGTGGCTGATGGCGGAGCGGAACTCCACCTCCTGGGGGGTGGCCGGTGCGGACTCGATCTCGAAGAGCTCGTCCAGGGGGACGGCGAAGGTCTCGAGCATCCGCTCGCGGGTGCGCGCGCTGGGATAGGGATGGCGTCCGTTGACAAGGTCGGACCAATGGCCGCGTGAGAGGCCGAGCTTGATGGCCCAGTGGTTCTGGCTGAGGCGGCTCGCGGCCAGGATGGCCTGGAGCCGCTCGACTCGGAGACGAACGCGCATGCGGGGGGGTGGCTCGGGTTCCGGATGAGACACCTAATTCGGTGTCGCCGTTGGATTCCGGAAGTGGCCGGGCGTTCGAAGTGTTCGGGGGGGTTCGGGGCTGAACACCTCCGAGTGCTATCGGCCCCCAAAAAGGGGTACAATGCTAGTGCGGGCCGTATCGTACCCCTTTCAGGGTCCAGAATGCGTGCGATAGGCTGGTGGCTGCGCTCGATGATACGGTGCACGCAGTGGCTTTACTCGCCAGGGATTCAACGATGCTCGGGCGACTGCGAAAAAACGCTGGACGTCTCGGTGCGCGAGATGTGTGACCGCCTCGTGGCTGCAGCACCTACTGGACGATAACGTCGACCGACCCCGACTTGCCCTCGCACGTGGCGGTGATGGTGGCGCGACCGGTTCGAAGTCCGCGCAGCGTGCCTTGAGCACTCACGCTCACAATGCTCGAGTCTGAAATGCTCCAGGTCACCTGTTTTCCGGCGAGCAGGCGACCAGACGTGCCGTGGACCTCTGCGACGACAAATCCAAGTGCGCCCACGGCAATCGGGTTCGGTGCAATCACGATGCTGACGCTCTCCACGTGTTCCATCACCGAAACCTGAACCGAGCCCGTGATCCCTTCGCTGAGGGCCGTGATCGTCGCGGCGCCAATGTAGCTCCCGTGAACCATTCCATTGGCGTCGACGGTCGCGGCGGGAGTGTTCACGAACCAGGTGATCGCCCTGCCCGTCAGCTCAAGCCCGCTCGCGCCGAGGAGCGTCGGCCTTGCGAGCACGCTGTCGCCGATGAAGAACGTCGAAGGCTCGATGGACACGCTGACGGAGCTGACTCGTTCGACCACCTGGACGGTGACCGATCCCGAGTGTCCCTCACTGGTTGCCGTGACGACGGTGCTGCCCGGCGTGAGGCCGAAGGCGACGCCTGTGGAGCTGATCGTCGCCACGCTGGAAGTGACGGAATTCCACTGGATCGGTCGCCCGGTGAGGACCTTGCCTGTCGCGCTTCGCAGGACAACGGTTATCGGGCCCGTGTCGTTCACCCGCACCCAGGGCTGCGTCGCGGTCAGTTCGACGCTGGCGACCGGCTCGATCACGTTGAACTCTGCGGACCCGGATCGTCCTTCGCTCGCAGCGGCGATCGTCGCGCGACCGGGGCCGACTGCGCGTACCTCGCCGAGCTGGCTCACCGTTGCGATCGCGTCGCTCGAGGTAGTCCAGGTCACGCTTCGGCCTGCGAGCCGTGCTCCCGCCGCGTCGAGTACAGTAGCGGAGAGCGTGACGACTTCTCCGACCCTGACCGAATCGCCCGGAGAGCTGAGCCGTATCACGGCTACCGGCACTGGAGGAGTCGAGTCCGCACCGCTGAAGGCAATTGCCGCCGCGATCATGGCCGTGGCAGCTCGCAGAATGATTCGCCTTCCCAGCATGCTCAGGCCAAGCTGGCAGTCACCAACTCTTTAATACCTATCGGGCCACTTCCCCTCCTCAGCGCCCTTCTCTACTGAACGAGAAATCCTTCGGATTCCACAAAACCGAAAGGCTTGCAAAGGATTCAGGTGACGTTTCTTCAACCACCTGAATTAGCTCTCCAAGCTCTTGTCTGAGGGAGGCTCGTTCGGCCCGCGCCACCGAGTAGGTATAGTCGCAGGACCCTACGAGCAGACTGAAAAAAAGATCGGCAGCTTGAGGAGCGACACCTCGCACGACATCTGAGGTAGCACTCCGGACGGCGGCTGGAGTCACCACCAATCGCTTCGACTGTAGCTCGAAGAACGTAAACGTAGTGATGCTACTGATTCCCTGAACTCTAAGAAGACGATATATCGTGGGCCACAGCAGCGGTTCGCTTTGAAGAAGCGGAAACTGCATCAATACGTTCTGTACCCCATCGAGAACCACACTGCTGAACGGCCGGCCGTCCAATTGGCCTTGGAGAAGACGGCTGCGAATTCGACCAACCACTGTTTCGGGATCGACGAACCCGGGGTGAAAGAAAACAACTTCTGACAGGGCCTCCGACTCGGAGCGATAGGTAGAACGTGTCGAATCTTCCGATTGAGGAGGGAGCCTTCCGAATCTCTCGCGAAGGATGTTCTCCAAGGCGCGCCGATAGTAAAACTCGTCGTAGAGGAAACTTACAATGAGAATTCGGCTGCGTCTGAGCTGTTCAAAGTCCGCCTTTTCGCTGTATCGGTCACCGCGTGCGCGAGCCGCAACAATGGCGACACAATCGTCCATGGTAGCCGCGTCGCGGATCGGCTCGAGCGCCATCGAGAGGGCTAGTCTTGCCTTCCCCGCTGATCCGGACCCGTACAACAAGGATTGCGCTCGATCACGGCGGGTTAGTGCCCGAGTACTGTCGGTCAGGATTCCAGGAAGGCCCGCTTGCTGGACGTCCTTCTCACTGGGGACCCAAAACACGGCTCGGCGGTTCGGATCAGTTTGAATATCGGGGAAGTGCTTTAGCTCCCGAAGAACCGCGTGCAGTGAAGGACTTACGCTACATCCACTCACTCCTCCCAGATGAAACACATGGCTGCCGCGACTGCTGCGTTGGAGGCGCGTCTTGTTCAGAGAGAGCAGTCGAAGGGGATGGCGCTGGCTGCCATGACTATCCAAAGAGAGCGTCAAGACATTATCGACGATATACGCCAGTCCTGTATCGTCCGCATCCTCAGGAGTGCCGATCATCAGAATACAAACGCCGAGCTCACGAAAGCCTCTCAAGACCTCCGTGAGGTGTATACGCTGAGCGGAGGCCCTATCCTGACCTCCCTGTGGAAAGTGCTCCATCAGCGCAGTGATGCTATCAACTACAACCACGCGCGGAAATGGGATCTGAAACGCTCCAAGTCCGGGAGGGGAGTCCTCTTGGGCGAGTTCGGATCTGATGGTTTCGTAGAGCTCGCCCAAAGTCTTGAAAGAAGGGCTGGACGGCCATGCGATCAACGGCTCAATCAGTGCTCCATTGGTGGGCAGGAGGTCATGAAACGTCTCGCTGAGCGGTTCGCTCATCGTCGCGGCCTTGGCTCGAAGAACGTGAGACTGTTCCTCCATGGAGAGGTAGCTGACAACGGAACCCATCTCGGCCAAGCGCTTAGCTAACGACAGCGCCAGGCTGGTCTTCCCTGAGCCCGGGGCGCCGCTGATCAGGGTGATCAGTCCGCCGCGACTCATTGGACCATGACCAACGTCATCGGGGTTCATGACGGGACTGAGGAGCCCTCCCATCACGCTGTCAATTCCTGGTATTCCGGTTGGTTGCCCAAACGCTTCGTTAATAATGGTACCGAAGTCCGGCATCGTTCCTACGAGTACTGGCGCGTCGTCCTCGCTGGCGAGCGCGACTGGGCGCCTGTCTCCGATTCCAAATGGCGCATCACGGAATGACTGATAGTACCGAGCGAGACTCGCAACCGAATGCCGACGGCGCATCCGACCATCCATACAAAGGAGATCGATGAGGAAGAAGTCGATATTCGACGCGCGCTTCAGGATGCGGGCTCTCGACCCGACATGGCGAAGTCGTAGCGCGTCGTAACTTCTTCGAAAAGACTCCACCACGCTCGGACTGTACTCAATGCCGTAGCGCGCTCGCAGGGCCAACACCACGGCAAATCGTGCTACTTCGAAGGAGTGATAACCGGCGGGATTGGCGAGAAAAGAGCAAGCAATGCCGAGAACATCCGGTCTCGATGTTGGAGACAAAGAAGAATTTCGCCAAGCCTCGGCGACTACTCTCGCCAATCGATTCAAACTGTATGTTGACTCGGGCGGCTCCGATTCGATTTTCGGCAGCCAGTTATCTATGCTGCTTGCTGGACTAGGGTAGGCGCCGAATCCCTTGAAGTTCTCGAGTATCTCCGTGGCATCGAGATGAGCAGGGGAACGCCCGCTGCTGGGCTGGCGAATCGTTGCCATTCGACGCTCAGCTGCCTGCAAGAGGGCCGTGATAACGTATGTCGTCTCATAAGCCCGCTGTGCGATTACAGCTAAAAGAGACAGTCGATCGTCGCGTGCCTCAGTTGTCACAGGGCCTCTTCCGAATTGTCGTTCAGAAACGGGGGTTTCATCTCCGCTTGATTGCGAACCTGTGGAAAGATCCGGTTCACGGCAGCGGCGATTGAGGCAGGCTTTGGCGCCACCTTCCCCCGCGACTTGACGACAATCTCTCGAAGCGGAAGCCAAGCCCGCTCAATCGAAGTAGTATCAGGCCTGCAGCCAGCAATCCCACCCGTGCAAAACTCGCAGCCAGCGAGATGGACCATGCGGTTCTCGTCCAGCCTCGTGCCCGAAGCGACAACCGCCAATTCCTCCTCATCAAAGCAATCCTGAAGGGGATACTTTGAACTTGATAAACGCAAGAACTCGGCAGCCAAATACTCTTGAACAGGAATTCCCATCTCTCGCGCCT
Organism: Gemmatimonadota bacterium; assembly: GCA_028287305.1. Lineage (GTDB taxonomy): Bacteria > Gemmatimonadota > Gemmatimonadetes > Gemmatimonadales > Gemmatimonadaceae > JAQBPX01. The sequence goes on from JAQBPX010000038.1 coordinate 651,268, forward strand.
CGTCCTCGGCGTGATCAAGAACCGAGCGCGTGCCAGTATCTGGGATTTCGCGCGAAATCTCCTCGAGCGCGGGACGCGCGAAGGGAATCGTTGGATCTGGATCGCGATGGCCATCCGAGGTGCTGAGAAATCGAGACAAGAATCGCATGCTAACGGAAGCGTAGGCTATCGGTGGTTGTTGCGTTGAACCTGTAACGAACCAAAGTGACCAATATTTCGAAGATCTCGCCAAAGAGATTGCGATTTGTGACCACCCTCAGAGTAACCCCTTATCTTGCAATGAGTTCCGAAGCGTGCCTCTGATTCGATGAATCCGCATGACCACGCCTCCGTAGCTCTGCCCGAGCTCGCGCGCGATCTCATCTCGTGGCCGCTCGGAGATCATCATCTCTAGTAACCGCTGATCGTCGAGTGAGAGCGCCCTCACCGCGCTCTTGATCTCACGCGCGAGCTCGGCTTCATGAACTCGGTCACTCGCGTTGTCCTTCGCGAATATTCGATCCTCGGCCTCGAGAGGACGGTGCGGTCGCGCCGCTTGCTGTCTCCAGTGGTCCACACAGCCGTTTCGAACGAGGCGGCGCGCATATGCAATGCAGTGACTGGGACTCGTGATTCGAACCGGGAATTCCTCGTCGAAAAATGCGCGCGTAAATGCATCCTGACAGATTTCCGCTGCCGTCGGAGTGCTGCCACCTAGGTTGCGGTAAGCGACAGCGAACATCACCGGCCAAATCACCTCGAAGAACTCGCGCCAGGCAGCTTCGCTGGTTCGATCCAAGGCAAGCTTGCGAAGCGAGTTCTCGACAACGGAATGCAGTGTCTGCTGAGTTCTCACACGCCTTCCATTGCGCGCTGTGCCGCGAAGCGTGGACGTACCGAAAGAGAACAAGCGTCATGCTCGCCGCGCTCAATCGCCGCCCACGCATGATCTACGAGGATCCACATTCCGCGAATCACCTTGGCGGTGGTGCTCTCCTCGACGAGAAAGAGAGTGGAGTTCCGTCGAAGAAATAGACTTTCATTGATGTAACCGTCAATGGTCGACTTCGCCCATTTCCAGTGTTGCGATCTAAATCGCAATTCAACCGACGCTACCGCCGCCGAATCCCGACTCTCCAAGGCTACGGCGCCGGCGCGGCATAGCTCAGTGAAGAGAGCAAACTCCACAGGCTCGACGTCGAGGAAGAATGGAAGATATTCCCTCAACGTATGATTTGTGCCGACAAAGTGATCGTTGTGACGGAATGGGAATCGAAAGTTGTGCACCGGAGCATGCGCCTGTTCGCAGTCATGACATGGCCGCTTGCTTGGCGAATGAACTATTCCAGGCACCTCATCAAACCCATCAATGCCGGAAGTACCCAAGGTCGTAAGCATTCCTGCCAACTTTACTACTGAATCTGCAGGCGCTACATCATTCCGCACTCGCTGTACCCTCTCACGAGAACCCTTTACTAGGCTCGCCCAATCAAAACGCCGAGGCAGAACACTGCCCGCCAGGCAAACGCCGGAAAACTCGATCTGGAAGCGCTCGAACAGCTGCCCAGCGAGCGCCGTCCCAAAGGAGTGCGCGACAATGTTAGGACGAAAGCCTACGCGCAACTGCTCGTTCACCTGCACGGCGACAATCCTCTCAGTTGCAATTCGGTCGCAGTGTGAGAGCCATCGGGAGGCGATCACGGAGAAGACGCCGGCCGCGAGAAGTTCAGGACTTCCAAGGAGGTCGCTGAAGTGCTTCGCGAAAGGACACACGATGATCATGACCAGTCCCACCCCGAACCACAAAGGGCGAAACATGATTTTTAGCTTTCCGAGGTGTTGATACCTCTCGTATCTAACACCGACGCAATGAAGATGCGGCTGCAGCGCTTTCGAGACCCACGTATACCACAGCCCCTTTGAGTCCACACCGTGAAGTAGAAAGACCGTGCGCTTCCAGCTTGGAATCGTCATGTCAGGGTCGTCACGCTTTTCATCCTCGATGGGCGCCATGGGATCAGTGATCTGTGATGCTATGAGGTACTAATTACGTCCAAATGTCTACCCACATGCCCGACCACAAATCGACCTCCTGGCCGAAGCTTTGTGTTGATGTATATCCGCAGGCAGTCTGCCGGATCGTAGCTGCCTGATCCCAAACAGAGATGTTCCTCGCAGGGGTACTCGAACTCTCCGTCAGTGAACAGGTACTGACGCCGAAGTTTTTTCGAGGTCGTTCGTGCGATTCCTCCTCGATAATCGAGTCCACGCGCCGCGAACTCTTCGCGGAGCGGACGACCAAGCGCGACTTCATTAACGAGCGCCGCCACCTCGGACAGCATTCGAAGAGCGTTGAGCACCTCTCGAGGTCTGGCGAACGGACTTTGTTGAGCGGATTCACCGGCAGTGGCGAGCACGAGCAAGTGCGCCCCATAGAGGGCGGCGGCTTGTTCGACCGAGTCCAAGACATCCTCCGGCTCGAACTCGAATTCGTCCTCCAGCGGCTCCATCGAACCTTCGGACTGACGCGAGAGAGCGAACTGTAGGCCCGCGACTTTATGTGAGAGTTCCTGCAGCTGCTCGTGAAGACTCTCTACCTCTCGCTGAAGCGTTTCATTTTCGCGACTGTAGAGGTCGGCAAGATGCTCGTAGTCCTGTCTTGCCTTCGCCGCAGCGTGCGCGGATGCGAGCTCCACCACTAGAACTTCGCGCTTCGCTTCGAGTGCGATCGCTCGTTCGTCCCGGAGGACTGTAATAGATGGCTCTTCGTCAAATCGTCGAATGGTCAGCGCGGAAAGCGCCTGTGCTAGTCTGAGCCGCTCTCGAGATATCGCCAACCGCCTAGGGAGCAACAGAGGATGACGAAATGGATCTGCGGAGCGCGTAAACTCGGGGAAGTAGATGCGCAACGCGCCTTGAAAGCAGCTTAACTCCCGTCGCCCTAATTCGTCCGTCAACGCGAAGGTACTTTCTGGAGTCATGGCGACGTAGGTCTTGGCCAGGCCAAGAAGGTCGCGCCCGAACTGCAGCGGATCGAGAACGAAGTTGCCGTGCGCGTCAGGTGACAAAAGCGCTATCGGGTACCGCCTTTTTGGATCGTACAGCTCATATCGAACGAAGGAGGCGATATCCGTTTCGCTAAGGGGCAGCGGCGCCATGCTTACTCGCACTCCCCGCTCGAACAGCGTAAATCGCTCAGCAAGACTGATGAGAAGGCGTGGTCTTGTGGTCGGTAGGCAACCTGGATGACCCAGCGCGGGTCCGGTATTGGAAACACGGATTGAGACATAGGTCCGACTCGGGAGAACCGCGAAGGTTACCCTAGTTGACCAGCTTATCGCCCTGTCGTTCGCGTGCGGATGTCGCCAGGTAAAATCGATAAGTTGCCGCTGTTGATCGACAAACGGCTCCCATCTAAAAATGCTACCGTCAGCCGACCTTATGCTTCCGGGCTCCGTTGTCGAAAACCAACCTTTGGACGTGGGCCATCTATCGCCGATCCAGTCCCGAAGCGCGTTGGAAACCTCGGCGGCTGCGTCACACGCGGGCGGGCTGGATAAGTCGAAGGATTGAGCGTAGAGCTCCGGCATCGTATCCAGATCCGCTGACGTGAAGGGTGACCGCATCGGCGCCGAATGGAGCCACACGCCGAGCAGTGGTAACAGAGCGGCGCGAATCGCCTACAGGAGGAGCGACAGCGGCATACACCGCAACTCAGCAATACTTCGACGCGTCTTGGGAGGAAGAAACAGGCAAGCAATCTTACCTACCCTAGAGCTTGCTACACTAGCGTTTCTTGGCCTCTTGCGGAATGGCTCGGACAGACAAAAGGGTCACGTAGCGTCTCATCCTGTGCTCCAGAGATCCTGGTTCGGCATCCGGTGGGGGCGGGAAGGAGGGTCATCCTCGCGACTACCTGAGCCTCTTCAACGATGGGCCCCTTGCTCTACTTCCGTCTGCCTACCCTTTGATACGTCCGAGCCCGCAGGAACATCTAAACCGGTGTCTGCAGAGCCTGTTAGCACCGGCGTGAAATTGCTCAGAATCACCGGCGAAAATTGCACACTCGGGGCTCCGACCTGCCGGCGGTGGTCCTGAGCCCAGGAGTGGGCACCCGTCCGGCCCCGTAGGCACATTCGCCTGCCTCCCGCTCAGAGGCGAGGCACCGTGTACGGATGGGGTTCCCTCGTGCTACTTCAGCATCTGCTCGATGATGGCTTGTCCAAGACGTCCATTGCCCAGCGCCTCGGCGTCAGCCGCCGCGTGGTGCATCACTGGATCGCGACCGGCCAGCTCGGGCGCGACGTCGAGGCCGCGCCGCCTCGCCAGTATCCGGCGCGGCCCACGCAGCTCGATCCCTTTACCGGGATCATCACGGCCCGGCTGGCGACCTACCCCGAGCTCTCCGCGGTGCGGCTGTTCGAGGAGGTCCGCGCCGCCGGCTACCCGGGCGGGATCACCCAGGTGCGTGACTATGTCGCCCGCGTCAGGCCCCGGCCGGAGCCCGAGCCGCTCGTGCGGTTCGAGACGGCGCCCGGCCATCAGGCGCAGGTCGACTTCGCCGAGTTCCGCTTGCCGTGGGGCAAGCGCTACGCGCTGGTCGTGGTGCTCGGCCATTCGCGCCTGCTCTGGCTCAAGTTCTATCCGCGCCAGACGCTGACGAGGGTGATCAGTGGGCGCGAAGAGGCATTTGCCTACTTTTGGCGGCGTGCCGCCCGAAGTGCTGTTCGATCAGATGAAGGCGGTGATCGTCGAGGATCATCGCCTCGACGGCGGAAAGTTCCTGGAGAATGCCGAGTTCCTGCGCCTCGCGGCGCACTGGGGGTTCCGCATGCGCGCCCGCCGGCCCTACCGCGCCGCGACCTACTGCAAGGACGAGCGTCCGATCGTCTATCTCCGGAGCAATCTCTTCTACGAGCGCGATTCATCGGGGACGCGGATCTCGAGGCGCAGCGGTCCGCGTGGCTCGAGGACGTGGCCTTAGCGAGGGAGGAGCCGTTAATTCGGTCTGCCGGCGGCAATGAGCCAAAGCCGTTCTCGCGAGGCGCGAAAGCAGTAGATCATGGACCGTCCTACGTCGCGACGCTCGTTGCGTGAGCTTGGAGTTCGTAGTGAGCCGGAGACATCGCTTCCTCTTCTTCGTCCCTCGCAAATTCGATTGTCCTCTCGAGCAGCAACTGGCGATTGAGCCAGGCAGTGCGGGCCTTTGGATCGTCGGCGATGGCGCGCTCGATCGCAATAGACTCGCGATAGTCTCTCGCCCGAGCCAGCATCGTCCACCGCGTCGACACGCCCAACTTGTCGAGTTCGTCTCGAATGAACGCCAACTCGACCCTGAAGAACTCTTTGCGGAAGTTCACTTTATTCATCTGATGAAGGGCGAAGTGCCTATGGAGCTGATGCTCGAGCGCAGGCGCGTCGTCCGCGAAGATCAGCGCATGGACATCAAACTCAAACGGCACGCTTGAATCGCCCAACTCCCTGATTCGGTCCAGCGGATCCAGTCTACGCGTCAAGCCAATTTTGTAGACATGCTCGCCGAAGGAGCCGAGATTCGAGATAATGTAGACATGGCCGCGTCGTGTCTGCTGGGCCATGGATAGGGCGCGCTGATTCTTCTCCTCGGCCTCCGTTAGCCTCGCCGCTAGCTCCGCTAGCTGACCCTCGTACTTGGCACGCTGCTCATCGGAAGCCTTGGCGAGCTGATTCGTTGCCTTCTCCATGGCCTTCCTGAGAAGCTCCTCCTCCTTCGACGCGTCGCGCATCGCCCGCTCGATCTCTCTGCGGGCCTTCTCCTCCTCGCGGATCTGTTCGTTGATCAGCCTCTGTTCTTCCCGCTCCTGGAGCTTGAGTTCGTGCGCGACGACCGCCCACTTCAACTCTTGCAACCGAAGATCCCGGTAGTCCTCGTTGATTCGTGCAGACCGGAAAGCCCGCCCATTCTCGTTCACGAGGCGGTACGCATCGCGGATCTCTTGAGCGAGTTGCCCAAAATTGTTGTGCTTCACCCGGGCAAGAATAGAATCGACTTTGCCATTGAACGCGTCTGTAACGAACCGAACGGCAGTTTCCTTCCGATTCTCCTCAACGTAGTCGCAAGCGGCGGCGCGCCTCGTCGCAACTGCTCGCTTCACTCGGTCCCGAGCAGCCTTCAACTCTTGGCCAACCTCCAGATTCCCAAAATGTTCCGCAAGATCGTCCAGTAATGATATTCCGGGGACGAGATAGCGATCGCCGTACCCCTCAACCTTGTTGCGGAGCGCCTTAACAGTCTCCTCCAGTGACCTCGCATCGCGGAGCGCTCGAAGAGCATCCCCGGCGATTTCCTGCGCCTTCAGCTCAGCCGACTCTACGATTGAGGTCGCTCTCGCCGTCGCTTCCTCCAACCTGGCGAGCGCCGCGGATCGCAACTGCACTACCTCCTCGTCCGACGAGCGTTTCGTTGCGAGCGCTGCCGCCGACGCTCTAGCAACGAGTTGAGCTGCATCACTCTGGCCACGAACGCGAAGCTCAGTCGCTTCCTGCAATAGCTGGGTGACTAGCTGTCGCGCATCAGCCACCAACTGGGTTGCCTTCGCATCAGCATCGTCGACCTGTTGCCATCGCGATAGCGAGTCCACCGTTCGTTCGAGGCCGTCAACGAGAATTCTGGCTGCCGCGATTTCAGAGTCGAATTTGGCCTGAAGCTTCTGTCGCTCGCGCTCCGAGACTAGTGCTTTCGACTCTGCCAGACGGACGCGCAGTGTCAGGCGGTAGACAGTCGCGACGAGGATTAATAAAGGGATGATGAGTATCAGATTCACGGATGCACCTGAGACTAGGAGCGGTTGACATCGGGGTAATTCTGCGTTTCTTGAAACTCAAGTCCCTCATTCCAAACAGCGGATCAGGCGCTTACACGGACTCCATCGGCGATCCTGTTATGCGATGCGTAGCCCGCCGTGATGCACGGCCCTGTCAGTCAAATCCTGCGAATGAGACGTCGGAGACCGTCTCGGCCAAAACCCTGGGATCGAGGCTAAATGCGGAGACGATGGCTTGCCAAGTCGTCACGCCGAGGAAGCTGCCTACGATGCCCTCGCGCTCCTCCGGAGATCGATGCGGCAGACTGCCTTGGATGGCGGCTTCCGAGGTGGTGTCTCTCGCCGCCTCGACCCACATCGGAGGCACTGTGCCACGCTCGTCCTTTCCCTCGACAACAAACAGCCCATAGACGGCCCGCTCGCCGCGGATTTCCCAGGCGGCGTCGAGGTGGCGCAGCATCTGGTGCCGACCGCTCATCCAGGTGGTCGAGGTGGTGGGCCCCGCCTCCGTGCGCTTCCCTTCGATCACCACAAGCGCGTCCGGGGTGACCAGCAGGACGTCAGGGTAAGTCGGTCCCTCGAGGACATGCCATCCCCTTCCCGCACCAGCGCTGCGCAGGAGTTCCAATGCACGCTCGATGGTAACTGGATCTTTCGCCGCAAGATTTCGCCGCTCGCGAGCGCTCGCGTCATTTTCTTTGAGCTTGGCGGCACCGGCGTCAAGATTCCGCACCAGCCAGGAGAGCAGAGCGAGAGGTGGCTGGAGTGGCCGCTCCCTCTGACCATAGTGGCTCGACTGCACTATTAGGTCCTGTGCTCGCCAGATCCGCTCCCTCGGATTCTCAGCTGTCGCGAGGCTGAGCAGGCGGCGCAACCATTGGGGGTCCTCATCGGCCCGGTCCTCGAGCGCCGAGAAGACGGGAGCAACGCGCGTCTTCGAAGAGTTATAGCGTCCGCGTGCGAATGTCTCCGTCTTCCGAGCGCCGGCTGGGAGCCAGATCTGCCCTTCGAGCCGCTGCTGCCTGTCGTTCGCAGGCGGTAGCGACGTAAACTCCATCGCATGCTCCGCCATCACGAGCGAGGACACGAGCGCGTCGAACGCATCGTCCGACCGGACGGCGACTTCGATCACCTGTGCCGGCAGTTTGGTGTATTTGTGCTCAAGGTAGCGTCGCCGCTCGTCCGCATTCCCCTTCACCACTGCGCCGGTCAGGGCTCGGGGATAGATCTCGACAACCATGGGGAGGCGCGGCACGTCAAATGGCCAGACTGCGAAGCCAGCCGCCCGGAGCTGCTTGAGGATCGGCATACCCCGAATAGAACCAGTGCCGACGGCGCCGGCCCCTCCGATTTGAAAAACGGACTTGGGGCGAATCCCGCCGGTGGCCGGAACCTCGCGCTCAGTCTGGCGAAGGTGCTCCTGGAGGTTTGGTCGTCCGCGCCCCGGACGTCCCCAAAAAGGGGGAGCGCACTTTGCCAGCCACTGCTCCCCCTCTCGCCCGACGATCTCCCACAAGGCTGGCGCGTCGTCCAGTTGTCGATCCGTGAGGAACCAGGCGGGAACTGAGAAGGCGAAGTCAAGGCCTACCACCAGCTCCGGGTCACGGTGGGCCTCCTGGATGAGATGCTCAACGATAGCAGTCCGGTCCCGCCCTCCTTCCAACCGGACGACTCGCCCGCGGTCGGAGGTCTCAGCCAGCCAGATCCTCTGCTCTGCGCCGTCGAGAGCTCCCGACCAGTCGATGGCGACAATACGTGGTGTCATGTCGCCAAGCTACCACAGCCCACTGACCGTCGATAGCGGTACCATTATCCCTCCGGAGCCGCTGCAATTCTTGGGCGACTGTGGCCACTAGCCACTCGTCAAACGGCTGCCTGGCGAAGCAGATCCCAGTTCTGCGCGTGCGCGGTCCACAGGTCACGGACTGTCTTGCGTTGGATAAATCGTGCGGTGCCGGTCTTCGAGTGGCGGATTAATTGCACGACGTCTTCATGCTTGAAGATCCAAATTCGAGGCGCCTTGTCCGGCTCCTCGAACGCGGCCTCGTAGGACACAAGTACGACGTAGTGATGTTTGCGCGGTGTCAGCCCGAGGTTTCCGACCAACCAATCATCTTTGCCGGCGACTGCTTTCACTTCGATCGTGAAGGCTCGACCGGGTCCACATGCGACCACGATGTCCACGCCCTTTTTGTTGCCGAGAGTCAGATTCGCGTCGAGGCCTAGGCGGTAGAGCGCGGAGAGGACATAGAACTCGGATGCGAGATTGGTCGCGTAGCCACGCTGATTCGCTGGGGGCATTGGTGTCTCCCTTGATCGAAAGAATCGAGGTGGCGTGATGGCCGACTTCGGGATGGTGTGCCTACGGTGCCAGTGATTGGAAGCGACCACCCGGCACCGGGCTTGGACTCAGGTCACCACGTGAACGGTGAGAAGCGCTATTTCGGGCTCACGACCACCGTCAAGCCGCACTCCTCCGCCGCGGATATGAAAGATGGCTTCGCAGTCTGCGAGAAGATCACGATCGAGCGAAGTTCCGCTCCCGCGCGCCGCGCAAACACTCCGTACATCAAGGCCTGCCCGACCAACTCGGGCGTGAGCCGCAGTTTCGCCTCGCACAGAACGACGGAACATCCCGCAAGAGGAAATTTGGAAGGGGCAGAAGCTCCCGCGTACTCGACGCCGGTCTCGTCCGCATCCGGAAACCATACCGCGTCCACGTAGCAATCTCCGAGGTAGTACTCCCAGACGAGGCGACCCCGCGCCTCGTGCACCTCGTGCCACCACCGGCGAATGAGCGCCTGTTCACGGGGGTGGCCGTTGGAAATGGCCGGCCGTTCGAAGGCTGACGTCATGAGCTAACCGTGATCTCAGTCCTCGAGCAAATCCGCACTCGCAATCCAGACCCTCTCAAGTGGAAGCTGCGTGCGAAGCTCCTCATCGAGCTTGTCGTACGATTCGAGAAGCTGATCCACGAGATCCTTCCGATTCCAGAATCGCACGTTGAACCACTCTGTGGCGCGGTCCTTCTCCACCGTCGACTTGAAGCCGCCCCACGAGACCAGGAGCCCCTGCTCTGCTTTGACGCGCGCCATGGTTCCACGGAGCTGACTGAGAACCATGGATCCACTGGATTGTCCCAGGCCTTGACCCGCACGCAGATGCGTGGGCTACCGAAACCGAGTGGCCCGGGCGCAGCAAGGATGTCGACACCGCCGTCTGGACCGTCTGGGCTCACGAAGGTGTGAAATCCCTGTGAGGCAAGGATGCCCGCGACCAGGCGCTCCATCTTCTTGCCCTTGAAACGTGCAAGAATGAGCTTCTCGATTCCGTCTCGCGCCAGTTCTCGCAGGTTGGATGGCGCTTCGAGTGAGGGGCGACGCCGGCTGCGCTCTCCATCGTCGGGCTCGGAACGGGCCCGCCGAGCTTGAGGAACTTCCTAATGCGTGATTCCGCGTCGTTCTTGGCGATGGAGCAGATGGTCACTGCCGCCGAGAGGGAGGCCTTGATGTCCTCATCCAGGGCAGTCCTCGGGCGTGGCTCTCCAATCCACTCCACTCTGCGGCTGTGCCGGTAAGGTATGGGCGCAGATGGATCGAACTCGTAATCCCCGACAATCTTTGCGAATAGGATGGTGGACGACGCGGGCAGTGGGCTCGCTGTGAGGTCACCGAGCTTCATCGTGTGGATAAAACGATCGATCTGGAACGCCCACGCGGCATTCTGCTGCTGTGAACGATCGGGAAAGACCTTGTTCAGGAGCGACATGACGCCTCCCTGGTCCTTCGTCTTCAGAAGGCTCTTCTCCTGAAGCTCGTCCCACGTCAGGTAAATTCGGTCGTTCTCCCGAAAATGACGCTCGTGCTCGCCCGATCGGCCTACTCGTACCATCCAGAGCGCCATTGCAGTCCTCGTCAGGTATTGCTCCGGTAACTAGTGGTGAATTCCACCGCGTGTTCGAACGTATCCAGCCAGTCTGACACTGGAGCATCGAGAACATGCTTCAAGTTCCAGAGACCACTGCCCCTGATCAGCGGGTTGGTGCTGTGAAGCCCCAACCAGCCTGTTGAGGGCGAATGTTGCGGTTTGAGTTGAGCAGAAAGCAAGGCGATGGCGTTGCGCTCGATCGTGGCGCGAAGACTCGCCTTCGACGGAGCATCGGGTACCGCCACCCACAGCACCCCCATCTGGCCGATGTGAGTTGAAACTCGGATCTCCATTTCCCTCTCCTCCGCGCGCGCGTTCGCGGACGCGGATCTGGAAGAGCCCCAAGTGGGAAAGGTCTTGGCATCACGGGCGAGCAGGGCTGAGCCCACGTGCGACCGGAAGATCGATCCCCGGTGATTCCCGGATAGCGAGGTGGTACCGCGGTGAGCGCGAAGCCGCCCCCAAAGGGAGGACCTGGAGCCCTCGCTGATAGCGTGAGTTCCTACGCGAACCACCCGAGGCGGGTCGGCTGGGTGGGAGCCCACTGTCTCTCCCGGCTCGAGGAAGAAATACACGCCGCGCTCCGGCCATCCCCTACCGCTGTACTCCGCCAGGATCCGGCCCTGCCCCGGCGTCGATCGCAGAGCCTCCACGAGCGCGTAAAATCGCGCGAGATCAGAAGGCATTCGATCTCTTGAGTTGCACGAGCGCGTGCAGTTGCTCGCCCAATCTCAACCCTTTCAGCGGCACACAGACTCTGCAGTTCCGTTCAGCGAAAAACTGCATCAAGTCGCGCCGGTACAAGACCCCAGCGAAGAGCATTAACTCGGCCCCCTCGGGAGTCACATAGGCGAGCTGAGTAGTGACGCGGGCAGCCCACGCGCGTTGCTCTCCTCGGGTCATCCACAGCAGCGTTTCGTCGTAGGGATGTATTACAGAGTCAGGACAGAGCAGACCGTGTTTGGCGGAGAGAATAAACCATGCGCTGGGCGCCCAGCGTGTCGCGAGTTCCCGGGAGCGGCGGAAGAGGGTAGATGTGTATAGCTCGGCGACAGCCGCTGGAGTTGCGACCTTCTGCTTCGCACAGGCGACGAACGCGAGTCGAGGAGGAGGGGAAGAAATCATTCCTCAATCCAGCCTTTCCTGAGGCCGTCCCTCAGGAGCGCGGTCGCGTACTCCTCGGACGACAGGTTTGATCGATTCCCGCGTCGGATCACCTCTCCTGCGTTCTCAGCGCGCACGTAGGCGTCGAGAATTCGTGATTCGTTACCGCCGTGCGTGCGGTAGAGTTCACGCATCTTGTCTCGCTGCGAAGTCACTTTGGCTCGTCGCGGGGCCACCGCCACACCGCGGCGACGATGGCCCGGCTGTGAGGACTCCGGAGTGGGGGCGCCAATAGCAATCGCAAGCTGCCGGGCCGTATCGACCGCGCGGTCCGCCTCAGAGCCGGAGAAAGTCTCCTCGTGCGCCCAACGGTTTCGCACGTCGCGCAGCTCGTGTAAATAGCTTCGCGCGACTGCGGGAAGCACTCCCGCAAACACGTCGTTCCACTGATCGAGAACGAGTTTCAACAAACCCTGAATGTCATCTGCCGAAGAACCTTTCCGGGCACTGCTCGGTAGCCGTTGCAGAACAAAGGCCCGTAGGAAGGGCTTCAGATTGTCGAGCGCCGCGCGGACTCGTTGCCGCTCCACCGTTTCCATAGGGCGGGTTCCTATCGAGTCGGAGGAGTCACGGGCAGTCGCAAATGCCCCGTCCTGACGAACGGCGGGATCTTGCGAGGCTCCTCAAGCGGCCTGCTCCGACTTGCCCGAGATCATATCGACGGTCACACCAGAGTCCGAGCTCGAGAAGAACTTGTCGATCTCGTCGATGGTCTCATAAGCGAGGAATCGCACCTTCTTGTCGAGCTCTAGCCTCCTGAACGTCGGGCGACGTAGCTGCTCGCGCAGGCGGCCTTTCTTCTCCCGGGGCGCCACAATGAACATCGGGTACAGCGTGTTCGGCGCGATGATATTCAGGTCCGCAAACCGCAAGAGGCCCGAGTAGATCGACGTGCTGTTCTCGATCTCGTACGCGGCGCCGATGCGGAACTCTTGCTTCCACACCACATCGATGTTCTCGATGTACGAATGCGGGAGATCGATGCCAGCGGAGAATTCCTCGTCGAATGACTCGAACTGGTACGCCTTTCGGAGCCTTTCCTGGTCTCCGATCGGTACCCAGACTCTCTCCCCGGCTTTGAGTCCGAGGCGCGCAAGCATCCACTGCATTCGAACGTGCTCGGAAATCGCCGGCGCGCGGAGGGCGGCGTCCAGCTCCTCACGGCTGACCTCGACGAGCTCGGGAGGTGCCGAGTCCCCGGGAAGGATGAGGTCCGTCACCTTCTGCGAGACGGGCTGCCCCTTCTGGATCCTCTCGAGGATCGAGTAGAGGTCGTCGTACTGCTCGTAGAATGCCTCCATTCGCGCGGGCGCTACCGAGGTGAAGCCTCGAAGTTGGTAGTTGGATTCGTATCCGAAGAGCGAGCAGAACTCGGCGAAGGGAACGTCGAGTTCGCGCGGGTTGGCGAGGAAGTAGATGAGTTCCCAGCTCGAATCGCCATCGCCGCGCAGTGGCTGCCAAAGCTCCCGCGAGAGACCCTTGCTCTCGACCTTCGCCGCGACCTTCGCGATTAGCTTGATCGTCTTTCCTTCAATAATGAGAAGGTCATCACCCTGCGACATCCGCTCGAACTGCCTGCGATTTCCGGGGCCGCCAGCCGATCCCCATACCGCCATCGGCGCTGCGCCAAATATCGAGATGAGGCGCGCCCTGAGGTTCGCTGGCACATGTGGGGTGATGCGACTGAGCGGTACCCTCTGCTTGATCGTGTCCTGATAGTGAACCATGGCCTCGGCGTTTCCGGGCGGCATGTATAGAAGGAACGCGTTGGGCATGGGCCAAATATGCTGCGTCTTCGCGGGTTCGCTACCATTGCCCTTTTTCCTTCTGGACGTGTCAGACGGGCGACGACTGCTGAGGGATTCCTCTTGCATCCACGCGAAAGCGGCGCCATTCGAGGCCACCATTTGCCCGTGACTGCGAAGGCCCTCAATGCCATCGTGCAGAACGCCTTTCACAAGGCTCGATATCCGGGGGCTGGTCATGAGTGCGAGCGCGATTGCCCGAATGGTAATTCCTGCACCGACGGCTTCATCACGCGAATCGTTCTCATGACGCCCTAACGCCAGCTGCGCACAGCGGGCCGGTGTGCCGGACGGACGTCAGCCTACGGGTAATCGCTGGCCAGTGCGCCGTCGTACAGCGATCTCGCGTTTCCCGCCGCGCGAACCGCCGCCTGCACGTCGGGACGGGTCAGTTCGAGCGCGCGGAGCTTTCCGCCGACTTCCGCCACAGCACAAATTCGGCGGAACACGCCTTCTTGACGGCTGGCGTAGGTCGCAAGCCCTGCCAGCTTCGGCAGCGCGTCCGCGAGATGCACTCCATGCGGATCGACGATGTCCACGAGAATCCGACCGTCGCCAGCATCGGCGAAGAAGAGAAAGTCGGGACGCACCATCCGGACCTCACCGACGTCCTCGTAGGCCACAGCAAGTGAGTCCTGCGTCGGACGGTCCGGATTGCGATACCAGCACACAAGGCCGTTGCGTTGCAGCTCGACCTTGAGCACCTCGCCCTCCCACGCGTTCAGTTCCGCCGGATAATTGCCCTTGTCATCGCAGAGCATATGCAGCCGGTATGTGGGCAGCGTGGTCTCCCGACCGTCCTGCTCTCGCACGGAGGTCCGTTCCCACACCGACATGGGCAACACCAGCTCGATGTCCTGCGGTTCGCGACTCAGGGCGCTGATCTGTCGATATTCATCGCGGCGGTCATCCGACAGCGCCGCGATCTCACCTCGGTACTTCGCCAGCCACTCATTCGACAGCTTCATGGCCTCGGCGTCGAACTGCACGCCGAGATTATCCAGCAGTCCGAGCGCGCCGATGTCCTCGCGCGCCTCGATCAGCGCGCCCTCCAAGTCCGCATCGGCCTCCAGCTTCTGCTTGGCGCGGTGTTCGGTGTACGACCGCGCGATGTCGGGGCTGATCACGCGCGCCGCCGTGCGATAGGCATCAGCGATCACAGCGTCGTCAGCATTCGACTGGAATGCCGAAGATTGGGTGTCGCCCTCCTTGATTCTCGCCACGATGGTGCGTCCCTCGACCGTCCTCACCGCAGTGCGCTTGTCTGTAAACTCGTAGCTGCGTGAACTGATGAAGGCGTCCAGCATCGCGTGCATCGCGGCATGCGCTTTCTTTCCCGCCTCGAGGAGGATCTCATCCGCCGCCAACTCGTGAGCGAGTGCGGTCAGTCTGATTGCAGGACGGGCCCCCTTTTGCGGCCGTGTCTGAGACGGTAGAGAGGTGAAGGTGTCCCACACGGAACTGGGAACGTCGGGGTTCGGCTTCATCTCTAACGGGTTAACTAGAACGCGCCCGGACGGCGGGGAATCCTCGCCGCCGTGCATGAGCGCGTCGACGACAGTGCGCACAGCCTTCTCGTCGAAGTAGGGCAGAAGGCAGTCCACCGAGTTTAGTCGGTCATTCCCAGGGATACGTCGTGCCAGCGGCGTGCGGACCATGCGGCCGAGCAACTGCGTAATGTGCGTGAAGTCGACCGCGCGCCGGAATGACACCATCACTTCGGCCCGAGGACAATCCCAGCCCGTGCTGATGGCGTCCTTGGCGAGCAGCACACGGATCCACGATTCGTCCTGGACGCGTTCCGGCGTCACGTGTGGCACCACGAATGCGCCGAACGTTTGCTTGGCGTGATCGCCGAAGACGTGCGCGACACAGTCGCGATTCAGCTCCGGCCAGGTCTCGAACACGGATTGCAGCCAACGCCCTACGTCGCTTTCGGACGGCGTGTTGGGCACCTGCAGCACCATCAACGGGACGACCCCATCGCTCTCCTGATCGCTGGCATAACGGGCCCATTCCTCGCTCGATTCCTTCAACTTCTCCGTGGCGCGCCGCACCAGCACCGTGTCAAAACGGCCATCTTCGTCTGGCACGTCGAGCACGATGGTGTCCTTCAGCAAGCCAGATTCCTGCACTCGCGTGGCGTCCACTTCCACACTCGCCAAGGTGCTCCGGCCCTTGGCACCTTCCATCGCACGATTGAAGCGCTCGACGGTCGCAGAGATGCCGATTACCACAGGAATCCCGGGCACTCCCTTCTCGCCGTTGATCAACCGCTTGACCAGGGTGCTCTTCTCGCTCTGTGCGGCCCGGGTCGTGGTGCCCATGCCGCGATGTGCCTCGTCCAGTACCAGATAGAGAGTGAGTCCCCGGTCGTCGATGGTGTTGCGGATCGTGTCCCAGATGGTGTGTGATCGGGTGTCCGCACGCAACTCCGGGAATGAGTTAGGATCGCCGTCGTCGTCAAACCCGCGCACCAGCAGTGACTTCCTGCCCAGCTTTTGAGTGTTGAGGAAGTAGATCTTGCCCGGCTCGAATCGCCGGCGATTAAAGCTATTGTCGACGACGACCAGGTCTGTGCTCCGCAGGCGATCCGCTGACGCCATCAAGCGGAAGCGTGTCTGCTCGTTGAGGGAGGGATCATCGCTAAACCAGATGACCACAGCCCCCGGATCACGATCAAATTCGTAGGCGTCATCACCATGGAACAGCGCTTCGAACACTGCCGCCGCCATGACCGTCTTGCCGGCGCCAGTGGGCGCCGTCAGCGAGAACGCGTGGCGCTCTCCCTCCTCCCTCCACCGCTTCCGTGCCTTGCGGACATTGGCGAGGACCTCGCGCACTGCGTCGTCTTGGTAATCCTTGAGCGTAACCTTCATCCCTCGATTCCGTTCGCAAAAGCAAAATTGGTGAGGTACGACTCGTATAGGCGGACCGGCTCGACGACTTCGGGCAGCCGCCGTGCTATGGCTTGAAAGCGGCGGTCATCATCGGTGACGACGTAGGCGATGGTCAGGTCCCGCGCCCTACGTAGCCCCCTCAGGAAGGGCGTGGCTTGATCGGGCTCCGTCAGCAGGCCGTACGCCTCGACCACCGCCCAACCGGACTTCGGGATCTTGTCGATCCGCTCGCCGCGACTCCCAGCGCGCAGCCAGAGCAGGGGGGCAATGCGGGCGAAGGCGACGCTATGGCTGACGGCGACCGGAGTCTCGTAGGTCAGCGTAAAGAACTCCGCGTTCTCCAAGAAACCGTCCGTCATCGGGAATTCGTCGGTGAACTTGTAGTCACCCTTGATCCGCGAACCGTCAGAGGTCTGCCCGGTGATGGCGGCGGCGATCCGTGGCTTTGTGATGTAGTCACATATGCCCCACCGCTCCCATTCTGGATCACCCGGCCGATGCCCATCCTTGCGGCGCTCCGCTTGCTCATCCGCGGCGACCTCGTTGTTGGTGACGGAAATGCACTGCCGACGTCCGCCATCCTGTTTGTTCAGTCGCATGACGCTATGCGCAGTAGTGCCAGAGCCCGCGAAAAAATCGACGACGACCGCGTTCGGTTTATCATCGATAAAAAAGCGAAGCGTGTCCTCGACCGCGTACACCGATTTCGGGAATGGGAAGCGCCGATCCGGCAGGAGCTTCGCTAGAACTGCTGATCCTCCGGTCTCCGCATTGTGAGACGGACGGTTCCATACGCGCTTCGGAATGACTCCCTTCTTCTCACGGTGTACCGCCTTCACGGCGCCGTCGGGATCACGGCCAACAATGTCAATATCGCCCCTCCGAAGAGCTGACACGGTGCCACCCGGCAGATAGTGCAACGATACGCGCTGCAGTTCTGGACTGTAGTTTCTTGCACGAATGAAACCGTCGCTCAAATAGCGCCGAGCGGTCTCGGGTGTTATTCCCCAGAGGCCCTCGCCACCCTTCGGACGTAGCGGCCAAACGGCGAGTGTTCCCGATGGCGCTGCGACCGTCAGGCGGTCGACGTCATCCTGCAGTGGATCGCCGACCGATGCGATGTAACCCGTCTTGATGTCGATGAAGACCGGGAAGAATTGATTGGGCCTCGCTCCCCGCTTCGCACTCGGCTCTCTTCGGCGTAGGCCAAGCCACTCCACTGCCTTGCCAATCTGTGCGATAGCCGACCGCGATTCATCGAGCATGTTCTGCTCGCCGAGATGGACGGTTGCCGTTCCGAGACGCGCGAAGAAAATGAACTCCTCGACCCGTGAGAACTGTCCAATCCTCGCCACCCCCTTGGCGCTGATCACGCTCGTGACCATCTCAACCTGCGCATCAGGAAATACCTGCTCGATGAGCAACCCGAGGCGCAGGTACTCCTTCTCGTCGACAGTTACGATCAGGACGGAATCCGCTGGGTTCAGCAGCTCCCTCGCGAGCAGCAGCCGTCGCTCCATGAACGCCAACCACTTGCTATGCCGATAAAGGTCATCAGCCTCGACGTAATCATTGTTGTACTTCCAGTCTTTCGCCCCAGTGTTGTAAGGCGGGTCGATGTAAATCGCGTCAATCTTACCACGGTGGGTCCACGAGAGCGCCTTCAATGCATGGTAGTTCTCGGCATTGATGACTGAGTGGAACGGCCGATCCGTGCCGCCGCGCTCGACCTTGCCGGTGCTGAGTAGTCCGGGGTAGATGGTGTCGTTGAACTCGGCTACGACGACTATGCCGTCGATGGCGGCGCGAGCAACCTCCGGCTGATTTGCATCGAGCAGCCGCAGATCCGCGATTCGCCGGTCCTCCTCCTTATGAATCGCGATCACCTGCCACAGGCGCTGGTCACCTTTCTTCGTAGTGCCGCGCTGCGGTAGCACGCGGACCTTGTCTCCTCGGCGAACGGGTCTCTCGGGCAACTCGACGGCTTCGGGCCGGTGTCGCTCAAAGTTCAGTCCGAAGGGTACCCGCGCGGAGAGCGCGCGAAACTCACGCTCCAGGTCCTCACCGAGCTGCGGGTTCTTCGCCTTGGTTTCGGCGATCAAATCAGTCAGTCGAGACACGTCGGATTCGAGCTAGTAATCAAGAGAGTCCACTGCCCGCCGCATCGCGGCGAGGCTGCTGCCTGAATCTAGGGTGCAACACGCTACCACTTGTCAGTACGAAGACAGGTTGCGTCGCGGTGCGGTCGCCATGCTGCGCAGCCGGGGTCGTCGTGAATCCTGGCGGTCGATCTAACGCCCAAGTTCAGCTGCGGGCGCTTTCATAAAACGCGAGCGCAGCGAGCTTCCTCAACCGTCCGTCTGCTCCAACGCTCGTTAGGCAACGGCTCTGGGCGTCAGGTACGTCGCGCGGAAGCCAGCGCCGTTTGAGATGTGGCTGCACCCGCAGAAATCGCCGCGAGCAGTTGCGACCGATCACCACTTCTCCAAGCACTAATCAATTGGCGACCCTTCGGACTGATATTGATCGCGTAGGTTACGAGCTGCCAATTATTATTGGCCTTAAGAGTCGCGGACGCCAAGCCGCCAGCTATAAGCCTGTCGAAGTGCAGCAATCCATCGCCGGATACCACCAAGAAATCTTCGGATAGGTTCTCAAGAAAGAGGAGTCGATCGACAGCTTCATGGTCGAACGCACGAGTGATAGCCGTAAGCATCGCCTTGTAGACGTAGATCGACTCCTGCCGAATAACGTGTCGATGGTATAGCGCATGGCACGTGGGACAGAGCGCGATGAGATTGGAAGGATCATCGGTTCCGTCAGCAGATACTTCCCACATGTGATGCATGTCAAGCATTAAGATCCCTCGACACGTCGGCACGGCGCAGCGGTATCCCGCCTCGGTTAGAACTATAATACGCGTCTGCATTGGCAGCCTTGTCCTCTCGCGAGGCTTGGCCGCACCCGCAGCCCTCTTGCCGATAACCTTCTTAGCGGCACTCATAGGTCAGTTCTCCGCTCCACTACTTCGTGATTCCCAGGATCGCCTTTATGGTTGTCTTTGGCAATCGTCGAAAGAGATTGCTCCATTCGAACACGATAGTCCCATCATCCTCAACGACCTGCCGCAGTAAGTCGGCATCCCTGAGCGGTTTGAGGTGATGATCTAGCGCCTGATTGCTCTTGAACTCCAATTGCGCGCGCAAGTGGGAGCGGGTGCGCGGCACTTCGCATTCCTTCATGAGGTTCCTCGCGTGCGTTGTCGTCAGGTGCTCCTCCACGTATTTCTTGACGACGGATGCATTCGCGATGCTTTGAATCGTCTCAACCGCATTGAGGCGTTCTTTAATTGCGACCAACTCATCCAGCAGGCCTTGAGATGAGACCTCTACGCTTGCCTTCTTCTCTCGCTTGTCGCTCATCGGGTACTCTGATTGGGGCCGTGATGGTCGGGTAAGAGGCCGAAGTCATTCAAATCGAACAGACGTACACGCCTCTTATCACTGTTAACTGCCATTAGTCCCATCGAAATGCAGCGAGATGTCAACGCCACAACAGCGTTGGGGCTGAGCTTACATTTTGTGCGAACTTGCTCGACCGAAGCCGACCCGTCGAACAATTGATAGGCTAGTCGAGACTTACCGTCCGGCAAGGCGTTTTCGAGCTGCGTCTTCACTGGGCTGTGCGCCGCCGCACGTATCCAATTCCGAATCTCTTCGAGAACACTCAGAAGCGGGTCCTCACTTGTCGTTGGCGGCATCGAAGAAATTGGAAGGTATCGAGATTGCGAGCTTCGGCTGCTTCTTCTCGCCGATGAGAAGACCGGCACCATCCAGCTTACTGACCATTGTGCTCAGGTCACCCTTATGTAGTCCGGTTGCATCAAAGACATCCTTTTGCGTGCGCGTGCCGTTCATTAACAAAACGGCCTGCTGCTTTTTGATACTTGAGCCAACGATTCTCCTCAACTCATCCCGCAGCTTGACATCACGCGCGGCGATTGCCGGCTCTGCGAGGAGTTCGAGCAGCTTGCGAATTTCGCCAACCTGCTGAAGCAGTTGGGCTGCCTGATCACTGTTCATCCCGGTAGTCCTTGTCAAAGAACTGAGAAGGCACAGAAATCAGCAGCTTTGGCGCGCCCTCTCTGATGGATACTAATGTGGCCGTCGACAGCGCCTTGACGAGTTTGCTCACATCTCCCCTGTCGTAGCCTGATTCCTTGGCAATTTCTGTCTGGGTACGACTTCCGTCCATCAGCTGTATCGCCCTGGAACGCTTCTCACTGCCGCCCATGATGCCGCGGAGTGTCGCCCTTAACTTGGCATCTCGTTGTGCGATGGCCGGTTCCGCCATGACTTGTAGCAAATCTCGGATTTCCGTTAAAAGCTCCTCCTCTCGCGACATGCCCCGTCTCCCTAGTTCAATGTGAGCTACTGCGCCGAGGGAAAGATGTGTCCGACAACTGGTATTGTCACTAGGAGTGAATAAGGGAAGGGTGCGGCGAGCACCCCACCCTCAACAAAGATGAGATGGGCGCTGCTGCTATGCGTGCGAGGTGCTTGTGGACTGCCCGCTCCCACGGTTCAGACCAATTGAGCCCGATCGCGGCGACTTACGGTCCCTTGAGACCGGCAGCGGGAGCATCGTGCAACCACGGAAGTGTACGATTGCTTGGGTTGCCTGACGCCAGAGTTCAGTTGCCAGCCGCAAAATAGGAGCGAGTGCGGAGCACGCCCTAAGCAAAGTGGCTTGGCGGCTACAGCGATTCGGTAGGCAACGTCCTCTGGTCACTCTGCGTCTTGGCCTCGAGCTGCTCGAGCGCGAATTGACGGAATGCATCCTCTGCGTCGTATGCCGGGGGTAAACGGTAGAACCGGAAGCGATCACCGTAGTTCGCCGGAACCTCCTCGAGTCGGTGACGCCACAGGTGGGCCGTACCCCACTTTGAAATCACCGCGTCGCCATCAAATACTCCGGCGTGTCGTGGCGTCTCACCATCGAAGTAGATCACGATGTCTCCGGTCATCTGCTGCCCTGGCTCCATGGCTCGCAGCTGTCCGCGGATCAGGAACTGAACGTATTCGGAGTTCGGGTAGATCTTTGGATACAGCGTGCAGATGCCAACAATGTCGGGCGGGGGGCTGACGAGACCGAATGCGTACTGGAAGCACGTGTACCTGTAGGTCTCCAGTTTTCCCGGAACTGCTTCTCGAAGCAGCTGAAGCGAATGCGGCTCCCTAGCCTTGAGCTCTTCGATAGCCGGCACTTGCTCGGTGATGCGCTCGAAGGCAAGGTCGGCGGTGAGCCGCTCAAGGGCATCGCGGAGTCTCGATCTCGGGAGACCGGTCATGCGAGGATGGGTGTCGTTGCCTAACGCCCCAGCTCAACTGCGGGCGAATTGAATAATCGCGAGCGGAGCGAGCGTCCGCAAATCGCTCGACAGTTGCAGCGTACGCTAGCGAGCGGGCCGGTCGCGCCTCGAGCGGGGTCGCGTCGGCCGGTGCGCCAGGCCGCGGCGCGACCTCGGAGCGGGGTACCTCACGGAGCGCTGGGTCGGGGAACACCGAACGACTTTCCCGCGATGTCGCTCCCTCCGGTGCGCGCGCGGCGCGGTCGGTCCGCCTACCAGATCCCTGCCAACGCGATCGAAGAGAGGCCAGCGGGCGCGAACCGATGCCGTACTCCTTCGCGATCCCACTCTCAGTTGGTCGTTCGTGCGGGCGCGCTCATGCCCAATTAGACAGCGGGCGGAAGAAGCTCTTCCGCCCGCCTTCGAGTCTTTTTGTCTGCTGTTGCAGAGATGCATCAACAGCAGGTCCTTCGCTACGCTCAGGATGACGGCCCTTCCCTACCCGGCCGCATTCACCATGTCGAAGATCGGCAGGTACATGGCGACCACCATGCCGCCTACCACGACTCCCAGGAACACGATCATGACCGGTTCCATGAGTGACAGCAGGTTCGACACAGCGGCATCGACCTCCTCGTCGTAGAAGTCCGCGATCTTCGAGAGCATCTCGTCCAGACCACCGGTCTGCTCGCCCACGCTGATCATCGAGATCACCATCGGCGGGAACACGTTGGACTTCTTCAACGGCGCCGAGATGGTTTCTCCGCCAGCGATGCTAGCCCGCGACTCCATGATCGCATCCTGGATCACTCGGTTGCCTGAGGTCTTCGCCGTGATCTCCAGCCCGTCCAGAATCGACACGCCCGATCCGATCAACGTTCCCAGCGTCCGCGTGAAGCGCGACACTGCCGTCTTGCGCAGCACGTCGCCGAGCACGGGGGCCTTCAGCATCAGGCGATCGATCACCAGCTTGCCGGCGTCGGTCTTGTAGTAGTTCTTCAGCGCGTAGATGCCGCCGGCGATGCCGCCGAAGATCGCCCACCAGAAGCCCTTCACGAACGCGCTCAGCCCGATCACGATGCGCGTCGGGAGTGGCAGGGCCATGTTCACGCTCGCGAACATGTTCTGGAAGACCGGGATCACGAAGATCAGCAGGATCAGGATGGCGCCGCCGGCCACGGTCATGATGACGCCAGGGTAGATCATGGCGCCCTTCACCTTCCTGACCAGTGCGTCGTTCTTTTCCATGAACACGGCCAGTCGCAGCAGGATGGTGTCCAGAATACCGCCGGCCTCGCCGGCCGCGACCATGTTCACGTAGAGGTCCGTGAACGCGTTCGGATGCTTTCTGAGGGCGTCAGCCACGGTGTGACCGGACTCGACGTCGAACACCACCGCGCGCGTCACGTCCTTCAGGTGCGGGCTCTCGCTCTGGCTCGCCAGGATGTCCAGGGCCTGCACCAGCGGCAGCCCCGAGTTGATCATGGTCGAGAACTGGCGTGTGAAGATCACGACGTCTCGCATCGGGATCTTGCCGCCCTTCTTCTTCTTCGCCACCAGCTCGTCGACCTTCACCACGTTCAGGCGCTGCTTCCGCAGCTGCGCCATCACGTCGTCACGGTTCGCTCCTTCGAGCTGGCCGTTGGTCAGGTCGCCTTTGGCGTTTCGGGCGGTATATGTAAAACTGGGCATTTGACTACGGGGGCTGAGGGGCTCAGGAGCTGGGGAGGTCGGGATGACCGACGGCGGCCAACCGAAATTCCTCCTTTCCCTGTGCTGCTGCTATCTCTTGACCGGCGGCGCGCCCGGCTTCTTGGGGTCCGTGCTCTCGCCATCTACGGTCATGCCGCACATGCGGGCGAGCTCGATGGGGTCGTGGCTCGCGCGCACGCAATCATCCCACAGCACCTCTCGGCCCATGTAGAGGGCATAGAGCGAGTCGTTCATGGTCTGCATCCCCCACTTCTTGCCCGACTGCATCATCGAGTAGATCTGGTGGATCTTGTCGTCGCGGATCAGGGCGCGAATGGCCGGCGTCACCACCAGGATCTCGGCGGCCATCGCGCGACCTCTTCCGCCAGCCTTCGGCAGCAGGGTCTGCGTCACGATGCCCTCGAGACAGAACGCGAGCTGCGCACGCACCTGGCTCTGCTGATGGCTCGGAAACACGTCGATGATGCGGTTGATCGCCTCGGCCGCGCTGTTGGTGTGCAGCGTCGCGAACGCCAAGTGGCCCGTCTCGGCGATGGTGATGCCCGCCGAGATGGTCTCGAGGTCGCGCATTTCGCCGATGAGCACGACGTCGGGGTCCTGTCGCAGCGCATACTTGAGCGCGGCGCCGAAGGACTTGGTGTCGGTGCCCACTTCACGCTGGTTGACGATGCACGCCTGGTGACGGTGGATGAACTCGATCGGGTCCTCGATCGTGATCATGTGGCCCTTCACCTGGCGGTTGATGCGGTCGAGCATCGCGGCCAGCGTGGTGCTCTTGCCGGAACCGGTCGGGCCGGTGACGAGCACCAGGCCGCGCGGGCGATCGCTGAGGTCGGCCAGGACCTTGGGGAGCTTCAGCTCCTCGAAGCTCTTGATGTTGAACGGGATCTGGCGGATCACCATGCTCACGCAGCCGCGCTGCTTGAAGCAGTTGCCGCGGAAGCGCGCGAGGTTCTGGATGCCGAACGAGAAGTCGAGCTCGTCCTCCATCTCGAAGCGCTTCTTCTGGTTTTCCGTGAGCACGCTGTAGGCGAGCTGCATGGTGTCCTTCGGCTGCATCACATAGTCGATCGACGAGCCGACCATGTCACCATCTACACGCAGCTTGGGGCGCTCGCCGGCAGAGATGTGGAGGTCGGAGGCGTTCTTCTCGATCATCTCCTCGAGCAGGACTCGAAGATTGAGGGATGACGGGGGAGCGCCCGGCGCCGAGGGTGTCGCGGTTGCGGCCATCTATGACTTCCTGTTTACGGAGTGGTTTCGCGAATGATCTGTTCGAGCGTCGTGATGCCCTTCATCACCTTCATCCAGGCATCCATGCGCAGCGTGAGCATGCCCTCGTCCACGGCGCCATCGCGGATCTCGGCGGCGCCCACGTTCATCATGATCAGCTTGCGCATCTTGGGCGTCATGGGCATCACCTCGTACACGCCCTGGCGCCCCTTCATGCCCGTGCCGGCGCACTGCTCGCAGCCCTTCCCCTTGAAGAAGGTCATCTCCCCGAAGGTCGTGTCGAGCGTGTACTTCTCCAGGTATTGCTTGGCTTCCTTCGTGGTGCGCGCCTTGGCGGCCTCCAGGGCCTCCTCGGTGAAGCGCAGCTCGCGAAGGGTGGTGGTCGGCAGCACCTTGGCGCCGTCCAGCTCGAGCGCCGTGGGCTTGAACGGCTCCTTGCAGTTGCCGCAGACGCGACGCAGGAGTCGCTGCGCGAGCACCAGGTTGAGCGCACTCGCGACGTTGAACGGCTCCAGCCCCATGTCCATCAGTCGCGTGATGGTCTCGGCGGCCGAGTTGGTGTGGAGCGTGGAGAGAACCAAGTGGCCCGTGAGGGCGGCCTTGATCGCGATACCACCGGTCTCGAGATCTCGGATCTCGCCGACCATGATGATGTTCGGGTCCTGGCGAAGGAACGCCTTGAGCGCGGCGGCGAACGTCATGCCCACTTCGTTGCGCACCAGCACCTGGTTGACGCCGTAGAGGTTGTACTCCACGGGATCTTCCGCCGTCATGATGTTGACGTCGATGTTGTTGACCTTGGAGAGCGCCGAGTAGAGGGTGGTCGTCTTGCCCGCTCCGGTGGGCCCGCTGACGATCAGCAGTCCGTAGGGCGAGCCGATGATCCGGCGCATCCGGTCCTGCTCGAGGTGGCCGAGGCCGAGGTCGGTGAGCGGCACCAGCGAGCGCGAGCGGTCGAGCAGGCGGAGCACCACCTTCTCGCCCCAGATCGTCTCCACGGTGGCGACGCGGATGTCGATGGCGCGGCCGTCGAGCTCCACCGCGATCTGGCCGTCCTGGCTGCGGTGCCGGTCGACGATGTCCATGTTGGCGAGGATCTTCAGCCGCGACGAGATCGGCGCCGCCAGCGAGCGCGGCAGCGACTGGAAGTCGTGGAGCGCGCCGTCGACGCGGAAGCGTAT
>JAQBPX010000004.1 GCA_028287305.1 Gemmatimonadota bacterium
GATGACCGTGAACTTGTACCCGGACTCGTTGACGTCGGGCGGCAGCACCTCGATCCCGAGCTCCCGCGCCTCGTTGATGTACTTCACCACGGAGTCCGCGTCGCCGATCTGCGACGACAGGAGCGCCGCCATGAACTCCGCCGGCCAGTGGGTCTTGAGCCACGCGGTGTGGTACGAGATGATCGAGTACGCGACCGAGTGCGACTTGTTGAAGCCGTAGCGGCCGAAGGTCTCGATCTGTCCCGCCAGCTCGCCGATGATCTTCGCGTCGAAGCCGCGCGCGATGGCCTTCGACGAGAACTTGCCGAGCTCGGCGCGGATGAGCTCCGCGTCCTTCTTGCCCACCGCCTTGCGCAGCACGTCCGCCTCGGCCAGCGACACGCCCGCCAGCAGCTGGGCGATTCGCATCACCTGCTCCTGGTAGGTGATCACGCCGTAGGTCTGGCCGAGCACGGCCTCGAGCTCGGGGAGCGCGTACTTCACCGGCTCCTCGCCGCGCTTGCGACGGATGTAGACCAGGTGCATCCCGCTGTCGAGCGGGCCCGGTCGCATCAGCGCGTTGCTCGCCACGAGGTCGTCGAAGCGGTCGCAGCGCATCTGTCGCAGCAGGTCGGTGCCCAGCCCGGATTCGAACTGGAACACGCCGGCGGTGCGGCCGTTGCGCAGCAGCTTGTACGTCTCCTCGTCATCCAGCGGGATGTTGTCGAGGTCCGGCGCGCTGCCGTGGCGCGCCGTGATCGCCTGCAGCGCGTCGTGGATGACGGTGAGGGTAGTGAGGCCCAGGAAGTCCATCTTGAGCATGCCTGCCTTCTCCAGGCAGTTCATGTCGTACTGGCTCACGATCACCGACTCGTCGTCGCCCGAGCCGGAGCCCTTGGACGACTGCGTGCACACCGGGATGTACTCGTCCACCGGGCCCGGCGCGATCACCACGCCGGCCGCGTGCACGCCCGTATGGCGCGAGAGCCCTTCGAGCGCGATCGCGTAGTCGAGCAGCTGCCGGTAGCGATCCTCGCCCTCGTAGAGCTTCCTGACGTCGGAGATCTGCGCGACCGCTTCCTTTACGGTCATGCTGAAGTTCGGCGCGTTCGGCACCAGCTTCGCGAGCGCGTCCGTCTCCGCCGGCGTGAAGCCCAGCGTGCGGCCCACGTCCTTGATCGCGGCGCGCGACTTCATGGTGCCGAACGTCACGATCTGGCAGACGGATTCCTTGCCGTACTTCTGCCGCACGTACTCGATCACCTCGCCGCGCCGCTCGAAGCAGAAGTCCACGTCCACGTCGGGCATGGAGATGCGCTCCGGATTCAGGAAGCGCTCGAACAGCAGGTCGAACTTCAGCGGGCAGACGTTGGTGATGCCGAGCGCGTAGGCCACGAGCGAGCCGGCCGCCGAGCCTCGCCCCGGTCCCACGGGAATGCCGCGATCGCGCGCCGCCTTGATGAAGTCCGCGACGATCAGGAAGTAGCCCGCGTAGCCCGTGCTGTGGATCACGCCCAGCTCGTAGTCGAGGCGCTGCTGCTGCTCGTCGCTCAGCTGCTCGCCGTAGCGCATGTGCGCGCCGGCCGTGGCCAGCCGCGAGAGCAGCTCATTCTCGCTCGGCACCTCTGGCGGCAGCGGGAAGGCGGGGACGTGATACGTCTTGGAGAAGGAGACGTCCACCTCGCTCGCGATCTTGAGCGTGTTTTCGAGGACGTCCGGCCGCTCCTGGAAGCGCGCCTTGATCTCGGGCGCGCTCTTGAAGTAGAGCCCGCGGTCGTACTGCATGCGGTTCTGGTCGCTGCGATCCTTGCCCAGGCCGATGCAGAGCAGGATGTCGTGCGCGTCGTGGTCTTCCTTTCGCAGGAAGTGCGCGTCGTTCGTCGCGATCACGGGCAGCGTCATCTCTTCCGCCAGGCGGAAGATGTTCGTGTTCAGCGACGACTGGCCCTCGGAGTCGTGCGCCTGCACCTCGAGGTAGTAGCGATCGCGGAACACCTCGGCGTACCAGGCGGCGGCCTCGCGCGCCGCGTCCATGCGTCCCGCCTCGAGGTTCACCGCGACTTCCCCGGCCAGGCACGCCGAGGAGACGATGATGCCCTCGCTGTACTTCTCGAGCAGCTCGCGGTCCACGCGCGGCTTGCTGTAGAAGCCCTCCGTGTAGGCGAGCGAGGAAAGCTTCACCAGGTTGCGATAGCCGATCGCGTCGCGCGCGAGGAGCACCAGGTGGTAGTATGGCTTGGCGCCCGGCGAGGGACGCGCGCGCAGCCGGCGATCCCCCGGCGCGACGTACGCCTCCATGCCGATGATCGGCTTGAGCTTCGCCTTCTTCGCCTTCTCCTGGAAATCCCAGGCCGCGTGAAGGTTGCCGTGATCGGTGATCGCCAGGGCCGGCTGCTCGAGCTCCTGGGCGCGCCGGATCAGGTCGTCGATCCGGTTGGCGCCGTCGAGCAGCGAGTACTCGGAGTGGCAATGGAGGTGAACGAAGGACATCTTGGTGAAGATAGCGGCAGGCCCCCCTCCCGTCAAAGCTGCGGACGCTCCCAATAATTGCGCCAAGACATTGTCCTGCATAGACTTATGACGCCAGCAGCGCGACTGATGTTTGCGGCCGCGATCGCCGCGGGCATCGGATCCGGACCGGCGCGCGCCGCAGGGCAGGGCGCGCCCGGTGTGGTGCTGCGACTGCCGGCCGGCACGGCGCAAATGGCCGAGGCGGGCAGCGGGGCACTCGCGCGAGGTGGTGAGGGGTTGTTTGTGAATCCCGCGCAGGCCGCGTACGAAACCGGCGCCAGCGCCAGCCTGCAGCGATGGCTGGAGCACTCGACGCTCGGCAGCCTCTCGGCGTCGATCCCCATGGGGGATGGCCGGCTGGCCGGCGCGGCGCGCGTGCTCGATTTTGGATCCATAGATGAAGTGGTCCCCGACGCCTCGACAGGTGGGCGCGATGGGCGGAGCACCGGAGACCGGCTCTCCGCCCGGGAGGTCGCCTGGACCGGCGGCTACGCGATGGCCATCCGATCCTTTGCGGTGGGCGCGAGCGTCACGTACGTGCAGCAGTCGGTGGCCGACCTCAATGCGAGCGGCGTGACGAGCGACGCGGGCGTCGCGTGGCGCGGGCCGCGCGACTGGAGGGTGTCGGTCGCTGCGCAGCAGCTCGGCGGGCGACTCTCGGGCGACCTGCGCTCGCAGCCATTTGCGAGTGCGCTGCGAGCGAGCGTGCAGGCGCCGGCGTTCACGCGGGATCGCGTGACGCTCGATGCGGCGGTCGAGATGCTCGCCGAGGAGCGCCAGCCCGGATCGGCGACGCTGGCGCTCGAGGCGCGCTGGCGGTCGCCGAGCGCGCTCACGCTGGTGGCGCGCGGCGGCGCGAGGGCGGGTGCGTCGACGGCGCTGCAGCAGCCGTACGCGGCGGGGCTGGCGCTCGAGTCGCCCATGCTCGGCGTGGAGTGGGCGGTGCAGCCGCTGCGTGACGGCCTCGGCTTCTCGCACCGGCTGGGACTGCGGTGGTCGCGATGACTCGCGCGCGTGCGTGGACGTTCGTGAAGCGCGCGCTGCAGCTGCTGGTGCTGCTCCTCGCGTGCTACCTGTTGCTCACTCCCACCGGGCATTACCTGCTGCGCGGCGCGTGGGAGGAGGGAAAGATCCTGGCGCACCGGAAGTCCATCGAGGCGATCGTGGCCGAGCCGGCGACGAAGCCCGCGGTGCGCGCGAAGCTGTCGATGGTGCTGGCGGCGCGCGCCTTCGCGAAGGACAGCCTGCACCTCGATACGCGCAAGAGCTTCACGCAGTTCACGCAGCTCGAGCACGACACGCTCACGCTGCTGCTCTCCGGTGCGTACCGCGACCGCCTGCTGCCGAAGACGTGGTGGTTCCCCGTGGTGGGGCGCGTGCCGTACAAGGGGTACTTCGACTTTGCCGCGGCGAAGAAGGCGGCGGCGGAGCTCGACCACCAGGAGTACGACGTCCAGCTCCGCCCCGTCTCGGCGTTCAGCACGCTCGGCTTCTTCAACGACCCGCTGCTCTCGACCACGCTGCGCGCCGACTCCATGGACCTGTCGGACACGGTGATCCACGAGCTGCTGCACAACACCTTCTACGCGAGCGGGCAGACGGCGTTCAATGAGTCGTTCGCGAACTTCGTGGGCGCGCGGGGCGCGGCGGCGTTCTTCCGGTCGCGGGGATCCGAGAAGGCCGCGGCGGAAGTCGAGGCTCGCTGGGCCGACCAGAAGGTGCTCGCGACGTTCTGGCGCGCGCTCTACGTGTCGGTGGATTCGGCGTTCAAGGCGCATCCCGACAGCAAGCGCGATCGCCTGGTCGCGCGCGACACGTTGTTTGCGCGCGCCAGGCAGGAGCTGGTGTGGCACGTGGGGCCACAGCTGCGCACCATCGGCCCGCGCTCGCTCGAGCGCGCGGTGATCAACAACGCCACGATCATGGCGCGGCGCCTCTACCTCACCGACGTCCAGCTGTTCGACGACGTGTGGGAGCGCGAGGGACGCGACCTGAACAGGGCGAAGTCGCGCATCATCGCGCTGGCGAAGGGCGACACGAAGGATCCGTATGGCGCGCTGCACCGCTTCGTGGATGCGCTGCCGCCCGGAGAGGGGAAGCTTGCGGTGGATGGCGGGCGCATCTGGTACAAGGTGACGAAGGGGGGGAGCGGCGTTCCGCTCATCCTGCTGCACGGTGGTCCGGGCGTGTCGAGCTTCTACCTCAAGCCGTACGAGGACTTGAAGGACGACCGCACCGTGGTGCGCTACGACCAGCTGGGCTCGGGCAAGTCCGATGGACTCACCGACACCACGCGCATGACGATCGCGCATTACGTGGAGGAGCTCGAGGCGCTGCGCGCGCACCTGGGGCTCGACAAGGTGGCGCTGCTGGGGCACTCGTGGGGTTCGATCATGGCCGTGGAGTACTACCAGAGGTATCCCCAGCACGTGGCGGCCATGGTGCTGCAGGGCGTGGCGCTCGACATACCCGCGTGGACGCGCAACACGCGCAAGCTGGTGGCCACGCTGTCGGACAGTTCGAGGCGCGCGATCGCCTTGCACGAGGCCGATCGCAACTACGATGCGCCGAGCTTCCTCGCGGCGAGCGACGAGTACTTCGGGAAGTACGTGTCGCGCCATCCCGTGGCGGCCGACGGTGACAGCATCGTGCACAGCATGAACCAGAAGCTCTACCTGTACATGGAAGGGCCGACCGAGTTCACGATCACCGGCACCACCAAGGACTACGACGCCACGCCGTTCCTGCACACCATCAAGGTGCCCACGCTCTACACCGTGGGTGAGTTCGACGAAGCCGACGTCGCCACCACGCGGCGACTGGCGAGGTTCACGCCGGGAGCGCAGTTCGCGGAGATCATGGGGGCGGCGCACCTCAGCATGTGGGATGCGAGGGCAGAGAACCTGCGCGTGGTGAGGGAGTTCCTGAGAAGGGTCAGGTAGCCTTGCCGTCGTCCTGAGCGACAGCGAGGGAGCTGCCGTTGTCGCCCGGGCCCCTCTACTCATCCGGCAGGTCTGTGGTCTGTGGTCTGTGGCTTCAGACAATGACACGGTACGCGGGCGCTGCGCGCCCGCTCGCAGGGCGACTGCAGCTGAGCGAAGCTCAGGGCGACTGAGACCCTACCCCCCAAACCGCTTCTTCATCATCGCCCGCAGGTCGATGGCGGGGAGCATCGGATCCACCGCGGGTGCGGGCGCGGCGACCGGATCCTCGCCCATCGTGACGCGCTGCATCTTCTCGCGCACGCCGCGATCGAGGAATCGCGAGAGCTGGTCCATGGAGTAGTCACTGCTGCGGCGCGACGAGTACACGTTCAGCGGATACGTGCAATAGAGGTGATTCCGCGCGCGCGTCATCGCGACGTACATCAGCCGGCGCTCCTCCTCCAGCTGCGCCTCGTCGTCGATGCAGCGCGCCGACGGGAACCAGCCGTCCACGCACCAGATGAGGAACACGGCGTCCCACTCCTTGCCCTTGGCGGAGTGCGCGGTGGAGAGCACCAGGCAGTCGTCCTCGCTGTCGCCCCCGCCCGAGAGGTCCTGCGTGTTCTGTGGCGGCTCGAGCGCCAGCGCCGCGAGGAACGCCGAGCGACTGGGGTAGCCCGCGGCGATCGTGCGCAGCTGGTCGAGGTCGGCCAGCCGGGCGTCGGGGCGGTCGTAGCGCTCCTTGAGCAATCCGTCATACAGGTCGCGGATGATGCCGATCTCCTCGGCGATCCCCTTCTCCTGCGCGGTCGTCTCGCCGGCGCGCCGGCGACGCAGCGCGCGCAGCATGCCCGAGAGCTTCGCGTGCGCGTCGCGGGCGCGGGGCGGGGGCGCGTAGTGCGTGAACGCGTCCGGGTCCCAGCCGCGCTCCTGCATGTTGGCCATGATCTGCCGGGCGGTGACGTCGCCGATGCCGGGCATCATCATGAAGATGCGGTACCAGCTCACTTCGTCGCGCGGGTTCTCGATCACGCGCAGGAACGCCAGCACGTCCTTGACGTGACTCGCCTCGAGGAACTTGAGCCCGCCCCACTTCTCGAAGGGGATCTTGCGATTCACCAGTTCGATCTCGAGGTCGGCCGACATGTAGCCGGCGCGGAAGAGCACGGCCATCTCCTTCAATGGAGTGCCCTCCTCGTGGAGGGCGAGGATGCGGTCCACGATGAAGCGCGTCTGCTGCGACTCGTCGCGCGCCGTCACGAGCCAGGGCATCTCGCCCCCGGTGCGCTCCGTCCAGAGGTTCTTGGTGAAGCGCTGCTCGGCGCGCGAGATGAGCGTGTTGGTGGTGTCGAGGATCGGCTGCGTCGAGCGGTAGTTGCGCTCGAGCGTGACGAGCGTGACGCCCGGGAACTGCCTGGGGAAGTCGAGGATGTTCCGGAAGTTGGCGCCGCGGAAGGAGTAGATCCCCTGCGCGTCGTCGCCGACCACCGTCAGGTTGCGGTGCCCGCTGCACATCGCCTGGAGGATGCGCGACTGCAGGATGTTGGTGTCCTGGTACTCGTCCACCAGCACGTGGTCGTAGAGCGCGCGGATCTGGCTGGCGAGCGACTCGCTCGACTCGAGCATGAGCAGCCAGTAGAGGAGCAGGTCGTCGTAGTCGAGCAGGTTCCGCTCCTGCTTGCGGCTCGTGTAGTCGGCGAAGAGGCGGCCGATCTCCTGCTGCCAGTCGAGGAACTGCGGGTATTCCGCGTGGAGGAGGTCGTCCACGGGGATCTCGGTGTTCACGTGCCGACTATAGATGTGGTGCAGCGTCTCCTTCTTCGGGAAGCGCTTCTCCTTCGAGCCGAATCCCAGCGCGCCGCGGGAGAGCTGCATGAGGTCCTCGGCGTCGCCCTGGTCGAGGATGGAGAAATCCTTCGGCAGGCCTGCGGAGGGGCCGAACTGGCGCAGCAGGCGGTGGCCGCTGGAGTGGAAGGTGCCGCCGTGGACGCGGGCGGTGGCCGACCCCACCAGGCGCTCGGCGCGCGACAGCATCTCGCCCGCGGCGCGGCGGGTGAAGGTGAGGACGAGGATGCGCTCGGGGGGCGTGCCGGTGTCGATGAGGTGCGCCACGCGGTAGACGAGCGTGCGCGTCTTGCCGGTGCCGGCGCCGGCGATCACGAGGAGGGGCCCGCCGGGGTGGATGGCCGCGCGGAGCTGCTCGGGGTTGAGGTCGGTGGAGAGGTCGCGCGTTCCCCCCTCGACGGTGCGTGGCTTGGGGATGTAGAGGCGGGTGTCGGTCACTCGCGCAATGTACAGATCGGGGGATGTTCGGGTCAGGGCCAGCGAGTGACCGGGGAGGGCGTTACCCGGTACGGGCCTGTGCGTCCTGATAGCGTTTGGTGGACGGTGTGTTCGCGAGAGCGAGCACGACTGTACAGGAAGTAAACACTTTGTCGTATTGTGACCGTTCTCACTGGCCGCGAGTCATTGGCGGTGCTACACTGTCTGGCGGTCGACAACTGAAAGTCTGGAGGTGCGGGCGGTGACGCCAGGTAGACCCTGATTGGAGGGGTTTTGCCTTGACGGTGTTGCCCGTGGTCCCTAGGTTCTGCATTCTGGCACTGGAACACCTGTTCCAGCGCTAGCTGTGTTTGTAGCGAATAGTTGTTGTTGAATGAGGGGAGTGTCGCCACCGCTCCCCGAGCGATCCGGGAAATACCCGGCGCCGGTCGACTGGAAGTGGCAGTGCGTTTCCGCGGTTAGTTGCAGTTCCCACCCTTCATCTACCCTGGGGGTAAGATGGATTCCGTAACTCGTAAGATTGTTGCGAGTGTCATTGTTCTCGCTGGCCTCGCGGCCTGCGGCGACAAGGTCACCACGCAGCCTGGTACGACCACGACCGTCACGCAGACGGGCACCACGACGACGACGCCGCCCGGCACCACCGTGCAGTCCGTCACGGTCACCCCGGCGAACGTCTCGCTGAACATTGGCCAGACGCAGCCGATCGTTGCCGTCGTGAACGCTGATGCTGGCGTCACCGACCGCACCGTCACCTGGACCTCGAACAACCCGACGGTCGCCACGGTCTCCGCGACCGGCACCGTGACGGCCGTTGCTTCCGGTACCGCCGTGATCTCGGCCGCCGCCAAGGCGGATCCGACCAAGATCGGCACCTCGACCATCCTCGTCGGCGCCGTCGTTCAGCCGACCATCCAGCTCGGCCAGGTCAACCAGCTCGGCGCTCCGGCGATTCTCGGCAACATCGCGAATCAGCTCGACGTCGTCCTGAACGTTGAGCCGGGCAACCAGACGATCAAGACCGTCGACCTGATCCTCAACTGCGGCGCCGGCGACCAGATCGTCGCGACGCAGACGATCTCCGCCGACAAGACCGGCATCGATGCCGAGGCCGCTTCGGCCCCCGTCACGCTGTCGTTCAACACCGCGCAGCTCAAGGCTGATGGCACGCCGCTGTTCCTCAACGGCAACTGCACGCTGAAGAGCCAGCTGACCACCGCGACCGGCACCAAGATTCTCTCGCAGAACTCCGTGCAGATCACGCTGAACAACGTCAGCAAGTACACCTACAGCTACACGACGTCCGCCACGCCCGCCGTCTCGGCGCTGGATGGCCTCGTCCGTCAGGGCGGCAACACCACCCTGTCGCTGACCGGCGTGAACTACGCCACGAGCGGCGCGCTTGCGTCGATCACGGTCACCTGGCTGGGTCGCACGACGACTGCGACGCCGGGCACCGGCACGCAGACGTTCTCGATCTCGTTCCCGAATGACTCGACCAAGACCCCGGGCTACGGCGTCTGCACCACGAACTGCACGGGCACGTACCAGTACGCCACGGCTGGCGTTGCTGAAGCGGCCCCGGTCGTCACCGCGTCGATCGACGCGAATGGCAACCAGTCGTTCGCCGGCACCGCCAGCACGTCGAACCCGGCGCTTCGCCTGGACAACGTCTCCCCGGCAGTGCTGACCTCGGCGATCATCAACTCGGCCGCCGGCTCGAACAACTACGTCAACGGCGCCTACGTTCAGCAGGCCGCTGGCAAGATCGTCATCGCCGCTGGTGCGGGCGACAACGCCTTCGCCAACAGCCAGCTGACGGTCAAGATCGGCTACGCTGCACCGGCCGCCTTCACGGCGCTCGTCGGCGGCACGGGCGTTGGCCCGGTCTGCTCGACCACCGGCCTGACCATGGTCGACCAGGTCAACCAGATCCCGAACTCGACGGCCAACAACGCCTACCAGGCTCGTGTGTTCGTCTCGGATCCGATCGGTAACGTCCGCTGCGCCGACCTGTCGGTCAGCAACGGTGGCACTCCTGCCGGTAACTTCTTCGGCATCGATCGCATCAACCCGATCAGCGCCATCGCGTCGCCGGCTGCCAACACCGCCGTCGCCGTGGGCACGAACTACGTCTTCACCTTCCAGGACACGATCTCGGGCTTCAACCCGGCCGCCCCGGTTCGCGTGACGCTGGTTCGTAACTTCACGACCAACTTCGGAGCCTCCGGCACGCCGGCTGACTGCGTCAAGGGCGCGATTGTCTCCGGCGCTTGCACGCCGGTTTCGAATGGTGCTACGCTGAACGTCAATGGCGGCACGGGCGTCGAGGGCTACTACACGGTCACTGAGTTCGCTCAGGATCAGGCCACCAATGTCTCGACCACCAACACCCGCACCAACCTGTACGACGTGACCGCTCCGGCTGTCGGCGCGCTCTCCATGTCGCCGTCGCCGGCTCCGCTGGCTTCGTCGAGCGTCGGCCTCGTTGGTTCGACGACGGTCTCCGGCACGGCCACGGACAACGTGGACCTCGCCTCGGCCGCCGGCACGCTGGACTACGCCACGACCACGTACGCGGCGAAGTTCTCCCAGGGCTCCGTCTCGATCGGCAACTCGCCGACGTTCGATTCGAACGTCTCGACTTCCGCTCCGGCGTCGCTCGCCTACAGCAACATCTACCGTCGCCTCCAGAGCACCGACGCCAACGGCCTCATCGCCGCTGGTGGCGCTGTCCCGAATGCGAACGTGACCGCGACGGATGCGGCCGGTAACGTCTCCACTGCATCGAACCTGCCGATCGCGGTCTCCGCGACCGGCGCTGCCGATGTCAACGTTGGCGATTCGCTCCTCGTGAAGAACAGCACGACGCCGGTTTCCAAGACCGGCACCAACAGCACCACGCTCACCGCCGAGGTTCACACGGCGACGGTGGCCGGTGCCAACCAGCCCTTCACGCAGGTGAACTTCTACGTGACGAATGCCGCCGGCACCCAGCTCACGCTGATCGGCAGCCAGTCGCTGGCCGGCGTGACGGATGACAACTCGGTTGTCCCGACGGGCCGCCGTATCTGGTCGTACACGCTGTCGGGCGTGACTGGGGCGCAGCTCGGCCTCAGCTCCGGTTCGACGACGGGTACGACCCGCAACATCTACGTCATCGGCATCACGTCCGCCGGTAACGCGGTCCTGAACTCGGGCCAGGTTGTGCAGGTGACGGTCGGCGCGTAAGCGCTTGACCTGATCCACCGCTTCAAACAGGAGGGTCCCGGCGAAAGCCGGGGCCCTTTTGTCATACCGCTGCCTTCGGCAGCGGCATGACAAAAGGGCCGGCTCTATTGGAAACGAGAAAACGGCGGCGTGCCTTTGGGCACGCCGCCGTTTTCTCGTCTGTTCCGCGCCTCAGCCCTGCGTCACGGCTTCTTCGTCGCCGGCGTGGTGGACTTGGGCAGCAGCCCCTTGTCCTCGAGCTCCTTCTGGAGCGCCGAGTCACCCTTCGAGCGCATCAGGGAGTCGCGCCTGGCCGCTTCCTTCTTTCCGGCCTCGGTGCGCGGCTTGAGCGGAATCTTGTTCGCGGTGGAGACGCTGTCCCAGTAGTCCCAGCCCTTGCCGACCACCTTGTTGTCGATGGTCACGATGGGGGAAAGCTTGTCCCACGACAGCGTGTCCTTCGCGGCGGGCTGCAGCTTCTCGCCCGACGGGAGGTAGTAGAGCACGTCCCAGCTCTTTCCGCCGATCAGGAACTGGTCGCGGCGGTAGATGCTCGGGAAGGCGTCGGGCGAGCCCGTGTTCTTCGCGTCCACCGCCATGATGGAGAGCAGGGAATCCTTGGTGATGCCGGTGTCTACCGACGCGAGCTTCTTGTCCTTGCAGGCGAGCACGCCGACGGCCAGGCTGGCCGCCGTCGCAATGCGCCGGACTGACGATGTACGGGTCATGGTTGGGTGGTTCAGGGTGATGGAAGGTGAACCCCTAAAGCTAATGAATCCACGTGCACCGGCTCGAGACCGAACACCTCGCCGAAGGCAGCGATTACCGCGGACGCAGCCCGCGCGGGGTCAGCGGGCTCGTGCAGCTCGCTGGCCACCGACGTCATGGAGACCTCGGCGATGCCGCAGGGCACCATCAGGTCGAACCAGCTGAGGTCGGTGTTCACGTTGAGGGCAAAGCCGTGCCAGGTGACCCAGTCGCGCGCATGCACGCCAATCGACGCGATCTTGCGGCTCGCATCACCCACCCAGACGCCCGTGAGGCCCGCGCTGCGGCCCGCTGGGATGCCAAGGGTACCCAGAGCCCTGATCAGCGCTTCCTCGACCTGTCGGAGGAACCAGTGCAGGTCCTGCCGGTGCCGCTTGAGGTCGATGATGGGGTATCCGACCATCTGGCCGGGGCCGTGGAAGGTAACGTCTCCCCCCCGCTCGACCTCGTGGAGCTCGACCCCGCGCGCCGAGAGCAGCTCGGCGGACGCGAGCAGGTTGCCGGCCTTGGTGGAGCGGCCGAGCGTGACGACGGGGGGGTGCTCGACGAGGAGCAGCACGTCCTCGGGGATCTCGCCGGTGATGCGGGCCTTCGCCACTGCGCGCTGGTAATCCAGCGCGGCGAGGTAGGGCATGACCCCCAGGTCAGCGACGAGCAGCTTCATGCGGGAAAGATATCGCGCTGGTATTTTCGATGATGCGAACCGTCGATGTTCGGACCGCGGACGGTACCTGCCCGGTGGAGGTGTTCTCGCTTGGGGGCGGGGGCCAATGGCCGGGCGTGATCGTGTTCATGGACATCTTCGGCGTGAGGCCGGCGATGCGCGAGATCGCGCAGCGTGTGTGCGACGCGGGCTACGTCGTGCTGCTCCCCGACCTGTACTACCGGAGTGGGGCCACGCCACCGGTGCCTGCTGAGTTTTTCAGCGATCGCGCGCTGCAGGCGGAATGGTCGAAGACCGTCGGCCCGACGCTGAGTGCCGCGACCGTGATGCGCGACGTGCCTGCGCTGCTAGGGCTCCTCGATTCGCTCCCCGAGGTTCAGGGGACGAAGGTCGGCATCACCGGCTACTGCAGGGGCGGACAGCTGTCACTCGTGGCGGCGGGCACCTTTCCCGACCGCGTTGCGGCAGCGGCGTCGTACCACGGTGCAGGCCTGGTGACCGATGCGCCCGACAGCCCGCATCGCCTCGCGCCGAACATGAAGGCGCGCGTGTACGTGGGCGGCGCGATCGAGGATGGGGGATTCACCGACGCGCACAAGGCTGCGCTCGAGAAGGCGCTCACCGATGCGGGCGTGGACCACCTGATCGAGACGTACCAGGCGCATCACGGGTGGGTGCCGAGCGACACGCCGGCGCATGATCCGGCGGCGGCGGAGAGGCATTTCGGGACGTTGCTGGCGTTGCTGGCGGCACTGCCAAAAGCAAAATCCTGAGACACGGATCTCACTGACGCGCTGCGCGCGTACACGGGTACTGCCTGCAAAGACAAAGGTCCCGCTCGGAAGCCGAGAAGGACCCTTTTGATTGTCACTACCGCCGTACCCGTGTGCCGCCGAAGGCGGCCCGTGAAATCCGTGTCGAAAGCAGTTCGGCTGTGGCGGAAAACATCTGCAACGGCAGATCCTTCGCTTTGCTCAGGATGACACCCTACGCGTGCACCACGCGCCCCATCGAATCCAGCGCGGCCTCGGCGATCGCTTCCGAGAGCGTGGGATGAGCGTGAATGGCCAGCTCCACTTCTTCGACCGTGAACTCGTTCGTGCGCGCGAGCACCAACTCGTGGATCATCTCGGTGGCGTGCGCTCCGACGATGTGGGCGCCGAGGATCTCTCCGTACTTCGCGTCGCGGATGATCTTCACGAAGCCGTCGGTCTCGCCGCTGGTGCGGGCGCGGCCGTTCGCGCTGAAGGGGAACTTGCCCACCTTGTAGTCGAGCTTCTTCTCCTTGCACGCCTGCTCGGTGAGGCCGATCGAGGCGACCTCGGGATGACAGTAGGTGGCGTTCGGGATGTTGCCGTAGTCCATCAGGTGCGCATGCTTGCCGGCGAGCAGCTCGGCCAGCACCATCCCCTCACGCTCGCCCTTGTGCGCGAGCATCGGCGGGCCGGCCACGTCACCGATGGCGTAGATGCCCTTCACCGACGTCTCCATCTTCTCGTTGATCTTCACGAAGCCGCGCTCGGTGAGCTGCACGCCGAGCTCCTTGAGGCCGATCTCCTCGATGTTCGGCGCGCGACCGGCCGCGACCAGGATGACGTCCACCTGCAGCGTCTCCTTCTTGCCGTTCTCCTCCACGTCGAGCGACGCACCCGTTTTCGTCGCCTTCACGTTGGAAAGCTTGGCCGACGTGTGGACGATGATCTTCCGCTTCTTGAATGCGCGCTCGACTTCCTTGCTGCAGTCGATGTCCTCGAGGGGGAGGATGTTCGGCAGCACCTCGATGAGGTGCACCTCGCTGCCGAACGCGTTGTAGACGTCGGCGAACTCGCAGCCCACAGCGCCCGCTCCGACGATCGCGATCTTCCTGGGCGTCTTGTCGAGGATGAGTGCCTCATCGCTCGAGATGATGGTCGTCTTGTTCAGCTCGAGGCCCGCCTGCGGCAAGCCCTTCACGCGCGAGCCGGTGCAGACGACCACGGCCTTCTTGGCCTCATGCTTTTCGTCCTTGCCGTCTGCTCCCTTGACGCTCACCGCGTTCTTCGCGGTGATGCGGCCGGTGCCCTTGATCCAGGTGATCTTGTTCTTCTTGAAGAGGAACTCGACGCCCTTGGAGTTCTGCGTGCTCACGGCGCGCGACCGCTTCACGGCCACGCCGATGTCGAGCTTCACCTCGCCGACATTCACGCCGTAGTCGGCAGCATGCGACACCTTGTTCGCGACGTAGGCGCTCTCGAGGAGCGCCTTGGCGGGGATGCAGCCCCAGAGGACGCAGGTGCCGCCGAGCCCTTCACGCTCCACCACGCCCACGGTCATGCCGAGCTGTGCGCAGCGGATCGCGCCCACGTAACCGGCGGGGCCGCCGCCGAGGAAGATCACGTCGAAGCTTGCCATTATCAGTAGACCAGCATGAGGGGGTTTTCGATCAGCCTTCTCAGGGTCACCAGGAACTTCGCGCCCACGGCGCCGTCGATGGCGCGGTGATCGCAGCTCATCGTCACGCGCAGGCGCTTCCGCACGACCTGCTCGCCCTTCTCGATCACGACCTTGTCCTCCACCGCGCCGATCGCGAGGATCGCCGTCTCGGGGGGATTGATGATCGCGGTGAATTGCTCGATGCCGAACATGCCGAGGTTGCTCACCGAGAAGGTGCTGCCTGTGTACTGCTCGGACTTGAGCTTGCGGCTGCGCGCCAGCCCGGCCAGCTCCTTCGCCTCGGCGGAGATCTGGCTCATGCGCTTGGTGTCGGCGTCGAAGATGACGGGGACGATCAGGCCATCATCGGTTGCCACCGCCATTCCGAGGTGCACGCGGTTGTGCTGGCGGATCTTGTCGCCGAGCCAGTGGGCGTTGACTTCGGGGTGCTGCGAGAGGGCGGTGGCGACTGCCTTCAGGATGATGTCGTTGAAGGAGACCTTGAACTCCGGGCCAAGGTCGGCCATGGCCATGCGGAGTTGGGCGGCGTTTTCGAGGTCGAACTCGGCGGTGAGGTAGAATGTCGGGATGGGGCCGATAGATTCGCTGAGGCGCTTGGCTATCGTCTTCCGGATCTGGGTCAGGGGAAGGTCTTGGTAATCTCCTTCGCGCGTTGACGGAGGTCTGTGGTCTGTGGTCTGTGGCCCTGACTTTTGTCCGGCGGCCATGGCCGCCTCGATGTCGCGCTTGATGATCCGGCCCGCAGGGCCGGAGCCCGAGACTCCACTCAGATTGAGACCGTTGTCGGCCGCCATCTTTCGTGCGACGGGAGAGCTGCGAGCGGCGGAGCCGCTCGCGGGGGGCTGAGGAGCTGAGGGGCTGGGGGACTGCGGAACTGCGGGCTTTTCGGTTGGCGGTTCGGTCGCGGGCTCGGGCGACTTCGCGGATGCAGCGGCCGGTGCAGGAGCAGCGGATGCGGTGGCAGCTGCAGCTGCTCCACCCACCAGCTCATCAATGTTCTCGTCAGCCGTGCCGATCACGCCCACCAGCGTGCCTACCGGCTTCGCGTCGCCCTCGTTCACCAGGCGCTTTCTCAGGATACCGTCGCCTCTCGCGACGAGCTCCATGATCGCCTTGTCCGTCTCCACCTCGGCCAGCGGGTCGCCGGACTTCACGGCGTCGCCCTCGTTCTTCAGCCACTTCACCAGGCGCCCCTCTTCCATCGTGGGGGAGAGCGCCTCCATGAAAATCTTCGTCGCCATGATGTGCGGCCCTAGTCGATGTACATGACTTTCTTGACGGCCGCGATCGTCTTGGGGACGTCGGGCTTGGCGTGCCGCTCGAGGTTCTTCGCGTACGGCATGGGGACGTCGGCCTGGTGCACGCGAATGACGGGTGCGTCGAGGTAGTCGAAGCAGTCGCGCTGCACGTAGTCCACCACCTGCGCGCCGATGCCGCAGAGCTCCCACCCTTCCTCGAGCACCACGCAGCGGTTCGTCTTCATCACGCTGGCCTTGATCGCCTCCACGTCCATGGGACGCACGGTGCGCAGGTCCACCACGTCGATGTTGATCCCTTCCTTCGCCAGCTCGTCGGCGGCCTTCATCGCGACCAGCACCATCTTGCCGTTCGTGACGATGGTCGCGTGATCGCCCTCGCGCTTGAGGTCGGCCACGCCGATCGGGATCAGGTACTCTTCCTCGGGCACCTCGCCCTTGTTGTTGTAGAGCATCTCGCCCTCGAGGAAGCAGATCGGGTTGTCGTCCCGAATCGCGCTCTTGAGGAGGCCCTTGGCGTCGTACGGCGTGCCCGGCGTAACCACCTTGATGCCCGGAATGTGCGCCAGCCACGACTCGAACGCCTGCGAGTGCTGGGCCGAGAGCTGCAGCGCGGCGCCGTTGGGCCCGCGAAAGACCATCGGCACGTTGTACTGGCCCCCGGTCATGTAGAGCATCTTGGCGGCGGCATTGAGCACCTGGTCCAGCGCGAGCACGGCGAAGTTCCAGGTCATGAACTCGATCACGGGACGCAGCCCAACCATCGCCGCGCCAACGCCCACGCCGGCGAAGCCGAGCTCCGTGATCGGCGTGTCGACGACGCGCATCTCGCCGAACTCCTGCAGCAGTCCCTTCGACACCTTGTAGGCGCCCTGATAGACGGCGACTTCCTCGCCCATGATGAAGACGCGGTCGTCGCGCTGCATCTCTTCGCGCAGCGCCTGGTTGAGCGCGTCCCGGTAGGTAATGATCGGCATTGGGATGGCTCAGGTGGTGGATTCGACAAGCACGTCTTCGTAGAGCGCCTCGAGGGGCGGCTCGGGGCTCGCGTCGGCGAAGTCCCACGAGTCCTGCACCACGGCCTTCACTTCATCGTCCATCGCCTGTACGCCGGCATCGTCGATCTCGCCGCGCTCGTGCATGAAGGTGCGGAGCAGCACGATGGGGTCGCGCTTCTGCCACTCTTCCAGCTCGGCCTTGGGACGGTAGGTGCCGCTCACCGCATCGGACATCGAGTGTCCCATGAAGCGGTAGGTGCGCACTTCCAGCAGCGTGGGGCGCTGCTCCGTGCGCGCGCGCTCGATGGCCTCGGCCATGGCCTCGCGCACGGCGAAGACGTCCTGTCCGTCGCACTGCGCGCGGTTCATGTTGTACGCCGCGCCGCGCTCGTAGATGTCGTGAATGGCCGACGCGCGCTCGAGCGACGTGCCCATGCCGTAGCGGTTGTTCTCGATCACGTACACCACGGGCAGCTTCCAGAGGCCCGCCATGTTGAGCGCCTCGTGGAACGCGCCGGTGTTCACCACCGACTCGCCCATGAAGCAGATCATCACCTGGTCGCCGCCGCGATACTTGATCGCGAAGCCGACCCCGGTCGCGATCGGCACGTGGCCGCCGACGATGCCGTGGCCGCCCATGAAGTTCAGGTTGCGGTCGAAGAGGTGCATCGAGCCGCCCTTGCCGTGCACGCAGCCATCCACGCGACCGAACAGCTCGGCCATGATGCTGCGCGGCGTCATGCCGCGCGCGAGCGCCTGGCCGTGGTCGCGGTAGGTGGTGATGACGTAATCGTCGGGGCGCAGCAGCGAGAGCGAGCCGGTGCTCACCGCTTCCTGCCCGATGTACAGGTGGCAGAAGCCGCCGATCTTGCCGAGGGCGTAGGCTTCGGCCACGCGCTCCTCGAAGCGGCGCTGGAGGAGCATGGAGTGCAGCAGCGACTTGTGGAGCTCGGCGTCGCCGGAGCCCGCGGGCTGCTTGCCGTCAACCTTCTTTTGTTTGGCCATGATTGGGTGCTAGACGCCGGCCGCCTGGACCTGCTCCCAGGCGTGGTAGCTGGAGCGCACGAGCGGGCCGGATTCCACGTGGCGGAAGCCGAGCTCCATGCCGCGCTCGTAGAGCCAGCGGAACTCCTCGGGCGTCACGTAGCGATCGAGGTGATGGTGGTCGCTGGAGGGCTTGAGGTACTGCCCGAGCGTGAGGATGTCGACGTCGACGGCGCGGAGGTGGTGCATGACCTCCACGACTTCCTCGTTGGTCTCGCCCATGCCGAGGATGATGCCGGTCTTGGTGGGGATGTGCGGCGCGGCTTTCTTCGCGTACGTGAAGATGTTCATCACGCGCTCGTAGCGCCCGCCGGGGCGGCACTTCTTGTAGAGGCGCGGGACCGTCTCGGTGTTGTGGTTGTAGATGTCGGGGCCGGCTTCGAGCACCGCCGAGATGGAGTCCTCGTTGCCCTGGAAGTCGGGGACGAGCACCTCGACGGAGGTCCCCGGGCTCATCGCCTT
Source organism: Gemmatimonadota bacterium (assembly GCA_028287305.1). GTDB lineage: Bacteria > Gemmatimonadota > Gemmatimonadetes > Gemmatimonadales > Gemmatimonadaceae > JAQBPX01. The sequence goes on from JAQBPX010000004.1 coordinate 18,533, forward strand.
GATCTGGCGGATGGTCTCGGCGAACGCCCACGCCCCGAAGTCGGGGAGGTCGTCGCGGTCCACCGAGGTGAGGACTACGTGGCGGAGGTTGAGCTTGGCGGCCGCCTCACCGACGCGCTCGGGCTCGGAGGGGTCGAAGATCGGGGGGCGTCCGTGGGCGACGGCGCAGTAGGCGCAGTTGCGGGTGCAGACGGAGCCGAGGATCATGAAAGTGGCGGTGCCGTGGTCCCAGCACTCGCCGATGTTGGGGCAGCGGGCTTCCTCACAGACCGTGTGCAGGTCGAGGGAGCGCATGAGCTGCTTGAGCTCGAGATAGTTGGCCCCGCCAGGCGCCTTGACCTTCAACCAGGACGGCTTCCGGTCGGGGAGGGGCTCCGAGCGGTGACGTCCCATGATCTGATAGAGGGCATCGGTCATGAGAGCGGGTAATCTATTGGGGGGGCGGGGGATGGGTAGCGCTGATAACTCCCTATTGAAATCTAGCCAGTTAGCGGGTTGCTGGTTGGGGCCGGGGACTGCTGAAACCGTGGTGCGACCCCTATCGTATGGCCTTCAGACACTGTGATTGGAGAACGACGCCATGCTACGCACCATTTTCATGATCGGGCTGTTCGCGATGCTCGGGCTGTTCGCGCTGAAGCTCGTGTTCGGGCTGTTCGGCGCGCTGTTCGGGCTGCTCTTCGTGCTGCTGGGCGTGGCGATCAAGATCGCGCTGGTGGGCGGGGTGATTTATGTGGGGCTTCTGGTTGTTTCGCCCAGCACTGCTCGGCGGTTGCGGGGGAAGTGGTCGGGGGATGTGATGTAGTCCTGGCTCGCCGGGGCCGAACGACATTTTGCCGCGGACGACCGCGGACTTACGCGGACGAACTGCTTACTGATTGAAACAGCACACCCCTCGGGTTCGAACCCGAGGGGTGTGCTGTTTCAAGATGAGTTGCCGTTGCAGTTCGTCCGCGGTGGTCCGCGGTAGTCCGCGGCAAAATGTCGTTCAGGCCCCGGCGCTTCGATCCAGCTCGCCGAGCACCGCCCAGGCCAGCATCGGGATCATGATCTCATGGTGCCCCGTGATCTCGTAGCCCTTGCCACTCTGCATCGTGGGCCGCTGCACCACGTTCATGCGCGGGCGGTAGTGGCGCTGCATGTCGAAGTCGCAGGTGGTGAAGTCCTGCGGCTTGCCGGCGTTCAGGTTGCGCGCGATGGTGAGCGCCTTGAGGAACACCTCGGGCATGATCACCGCGCTGCCGCAGTTGATGGCGACGCCGCCCCTGTCGAGCGTCTCGAGCGACTTCGCGAGGATCCGGAAGTCGCGATGGCTCGTGTCGCCGATCGCGGCGCCGCTCGCCGCCGGGTGCTGGTGGATGATCTCGGCGCCCAGCGCGGCGTGCACGGTGGCCGGCACGCCCAGGCGGAGCGCGGCGAGCAGCACGCTGAGCTCCGGGTTGGCGAGATGCTGCTCGGCGTCGAGCGCGCGCGCCACGCTCATTCCCATCCCGAGCTTCGCGCGCATGCCGGCGATGAATGCGTCGTTCATGCCGCGGCCCGTCTCCTCCGACATGCCGAAGGTGCCGTCCTTGAGTCCTGCGGCGACGTCTTCAGACGTGCCGCCGAAGCGCGCGATCTCGTAGTCGTGAATCGCCGCCGATCCGTTCATCGCGAGGTGCGTGACCACCTTCCGCTCCATGAGCTCGATGATGAGCGGGGCGAGCCCCGTCTTCACGATGTGGCCGCCGAGCATCAGCACCACGCCGCGCTCGGCGCGTGCGGCGGCGACGATGGCAGCCACCACCTTCCGGAAGTGATCCGCGACGAGCACGTGGGGGAGCGACGCAAGAAAGCCGGCGAACGAGAGGTCGCCGGCGGGTGGGTGCGCAAACTCGGCGGCGCTCACCTTGTTGGGTCGGCGCGCCACCGGGATCGTCCGGATGGCCGAAAGGTCGGCCTCGTCGTTCATGGCGTGAGGGGCGTGGCTGGGCGGTAGGACTTCAGGAACAGCGAGATGGAGATCTTGGCGAACTTCGACTTCATCTGCAGCATCACGCGCTGGGCGTCGTCGGAGAGCCAGACCTCGGCCTGGCCATTCTCGGAGAAGATCCCCTTGGCCTTGATGATGGGGCGCACGACGATCGCGTCGAACGTCCCGGCGGGCACCTTCACGCGCTCCCTGCGCAGCACCTGGATCTTGACCGGGTTGCGATCGGGCTTGAAGTAGCGGGGGAATTCGTACGTCTTCCCGACCTCGAGCGGAAGGGTGCGCACGAAGAACATGAACGAGCCGTCGTCGAGCGGGTTGGCCACGGAGGGCTCTTCCGGCTTGCCGTCCTCGCTGAAGGTGGCGCGCTCGGGAAAGATCTCGAAGTTGCGCTCGCGGTCGCGCGAGCCCTCGTTCAGGTCCTGCCGGTGGCGGAGCGACGAGAGCGTGTGGGTGTCGATCCAGCTCTCGAGGCGGTCGTCCACCTTGAAGAAGAAGGGGCCGCCCTTCACGCGGAAGATGGTGCGATAGGCCTCGTGGCCGCGCACCTGGTCGAGGGCGGCGACCTCCATGGTGCCGCTGCCCATCGTGACCGGCCCGAACTTGACCTCGTACTCCGCGCGCTCGCCCACGCCATAGGGAACCTTGGCGCGCGGCACGGTCGCCTGCAGCGTTGCCAGCTGCGTCGCCTGCTGCGACGACATGGCCGCGGGCGACGTGAGCAGCAGCATGGCCGCCGCGAAGGGGGCCAGGGCGAAGCGGCGCGACAGCATGCGCGTCACGCCGTTACGGGCCGCTGCGCGCGCTGCTCGGCGCGCGTGTCGCGGCCGAAGCGGAAGATGCGCATGGCGTCGTTCCAGGGACGCACGCGCGAGTCGCGCGGGCGCAGGTCGTAGCGCGGCTCCAGCTCGAGCGTCTCGATCCGGCGCGCGAGGGGCGCGGCCTTGAGTAGCAGCCCCGCGTTGGCGGACCACCCCTCGCCACTCACGAGCGGTTTGTCGCCCGCGGCCTTGAGCAGGTCGCGCACGAGCGACACGCGGTAGAGGCGCAGCGAGCCGAAGGGATCCTTGACGCCGGGCACCGAGGCGAACGGCTTGAGGATCCAGGGCGCCACCCGACTGAGGCGCTTCACCGCGACCGGCAGCGAGGAGGCGCTCGCGGGTCGCTCGGCGATCACCAGGTCTGCACCGCCCTCGAAGCGCTTCGCGATTTCGGGGATGTGCTCGGGCTGGTCGGTGAAGTCGCCCTGCAGCGTGAGGATGGCGTCGCGTCGCGGATACCTGGTGCGTCGCGCGGCCTCGCGCAGCAGCGTGTCGAGCGCTGCCGCGTAGCCCACGTGCTTGGGCCCGCCGAGGATGGTGAGGGGCAGCACCTTGGTGTAGGGCGCGAGCGTCTCGGCGGTGGAGTCGGTGCTGCCGTCGTCATAGACGAGGATCTCGTACTCGCGCGGCGACTCCTGGAGCACCTTGCGGATGCGCCAGAGCAGCAGCCCAATGGTGGGCGCCTCGTCGTGCGAGGGAATGCAGATGTACAGCACCTGGGGGCCTCGAAAGTCCTCGTGGGAGCGCCTGCGCGGCGCGGTAGCGAAAACTAGGCGCGCCCGACCAGCGAGCGCCACTCTGGAATACACCCAGCTGGAGGCTTGGTTCGCCTCGTTGCGTGAGTTCCTGCGGGGGACCAGCTTCCATCCGGCCGCACGGAGCCGTTCTCAACTGCAAGGAATTCGATGTCATCTCGCGCGATTCGAGGGTGGTCACTGGCGCTGGTCGTCGCCGGGTGCCGCTCGGCGTCCATTCCTCCCTCCACCGAGCCGCCAGCGCCCGTGGCGGCGATTTCCGGGACGCTCGGCGCGATCACTCCCGACGAGCTGCGACGCGACCTGACGGCGTTCGCCGACGATTCCATGCGAGGGCGCGAGACGGGCACGCCCGAGGCGGAAAAGGCGGCGGCGTTCATCGCCGAGCGCGCGCGGGAACTGGGGCTCGAGCCGGCCGGTGACAGCATGTACCTGCAGCGCGTGCCGCTGGTCCGCGAGCGGATCGGGCCGAACACGCGCTTCGAGGTGCGAGGGGGCGACGGGCCCGTGTCGCTGGCAGTGGGCCGAGAGGTGGTGCCGTTCCTGAACCTGGGCGAGGGCGTGCCGCTGCCACGGCTGTCGGCGGACGGCGACGTGGTGTTCGTGGGCTACGGGATCTCGACCAGCGCGCTGAAGCGGGACGACTTCACCGGCATCGACATGTCGGGCAAGGTGGTGGTGATGCTGCATGGCGCGCCGGCGAACGCGGACTCGGCGCAGCGCGCGCAGCTCGAGTCGCAGGCGGAGATCGGCGGGCGCATCAGCCGGCTGCTGAGCCGAGGGCCGGCGGCGATCATCCTGCTGATGACGCCGGCGACGAAGAAGACCTTCGACGAGTTCGCGCCGGAGCTGATGCGCACCGTGGTGCCGGCGGGTGGAGGCGTGCGATCGCGCACGCTGCCGCTGGTGATGATCGGGATGGCGGTGGCGGGGTCGCCGCTGCTGCCGCGCGGATATCCGTCCGATGACCGCGCGCAGGCGCTGGGGCGGCGGTTCATCGGTCGCGTCGAGCTGCTGCGGGAGCCCTTCGTGGCGCACAACGTGGTGGCGGTGCTGCGCGGGACGGACCGCGCGCTGTCGCGCACCTATGTGGCGTTTGGCGCGCACTACGACCACATCGGCGTGCAGTCGGGGATGTCGCCGGACTCGATCGCGAACGGCGCGGACGACGACGGGTCGGGCACCGTGGCGCTGATGGCGGTCGCGCGCGCGATGCGCAGTGCGCCGCCCAGGCGCTCGGCGCTGTTCGTGTGGCACGTGGGCGAGGAGAAGGGGCTGCTGGGCTCCGCGTACTTCACGGACCATCCGACGGTGCCCATCGACTCGATCGTGGCGCAGGTGAACGCGGACATGATCGGGCGAAACGCGCCGCGCGACCTGTACATCGTGGGGCCCAGGGCCGCGCCGAATGGGCAGAGCCGCGTACTCGGGGCGATCGTGGACTCGGTGAACGCCGCACTCGCGCAACCGTTCACGTTCAATCGCGAGTGGGACTCGCCCACGCACCCCGAGCAGATCTACTTCCGCAGCGACCACTACAACTATGCGCGGAAGGGGATCCCGATCGTGTACTTCACGAGCGGGCTGCACGACGACTACCACAAGGTGAGCGACGAGGTGCAGAAGATCGACTTCGTGAAGCTTGGATTTGTCTCGGAGTTGATCGCGAAGGTTGGAGTGGCGCTGGGGAATCGGGGGACGAGGCCGCGGTAATCCTTCGCATCGGCCACGAAAACTGCTCGAACAGGACAACTGCGGATAACTGCTGGACTGGTGCGGACAGGGCAAAAGCCTTGATTGGTTCTCCGCCCGTGTCCAGCAGTTCTCCTGCAGTTGTCCTGATCAGGCAGTTGCCTTTTTCTGTCAGCAGAGTGGGGCGTGGAGTGCCAAGGTTGGAACCATCGCGTGTGCGGCGCGTCTGATGAAATGAGCACTGCGTTGGCCTGGCCCACCCCAAAGGGAGGCACCGACGATGATCCTCGCATCCACGCACCAGCACCTCACGCGCGGCGACGCGCAGCTGCTCATCCGGCTGCTGGCGCGCGACGCGGCGAACGAGCGCGAGCAGCTCGAGGACCGGCTGCGCGAGGGGGGGATCGACGGCCTGCTGGACGACGAGCGGCTGCCCTCCCTGCTGATGCGCCATGCGCACGGAGGGGGCGCGTCGCTCGAGCTGTTCTTCTACGTGATGGTGCGGCATGCGCTGCTGCGGGTGGGGGTCACGGATCGCGCACTCGCGGATTACGTCACGGCCGTGCTGGTGCACTTCGGTGCTCGCGGCCGCGCGACGCGCATCGACGAGGCCGACGACCAGGTGTACGATGCGCTCGCGGGGCTGCTCGGCGACGTGAATGACCGCGACGCGAAGCGCGCGTTCCTGGTGCGCGCGCACCTTGGCAACTACGCGCTCTGGCTGTCGGGGATGTATCCCGACCTGATCGAGCACCGTCGCTGGCGTCGTGGCGGGCCGGACATCGACTACTACGACGAGATGGGGCGTCGCGGGTTCCTCCTGGCGAGCGACCACCAGATGGCATCGCAGAATGGGGTGGCTGAGCTGTACGCTGCCGCCGCGGCGCGTTTCACCCTGCTGCGGGCCGCGCTGAACGAGGTCAGCGACACGCTGCTCTTTCCGCACGTCACCTCGCCCGAGCGGTTGATGCGCCAGGTACGGACCTCGTTCGGGGTGCTGCGCGCAGGGTAGCGGCCCGCGCCGTTCGCCCTAGCTTTCGAGACCCGCCACGGCGACACCGGTCGCCCTCCCCATTCGCAGGGCAGGACGTGTTCGAAAGCATTCGCCGATCGCTCAATGAGCTGCTCGAGCGCGCCACTCCTCCCGAGGAGCGGCGCGCGGCGTTGAGCCGCATGAAGGAGACGCTGGTGCAGGCCCGGCTGGGCGTGGACGACCTCCGTGTCGGCGTCGAGAAGGCGCGCGCCCAGCTCGAGCGCGAGCGCGCGGAGCTGGAGACGGTGCGCCGCCGGAAGGGGCTCGCCGCGCAGATCAACGACGCCGAGACGGTGCAGGTGGCCGAGCGCTTCGAGGCGCTGCACGCCGAGCGGGCCGAGGTGCTCGAGCAGAAGGTGGCGACCCAGGAGCGCGAGGTCGCGATCGGCGAGCGTGAACTGGAAGAGATGACGCGCGAGCTGAAGCAGGCGATGCACGCGCCCGGTCCGATGCCGCGCGCCGCCGCCCCCGACCCGCTGGATGATGGCAGCGCCAACGTGCAGCAGGAGATCGCCGGTCTCGCGCGCGAGCGCGCGCGGGCGGATCGCGAGGCGGATGCCGACCGCCGGCTCGAGGAGCTCAAGCGACGCATGACCAAGGGCCCGGAGTGAGGGTTGCGGGCTGCGTCGCGCTGTTGTGTGCGGCGCGGCTGGCCGGAGCGCAGGCCGTGCCCGCACCGACCCCGGCACGCACTGGACCCAAGCCGACCCGCGGGCTCTGTGACGGCGAAGAGATCAGGGAGATCGTCGTCTACGCATCGGCCCCCACGGTGGCGGGGGTGCGGAAGATCCCGGTGCTGCGCGACGTGGTCCAGACGGTGCACACTACCACGCAGGCGAAGGTCGTGCTCGGCTTCCTGCAGTTTCACGAGGGCGAGAAGTGCACGGAACTCAAGCGCGCGGAGTCGGAGCGCATCCTGCGCGCGCAGCCGTTCATTGCCGACGCACGCGTGGCTGCGCTGCCGCTGCCCGACGGCGGCGTGCGCGTGGAGGTGTACACCAGCGACGAGGTGTCGCTGTTGCTCGGAATGCGCGGGGGATCGAAGTCGCCCTTCCTCACGGGGCTGCGGCTCGGCAACTCGAACCTGCAGGGCAACGCGATCCGCGCCGAGGCGAACTGGCGCCATGACGGGCTGCTGCGCGAGGGCGTAGGCGCTCGCGTCGAGGACCACCTGTTCCTCGGCCGGCCCAACATCCTGGCGGCCAACATCACGCGCGACCCGCTGGGGGGCGCGCGCCAGCTGTCGTTCACCCGGCCGTTCTTCACGGACCTGCAGCGCGTCGCGTGGCGCGCGATGGCGGCTGCGTCGAACGACTACCCCACGTTCGACGAATGGAATGGCGACACGCATGCGGTGCGCATGCAGCGCGACTTCCTGGACATGGGCGCGCTGGCTCGCGTGGGCACCCCGGGCCAGCTCGCGCTGTTCGGGTTGTCCGTCACGCGCGACGATGAGCGGCCGTACGCAGACCCGCTGATCATCGATGATGACGGCGTGCACGTGGACACCAATCCGCTGCTGCGTGGACGCTACCTGACGCATCGCAGCGCGCGCCTGAATACGCTGCTCGGCTGGCGGCGAATCGCGTTCGCGCGCGTGTCGGGCTTCGATGGCCTCACGGCCACGCAGGACATCCCGGTGGGGTTGCAGGTTGGCGGTCTGGTGGGGCACAGCCTGAAGGGACTCGGCGCCGACGAGGCAGACCAGCTGGCTGCGGCCGACCTGTACTCGGGTCGCGTCTGGGCGCACAGTGCGTTGCGCATCCAACTGCAGGGTGAGGCGCGGCACACCAGCGAGACGGATGCGTGGGACGACATCCTCACCAGCGGTCGCGTCGCGCACTACATGCAGCCGTCGCCGGGGCACCTGATGCTCGCGTCGCTCGACTGGGCAGCCGGGTGGAGGCAGCGCTCTCCCTTTCGCCTGGCGCTCGGCGGCGGCGAAGGAGGCCTTCGCGGCTTCGACGACGCGCGCACCATCGGTGGGCAGCGCGCGGTGATGCGCGTGGAGGACCGTTACGCAGCGCCCAACCTGTTCGGGCTGGGCGACCTGGGGCTCGCGACGTTCGTGGACGCAGGGCGCGTGTGGGCGAGCGACGTGCCGTTCGGGCGCACGTCGCCGGTGCGCGCATCCGCCGGAGTGAGCGTGCTCGCGGCGGTACCGAGCAAGTCGGGAAAGACGTGGCGGCTGGACATCGCGCTCCCCATCAATCCGGAGAATGCGCGACGTCTCGAGTTCCGCTTCTCGTCGCTGGACCGGACGACGTTCTTCTGGCGAGAGCCGGGCGACGTCGCGGGGATGAGGCCCCGGACGGTGCCCAGCTCTCTGTTCAGCTGGCCCTAGTCCTGGACAGCAACGACGGCTGGGAAGTTCGGCTGTCGGCTGGGGTAGGGCGTGAGACGGCGGAACAGCTTACTGCTCGTTCGCAGGGACCTCGGCCATCATCCTCTTGATCGGAATGGCAAGAAGGCCAAGGATCACTGCCGAGACGACCAGGGCGATGCTCGTGTAGCTGAAGACCTTGGGCATCTGCTCCAGCTTGTTCGGGTCCACGTTGCCGCCTACCAGGCCCGCGATCACATTGCCCACTGAGCTCGCCAGGAACCAGATGCCCATCATCTGGCCGACGTACTTCTTCGGCGAGAGCTTGGTCATGGACGAGAGCCCGACGGGGCTGAGGCAGAGCTCACCGCACGTCTGGAAGAAGTAGCTGGCCACCAGCCACCACGGCGCGACCTTGAGCACGCCGTTGCTCGCGACCACCGCATTCGCCGCCGGCAGCATGAGGCCGAAGCCCACCGCGGCCAGCAGCAGTCCGAGCGCGAACTTGGAGGGGCTCGAGAGCTGGCGACCCGTCCGGCCCATGCGCAGCCAGATGGCGGCGAACACCGGCGCCATGATGATGATGAACAGCGAGTTGATCGACTGGAACCAGGTCGCGGGCATCTGCCAGCCGCCGATGTCGCGGTTAGTGAAGTCCCTCGCGAAGAGGTTGAGCGACGTCGGCGCCTGCTCGAAGGCCGCCCAGAAGATCGCGGCGAACACGAACAGCGCCATGATCACGGCGACGCGCTTCTTCTCGTTGCCGGTGAGCCCGCCGGCGAAGAACAGGTAGCCGAAGTACAGGACGGCGATGCTCACGAGCACCACGGTCATCTTCTTCGCGATCGCCTGCGCGTCGAGCGCGATCATACCCATCGCACCGGCAATCACGACGAGCGCAAAGAGTCCCAGCCCGATTGCGAGATACAGCTTTGCCCGGCTGCGCTCGCCCTCGTCCTTCACGTTGACTACCGTGCCGATCGAGCCGAGTGTCTTCGGGGCGCGCAGCCAGAAGGTGACGAGGCCGAGGAACATGCCCACTCCGGCCACGCCGAAGCCGAGTCCCCACCCCACGCGCTCACCGAGGATGCCGGTGATGATCTGTCCGAGGAAGGCGCCCGTGTTGATGCCCATGTAGAACACGGAGAAGCCCGCGTCACGGCGCGCGCCGCCTTCCGGGTAGAGCTCACCGACCGTCGCCGAGATGTTCGGCTTGAGCAGGCCGGTGCCCATCACGATCAGGATCAGGCCGAGGAAGAAGGGAACCTTGCTGTGCGCGAACGACGAGAGCCCGATCGAGAGGTGGCCCGCGGTGATGAGCACCGCGCCCCACAGCACGGCGCGTCGCAGCCCCAGGATGCGGTCGGCCACCCAGCCGCCCGGCAGCGAGGCGAGGTAGACACTCGCGGCATAGATGCCGACGATCGCCGACGCCTGCGCCCGTGGAAATCCGAAACCGCCCTCGGCCAGTGCCGCCGACATGAAGAGGACGAGGAGCGGACGGATTCCGTAGTAGGAGAACCGTTCCCACATCTCGGTGAGGAACAGCGTCGAGAGGCCGCGTGGATGCCCGAAGAAGCTTCGGTCGTCCAGCAGGCTGGCGTTCGACGTCTCTGGCGCGTTGGCCATGTGTTGGGGAACTCGGGTGGGCGCGGCTCAGCCGCGCATCGGAATGACGGGAAGGTATCGCGAGGGTTGCTTGGTGCCGCCGACCGCCTGTTGCGCTTCCCACGTGACCGTGGTCGGCAGCTGCTTGATACACGCGACCACGTGGCCGGGTGCCTTCTCCTCGAGGGGCGGAACGATCCGCGCGCAGGCCTCGTCCTTCTGCGGGTGGTGACAGCGAGGATGAAACACGCATCCACTCGGCGGGTTGGCCGGCGAGGGCACGTCTCCGGTGAGGACGATCCGCTGGCGCTGTGCGTCAGGATTCGGCACCGGTACCGCGGAGAGCAGCGCCTGGGTGTACGGCATGAGCGGCTCGCGGTAGAGGTCCTCCGCCTTCGCCATCTCCACGATGCGGCCGAGGTACATCACCGCCACGCGATGCGCGATGTGCTCCACCACCGAGAGGTCGTGCGCAATGAACAGGTAGGCCAGGCCGCGATCGCGCTGGAGGTCCTGCAGCAGGTTCACGACCTGCGCCTGGACGGAGACGTCGAGGGCCGAGACGGGTTCGTCGCAGACGAGGAACTTCGGTTCCACCGCCAGTGCGCGCGCGATGCCGATGCGCTGCCGCTGCCCGCCGGAGAATTCGTGCGGATACCGTCCGGCGTATTCCGCGCGGAGGCCCACTTCGTCGAGCAACTGCATCACGCGCGTGTCGGCAGCGGCGCCCTCGGCCAGGCGGTGGATCGTGAGCCCCTCGCGCACGATCTGCCCAACGGTCATGCGCGGGTTGAGCGACGAGAATGGATCCTGAAAGACGATCTGCATCTGCCGGCGAAGGCGCCGCAGGTCGCGCGCGCTGAGCGCGAGCACATCCTGCCCGTCGAACAGCACCTGGCCGCCGGTCGGCTCGATGAGCCGGAGCACGGCGCGGCCGGTGGTCGTCTTGCCGCAGCCCGATTCACCCACCAGGCCGAGTGTCTCACCGGCGAATACGTCGAAGGAGACGCAGTTCACGGCGCGCACGGCGCTCTTCGCGCGGCCGAGGAATCCACCGCCGCGCACGAAGTCCTTGCTCAGGTCGCGGACGGAGAGGAGCGGCGTGGTCACGCGACTGCCTCGACGGCGGGCGCATGGGGCACGCGTCGCTCCGGCTCTTCGGCCAGGTGGCAGCGCGAGACGTGATTCTCGCCCACCTGATAGAGCGGCGGATGCTCGCGCTCGCAGCGCTCCCACGCGTAGGGGCAGCGGTCGCGGAAGCGGCAGCCGGTCGGCCAGGCAGTGGGAGGAGGAACCGTGCCGGGAATGGTCGTCAGCCGCTCTCGCTTCTCGCCAACGCGCGGCATCGCGCCGAGCAGTCCCTCGGTGTACGGGTGATGCGCGGCGCGGAAGATCGTGCGGACGTCGGTCTCCTCCACGATCTCGCCGCCGTACATCACGATCACGCGCGAGCAGGTCTCGGCGACCACGCCGAGGTCGTGCGTGATCATCAGGATGGACGTGCCGAACTTCTGCTGCAGTCCGCGCAACAGCTCGAGGATCTGCGCCTGGATGGTGACGTCGAGCGCGGTGGTGGGCTCGTCGGCAATCACGAGGGCGGGGTTCATCATGAGCGCCATGGCGATGACCACGCGCTGGCGCATGCCGCCGGAGAGCTGGTGCGGAAATTCGTGCGCACGCTCGGCGGCGGCCGGAATTCCCACGAGCTCAAGCATCTCCACGGCGCGATCCCACGCTTCCTTGCGGGAGGAGCCCTGGTGAATGCGCGCGACCTCGGCCACCTGGTCCCCGATGGTGAAGACGGGGTTGAGCGCGGTCATCGGCTCCTGGAAGATCATGGCGATGCGGTTGCCGCGCAGCTTGCGCATCTCCTCGTCGTCGAGGCCGATGAGCTCGCGTCCCTCGAAGGTGACGTGACTGCCGGGCTCGATGCGCCCCGGCTGCCGCACCAGGCGCATGAGCGAGAGCGCGGTGACGGACTTGCCGCAGCCCGATTCGCCCACCAGTCCAACGGTCTCACCCGCCGCGAGCGCGAACGAGACGCCGTCCACGGCGCGGGCGATGCCCGCGTCGGTGTAGAACCAGGTGCGCAGGTTGTCCACCGCGAGGAGCGGGTCAGCCATCGACTATCGGTTGCGGGGTGATGCCGGGTCGGGATCCGGTGCCCATCGGCGACCGCACAAGGTTCCTCGGATCGAGGGCATCCCGCAAGCCGTCACCGAGCACGTTGAACGCCAGTGCCGTGACCACGATGGCGATCCCGGGAAAGAAGGCCACCCACCAGGCGTGGGCGAAGCTGTCGGCGCCGTCGCGGAAGATGCGTCCCCAGCTGGCGGCCGGCTCGCGCGCGCCCACGCCCAGGTACGCGAGTCCGGCTTCCAGCACCACCACGTTGGCCACGCCGAGCGTGGCCGAGACGATCACCGGGCCCAGCACGTTGGGCCACACGTGATGGAAGACCAGCCGCGAGGCCGAGGCGCCCAGGCCGCGCGCGGCGAGCACGTACTCGCGATCGCGCGCGGCCATCACCTCGGCGCGCACCAGCCGGGAGACGCCGAACCAGCCGGTGAGCCCGAGCAGGAGGATGAGCACGCCCAGCGGCACGGGCGTGAAGAGCGCGAGCATGGCGACGAGGAGCAGCACGCGCGGAATCGCGAGCAGCGCATCGAGCAGGCGCATCAGGGCGGCGTCGACCCAGCCACCGTTCCAGCCCGCGACTGTACCATACAGCAGGCCGACGGTGGTCGAGAGCAGCACGGAGAGCAGCGCGACGCTGAGCGAGAGTCGCGCGCCGTGGATCACGCGCGAGAGCAGGTCACGCGAGAAGCGGTCGGTGCCCAGGGGATGCGCCAGCGAAGGCGGTCGGCTGGCCAGGTGCACGATGTCGAGCTGCTCGTTGGGGGCCCAGTGCACCACGAGTGGGCCGAGCAGCGCGAGGAGCGCAAGCGCGGCGATCACGCCGAGCGCAATGCGCGACTCGCGCGGGAGCCGCGCCAGCAGGGAGCGTTCAGCGCGCACGCAGGCGCGGATCGACCACCGCGTACAGGAGGTCAGCGAGCAGGCTGCCGACCACGACCAGCGCGCCACCGACCACCACGCTCGCGGTGACGAGGGCTGCGTCGCGTGCCCCGATGGCGTTGGCGGTGAGGAGGCCCATGCCGGGCCATGCGAACACCGCCTCCACGAACACGGCGCCGCCGAGGAGGGCGGGCAGCGAGATGCCGAGCAGCGTGATGGTGGGAAGGAGCGCGTTGCGCAGCGCATGACGCGAGACCACCGCGCGCTCGGGAACGCCCTTCGCGCGAGCGGTGCGGATGAAGTCGAGCGGAAGCACGTCGAGCAGCGCCGCGCGCTGGTAGCGCGCGTACCCCGCCATGGTCGCGAAGGTGAGCGTGAGCAGCGGCAGCACCAGGTGACGTGCGCGGTCGGCGATGCGGCCGCCGGTGCCGAGGTAGTCGTGCATCACGGGGTCCACGATTCCGCCGGCGGGGAAGATCGGGATCCAGTATGCGAAGGCGAGGAGCACCACGAGCGCCAGCCAGAAGTCGGGCACCGAGTAGAGCAGCATGAGTGCGCCGCCCAGCGAACGATCGCGCAGCGATCCTGCGGAGCGCACCTGCGCCAGCGCCACGAGAATGGCGCCGCCCATGCTGAGCAGCAGCGAGAGGCCGGCGAGGAGCAGCGTGCGGGGAACGGCCAGCGCGAGCGCTTCGCTCACGGGGCGCTGCAGCGACACCGACCAGCCGAAGTTGCCGCGCGCCACGTTGCCGATGTAGCGCAGGTACTGCTCGCCCACGGGGCGATCGAGCCCGTAGCTGTGTCGCAGCTGGTCGCGAACGGCGGGCGGCATGCGCGCGCTCTCGAAGCCCATCGCATCGCCGGGGGCCAGGTGCACCAGGAAGAAGGCGAGCGTCGCCACGACCAGGAGGACGATCGCGCCCTGCACCAGCCGGCCGGCGATCCGCTGGGCGAGCACCGCGCTAGCGCTTGGCGGCCGCGACTCCGATGCGGTCGCGGTCGATCCTCGCGTCGGAGGGAATGGACCAGTCGGCGAGGTTCGCCCAGTAGAGATCGGCGCGCATGTTCACGGGCTTGAGCCGCTTGTGAGCGGCGGCCACGGTGAGCACGTCGTAGAGCCAGATGGCGGGCGCGTCGTCGGCCAGCAGCTGGAATGCGCGGTGCGCGCGCGCCGATCGCTCCGCGGGGGTGAGCGCGGACAGCACCGAGTCGAGGGCGACGTCGAAGGGCTTGCTGGCGTAGCTGAGATAGTTCTGCCCACCCTTCGTGAGCCCCTCGCTGCTCCACGCCTGCCGCGCGCCGGCGGGGCTCGGGTCGGTGGCGTAGGCGTTGAGGATCGTGTCGAAGTCGCGTGCTTCCTGTCGCGCGAAGAACTGCGGGAACTGCAGGGCGTCGATGTCCACCTTCGCGCCCACCTTGCGCAGCTGCTCCTGCAGCAGCACCGCGTAGCTCATGCGGGGGCGCGACGAGTTCGGCACCATGATCGAGAAGGCGAGCGCGCGCCCGCTGCGGGAGCGCATGCCATCGGCGCCAGCCTTCCAGCCGGCGGAGTCGAGCAGCGCCTTCGCGGCGGTCGTGTCGTAGGCGGGGAGGCGGAGCGTGGTGTCGGCCACCGAGAGCGAACGTGGGAAGGGACCGAACGCCGACTGGCCGAGCGAGCCGAAGACGTTCGTGAGCATCCCCTTGCGGTCCACCGCCATCGAGAGCGCACGGCGCACGGCGCGGTCGCCGAAGAGGGGATGCGGACCGTCCCGCGACTTGTTGCGCAGGTTGAAGCCGAGGAATGCGTACTGCAGGCCGGGGTAGGGCACGGCGCGCGCGGTGGCGGAGGAATCCACGCGAGCGATCGCGTCGGCAGGCACTGCTTCCCAGAAGTCCGACTGGCCGGCGAGGACCTGCGTGAGTCCCGTCTGTGGATCGGGGACGAGGTTCCAGATCACGCGGTCGAGCTTCGCGCGGCCGCGAAAGTTCGTGGTGTCGGCGACGATCTCGATGCGCGTGTTCGGCTCCCACGCAACGAAGCGGAAGCGCCCCGTGCCGATCGGCTTGCGGCTCGCCTCGGCGGTGCGCAGCCCGTCGCGGGGAATGGCGGCGAACACGTGCGACGGGAGGATGTGCATCTGGTAGACGGCGTCGTAGAACAGCTCGGGCGAGCGACGCTTGAACCAGAAGACCGGCGTGAGCGAGTCGCGCACCGTGACCGAGTCGATGCTCGTGATCAGCGAGGCGATGTTGGACCCGACCTTGGGGTCTCGGTTCACGTCGAAGGTGAACTTCACGTCGGCCGCCCGGAGCGGCTGTCCGTCGTGCCACCGCGCGCGGTCGTCGAGCGAGAAGGCGAGCGAGAGCGAGTCCTTGCCCCACGCCCACGACTTCGCGAGGCGCGGCCGGAAGCCGACGTCGCCCACGGTGTTCAGGTCGTTGCCGATCTCCGCGAGATGGTCGTAGACCTGGTCCACCACCTGGCGGCCCGTGGCAGTGGAGACGAGGGGCGGAAAGAGGATGTCCGCGTCACCGCCGGTCGCGAGCACGAGCGTGCCGCCGTTGTCCCCCGTGACCGAGGTCGCGGTCGTGGTCGTCGCCGCGCCCTTGCCATCGCCGCCGGAGCAGGCAGCGAGTGCAAGGGCGATCAGGGTCGGGAGGGACAGGCGGAGGCGCATGATGGGCGGGTGAGGGAAGGCGGGCGTCGCCGAAGGCAACGATGGGGGGCTATCGCGTTGAGGTCAAGCGAGATGGGCCGGTTCAGCGGCGCCAGGTCCAGTCGTCGCCGGCGTAGTGCGCGGTCCAGCGCTCGATTCCGTCGCGAAGCTCGTCGCTGCGGGGAAGCGCCGACGTCTCGCCCTCGTGTGCGGCCGAAGCGAACAGGGCGGCAGCGAGCTCGGATGCGGAAGGGGGCGAGGCGAGGGCATCCGAGAGCGAGGCCGCAGCGGGCGGCTGGGCGATTTGCGCGCGCATCAGGGCAGCAATGAGCGGCTGGTCATCGGCGAGCAGGATGCTCCCGTGCTGGAGCACGGCGCCGCCATGACGCCACTGCGCGCTGCCGACGAGCTTGCGACCGTGGAGCACGATCTCGCCGCTGGTGGGCTCCTGGAAGCATGGCGCCAGGCTGGGTGCGGGCGCGCGAGTGCGCGGTGCAGAGAGCTCGGCGGGCACGCCGAAGGAGTGCAGGGCGCGGAGCAGCAGTTCGTTGATGCGCTGATAGAGCGCGCGCAGCGGCTCGCCGGTGAGCGGGGCAGTCACGCTGTACGTGACCTCGCGCCCGTGGAGCAGGGCACGTCCGCCCGTGGGGCGGCGGACGATGCCGACGTTGCGCGCCGCGAGCTGGCCGAGGTCGTACTCGTCGCGCGCCGGCTGGTTGCGCCCGAGGGAGAGCGTGGGCCGGTCCCACTCATAGACGCGCAGCGTCGCCTCGCCCGTGCGCGCCGCGCGCTCGAGCAGGGCATGGTCCCAGCCCATGTTGCGGGCGCCGGGGTGGGGCGGGGTGTGGACGAGGCGCCAGTGCACGGTTCAAGATCGGCAGGGGTGGGCCCGACGCGCAATTTGGCCGACGGACTTTTCGTGGGCGCCCGGCTACCTTTCCTGCATGACGACGACTGCCAACTCCGCCCCCGCGGCGGCCACGGACAGCTTCGTTCCCCGGCATATTGGGCCGAATTCGGCCGATATCGCGGCGATGCTCGCGCTGCTGGGATACGACACGCTGGACGCCCTGATCGACGCGACCGTGCCGGAGAATATCCGGCTCCGTCGCCCCCTCGCGATCCCCACCGGTCTCAGCGAGTTCGAGGCGCTGCGCGCGCTTCGCGCCACCGCGAGCCGCAACAAGGTGTTCCGATCCTACATCGGGATGGGCTACAACGACTGCATCACGCCACCCGTGATCCAGCGGAACATCCTGGAGAACCCGGGCTGGTACACGGCATACACGCCGTACCAGGCGGAGATCGCGCAGGGGCGACTGGAGGCGCTGCTGAATTTCCAGACGATGGTCATGGACCTCACGGGGCTCGAGATCGCGAACGCGTCGCTGCTCGACGAGGGCACGGCGGCCGCCGAGGCGATGAACCTGGCGCATGGCACGAAGGGGAGCGATTCGCGCGACACCTTCTTCGTGGCGAGCGACTGCCATCCGCAGACGATCGACGTGGTGAAGACGCGAGCGACCGCGCGCGGCGTGAAGGTGGTGGTCGGCGACTGGCGCGGCTTCGAGCTCGGAGAGCGCGCGTTCGGCGTGCTGGTGCAGTATCCGGCGACGGACGGCGCGGTGGTGGACTATCGCGAGCTGGTGGAGCGCGCGCATGCGGCGGGCGTGATGGTGATCGTGGCGGCCGACCTGCTGAGCCTCGCGTTGCTCACGCCGCCGGGCGAGTGGGGCGCCGACGCATGCGTGGGCAACACGCAGCGCTTCGGCGTGCCGATGGGCTTCGGTGGCCCACATGCGGCGTTCTTCGCCACGAAGGACGAGTTCAAGCGCCAGCTGCCCGGTCGCATCATCGGCGTGAGCCGCGATGCCGACGGCAAGCCGGCGCTGCGCATGGCGCTGCAGACGCGCGAGCAGCACATCCGTCGCGAGAAGGCGACGAGCAACGTCTGCACGGCGCAGGTGCTGCTCGCCGTGATGGCGGGGATGTACGCCGTGTGGCATGGTCCGGACGGCATTCGCGCGATCGCCGAGCGAGTGCATCGCATGGCGGGACTGCTCGCGAGCGGAGCGCGCAGCGCGGGGCACAGCGTGAAGCACGAGTCGTTCTTCGACACCGTGCGGATCGAGCTTGCGGGCGTGAGCGCGGCGGAGCTGGTGAAGAAGGCCGAGGCGCGCGAGATCAACATTCGCGTGCTCGGCGACGCATCCGTCGCGATCGCGCTCGACGAGACCGTGCGCGAGTCGGACGTGGCGGAGCTGGTGTCGCTGCTGGGTGGGAAGGTGGGTGCCGTGGGAACGGACGTTGAAATCGGCGCGGCGTTCAGGCGCACGTCGCCGTACCTCACGCATCCCGTGTTCAACACGCACCGCTCCGAGACGGAGATGCTGCGCTACATGCGCCACCTCGAGTCGAAGGACCTGTCGCTCACGCACTCGATGATCCCGCTCGGCTCGTGCACCATGAAGCTGAACGCCACCGCGGAGATGTTCCCGGTGACGTGGCCGGAGTTCTGCAAGCTCCACCCGTTCGCGCCGGCGGCGCAAACGGAGGGCTATCGCGAGATGTTCGCGAAGCTGGAGAAGTCGCTGGCGGAGATCACGGGCTTCGCGGCGGTATCGCTGCAGCCGAATGCCGGGTCGCAGGGTGAGTACGCGGGGTTGCTGGTGATTCGCGCGTATCATGAGGCGAAGGGCGACACGCACCGCGACGTCTGCCTCATTCCGCAGAGCGCGCACGGGACGAATCCCGCAAGCGCGGTGATGGCGGGGATGAAGGTGGTGGTCGTGAAGAGCACCGAGAAGGGCGAGATCGACATGGCCGACCTGCGGGCGAAGGCCGACCAGCATGCGGCGAACCTCGCGGCGCTGATGGTGACCTACCCGAGCACGCATGGCGTGTTCGAGGAGAGCATCAAGGACGTCTGCTCGATCGTGCACGAGCGCGGCGGGCGCGTGTACCTGGACGGCGCGAACATGAACGCGATGGTGGGACTCGCGCGGCCGGGCGACATCGGCGCCGACGTCTGCCACCTGAACCTGCACAAGACGTTCTGCATTCCGCACGGCGGCGGCGGTCCGGGGATGGGCCCGATCGGCGTGGTGGCGGACCTCGCGCCACACCTTCCCGGACATCCCGTGGTGTCGCTGGGCGAGGGACGCTCAGGCGCAGTGAGCGCGGCGCCGTGGGGCAGCGCGGACATCCTCTCCATCTCGATGATGTACATCGACATGATGGGCGGCGATGGGCTGACGCTCGCGACCAAGGTGGCGATCCTCAACGCGAACTACATCGCGAAGCGACTGGAGCCGCACTACCCCGTGCTGTATCGCGGCAAGGGCGGCCTGGTGGCGCACGAGTGCATCGTGGACCCACGCGGGCTCAAGGCGACCAGCGGCGTGGAGGTGGAGGACATCGCGAAGCGGCTGATGGACTATGGCTTCCACGCGCCGACCGTCTCGTTCCCCGTGGCAGGGACGCTGATGATCGAGCCCACGGAGAGCGAGTCGAAGGGGGAGCTGGACCGGTTCTGCGAGGCGCTGATCGCGATCCGGCAGGAGATCAGCGAGATCGAGAACGGCACGAGCGACCGCGCCGACAATCCGCTCAAGCATGCGCCGCACCCGGTGCAGCGCGTGATCAGCGATTCATGGGACCACGCCTATTCGCGAGAGCAGGCGGCGTTCCCGGCGCCGTGGACACGCGAGCGGAAGTTCTGGCCCACGGTGGGACGCGTGGAGAGTGCGTACGGGGACCGGAACCTGGTGTGTTCGTGCCTGCCTACGGATGCGTATGCGGAGGCGGTAGCTGAGTGAAGTGGTGAGGCGGGAACTGCGGGAGCTGCGGGAGCTGCGGCGGTGGCCCGCAGGCCCGCAGGCCCGCAGGCCCGCAGGCTACGACACTGAGCACGTATGCGGCGGCCTGCGGCCGCCGCTTCGTCATCCGTTCCATGTTGACTGAAAACCAATGACAAAGGCGGGCGGCCCAGGGCGCCCGCCTTCCTTGTCAGTGCTAGAGCCTACGGGCCTGCGGGCCTGCGGGCCTGCCGTTCTCTACTGCCCGAGGTGCTTCTCGTATTCCCCGGCGCCGAGCAACTCGTCCCGCTCGGCAACGTTCTTCAGGCGCACCTTGATCATCCAGCCTTCGCCGTAGGGGTCGCTGTTCACGAGCGCCGGCTCCTTGTCCAGGCGGTCGTTGATCGCGACGATCTCGCCGCTCACTGGGATGAACAGCTCCGACACGGCCTTCACGGCCTCCACGGTGCCGAACACGTCGTGCTTGCCGAAGCTCGCACCGACCTTCGGCAGCTCGATGTACACGATGTCGCCGAGCTCGCCCTGCGCGTAATCGGTGATGCCGATCGCGACGACGTCGGCGTCGCCCGTGGGCTTCACGAACTCGTGGTCTTCGGTGTAGAGCAGGTCCTGGGGGATGTTCGCCACGAGTGACTCCGCGTAATGGGTCGTTGTGCGCGGAGTCTAACGGCCCGGGAAACGCGGCGTCAAGCGAGCGCCGGAATCAGACGACCGCTGGCGCTCGCATGCCCATCGCGGGACGCATCTCCGCCTCGCGCACGAGGCCGCCCCAGGCGGCCTGCACCTGCTGGTCGAGCTCGGCCAGCGTGCCCGAGTTGTCGATCACCATGTCGGCGCGCGCGCGCTTGAGCTCCGCCGGCATCTGCGCGGCGATCATGTCCATCGCCTCCGTCTCGCGGAGGCCGCGGTCGCTCACCAGCCGCTCGAGGCGCAGCGGGCGCGGCGCGTCCACCAGGATGATGCGGTCGAAGCGGTCGATCAGCTTCTTCTCGAAGAGGAGCGGGATGTCGCAGATCACCACCCGGTCGCCGCGGGCACGGGCCTCGGCGACCAGGTCCTCGCGCCGGCGCTCGACCTCCGGATGCACGATCGCGTTGAGCGCCTCCAGCTGCACGGAGTCGCCGAACACCACGCGCCGCAGCGCCGCACGGTCGAGCTGGCCATCGGCGGAGAGGATGGACGTCCCCCAGCGCTCCACGATCTGGTGGAAGGCGTCCGTGCCCTTCTCCACGGCCCGCCGCGCGAGGACGTCGGCGTCGATGATGGTGGCGCCGCGCTGCGACAGCAGCTGGGCCACGGTCGACTTGCCGGCGGCGATGTTCCCGGTGAGGCCAACGAGGAGCATGTTCGAGAGGTGCGGAGCGTGAACGAGCGTGGACCGACCGTACCAATGGCGATGGCGCGCGGACCAACGTAGGATACCCGGATGGACAGCGCAACATATGCCAGGCTCGTGCGGGAGCAGCTCGCCCTCATGGGGGAGGATCCGCAGCGAGAGGGGCTCCGCAGCACCCCCGAACGCGTGGCGAAGGCCGCCAGCTTCCTCACCAGCGGCTACGGGCAAACGGCCGAATCAGTGGTCGGCGATGCCCTGTTCGCGGCCGAGGGGCACGAGCACATGGTGCTCGTGCGCGACATCGAGCTGTATTCGCTCTGCGAGCACCACCTGCTGCCCTTCTTCGGCAAGGCGCACATCGCCTACATCCCCGGCGACAAGATCGTGGGGCTCTCGAAGCTGCCGCGCATCGTCGAGGTGTTCGCGCGCCGCCTTCAGGTGCAGGAGCGGCTCACCGAGCAGATCGCCGATGCCGTGGACCGCGTGCTCGCGCCGCACGGCGTGGGCGTGGTGATCGAGGCGGTGCACCTCTGCATGATGATGCGCGGCGTGGAGAAGCAGAACTCCAAGACCATCACGAGCGCGCTGCGCGGCGGATTCCGCGATGATGCCCGCACGCGCGAGGAGTTCCTGACGCTGGTGCATGGGCCGCGGTGAGACGGGGGCTGAGGACGTCGGGGGCTGAGGAGCTGGGGAACTGCAGCGATGCGGATGTCCCCAGCCCCCCAGCTCCTCAGCCCCTCAGCGCCTGCAGTTGCAGCTGATCCTCATCCTTCCGCGGCACCGAGTGACAACCGCGGCAGCGCGCTTCGTATGACTCCTGGCCGCCGACCATGATCGTGGGCGAGTCGTAGCGCGCGGGACGGCCCTCGATCAATCGCTGGTTGCGGCTCGCGGGATTGCCGCAGAGCACGCAGATCGCGTGCAGCTTGTCCACCACCTCGGCCACCGCGAGCAGCTGCGGCATGGGCCCGAAGGGCTCACCCCGGAAGTCCGTGTCGGTGCCCGCCAGGATCACGCGCACCCCGCGTCCCGCCAGCATCGTCGCAAGGTCCACGATGCCCGCGTCGAGGAACTGCGCCTCGTCCACGCCCACCACCTGCGTGTCCGGCAGCAGCGCGTGCGAGATCTGCTCCGCGGTGTCCACGGGCACCGCCTCGATGGTGCGCCCGTCGTGGCTCGCGACCAGGTGGTTGCCCGCGTAGCGCGCGTCCAGGTGCGACTTGAAGACCTGCACGCGGCGCTTCGCGATCAGTGAGCGGCGCACGCGGCGCATGAGCTCCTCGCTCTTGCCGCTGAACATCACGCCACTCACCACCTCGATCCATCCGCTCCGGCTCGGCGTATGGAACTCTCCGATCATCAGTCCTCCCGGCGGGGACGCGGGGGACGCGAACCGCCATCGCGCGAGAAGCCACCGCGGCTCCCGCCACCGGCGCCACCGCGCGGCCCACCCTTGCCACCACCGAACGGCTTGTCACTGCGCGGGCCACGGTCGGGGCGGTCGCCACGCGGTGCACGCGGCCCACGATCCGGGCGGTCACCGCGCGAAGCGCCACGGTCCGGTCGCTCAGGGCGGTCGCGACCCTGGTCGAGGCGCGCCACCACGCGGCGTCCGCGGATCGAGATGCCATTCACCTTGCCCGCCACTTCCTCGGCCACGTCGGAGGCGACGTCCACCAGGGTGTGGCTCTCGCGAATCTCCACCCGTCCGATCTTGGTGCTCGGAATCCCACCCTCGTTCGCGATGGCTCCGACCAGGTCGCCCGGGCGCACTTCGTCGCGCGAGCCGATGCTGAGGAAGATCTTCGACATCCCCTGGTCCGGCGCCGCGCCGGCGCCGCCGACGCGAGCCGCAAGGCCTGCGCTCGCCGCCGTCACGCTGCGCTTCGCGTCTTCCAGCATCTTGAGCGCCGCGGCAGCGATCTCGAGCGCGTCATGCGAGTCGAGCAACGGCTCGAGCGCCAGCACCTCCCGCGACAGTCCACCGTGCGCAAGCGTCTCGCGCAGCGAATCGAGCAGCGCGGCTTCGGTCCGGCGCGCCCTGGTGCTCGCGTCGGTCAGGCTGAGCGGCGTGACCGGGGCAGCGCCCAGCACGCGCAATGCCGGCACCTGGCGCGGCTGGACGAGTGCCACCACGCGTGTGCCGCGAGCGCCGGCGATCGCCTGCAGCTGGGCAACCGTGGAGGGCAGGTCGTAGAGCACCACCAGCGACACCTGCGCGGGAGCGTCGGCGCCGCTCGTCACGCTTCCGGTGGCGCCGTGTCCGAGCGCGCGCAGGGTGTCGCGCACCTCCGACTGCGTGAGCTCGGTGCGCGCGTAGACGAACCCGGTCTCGGGGTCGAGCTGGTCCAGCAGGCGCCGCAGCGCCGCGGCACGACCGCCGCCCGAGGTGGAGACGACCTCCACCGGAACGGTGGGCGCGCCTTCCGGCTCGACCCCCAGCCCCTCGCGACGCGCGCGACGGGCATAGCGTTCCACGAGCGCCTCGACCTCGGGCGTCAGCACGCTCGTCACGATGATGCGGGCGCCTTCCTTGGGCATCTCCGTCATCACCTGCTCCAGGGACTCGCTGCCGCCGCGATCCACCATCTCGTCGGCCCATGCGAGCACCACGGACTTCACGCCGTCGAGCTTGAGGGCCGCCTCGCGCATCAGCGAGAGCAGGTCGTCCGGGGCGCCGATCACCACGTGGGCAGCGCCCGCCTTCAGGCGCCGGCTGGCGCGCTTGGCAGTCGTCACACCCAGCACGCCCAGCTCGCGGTCGCCCGCAATCCGGCCGGCCTGCACGGCGATGGCTTCGGCGGCGTCCGCATCGCTGGTGATCACCACCAGCTGCGTTTCGGCCCTGCCGGCATCGATCCGTTCGATCGCCGAGTCGAGGAATTGGGGGGCTGCGCTCCAGTCACGGGGCAGCACGTACAGCACGTTTTGTCCACGGGTAATGCCCGCGGGCTCCTTCGATTCCTGTTCCACAGGAGATCCTCGACTCGGGTTGTCAAAGTCCCCGGCACCGCCGGCGACCGTTCAAGATAGTGTGCTCGCGGGTGCCCGGAAGGCGCTGTATCTTGGTTGCGGGACGAGCTTGGCTCGCAACGGCTGGATACGCGGCGCGATGAAGTGACGACGGGCTGGCGCGCGACTCGCCAGACCTTCCGCGTCCCGACCCCAGGAGGTTTTCGTGCAGATCGCCGTGCAGCTCGAGCCGCCCACCGGCATCCCGCCCGTGGTGGAATACCGCTGGGATGCGGACACCGACATCCTCACCGCCCACTTCCGCAACGTGCCGACCGGCGCGGGCCTGTCCGGCACCGTGGAGCTCGAGGGCGCCGACGGATCGTGGCTGGTCCTCGACGTCAACGCCGGCCGCATCCAGGGCGTGGAGGTGGCAGTCTGGCCGGACGTCCGCAAGCTCAGGACCCTCGTTCCACCGGCACACGTGGAGGACGCGAACATCGTGGTGCCCGCGCGGCGCTCCCAGCCGAACGTCGCGTCGCTGGAAGTGGAAATTCCGCTGGTGGCGGAGTCCGATGAGGCGGAACGCGTGATACACTTCAGGCTGGGCGCCGAGCGGGCCATGAAAACGGTGCGCCTCGGCCAGGACCTCCTGCTGGACCTCGACGCGCACAGCCGCATCGCCGGCGTCTGGTTCCTGAACGTTCCTCCCTTTCCAGTCGAGCCGTCGTGATCACGACCATCGTACTCATCCGCGTGGAACCCAGCCTGATCCCGAAGGCGGCGCACATGCTCGCCGGGGCGGAGGGGGTGGCCGAGGTGTACTCCGTCTCCGGGGACTGGGACCTGGTGGCCATCGTGCGCGTGCCGGAGTACGACGACATCGCGCACGTCGTCACCGAGATCTTTCCCACGGTGCCGGGGATCCAGCGCACGCAGACGCTCACCGCCTTCCGCGCCTACTCGAAGGGTGACCTGCAGCAGGCGTGGGATATCGGGGTCGAGTGAGCGAACAGCTGGACCATTCCTTTCGCGGCGCGCAGCGGGCGCTGGCCGCCGCGCTCCCGCCCGGCGCGATGCTCGACCGAGGCGGAGCGCTGGAGCTGGCGGCGCTCAACCCGAGTGAGGCCCCGCGCCTGATCGCCGCGACGCTGGTCGAGGGCGGGAGCATGCGCCGTCACCAGGTGGGCGAGCCCGTCGCGCAGTTCGCCGCGTTCCTCGACGGCACGCAAGTGAGTCGTGTCATGACCTACCGCGATGCGGTGCCCGTGGTGCACGGCACGGTGGCCGCCGTGGTCCGTGAGCGGCGCGACCGCCGCATGGGCACATGGGGTCGTCCCATCGTGCGACATCGCCTGTACGTGCCGCGTGCGCTCGTGCCCGCTGCATTCTGGGAGCGCCTGGAGTCCACCGGCCTCGAGATCTCCGACACGAGCGACGCGGCCGATGGTAGTGGCACGCCGCACCCCTTCGCGCTGCGCGACGCAGCGATCCATCGCGTGCAGAAGGACCGCGAGCGCGCAGAGCACGAGCTGGCCGAGCAGTGGTGCGGCAGCGAATCGCGCCCGCTGTTCGTGGACGGCGGCATCAGCGGGTCGGCGGTGGCACAGTCGAGCTGCGCGGTGGGCGTGGTGAAGAGCCACCGCACGCTGTACGTGGAAGGCGCGGACCTGGTCACCGTCCTCGCGCTCGGCGAGGGCGAGCGGTCGAGCGTGCTGCGCATCACCTCGCCGCGTCGCACCACCGTGGCGAGCTGGTACCTGCGCCTGCGCGACGCGAGCGGCCGCGACCCGCTGTGGGGGCTGGTGCGCGTGGAGATGAAGGCGGAGGATGACGCGAGCGCCGGCGAGGTGGGGCATCGCGCCGACGAGATCTCGCGCTGGATCCTGGCGGAGACCAGCCCGGTGTCGCTCCCCGACGCGCGCTGGGACAAGATGGTCTACGGCATTCGTGATTGTGAGGAATTCCTGAAGGTGATTCAATGATGGGTCGCGTAGTCGCCACCGAGCGCAAGCCGAACACTCCGCACGAGTTCCACTTCTGGACGGCGCTCGACTCG
The DNA here is from genome assembly GCA_028287305.1 of Gemmatimonadota bacterium. Lineage (GTDB taxonomy): Bacteria > Gemmatimonadota > Gemmatimonadetes > Gemmatimonadales > Gemmatimonadaceae > JAQBPX01. The sequence goes on from JAQBPX010000004.1 coordinate 44,559, forward strand.
CCGGTGGGCATCGGCACGATCGTGCGCGTGGAGGGTTCGACGGCAGTGGGCGGCCAGGTGCCGCGCATCTACGGCGTGGTGGTGGAGGGCTTCAGCTACACCGACCTGCAGTCGCCGCTGCACGACGTGATGGGCCACGATGGCGCGCCCGGCAATCACGCGATGTCTTCAACGGAGCGGGCGGAGATCCGGCTCTACACGGCGCACGTGCTGCGGCAGATTCCCGAGGAGCCGCTGCAGCCCGTGCCGATGGGATCGGTGTTCCTGGCCGACGACGCCGACGTCGCGGTCGCGCTTCGCATGGATGGCTACCTGCGCGAGGGAGAGAGCACGGGGATCCCGATCGGGATCTACCGCGCCGGCGGCACCGAGGCGGCGATCCATCTCGACGCGGACTTCCTGCTCGGCCCCGAGGCGGCGCACCTGAACATCACGGGCGTGTCGGGACTCGCGACCAAGACGAGCGCGGTGGAGTGGGTGATGCAGTCGATCTTCACGCACTTCCCGGCGAGCAAGGGGTCGGTGGCTGCGTTGTGCTTCAACGTGAAGGGGCCAGACCTCTGCTTCCTGGACAAGCCCGGCATCCTGGATCACGCAGATCGGGCCATATACGAAAAGTGCGGCGTGCCCGCCGGGCCGTTCGAGAACGTCCAGTACTACGCCCCCTACAAGAGCGACGGCTTCTCGCTGAACACGCTCCGCTCGAACGAGGCGCTCCTCGACAACGTGACGCCGCTCACCTGGGGGCTGCGCGAGGTGCTGCAGTACGCGGAGGTGCTGCTCAACAAGGACGACGTGGACGCGAAGGCGGACGCGATGATCGACTTCATCAAGGAGAACGTGCTCGACCGGCCGTTCTCCGACCCGATGCTCGAGCGCACGCACACGGTGACCAGCTTCGCCGACCTCGAGCAATGGTTCCGCGACGTGCTGCGCGCGCTGGAGAAGAAGGACGACCAGAGCTGGCGCACCCACCACGTGGCCACCATCCGCAAGGTGCGCAATCGCCTCTCCAACATCTCGACGCGCTGCAAGGGCCTCGTGGCCGACGATGGCGCCGTGAGCGACCTCCCCTTCGGCACCTTCCAGGACCGAACGGTGTATGTGGTGGACATCGCCTCGGTGGAGGAGGATGCGCAGGACCTGATCTTCGCGCGCGTGGTCACGAGGCTTCGCGAGCACCTGGAGCGCCGGGACCTCGGCGTGAACCACGTGGTGGTGTTTGTGGACGAGCTGAACAAGTACGCGCCCTCCGACGGCGCGGACACCTACGTGCGCAAGATGCTCCTCGACCTCGCGGAGCGAGGCCGCTACCTGGGGCTCGTGCTGTTCAGCGCGCAGCAGTTTCGCTCGCAGGTACACCGCCGCGTGGTGGGCAACTCGGGCACCTCGCTCTTCGGCCGGATGGATGCTGACGAACTGGCGACCCCGGGCTACGCCGTGCTCAGCCCCGCCACGCGCACCAAGCTTTCGACGCTGGAGAAGGGACAGTTGATGGTTCGCCACCCGCACTTCACGCAGCCCATCTTCGTGCGCTTCCCGCGCCCCGCGATCATGCGCGGGCGCGACGGCGCGGAGCTGTATCCGCAGGCAACCGACGTGACCCTCGAGCACGCGGTGACGCGCTCGCTGCGCGCGCTGGACCCCAGCGTCACGCTGGCGTGGGTGCAGGACACGATCATCATGCACGAGCCGGAGGCCGTGCTCAAGGCGCGCAATGCCACCGTGCGTGCGCGTCCCGATGACGTGCGCGCGTTCTTTCGCAGCCAGTTCCGTCCCACCGTATCGGGCAAGGCTGCACAGCGACCCGCCGCGCCGGCGGTGCTGCGCACCACGCCCGCCGACGACCCGTACGGCTTCTGATGCACGCTCGCGTCGCCTTGCTGCTGTTGACCTGCACGGCGCTCGCCCTCGGCGACGCGACCGTGGCGCGCGCGCAGGACGTCGCGTCGCCGGGCAGGGCCGTGCTGCTCCAGCTGCGGCCGAAAGCGGGTGACACGCTGCGCTCGCGCCTCGAGCAGCAGAGTGAGCTCACCGGCACGAGGCGCACGGCGAGCGGCGACGCCACCAGCTCGGTGACGACCACCATGCGCATGTGGGCGCACGCGATCGTGGAGCGGGCGCTCGCGAGCGGAACGCGGCTTCGCAACGTGACCGACTCGGTGAGCGTGTCGACCACCGACCCGCACGCGAAGTCGGTGTCCGAGCAGGCGCACAAGATGCTGGTGGACCGCGAGATGGTGGTGCACGTCAATCCCGACGGCACCATGGGCATGGCCGACGAGGCGTCCGAGAGCAAGGGCGACGTGGGCGACCTGATCTCGACGATGCCCGCGTCATTCCCGAAGACGCCGGTGCGCGTGGGGGACAGCTGGACGCGCGAGATGCCATTGCCCACGGGCGGCCAGTTCCTGACCCCGGTCGGCGGGATGCTCAAGGCGAGCTTTCGACTGGACTCGCTCACGCACGGCGGCGACCTCGCGTGGGTGTCCATGAAGGGCACCCTGAGCGTGCCGGCGGATGCCGCCTCCGGCCAGAAGATGCAGGGAGGGGTGACGGGCTCGATGCTGGTGGACCGGGTGCGGGGATGGCTCACCGAGTCCCACTTCACCATCCTGGTGAAGACCTCCCTGGTGCCGCAGGGCTCGGCCTCGACCGCCGGGATGCACTTCCAGATGCGCATCACGCAGAGACTGAGGGTGCAGGCCAGGCGTTAGATTCGAGGGGTGCGCCTCGTCCATCTTTCGGACCTGCATCTCGGGTTCCGCCAGTACCAGCGCCTGACCCCCGCCGGCATCAACCAGCGGGAGGCCGACGTGGCGCGCTCGTTCCAGCGCGCGGTGGACATGACCATCGCGCTGCGGCCGGACCTGGTGCTCGTGGCCGGCGACGTGTTCCACAACGTGCGCCCCACCAATCCCGCCATCCTCCACGCCTTCCACCAGTTCGCGCGACTCACGCGCGAGCTGCCCGAGGCGATCGTGGTGGTGGTCGCCGGCAATCACGACACGCCGCGCGCGCTCGAGACCGGGTGCATCCTGCGGCTGTTCTCGCCGCTCGGCGTGCAGGTCGTGGACATGGAGCCGCAGCGCCTCGCCTTCCCCGAGCGCGAGCTGTCCATCCTCTGCGTGCCGGACATTCCAGGCAACCGCCCGGCGCTCGTGCCAGACCCGGACGTGAAGCACAACATTCTCCTCCTCCACGGCGAGGTGGAGGGGATGCTGCCGGCGCACGCGCAGTCGGTGGACCGCGCCGCGCTCGAGATTCCGCTGGAGGAGCTCGGCGCGGCGCGCTGGAGCTACGTGGCGCTTGGACACTACCACGTGTACCGCCAGGTCGCGCCGAATGCGTTCTACTCGGGATCGATCGACTACACGAGCGCGAACGCGTGGGGCGAGCTGTACGAGCAGAAGGAGGCAGGCCTCGAGGGGAAGGGCATCATCGAGCACGACCTCGTCACCGGATACCATCGCTTCCATCCGCTGGCCCCGAGTCGCGTGCTCGCGGACCTGCCCCCCGTCTCGGCGAAGGGGCTGACCACTGACGAGGTGGACGCGGCCGTGCGACACGCGGTCGAGTCGTTTCCGGGCGGCATCGAGGACAAGGTGGTGCGGCTGATCGTGCGTGACATTCCCCGGCACGTCGCGCGCGAGCTGGACCACAAGGCGCTGCGGGAATATCGCAAGCGCGCGCTGCATTTCTACCTCGACACGCGAAAGCCGGAGGCGGTGCCACGCACCGGCGATGGTGCGCCGGGTCGGCGACCCTCGCTGCTCGAGATCGTGCGCGAGCAGTTGCAGGCGCGCCCGCTGCCGGCCGATCTCGATCGCGCGCGGCTCGTGTCGCTCGGCCTCGAATACCTGGCGCAGGCGGAACAGGGCGCGAGCATTCCATCGGCGGCGGCGCTGGAATAGGCGTGCGCATCAACAGCCTGCACCTCCAGAACTTCCGCCAGCACGTGGATACCCGCGTCGAGTTCGACACGGGGCTCACCGGCATCATCGGCTCGAACGGCTCCGGCAAGACCACGCTGCTGGAGGGCATCGCGTGGGCGCTGTACGGCATGCCGGCCGCGCGCGGAACGCGTGAGTCCATTCGCTCGATTCGCGCCGGCGCGCGCGCGCAGGTGCGGGTCGAGCTCGACTTCGAGCTCGGCGGACATCGCTATCGCGTGGTGCGCGGCCTCACGAGCGCGGAGCTCTACCTCGACGGCGCGCAGCAGCCGATCGCGAACAGCATCACTGGCGTCACGGACCTGCTCCGCCGTCGGCTCGGCATGAGCCACGAGGAGTTCTTCAACACGTACTTCACGGGGCAGAAGGAGCTCAGCGTGATGGCGGCCATGGGGCCGTCGGAGCGGGCGCAGTTCCTCTCGCGCGTGCTGGGGTACGAGCGGTTGCGCACGGCGCAGGCGCTCGTGCGCGACCAGCGCCGCATCATCGCCGCCGAGGCGGTGGGGCTGCGCAACGGGATGCCGGATCCGGAAAGCATCGAGCGCATGTCGTCGGAAGCGGCCGCCCGGCTCGCGCTCGCGCGGGAACACGCCGGCGATGCCGCGCGTCGCACCGCCGATGCACAGCGCGAGCTCGCCGACGTCACCCCCCGGTGGGCCGCGTCGCAGCAGGAGCGCGAGCAGGTGCAGGAGATCCTCGGCGAGCTGCGCGTCGCCGAGGGGGAGGAGGCGGTGCATGCGCGCGAAGTCCAGCGCCTGGAGCGTGAACTGGCGGAGATGAGCGGCGCGCGCGAGGCGCTGCTCACGCTCAGCGCCGAGATCGCGCCGCTGACCGACATGCGCCTGCAGGTGCACTCACTCGACGTGCTCTGTCGCGAGGAAGGGCGACGACAGGCGCTGCTCGAGGGCCAGCGCTCCATAGCCGAGGAGCTCGCGAAGATGTACGAGCGCCTGGGCCGGCTGGAGCAGGCGCCCGAGCTGGTGGTCGAGGCGGGGGCGGAGCTGGATCGTCGGCGGGGCGAGCTCGCGGTGCTGGAGGGGGACCTGGACGAGCGCCGCACCGCGTGGGTGCGCGATCGCCAGGAAGCGGAGACCAAGCTGCTGTCGCTGCGCGAGCTGTACGGCGAGATCAGGGTACAGCGCGAGCGCCTGGTACAGCTCGGCGAGGAAGGCATCTGCCCCACCTGCCAGCGCCCACTCGGCACGCACTTTCGCGTGGTGCTCGACATGATCGACGAGCAGCTGGATGCCGCGAAGGTTGACGGCAACTACTACAAGTCGCGGACCGAGCAGCTGGAGCATGCGCCGGAGGAGGTGAGGGGGCTCGACGAAGGGCGCCGTTCGGCGATGGACGACGTCGCGAAGCTCGAGCGGCGGCTGGTGAAGGTGCAGGTGGCGATGCAGGAGCTGGGACAGCTGGCGAAGGATGCCGACGTCAAGCTGCAGCGCGCGCAGCAGATCCAGCGCGACCTGGATGCGATTCCCGGCGGCTACGATGCCACGCGCCACGAGGCCCTGCAGGCGGAGATCGCGCGCCTCGCCCCGCTCGAGGTGCGCGCGCAGCGGCTGGCCATGCAGGCCGAGCGGGAACCGCAGGTGCGGGCCTCGCTCGAGCGCGCGTCTGGCGAGCAGTCGCGCGTGAGCACGCGCGCGGCCGAGCTGCGCGCCAGGCGCGAGGCGATCGCGTTCAGCGAGGAGCGGTACACCATGCTGCGAGCCGCGCACGAGCGGGCGTCGGCGGCGCTGCGGGCGGCGGAGCTGGCGGGCGTCGCGGCAGAGGGCGACGCGACCAACGCGCGCCAGGCGCAGGAGTCGGCGCTGGCGGCGCGGAAGGAGCTGGCCCGCTCGCAGGCGCGGCTCGACGCGCTCACGGCGGACAAGCGGCTGCACGATGAGCTGGATCGTGCATATTCGGACATGCGCACGGACCTCAACCAGCAGCTGCGCCCCGAGATCTCCGAGATCGCCTCGCGCTTTCTCGCCGACCTCACGGACGGCCGCTACTCGGAGCTGGAGCTCGACGAGGCGTACAACATCCTCGTGCTGGAGGAGGGGATCCCGAAGCCGGTGATCTCGGGCGGCGAGGAGGACCTCGCGAACCTGGTGCTGCGCCTCGCGATCTCGCAGATGATCGCCGAGCGCGCCGGGCAGTCGTTCTCGCTGCTGATCCTCGATGAGGTGTTCGGGTCGCTGGACGAGTCGCGCCGCCACAACGTGGTGGAGCTGCTGCGCCGCCTGCATGACCGCTTCGAGCAGGTGATCGTGATCACGCACATCGAGTCGGTGCGCGAGGGACTGGACCGCGTGCTCACCGTGCGCTTCGACGACGAAAACGGCGCCAGTCGGGTTGCGCACGAGGAGCCGAGGGCACTCGGCGTGGGCGACCTGGTGCTGGCGGCGGAGGCGGGCTGATGGCCACGAGCCGAAGCTGGCGCCCGCCGCGCGTGATCGTGGGACCGCAGCTGGCGCGGACCGAGGACATCGCGCCGCTCAATCATGTCTTCAGCGACGCGTTCACCGAGCGCTATCGCCGGGACGGGATGGTGGGCGTGCGCGTGCCCTTCCTCAACCCATCGGTGTGGCGCTATGCGATCGAGGATGCGGCGGGCGGCGCGATGCTCTGGCGTGACGACCGCGGTGACATCGTGGCGTTCAACATGGTGCACCTCTCCGGCTCCGAAGGGTGGATGGGGCCACTGGCGGTCCGCACGGAGGAGCAGGGAAGTGGCACCGGCAAGGCGGTGGTGATCAGCGGGATCGACTGGCTGAAGGAGCAGGGCGCGCGCGTGATCGGGCTCGAGACCATGCCGCGCACCATGGACAACATCGGCTTCTACTCCGGACTGGGGTTCGTGCCCAACAGGCTGACGCTCACGGTGACGCTGGATGCGGCGTTCGCCGACCGCCCCGCGGCGCTGCTGTCGCGCTGCTCGCACTTCGAAAAGGAAGAGGCGCTGGCCGACTGTCGCGCGCTGCTGCAGGTGCTGGCCCCTGGATACGACTACACGCGCGAGATCCAGCTGACCGACGAGTTGTCCATCGGGGACACGCTGCTGCTGCGACAGGGGGACGCACTGGTGGGATTCGCACTGTGTCATACAGTGCCGCTGGTCGAGGGGCGCTCGCGCGAGGAGCTGCGCGTGTTGAAGCTGGTGCTGTCGGACGCCGCGCATCTCGACGGGATGCTGGGCGCGCTGCGGGACTTTGCGCGGCGGGGCGGCACGCGGCGGATCTCGATGCGCGTGCAGGGCGACTACACGGATGTGTACGCGCGGATGGTGAAGCTCGGCGGGCGCGTGCGGTGGACGGACCTGCGGATGGCGCTTGGGGGATTCGAGGAAGCGCGACCAGCGTCAGGCGTGGTGCTTTCCAACTGGGAGATCTGAGTGCGGCAGTGATTCACTGCATCACTTGACCGGCTTGTCCCCCCGCACGACGATCCGGTAGATCAGCAGGAAGACGCCGCCCGTGAGCAGCAGGTGGATCCACCCCGGGCCATTGAACGCCAGCGCGCCAATTGCCCAGATCACCAGCATCGCGACAGCCGCAACGATTCCGAGGTCCATTCCCGCTCCGGTTCAGTTTGCATGACCCGCGCAAGGAATGTACATTGCTTGAGCGCAGGATCGCAGGAATGAAGAGCCCGTTTTTGAGCCGATAAGTCCTTTCGGTGGGTTCGACATACTGGGCCGACGTCATGCCCCCAGTGCGGGGGAAGGCGGAAGACCCGGTGAGGGCCTCAGCATTCTGACTGGGCTTCATAAAACCCTCTTCGTTCCACTACCTCGAGCCCCGTGGGTAACCGCGGGGCTCGTCGTTTCCGCCCCACGGAACCCGGCAGCGAGCAGGAGCGTTCGCTTCCACATGCGAGGCCTCCGATGCCCATCGTGACGGTGACGCGCCGCCTCCACTTCAATGCGGCGCACCGCGTCCACAATCCCGCCCTCTCCGACGAGGAGAACCTGCGGCTGTTCGGGAAGTGCAACAACCCGAACTGGCACGGCCACAACTACATGCTCGACGTCTCCGTCACCGGGCCGGTCAGCGACCGCACCGGTTACGTGATCGACCTCGGAGTGCTCAAGCGCATCGTGCAGGAACAGGTGATCGAGCAGGCCGACCACCGGAACTTCAACATCGACGTCGCGTTCATGCACGATGTCATCCCGACCAGCGAGAACATCGTGGTCCAGTGCTGGCGCGTGCTGCAACCGGCCATCGCGCCGGCAACGCTCTCGCGCCTGGTCCTTTGGGAGACGCCGAACAATTATGTCGAATACTCGGGCGAATAACGCCGTCACGCCGCTGCACCCGGGGCGCCTCGAACAGCTCGAGCGCCACGATCACGCCCTCGACCCGGCTGGTGATGCCGCCGGCACGCAGGCGCGCTACGCCGCGGCCGTCCGCGAGCAGCTCGCGCTCATCGGCGAGGATCCCATGCGCGAGGGACTGCGCAACACGCCGGACCGCGCCGCCAAGGCCGCCAGCTTCCTCACCAGCGGCTACGGGCTCACGGCCGAGGGCGTGGTCGGCGACGCCCTGTTCGCCGCCGAGGGCCACGAGCACATGGTGGTGGTGCGCGACATCGAGCTCTACTCGCTCTGCGAGCACCACCTGCTGCCGTTCTTCGGCAAGGTGCACATCGCGTATATCCCGGGCGAACGGATCGTGGGCCTCTCGAAGCTGCCCCGCATCGTGGAGGTGTTCGCCCGCCGCCTGCAAGTGCAGGAGCGGCTCACCGAGGAGATCGCCGGCGCGGTGGAGCGCGTGCTCGCGCCGCGCGGCGTGGGCGTGGTGATCGAGGCCGTGCACCTCTGCATGATGATGCGCGGCGTGGAGAAGCAGAACTCCAAGACGATCACGAGCGCGCTCAAGGGACAGTTCCGCGACTGCCCGATGACGCGCAACGAGTTCCTGCGACTCGTGCACTCGGCGCGCGACTGATGACGGGCGCCCTCGCTGGCCGGAGCGCGGTGATCACCGGCGCCTCGCGAGGCATCGGCCTCGCCATCGCCCAGGGGCTGGCCCTGGCTGGCGCCCGCGTGGTGCTCGTGGCGCGCACCGACGCCGACCTGCAACTCGCCTGCGGCGAGATCGGGGAGCAGGCGTCGTGCATTCCCTGCGACATGTCCGACGGCGCCGCCGTACAGGCGCTCGCGCTGGAGCTCCAGCGGCGCCTCTCCGGCGCACCGGACATCATGGTGAACAACGCCGGGCAGTTCGAGCTCGCGGCCGTGGAGGAGACGAGCACGCACGACTTCGCACGCATGCTCGACGTGAACCTCGTGGCGCCCTTCATCCTGCTGCGCGCGCTGCTGCCGGCCATGCACGCGCGCGGCGGCGGCCATGTGGTGAACATCGGTTCCATTGCCGACCGGCACACCTACCCGGGCAATGGCGCATATGCGGCGAGCAAGTTCGGCCTGCGCGCGCTGCACGAGGTGCTGCGCGCGGAGCTGGCCGGCAGCGGCGTGCGCGCCACGCTGGTCTCGCCCGGTCCGGTGGACACCGCGCTCTGGGACGAGGTGGACCCGGACACGCGCCCCGGCTTCACGCCGCGCGCCATGATGCTCTCCGCGACCGCGGTGGCCGACGCGGTGCTGTATGCGGTCTCGCAGCCGCCGGCGGTGAACGTGGACGAGCTTCGCCTCACGCGCGCCTAGTCGCCTCGCACGGATGCACATCGAGCTGGTGGACCTGCTGCGCTGCCCGAACGGCGCGCATGAGCCAACGTGGCTCGTGGCGTCAGCCTCCGAGATGCGTGAGCGCGACCTGGTTCGCGGAACGCTGGGGTGTCCCCTCTGCGCGCGGGAGTTCGACGTGCGAGAGGGGGAAGCGGACTTTCGCCAGGCGGCCGACGAAGCGCCGGCCGCGGGGGAGCGCGACCATCGTGACGTGGCCGGCATTCCAGGCGGCCCTCACGACGCCATGCGCCTCGCGGCATTCCTGGAGCTGGGCCAGCCCGGCGGGTACGTGCTGCTCGACGGCGCGCGGGCCGGCGATGCGCGTGAACTACTGTCGATCGCGGACGTTCACGTGATCGCGGTGAACCCGCCGCCAGGCGTCACCGACGGCGATGGCGTCTCGGTGCTGCGAGTTGGTGACGTGCTGCCCATCGCCGCGGGGAGCCTTCGCGGCGCCGCGCTCGATCGCGCGGTGCACGCGGGGTTCGCAACGCAATGCGCGCGCGCGCTGCAGCAGGGCGCGCGCATGGTGCTCGACGCAAGCTCGCCAGCTCCCGCGGGCATGCGGGAGCTGGCGAGTGATGAGGTGCTGCGGGTGCTGGAGAAGGAGGCCGCGAGCTCGGCGCCGATCGCGCTCGCTCGCGGCCCGCAGCGTCAGCGCTGACTGACCGGCGGCTTCACCGAGTCGGCGCGAGCCCTGGTGGTATCCATCGGCACGCGCTTCTTCGACGGAACGACCTTGGGCTTCGGGCACCACCAGCGCGGTGTGCACCAGCGCTCCTGCACCACCGCCGGCCCGTTCACTTCCACCGTGCCGTCGCTGTTGTACGAGGGAGGCTTGATCTTGACGGCCGGTCCAATCGCCGTGCTGTCGTCCAGGAAGCCGGCCGCCTGCGCGGCATCGAGGCGATACCAGACCGAGCTCGGCAGGTGCGGGTTGCCGCCCACCGGAGCGAACACGAGCGTGTTCCCCGCGGCGCTTGCGTCGAGCGTCATGGACGAGCCGGCCGTGAGGCCTGCGACGCTGGTCGACCCGGTCTGGGAGATGAGCGTCACCGCTCCGGTCTCCTCCGACACCGTGGCGGTGCCATGCACCGTCTCGCTGGGACGGCCGCGCCAGTTGGTCGTGAGCGTGAACGCACCCGGCTGCAGCGCGAGGTCCACGCGCTTCGCGCCGATGAACGCCGTGGAATCGGGCTCGTGCAGCACCCAGTCACCCCAGACCGCGGTGACCTTCGGCTCCTTGTGGTACGAGCCGTTCAGGTTTCCCATCGTCTTCTTGAGCATCCCGCAACCGGCCAGCAGGCCGGTAAGCAGGAGCGCAGTGGCAGTGCGACGCATCGTCCATCCCCGTTGTTGTGTTCGCCAGCCTGCGGCGTAGGTGTCCGGGGAGTGGAGTGCAGGGGCCGTGCCCGCCGTCAGGCCGGTACGGCTTCCTCGTCCTCCAGGTACTGCCGGTCGATCTCGGCCTTGTAGGTCTTGTCGATCACCCGGCGCTTCACCTTGAGCGTGGCGGTGAGCTCGCCGCGCTCCACGGAGAAGTCGTGCTCCAGCAGCACGATCTTCTTCGGCTGCTCGTAGCGCGGCAGCCCATCGGTGCGGGAGTGGATCTCCTTCTCCATCTTCGCATGCACGATCGGCTGCGTGAGGAGCTGCGCGCGATCGTCATACGTGAGGCTCTTGATCTTCGCCCACTTCTCCAGCTGGTCCCAGTTGGGCACCACGAGCACGATCGGATACTTGCGCTTGTCCCCGATCATCACCGCCTGGCTCACGTACTTGTTCGTCTTGATCTCGTTCTCGATCGGCTGCGGCGCGATGTTCTTGCCGCCCGCCGTCACGATGATGTCCTTCTTGCGATCGGTGATCCGCAGGAAGCCATCCTCCAGCTGCCCGATGTCGCCGGTGTGGAACCAGCGATTCTCATCGATCGCTTCGGCCGTAGCATCGGCACGGTTGTAATAGCCGTGCATGACGTGGGGCCCCCGCGTGAGGATCTCACCGTCCGGCGCGATGGTCACCTCCACGCCGCTGATCGCCTTGCCCACCGTGCCGATCCGGAATGCATCCGGCGTGTTCACGCAGATCACCGGGCTCGTCTCGGTGAGGCCGTAGCCCTCCAGGATCACCAGCCCGGCCGCGTAGAAGAACTTGTTGATCTCCGGTGCGAGCGGCGCGCCGCCCGACACGAAGTACCGCAGCCGCCCGCCCGTGCGCACCTGCAGCTTGGAGAACACCAGCTTCTGCGCGATGCGATACTGCACGGCCAGCAGCCCCGCGGGCTCCGTGCCCGCCAGCTTCTGCGTGGCCCAGCGGTCCGCCACCGCCCGCGCCCAGAAGAAGATCCGCTTCTTCACCGCTCCCCCCGAGAGGGCGTTGTCGAGCACGCGCGCGTACATCTTCTCGTAGAGGCGCGGCACCGAGAGCACTAGCGTGGGCCGCACCTCGACCAGGTTCTGCGGCACCGTGTCGATCGACTCCGCGTACGCGATCGACGTCCCCGTGTGCCACATGAGGTAGTGGCCCGCCATCCGCTCGAAGATGTGCGACAGCGGCAGGAAGCTGAGGCACGTGTCGTGGCCCGCGAAGGGCACCGCGAGCACCGACGCCATCACGTTCGAGTAGATGTTGTCGTGCGACAGCATCACGCCCTTCGGCTTGCCCGTGGTGCCCGAGGTGTAGATCAGCGTCGCCAGGTCGTCCGGCTTCACCAGCTTCGCGGCTTCCCGCCACGCCTGCTCGGTGGCCGCGCTCTCGCCCTCGGCGCCGAGCGCCTCGAGCTCGGCGATCGTGAGGTCCACGCCGGGGTCCTTCGCATCGGCGAAGGTGATCACCGTCTTCAGTGCAGGACACTCGCTCCGCACCGCGGCGACCTTCGCCGCCTGCGCCGCGTTCGACACGAACATGGCGACGGCGCCGGAATCGTTCACCAGGTAGGCGATGTTCTCCGGCGTCTCGTTGGGATACACGGGGACGTCCGCGAGCTGCGCGCTCAGGCAGGCGAAGTCCGCAATCGCCCACTCGGGACGGTTCTCGCTGAGGATGGCGACCCGGTCACCCGCCTTCACTCCCTGTCGCTGCAGCCCGCGCGCCACGCGCTTCACGCGCGCGAACACGGTGCGATGGGAGATCGGCTCGTAGCGCCCGTTCACGCGCACCTGCAGCGCGGCGGGACCGTCGTGCGTCGCCACCGCGTCGAAGAAGAGCTGCGTGAGCGTGCCCGGCGTGGAGTTGCGTGGTCCACCAGTGGCGATCATGCCGACCCTCCGTTCAGGGAATGCGCGCGGCGGCCTTCGGCGTGAAGGGGATCACCACGTCGTACGGGGAGCCTGGCAGCGCCACCCCCTTGTATTGTGCAGTCACGCGCACGATGACGCTATCCGCCACTCGCGGGTCGAGCAGCCGGATGGCCTTCACCTGCACCCGGCGCGACGCCACCCCGGCCGTGGTCGTGCTGTCGATGGGCGACGCGTGCCCCGCTTCATCCACGATCGTGGCCGAGGGAAGGGACGCGGACTCCCCGGCGGGCTGCCGCACGATGGTGTACTTCACCACCCACGACTTCACCCCGGCCACCGTGGCGCCCTTGTGCAGCACCGTGGCGAGGATCGCCTCGGAAAAGCTCGACGCGCTGGCCGAGTCGAGCAGGCTCGGCGAGATCGCGGCGGTTCGCACCGCGCCGCGCGCGAGGCTGTCCGGGCTCTCGACCACGTCCACACTCGCGGCCGCGGTCTGCAGCGCGCCGACCTGCGCGTACACGCGCGCCGCGCCCGTGCGAAGCTTCACCCCATAGAGCAGGTTGCCGTCCAGGCGAATGCCCGTGTCGGGCGTGACGAACGTCGCCGTGACGGTCGTGACCGCATTGCCCTGCACGTCGTAGGCGACGATCGAGAGGGGCGCGGGCTGCCCCACGCTGTCGCGCAGCACGTCACCAATCACCACGCTCGGCCACGCGGGGATGAGCGACGACACCGAGAGGATCCCGCCGGCCGGGTCCGCGATCTGGCCGCACGCGATCGCGGTGGCGGCCAGGGCGACGGTCGCGAGCAGGCGATGCTTCACCCGCACCGTCAGCGATCCCGCTTCGTGAGCAGCTCGGCCAGGCGCATGTAGGCCTTCGCGGCCGCGTCATCGGGCGACCTCACGACAACCGGCTGCCCAGCGGCAAAGGCCTCGATGGTCGCTTCGGTGCGCGGGATGACGACATCGAGCAGCAGCGGGGCTGGGAGCTGCGCGCGAATCGTGTCGGCCACGCGCTTCGACATCGCGCTCGTGTCGTCGTACATGGTGAGCACGAAGCCCTCGAGCGTGGGTGCCACGCCGTCACGCGCCGCCTCGCGAATGCCACGCAGGATCTGCGAGCTTGTCTGGAGCGCGAGCGGCTCCGCCTGCAGCGGCACGAGGACGCTGTCGCACTCGGACAGCACGCGTCGCGTCACGCCGCCGAGACCGGGGGGCGTGTCCACGACCACGGTGTAGCCGTGCGCGGCCGCGAGGCCGAACATCTCCCGCACCGCCGGCGATTGTGCGAACGCGGTGTGGTAGGCGCCGTGGTCGGCGCTCTCCGTCACGGCGCCCGCGAGCAGCACGTGCAGTCGCGCGAAGGGCGTGGGGCGAACGGCGTTCCCGAACTGCCGGGTGGCGTTGAGCAGCTCGGCAATGCCGGCGCGCGCCTGCGCGCCCCTGAGCCCGAGAGCGTGACGCACGGCGCCCTGCGGGTCGGTGTCGACCAGCAGCACCTTCGCGCCATTTCGCGCGAGCGCGGCGGCGAGGTTCACCGCCGTGGTGGTCTTGCCGACTCCGCCCTTCTGGCTGACGACCGCGAGTATCACGTGGACTCCATGTCGCTGTCCGCGGGAATCTCGGTGGAGACTTCCGCTGCATCGCCGCCGCGCCGCAGCTCCTCGAGGGTCTGCTCCGCGTGGCGGATGAACCGCTGGTTTTCGTCGCCCGTGGGCGGCCGGAACAGGAACGCCTCGAGGTGCTCGATCGCGCCCTCCCGGTCATCCTTCTTCAGCAACAGGAACGCCAGCCCGTAGTGCGCCCCCGAGGGATTCGGCGGGTGCAGCTCGAGGGCGCGCCGGTAGCAGCGGATGGCGTCCTCCATGCGGTGCGTCCGGGAGAACGCGATCGCCATGTTCTGCAGGATCCGGGCGTCGTTCGGATGGTCGCGCAGCGCGAGGCGATACGACGTGAGGGCCGCGTCGTAGTCGCCCTGCCGCTCGAGCGCGAGCGCCTCATTGAGGTAGTCGAGCCGCTTGGGCTTGAGGTCGTGATCCGACTTGCCGCCGACGAGGCGGCTCCACCAGGACATGCGTGCGGAAGCGGAGGAAATGGGGCGGGAAACGGCCCCCGGACGGCGCCGCCGGGGCTTCGGGCAAAGCTACGCACCGCTCACGAGGGGAGCAACGCCCGATGCAGCTGGTTGGCGAGCGCTTCCGCGTGCCGTCGCGCAGCGTGTACCTTCTCAACATCCCCGCGCCTCCACCCTGACCAGGAGACCGCATGTCGCCCCGCCGATTCGACGTCGAGCCCACTCGCGGCCTGTTCGAGGTGGACTGGCCCCTGTTCGGCGAGCTCTCCCGGGCCCTGGCCCTGCGGGTGGCTCGCGCCTACGACCCCGAGATCGTGATCGGGATCGCCACGGCAGGCGTGGTGCCGGGGGCGGTGATCGCCGCGATCCTGGACCGGGAGTTCCACTCCATCGTGGTCAGCCGGCGCTTTCGCTCGGACAAGGTGCGCGAGCGCCCGTCGGTGTTCGGCGAGGTGCCCGCGGTGGTGCTCGACCGGCGCGTGCTGGTGGTGGACGAGACCTGCGACTCGGGCGACACGATCCGGCTGGCGGTCGCGGCGATTTTTGGGGCGGGAGCTCGCGAAGTCCGCACGGCAGTGGCGTTCCGCACGGGCCCCTACGAGCCGGACTTCCACGGGCTGGCCACCGAGAGCATGATCGTGCTCCCGTGGGATCGCGAGGTGCTGATGGGGAGTGAGCTGGTGATCAACCCGATGTACGCGGACGCGCTGAAAAACGCGCCATAGCGCCCTACGCCATCGCCGCGGCCGCCTCATCGTACGTGCGCCCGCTGCCCATCTCGTCATAGAGCCGCTGCAGCGTCTCGCCGCTGCCAGCCAGGAAGCGGCAGCGCTCCGCGCCCATCGAGCGGCACTCGACTTCCATCACGGCCACCTGCGACCCGGCCATGCGGCCCAGGAAGTCGGCGAGCATGCCCGTCGTCAGGTGACAGCCGGGGAACTCCATCGCACTCTGCGGATCCGCCTCCGCCCAATCGGAGGAGTCGAGGAGCAGGATCCCGGAATGCAGGGCGCCGAGCGTCACCGTGCCCCAGCCGCTGTCGGCGAAGAACTCGCTCGCGCGCAGCGCGAACTGGCTCTGCGGGATCTGCTCCGGGCTGCCCAGCCCGTGCACCGCGCACCAGCGCGCGAATGCATCGAACAGCGCGCCGCCCCCCGCGTACCCCGCTTCCTGCAGCCACGCCGCGGCGCCAGGGCCCGCCTCGCGAAAGAGCGACGCGCGCAGCGAGGTGAGCGCGTCGCGCGTGAGCGCCACCATCCCGCTCGCCGGAAGGTCGAGCGCGTGCGGGGAGGATGCGGAGGGTGAAGTCATGTTGGCTCCGTTCGTTGGCCTGGCGTCAACCTGCAACCTGCACGCGTGCAACCTGCACGCGACGCAGCAGCTCCGCCTCATCGATGGTCTCGACGCCGAGCTGCTTCGCCTTTTCCAGCTTGCTTCCCGCTTCTTCGCCGACCACCACGAAGTCGGTCTTCTTCGAGACGCCGCTGGTCACGCGACCGCCGTGCGACTCGACGAGCTCCTGCGCCTGCTCACGCGAGAGCGTGGGCAGCGTTCCTGTGATGACGACCGTCTTCCCCTTGAGGGCACTCCCCTGCGCCGACATGGGCTCGGCGAGCGTGAGGCCCCGGTGCTCGAGCTTGCGGATCAGGCGCCTGGCCGCGGCGTCGCGAAACCACGCCGCCACCGAGCGCCCGATGGTCTCTCCCACGCCCCGCACCGCCAGGATGTCCTCCTCGGACGCCTCGGCGAGCGCCTGCATGGTTCCGAAGTGGCGCGCGAGGACCTTCGCCGCGATCTCACCCACGTACTCGATGCCCAGCCCGAACAGCAGTCGTGAGAGCGGCTGTTGCTTGCTGTCCTCGATCGCCTGGACGAGTCCCTCCGCGCTCTTGTCGGCGAAGCGGTCGAGCTCCACCAGCTGCTTCGCCTTCAGGTCGTAGAGGCTGGCCGCATCGGTGACGAGCCCCGCCTCGATCAGCTGCTGGATGCGCGAGTACGACAGCCCGCGAATGTCCATCGCGCCGCGCGACGCGAAGTGCACCAGCCCCTCGAGCTGCCGTGAGGGGCACTCGAAGTTGGGGCAGTAGAGCATGCCCCTGTCCTCGCCGGACTGCAGGGGCGTGTCGCAGGAGGGGCAGCGATCGGGTGGCACGTAGGGCAGGGGTGGGTTCACCGCGTCGCGGCGCTCGGGAATGGGGCCGATCACCTGCGGGATCACCTCGCCGGCGCGCTTCACCTGCACCCAGTCGCCCACCCGCAGGTCCTTGTCGGCGATCAGCTCGAAGTTGTGGAGCGTCGCGAGCTTCACCATGGCGCCGCCGATCTCGACGGGCTCCAGCATCGCATAGGGGTTCACCGACCCGGTGCGCCCCACGTTCACCTCGATGGCGAGCAGCCGCGTTTCGGCGATGTCGGGCGCGAACTTGCGCGCGATCGCCCAGCGCGGGTCGCGCCCCACCACGCCCAGCTCGCGCTGCAGGCGAAGGGAATTCACCTTGACGACTGCCCCATCAATGGCGAAGTCCAGCTCGGCGCGCACGCGATGCTCGATGTCCCGCGCCCACGCGTGCACCTCCTCGAGCGACGCGGCGCGGGCGCGATTCGGCGCGACCGGGATTCCCCACGCGGCCAGCTGCTCGAGCAGCGCCCACTGCGTGGCGAAGGGCGGGTTCGCGTTGCCTGGAAGCGCGACGGAATATCCGTAGAAGCGCAGCGGGCGCGCGGCGGTGATCGCGGGGTCGAGCTGCCGGAGCGCGCCCGCCGCCGCATTGCGCGGGTTGGCGAACACCGGCTCGCCCGCCTTCACGCGCGCCTCGTTCATCCGCTCGAAGCCGCTGAAGGACATGTACACCTCGCCGCGAATCTCGATCACCGGCGGCGCGTGGCCCGCGAGCCGGAGCGGGATGTCCTTGATCGTGCGGAGGTTGGTGGTGACCGCCTCGCCGATCGTGCCGTTGCCGCGGGTGGTGCCGATGCTGAGCACGCCGTCCTCGTACGTGAGCGACACCGCGGCGCCATCGATCTTCAGCTCGGTCACGTAGCCGTCGTGCTGCAGCTCCGCCCCCACCAGGCGAGTGGCGCGCTCCTCCCACGCCGCCAGCTCCGCCTCGTTGAAGGCGTTGCCGAGCGAGAGCATCGGCACCAGGTGCGTGTGCTTCGCGAGCGCGCTGGAGGGCTCGGCGCCCACGCGCTGCGTGGGCGAGTCGGGCGTGCGCAGCGCGGGATGCGCCTGCTCCAGCGACTGCAGCTCGCGGAAGAGCAGGTCGTAGTCGCGATCGGAGAGCGAGGGGCGGTCGAGCACGTAGTACTCGCGCGACGCGCGCTCGAGCTGTTCGCGCAGCGACGCGGCGCGGGCCGCTGCGTCGGGAGGAACGCCCATCACCCCTTCGCCTCTTCCTCCAGCACCTGCATCACCACCGCCACCAGGCGCTCGAGCTCCTCGCCCGAGGCCTTGGGCAGCAGCGTCTCCGCCCAGGCGTGGTCGTCGCCGCTGGCGTAGCGATCGAGCAATCGCCGCATGAAGGCGACGAGTGCCACGCGCTGGAGCTCCGACTTGCGCTGCGACTGCGAGACGTCCTGCTGCTGGCGCAGGAGGGACTCGAAGCGATGGGCGTTGCGCAGCGCCTTGGCGGTGAGCGAGGCCACCACCTGGCAGAAGCGGACGTCGGCGTCGCTGAAGGGCTGCGCGTCGCGCTCGGTGCGCAGGAAGATCGCGCCGATCACGGAGCCCTGCCACTGGATGGGGACCACCACGATCGAGCGCACGTTGCGCATGTCGAGGTTCGCCTTGATCGACTTGAGCATCGGGTCGTTGGCGGCGTCGGGAATGAACACCGTCTCGCCGGACTCGAAGGCCCGCTTCAGCTCCGGGTAGCGGTTGAGGTCCACCACCAGGTTGCGGATGGTGGGATCCTCGTAGCTGGCCACCAGCCGGACTTCCTGCTTCTCGCCGGAGAGGAAGATCGCGCAGCGATCCAGGCCGAACGCCTCCCCGAGCTTGCGCGCGATCGCCTGCAGGATGTCGACGAAGTGGAGCGAGGAGGAGATCTCCTGCAGGATGTCGACGATGGCGACGAGGTGATCGCGCTCGCGCTGCAGGTCTGCCACGCGCGCCCGGAGGCGCGCGATCTCGTCATCCCGCTCGGCGTATTCCGTCGTCGGCGGGCTCTCCAGGGCTGGGTTCTGCTCCATCGTCCGCCTCGACCGAGATGTGGGCGTTGAACTCGTCGCTGTCGAACCGGACGACCTTGTTGCGGCCGGTTTCCTTGGCCACGTACAGGGCGTCGTCCGCCGACTTCATGAGGGCGTCACAGCTCGTGATGCGGGGGTGGGGCCAGCCTGCGACGCCGAACGACGCCGTGCGCTGCAGGGAGCCGCCCTCGAAGGTGAATGTACGGCTTTCGATGTGTTTTCGCACCCTCTCGGCGAAGGTGACGGCGGCGTCCAGCACCGTGCCGGGCAGGAGCAGCATGAACTCCTCGCCGCCGTAACGGCCCACGCGGTCGATCTCGCGCGCCTCGATCTTCAGCACCTGCGCCAGCTGGATGAGTACCTGGTCGCCGGCCTGGTGCCCGTACGTGTCGTTCACGCTCTTGAACTTGTCCAGGTCGCACATCACGCACGAGAAGGGCTCGTTGAGCCGCTTCGCGTGCTCGAACATCTCGTTCAGCCGCTCGGAGAGGTGGCGGCGGTTGTCGAGCCCCGTGAGCGCGTCGGTCTGCGACATCCAGCGCAGCTTCTCGTTCACCTCGAGCAGCTCGCGCTCGCGCTCCTCGAGCGCTTCCTGCAGGCGCTTGATGCGGAGCATGGAGCGCAGTCGCGCGCGCAGCTCGGCGAAGTCGATCGGCTTGGTGATGTAGTCGTCGGCCCCCGCCTCGAGTCCCTCCACCTTGCTCTCGGTGGAGTCGAGGGCGGTCTGCATGATGATGGGGATGAACGGCAGCGCGCGATTCTGCTTCACGCGACGCGCGACCTCGTTGCCATCCATCGTGGGCATCATCACGTCGAGCAGCACCAGGTCGGGCGGCTCGGACTCGATCTTCTGCAGCGCTTCCAGGCCGTCGCCCGCCGTCATGGTGCGATAGCCCCACGACTCGAGCCGGACCTTCAGCAGCTCGACGTTGTCGTAGTGGTCATCGACGATGAGGATGCACGCCGACTTCTCGTCAGGCGTGAGCATCTTCCCGACCCAGGAAGCGCTGGACTTCGGCGACCACCGCGCGTGGCTCGCACGGCTTCGCGAGATATCCGTCGCAGCCCACTTCCATGGCCTTCTCGCGGTCGCTCGCCAGGGCGTGGGCCGTCAGGGCGATGATCGGGATGTCCTTGGTGGCGGGGTCGTGCTTCAGGACCTGCGTGGCCTCCCATCCGTCGATGATCGGGATGGAGATGTCCATGAGGATCAGGTCGGGCTTCTCGGCACGAGCCTTGGCAATGCCTTCCTCGCCATTGAGGGCCTCGGTGACCGTGTAGCCGAAGTGTCGCAGGATCGTGGAATACACGATCCTGTTGTCCTCATTGTCTTCCACCAGCAGGACTGTCTTGGTGTTCGTGGCTGTCGGGGCGCTCATGCGGTTCCTCACGCGGGCAGGGTACCGCGCAGCGGGAGCTGGCGGTGGTGCGTCCGGTCCGAGGGTATCATACGTGCACAGGGGCACCATGGCACCGAGTGGGTCAGCGGGGCCGCGGCAGTCCTGAAGGGAGTAGCAGGGGTCGCTTTCGCAAGAATTAAACCATAGACCACCCGAACCATGTCGTTCTCAGGCCCCCAGTCCACGCGCTCCAGCGGGCTGCCAGCCCGCCAGGCAAAGTCCCCCTCCGTACCCAGGGACCGTCCTCGCGGCTCGCCCGTGGACACGTCGACCGACTGGGACCGGGTGGCCCTCTTCGCGGGCGGATTGATCGTGGGAGCCCTCCTGGGAGGCTCCGCGGCCCTGCTCACCGCCCCCCGGTCGGGGCGGGATACCCGCGCGAGGCTCAGGCGAAAGTCGCAGATGGCCGCGCTTCGCGGTCACGACGCGTGGGATGACCTGGCCGAGACGCTGCGGCGAGCGCGCCGGAAACTGCAGCGGCGCCGGGCAGAAGCCCGGCGCCGCCACGAGGTGCGTGTAAACGCCGAACTCGACGCAGAGCTCAGCGGAGCTTCCTGAGCATCTCCTCGGCGTTCGACTTGTACGACTTGTCGTTGTAGTCGGAGCCAGCGACACGGATGGTCGCGTCGAACTGTTCCTTGGCGCGCACCTTGTCGCCCACGTCCACGTATACGCGGCCGAGGTCGAGGTGATGCGTGGAGCGATTCGGCTCCGCGGCCACGGCGCGCTCCAGGTAGCCCTTCGCATTGTCCCAGCTCGCCTCGGCGAACACCTTGCCGCCCAGGAAGTTCTTCGCGACCATGCGCGAGAAGCCGTTCAGCCGCATGACCTCGGCATTCCAGACGCCCATCACGTGCAGCGCGCCGGCGTGCTTCGGGTTGATCTTGAGCGCTTCCATCGCGTGGTCGCGCACTTCGCCGGCGTACTTGATCTTGTCGCGCGTGCCCATGGTGAGCGCGTTGCGGCCGATCGCACGGGCAAGGAGGAAGTGTCCCTCGGCGTCGCCGGGGTTCGCCCTGGTTGCGCGCGTGGCGTACTGCTGGGCGCTGGCGTAGAGGCGCGTGCGCTCCTCGGGGCTCGAGTTGAACTCGCCGAGGTCCACCGCGTCCCGGGACGCATCGCAGAGCGCGGCATAGTTGTTCGGCTCGGCGGCAATGGCCGCCTCGTAATGTCGGAGCGCGCTCGCCAGATTCATCGCGGCGTGATCGCGGTCTCCCATCGCCACGTGCTCCGTGGCGGACTGGGCGGTGGCGATGCGCGTGGAAGCTGCGACGGCGAACATTGCGGCAACCACCGCGGTGCGGATCTTCATGAAGGTCACTCCAGGCAGGCAGGAAGCGGCACGAACTGGCAGCCCGGATGGGCTCCCTTGGATGTAATACCCCGCAATACCACTAATGCTCGCACAACGACTCATCGAACGTAAGCGCGACGGGGGACGGCTCGACGCCGGTGAATGGCGCGCGCTGGTCAATGCCTATGCGGCGGGCCACGTGGCCGACTACCAGATGGCGGCCTTCCTGATGGCCTGCTTCATCAGGGGAATGGATCGCGCCGAGACCTCCTCGCTGATGTCGGCGATGCTGAACAGCGGGGAGAAGCTGGACCTCGCATACCTCGGCGTGCCGCGCGTGGACAAGCACTCGAGCGGCGGGGTGGGCGACAAGGTGTCGCTGGTGCTTGCGCCGCTGATCGCGTCGATGGGGGTGGCGGTCCCCATGATGTCGGGGCGCGGCCTGGGTCACACCGGCGGGACGCTGGACAAGCTGGAGGCGATTCCCGGCTTTCGCACGAACCTCTCGCTCGACGAGGCGCGCGCGCAGCTGGAGTCGCTGCACGTCGTCATGATCGGGCAGTCGCGCGAGATCGCGCCCGCCGACAAGAAGATGTACGCGCTGCGCGACGCGACCTCCACGGTGGAATCGATCCCGCTCATCGCGGCGAGCATCATGAGCAAGAAGATGGCGGAGGGACTGGTGGGGCTCGTGCTGGACGTGAAGCGCGGCTCCGGCGCCTTCCTCCCCGACCTCGAGCGCGACCTCGAGCTGGCGGGGACCATGATCCAGCTCGGCGACGATCACGGTTGTCCCGTGACGTGCCTCGTCACGGCGATGGACCGGCCACTCGGCCGCGCCTGCGGCAACGCGCTCGAGGTGGAGGAGTCCATCCTCGCGCTCAGGGGCGAGGGCCCGGCCGACCTGATGGAAGTGACGTATGCGCTGGGCGCCGAGATGCTGCTCCTCGCGGGAACGCACGCGACGCGTGAGGATGCGCGGCGCGACATGGCGATCCAGATCGGCAACGGCAAGGCGGCCGAGTGCTTCCAGAAGATCATCGAGGCACAGGGCGGCAACCCTGGCGTGGTGGATGATCCTGCGGTGCTGCCGCAGGCGGACCAGTGCGAGCTGTATGCGGCGCCGCGGCGGGGCTTCGTCTCGCGGATCGAGCCCCGAACGGTTGGGCGCGGCGTGATCGCGCTCGGCGGTGGGCGCACGAAGATGGAGGATACCATCGATCCCACGGTGGGCTTCGTGATCTCGTCGCGGCCGGGCGACTGGGTGGAGAGCGGCGAGCCGATGGCGACGATCTTCGCGCGGGATCGTGCGGGGATCGAGGCCGGCCGCGCGGCGCTCGCGACGGCGATCACGGTTGCGGATGAAGCGGAACCGCCGCTGCCGCTGGTGTCGCACCGCGTGACGAAGGGTGGGGTGGAGGACTTGTCGTCGCAGTCATCGTGAGCGCACTGCAGTCATCCTGAGCGCAGCGAAGGATCTGCAGTTGGCCGCCACTGAAACAACCAAACAGCAAGAGCCTTGAGCCACGGGTTGCACTGAGCCGCTGCGCGGCTGACACTGGCAGGAGTTGGCAGTGATGCGCCTGTGCAGCAGGCGCCCGTGAGACCTGTGGCTCGAGTCAGTTGCAGTTGAGGTAGGTTCAGTGTCCCAGTCGTCAGCCCTACACCAAGCGAGGACTCGACATGCCCCCGAAAATCGCCCGCCTCGCGGGCCTCGGCGCCTTCGGCGCCACCGCCGGACTGGCCGGCCTGTTCGCGTTGATCGCGTGGCTCGCGATGCCGAGCGCGCGCGGCGGGATCGACCTGACGAACGCGATCGTCGCGTGGATCGCCGTGGGTGGGCTGTTCCTCGCGCTGATCCTGCTGCATGTGTACCTCGGCCGGCAGCTGCTGCTGGTGGCGCAGGGTGAGGACGTCAGGCACCCGCTGTAGCGGCGGGTGCCCTTCGCCAGTTCAGCGGACTACTCCTTCCGCGCCACGTCCGACTTCAGCCGCGCGGTCTCCGTCACCAGCTTCACGAACCCCGCGCGATAGCCGTCCACGTCGGCGCCCAGGCCGGCGCGCGCCATCGAGAGCACCGCGTCGTACGTGAGGGACCCCGCGAACTCCGACTCCCGCAGCAGCATGCCATAGCCCGCAACCGCGCTCGCGAAGCCGAAGTCGCCCGACGGCCGAACGTTCGAGTCGCGCACCGCATGCCGCATCACCACGCTCTGCGAGTCCGCCGGCAGCTTGTAGCGCACGCTCACGAACAGCAGCTCATCGCTCGGATTGCCGCCCGCCCTCGTTCCGGCCTGGTACCGCAGCGCCGGGACCTCGTGAACCTCCACGTCCTTCTCCACCCCCACCGGCAGGATCTCGTAGAGGGCCGTGACGGAGTGCCCCGCACCCATCTCGCCCGCATCCTTCCTGTCGTTGGCGAAGTCCTCGTCCTTCAGGAGCCGGTTCTCGTACCCGATGAGGCGATAGGCCCGCACCTTCGCCGGGTTGAACTCAACCTGCAGCTTCACGTCCTTCGCCACCGTGACCAGCGTTCCCCCGAGCTCGCGCACCAGCGTCTTCTGCGCCTCGAGCAGGTCGTCGATGTAGGCGTAGTTGCCATTGCCCCGGTCGGCGAGCGTCTCCATGCGCGAGTCCTTGAGGTTGCCCATCCCGAAGCCAAGCACGGTGAGGAACGTCCCCTCGGCTCGCTTCTCCTCGATGAGTCGCTCCAGGTCCCCAGTGCTCGAGACGCCCACGTTGAAGTCGCCATCGGTCGCGAGGATCACCCGGTTGTTGCCGCCGCGAATGAAGTTCTGCTTCGCCACCTCGTACGCGAGGCGGATCCCGGCGCCGCCGGCGGTCGAGCCGCCCGCCTCGAGCGACATCAGCGCGTCGAGGATGCGCTCGCGATCACTGGCAGGGGTGGACGGCAGGACGAGCCCCGCCTGGCCGGCGTACACCACGATGGCCACCCGGTCCTGCTCGCGCAGCTCGTTCACCAGCAGGCGCAGCGACTGCTTGAGCAGCGGCAGCTTGTTCGCCGGCATCATCGAGCCGCTGACGTCGATGAGGAACACCAGGTTGTTCGGCGGCAGCTTCTCGAGCGGGATGCGCGGCGCCTGCAGCGCAATGCGCACCAGGCGATGCGACGCGTTCCATGGCGCCTGGCCCACGTCGGCGGAGATGGCGACGGGACGCCCATCGGTGGGTGCCTGGTACTGGTACGGGAAATAGTTGACCAGCTCCTCCACGCGCACGGCGCCCTTCGGCGGCAGGCGGTGCTCGCTCATCACGAAGCGACGCACGTTGCTGTACGACGCGCGGTCCACGTCGATCGAGAAGGTCGAGAGCGGATGAGAGCGCGTCGAGGTGAACGCGTTGTCCTCGACGCGCGCGTACTCCTCGGTGTTGAAGCGCTCGCGCCCCTGGCCGCCGATCGCCGCGCCGGCGACCTTGCCGTTCAGCGCATACGGCGCGCGCATCATGGTGGTCGCCTCGGCGACACCCGTGGCCACCACCGCGTCGAGGTGCATGGCCTCGGCCGCGAGCGAGAAGTCGACGGAAATGCTGTCCCGGTCGAGCGTCACCTCGCGTGACTGCGGAGCGTACCCGATGCGACGCGCGAGCAGGACCACGCGCGCCCCGCGCGCCGTCGTGACCTTCATGCGATAACGGCCCGCGACGTCGGTCACGGCCGTGGCTCCCCGGCTCGGCGCGCTCACGCTGGCGCCGGCGACGGGAGTGCCCGTGCCCGCCTGCATGACCTTGCCGGACACGATGATGACGCTGTCGTCGCGCGCCGTGGTGAACGCCGCGAGCGCGGCGGGCGCGAGCAGGATGGCGAGTGCCGCGGCAGCGCGGCGGATGAGTCGACCTCGCATGGTGTACCCCCGAAAAGTGAGTGTATACAATTGCAACCCACCCTGGTTCGAGTGGCGTCACCTCCATGCGACACGCGCTCCCTGGCAAAGGGATGCACGAAAAAGCGGGGCAACCGTGCTGGTTGCCCCGCCTTAATCCAATCGTAATTCTGTCTTCAGATATCGAGGTTGCTCGCGAACTTCGCGTTGGCCTCGATGAACTGGCGGCGCGGCTCGACCTCGTCGCCCATCAGCGTGCGGAAGATCTCGTCGGCCAGCACGGCCTCTTCCACGCCCACCTTCATCAGCGTGCGGCGCTCGGGATCCATGGTCGTGTCGAACAGCTGGTCGGCATTCATCTCGCCGAGTCCCTTGTAGCGCTGCACGTTCACGTTCGCCTTGCCCTCGGGGCCGGAGAGCCGCTTCATGATCTCGTCGCGCTCCTTCATGTCGAAGGCGTAGTACTCCTCCTTGCCGCGTGCCACGCGGAAGAGGGGCGGCTGCGCGATGTAGATGTACCCGGCCTCGATGAGCTCCGGCATCTGGCGATAGAAGAACGTGAGCAGCAGCGTGCGGATGTGCGCGCCGTCCACGTCGGCGTCGGTCATGATGATGATCTTGTGGTAGCGGGCCTTCGTGATGTCGAAGTCGTCCTTGATCCCCGTGCCCACGGCCGTGATGATCGTGCGGATTTCCTCGTTGGCGAACACCTTGTCGATGCGCGCCTTCTCGACGTTGATGATCTTGCCGCGCAGCGGCAGGATTGCCTGGAACTCGCGCTTGCGACCCTGCTTGGCGGAACCGCCGGCGGAGTCACCCTCCACCAGGTAGATCTCGCAGAGCGCGGGGTCGGTGAGCGAGCAGTCCGCCAGCTTGCCCGGCAGGTTGCCGATGTCGAGCGCCGACTTGCGACGCGTGAGGTCGCGCGCCTTGCGGGCCGCCTCGCGCGCGCGCGCCGCGGACACGGCCTTCTCGAGGATGATGTTCGCGACGCGCGGATGCTCGTCGAGGTACGCGGCCAGCCACTCGTTGACGCAGGTCTTCACGGCCGACTCCACCTCGGAGTTGCCGAGCTTGGTCTTGGTCTGCCCCTCGAACTGCGGCTCGCGCACCTTGACCGACAGCACGCACGTGAGTCCTTCGCGGACGTCGTCCCCCGAGAGCGTGAAGTCCGCCTTCTTGAGGAAGTTGCCCTTCTGCGCGTGCGCATTGATCACGCGCGTGAGCGCCGACTTGAAGCCGGTGAGGTGCGTGCCGCCCTCGTGCGTGTTGATGTTGTTGACGAAGGAGAACGTGGTGTCGTTGTAGCCGTCGTTGTACTGCAGCGCGATCTCGATGCCCACGTCATCCTTGGTGGTGTCGAGGTAGAGCACCTCGGGATGCAGCGGCTTGCGCGTGGCGTTCAGGTGCGCCACGAACTCCTTGAGCCCGCCCTTCGCGAGGAAGGTGTCTTCCTTCTCCTCGCCAACGCGCTCGTCCCGGATCGAGATCGTGACGCCCTTGTTCAGGAAGGAGAGCTCGCGCAGGCGGCTCGCCAGGGTGTCGTAGCGATAGATCAGGTCCGTGAAGATCTCGTAGTCCGGCTTGAAGTAGACCTTGGTGCCGGTCTCGTTCTTCCCCACGTCGCGCAGCTGCTTGAGCTTGGTGGTCGTGGCGCCGCGCATGAAGTCCATGTAGTGCTCGCGACCATCGCGCTTCACCCACACCTTCAGTCGCTCCGACAGCGCATTCACCACCGACACGCCCACGCCGTGCAGTCCGCCGGAGACCTTGTAGCTCTCCTTGTCGAACTTGCCACCGGCATGCAGCACCGTCATCGCCAGCTCCACGCCCGGGATCTTCTCGATGGGGTGAACGTCCACGGGAATCCCGCGACCGTTGTCCTCCACCGTGACCGAGTTGTCCTCGTGGATGATCACCGAGACGCGGTCCGCATGACCCGCCAGCGCCTCGTCGATCGAGTTGTCCACCACCTCGTACACCAGGTGATGCAACCCGCGCTCGCTCGTGGAACCGATGTACATGCCGGGCCGTTTCCGCACGGCCTCGAGCCCCTTCAGGACCTGGATCTGGCCTGCGTCATATCGCGGCTCAGACTGGTCGGCAGTCTTCGTCATGATCACCCTGTTCGATGCCTGAAATCCAACCGAATAAGGGCCGAAGCGAGGCCCTCTCCATCACTCGGAAAAGATAACGGATTCGACAGGGGAATGCAACGAAAATGTGCTTCTGTAAACCGTTGCTGCACAATGACTTGCAATGGCGCCTCCCCGCCGCGCCGCACCCCTGCCTCACAGGCCGCAAAATCGCACCGAACTCACGCCGAACTACTGCGCCGGATCCTCCCTCCGCAACTGCCACCGTATCCGCTTCACCGCCGCGCGACCCGGCTTCCCGTTGATCGCCCGCAACAGCTCCGGCTCGAGCATCGACAGCTCGTTCATCCACGCATTCGTCGTCACCGCCACGAAGAGCACCCCCGCTCGCGTGATCGACATCGGCTGCGTCACCTGGCCGATCTGCGGCCCCACCAGCGACACCCATTCCGGAACGATCGACGCCTGCTCGATTCGCTTCTCCAGCCCGCGCTCCTTCAACACGCCGGGCAGGATCGCGCCGAGCGCCATCGGCCGGCTCTTCTTCCGCTCGGTCATGCGTCCTCCCACGGCAGCAGCCTGCCATCCACCACGCGCAGGCGCTCGAGGGCGCTCAACTCGCGCGGGATGTCGCCCGCCCGCGGCACCGCCAGGATCGTCTGCCCCAGTCCCTCCGCCGCCAGCAGCTCCAGGATCCGCGTGGAGCGACGAACGTCCAGCTCCGCGAAGGGATCATCGAGCAGCAGCAGCGGCGCGCCCCCGCGCAGCTCGCGCAGCGTCTCCGCCTCCAGGATTCGCAGCGCGATCGCGGCGCTGCGCTGCTGGCCGGCAGAACCAAAGCTCCGCAGCTCCCGCCCGTCCAGCGACACGTGCAGGTCATCCCGGTGCGGCCCCACGTGCGTCAGGCACCGGCGGATGTCGAGTGCGCGCTTTTCCTCCAGTGCCGCCTCCAGCGCACTGCGCGGGTCGGTCATGGTCGCCATGCTCGCGGCATACCGCATCGCCACCGGCGAACGCTCGCCGATCGCCGCGCACAGCTCCGCGAAGCGCGACGACACGCGCTCGGTCCACTCGAGCCGCGCGCGCCACAGCACCGCGCCATGCTCCGCCAGCGGCGCCTCCCACACGCGCACGTGCTCCTCGCCACGACTGCCGCGGGACGCATCCCGCAGCGCCGCATTGCGACGCAGCAGTGCGGCGCGATAGTGCTGCAGCGCCGAGAGGTAGCCATGGCTCGTGAGCGCCAGCAGGATGTCCAGGTAGCGACGCCGCGCGCTCGGCGCGCCCGCGATGAGCTCCACGTCGGTTGGCGACACCAGCACGCTTGGCAGCGTGCCGAACGCGTCGCTCAATCGCGGCGTGTCGCCCCCGTCCACCTGCACGCGCTTCCGCTTCGCGCCGCGCGCATAGCCCACGCGCATCTCGTGCGCGCGCTCCGTCTCCATCTGCGCCGACAGGTGGAAGCCCTCGGCGCCGAAGCGCACGAGGTCCGCGTCGCGCGCGCCGCGCATGGAGCGGAGCAGCTCCATGTACACGATTGCCTCGAGCAGGTTCGTCTTGCCCTGGCCGTTCTCGCCGACCAGCACGAGTCCTTCCGCGGGAAGCTCGAGCTCCAGGCGCTCGAAGTTCCGGAAGTCGCGCAGCGCGAGTGACCTCAGCCGCGCCGCGGTGGCGACGGTCACCGGGGGCTCAGCGCCCGGTGAACTGCGGCGCGCGCTTGGCGAGGAACGCCTCGGTTCCCTCGCGCATGTCCTCGCTGCCCGCCAGCACGCCGAACATCGTCGCCTCGAGCGCGTTGGCTTCCTCGAGCGGCAGGTCGTAGCCGCGATTCACGGCCTCGATGCAGCCGGCGAGTGCCAGCGGTGCGTTGGCCATCATGGTCGCCAGCATGGTGCGCGCGGCGCCGATCAACTCACCGGCGGGATGCACGCGATTCACCAGGCCGATGCGGAACGCCTCGGCCGCATCGATGATCTCGCCGGTGAGGAGCAGCTGCAGCGCGCGGCCCTTTCCCACGAGCCGCGGGAGGCGCTGCGTGCCGCCGTACCCCGGCACGAGGCCGAGCTTGACCTCGGGCTGCCCGAACTTCGCGTGCTCGCTCGCGAGCCTCAGGTGGCACGCCATGGCCAGCTCGCAGCCGCCGCCGAGCGCGAAGCCATTCACCGCCGCGATGGTGGGCTTGGGCGACGTCTCGAACTTCCGGAAGACCACCTGGCCGCGCTGCGCGAGCGCCTTCGCCTCCACGGAGCTCTTCGCCAGCCCGGAGATGTCCGCGCCCGCGATGAACGCGCGGCCGGCCCCGGTGAGGATCACGCCGCCCACGTCGTCGCGCTCGCGCGCCTCGTCGATGGCCCGCCCCAGTTCGGCGATGGTGCCCGAGTTGAGCGCGTTGAGCTTGTCGGGGCGATTGACGGTGATCGTCGCGATCCGGTCGGCGACGTCGAGGGTGATCAGCTCGTATGACATGGGAGCGGGCACGCGCGGAGGGAGGGTTCAGTGAATGTAGCACGCCGGACTGCTTCTTGCCCTCGCGTTCGCCATCATGGACGGCCGATGGATCACTCGCCTCGGGACCGCGCGCTCGGGGTTCCACTACGAGCGGGATGATGGCAGGGCAGTGCGCGACCGGCGCACGCTCGACCGCATCGCGGCGCTCGTCGTGCCCCCCGCGTGGGCGGAGGTGCACATTGCGCTCGATCCGCGACGCGCGGTGCAGGCGTGGGGCTTCGACGCGCGTGGCCGCAAGCAGTATCGCTACCACGCGAAGGCCGCCGAGGCGAGCGAGCTGCGGAAGTACTACCGCGTGCGCCAGCTCGCGAAGTCGCTCCCGGAGATCCGGAAGCAGCTGCGCGACGACTCCCGCGGCATGCGCCTGGGCCGCGATGCCGTGGCCGCCATCGCGCTTCGGCTGATCGGTGAGCGCTTCTTCCGCATCGGCAGCGCGCGATACGCAGAGGAGAACGGCACCTTCGGCCTGACCACGCTGCAGAAGCGTCACGTGCAGATCCGCAAGGGCTGCGCGGTCTTCGATTACGTGGGAAAGCTGAGCATCGCGCACCGGCAGGTGGTCACCGACCGTGAGCTCTCACGCCTGGTCGCGCGGTTGATGCGCACGCCGGGCAAGCGGCTGTTCCGGTACAAGCAGGGGGCGCACTGGAGCGACCTCGACGCGCGCGAGGTGAACGACTACCTGCGCGACCGCACCGGCGAGAGCTGGACGGCGAAGGACTTCCGCACGTGGGGGGGCACGCTGCGCGCGGCCACCGTGCTCGCCGAGCTCGGGCCGGCGGCCTCGCCTGCCGAGGCGAAGCGAAATGTGGCCCTCGCAATGCGGCTCGTGTCGAGTGAACTCGGGAACACGCCGTTGATCTGCCGGAAGTCGTACGTGCACCCGATGGTGATCGCGCGCTACCTGGATGACGGGGAGACGATTGCCCTGCCGAGGTCGCGGCGCGGCGCGCAGAACCTGGGGCTGGCGCACTCTCCCGAGGAGCGCGCGCTGATCGCGTTCCTCGATCGGCACTTTCCGGAGCGCCGGAAGAAGCGGCGAGATTCACTCGCGGCCTGAGGCGCAACTGCGGTAGCTTTCAGCCGTGGAAATCATCCAGGCGGTCCGCTTCTCGCCCGATGGCACCGCGCTGCGGATCATCGACCAGCGCGCGCTGCCCGGCAAGCTGGTCGAGCGTGACCTGCGCACGCTGGATGACGTCTGCGACGCGATCCGTACGCTGTCCGTGCGCGGCGCGCCGGCGATCGGGATTGCCGCTGCGATCGGGGTTGCGGTGATCGCGGCGGCGGCGCCCGAAGCCCTCACGCACCTGGAGTTCCGGCAGTCGCTGGCGCACGCCGCCGAAACCGTTCGTGGCACGCGCCCCACCGCGGTGAACCTGCCGTGGGCCATCGACCGCATGCTCGCGGTGCTCGGCCGCGAGCATGTCAATCGCGACGCGCTCGTCGCCGCGCTTCGCGTGGAGGCCTCGGCGATTCTCGAGGAAGACCGGGCGATGTGCCGCGCCATCGGGGAGCACGGATTGCCGCTCATTCCCGGCCGCGCGCGCGTGCTCACGCACTGCAACGCCGGCGCGCTCGCGACTGGTGGAATGGGCACGGCCCTCGCCCCCATCTACCTGGCGGCGCTGGAAGGCCGCGACGTGTCGGTGTTCGCCTGCGAGACGCGACCGCTGATGCAGGGAAGCCGGCTCACCGCGTGGGAGCTCGAGCGCTCGGGCGTTCCCGTGACGCTGCTCGCCGACTCGATGGCCGCGAGCCTGATGCAGCGCGGCTCCGTGGACCTGGTGATCGTCGGCGCCGACCGCATCGCGGCGAATGGCGACGCGGCCAACAAGGTCGGGACCTACGCGCTGGCGATCGCGGCCCGTCACCACGGCATTCCCTTCTACGTGGCAGCGCCGACGTCCACCGTGGACCCGCGCACCGCCACCGGCGCGGCGATCGAGATCGAGCAGCGCGACGCATCGGAACTCCGCGCGATAGGCGGCATCGCCACTGCGCCGTCCGGCGTCGCCACGTACAATCCGGCGTTCGACGTCACGCCTGCGTCGCTCATCACTGCCATCATCACGGATCGCGGCGTGTTCAGCGCCCCCTATCACTTCGAGGCAACGCGCCCATGAGGCACGTGCTCGCGATCGACGAGGGCACCACCGGCGCCACGGCCATCGTCATCTCGGAAGCGGGGAAGGTGGTGGGGCGCGGGTACTGCGAGATCGCGCAGCACTTCCCGCAGCCGGGCTGGGTCGAGCACGAGGCGGACGAGCTCTTCTCCGCCACGCTCGCCGCGGGCCGCGCGGCGATCGCGGCATCCGGCGTCACGCCCGATGCGCTCGGCCTCACCAACCAGCGGGAGACGCTCGTCGCGTGGGACAGGCGCACGTCGCGGCCGCTCCACCGCGCGATCGTCTGGCAGGACCGGCGCACCGCCGCGCGTTGTCGCGAGCTCGCGCCGCACGCGGCCATGCTGCGCGCGCGCACGGGGCTCGTCACCGATCCGTACTTCACCGCCACGAAGCTGGAATGGCTGGTTCGCGAGCGCGGACTGCTCGACGGCGCACAGCGCGAGCACGTCGCGGCAGGCACCGTTGACAGCTGGCTGCTCTGGAAGCTCACGGGCGGTGCGACCTTCGCCACCGACCACACGAACGCGAGTCGCACGATGCTGTATGACATCGACGAGCGGCGCTGGTCGCCGGAATGCTGCGACCTCTTCGGCGTGCCGGAGTCGCTGCTTCCCGAGGTGCGCGCGTCGATTTTCGATTACGGCACGGCGGGCGCCGAGCATTTTGGTGTTGCGCTGCCGATTCTCGGCGTGGCCGGCGACCAGCAAGCCGCGCTCTTCGGCCAGGGCTGCGTAGATGCCGGCGACGCCAAGAACACATATGGCACTGGCGCGTTCCTGCTGATGAACGCAGGCCGTTCGCGGCCGGCTGCCGCCGAGGGCATCCTCGTCACCATCGCCTGCGACCACAGTGGCGCACCCGTGTACGCACTCGAGGCGGCGATCCTCGTGGCGGGCGCAGCGGTGCAGTGGTTGCGCGACGGGCTCGGCATCATCGGCTCCGCGATGGAGACCGAGGAGATGGCTCGCAGCCTCGCGAGCAACGAGGGAGTCTACTTCGTTCCCGCCCTCACCGGTCTGGGCGCGCCCGAGTGGGAGCCGGAGGCGCGAGGCACGATCGTGGGGCTGACGCGCGGCACCAACCGTGCGCACTTCGCGCGCGCCGCGCTCGAGGCCATGGCGTACGGAACCGCGGACGTGATCGACGCGATGAACGGCGGGGCAGGGTCGCCCTTCTCGGGACGGCTTCGAGTGGACGGCGGGGCAACCAGCAACGACTGGCTCATGCAATTCCAGGCTGACGTGCTCGGCGCATCGGTCGAGCGACCCGCGAATGTCGAGACCACCGTGCTGGGCGCGGCGGGGCTCGCTGGTATCGGCGCGGGCATCTGGGCCGACCATGCGGCGTTCCAGTCGCGCAATCCCGCACGCGTGTTCGAGCCGGGGGCGGGACAGGGCGCGGCGCAGGCCGCGCGACACGGCTGGTCGCGCGCCATGCGCGCCACGCTCGGGTGGGCGCGGGATCGCGACGAGTAATGCCTGCGAAGCGCGCACCCATCGACCCCCTCGACGCGCATCGCGCGTCGCTCGCCGGCTGTCGCACCTGCGCACTGGCAAGTGGCATCGTGCCGATCGTCTCGGGCGCGCGCGATCCGCGCGTGATGCTCGTGGGGCAAGCGCCGGGGAAGGTCGAGTCCGGGGGCGGCCAGCCCTTCGCCGGGCGCGCGGGCGCCACGCTCTGGAAGTGGCTCGGCCGCGCCGGCATCAGCGAGGCCGAGGCCCGCGAGCGGATCTACATCGCGGCGGTCACGCGCTGCTTTCCCGGTCCGCATCCTGGCGGGCGCGGCGATCGCGTGCCCACGCCGCGCGAGCGCGAGCAGTGTCGCGCATGGCTCGACGACGAGCTGCGCATCATACGTCCCAGGCTGCTGGTGCTCGTCGGCAAGCTGGCGATCGAGTCCTTCCTGGGCGCGGTGTCGCTGGATGGCGTGGTCGGACGCGAGCTCACGGTGACGCACGAGGGCGGCGAGTCGCTCGCGATTCCGCTGCCGCATCCCTCGGGCGCGAGCAGCAGGATCCACCAGGCGGGACATGACGCGCTGCTGTCGCGTGCGCTGGACCTGCTTCGGGCGCGCTACCAGGAGGTGGAGGGCGGCGCGGGCCGCCGGGTCGCATGATGGTGTTGGCGCTGGTGCTCCAGCTCGCGGCAGCATCGCGCCTCGCGGCCGTTCGCGCGCCGGCCGCCGACCCGTGGTTCGCGGCCGACAAGGCGAAGCACTTCACGTCGTCGGCGTTCACCTGCATGAGCACGTACGGAGTGGCTCGTTCGGCGGGTGCCTCGCACCGGGCCAGCCTGTCGCTCGCCTGGGTCGCCACGGCCGGGATCGGACTCTGGAAGGAGCGTCACGACCGATCGCAGGGAAAGATCTTCAGCCT
Source organism: Gemmatimonadota bacterium (assembly GCA_028287305.1). GTDB lineage: Bacteria > Gemmatimonadota > Gemmatimonadetes > Gemmatimonadales > Gemmatimonadaceae > JAQBPX01. The sequence continues at coordinate 79,344 of JAQBPX010000004.1, forward strand.
GCGCGACCTGGCATGGGACGCGGCGGGTGGAGCGGTCGCGACGGTGGTGCTCCAGCAGGTGCGTCGGTAAAAGAGTCGCATCGTGTCACGAAACTCATGTATTGCGCGTTTACGTGACACGTCGTCTTTTTAGACAGGGCCAAGCGGCCCGGACTGCTTCCAAGCCGTTCCCGCCCCTATATTTACCCGCGCTGGTGGCTTCATGCGCGGCTCCCTCCCCAGGCCGTCGCATGTCCATCGGCGATTCACAGGTTCTCACGCAGCAGAGCGATTCCGACCGCCGGGCCAACCCCCTGCTGCGCCGGTTGATCGACGAGATGCTGGAGCGCCTGCGCGAGATGAACCGGAACGTCTCCACCTGGTCGCGCGACGAGCGCGCGCGGGCGGAGTCGGAGCTGGACACGGTGATGGCGCGGGTGCGCCGAGCCGCGGGTCCGGCGTCGAACGGCTGACGACGGCAGGTCGCCGTCGCGGCAGCACCGCTAGCGGCGAAGGGGCGACATGAAGGCGCGAAACAAATTCCTGGCCGGTGGGCTCGTGGTGCTCGGCACCGCGGGGTACCTCATGGCCAGCTCCATCCGCGACACGGGCGTCTACTACCTCACGCCCACCGAGCTCGCGACCAAGCTGGTGGCCGATCCCGGCTTCCGGGGAACCGGCGTGAAGATCGGCGCGCGCGTGGTGCCCGGCACCATCAAGCGATATCCGGGTGGGCGCGAGTACGCGTTCCAGGTGACCGACGGCGCGCGCACCGTGCCCGTGGTCTATCGCGGCATTGCGCCCGACACCTTCACCGACGGCGTGGACGTGGTGGTCGAGGGGCGCATGGGCGAGGACGGAACCTTCCGCGCCACCACGCTGCTCGCCAAGTGCGCGTCGCGCTACGAGAATGCGCCCGACAAGTACAAGTCCACGCCGGGCTACAAGAACGGGGCGACGCGGGCGTGATCCTCATCGGTGAGCTTTCGCTCTGGGTCGCGCTGCTGATGGCGACCTGGTGTGCCACTGTCTCGTTCACCGGCGCGCGCACGGGCCGGCACGACCTCATGGCCAGCGGTGAGCGGGCGCTGCACGCGACCACGTTCATGATCGTGCTCGCGTCGATCGGGCTCTGGACCGCCCTGCTCACGCACGATTTCTCGCTCGAGTACGTGGCCAGCAACACGAGCGCGAACATGCCGCGCATCTACGTGTTCACCGCCTTCTGGGGAGGACAGGCGGGCTCGATGCTGTTCTGGGCGCTGATCCTGTCGGTGTATTCCTCCATCGCCGTCGCGACCACGCGCACCAAGTCGCCCACGCTCGTCCCTTGGGCCACGGGGACGCTGGCGACGGTGCTCGTGTTCTTCATCGCGACCACCTGCTTCAAGGCGAATCCGTACACGCGCCTCGACTTCCTCCCGGTAGATGGACGCGGGATGAACCCGCAGCTCCAGAATCCCGGGATGGCGATCCATCCGCCGAACCTCTATCTCGGCTACGTCGCCACCACGATCCCCTTCGCCTTCGCGATCGCGGCGCTCGCCACCAGGCGCCTGGACAGCGAGTGGCTGGGCATCGTCCGTCGCTGGTCGCTCATCTCGTGGTTCTTCCTCACTGTCGGTATCACGCTCGGCATGTGGTGGGCGTACGTCGAGCTCGGCTGGGGCGGGTACTGGGCGTGGGATCCGGTCGAGAACGCGTCGTTCCTGCCCTGGCTCACGGGCACCGCATTCCTGCACTCGATCATGGTGCAGGAGAAGCGGGGGATGCTCCGGAAGTGGAACGTGGTACTGGTCGTGATGACCTTCCTCCTCGCCATCTTCGGCACCTTCCTCACGCGCAGCGGCCTCATCGAGAGCGTGCACTCCTTCGCGCGCTCACCGGTGGGCTCGTGGTTCGCCACGTTCTTCTTCCTCGCGACGGGCATCACGATCTACCTCGTGGCGACGCGCCTGCGCGACCTCGAGGCGCGAGCGGAGCTCGAGAGCATGGTCAGCCGCGAGGCGGCCTTCCTCTACAACAACCTGGTGCTGGTCGGCATCGCCTTTTCGGTGCTCTGGGGCACGCTCTTCCCGATCATCAGTGAGTGGGTGCGCGGCACCAAGATCACGGTGGGCCCGCCCTTCTTCAACACGGTCAACATCCCGCTGGGATTGCTGCTGCTCGCCCTCACCGGCGTGGGTCCGCTGATCGCCTGGCGCAAGGCGTCCACCAGCAACCTCAAGCGGCAGTTCGCGAATCCGGTAATCGCCGGCCTCTCCGCGGGAATGCTGCTCTTCGCACTGGGCATGCGCGACGGATATGCCCTGGTGGCCTACATCCTCTGCGCGTTCGTGGCCGGCACCATCGTGCAGGAATTCGTGAAGGGCACGCGCGCGCGCCGCAGCATGCATGGCGAGTCGCTGCCGGTCGCGCTCATGCGGCTGGTGGCCCGCAACCGTCGGCGCTACGGTGGCTACATCGTGCACGCCGGCATCGTGATCCTCTTCGCGGCGTTCGCCGGCCTCGCGTTCAAGACCGAGCACGACGTGACGCTCGGCTCGGGGCAGGCGTACCAGGTCAGCGACCCGTACGGCCATCGCTGGCGCTTCGTCAGCCAGGGCGTGTCCAAGTACGAGACGCTCAATCGCGAGGTCACCGCCGTGACGCTCGAGACCTGGCGCGACGGCCAGATGGTCGGGCTGATCACCAGCGAGAAGCGCCAGCACTTCGACACGCAGAAGCGCCCGCAGTTCGAGCCGAGCACCGAGGTGGGCATTCGCTCCTCGGCCAAGCTCGACACGTACGTGGTGCTCGCCGGCGTGCGTGGCGAGGAGGCGGAGCTGCGCATCACCTTCAACCCGCTCGTGGTCTGGGTGTGGATAGGCGGGGCGCTCATGGCGTTCGGCGGGCTGGTGGTGATGTGGCCGCAGGCGGAGCGGCGCAGGGCGCAGGGCGGGTACGTGAGCGTGCTCGAGCCGGCGACCACGGTCGCACCGTGAGCGGGGAGCGCGAGGGACTCGCACCACTTTCGCGACGGCGATTCCTTGGCGCGCTGGCAGTTGGCGCGGCCGGCCTCACTGCTGCGCGCGCACTGCGCGCGCAGCGGCCGATGCACGAGCCCGTGAAGGACTCGAGCAACCTGTTCGCCATGGACCAGGCGGCGGCGGTGAGCGTGAGCAAGCCGCCCAAGCCGGGCGCGCGCGCCTCGATGAATGCCGATGAGCGCGATGCGCTGGAGCATCGCATCCGCTGCCAGTGCGGGTGCACGCTCGACGTCTATACCTGTCGCACCACGGACTTCTCCTGCCAGGTGTCGCCGGCCATGCATCGCGACGTGATGGCGCTGGTGGACGGCGGGTACCCGGCGCAGGAAATCCTGGACGCCTTCGTGGGCACGTACGGGGAGCGCGCGCTGATGGCGCCCAAGCGCGAGGGCTTCAACATGGTGGGCTACCTGCTGCCCTCGCTCGCGCTCGCCGGCGGTGGAACGCTGCTGCTGTTCATGATCCGCCGCTGGGGCGCGCGCGCCGCGATGCGGCCGGTGCCGGTGGCGGCCGCGACGACGAACGCCACGAACGAGGAGATGCAGCGCCTGGCCGACGCGGTGCGTCGCGACGCATGAGCGTGGCGCTGCTGCTGGGGGCCGTGCTGGCGGTCGGCGCGCTCGCGGTCGTGCTGCAACCGCTGTTCTTCCCGTCGAGCGATGCCACCACGCGGCGCCGGCGCGCACCGCTGGTGGACGACGACCGCCAGGGAATGGCGGTCGCGGCGCTTCGCGAGATCGAATTCGACAAGGCAACGGGCAAGCTGAGCGACGCCGACTACGACGACCTCAAGGCGCGCTACACCGAGCGCGCGCTGGTCGCGATGCGCGCGTCGGAGGCGAGCGCCGGTGATGACCCGGTGGAAGCCGCGGTGCGCGCCCTGCGCGCGACGCTGCCCGCGTGCAGTGACTGTGGCGTGCGCCCGGAACCGGATGCCGTGTACTGCTCGACGTGCGGCAAGTTCTTGCCGGGCCGCTGCGAGTCGTGCAACGCGCCGGTGGATGAGCCAGGCGCGCATTTCTGCAGCCGCTGCGGGTACGCGCTGGTGGCGTAGGTGTTGCCACGCGTGGCGCACTGAAACTACCGAACTGCCAACTGCCTTGAGCCACGGGTTTCACCGGTCGCGCCGCTGGCGCGACGACACTGTCCAGCCGCGAACAAAAAAAGCTCCTTCTCGCTTGATGAGAGGAGCTTTTTTATTGCCACTAGCGCCCTGTCGGTGTCGCCGCCGCAGGCGGCCAGTGTGACCCGTGGCAAAGGTCGTTGCTGTTTGGCAGTTTCAGTGCGCCGGCACTGATGAGTCACTGCCTACCGCCGACGCCCCTGCTACCGCTCCACAGCCTCCAGCCTCGTCAGCGCAATCCGGATCGGCACGATGGTCGCCGTGATGCACAGCAGCAGCGCCAGGCCGAAGCCCACCACCATCTCGAAGAGGTCCGGCTTCATCCCGTAGGCCCGCGCCGAGAGGTACGTGTAGACGGGCCGCGCCTCCAGGATTACCACGCCGCCGATCACCGCCACTGCCGCCATCATGAACAGCAGCCCGCCGAACGACGTCGGGATCTGCGCCGCGTTCTCCGTCTCGAACTGCGGATAGAGCGTCCCGAACCCGATCGCGAGCCCCGCCATCGCGAAGGTCATCAGCGTGATGGAGAGGATCGACACCGCCATCATGAACGCCGTCACCTGCAAGAGGTAGTTCGTGACGCCGATGATGCCGAGCGCCAGCACCAGCAGCGGCACCGTGCCCACCCAGAACTTCGCCCACAGCAGCTCCTTCACCGGCATCGGGCTCGAGCGCAACAGCCAAAGAGTCCGTCCCTCCAGGCTCACCCCCGGAAAGATGAAGCGCGCCGCGATCGACGCCAGCACGAATCCCGCGAGCACCAGGTTGAGGAAGGGCACGATGTTCACGAGGAAGAACGTCATCCCCTCGCCCTTGAGCGGCAGGTACTTGATGTTGAAGACGTACACCACCACCAGCACGGCGAGGAGGATCAGCTGCGACCACTGCGTGGTGTCGCGAAAGAACAGCCGCAGCTCCTTGAGGATCAGCTCGCGCCGCAGCACGCCGAGCGGCGAGAACAGCCGGTGCAGTGCGCGCCCCATCACGCCCGTGCGCGCCTGGCGGCCGCCGCTCTCCTGTGCCTTGCTGAAGCCCTTGTCGTACAGCGCGCGATGCAGCAGCGCGCCGAGCACCACGGCCGCGAGCGCGGTGGTGCCCAGCAGGTAGAAGGGCAGGGGCTCGATGCGCCCGTCCAGCCACGCCATGATCGCGCGCTGCGCCCATTCGCTCGGCATGAACGGCGACGTCGGCGTGCGCAGCACCGTCACGAAGTCCACCAATGAGCGGAAGCCCTCCGGCCGCGCCAGGCGCTCGGGGCGCACGATGCGGAACAGCAACACGATGCCGCCGGCGGTGAGCACCGCGATCACGCTCAGGATGTCGCGCGTCCGCTGGGCCGGGAAGATGTTCACCAGCAGCAGCGTGATCGCGCTCCCGATCACCGCGGGTATCGCGAGGAAGGGCAGGAACACGAACAGCACCGCCAGCGGGTAGTACCAGCCGCCATGGTAGACCACCCCGTACGCCGAGAACATGGGGATGGCCAGCAGCACCACCATCCAGCTCGAGTGCAGCATCGTCTCGAGCAGCTTGGCGCCGTAGAGCTTGAGCCAGTCCACCGGCCCCGCGACCAGCATGTCGAGGTCCTTCGCGAGGAAGAAGCTCGAGAGCGCGGTGATCACGTTCGACAGCAGCAGGATCGAAAAGAATCCGATCAGCATCAGCCCGAGCAGCTTGCCGGACAGGAACGGCCCGATCTCCTGCACGCCCTTGAAGTACTTGAGCAGGCGGAAGAGCATCCCGAAGATGAACGCCCAGAAGATCAGCCCGAAGAAGCCGAGCACGATCCAGCGCGCCGTGCGGCCACGCTCGTCGTCGAGCGAGCGCGCGCGCGCCGTGAGCCACTTGGGTCCGAGCAGGTGAAGCAGCGACGGATCCGGCAGCCCGCCGTCGGCGCGCTCCCCGCCCGAGGCCACGGGCCCGCTCACCCCCGGCACGAAGTCAGGCGTCGAGGACATCCACCATCTCGCGCGCCGCGTTCTCGCCGGTGAGGCGCAGGAAGATCTGCTCCAGTCCCGTGTCGCCCCCCGTCGCATTCGCGCGCAGCTCGTCCATCGTCCCGCAGGCGCGCATGTGGCCGCCCTGGATGATGCCGATGCGGTCGCACATCCCCTCCGCGATCTCCAGCGTGTGCGTGGACATCATGATCGTGTGGCCGCGCCGCACGTACTCGCGAAAGAGGTCCTTGAGGATGCGCATCGCCTTCGGGTCGAGCCCGACGTGCGGCTCGTCCACCACGATCACCGCGGGGCGATGGATGAAGGCACTGCTGATGATCAGCTTCTGCCGCATGCCGTGGCTGTAGCTCTCCACCAGCTCGTCGCGCCATTCCTCCAGGTCGAACAGCGCGAGCAGCTCGCGCGCGCGATGCTCGATCTGTGGCCCTTCCTGGTCGTAGAGGCCCGCGACGAATCGCAGGAACTCCGCACCCGTGAGCTTCTCGTAGATGAAGGGACGGTCCGGGATGAAGCCGAGCTTGGTCTTGGCCGCCACCGGGTCCTTCGCGATGTCGATCCCCGCGATCTCCACCTTGCCCGCGGTGGGACGCAGGATCCCGGCGATCATCCGCAGCGTGGTCGTCTTGCCGGCGCCGTTCGGGCCGAGGAAGCCGAACAGCTCTCCCTGCGGCACCTCGAGATCGATCCGGTCGACCGCCGTGAAGCTGCCGTAGCGCTTCGTCAATCCTGTGAGTCGGATCATGGATGATGGTCGATGACGTCGATCTTGAGTGTGTTGATCAGTCGCAGCAGTTCGGCCTGTCGCTCCAGGCCGCCGATCGTGAACCGCAGGTGGCTGGCATCGGCGGGGAACTGGCCGAAGGTGGGATCCACCGCGACCCACTGCCCGAGCCAGACTTCCGGCCACGCGTGGTAGTAGAACCTGCCGTCCACGTAGGCGAGCCCCGCCGCGATGCGCGTCGGCACCGAGGCGCTGCGCGCGAGCGCGACGAAGAGCTGCGTGTGCTCGTTGCAGTCGCCGCTCCGGGACTTGAGCACCTGCGTGGCGCTCGGGACGCCGAAGGTGATCTTCTTCTTCAGCGAGTCGTACACCCACCGGTTGATCCGCTGCACCGTCTCGCGGTCCGTCGGCGCCGTGAGCGACGTGGCGAGCCGGCGAATCGCCGCGTCATCGGACTGGATCAGCGGCTCGGCCGACACTTCGTTGGGAAACGACTTGTGGGCCCGGGCCCAGTTGCGCAGGGTCGCCGGCACCTGCGCGAGCTCCTCGCGCGTGACCACGAGCGTGTCGCCGTGCAGCTGCTGCCGCCCGCCGTCGAGCGCAAACCCGCGCAGGTCCACCCCTCCCAGTCGTACGCGCAGCTGCGCGGAGGCACCGCTGAGCCGCCGGTTCGCGGCGATGGCCGTCGTCTCCAGGATGTCGCGATCGCTGGAGGGCGCGGCAGCCGTGTCGCTTCCGCCACCATCCAGGCGCCAGTTCTCGAACGCCACTTCATAGGGAAGGCGTCGCAGGCGCAGCAGGCCGCGCAGCTGCGTGGACTGCACCACGCGCCCCTGCTCGTCCACCCATGCGTCGAACCCGCCGGCGCCGGCGTCACCCGTCACCTGCCAGGCGCGCAGCGTGTCTGCCAGCATCCCCTTCCAGCGATGGCTCACCGGATCCATGGACGCGCTGTCCTCCACCACGAACAGCGACTCGGCATGCACGGTGAGGTGCGTCTCCTTCGGCGCCATGGCGACCGGGTCGAACACGGGCAGCAGGTACGTCTTCCCCACCTTCGGCCGCTCGCCGAGCGCCACCGCCAGCGGCACGACCGTCGGCAGGAGGATCGGCCCGGAGATGCGAATGCGCTGCGTGTCCGGCGCCGCGCCACCCACGCCCACGGCGAGCACCAGCAGCGTGTCGCCCATCACGAGCCCCGTCGCCTGCACCGGCCCCGCATCCGTCTCCATCAGCACGTCGAACTGCTGCACGCGCAGCCCGCGCGAGAGCGTCACGTTCGTGCGCGCGGTGGCGCGATGCAGCCGGCCGCCGACCGGCAGGTCGGCCACCATGTAGTCCGACATGGTGATCGCGGCCATCGCCGTGTCGATGGTGCTCGACGCGAACCCGATCTGCTTCCCCGCCTGGTACACGCCGTAGAACGTGGCACTGGGGTTCACCCGCATCGCCGCTTCCGCCAGCCGCTCCACGTGCGGCCGGAAGTATTCCTGCCGCACGAGCATGCCCAGCCCCACCATCCAGAGCCCGAGGATCGCCATGCCGATCACCGCGCGGCGCGTGCCGCGAGCGCGCCTCACGGCTGCTCCCGGCGCAGGGCCGCGCTGAAGGCATCCTGCTCGTCGTCCGTTTCCAGTATGATCGTCACGACGCGAGGGTAGGAGGCGCGCTGCAGGTGCTGTGAGATCACCGGCACCATGACGTCAGCGCTTTCCTCGGGAGCCAGGTTCCCCGCGCCGAGCCCGAACGGCGCGATCGCCACCGCCTCCACCGCGAAGTCCACCGTGCGCTGCAGGCAGCTGGTGAGCGCGCGCCGCACGCCATCGCGCGTGGCGCGCTCGGTGCTGCTCTGCACGACGCCGTGAATCAGCAGCTCGACGCCCAGCTCTCCCGCGCCCGTCGCCACGCCGGCGCCCACCGGGAGCGGCTCCGTGAGCTGGAGGCGGTCCAGCAGCGACGAACCCCCAGCGATCTCCAGCCGGCGCATCACCGGCGTGGTGGCGCGCAGCTCGTCATTCGTGGGGCGCACGATCGCATCGCCCTCGAAGAACGCCAGGTCGTCCACGCGCAGCTCGATCACGCGCCGCGATGCCTCACGCGAGTGCCAGCGTGGTCTCGCCGCTGATCCAGTCGAGATACTTGTCGAGCCCGGCGGCGACTGGCATCGCCAGCAGCTCCGGCACCTTGTACGGGTGCAGCTCCGCGAACGCCGACCGCAGTGAATCGAGCCGCGCCGAGCGCGTCTTCAGCATGATCACCACTTCCTTCTCGTCGGCGATCTTGCCCTGCCAGCGATACATCGAGCGCGCGCCTGGAAACATCGTCCCGCACGCAATCAATCGGCGCTCGAGGAGGGCGCGGACCAGCTTGGCCGCCTCCTCGTCACTGGCCACGGTCGTGAGGACGACGATCGCGTCGGTGTGGGGCATGAAGGACCGGGGCAGGCGTGGTGGGAGGGAAACCACAGGCTACCGCATCAATCTAGCGAGCCTGCCCTCCGGCTTGTCTCCCCCCGCGCAACACGCGAACTTTCCCTGGCTATGGCAGAAGAAGCACTGATCGTCCGCGGGGCCCGGGAGCACAACCTCCGGAACATCGACGTCACCATCCCGCGCGACCGCCTCACGGTGATCACGGGACTCTCCGGCTCGGGCAAGAGTTCGCTCGCCTTCGACACCATCTATGCCGAGGGCCAGCGGCGCTACGTCGAGTCCCTCTCGGCCTACGCGCGCCAGTTCCTCGGGCTGATGGAGAAGCCCGACGTCGACTCCATCGAGGGCCTCAGCCCCGCGATCTCCATCGAGCAGAAGAGCGCCGGCCACAACCCGCGCTCCACGGTCGGCACGGTCACCGAGGTCTACGACTACCTCCGCCTCCTCTGGGCGCGCGCCGGGACGCCGCACTGCCCCAACTGTGGCCGCTCGGTGCAGCGCCAGAGTCCAGTGCAGATCGCCGACATCCTCCTCTCATGGCCGGAGGGCACGCGCATCGAGGTGCGCGCGCCGCTCATCCAGGGCCGCAAGGGCGAGTTCCGCGAGCTGTTCGAGCAGGTGCGCAAGCAGGGATTCATCCGCGCCTGGGTGGACGGTGAGCTGATCGAGGTCGCCAACCCGCCAAAGCTCAATCGCCGCGCGAACCACACGGTCTCGATCGTGGTCGACCGCCTCGTGGTCAAGGCCGAGGATCGCGGGCGCCTCTCCGATTCGCTCGAGACGGCGCTCAAGCTCGCCGACGGCATCGTGGAGGTCGCGCGCGCCGACGGCGGTGCCGTCGAGATCTTCTCGGAGCGCTACGGCTGCCCGAACTGCGGCATCTCCCTCCCCGAGCTCGAGCCGCGACAGTTCTCCTTCAACTCGCCATTCGGCGCATGCCCCGGTTGCGGTGGCCTGGGCACGAAGCGGCGCGTGAGCGAAGACCTCATCCTCGGCGACCCGCAGATCTCGATCCTGGAGGGCGTGATCCTCCCGTGGGGCGAGCCAAGCGGCTACCTCCGCAAGGTGGTGCTGCCCACGCTCGCGCGGCAGTACAAGTTCGACCTCAACGCCGCGTGGGGCGAGCTCTCGAAGGGCGTGCGCGACTGCATCCTCCACGGCGACACGAAGAAGAAGGGCGACAGCCCGTGGGAGGGCGTGCTCGCCAACGTGGAGCGCCGGTACGAGGAGAGCGACTCCGACAGCGTGCGCTCGGAGCTCGAGGGATTCATGGTCGCCAACCCCTGCCCGGAGTGCGCCGGCCGGCGGCTCAGGAAGGAATCGCTCGCGGTCACGGTGCACGGGAAGAACATCGGCGAGGTCGCCGAATATCCGATCAATGACGCGCTCGACTTCTTCGCTTCGGTTCCCCTGCGCGAGAACGGCAAGCCGGGCCTCGACGTCGGCATCGCGGGCCCGATCCTCAAGGAAGTGCGCGAGCGACTGCGCTTCCTCGTGGACGTCGGGCTCGACTACCTCACCCTCGGCCGCAGCGCCGAGTCGCTCTCCGGTGGCGAGGCGCAGCGCATCCGGCTGGCGACGCAGATCGGGTCGCGGCTGGTCGGTGTGCTCTACATTCTCGACGAGCCCTCCATCGGCCTGCACCAGCGCGACAACGCGCGCCTCATCGCCACGCTCGAGCAGCTGCGCGACCTCGGCAACACGGTGATCGTGGTCGAGCACGACGACGAGACCATGAAGGCCGCCGATTACCTCATCGACCTCGGCCCCGGCGCGGGCAAGCACGGCGGCGAGGTCATCGCCGCCGGCACGGTGAAGGAAGTGATGCGGAATCCCGCCTCGATCACCGGCAAGTACCTCTCGGGCGCACTCGAGATCGCGGTGCCGCAGCTGCGTCGCCCGCGCGATCCCCAGCGCGTGATCGAGGTGGCCGGCGCGCGCGAGCACAACCTGCGCAACATCGACGTGGAATTTCCGCTCGGACTGTTCATCGCCATCACCGGCGTGTCGGGCTCCGGAAAGTCCACGCTGATCGAGGACATCCTGCACAACGCGCTCGCGCGGCACTTCTATCGCGCGCGGCTCATTCCCGGCGCGCATCGTCGCATCACCGGCCTCGAGCACATCGACAAGGTCATCGACATCGACCAGAGCCCGATCGGGCGCACGCCACGCTCGAACCCGGCCACGTACTGCGGACTCTTCACCCCCATCCGCGAGCTCTTCGCCGAGATGCCGGAGTCGAAGATCCGCGGCTACGGACCGGGGCGCTTCTCGTTCAACGTGAAGGGCGGCCGCTGCGAGTCATGCCAGGGCGACGGCCTCGTGAAGATCGAGATGCACTTCCTGCCCGACGTCTACGTGCCCTGCGAGGTCTGCAAGGGCAAGCGCTACAACCGCGAGACGCTCGAGGTCCGCTTCCGCGGCCTCAGCATCTCCGACGTGCTCGAGCTCACCGTGGAGGACGCGCTCGCCTTCTTCGAGCACCAGCCGCGCATTCGCCAGAAGCTCGAGACGCTCAACGACGTGGGCCTCGGCTACGTGCACCTTGGGCAGAGCGCCACCACGCTCAGTGGCGGGGAGGCGCAGCGCGTGAAGCTCGCGACGGAGCTCTCCAAGCGCGACACGGGCCGTACCTTCTATATCCTGGACGAGCCCACCACGGGCCTGCACTTCGAGGACGTCCGCCTGTTGCTGCAGGTGCTGCATCGCCTGGTGGATCGCGGCAACACGGTGCTCGTGATCGAGCACAACCTCGACGTCATCAAGACCGCGGACTGGATCGTGGACCTTGGCCCCGAGGGTGGAATTCGCGGCGGACTGGTGGTCGCCACCGGCACGCCCGAGGACGTAGCCGCCGTGCAGGGCTCCTACACGGGACAGTACCTCGCGCCGCTCCTCGCCACGCACGCCACGCGCCGCAGGCGCAAGGCCGGCTGATCATGGAACTTCTCGTCTCGCTGCTCGACATCATCGGACCGGTGATGGTCGGCCCGTCGTCCTCGCACACCGCGGGCGCGTGCCGCCTCGGCTTGCTCGCGCGCAACCTCGTGGGCGGCACTCCCGAGCACGCGCGCCTGGAGCTGCACGGCTCCTTCGCGCGCACCGGCGAGGGACACGGCACCGACAAGGCGCTCGTGGGCGGCCTGATGGGATTTCGCCCCGACGACGAGCGCCTGCGCACCGCGCTCCAGATCGCCGAGCGCGAGGGACTCGACTATCGCTTCGAGAAGACCAAGCTCGGTGAGGACGGCGAGACGCACCCGAACACCGTGCGCATCACGGTGGAGCGCGGCGATCGCCGCGCGGAGATGGTCGGCTCGTCACTCGGTGCGGGACGCGTGCTCGTCACGCGCATCGACGGCTACCCGGTGGAAGTCAGCGGCAACTATCACACGATCGTGCTGGTGGCCGAGGACGTGCGCGGTTCCATCGCGCGCATCACCAGCATCCTCTCCGACGATGGCGTGAACATCGCCACGCTCCGGCTCTCGAGAAAGGAACGGGGCGGCGACGCGTTCATGGTCATCGAGGTGGATGACCCGCCCGACGACCAGGTGCGCGACGACCTGCGCGCCCTCTCCTGGGTGAAGTGGGCGTTCAAGCTCGACAAGGTGAGTGCCTGATGTACCGCTCATTGCAGCATGCCATCCGCGAGGCCGAGGCGCAGGGCAAGCGACTGTGCGACGTGGCGCTCGAGGCCGAGTCGAAGGACTCCGGTCGCACGGTGGAGGACATCCGCGCGCAGCTCATGCGCGCGCTCGTGGTGATGCGGCAGGCGGTGGGCGCCGGCCTGAAGGGCGACCTCTATTCGCAATCCGGACTGGTCGGGGGAGATGCCGCGAAGCTGCGCACCGGTCCCGATGGACCGCTGAGCGGCACCCCCTTCCGCGACATCCTCTCGCGGGCGCTTGCGGTGCAGGAGGTGAACGCGGCCATGGGCGTGATCGTCGCAGCCCCCACGGCCGGCGGCGCGGGCGTTCTCCCCGCGGTGCTCACGGGCATCGCCGACGCACGAAAGCTCGACGACGAGAAGGTGATCGATGCGCTCGCCACCGCGGGCCTGATCGGCGCGATCATAGCGGAGCGCGCATCGCTCTCCGGTGCCGAGGGGGGATGCCAGGCCGAGACCGGCGCCGCCGCCGGCATGGCTGCAGGTGCCGCCGTCGAGATGCTCGGCGGAACGCCCTCCCAGGTCGGGCACGCCACCGCCCTCGCGCAGCAGGGCACGCTCGGACTGGTCTGCGACCCGCTGGGCGGTCTGGTGGAGCTGCCGTGCGTCTTCCGCAACGCGACCGGCGCGGCGATCGCGCTCGCCGCCATCGAGATGGCCATGGCGGGCATCACCTTCGCGATTCCCGCCGACGAGGTGATCGACGTGATGGGCGAGATCGGCCGCGAGATGGATGTCCGCTATCGCGAGACCGCGGGGGGCGGGCTCGCGGCAACGCCCACCGGCAGGCGCCTCGCAAAGGAGCGGCTCATACAATTGAAGCGCGCCGACGGCTGATCGCGGCACCGCGCGGTTGCGACGCCCCTCCGCGCTGCCCACTTTTGAAACGTCCCTGCCCGCCATTCGTAGGGAAGCATGGGAAGACCGCAACGCCCCTCCCACCGGATCCGCCGATGCTCAGCAGGGAAGACATCGAAGCATTCCTCGACCGCCTCTCCACCGACGGCATCAGCTACTCTGAGGTCGAACCCGGCCTCTGGATCGCGAAGCCGGGCGGATCGCTCGACGTCAACGTCGTCGTGCACTATTCGCCCCCCGTCGTGCTGCTGCGCGTGAAGGTCATGACCGTGCCCTCCGACGCCGCGCAGCGCGCCACGCTCAACCAGCGCCTGCTCGAGCTCAACGCCTCCGACCTCGTGCATGGCTCGTATGGCATCCAGGACGACTCCATCGTCCTCACGGAAGCCCTCGAGCTCTCCCATCTCGACTACGAGGAGTTCCTCGCGAGCTTCGAGGGGATGACGCTTGCCCTTACATCGCACCTCCGCGAGCTCGGCTCGTACCGCGAGGCCGTCTGAATCATGGGTATCTTCGACCGCTTTTCCTCGCTCCTCCGCTCGAACATCAACGACCTGATCTCCAAGGCCGAAGATCCGGAGAAGATGCTGAACCAGATCCTCGTCGACATGCGCGGCCAGCTCGCGCAGGCCAAGCAGCAGGTCGCGTCCGCGATCGCCGACGAGAAGCGCCTCCGCGACCAGGCCGATGCCGAGTTCCGCCTCGCCCAGGACTGGGAGAAGCGCGCGATGCTCGCCATCCAGGAGGGGCGCGACGACCTCGCCAAGCAGGCGCTCGTGCGCCAGGCCGAGCATGGCCAGCACGCCGAGCAGCTTGCCCAGACGTGGGAGTCGCACCGCCAGGAGACCGAGAAGCTGAAGAACTCCCTGCGCGACCTCAACGACAAGATCGAGGAGGCCAAGCGCAAGAAGAACCTGCTCATCGCCCGCCAGCGCCGCGCCGAGGCCCAGCGCCGCATCAGCGAGACGATGTCCTCCATGTCCGAGAAGTCGGCCTTCGATGCCTTCTCCCGGATGGAGGAGCGCATCGAGCAGAACGAGCGCCAGCTCAAGGCCTCCGTCGAGATCGAGGAGGAGTTCAGCGGTGACTCGCTGCAGCGCGACTTCAAGCAGCTCGAGCGTGGCGCGGTTGGTGCAACCGTGGACTCCCGGCTGCTCGAGCTGAAGCAGAAGATGGGCATGCTCGGCGCGGGCGGCACGGCCCAGAACCGCCAGCTCGGCAGTGGCGGCAAGGATTCCGTGGACGTGCAGGCCGAGATCGAGGACATCTCCGGGGGCAGCAAGAAACGTTGAAAGCCGAGACGATCAAGGGATTCCGATTCGCCCCGATCCTGACGGCGACGGTCCTGACGGTGCTGCTGTTGCGGCTCGTCGGGTCTGTCGCCGACGTGTTGCTGCTGCTGTTCCTGGGCATCCTCATCTCGCTGTACCTCGGCGCGCTCACCAGCTGGATCGAGCGCAAGGCGCGCGCGCCCGAGCGCGTGGCGTTCACGGCGGCGATCCTCATCACGGTCGCCGGCCTTGCCGCGCTGGTCTGGATCCTGGTGCCGCCGGTGATCATCCAGACGCAGCAGCTGGTGAAGGTGCTGCCGAACTACATCACTACCTGGGAAGACGGCATCGAGCGCGCGGTCGGGCGCATTCCCGCGCTGCGCGAGTTCTGGCCCCCGGGCCAGCATCGCATCCTGCGCGCGGTGTACGACCAGGTCGCCAGCTCCTTCCAGGACGTGGTGCCCAAGGTGTTCGGCGCGGTGCACGCGGCGATCAGCGTGTTCTCGGTGGGCGTGATGGGCATCTACCTCGCGGTGCACCCGGCGCTCTATCGGGAATGGCTGATCGCGCTCTTCCCGCCCATCCACCGGGACCTGGTGCGCGACGTGCTCGGTGACCTCGCCGATTCGCTGCGTGCATTCATCGTCGGGCAGCTGATGACGATGACCTTCCTGGGCGCGCTCACCGCGATCGGCCTCTACTTCCTGGACGTCCCCTACTGGCTGACCTTCGGCATCTTCACCGGCCTGGTGGCCATCGTGCCCTTCTTCGGCACGCTGCTCTCCACCACGCTGCCGGCGCTGTTCGTGCTCAACGGTCCCGGCGGCGGCACGCGCGCGATGTTCGTCATCGGGCTCGGCGTGGTGATCCACCTGATCGAGGGGAACATCGTTTCGCCACTCGTGATGTCGAAGAAGGTCGACCTGCCGCCCGTGCTGACGATCATGTCGGTGCTCATCGTCGGCAAGCTGCTCGGCGGCGTGGGGCTCATCGTCGCGGTACCGATGCTCGCGGTGGTCATGGTGGTCGTGCGGCGCATCCTCATCACGCGCATCTATGAAGGGCACGGGTTCCGGCGCACCACCCGCGAGCGCGCGATGGTGCTGCGGCTGCCCTCCCCGGAGGGAGGGGTGCTCACGCCACCGGCGCCGGTGGACGTCCTCGCGTTCGCGGAGCGCATCGCGCGCTCCGCCGCCTGAGCCGAAGCATGCTGCCGCGCTTCGTGATCCTCGCCGAAGGCGCGTTCTCACCGAGCACGTCGAAGACCGCGAACGCCTGCATCCGCTATCGCCCCGAGCGCGTGGTCGCGGTGCTGGACTCCACCCAGGCCGGTCGCACGGCGCAGGAAGTCCTGGGCTTCGGTGGGCCGATCCCGGTGGTTGCCACGCTGGACGAGGCGATCGCCTTCGGGCCGGAGGCGCTGCTGATCGGCATCGCGCCGGCCGGCGGGCAGCTCCCCGGCGAGTGGCACTCGCTGCTGCTCCACGCGCTCGATCGCGGCCTGGACCTCTGGAGCGGGCTGCACACCATGCTCGGCGACGACGCCGCGCTCGCGTCCCGCGCAGCGACGAATGGGCGCCGCATCAATGACCTGCGTCGCGCGCCCGCCAACCTCGATGTCTCGCGGGGCCGGCTGCAGCACGTGAGGGCGACGGTGGTGCTCACCGTGGGCACCGACTGCAACATCGGCAAGATGACCACCCAGCTGCAGCTGCTGCACGGGCTGCGCGCGCTCGGCCATCGCGTGGCGTTCGCCGCCACGGGGCAGACCGGCATCCTGGTCGAGGGGCGCGGCGTGGCGGTGGACGCGGTGATCGCCGACTTCATTGCCGGCGCCGCCGAGCAGCTGGTGCTCGACTGCGCGGAGGACGCGGACATCGTGCTGGTGGAAGGGCAGGGGTCCATCATCCACCCCAGCTACTCGGGGGTGACGTACGGGCTCATTCACGGCTCGCTGCCGCACGCACAGCTGCTCTGCGTGCAGCCAACGCGCGAGACGGTCACGCACCATGACTGGGTGCGCATCCCGCCGCTCGCCGAGTTCGTGCGGATGAGCGAGGCAGCGGCGGCGCCCTTGCGCCCTGCGCCCGTGATCGGGATCGCGGTGAACACATGGGACATGAATGAACGCGACGCGCGCGACGCGGTGGCCCGGGCAGCCGCGGAGACCGGGCTGCCCGCCGCGGATCCGGTGCGCGACGATCCCGCGCCGCTGGTCCAGGCCATCCACGCCTTTCACGTGGCCCGCGCGACCGCCTAGCTTTCCCGGATGATCCCGGAGAGCAGCGCCACCACCATGCAGGGCACGCCGTCCACCACCCAGCCGGCGGCGGGGCACTTCCCACGCACGCGCGAGGAGCTCGTCGACGCGGCCCTCCAGATGGGCGTGATCCTCATCGTCGCGATCATCGCCTACTGGATCGTGCGGCTGGTCGCTTCGCGCGTGGAGAAGCTCGGCGCGCGCCAGCGCCCCTCGGACACCGACCATCACTCCCGCCTGCAGCGCGCGCGCACCGCGGCCACGCTGCTTCGCAACGTGGGCCACGTGGTGCTGTTCGTGCTGGTGGCGCTCATGGCGCTGCGCGTCTTCGGCTTCAACACCAGCCCGCTGCTCGCGAGCGCCGGCGTCTTCGGCCTCGCGATCTCCTTCGGCTCGCAGAGCCTGGTGCGCGACTACGTCACCGGCTTCTTCCTGCAGTTCGAGCACCAGTTCGCGATCGATGACGTGGTACGCATCGGCAACGTGGAGGGCGTGGTGGAGGACATCACGCTGCGCCTCGTGTACGTGCGCGAGGGCAGCGGCGCGCTGAACATCATCCCGAACGGGCAGATCACGCAGGTCACGAACCTCTCCCGGTCGTGGGGGCGCGTGAACGTGGACGTGGAGGTGCCATGGGGCTCGGCCGACGAGGCCGAGAAGGCGCTCGACGCGGTCGCCGCCGAGATGGCGGCGGACGACGACCTCGCGCCCTGCTTCCTCGAGCCGCCGTCGGCGAACGGGATCGAGCGGCTCGGCGCCGGAACCGTTACCATCCGGCTCACCGCTCGCGTCACGGCCGGCGCGCGCGACCGCATCGCGCGCGAGTTCCGCCAGCGCGCCAAGCGCTCGCTCGACGCGGCGAAGATTCCCAGCGTTCCCTATCCGGCGGCGATCGCCAGCACCCGATGACCCAGCCCGCGCGCACGTTCCGGCTCTTCGACACGATGAGCCGCCAGGTGGTGGACTTCGCGCCCGCCGACGGCCAGGTGGTGCGCTTCTACAGCTGCGGTCCCACGGTCTACAATCCCGCGCACCTCGGGAACTTCCGCACCTTCCTCTTCAACGACCTGCTGCGACGCAGCGTCCAGCTGCGCGGCTGGTCGGTGTTCCAGGTGCAGAACCTCACCGACGTCGACGACAAGATCATCAAGCGCGCCGATGAGCAGGGCAAGACCATTCGCGAGGTGACGGAGCCCGTGTCCGAGGTCTTCTTCGCCGACCGGGATTACCTGCGGATCCAGCCGGCGGAGTCGTACCCGAAGGCCACGGACTACATCCCGCAGATGATCGCGCTGGTCGAGCGGCTGATCGCGCGCGGTGTCGCGTACGTCGCCGACGACAAGTCCGTCTACTTCGCCATCGACCGCTTCGAGGGGTACGGCCGGCTGTCGCGCCTCGACCGGCGCGAGGTGCGCGCGGGCGCTCGCGTCTCGCAGGACGAGTACTCCAAGGAGAACGCGCAGGACTTCGCGCTCTGGAAGTCGGCGAAGCCGGAGGACGAGCGCGTGGAGGCCGCGTGGGATTCCCCATGGGGCCTCGGGCGTCCGGGCTGGCACCTGGAGTGCTCGGCCATGGCCATCGACCTGATCGGGGAGACGCTGGACCTTCACACGGGCGGGATCGACCTCGTCTTTCCGCATCACGAGGACGAGATCGCGCAGAGCGAGGCGGCCACCGGCCAGCCCTTCGCGCGGTGCTGGTGCCATGGGGCCTTCCTGCTGACGGACGGCGCCAAGATGGCGAAGCGGCTAGGGAACACCGCCACCGTGAAGGGGCTTCGGGAGGGAGGATTCTCGGCGGCGGCGCTGCGGCACTTCGTCTTCAACACGCACTATCGAAAGGAGCTGAACCTCTCGGACGAGGCACTGGACCATTCGAGTGAGGCGGTGCGCCGGATCGGGGACTTCGCCGAGCGGCTGGAGGGGGCGAAGGCGGGGACGAGCGAGCTGGCGGTGGCGGCGAACGAGGGGATGAAGGCGTTCGAGGCCGCGTTGTTCGACGACCTGAACGCGCCGGAGGCCATGGCGGCGCTCTTCACGTTCCTCAAGTCGGCGAACCGCGAGCTGGACCGTGGCGGGGACTATGTGGAGGGGCTCAAGGCGGCGCGGGCGACGTTCGCGCGGATGATGGGGGTCCTGGACCTGGTGCCGGACCGGACCGTGGAAGATGCGGAGCTGGTGGCGTACGTGGAGGAGCGGCTGGCGGCGCGGAAGGTGGCGCGGGGGGCCCGGAACTTCGCGGAATCGGACCGGATCCGGGATGAGCTGGTGGCGCGAGGTGTCCAGATCGAGGACACTGCCCAAGGGACGAAATGGAAGGTGGGGTGAGGGGGGCCGGCCGGATGGCTAAGCTGGTGCAGTTGACACACTTTGCCTCTCTGGCTATTCTAAGAGTCTCACGCAAAACTGCCGGCTGCTGACGTAGCTCAATTGGCAGAGCACCGGTTTTGTAAACCGGCGGTTGTGGGTTCGATTCCCACCGTCAGCTCTTGGGTTGTCGTGCGGGAGAAGGGTGAGGTACCCAAGTGGCCAACGGGAGCAGACTGTAAATCTGCCGGCGCATGCCTTCGAAGGTTCGAATCCTTCCCTCACCATTGGAATGTGAGACGCGGGAGTAGCTCAGCTGGTAGAGCGCAAGCCTTCCAAGCTTGATGTCGCGGGTTCGAGCCCCGTCTCCCGCTCTGGTGTTGGATGATGGTTGTGGAGGGAAGCCAGCCGCCGCGCGGCACGCGGCGGCTTCCCTGTGTCTGGGGAACAGTCCA
>JAQBPX010000018.1 GCA_028287305.1 Gemmatimonadota bacterium
CGCCCGCATCATTGATGATCACGACGGCGTTCTCGTCGAAGCGGATGTAGCTGCCATCCTTCCGCCGCGTCTCCTTCACCGTCCGCACGACGACCGCCTTCGCGACGTCGCTCTTCTTCACCGTGCCATTCGGGAGCGCGTTCTTCACGGCCACGACGACGATGTCGCCAAGGCCGGCATAGCGCCGGCGTGTTCCGCCAAGGACGCGGATCACGAGCGCCGTCTTGGCCCCCGAATTATCCGCAACCTTCACCATCGATTCCTGCTGGATCATGGTCGGTCTCCCTTACCGTGCGCGGTCGACGATCTCGACCACACGCCACCGCTTGTCCTTCGACAGCGGACGTGTCTCGACGATGCGCACCGTGTCGCCGACCTTCGCCGAGTTCTCCTCGTCGTGGGCCTTCAGACGCTTGGTCCGCGTGATCATCTTCCCATAGATCGGGTGCGGCACGCGACGTTCAATCGCCACCACCACCGTCTTCTGCATCTTGTCACTCACCACGATGCCGGTGCGCGACTTGCGCGCGTTCCGCTCGATGGCCTGCTCGTTTGTCATTTCAGTCATGGTCATTCCCCCCGCGCTTTAGCGCGCGCTCTCGAGCGAACGCTCGCGCAGGATGGTCTTGAGACGCGCAATGTCCTTCCGGATCCAGCGCAGGCGAAGCGGATCTTCGAGTGGTTCGGTCGCACTGCGGAATTTGAGGCGAAACCGCTCTTCCTCGAGCCCCGTGATGCGCGACTGGATCTCCTCGACCGACAGCTCGCGAATATCGTTAGCTCGCATCGGTGTGCGCCTCCTCACGCACGACGAACTTGGTCTTCACCGGCATCTTGGCCGCGGCCAGCGCCATCGCCTTCTGCGCGATCTCGGGGCTCACACCCTCGAGCTCGAACATCACACGACCCGGCTTTACAACGGCCACCCACATCTCCGGCGATCCCTTTCCCTTACCCATGCGGGTTTCGGCCGGCTTCTTCGTGATCGGCTTGTCGGGGAAGATGCGGATCCACACCTTGCCGCCGCGCTTGATGTGACGGGTCAGCGCTACACGGGCAGCTTCGATCTGCCGGCTGGTGATCCAGCCCGGCTCGAGTGCCTGGAGACCGAACGTTCCGAACGCCACCGTGTTGCCACGCTGCGACAGACCGCTCATCCGACCCTTGAACATCTTGCGAAACTTGACGCGCTTTGGACTCAGCATTGTCTATACGCTCCTTACTGGCCCGACGAGTACGTGGCGCCGCTGCGCGCCTGCACGATGTCGCCCTTGAAAATCCAGACCTTCACGCCAATCGTGCCATACGTCGTCTTCGCCGTCGAGATCGCGTAGTCGATGTCTGCCCGCAACGTGTGAAGCGGCACACGACCCTCGTGATAGCCTTCCACGCGTGCGATCTCAGCGCCGCCCAGACGGCCACCCGCCTTCACCTTGATACCCGCCGCTCCCATCCGCATCGTGCTCTGCACCGCACGCTTCATCGCGCGGCGGAACGAGATACGCTGGGCCAGCTGCGCCGCAATGTTATCCGCGACCAACTGGGCATCGAGCTCGGGACGCTTGATCTCCTCGACGTTGATGCCGACTTCCTTGCTCGTGAGGTGCGAGAGCTCATCACGCAACTTGTCGACTTCCGCGCCCTTCTTGCCGATCACGACGCCAGGACGGCCCGTGTGCAGCGTCACCACGACCTTGCACGGCTTCCGCTCGATCACGATGTTCGCGATCGCAGCGTGACCCAGACGCGCCTTCAGGTACTTGCGGAGCAGCTCATCTTCCCGCAGCAATGCCGGAAGCTCGCGACCCGCGT
Organism: Gemmatimonadota bacterium; assembly: GCA_028287305.1. Classification (GTDB taxonomy): domain Bacteria; phylum Gemmatimonadota; class Gemmatimonadetes; order Gemmatimonadales; family Gemmatimonadaceae; genus JAQBPX01. The sequence goes on from JAQBPX010000018.1 coordinate 1,813, forward strand.
AATACCGCGAGCTCCACTGCTTCGAGATGCCGAGGCGAACGCCGATCGGATTAGTCTTCTGTCCCATTAGCGTCCCTGCCTCTCGGAGACCACGATTTCCACGTGGCTCGTCCGCTTATGAATCGGAGTCGCACGCCCCTGCGCGGCCGGCATGAACCGCTTGAGCTTGGGCCCCTCGTTGATGATGGCGTGCTTGATGTACAGCGCATCCACATCCAGCGCCGAATTCGTCGCCCGCGCCGCCTGCTCGGCATTCGCCACCGCCGACTTCAGCGTCTTGGAGATCTGCTTCGCCGCATGCTTCTTGGAGAACGTCAGAAGCGCGAGCGCCTCGTTCACGTCCTTCCCGCGGATCTGATCGATCACCAGGCGCATCTTGTACGGCGACTGACGCGTGCCACGCTGAAACGCGCGCGCTTCAGTGGCTGGCGCGGCCTTGCGAACCGCCGCCTTCTTAGCCGCGGGAGTTCCCGTCCCCCGCCCCCCGTTCGCCGTCTTCTTCGCAGCTGGCATTGGTTACTTGCCTCCCGGCTTCGGCGCGGACGTCTTCTTGTCCACCGCCTTGCCGCCCGTATGACCACGGAAGAGACGCGTCGGCGAGAACTCACCGAGCTTGTGCCCCACCATGTTCTCGGTCACGTAGACCGGGATGAACTTGTTGCCGTTATGCACGGCGAAGGTGTGACCGACGAAGTCGGGGAGCACCGTGCTCGCACGCGACCACGTCTTGATCACCTTCTTCGAGCCCGCCGCATTCTGCGTCTCGAC
>JAQBPX010000036.1 GCA_028287305.1 Gemmatimonadota bacterium
GACGGTCAGTCCCCCGCGGGCTCGGGCGTCAACCCCGGTTGCGCGGGATGGCGTTGACGGTGGCCACGGTTGGCGAACCATGTCTGTAGCTCGTCGAGATAGGTGTAGAACACGGGCGTCACGTAGAGCGTGACGAGCTGCGAGAAGGCCAGACCGCCTACGACGGCCACACCCAACGGGCGGCGGCTCGCGGCGCCGGCGCCCCAGCCGACGGCGATGGGCAGCGCGCCCCTGAGCGCGGCCATCGTGGTCATCATGATCGGCCGGAAGCGCACGCTCGCCGCTTCGACGATCGCCTCCGCGGGAGTGCGGTTGTTCAGACGCTGCGTCTCGAGGGCGAAGTCGATCATCATGATCGCGTTCTTCTCCACGATGCCGATGAGCATGATCATGCCTACGAAGCCGTAGACGTCGAGGTCGAGCCGGAAGAGCATCAGCGTAGCGAGCGCGCCGAACGCCGCGAAGGGCAGCCCCGAGAGGATCGTGATGGGATGGATGAAGCTTTCGTAAAGCACGCCGAGGATCACGTAGATCACGAACACGGCGAGTACCAGCAGCACCACGAGCCCCTGCTGCGTTCCGAGAAACGCCTGCGCGGTGCCGGCGAAGCTGCCGGACACGTTGGACGGCAGGACTTCACTGGCGACCTTCTGCACGTCGCCGAGGGAGGAGCCAAGTGACTTGCCCGGCGCCAGGTCGAAGGAGACGGTGACGGCGGGCAGCTGCCCCGAGTGGTTCACGGTGACGGGGCCCACGCCCGTGGTGAACTTCGCCACGCTGCTGAGCGGCACCACCTTGCCCTGCGTGGAGCGCACCCAGAGCTTGGCCAGCGACTCCACGTCCTGCTGGAACTCGGGCAGCAGCTCCATCACCACCCAGTACTCGTTCGTCGAGGTGTAGATGGTGGAGACCTGCTTCTGGCCGAAGGCATCGTAGAGCGTGTTCTCGATCTCCGAGGCCGACACGCCGAGCTGGCCGGCCTGCTCGCGGTCGATGTCCACGGTGACCTGGGGATTCTCGATCAGCAGGTCGCTGGTGACGTTGGCGAGGCTTGGCAGCTGCCGCATGCGCGCTTCCATGGCGCGCGCGGCCTTGTTGAGCGTGGTGATGTCGCCGCTGAGCAGCGTGTACTGATAGAGGCTCTTCGACGCGAGCCCGCCGATGGAGATGGCCGGCGGATTCTGGATGAAGAGGCTGATCCCCTGCACGTCGAGGGCGGCCTTCGAGATGCGGCGCGCGATGTCCTCGGCGCTGCTCTTCCGCTCGGCGAGCGGCTTGAGGTCGATGGTGAGCTGCCCCTGGTTGGCGGCGGCGCTCGTCCCCACGGCGGAGGTGACGGAGCGAACGTCGGGATCGCGGGCGACGGCGGCCGCGATCACCTGCTGGTCCTCGATCAGCGTGTTGAACGAGACGCCCTCGGCGGCCTCGGTGGTCGCGAGCAGCTGGCCGGTGTCATCGGTGGGGAACAGGCCCTTGGGCGCGAGGACGAAGAGCACCCCGGTGAGCACGAGCACCACGGCGGAGAAGACGAGCGTGGCGCGGCGGCGGGCCATGACCCACGCGAGGCTTTTTTCATATCCCCCGAGCCAGCGTTCGTAGATGCGCTCCGTGGACTTGTAGAACCGCCCCTGCTCCCTGCCGTGCGACGAGCGGAGGAAGCGGCTCGCCAGCATGGGGGTGAGGCTGAGCGACACCACGCCCGAGACCAGGATCGCGACGCCGATCGTCACGGCGAACTCGTGGAACAGCTTGCCGATGATGCCGCCCATGAACAGCACGGGGATGAACACGGCGGCGAGCGAGAACGTCATCGAGAGGATGGTGAAGCCCACCTCGGCGGCGCCGTCGAGCGCGGCCTGCATCCTCGGCTTTCCCATCTCGAGGTGGCGGACGATGTTCTCGAGCATCACGATCGCGTCGTCCACCACGAAGCCCACCGCGAGGGTGAGCGCCATCAGCGAGAGGTTGTCCAGGCTGTAGTGGAGGAGGTACATCACCGAGAAGGTGCCGATGATGGACATCGGCAGCGCGAGGCTCGGGATCACGGTCGCGGAGATGTTCCGCAGGAAGAGGAAGATCACGAGCACCACGAGGAGCAGCGTGAGCTCGAGGGTGAAGGTGACGTCGTGGACCGAGTCCTGGATGGTGATGGAGCGGTCGTAGAGCACCGACACGTTCACCGAGGGCGGGATGTCTCCCTGCACCTTGGCGAGCGCCGCCTTCACGCGCTGCGCAACGGCCACCGTGTTCGTGCCCGGCTGCCGCTGCACAGCGAGCACGATGGAGCGCGCCGGCCCGTACCAGCTGGCGGTCTTGTTGTTCTGGACGTCGTCGGTCACGCGGCCGATGTCGCGCAGGCGGACCGGCGAGCCGTTGCGATACGAGACCACGAGGTCGCGGAATTCCTCGGCGGTCTGGAGCTGCCCGGTGGCCTGCACCGTGAGGGCGAGCTTGGGACCGTTGAGCACGCCCGTGGGCAGGTTGACGTTCTGGCTCGCGATCGCGGTAGCCACGTCTTCCAGCGCCATGTTGCGCGTGGCGAGCTGCTGGGGGTCGAGCTGCACGCGCACCGCGTACTTCTGCGCGCCGAACACCAGCACCTGCGCCACACCCGCCACCGTGGAGAGCCGCTGCGCGATGGTGGTCTCGCCGAACTCGTCCAGCTGCGAGAGCGGGATCTGGTCGGAGGTGAGCGCCAGGGTGAGGATGGGCGCGTCGGCGGGATTCGTCTTCTGGTAGCTGGGCGGCAGGATTCCCTGCGGCAGCTGCCGGAGCGTCTGCGTGATGGAGGCCTGGATGTCCTGCGCCGCGGCGTCGATGTCGCGGTCGAGGGAGAACTGCACCACGATCTGCGTCTGCCCCAGGCTCGACGTGCTCGACATGTTGTCGATGCCGGCGATCGTCGAGAACTGCTTCTCGAGCGGCGTGGCGACGGTGGCCGCCATGGTGGAGGGGCTGGCGCCGGGGAGCACCGCGGTCACGCTGATCGTGGGGAAGTCCACGTTCGGCAGGTCGCTGACCGGCAGCTGCCGATACGCCACGATGCCGAAGAACAGGATGGCCACCATGACCAGCGTGGTCATGATGGGGCGCTTGATGAACAGGGTGGTGATGCTCATGGGCGCGGTACCGGCTCGGCGGCGGGGCCGGCTGGCGCAACTGGCCCGTCCGGCGGCGTGGCCCACGGCAGGCGCGAGGAGGCCTCACCGAGCCACGTCTGCAGGTCGTCGAGGTAGGTGTAGAACACCGGCGTCACGTAGAGCGTGACCACCTGCGAGAAGGCCAGCCCGCCCACCACCGCGATGCCGAGCGGCCGGCGGCTCGCGGCGCTCGCGCCGATGCCGATGGCGATGGGCAGCGTGCCGGCGATCGCGGCGACGGTGGTCATCATGATCGGGCGGAAGCGGACGCTCGCGGCCTCCACGATGGCCTGCGCGGGGGTCACGTGGCCCGAGCGCTCGGCCTCGATGGCGAAGTCGATCATCATGATGGCGTTCTTCTTCACGATCCCGATCAGCATGATCACGCCCACGTAGCCATACACGTCCAGCTGCTGTCCGGTGACGAACAGCGCGAGCAGCGCGCCGAAGGCTGCGAAGGGCAGGCCGGTGAGGATGGTGATGGGGTGGATGAAGCTCTCGTAGAGGATGCCGAGCACGATGTAGATTATGAAGACGGTGATCAGCAGCAGCACGCCGAGTCCCTGCTGTGAATCCTGGAACGCCTGCGCGGTGCCCGAGAAGTTGCCGGTGATGCTCGCCGGCAGCGTGCGCTGCGCCACCTTGTTCACCTCGGCTACCGCCGCGCCCAGGTTGCCGTTGGGCGCGAGGTTGAATGAGATGGTGACCGATGCCAGCTGGCCCGAGTGCGCGATGCCCTGCGGTCCCACGCCCTGCGTGAACGTCGCGACGTCCGAGAGGGGAACGAGCTTCTTGCTGGCGCTCGTGATGTAGAGCTTCTGCAGGGAGGTGATGTCGCGCTGGTAGGCCGGGGGCAGCTGCAGGATCACCCAGTACTCGTTGGTGGCGGTATAGATGGTGCCGGCCTGCTGCTCGCTGAGCGCCCCGGCGAGCGCGCGCTCGATGGCGAGCGGCGTGACGCCGAGCATCGCCGCGCGCTCGCGCATGATGTTCACCGTGACCAGCGGATTCTTGTTCTGCAGGTCGCTGGTGACGTCCACGATCAGCGGGATCTCGCGCATGGCCTGCTGCACCTTCTGCGCGCCCGCGTAGAGCGTCTGCACGTCGTGCCCCTGCAGGGTGTACTGGTAGAGCGTCTTGGAGCCGCGACCGCCGATGCGGATGCTCGGCGGGTTCTGCACGAAGCCCTGCAGCCCAGGAATGCCGCTCAGCCGCCGGGTGAGCTGCTGTACCATGACGTCGGCCGAGGGACGCTGGCCCGCCGGCTTGAGCACGATGTTGATGTCGCCGCGGTTCCCTCCCCCCACGCTCGACATGTAGCCGGCGATGTTCGTGTCCTTCTCGATCGCCTTGTTGGCCAGCTGCTGCAGGCGCATCATCTCGGGAAATGAGGTGCCCTGCGCCGCTTCCGTGGAGGCGCTGAGCAGCCCGGTGTCGTCGCTCGGGAAGAGTCCCTTGGGCACGGTGCGGAAGAGCCAGGTGGTCGCGGCGAGGATCAGCAGCGAGAAGATGAGCGTGAGCGGGCGCTTGCCCATCACCCAGCCGAGCGAGCGCTCGTAGGCGCCAAGGATGCCCTCGAATACCTGCTCGGTGGCGTTGTAGATGCGCCCGTGCGTCTCGCCCTTGTGCGACGTGAGGAAGCGCGCACAGAGCATGGGCGTGAGCGTGAGCGACACCACACCGGAGACGAGGATCGCCGCACTGATCGTGATCGCGAACTCGCGGAACAGCTTGCCGATGATCCCGCCCATGAAGATCAGCGGGATGAACACGGCCGCGAGGGAGATGGTCATCGAGAGGATGGTGAAGCCCACCTCGTCGGCGCCGCGGAGCGCGGCCTCCATGGGCGCCTCCCCCTTCTCGATGTGGCGCACGATGTTCTCGAGCATCACGATCGCGTCGTCCACCACGAAGCCCACGGCCAGCGTGAGCGCCATCAGCGACAGGTTGTCGATGCTGAAGTTGAGGACGTACATCACCGAGAAGGTGCCCACGATCGCCATGGGCAGCGTGAGGCTCGGGATGAGCGTGGCCGTGAGGTTCCGCAGGAAGAGGAAGATCACGAGCACCACGAGCACGAGCGCGAGCACCAGCGAGAACTTCACGTCGTTCACGCTGTCCTTGATCCCCGCCGAGCGGTCGTAGCGCAGGTTCACCTTCACGCTCGGGGGCAGCGTGGGCGCCAGCTCGGCCAGCGCCGCCTTGACGGCGGTCGCCACGGCCACGGTGTTCGTGCCCGGCTGGCGCATCACGGCCAGCACGATCGCGCGGTTGCCGTTGTACCAGCTGGCGTTCTTGTTGTTCTGGACGTCGTCGTACACCGTGCCCAGGTCGCCGAGATGGATCGGCGCGCCGTTGTAGTTGGCCACCACCATCCGGCGGAACTGGTCGGCGTTGGCGAGCTGACCGGTGGCCTGGATGGTGAGGGTGCGGCTCTTTCCGTAGAGCACGCCGGTGGGCAGGAGCACGTTGTTGGCGCGCACCGCCTGCGCCACGTCGCTCACGCCCAGGCCGCGCGCGGCCAGCAGCGTGGGATCGAGCAGTACGCGCACCGCGTACTTGGCCGAGCCGAACACGTTCACCTGCGACACGCCCTCCACCTGCGAGAGCCGCTGCGCGATGTCGGTCTCGGCCACCTCATCGAGCGCCGTGAGCGACATGGTGCTCGACGTGAGCGCGAAGAACAGGATGGGGCTCGCCGCCGGGTTCTGCTTGCGGTAACTCGGCGGGATGATGGTGGATGGCAGGAACGCGAGCGCGCCGGAGATCGCCGCGTTCACGTCCTGCGCGGCGGCGTCGATGTCGCGGTCCGGGGAGAATTGCAGGGTGACGGAGGTGTTCCCGAGCCCGCTGTTCGACGTGATGTTGTCGATCCCGGCCACCGCGGAGAACGCCTTCTCGAGGGGGGTCGCCACCGTGGCGGCCATCGTCTCGGGGCTTGCGCCCGGCAGGCTGGCGTTCACGCTGATCGTGGGATAGTCCACCGCGGGCAGGTCGCTCACGGTGAGGCGCCGGTAGGATGCGACGCCGAACACGAGGATCGCTGCCATGAGCAGCGTCGTCATGACGGGACGACGGATGAACAGCGCCGTGAAGCTCATGCGCTAGGGTCTTGCGGCTGGTGGCGCGGCGCGCGCGGCGCCCTTCGCTCCCGCTGCGCCCTTCGCTCCCGCGGCGCCCTTGCGCGCACCGGTGGGCGTGCCCTGTGGAGTGGTGATGCTGATCTTCGCGTTCGGCGTGAGTCGGGACTGCCCTTCCGTGACCACTTGCTCTCCCTCACGCAATCCACTGGCGATGATCGTGAGCGTGCCGGCAGTGCGCTCCACCGTGACCGTGCGCTGCTGCGCGGTGCTGGAGTCCGTGATGACGTAGACGTAGGGCCCCTGCTGCCCGGTGACGACCGCCTGCGTGGGGACCACGAGCGCATTCTGCTCGACGAACAACCGCAGCTGCGTGGACACGAACTCGCCCGCCCAGAGCCGGCGGTTCGGGTTCGGGAACGACGCCTTGAGCAGCACGGTGCCCGTGGAGGTATCCACCGCATTGTCGATGAAGGAGAGCGCGCCATGCTCGGGCTGCGAGATCGGCACCAGCTGGCCCGACGCCTGCGGCGACTGCTGCCCACCCTGCGTGCCGGGAGGACCACCAGCGCCAGTGGTCGCGGAGCCAGGGTCACCGTTGCCGATGTTCAGCCCTGAGCCGCCGGGGCCCGCGGAATCCACGACCGAGGAGCCGGAGTTCGGCGTCGCGAGCACCGCCAGTCCGCCCACCTTGCCGTATTTCTGCAGCAGCGGCAGCTGCGTGGCGGGAATGGCGAAGCGAACGAGGATCGGGCTCACCTGGTTGATCACCACCAGCGGCGCGGCGCCGGATGCATGCACCACGTTCCCCGTCTTCACCAGCAGTGCGCCGGTGCGCCCGGAGATCGGCGCGCGGATCTGGGTGTTCTCCAGGTTGAAGCGCGCGGTGGCCAGCGCAGCTTCCGTCGCTGCCACCGAGGCGGTGGTCGCGGCGGCGTTCGCGCGCTGCTGGTCCGCCTGCTCCTTGGTCACGTAGTCCTGCGCCGACAGCGCCGCGTAGCGCTGCGACTCCCGCTGTGCGTTCTCGGCATTCGCGCGATCCCGCGCCAGGTTGGCCGCCGCCTGCTGGAACGCGGCGCGGTACGGGCGCGGATCCACCTGGAAGAGCAGCTGGCCCTTCACCACGTCCTGCCCCTCGCGGAAGGCTACCGACTGCACGATGCCCTCCACCTGCGAGGTGACCGACGCCGACTGCAGCGGCACCACGACCCCGTTCGCTTCCACGACGTAGGGCACGTCCTGCGCCTTCGCCTTGATCACGCTCACCGGCACCGGTGCCCGTGCCTTCTGCTCCTGCTGCTTGGTGCAGGCCAGTGCGAGCAGCAGCAGGGCCGCACGTGCGGCCGTTGCCAGCCGCGGAAGTTCCAGGGAGTGCATGGCGGAGCCGTGGCTGCGGGAAGTGGTCATCGGGAATGAATCGATCGCGTTCATGGCCGCCCCGGGGTGGGAGCGAGGAGCGGCACCGGCGTCTCGCCGCGGGGGCCGAGCACGCCGACGTCGTGCGAGAGCTGCGCGAGCGCGGTCGCCCAGGTCCACCTGGCCTGCGCAGCCTGCGCGCGCGCGCTCGCGAGCGCACTCTGCGCAGTGATCAGGTCGAGGATGGTGCCGACGCCCGCGCGGTACCGCGCGCGCGCCGCCGCCTCCGAGGCCGTGGCGCTGCGAATGAGGACCTGCGTGGTGGCCGCCCGCTGCGTGGCCGTCTGCAGGGAGTAGTACGCGGCGAACACCTGCTGCGTGACCTGCGTCCGCAGGAGGGCGGCGCGCGCGGTCGAGGCGTCCACCTGCGCCTGCGCGGCCTGCACGTTGTACGGCCGCGCGAGGTTGAACAGCGGGATCGAGATCCCGAGCGTGAGCCCGTAGTTGAGCCCCGTGAAGTTCGACTGGTTCGAGACGGGGCGGCTACTCGTGGACCCGAGCGTGATGGACGGAAGCTCCGCCGACCGCGCCACGCGGACCTGCGCCTGCGATTGCAGGATCAGCGTGCGCGCCGCCGCGAGGTCCGGGCGTGCCTCGAGCGCGCGGTTGATCAGCGTATCCACGTTCAGCGCGGCCATCCCGACGGACATCGAATCGGCAGCCAGGGGAATGTCGTATCGCGTGTTCGCCGGGAGTCCCATGGCCACCGCGAGCGCGCCGCGCCCGGACTGCAGGTTGCCCTCGGCGGTCTCGAGGTCGAGCTGCGCCTGGGCCTGCAGCGTCTCGGCCTGCAGCACGTCCGCGATCGTCGCCACGCCTGCGATGTTGCGCTGGCGCGCCGATGCGAGGTTGGTGTCCGCCTCCGCCAGGTTCAGTCGCGCGGCTTCCACCAGCCCGCGAAAGGCCTGCAGGTTGAACCAGGACGTCTCCACCTGGAGCGCGACGTTCTGCAGCGTGGCATTGTGCGTGAGGTCGAGGGCGATGGCGGCGTCACGCGCTGCCGCCACCGTGCCCGCCCGTCCGCCGAAATCGAACAGCAGGTAGGAGAGCGTGAGCTGCGGGGTGATCGTGAGGCGCCGGCCCGCGCCGCCGTTCGAGGAGCCCACCGTGGTGGACGCCAGCCCGGCATTGGCCGACGCGTCGAGGCTGGGAATCCAGGCAGACGCCGCAGCGCCGTAGGATGCGGCCGCGGCTCGCGCCTGCGCCCAGCTGAGCTGGGTCTGCGGATTGTTGCGGAGGCCGAGGTCCACCGCATCCGCAAGCGACAGGGCGCTGCCGCGCGCGGCGACATCAGCGGGCAGCGTGGGCGGAAGTGCGGGCGGCGCGGGCTCGGCCGGCACCACGCCCGGGGGCGCCTTCCACGGTTCGGACGGCGCCGAGGGTGCGGCTGGCCGGCCAGCGATGCGCACCGGGGGCGCGTGCATGCACGCGCTGGCTGCGACGACCACCAGCGCGAGGGGCAGTGCGTTCCAGGTGCTCACGTAATCAGTCGTTCAGTTGAGGTGGCTTCGAGACGCGGATCAATTCGCCTTCGCAATCCTGACCTTGGCACCGTCCGCAAGGTCGATGCTCGGATTGAGGACTACAGTCTGGCCGTCGCTGAGCCCGCTCGCCAGCTCGACGCTCGCGCCGAAGTCGCGCGCGATCACCACCGACCGCAGGTGCACCGTGCCGGTGACGCCATCGGCGTTGCGCTCGACCACCATCACCTGCGTTCCGCTCGATCGAATCGCGATCGCGTTGCTCGGGAGCAGCAGCGGCGGCGTGGCGCGCGGGAAGTGCAGGCGCACCTGCGCATACATCCCGGGCAGCAGCGCGAAGTCGCGGTTCGCGATGTCCACCTCCGTGAGCAGCGTGCGGCTCTGCGCGTCGAGCGAGCGTGACGTGCGCACCACGCGCCCCGTGAACTTCCGGTTCGGCAGCCCCTGCACCGCCACGTCCGCCTCGAGCCCCACCACGATGGAGCTGGCGTCGCCCTCCGGCACGGTGATGTACGTGCGGACGGTGTCCGTCTCGGCGAGCTTGAAGAGCGCGCCCGCCGCTGCCGCCCCACCGGCAGCGAGCGTGCCGCTCGCGCCGCCCGCCGACGACACCAGCGAGCCGATGTCCACGTTGCGCGCCGTGACCACCCCCGTGAAGGGAGCCGTGACGTGCGTGTATTGCCGCGTCTGGACCAGCCGGCGCACGTTCGCCTCGGAGGCCCCCGTGTTGGCGGCCGCCGCATCGTACGCGGCGCGCTTCTGGTCGAGCTCCTGCCCCGTGACGGCACTGTCGCGCGCCAGCGACTTCCAGCGCTCGAGGTCGGCCTTCGCCAGGCCGAGCTGCGCGCGTGCCTGAGCGAGCTGCGCCTGCGCCTGCTGCACGTTCTGCTCGAGCTCCGGCGCGTCGATCTCCGCCATCACCTGGCCGATGTGCACGGTGCTGCCGATGTCGGCGGTCCAGCGCTTCACGTAACCGGGCACGCGCGCGTAGATCGCGCCCTCGTGAAGCGCCTGGATGGTGCCCGGCAGCGCCAGGTCACGACCCGCGGTGGCGCGCTGGATGAGCACCACCTGTACGACGGGCGCACTGTCACGCCCCACCGACTCCGCGCGCAGCTCGTTGCTGAGCGCGCGCCGCGGAAGCGCCGTGGCCACGAAGATGATCGCGAACACCACGAGCACGAGCATGGCGATAGTCAGCAGCCTGCGGCTGGCCATCGGGGCGACCGGTGGCGCCGACCCTGCCGGCGGATGATGCGGCGTGTGGTCTTCGCGCGGAGTCTGGTTGCTCATCGTTCTGCCCTGAGGATGCTGTAGATGACCGGCACGACCACCAGCGTGAAGACCGTCGCCATGAGGAGCCCACCGATCACCGCGCGACCGAGCGGCGCGTTCTGCTCGCCCCCTTCCCCGAGGCCGAGCGCCATCGGCAGCATGCCGATGATCATCGCCAGCGCGGTCATGCAGACGGGGCGCAGGCGCGCAAAGCCGGCGTCCACCGCCGCCTCGCTCGACGTGCGCCCGAGCTGCCGCTGGTCGTCCGCGAAGGTGATGAGCAGCACGCTGTTCGCGGTCGCGACGCCCACGGCCATGATCGCGCCCATCAGCGACGGCACCGTGAAGGTGGTGTGCGTGGCATAGAGCATCCAGATGATGCCGGCAAGCGCGCCCGGAAGGGCCATGATGATGATCAGCGGGTCGAGCCAGCTCTGGAAGTTCACCACGAGGACGATGTACACGAGCAGGATGGCGAAGATGATGCCCAGGCCGAGCCCCTTGAAGGAGCTGCGCATGCTTTGCACCTGCCCGCGCACGGTGACCTGCGTGCCCTTGGGCAGGTTCGCCTTCTCCTTCGCGATGATCGCGTCGATCTCGCGAGCCACGCCGCCCAGGTCGCGACGGTCGGCGCTGGCGTAGACGTCGAACACCGGCTGCACGTTGTAGTGGTTCACCACCGCGGGCGTCACGGTGCGCGTGCTGGTCGCGAGGTTGCCGAGCAGCTGCGGCTGCAACTGGCCGGTGACCGCGACGGGCGTGCCCTCGAGCGCCTCCATGCTGCCCATCTTGTACTGCGGCGTCATCACGCTCACCGCGTACTGCACGCCATTCGCGGGGTTCAGCCAGAAGTTGGGCGCCGTCTGCCCGCTCGAGCTGAGCGACACGAGCAGGTCGCTCGAGACGTCGCGCTGCGAGAGCCCGATCTGCTGGGCCTTCACGCGGTCCACCGAGAAGCGCAGCTCGGGCGCATCCATCACCTGCTGGACGCGCACGTCGGCCGCGCCGGGGATCCGGCTGATCGCGGCGGAGAGCTTCTGCGCGTAGGCGTAGTTCGCCACCGAGTTGCGACCCGACACCTGCACGTCGATCGGCGCGGGCAGCCCCAGGTTCAGCACCTGGTTCACCATGTCCGCCGGCTGGAAGAAGAACAGCACGCCCGGGAACTGCTTTGGCAGGCGACGTCGCAGCTCGCGCACGTAGTCGGGCGTCGAGCCCTGGTGGCCCGCCGTGAGCTGCACCAGCATGTCGCCATCGGCGGGGCCCACGGTGGCGTTGGAGCCCACCGCGAGCGCCACGCCGTACGTGGTGAGGCCGATGTTGTCGAGCATCAGCTGCAAGTCATGCTTCGGGATCACCGAGCGAACGGTGCCCTCGATCCCGGAGAACAGCCGCTCGGTCTCCTCGAGGCGCGTGCCGGCCGGCGCGCGCACGTGCAGCTGGAACTGGCCACCGTCCACGGTGGGGAAAAAGTCCTGCCCGATGGAGGGCACGAGCAGCAGCGACACGGCGACGAATGCGGTAGACCCGACCAGGACTGCCGTCCGATGCACCATGGCAGCGGCCAGCAGGGCGTGATAGCCGCCGCGAAAGCGCTCGAAGGCGCGGTCGAAGCGCATCACGACCCGCCGGAACGCGCCGGGACCGCGCACCTGCTCCCGTGCATGCTCCGCCTCCTCGGCGGGCAGCATGTAGTCCGTCATGGTCGGCACGAGCGTGCGCGACAGGAAGTACGATGCCGCCATCGCGAAGATCACCGCGAGCGCCAGTGGGCGGAACAGCGCCGCCGCCGGCCCGCTGAGCGCGAAGATCGGCAGGAACACGATGCAGATCGAGAGCGTCGACACGAACGCCGGCACCGCGATCTGTTCGGCACCCACGATGATCGCCTCCCGCAGCGGCTTCCCGAGCTCCATGTTGCGATGGATGTTCTCGATCGCGACGGTGGCGTCGTCCACCAGGATGCCCACCGCAAGCGCAAGCCCGCCGAGCGTCATGACGTTCAGCGTCTCGCCCACCGCCCAGAGGCAAATGATCGAGGTGAAGACGCTGAGGGGAATCGAGATCGCCACGATGATCGTGGAGCGCCAGCTGCCGAGGAAGAGCAGGATCATGAGCGCCGTGAGCAGCGCGGCAATGATGCCCTCGCGCAGCACGCCGGCGATCGTGGCGCGCACGTACACCGACTGGTCGCCCAGCAGCTCGAGCTGCACGTCGTCGGGAAGCCCCGCCTTGATGGACGGGAGCATCTTCTTCACCTGCCCCACCACGTCGAGCGTGCTCGCCTTACCGTTCTTGAGCAGGGACAGGTAGGTGCCGCGGTGCCCGTTCTCGCGCACGATGTTGGTCTGGATGCCGCCGCCCTCCCGGACCTGCGCCACGTCGCCCACATAGATCGTGGCGCCGTTCACCTGCTTGATCGGGATGTCGGCCAGCTGCCGCACCGAGTCCGGCGTGGAGTTCATGCGCACGTTGTACTCGCGCCCGCCGAACTTCGCCGTGCCCGCGGGCAGGATGACGTTCTGCGCGTTGATCGCGCGGCTCACGTCACCCGCGGAGAGCCCCTTGGCGAACAGCGCCTGCGGGTCGATGTCCACGTTCACCAGGCGCGGCACGCCGCCGAACGCCGGCAGCACGCTGGCCCCGCGCACGGTGCCGAGCGGCACGCGAATGAAGTTGGTGCCCAGGTCGCTCAGCTCCGACTCGGTGCGCTTGGGGCTCGCCACGCTGATCTGGAGGATCGGCACGTCGGTGGCGTTGAAGCGCACCATGAACGGCGGCGTGATGCCCGGCGGCATGTTGCGCGTGATGCCCTGGCTCGCGGCCGTGAGCTGCGCCATCCCCGCCTGCACGTCGGCGTCGGGCTGGAAGTACACCTTGATCAGGCTCAAGCCGTTCAATGACTGCGACTCGATGTGCTCGATGTCGTTCACGGAGCTCGAGTACACCCGCTCGGCCAGCGACACGACGCGCTGCTCCATGTCCTTCGGCGCGAGCCCGCCGTAGTTCCAGAGCATGGACACCACCGGCACGTTGATCGCCGGGAAGATGTCGATCGGCATGCGGATGATCGCCACGACGCCGAACACGAGCATCAGCAGCGCGACGCAGACGAAGGTGTACGGGCGCCGCAGCGCCAGGAGTACGAGCCACATCAGAGTGCGCGCCCCACGAGCGCCTCGATGGCGGCGCGCGTCACCTGGTAGTTGTAGCGGGCGGCCACCAGGCCGAGCTCCGCCTGCGTGACGGCCAGCTCGCTCGTGAGCTGGTCGAGCGACGTCGCGATTCCCGCGCGATAGCGCTCGGTCTGCACCCGCAGGTCCTCGGTCGCGGCGGTCACCGCTTCCTCGGCGAGCGCGATGTTGCGCGCGGCGATGCGAAGGGCGCCGAGGAGGCGCGAGCTCTCGCTGCGCACCAGCCGCGAGACGTCCAGCGAGGTGATGCGCGCAACCTCGGCTGCCGCGCTCGCGCGGGTGACCGCGTCCTCACGCAGGTAGCCGTTGAAGATCGGCAGGCTGGTGCCGAGCAGCAGCTGCCAGCCGGGACGCACCGCGCCGATCACCGTGGTCTGCGACGCCGCGTTGTAGCCGCCGGTCACGCGGATGCTCGGGAGGTACTGCGCGCGTGCGGCGCGCGTGGCGGCCCGCGTCGCTTCGGCGGCGGCGGCCGCGGCCTGCACCGAGGGAGCCGAGGCAAGCGCAAGGCGGGTGACGTCGCTGTCGGAGAGGGAGAGCGGGCGCGGCTCGAGCGACGCTGGCGGCACGGCGCCGACCGCCCCGCTCGAGCCGACCAGGCGGCCGAGCGAGTACGCGGCCGACTGCAGGGTGTCGAATGCGGCGAGCTCCTGCTGCCGCGCGGTCGTGAGCTCGAGGCGCGCGCGCAGCCCGTCGGATCGCGTGGCGGTGCCGGCGCGCACGCGATCGTTCGCGTAGCGCACGCCCCGCTCGGCGCGGGCCACGCGGGCATGGGCGACCACCGTGAGCTCGGTGCCGCGAAGCTCCTCGTAGAAGGCACGCTGGGCGGCGAGCGTCACCTGGAAGCGCTGCGCGACGTCGGTGGCGTCGGCACTGCGCAGGTCGGCGGCGGCGCGCGAGCGATCGGCGCCGCGACGACCACCGGTGAAGACGTCCACGCTCGCCGCGAGGCCGGCCGAGTAGGCGTTGTCCGATTGGGACGTACCCGGCAGTGCAGTGGTGATGTCGGAGCGGAGCAGCGAGCTGTTGGCGGACAGGGCCGGCAGGAAGGCGCCATTCGCCACGCGGCGCTCGCTGGTGGCCAGGCGGACCCCGGCGCTCGCCTGGGCGGCGATTGGGCTCACCGCCAGCGCTCGACGAATCACCGTCTCGAGGTCGAGAAGGGTGTCGATGCGCGGGACCGTGAGGCTGTCGGCGGCCGGTGCAATGCTGGCAGCGGATGGCGCCTGGGCGGAGGCTCGGGAAGCGGGCGCCAGCATGGCCCCCAGGAGAACACTCCGCAGGAGAAGCGCACAGGAGGTATGCAGTGGTTCCATCACTGCCAAGATAACGCGATTCCCGGGGCCACCGTTGAGTCGCATCGCTTAGAGTGCTGCGCCGGAGCCGTGAAAATTCGGCCCCGGGCGACCATGGTCCTGCATTCTCCCCTCCCCGATGTGGGCGCAAAAGACTACACGCTCGGGGTATTCAGCCTGTTTCAGGGGCGGCATAGACTGACCTGTGCGGCACGATCATGCGCCGCACGCTCGTCGCATCGATGCGCGGGCGCACCGCGCTTCAAGGTCTGTCGCCCATGGGAATGCAATACCGGATCGATCCGAATCGACGATTGGTTCTGGCGCGGGGATGGGGGGTGATCTCAACCCGGGACCTGCAGGACTTTACCAGCCAACTGCATGCCGACCTGCGGTTTGACCCGGACCTCCGCAGCCTGACTGACCTGCGGGACGTCACGGACGTGACGGTCACGGAAAGGGAACTCAGGGCGACGGCGTGGATGCCGCTGTATAGTGCCGGGGTGCGCCGTGCCATCGTGGCGTCATCGGACATCGCCTATGGACTGAGCCGCATGTATGCCCAGCATGCAAAACGTTTCGGCGGGAACGTTCGGGTATTTCGCACCATGGAGGAAGCAGAAGCCTGGCTGGAGGTGTAATGCGTGCCGCGCTCCCCGATCGGGTAGTTGTGGCGCGAACGCCGGCATGTCTCTTTTCAGGCGTCCAGGGTGGAGCTCGCGCGACGATGAGGATAGACGACAAGGCCGGACCCGCCGGCGCTCCCATACGGGTACTCGTCGCTGATGACCACCCCGTGGTGCGCAACGGGTTGGCCGGCGTCATCGCGCAGCAGCCCGAACTTGCCCTCGTGGCCGAAGCCCCCAATGGACGCCTGGCGTTGGAGCGATTCCGCGAGCATCGGCCGGACGTCGTCCTGATGGACCTGCGGATGCCCGACATGGACGGCGTCTCCGCGATCAAGGCGATCCGGGCCGAGTTTCCCGACGCCCGCATACTCGCGCTGACCACGTACGATGGCGACGTCGACATCTACCGTGCGCTCGAGGCGGGCGCGCGGGGCTACCTGATCAAGGACATGCTGCTGACCGACGTGTTGAGCGCGATCCGGGCGGTCCACCGCGGCGAGCGCGTCATCCCCACGGCCGTGGCCGCGAAGCTGGCCGAGTTCACGCCGCGCACGGACCTCACCCCTCGCGAGGTCGAGGTCCTGCAACTCGTCGCGCGCGGCCTGAGCAACCGCGACGTGGGGGGGATCATCGGACGCACCGATGAGACGGTGAAGGTGCACCTGAAGAACATCTTCGCCAAGCTCGGTGTTGCCGACCGCACCGAAGCGGTCACCCTCGCCCTCTCTCGCGGCATCCTGCACCTCCACTGACGCCAGGGCGACCGCGGGCAGTCTCGTCGGAGCCTAGCCGACCGGGACGGCCGAGGTGAGGAGTTCGCCGGCGTCCTCAGCGGACGCCCGGTGTCGCCGTGTCGGGATGACCAGCACGATCCGCGTCCCCGCCCCGGGAGCGCTTCGCACCCGCAGCCGTCCGCGCAACTGGCTCGCGCGCTCCCGCATCCCGAGAAGGCCCCAGTGACCGGCGTAGGTACGCAGATCCGGATCGACGACGAAGCCTGAGCCGTCGTCGAGGATGGCGAGACGGATGCGGCGAGGCTCGTACGAGAGGATCACCCGTACCGTGCGTGCCGACGCATGCTTGACGACATTCGTCACGGCTTCGTGCGCGACGCGGAACAGCGCGGTCTCGACTTCCTGGGCAAGCGCGTGGGGATCGCCACGCGCCGCGAAATCGAAGGCGAGCCCATGCTCAGTCGCCCCGCGCTCCAGCGTCGAACGGAGGGCATCGGAAAAGTCTCCGCCGCCAAGTGCAGGAGGACGCATGTCCCACACCGCCTGTCGCGCGTCAGCCAGCGTCTTCTGCGCCAGGGCGAGCACGTCAGCCAGGGCCGCTTCCTGTGCGGGCCGGTCGTTCACGCGCCCCATCGCCGCGAGCAGCTGGAACGAGACGCCAGTGAACCCCTGGAGCAGGGTGTCATGGATCTCCCGTGCGAGTCGCGTGCGCTCCTCGAGCTGCGCCGAGAACCGCGCTTCCATGATCCGTTGCTGTGCGCGCCGCCGCGCGCGCGCAAGGCGTTGCTCACCCCGCCGGCGCGCACCGATCTCGGACTTCAGGTTGTCGTACGCCTGCTCCAGCGATGCCGTGCGCTCCTGTACTCGCTGTTCCAGCTCATCGCGCGCCGCACGCACCGCACGCTCGGCGCGACGGCGCGCTGCGCTCATCCAGATCAGCAGCAGGCCCGAGAAGCAGAAGGTCACGAAGCGGGGGAGCAGCTCGATGCTCACCCCATACGCATAGGGTGGGTGACCGCGGAGCGCGTTGATCATCACCAGCGACAACAGCAATGCGAGCAGTCCCGCCGGATCGCCGCGGAACCAGGCCGACAACACGATGGCGGCGAGAAAGAACGTGAACGGCATGATGTCGCCGAGCATCCAGGCAACGGCGGACGCCATGGCGACGAGGCCAATCGGCACCGCCAGTCCGGCTGCGACTGCCGAGACGGGCCTCAGGGAGGAGCGTGACATGACCGGCATGCCGGTACCATGCAGCCAGGCGCGCATTCCGGCCAGCCCGTCGTGCCGCTGACGGTTCGGCGGATCTCGGCGAGCCACGCCTGGTCACACAACAAGCTCGGCCGCATCGTAATATTCACGATGCGGCCGAGACTTGTTTCAATGGGCCTGAGAGGAGTTGAACCTCTGACCTCACGCTTATCAGGCGTGCGCTCTAACCAACTGAGCTACAGGCCCAAGACCAGAGCCTATAAGTATAGCAACCCGATATGGTTGGGTCAACGACAGGGCCAACGGCAGATCCCTCGCTTCGCTCAGGATGACTACCGAGCTACGGCTTGCCCACCCAGTCCATCACGTCGAAGCTGTGCGAGAGCTGCATCGCGACGGCGTAGCCGCCCGGCAGGCGGAACTCCCGCTGGTCCGGCTCCAGCCACCACCGGTCGGCTCGCACCGAGAGCTTGACCAGCGTGGCCGCCGTGAAGCGGTATCCACCCCCCACCTCGCCATTCACGAAGTCGGTGCGGCGGGCCGTCCAGGCCGGGCCGCCGAACGCGGCGATGAACGGGTAGTCGTTCCGCTCCACGCGCACCGCGCCGAACACGCGCGGCCCGAACGCGTACCGGCTCTCCACATACCAGTTGAGCCCCGTGATGTCCGGCTTGAAGGGCACCTGGTTCCTGACGTGCCCGACCTCCGCATGCGTCTCCGAGTACCCGCGCTCGAAGAGCAGCTCGCCCGCGACCAGCTGCTGTGAGTAATCCGACCATGCGCGGCCGTTCAGCTGCGCCGGCTGCAGGTCGTGCGACAGGTAGCTCCCCTGCGTGAACGAGACGCCCACCCGAAATCCCGTCACGGGCGTGATGCCCACGCCGACCACCGGCCGCGCACGCGGGCTCGGATCCGGAGCGTAGCCCTCGTGGAACACGGGCATCGACACCACCGCCGCGTGCCAGTCCAGGCGATTCGCCTCGCCCGCCACCTGCAGCCCGTACGGATACTGCAGCGGATAGCCATCCGGCGCGCCGATCAGCGGGTTCCGGTTGGAGAATCGACGCGCGGCAAAGGTGCCCATGGGATACGGCATCTTCCCCGCGTCCACCACCAGCCGGCTGCTGGGACTCCAGCGCACTCCGTAGTGCTCGAAGTACAGCTCGAACTTCTCGGCTTCCGCACGCGCGTTCCCGCCTTCCACCTGCATCTCGCCGAAGAGCACGAAGCCCTTGCCCGGCTGCAGCGCGGTCCAGAGGTCCAGGCGGGCCAGCGCTCCCGGCTTGCCGGCGTTGCGCACGAGCAGCGAGGAGGCCGAATCCGTCGACCAGCCTTCCAGGTCCACGATCCCCTGCAGCGACACGCCGCCCTGCGCACGCGCGCGCGACAGGGGCGACGCGAGCGCCAGCGCGCCAAGCATGGCGGCCGCGGCAAGCCGCGAGCACCGGGACAGCCGCGGCCGGGCGCTATTCGCCATGGAGCACCAGGGGGCTGCCCTGCACGGCATCGAGGGAGTTGCGCACCACGCGCGCGAGCATGGCCGGCGTGAACGGCTTCCGCAGGAAGGTGATGGACGCGTCCAGCTCGTACTGTGCGAGGCGATCGTCCGCGTACCCGGACATCAGCACGAGCGCCGGCGCGGGATGCTCCCGCAGGTAGCGCTCCACCAGCTGCGGCCCGCTGAGCTTCGGCAGCACGATGTCGCTGAGCAGCAGGTCGATGCTTGCACCGCGCGCAATCTCGAGCGCCTCCTCGGCCGTGCGCGCCACGAGCACGCGATAGCCCCGCTCCACCAGCGTGCGGCGCGCGAGGATGCGAACGCTGTCCTCGTCCTCCACCACCAGGATGCATTCCTCCCCGCGCGGCAGGTCCATGGGGTCATCGAGCACGCCCGCGACCACCGCCTGCTCGTCCACCGGGGGCAGCGTGATGATGAAGCTGGTGCCCATGCCGGTGGCGCTCTCGATCTCGATGGTGCCGCCCGACTGGCGCACGATGCCGTACACCGTGGACAGGCCAAGCCCCGTGCCCTTGCCCACTTCCTTGGTGGTGAAGAAGGGCTCGAACACGCGGTCGCGGATGTCGGCGGGGATGCCCGAGCCCGAGTCGCGCACCACGAGCTGCACGCCCGTGGCCGATCGCCAGTCCGAACCGGCCTCGCCCACGTTCTGCACGCGCACCTCGAGCGAACCACCATCGGGCATCGCGTCGCGCGCGTTCACCACGAGGTTGAGCAGCACCTGCTCGAGCTGCCCGCGATCCGCGCGCACGCGCGCCAGGCTCTCGCCGTGATGCACGCGGAGCTCCACCTGCTCGCCGAGCACGCGCTGCAGCATGGGAGCCACGTTGTCCACCACCTCGGCCAGGTCGAGCACCGTCGGCTGCAGCACCTGCTTGCGGCTGAACGCCAGCAGCTGGTGCGTGAGCGTCGCGGCGCGGTGGCTGGCCTCGATCACCTGCTTCAGGTCATCCTCGGTGGCGCTTCCCTTCTCGGCGTGCATCAGCGCGAGCTGGCCGTAGCCCGAGATGACGGTGATCAGGTTGTTGAAGTCGTGCGCGATGCCGCCGGCGAGCGTGCCGATGGCCTCGAGCTTCTGCGACTGGCGCAGCTGCTGCTCGCTCTCCGCGAGCGCCGCCTCCACGCGCGTGCGCTCGCTGATCTCGTCGGTGAGCACCACGTTCGCCGCGGCGAGCTCGCTGGTGCGCTGCTCCAGCTCGCGACGCCGGTCGCGCAGCGAGTCCATCAGCACCTCGAACGACTGGTTGAGCGAGCGCACCTCCACCGCGGCGGTCGAGGCATCGAAGCGCTGCGGCATGCCGGGCGTGCTCCCGGCGCCGCCGCGCAGGAACGCGACGAACTGGTGGAATGGGCGCAGCACCGACCGCGCGGCGAACGCCGCGCCGAGCCCCGCGAGCAGCACGGCGAACGTGCCATAGAGGGCGAAGCCGCGATAGAGCGGCGCCGTGAGCGCCGACACCGCGCGCGTGAGCGGCGCGAGCATCCAGAGCTGCACCGGCGCGCCCTGCGTAGTGACGCCGAGTGACACAGGCGCGGCGACGTATTCCTCGTCTCCGATCGGCAGGGTGAACGTGGGCGCGCCGGCGGCGGTGTCGCGCGCGGCGAGCCGCGCGCGCGTTGCGCTGTCGAGCGCGGCGATGGTGCCCGCCACCACGTCACTGCCCGACGTGAGCAGCACCTCGCCGTCGAAGCGCTTCTGCGCGGCCGCCACGTAGGAGGAATCGAGCGTGCGGCCGAGCGCGAGAGCGCCCACCGTCACGCCGCCGCTCACGAGGGGCTGCACCGCCACCTGCAGCAGCGCGGGCCCGTTGCGCAGCACGGCGACGTGACCGCTGTCGGAGGGCGCCGAGGGGTCGAGCGCGAGCTGGACAGCCGGCACGGTGGCGAGGTCGGTGCCGCGCGCGATGCTGGTGCCCGCGCCGGTGCCGCTGCGTGACTGCGACACGAAGACGCGGCCGCGCTCGTCGGTGACCAGGAGCATGTCGCCGCCAGTGCGGGGCAACACGTCGCGCAGCTGTTCCTCGAGCATGGACACGAGGTCGGCGCGCGGGGTGCCGGTAGCCGTCTCGGAGCGCCAGGTCTCGAGGATGTAGCGCATGCTGGGCGCCTTTCCCACGATCGACGCGGCAAGCTGGAGCTGGTCCGACTTGCCCTCCTCGAGCTGCTGCAAGGAGCGCTGGCTGCGCGCGAGCTCGTCGGCGAAGCGCGCGCGCGTGGTGTTGCGCACCTGGAGCGAGAGCGAGGACAGCGCGATGAGCACCACGGCGGCGGTGACGAGCGCGGAGAACACGCCCAGCTTGACGCCGAGTGAAGCGCGATCGAGCGCGGTGCGCATCAGTGGCCCGCGGCCTCGCCCGGCGGCACGGGGATGTTGAAGTCGGCGGTGGCGGGGTGGCCGGCGCTGACGTGAATGCGCTTGCTCACCGCGCGGGCGCGCTCGTGCCAGCCCACGATGGTGTAGTCGCCCTCGGGAACGCCGTCGAGGGTGTAGTGCCCCGACGCATCGGGAGACACGAAGTACGGATTGGGCAGCACGAGCACCACCGCGCTCATGTCGCCGTGGATGTGGCAGAAGACCTGGACCGTGCCGGTGCGATTGAAGGTCACGGACTTGGAGCTGCCGCGCGGGTAGCGTCCGAGGTCGAAGGCCTTCGCGCTCGAGAGCGAGAAGACGTTGTGGAAGACGTCGTCCTCGTTGGGGAAGTCGACGGTGGCGCCCTGCATCACGGGGAGGACGTGCGGGGTGAAGCGCTCCTCGATCTGGGGGATGCGGCCGTGGCGTGCGGAGTCGGCGCGGGCGGTGGAGGCGAGGGCGTCGCTGCTGCCTGAGGCTTCGAGGTAGATGACGAGGTTCTTCATCTCGCCGGCGACGTTGACGGCGGGGTGTTTGGGGGTGAGGGCGCCGGTGCCGGGCTCGGCGTAGATGCGGAATTCGGGGCGGCGGGAGGCGAGGGCGGAGGAGAGGAGGACGGTGCCGGAGATGGAGCCAACGGCAGGGGCTGAGGTGTGAGGGGCTGGGGACGGCAGGTCTGAGGTGTGAGGGGCTGAGGTATGAGGAACTACAACGACAGGAACACCGCTGAGAAGGGCGGTGATGAGGAGCACTGATAAACGGTTGGAGATGGGCACGAAGGAGGACGATGCAACATGGGAACCGGAAACGCCAATACGGGCGCGACGGAGGGTGAACGGCCCGCGCCAAGGCGCGGGCAAAACCTCATGAAAAACAAAGAAGCCCCCGCGCAAGCGCGGGGGCTTCTGAGAATCGATTGGACGGTGTCGTGCGATGGCGCGACTTCAGAGCGCCTTTCGATGTATGGCGCGAGCGCCAGGGACATCTACTCGGGAATGCTCCGTTAAGGAGGTGATCCAGCCGCAGGTTCCCCTACGGCTACCTTGTTACGACTTCGCCCCAGTC
>JAQBPX010000012.1 GCA_028287305.1 Gemmatimonadota bacterium
AAGGCGCAGGGCGCCTTCGATGCGGACGAAGCGAAGAAGATGGAGCGGAAGGTCCGGAAGGAAGGCATGGACCTGGAGGACTTCCTCACCGCCATGCGCCAGATCGAGAAGCTCGGCCCGCTGGAAGGGCTGCTCAAGATGATGCCGGGCGTCAACACGAAGATGCTGAAGCAGGTGAAGGACGCCGACCCGAAGCGGATGAAGCACATGGAGGCCATCGTGCTGTCGATGACGAAGGCCGAGCGGAAGAAGCCGGAACTGATGAACGGGTCGCGTCGGGCGCGGGTGGCCAAGGGCTGTGGACGGCCGATCAGCGAGGTCAACCGCCTCCTCGAGCAGTTCCGCGAGATGCAGAAAATGATGAAGAAGGTCTCGGGCGGCGGGCAGGGCGGGGGCGGAAAGATGCGGATGCCCCCGGGTATGTTTGGCGGCCTGAGGTAGTTAACTTCAGGGAGATAGGATGATAGGAGGATAGGAGGATAGGACTGCTCAGCAGTCCCGTTTTCTATCATCCTATTTTCCTATCGTCCTATCATCCCGCTGTTCCAGGGTGCGGTCCGGAAACGCCGGATACGCGATGAGCCCAGGTAGTTCCACTCAGGAGATCTGAAAAAATGGCCGTCAAGATTCGTCTTCGCCGGGTTGGCCGCAAGAAGGCCCCCATGTACCGTATCGTCGTCGCCGACTCGAAGAGCCCGCGCGACGGCAAGTTCATCGAGATTGTCGGCCAGTATCAGCCCCGCACGGGCGACAAGGCGATCAACCTCGACGCCGCCCGCGTGAACCACTGGCTCAACGTCGGAGCGCAGCCCACGGACACCGTCCGCTCGCTGCTCCGCAAGGCTGGTCTCCTGAAGGAGCGCCACGAAACGCGCCTCGCCTCCAAGCTGCAGGCGAACGCGGTGCCCCTCGGCGAGAAGGCCGAAGAGGCGTAACGCCGCGCTGCGATGACAACGCCCGCGTTCATCATCGTCGGGCGGGTCCGCAAGGCACACGGCATTCGCGGCGAGGTCGTCGTGGAGGCCATCACAGATGCGCCGGACGCGGTCTTCGCGCCCGGCCGTCGTGTTTTTGCGGGTACCGCAACCGGCGACGTCTCCCCGTCGCGACAGGAGCTGCATGTACGCTCGGTGCGGCCCTTCAACGAGGGCATGCTCGTCGGCTTCGACGAGGTGCCCGAGCGGAATGCGGCCGAGCTGTGGCGCGGCCGCTACCTGTTGTTGCCCGCCGATGAGGTGCCGGCCCCGGCCGACGACGAGGTCTTCCTCCATGACCTCATCGGCATGCGCGTCGAGCTCATTGGCGGTCAGCCCGTTGGCACCGTGGAAGAGCTGTACGACCTTCCGCAGGGGCTCGCGCTCGACGTGCGGCGCACCGAGCCGCGCGACGCCGAGACCGTGTTGCTGCTCTATGACGACCACACGATTGCGTCGGTCGACAAGGACGCCCGCGTCATCGTGGTGACGCCGCCCGAGGGGCTGCTCGAGTGATCATCAACGTCGTCACGATCTTCCCGCCGTTCTTCGAGGCGCCGCTGGCGCTGAGCATCCCTGCGCGTGCCGCGGCGGCGGGATCGGTGACGTTCAACATCGTTGACTTGCGCGACTACACGCATGACCGTCATCGCACCGTGGATGACACGCCGTATGGTGGCGGTCCCGGCATGGTGATGAAGCCCGCACCGTTCTTCGAGGCGGTGGAGGCACTCGGAGCCACCTCGCCGATCGTGTTGATGAGTGCGCGCGGCTGTCGCTTCACGCAGGCGGATGCGGTGCGATTCGCGGCCGGCGACCAACTCACGATCCTCTGCGGGCACTACAAGGACGTCGACCAGCGCGTCGCTGACCACCTGGCAACCGAAGAGCTGTCGCTCGGCGACTTCGTGCTGAGTGGGGGCGAGCCCGCCGCGCTCGCGGTGATCGATGCCACGGTGCGACTGTTGCCCGGTGCGATGAGCGACCCCGAGAGCGCCTACGGTGATTCCTTCTGGGAGCGCGGTCTCTCGGCGCCGTCGTACACGCGGCCACCGGAGTTCCGAGGACACACCGTACCGGACATCCTGCTCAGCGGCGACCACAAAAAGATCGCGCAATGGCGGCGCGAGCAGGCCGATCGTCTCACCAATGAGCGTCGTCAATCGAGTTGACGGCATCACAAGGCAGAGGACAGAACTGCATTTTACCGCAGAGGTCGCAGAGGACGCGGAGGACTGCAACGGATCTTTTCCGATTTCCTCTGCGCTCCCCGCGACCTCTGCGGTAAAATCACTTTGTCCGCTCTCGTATCGCAAAGCTGTACGACTCGGCGCCGGCATCGAGCAAAAATGAGCAAAGTGGTGACTCCCCTTTCGCTCCGACAGGTTGACAAATATTGAGCGCGGACGAAACGTAGGCGAACGTAGTTCCCTCCTCGTCTCGCCACTCGCCCACGCATGCGGCCCCTAGCTCCATCATTTTCTCAAGCGCGCGCGCCGTCGCGCCATGCGATCACCGTGTCGACACTCGGCGTGTTGGCCCTGCTTTCCATCGCGACGCCTGCCGCGGCACAGACGCTCGAGGACGCGGAGATGCTACAGCCGCGTGAGATGCACACTACCGCGATGTTTGGGCGCGACACGTGGGATCAGTACTGGGAGGGTGCGCTCAAGCGTACAAATGGAAACATCGGCACCGTCACGACGCGCACGATCACCGGCACGGTCGCCTACGGTTTCAGCAGCAAGCTCACGGTGCTGGCGTCGCTGCCGTACATCACCACCGAAGCGAGCCAGGGCGTGCTCCACGGCGAGAGTGGACGACAGGATCTCACCGTCATGGCGAAGTATCGCGTCATCAACGCGATGATCGCGGGCCGGGCGCGCCTCAAGCTGCTGGCGGTTGGTGGCGCGGGAATCCCGACGGCTGACTACACCCCTGACTTCCTGCCCATGTCCATTGGGCTCCACAGCCGAAGCCTCACTGGGCGAGCCGCGTTGCAC
This sequence comes from Gemmatimonadota bacterium, assembly GCA_028287305.1. Taxonomy (GTDB): domain Bacteria; phylum Gemmatimonadota; class Gemmatimonadetes; order Gemmatimonadales; family Gemmatimonadaceae; genus JAQBPX01. Next base: position 2,978 of record JAQBPX010000012.1, read on the forward strand.
CTCCAGGATCGCACCGGGTGGTTCGTCGACGGATACGGGCAGCGCGTGTGGCGTTCGAACGTGACCCTCGATCGCAGCACCTACTTCACCGACGGACAGTTTGTCGCGAGCAACGAGGTCCTGATGCCGGATGTCGCCGACTATCGCGCGACGATCGGATTCCAGAACACGCGCTGGTGCATTCCTGTCGGCCTCACCGAACAGCGCACCCTCGGCGGCGGCGACATTCGCCGGCAGGACATGCCGTTCGTGTCCAATCGCATGGACTTCACCATGGGTCACGCCGAGGTGATGTACTTCCTTCCGCGCGTGGCGGGCCTACGGCTCGACCTTGGCGCGATGCACACCCTCCGCGGTCGCAACGTCGGCCAGTCTACCACGATCATGACGGGACTCACGTATGCGCTGCACCTCTAGGCCCACCATGACCCCCCGTGCGAACGTCCATCACGCCATGAGCGCGCCACGCACCGCGGCGGTAATGGCCCTGTGTGTCGTGACCAGCCTCGCGATCACCAGTTGCGACAAGAGCATCTCCATCACGGAAGTCGGCGCACCACTGCAGCCGTCGAACGTCGACGCGGGCGCTGGAGCGTGGCGCATGATCGTGATGACTGGGCCGGACCAAGTGGCTGTTCCCGCGCCGACTGCCGCCACGAGCGACACCTACCTGGCAGAAGTGGCGGCGGTGAAGTCGGCACAGGCGAACATGACGGACGCGCAGCGACGCGCGCTGTCGGTGTGGAGCGCAGGCGGCGTGCTGCACTGGAACGAGATCGAGCGCGGACTGGTGGCTCGGTACAACCTCCCACCGGCGCCTCGTGCCGACGGAACCTATCCCGTGCCGGACGCCGAAAATCCCTTTGGCGACCCGCAGTTTCCATTCGCCAATCCACCATACGCCTCGCGCGCCTACAGCTACGTGAGCGTGGCGCAGTACGAGGCACTCAAGGCCGCGTGGTACTGGAAGTACAAGTACAATCGCCCGTCGCCCGCGCGCGTCGACGCATCGGTCACGACCCTGGTGCCGGCGGGCGACCTTCCGGGTTATCCGTCAGAAGACGCGGTGCTCTCCGGCGTGACCGCCGAGATGCTCAAGTCGCTTTTCCCTGGCGCGCTGGAGGAGATCACGAAGGCGGCCGCGGAGCAGCGCGATGCGGCGGTCCTGTCCGGTCGGGCGACGGCGAGCGACGTCGCCGCGGGCCTGGCGCTCGGCAAGGCGGTCGCGACACTCGTGCTCGCGCGCGCGGCCAATGACGGCATGAAGGCCGCCGTCGGTACGCCGGCGCTCTGGCAGTCGCAGGCTGCCGCGGCCACGGCCCGTGGCGAGATCGCGTGGGCGAGCCAGGAGAGCCCAGCGCGACCAGGTATGCTGGCCAATTTCGGGCAGGTCAAGGCATGGACGATGACGCCCGCCGAGGTCGTCGCGGCAGAACCGCTGGCGCCGCCGTCGACGTCGTCGCAGCAGATGAAGGACGACCTCGCGGAAGTGAAGAGCACCGTGACCAACCTCACGCGCGAGCAGGAGGCCATCGCCCTCAAGTGGAACGATGGCGTCGGTACTCCTACACCGCCCGGCCACTGGAATGCGATCGCTTCCGACTACGTGCGGTCGGCGCAGATGAGCGAGGTGCGGGCGGCGCGTGCGTTCGCCCTCCTCAACATGGCGATGCACGACGTCGCGGTCGGATGCTGGGACACGAAGTACCGCTACTACAACCCGCGACCGGCCCAACTCGATCCGTCGATCAAGACCTTCATCGGCTTGCCGAACTTCCCCTCGTATCCCTCGGGGCACTCGACGTTTTCGTCGGCTGCCGCAACGACCCTCGGGTATCTTTTCCCGGACGGGGCGACATCCTTCAACAGCATGGCCGCCGAGGCCGGGATGTCGCGATTGTACGGCGGAATCCACTATCGCAGTGATATCACCGGGGGCAGTGAGCACGGCAAGCGCGTCGGCGCCGCAGTCGTCTCGTACGCGCGAGCGGACGGGGCGTTCTGATGTCGTAGTTCCTGGCGGAAGGAGGGGTTCATGATCGCCGTCGAGCCCATGGCGACGGCGATCATTCTTTCCTCCTTCGGCCTGCTGCTCGGCGCCAGCGTCGCGCTGAGCCGGGCGTCCGCGAGGCTCGGGCTGCCGGTGGCGCTACTCTTCCTGCTGGTCGGCGTGCTGGCGGGCACGGAAGGCTTCGGCGGAATCCCGTTCGACGACTACGCGTTCACATTCCGCCTCGGCACGACGGCGCTGGCGCTGATCCTGTTCGATGGTGGCCTGAACACGTCGTGGACGTCGGCGCGCTCGGTGCTTGCGCCGGCTACGGTGCTCGCGACCTTCGGCGTATTGGCCACCGCGGGTCTCGTCGCGGCCGTCGCGCATGTCATCGGGCTCTCGTGGACCATGGCGCTGCTGCTCGGCGCGATCGTGTCCTCGACCGACGCCGCCGCGGTGTTCTCCGTCCTCACGGCCACGGGCACGCGACTGCGACAGCGCGTCGGCATGACGCTGGAAGTGGAGTCGGGACTCAATGACCCGATGGCGGTCATCCTCACGACGGCGCTCACGGCCGCGCTCGCGAGCGGCCACATGGTGAAGCCCGCCGCATTGGCGATCGCTGTTGCCCGTGAGCTGAGCGTTGGCGTCGTGTCAGGGCTGACAATCGCCTTCGTCGGGCGCTGGATGCTGCTCCGCATCCGTCTACCCGCCGCCGGCCTGTATCCGGCATTCACCCTTTCCGTCGCGTGCCTGTCCTTCGGTGTGACGACCCTCCTGCACGGGAGCGGCTTTCTCGCGGTGTACGTCACGGGGGTGGTGCTCGGGAGCGGAACGCTGCCGCATGCCGTGGGCATTCGACGCGTGCACGATGCGCTCGGCTGGTTGAGCCAGGTGCTGATGTTCCTGCTGCTCGGGTTGCTGGTCTATCCGTCGCGCGTGTGGCAGGTGGCGCCGATCGGGGTGGGCATCGCGCTCTTTCTCGCTGTGGTGGCGCGTCCGCTGGTGACGGCTGTGTGCCTCGCGCCATTCCGTTACCGGTGGCGCGAGGCGGCCTATGTCGGCTGGGTCGGTCTTCGCGGCGCGGTCCCGATCGTGTTGGCCACCATTCCGATCATGGCTGGCGTGGAAGGAGCCCGGCCACTGTTCGACGTGGTATTCGTGGTCGTGGTCGTGGGTGCGCTGGTGCCGGGCGCGACCGTGCCTTGGGCAACGCGCGTGCTGGGGGTGGAATCGGCTGCACCGCCTCCGCCCAAGTCGTCGGTGGAGATCGACGTGCGCGCACCGAAGGGGGACGCGCTGAACGCGTACTTCATTTCGCCGCACCTCGCGGTGTCGGGGGCTGCCCTCTCGGAGATCCCATTTCCCGCCGGGGCTGCGGTGAGCATGCTCGAGCGGGCGGGTGGGCTCATCGCGCCATCGGGGGCGACGAGGCTGGAGCCGGGAGACTATGTGTACGTCATCGCCCCGCCGGGGCAGCGCGGGGAGGTCGAGTTGCTGTTCGGGAGGGCGGAGGAACACTGAGAACTTGGGGGGAGGATAGGACGATAGGAGGATAGGATGAAAGGACAGCAGGAGCTCGGCTTGTCCTATCATCCTATCCTCCTATCGTCCTATCCCCCTGTCTCCTCCCGGCCACTGGACTCCACGCACCACCCCTGCTAAGTTCCCAAGTCTATTCCAGTTACGTCCCGAACCTGTCGTCATATGCATGTCTTCATCGAAACCCAGAAAGAGTGGCTCCGCGATCTCCCAGCGTTCCGCGCCGGTGATACCGTTCGCGTGAATGTGCGAGTGAAGGAAGGGGAGAAGGAGCGCATCCAGGCGTTCGAGGGAGTGTGCATTGCGAAGCGTGGCGTCGGCGTCAGCCAGACGTTCACCGTGCGCAAGATCTCCAACGGTGTCGGTGTCGAGCGCATCTTCCCGCTGCACAGCCCGATGCTCGCAGAAGTCATCGTCGTGCGCCGCGGTCGTGTTCGTCGCGCCAAGCTGTACTACCTGCGCAGCCTCACGGGCAAGGCGACCCGCATCAAGGAAATGAAGGTCCGTACTCCGCAAGCCGCGAAGTAGCTCGCGCCGGGCACCGCTGCATGCGCAAATGGAGCGCAATCGAGCGCGACTTGCGCAGCAGCAAGGGCCCATTGCTCGCCGGTGTGGATGAAGTCGGACGGGGCCCGCTTGCGGGCCCCGTCGTCGCATGCGCCGTCATCATGCCCTGCGACGCAAAAGCCATCCGTGGGATCGACGATTCGAAGGCGTTGCGGGCGGGCGAGCGCGACAAGCTGGCGGCGCGGATCCGCGAGCGCTCGCTCGCCATTTCGATCGGAGCCGCGAGCGTGCGCGAAGTGGACCGCTACAACATCTACCACGCCTCGGTGCTGGCGATCCGGCGCGCAATCACGCGCCTCAAGGTGACGCCGAATCACGTCGTCATCGACGGCCTGATGATTCGTACGCTGGGCATCGAGCACACGGCCATCGTCGGCGGGGATGCGCGATGCCACTCGATTGCCTGCGCGTCGATCATCGCGAAAGTCACCCGCGACCGCCTCATGCAGGCGCTGGCCCGGCGACATCCGCACTATCACTGGGAGACCAACGTGGGGTACGGCACCCGTGACCATCACGCCGGCCTCGACTCCCATGGCCTCACGCCGCACCATCGGCGGTCGTTCGCGCCCGTGAGCCAGCTGTCGTTCGCGCTGTCCTTTGCACCGGAGGCCGAGGCAACCGCGCTCGCTGACGCCCTCTTCGATGCGCTCGACGAAGGTTCACCCCTCGCATCGGAGCTCGCGTGACGACAGAGCAGACGTCCGTCTTTCGGCCCGGCCTGTTCGATGGCCAAGTGGCGCTCATCACCGGCGGCGGCAGCGGGATTGGTCGTGGCATCGCTGACCTCCTCGCGTCGCTCGGGGCGCACGTCGTCCTGGCGAGCCGGAAGCTGGAGCGCGTGGAAGCAGCGGCGGCCGAGATCGTGGCGACGGGCGGAAAGGCGAGTGCGCGGGCGGTCGACGTGCGCGATACGAATCTCGTCCGGACCATGGTCACCGAAGTGTCGGCGTCGCTCGGTCGCATCGACCTGCTCGTCAACAATGCCGCCGGGAATTTCTACGCGCCGTCGGAGACGCTGTCCGAGAATGCGTGGAAGAGCGTGATCGAGATCGACCTCTACGGCACCTTCTTCTGTTCCCAGGCGGTGCTGCCAGTGATGAAGGCGCAGGGTGGCGGGTCGATCGTGAACATCTCGATGACGCTGCACTATCGCGGGTGGCCGTTGATGGCGCATGCGACCGCGGCCAAGGCCGGCATCGACGCGCTCACCAAGACGCTGTCGCTCGAGTGGGCGAAGTACCGGGTGCGGATGAATTCCGTGGCGCCGGGTCCCATTCCCACGGAGGGGGTGCGGAAGGCGTTCACGCCGCCGCCGTCGGCGGATGGCGTGGTCGACGTGTTTGCCATCGAGAAGGCCATGGATGGCTACGCGAAGACGATGATTCCGCTGCAGCGCTGGGGGGCGCCGGCGGACATCGCGAACATGGTGGCGTTCCTTGCTTCGCCGGGCGGCGCGTGGATCACCGGCGCGACCATGGTGGTGGACGGCGGCGAGTGGCTCGCGAAGCCGCCCGCGCCCACGCGCTGAGCCTCAGCGGCTGCGGCGCGTCCAGAGCATCAGTGTCCCGCACTGGGCGCCGGCCCCAACGAACTCCGGCGGGGTCGTCGCAGGGCCGGCGTAGAATTCCACGGCTTCGAGCGTTGCGGCGTCGTACTGGTCGAGGTTGGGGACCGCGAACCGGTTGACCGCATCGGGCGCGTAGATGCGCACGCCGTCCACGATGACCTGCGCGAAGCAGGCGCGCGGACTCCGCGAGTCGTTTGGATCGGCGAGGGGCAGCAGGCTGATCGTCCCCATGCCACGGCCGGTCGCCACGAGGAGGGCGCCGGTGCGCGCATAGCGGATCAGCTTCGCGCCCTTGGCTTCGCGTCGCAGCAGCTCGCCCACCGACGTGCCGCGCAGCGAGTCGAGCTCGTCGCGCAGGAAGACTGTGCCTTGGGCGGTCGCGCGCCGACGAAGGATGTCTCCCAGCTGCCGATCGACCGCCGCGTTCACCTGGAGTGGATCGAGCACGACAGGCGCGTTGCGTGTGAGCTCGATATCGGCCTCGAGGCGGTGGTCGGCCTCGAGGCGGACGCGCACGCGTAGCGGGTCGAAGCCGAGCCGATGGACCACGAGGTGGTAGTCACCGGTCGGTAACCCCGACAGGAAGAACGCGCCCTTCGCGTCCGATGTCGTTGAGCGATCGAGCTCGACGAGGGTGACCGTGGCGCCGTCGAGCCGCTCGCGCGTTCCCTCGGCGAGCACGCTTCCGGCGAATGAGGCGAGCCCCGCGCTGACACTGCCTGACTGCGCCGCGGCGGGCACACCGAGGTCCAGCAGGGCCATGACGAAGTACGCCAGGGATGATCTTGGCATGCCGAACGTTAGGCATAAATCGTCGTGAGCGAAACTTTGCGGAAATGATCGGTGTGACTGTGACCTCCCAGAGTTGGCGGGGGTGAATAGGTAGATACGCCAGCAGTGCCCGCTTCACCTGTATGAACCATTGTGTACACAGCGCGTTCGTTCGCACTTCGTTAGTCCGTCTCCATTGGAGGAACACTTGAATTACGGATCAGTCCGACGGCTTATCATGGCCATGCTCGCTTTGCCCTTGGCCCTGCCAGCGTTCGCCCAGACGGCGACCGGCGTGGTGACCGGCAAAGTCACGGATCGCAACTCCCAGCGCCCCCTCGCAAGCGTGCAGGTGCGCGTGGCGGGGAGCCCCCGCGCAGCGCTCACCGACGACGCGGGCAACTATCGTATCACGGCCGTTCCGGCCGGAACGATTCAGGTGACCGCGCAGCGCATCGGCTACGCTCCGCAGACGCGGACCGTTTCCGTTCCGGCGAGCGGCGTGGCAACGGCAGACTTCTCCATCGTGGTTTCTGCGGCACAGCTCGACGTCTTCGTCGTGACGGCCACGGGCACGACGGAGCGGAAGCGTGAGAATGGCGCGGTGACGGCCACGATCGACAGCTCGGCAATCAACAAGGCCGCGATCAGTACGTTCGCCGACGCGCTGAGCTCGCGCGCGCCGGGCGTGGTGGTGCAGCAGGCCGCCGGCGAGACGGGCGCGGGCTCACGCGTCCGCATCCGCGGGTCCAACTCGATCTCGCTGTCGAATGAGCCGCTGCTCATCATCGACGGCGCGCGGGTGGACAACAACCCGTCGTCGTCCGCCATCGGAACCGGCGGTCAGTTGCCGTCCCGCCTGAACGACATCAATCCCGAAGAGATCGAGAACATCGAGATCATCAAGGGCCCAGCCGCAGCGGCCCTGTATGGGACCGCCGCCGCCAATGGCGTCATCCAGATCACGACCAAGAAGGGACGCGCCGGCGCGACGCGATGGGACGTCTTCAGTGAAACGGGCAGCATCAAGGACGTCAACAACTACGAGCCGAATTTCCGCTCGTACGGCCACACGGCGGCCGGTGCGCTGGTGACGAACTGCAGCCTCTACTCGCGCACGTCGCTCGCGGCGTCGAAGTGCGTCGCGGTGGATTCGACGATCTCGAACCTGCCCCTGGCCACCGCCGGCATGGAGAGCAATGGCGACCGCCGCATCGCCGGTGCGAGCGTGGCGGGTGGATCGGATCTCGCCACCTACTTCCTCTCGGGCGAGTACCAGAAGGAGCAGAACGTCATCCTGGTGAACAACAGCCAGCGGATGAACATCCGCACCAACGTCCGCGGCCAGCTCGCGAAGAGCCTCGACGCACAGGTGAGCATCGGCTTCACGAACAGCGACCTTCGGCGCCCGCAGGATGACAACAACGCATTCGGCGTGGTCTCGGGCTCGCAGCTCGGCAAGGCGGCGGACTGCGGTCCGAACGGCCTGAACCTGCAGCATCCCGGCCTCTGCGGCTCGGACACGCTCAGCCGCGGCTACTACAACCCAGGCATCGATCCGAAGGCGTTCTACAACATCAACACGCGCCAAGGCGTGCAGCGCCTGACGGGCAGCATCGCGAGCAACTGGACCCCGATCTCCTGGCTCGCCGTGAATGGCACCTTCGGCGCGGACGTCGACAACCGCAACGACAACGAGACGATTCAACCGAACGTGCTGGCCTACAGCCAGAACACGCTCGATGGCTCGCGCGGCGTGTATCGCGCCTACGTCGCCAACTACACGTCAAGCCTCAACGCCACGGCGACCTACGATGCCACGTCGGCACTGAAGCTCACCACCGCGATTGGATCGCAGTACACCGACATCTATTCCACGCGCACCGACGCGTTCGGCGCCAAGCTGCTCGGCGGCTCGAACTCGCTGGCCGGCACCAACGCGCGCTTCTCGGTGAGCGAGACGAGCAGCGAGGTACGCACGCTCGGCTTCCTGGGTCGCGAGCAACTCGCGTGGCGTGATCGCATGTTCCTGACGCTCGGCATCCGTTCCGACAAGAACAGCGCCTTCGGCCAGAACTTCTCGCGCGTCTACTATCCGTCGCTGTCCGGCTCCTGGGTCATCAGCGATGAGTCGTACTTCCCGAAGGTTCGCGGCGTCACGTCGCTGCGCCTGCGTGCCGCCACGGGATCCGCGGGCCAGAACCCCGGCTACCTCGCGGCCGAACAGTACTACACGCCAGTCGCGGTGGTCGTGAACGGTGTGGACGTTCCCGGATTCACCATCGGCGGCGCGGGCAACACCAGCCTCAAGCCGGAAAAGTCGACGGAAGTCGAGGGTGGGTTCGACCTCGGCCTCTTCAACGACCGCGTCAACCTCGAGTACACGCACTACAACAAGATCACGAAGGATGCGCTCGTCAACGTGAACCTCGCGCCGTCCCTCGGCTCGAGCGCCAACCGGTTCCAGAACCTGGGACAGGTGCGCAACTATGGCGACGAGGCCCTCCTGCGCGCGACGCTGTATGAGAGCCGCAAGGTGACATTCGACGTCACCGTCAATGGCGCGTGGACGACCAACCATCTCGACGATCTCGGCGTTGACGCACTCGGCAATCGCATCCCGGACATCCCGGCCGGCTTCAGCAGCACGCAGATCATCAAGGCGGGCCTCCCGCTCGGCTCGTACTACCAGCGCGCGCTGACGTACAACGACATCAATGGTGATGGCCTCATCGGGTGCCCGAACGGGCGCGGCAGTGCCGACTGCGAAGTCACGGTCGCGGATTCTGCCTCGTACCAGGGCTCGCCGTTCCCGGCGGCGGAAGTGTCCTTCGCACCGTCGCTGGCGTTTGGCCACGTGATTCGCTTCACGGCCACGCTCGATCACCGCAGCGGGCAGAAGCTGTTCAACTACACGTCGAACTACCGCAATCAGCTCATCGTGAACGGGGCGCCCTCACAGACGCCGTCGGCGGCAAACCTCGCGGCGCAGGCGGCCGCGGTGGCGACCACCCTGCCGGCACCGTACAACACCTACGCGGGCTACTTCGAGAATGCGACGTTCACGAAGCTGCGTGAAGTGGCCGTGACGTTGTCGCTGCCCGACCGCTTTGCGAGCCAACTGCATGCGGGTTCCGCCAGCCTGACCTTCGCGGGCCGGAACCTCCACACCTGGACGAACTACACGGGTCTCGACCCGGAGTCGAACGCCGGTGCGCAGGCGAACTTCACAACCGCCGAGTTCCTGACTGCTCCGCAGGTGCGGTACTTCACCGCGCGCCTCGCCCTCAGCTTCTAACGCCGCCATCCATCAATGCTCAACATACAGATGAACCGACATTACTTCGCCCGACGAGGCGCGCTCGCGCTGCTCGGCGGGTGCCTCGCGATCGGCACCGCGTGCAACCCCGACAAGCTCCTCACGGTCGGCACGCCCGACGTGGTGCTGCCCAGTGACCTCACCGGCCCCGCGGCGCTGAGCAGCGCGTACGCGGCGAGTCTCGGCGACTTCCAGGTGGCGTACGCCGGAAGCAGTGGCAGCGAGGGGCAGGTGATCTTCGCCGGCCTCCTCTCCGACGAATACCTGAACGCCGAGACGTTCCCAACCCGCATCGAGGTCGATCGGCGCACGACCAACCCGATCAACAGCTCGATGCTGCCGATCTTCCAGAACGCCCAGCGCGCGCGCGCGACGGCCGAACTGGTGTCGAGCCGCTACGCGCAGTTCGATCCGGCCAACGCGAACCGCGCCGAGGTACAGGCGCTCGCGGCCTACATGTACGTCCTGTTCGCGGAGAACTACTGCAACGGCGTGCCGACGAGCAAGGTGAATGACGATGGGTCGTTCGCGTACGGCGACCCACAGACCGGCGCGCAGCTGCTCACGGTGGCGCTCGCGAAGTTCGACTCCGCGATCACGGTCGCCACTGCCGCGGGCGCCAGCGGCGCGACGGCGCTCAACCTCGCGCGCATCGGCAAGGCGCGCGCGCAGCTCGACCAGAACAACTTCGCGGCGGCTGCCGCGACGGTTGCCGCGGTGCCGACGACGTTCGCGTACAACGTGCTGCACGACGAGAATACGTCGCGCCAGTACAACGCCAACTACTCGTTCACCGTGACGTCGAAGCGCTTCAGCGTCTCGGACAAGGAAGGTGTCAACGGTATTCCGTTCGTCACGCTGAACGATCCGAGAGCGCCGGTGGTGCGCACGGCGCTGGGCTTTGATGGTGCCACGCCGTTCTATCAGCCGCTGAAGTACCAGACGCGCTCGGCGCCGACGCCGCTCGCGCTTGGCACGGAGGCGCGCCTGATCGAGGCGGAAGCAGCGCTTCGCGCTGGTGACGACGCCACCTTCCTGGCGAAATTGAATGAGGCGCGCGCGAACTCGAAGACGTACGCGGCCGGCACGGCGGTACCACCGGCGCCGCCCGCGGCGATCACGGCAGCAGCCGAGGCCGCGCTGAGCGCCACGGGCAAGCAGGACCTGCTTTTCCAGGAGCGCGCACTCGACCTGTTCCTCACGTCGCACCGCCTCGGCGACCTGCGACGCCTGATCAAGTACTACTCGCGCGGAGCAGAGACGGTCTTCCCGACGGGCGCGTATCTCGTCGCGAAGGGTGGCTCCTACGGCACGGATGTGAACCTGCCGATTCCCTTCGAGGAAACGAACAACCCGCAGTACAAGCAGTGCATCGACCGAGCACCCTGACGTCGATGTTGCGGTAGTTCGACGGGCTCGCGGCCATTCGGTCGCGAGCCCGTTTCACATCCAGCCGCCTACCGAGCCTGCGCCAGTCGGCGCGTGATGTCCACGCGGAGGTATTCCTCGAGTACGCCCCGGCTGGCGCATTCCACGAGGCTGTTACTCGTTCCGGCGTCGGACCGGTACCGCCCGCGCACGACGGTCACGACCGTCGTTGCGCTGTCGGACACTGCTGTCAGCTGCGACTCCACGCGCGCCACGACGTGGCCCGACGAGCCGAGGTTACCGAGGCTGGTGCCACAGTCGAAGTAGTCCTGCACGGGGCGATCCCGCAGTCGCGACGGCATGCGAAAACCCTGATTGCCATACGTTCCCGCGGCGGCATCGGAGACGGTGGGGTCAATACCCAGCGCCGCATACGACGCCACGAGCGCCGGCCAAACACGGGAGAGCGGGGCGTTGATCTGCGCGCGGGCCATTTCAGTGGCCGCCTGGCGGATTGGCGAGCCATTGTCCGAGACGATCACCCGATCCGGAGTCGTCGACGGTGACGCGGTGGCGGCGGCGCAGCCTGTGCATGAAGCCGCCAGCACGACGAGCAGGAGGCGATCTGTCAGCATGAGTTCCGGTTGGTTAGCCGCTGCCGCGCGCGAACGCTGCGTTCCGGCGCACGCCGCGGGTGGAACGTATCTTGGAGTGACCGGAGTGGGGATCGAACCCACGACCTGAAGATTAAAAGTCTCCTGCTCTACCAACTGAGCTATCCGGTCGGACACGCCACAACGCCGTCGCGGCAGGGTATCCAGTGCAACATAAGTGGTCAGCGAACGGCACGCGACCGACGCTGCCGCTCCCACTGCCGCCGCCAAACACGTCCAGGTGGAGAACATGAACACGTCGTCGTCGGACCGGAATGCGCTCCCTGAGCGACTCGCGGATCGCATGCGGGCCGCCCGCTCGGAGATAGTTGGCCGCTGGCTCGAGCGCATCATCGCGCGTGTGAGCATCGAGCCCCAGCGCGTGTTCCCGACGGACGAGCTCCTGAATCACGTCCCGATCCTCGTCGATGGGATTGCCGACTTCCTGGAGCATGGCGACACCGCGAACGAAGGGACGGTGCCGCTCGACGCGAAGTCGATGGAGCTGGGGGCGCTCCGGCATGCGCAAGGGTTCGACGCATACGAGATCCTGAAGGAGCACGAGCTGCTCGCCAACATCCTGTACAACGTCATGCGCGAGGAGCTGGCGCTCGTGGGTGACGCGAAACCTGACGAGGTCGCGTACTGCTGGCAGCGCGTGGCCGAGGTGCTCGAGCACATCCGGCAGTCGACCATGAATCACTTCCTGCGCAAATCAGCGGAACAGGTGCGGTTGCGCGAGGAACGCCTGCGGCGATTCAACCGGATGGTGTCGCACGAGCTGAAGAATCGCGTGGGCGCCATTCGCGGTGCGGCCGGGCTGCTGATGGAGCCCTGGCTCGAGCCGGCGCAGGTCACCCAGTTCAATCGCATCGTGGCGCAGAATGCGGAGGGCATGCAGCGCGTGATCGAGAATCTCGCGGCGCTGTCACGCATGGACGGCGACACGCGCCAGCAGCGCAACGTGATGCTGCCGCAGGCGGTCGCGGAGGTCGTGCGGCAGCTGCGCGACGCAGCGACACTCAATCACGTCAACGTGCAGGTGGACGCACAGATTCCCGCGGTGGAGGTCGATGCTGCGGCGGTCGAGCTCTGCCTTGGGAACTACGTCTCCAATGCAATTAAGTACGCGGACAAGCGGAAGCCAAAGCGGTGGGTGCAGGTTACCGCGGAGCTGATCGTGTCGACGCCCGCGCGCCCCGGGGAACTGCTGGTGCGCGTGGCGGATAATGGATTGGGCGTCGACCCGCCAGCGCGGGAGCGACTGTTCGAGCAGTTCTATCGCGCCCACGGCGATACGGTCACAGGCATCGAGGGAACGGGCCTTGGCCTGAGCATCGTGCAGGAGACGGTCGCGTCGCTTGGGGGGCGCGTGTGGACGGAGTTTCCGGCGGAGGGGGGCAGTGTGTTCGGGTTTGCGCTGCCGTCGCGTCGGGAGGAGGATGCGGCCGCGGCCGGCACGAGGCGCGAATTGCCGGCTTCAATAGATCCGCGCGCTCCGTCGGCGTTGCCGGGTGAGGGCCCCGCTGGGCAGGCCTAGGACAACGGCGGAAATCGGTGGACGCGCGGCGAATCATCCAGCGGCGCGCCGCTATCATGCGTAAGAGTCACTGAATGCACACGAATCGACATCTATTTTTCCGGGCGGCAGCGTTGGCCGCCCTGCTGTACATGACGCCGTGGAACCTGCTCGCGCAGGAGAGCTCAGCTGGCGCGTCGCGCGGCATGATGCCGACGGTTCGCATCGACTCCACGCTCGACCTTCCAACGGTCATTGCCCGCGCAATTGCGGTGAGTCCTGCGGTCGCCGGCGGACAGGCCGGGGTGCGCACGGCGCGCAGTGAGGGTCGCGTCGCCAACGGGGCCTACTTGCCATCGCTCACGGCGACGTCCAACGCGCTGCGCTCGGACGTCGCGACGACGCCGACCCTCGCGGGCAACGGCGCGACGAGCTACTCGGCCGGCCTGGCCACGTCGATCGACCTGTTCACCGGCGGCCGGCGCGGCGCGGACAAGCTGCGGTCGCGCGCGGACCTCGAGGCCGCGCAGGCCGTTGACGTAAGCCAGCGCTACCAGGTCACACTGGCCGCCGAGCGTGCGTACTACGAAGCATTGCGTGGGGGCGACCTGATGACGGTGGCCGACGCGCGCGTGCTGCGGGCAGCGCAAGGCCTCAAGTACGCGCGGGATCGCGTGCGCGCGGGGACGGCCACGAAGTCGGACGACCTGCGCGCGAGCCTCGAGCTGACGACGGCTCGCCAGCAGGCGCTTGCGTCGCGCGACACGCTTCAGGCCGCGGCCTACGCATTGGGTCGGCTCGTGGGAGCTGACGGTCCGATCGGCGCCAAGCCGCCCGCCACGCTCGATCCGCGCCCGCTCTCGATGAGCGATACGGAGATCGTGCAGCTCGCGGTGAGTGCCGCGCCGACCGTGCAGGCGGCGGAGGCGTCGGCGCGCGCGACGGAAGCCGCCAACCGCTCGGCGCGCTCGCTGTACGCGCCGGACATCCGGTTGCTCGGTGGCTACAACTTCGCGAACCAGACGTCGCTGATCGGCGCGACACGGCCGGGATGGCAGCTCGGGCTTGGCACCAGCTTTCCGATCTTCAATGGCTTTCAGCGGGAAGATGCCGTGACACGTGCCGAGGCGCTGGCCGAGGTGTCGCGTGTGACGGCACTCGATGCCACGCGGCAGGTGCGCGCGGACGCATCGCGACTGCTGAGCGCCCTGCGGTTTGCGCAGGAGAACATTTCACTGGCCAGCGATGCCGTGACGGCGGCGCGCGAGGACCTGCGGGTCCAGACGGATCGCTACCGCGCCGGCATTGCAACGTCGCTTGACCGGCTCACGTCGGAAGTCGCGGTGACGCAGGCGGAGCTGGGGCTCGTGGCGGCGCACTACAACTATCAGATCACGCGCGCAACGCTCGAGGCGCTCGTGGGGCGGTCGTTGTGACGACCCGCCAGACACTGCAGATCGGGGAAGGCTAGCCACATGTGGCTCGTACATATCGCGCTCCGGCGTCCGTACACGTTCGTCTGCGTGGCCATCCTGATGCTGGTCTTCGGGGTCGTCGCCATCCTGCGCATGCCGATCGACATCTTTCCGACGATCAACGTGCCCGTGGTCTCCATGCTGTGGAGCTATGGCGGGTTGTCGCCAAGAGAGATGGAGCAACGCGTCGTCAGTCTCTCCGAGCGCGTCTATTCGAGCTATGTCAACGACGTCGAGCACATCGAGTCGCAGTCGTTGAACGGCCTGAGCATCATCAAGGTCTACTTCCAGCCTGACGCCGACGTGAACGCCGGCATGGCCCAGCTCACGGCCGCGTCGCAGGGTGTCACGCGACTCATGCCGCCCGGCATGACGCCGCCGTTCATGGTGCGCTTCAACGCGACCGACGTCCCGATCCTCCAGATCGGCGTGTCGAGCGCAATACGCACGGAGTCGGAACTCAACGACCTGGGGACCAACTTCATCCGCGTGCCGTTGGGCACCGTGCACGGCGCGAGCGTACTGCCCGCGTATGGCGGCGTGCCGAGGTTGATCAACATCGACATCGATCCGCAGGCGCTGTATGCGAAGGGGCTGTCCGCAGGCGATGTGAGTCGTGCGATCAATGCGCAGAACGTGATCCTGCCCGCGGGAACGGCAAAGATGGGCGACCGCGAGTACTACGTGCGGCTGAACTCCAGCCCCGACTCCGCGCGGCAGCTTGCCGACCTTCCCCTGAAGCAGGTCAATGGGGCCACGGTCACGATCGGCGACGTCGCCCAGGTGCGCGAAGGCGGCGGCGTGCAGACCAACATCGTCCGCGAGAATGGTCATCGCGGCACCTACATCTCGCTGCTGAAGAACGGCAAGGCCTCGACGCTCGACGTCGTGGACCGGGTCAAGAAGATGATCCCGTCGATCTCGGCGGGACTGCCGGACGACGTAAAACTCAAGCTGCTCAGCGACCAGTCGATCTACGTGCGAGCGACGATTGCGGGCGTCTTGCGCGAGGGGGTCATTGCCGCCGTGCTCACGGCGATCATGATCCTCATCTTCCTCGGCAGCTGGCGGTCGACGATCATCGTCGCGCTGTCCATTCCGCTCAGTGTGCTGACGTCGATCATCGCGCTTTGGGCCGTCGGCGAGACGCTGAACGTCATGACGCTCGGCGGGCTCGCGCTCGCGGTCGGCATCCTCGTCGATGATGCCACGGTGGCGATCGAGAATATCCACCGAAACCTCGAGCAGGGGAAACCACTCCGCGAGGCGATCATCGAGGGCGCGGAACAGATCGCGATTCCCGCGTTCGTCTCGACGCTCGCGATCTGCATCGTGTTCCTGCCGATCTTCGCGTTGTCCGGACCGGCGGCCGCTCTATTCCGCCCACTCGCGCTTTCGGTGATCTTCGCGATGGCGGCGTCGTACTTCCTCTCGCGGACCCTCGTGCCGACGATGGCCGACTACATGCTGCCGGCCGAGGCGTCGCAGCACACGGGCGGCGGACACGTGCATGCGCCGGGATGGTTCGGGCGAATCGTGGCGCGCTTCGACGCGGGGTTCGAGCGCTTTCGCGACGGCTACCACGCGATGCTCGCCGGGGCGATGACGCACCGGCGCACCGTGCTCGGATCGGCGCTCGTCTTCGTGGTGCTCTCCCTGATGCTCGCGCCCGCGATCGGCGAGGACTTCTTCCCGACGGTGGACGGCGGACAGTTCCAGCTCCACGTCCGTGCACCCGCCGGTACGCGTCTCGAGGAAACGGAAGTCCTCTTCGCGAAGGTGGAACAGACGATCCGGCGCACGATTCCGGAGAGCGAGCTTTCGCTCATGCTCGACAACATCGGGCTGTCCACATTTGGCGTCGCGCTGGCGGTGGGGTCGAATGCAACGGTCGGCCCCGCGGATGGCGACATGCTCGTGCAGCTCTCGCCCGAGCACAGGGGCTCCACGTGGGATTACGTCCGCGCGCTCCGGAAGACGCTGCCCAAGGAATTCCCGGGCATCACGTTCTTCTTCCAGCCCGCGGACATGGTGAACCAGGTGCTCAACCTGGGATTGCCAGCGCCCATCGACGTGCAGGTGTCCGGGCAGAATCGCGTGGCGAATTATGAAGTGGCCCAGCGACTCGCGGCGCAGATCTCGCGCATCCCGGGTGCCGCGGACGTTCGCGTGCAACAGGTGATGGACTCGCCGGAAATGCGCTTCACGGTCGACCGCACGAAGGCGCTGCAGATCGGCCTGTCACAGCGCGACGTGGCGAGCGACCTCCTCATCTCGTTGAGCTCGAGCGGACAGACGGCGCCGAACTTCTGGCTGAACCCGGCGAATGGCGTGCAGTACGCGGTCAGCGTGATGACGCCGCAGTACAAGATGGAGTCGCTCGATGCGCTGCGCAGCACACCCGTGGCCGTCACGGGGACGACGGTGCCGCAGCTGTTCGGCAATCTTGCGTCTTCCTCACGGGGCGTGACGCCCGCCGTCGTGAATCACTACAACATCCAGCCGGTGTTCGACGTCTATGCCAGCGCCGACCGCCGCGACCTGGGCAGTGTGGCGCGCGAGATCGACGCGATCATCGCGAAGGAAACGCCGAAGCTGCCGAGGGGATCGCAGCTCGTCATGCGCGGGCAGGTGCAGAGCATGCGCACCTCCTTCACGGGACTGGGCTTCGGGATCATCTTCGCCATCCTGCTCGTGTACATCGTGCTGGTGGTGAACTTCCAGAGCTGGCTCGATCCGTTGATCATCATCATGGCGCTGCCCGGCGCGCTGGCCGGCATCATCTGGATGCTGTTCGTCACGCACACGACCTTCACGGTGCCGTCGCTCATGGGCGCGATCATGGCGATGGGCGTGGCGACGGCGAACAGCGTCCTGTTGATCACCTTCGCCGACGACCAGCGCCAGGCCGGACGCAACGCAACGGAAGCCGCGATCGACGCCGGCTTTGCGCGTCTGCGCCCGGTGTGCATGACCGCGCTGGCCATGATCATCGGCATGCTGCCCATGGCCCTGGGACTCGGCGAGGGCGGCGAGCAGAACGCCCCGCTCGGACGCTCCGTGATCGGCGGGCTGCTCGTTGCGACGTTCTTTACGCTCGTGATCGTTCCATTGATCTACAGTGTGCTTCGTCGCGGCGACGCGCATCGCGCCGAGCCGGCGCCGCTCGCCGAGGCCGGCAATCCACTCAGCTCCGCCGCCTGAATCCGTGCAGTATTTCCCCGTCTTACCCGTGATGTCACGATGAGCGCCACCAACGACAACAGACCCAGGCAGACCGGATCAGCGGAACCATCGCATCACGGCGCGGATGTCGGCTCCGCTCCTCCCGTGACGCCCATGGCCGGTCGTCGACTCGTCGTATTCGGCGCGGCGGCCGCTGCGGTGCTCGTGGTGCTGCTGATCGTGACGATGATCCCGCGGCGTTCGGTCGACCAGGAGCTCCGCGCCGAGGCGACCGCACGCGACAGCGCGCCGACCGTGCAGGTCACCACCGTACAGCGTGCGGCGTCGGGAACGGAGCTCGCCCTTCCCGGCACGATCCAGGCGCTGCACGAGTCGGCGATCTATGCGCGCGTCACCGGCTACGTGAAGCGCTGGACCGCGGACATCGGGTCCATCGTTCGCACGGGACAACTGCTCGCGGAAATCGATGCGCCCGAGCTCTCGCAGTCGGCGGATCAGGCGCAGGCGCAACTGCGTCAGACGCATGCGGCACTGGGGCTCGCGCAGGCCGACCTCGATCGGTGGAAGACGCTGGCACGAGACAGCGCCGTGACCGGCCAGGAGCTCGACCAGAAGCGCGCCGCCTTCGAGGCGGCGCAGGCCAACACCGGCGCCGCCGACGCGAACCTCCGTCGCCTCATGCAGACGCGCGAGTGGACGCGCGTGACGGCGCCGTTCACCGGCGTGATCACCGCGCGCAATATCGATATCGGCTCGTTGATCACGCCAGCCGGCGGCACCAGTGCGCCCGTGGGCGCGACGGGCATCGGCGGAGCGGCTGGAGCGGGGAGCATGTTCCGCATTGCGCAAACCGACACCGTGCGCCTCTACCTGACCGTGCCCGAGGGGTACGCGACCTCGATCCGCACCGGTCTCACGGCAGACGTCACGGCGCAGGGAATCCCGGGACGCGTCTTTCCGGGGCGCGTCGTGCGCACCTCGAATGCGCTCGACGCCACCTCGCGCACGCTGCTCACCGAGATCGACGTCCCCAATCGCGACTTTGCGCTGCTGCCCGGCATGTCGGCCCAGGCGACGCTTCACTTCCCGCGCACCACGCCTCCGCTGCTCCTGCCGGCGTCCGCGCTCGTGATCCGCTCCAGCGGCGTGCAGGTGATGGTGGTCGAAAACCAACCGGGAAGCGCCTCCGCGACTATACACTTTCGGGCGGTGCGTCTCGGGCGCGACTATGGGGCGACCGTGGAGGTGGCCGACGGCCTGATCGATGGCACGACGGTTGTACTCAACCCGAATGCCGATCTGGTCGACGGATCACGCGTCCGCGTCGTCGCGGCAACCCCGAAACCGGGATCGAGCGGCGCTGCGCCAAAGTGATCATCTTTCAGCGGTTGCGGCCTTGGAGCCGTAACTTGTCAGCCTTTCGCGCGGCGCGCACGTCGTCGCAATCACCCAACGCCATGCGATGTTCGTGACTGGGCCAAAGCTGTTCGCGCTCCTTCTTCGGCGGGACCGGGATACCTCATCCGTGTCCCGCCTGTGTCGCTTCGGACACCTCCTTGTCGCCTCCGCGATGATGGTGGGGTGTTCGCACAACCTGCCGGACATCAATGGTGTCCCCGCCGCTCCGGTGTCGCGCGCGGAGCCTTGGCGTGCGCCCGCCGGCACCGTGCCTCCCGAGCCGCGCCGCGCGACGCCGACCACGGCGGCCGACACGGGGCTCTTCAGCGGTCCCCTCGTGCTGGGGCAAGTCGTCGACATCGCGCTGCGCAACAATCCGCAGACGGCGCTCACATGGTCGCAGGCCCGCGTGGGGGCTGCCCAGTACGGAGCGGCCGCGGCGTCCTACGTCCCGACGGTCGACGCGAGCTCGAACATCGTCCGCTCGCAGACCGCGGCGCAGCAGGACAACATCAAGCGCACCACCATTACACCAACCGCGAGCCTCTCCTACCTGCTGTTCGATTTCGGCGGACGGAGCGGCACGGTCTCGGCGGCTCGTTCCGCGGCCGTCGCGCTCGACCTCAATCACAACGCCGCCCTCCAGAACGTCGCGCTGCAGGCGCAGGCGTCCTACTTCACCTATCAGGCGCAGGTCGGATTGCTCGATGCCGCCCGCCTGACGCTTGCGGAGGCGGACACGAACCTGGTGTCGGCGCAGCAGCGCAACCGGGCGGGAGTTGCCACTATCGCGGACGTCCTCCAGGCGCGGGTGCAGGTCGCGCAGGCGCAGCTCGACCTCGAGAGCGCCCAGGGCAACGCGCAGACGTCGCGGGGTACGCTGGCAGTGGCCATGGGCCTCCCCGCGAACGCCCGGTTCGACCTCGTCGCCATCGGCGACACCATCTCCATCGACGCCACGCTGACGGGGGTCGACACGCTAATCGATCGCGCGCTGGTGCTCCGACCGGATCTCGCGGCGCTGCGCGCACAGATCCAGCAGGCGCAGGCGCAAGTGCGCGTGGCGCGGTCAGCCGAGCTGCCCTCGGTGACGCTTGGGGCCAACATCGGGAAATCGTTCTCGGACGTCTCCAACTTCCAGGGACTGAACTACAGCGTCACGCTCGGCATCCAGCTCCCGATCTTCAACCTTGCGCGCCAGTACAACGTGACGGCTGCCCAGGCTCAGGTCGACGTGGCCTCGGCGCGCGCGGACGTGTTGCGCATACAGGTCGGCCAGCAGGTGTATGCGTCGTACTACGCGCTCCAGACCGCAGCGCAGCGCGCGCGGACGTCGGACGTGCTCCTCGCGAGCGCGACGCAGTCCGAGACTGTTGCGCGGGCCCGCTATCGCGCGGGCGTTGGCACGATCGTCGATCTCGTCACGGCGCAGACAGCGCTCGCCAGCGCGCGCGCGCAGCGCGCGCAGTCCCGCTGGGTGTGGGCCAACGCCCTCGCACAACTCTCGCACGACGTCGGTGTGCTCGGCCCTCGCGGGCAGGCCGGCACCCCGCCCGATTCGGCAGGCATTCGCCGATGATTTCCCCACGCTCGTCACGACACGCCATGTGCACGTACCGGTCAACGCGGCGCATGCGCCTCGGCACCATCGTTCTCTTCTCGCTCCTCGCCGCATGCTCGAAGGCGGCCGCGCCCAAGGGCAGGCCCTCCGTGCCTGTGGTGGTGACTCGCGCACGCCTGATGGACGTGCCGTATACCATCGAGGCCAATGGCGTCGTCGTGCCCTTGCGGGCGGCCACCGTCGGGTCGCAGGTGGAGGGAATCATCAAGCGCGTGGCGTTCGCTGAGGGCCAGAATGTCACCGCGGGGCAGGTGCTGTTCGAGATCGACCCGCGTCCGTATCACGGCGCATACCAGCAGGCCCTCGCCGCGCTGAACCGCGACAAGGCGAACGCAGAGAACGCCCGTCGTGAGGCGGATCGTTATGCGGGGCTCGCGGCGCAGGATTACGTGACGAAGGAGCAGGCGGAGCAGCAGCGTGCGAACGCCGCGGCGTCGTCGGCAAACGTCGCCGGTGACGAGGCGGCGCTGGCGAACGCCAAGTTCAACCTCGACAACACCACCATTCGCGCGCCGATCTCGGGACGCACGGGCGCACTGCTCGTGAAGGAAGGCAACCTGGTGCATGCCAACGGCGCCACGCCGCTCGTCGTCATCAACCAGATCAGTCCGATCCTCGTCCGCTTCGCTATTCCGGCCACCCAGCTTCCCCTGCTGCAGCGCTACGGCGCGAACGGTGGACTGGTCGTCACGGCGACACCGAACTCCGGTTCGGAAACCGTCGATCCGGGCGCGCAGCCGCAGGTTGGCCTGAACATCGGCCGCAACGATCCCGGTGCGGCGTCCACGCAGGGGGGACCACCCGGCACGTCTCCCGCAGCAGCGGGCGGTGGTCGGAGCGGCGCGGCGCCGCCGTCGACGCAGTTGTCCAGCCTTGTCCAGGCGGAGCACGGATCGCTCTCGTTCATCGATAACGCCGTCGACACCACCACCGGTACGGTGCTGCTCAAGGCGACCTTCCCGAATCCGAACCAGCGCCTGTGGGCCGGAGAGTTCGTCGCCTCGCAGCTGAACCTCTTCGTCGAGCAGAACGCGCTCGTGGTGCCCACGCAGGCCGTCGTGACCGGGCAGTCGGGCTCGTATGTCTACGTCATCACGGACAGCGGGACCGCAACGCAGCGTCCCGTGACGGTCGAGCGCACGGCGGGCTCCAACTCCGTCATTGCGTCGGGGCTGCGGAATGGCGAACAGGTGGTCACGGACGGCCAGTCACGCCTCACGCCGAATGCCAAGGTACAGATCACCACACCGCAGGGCGCGACGCCCGGCGGTCGTGGTGCTGGTCGCGGCGGTCGTGGTCGGGCTGGCGCGGCAGGTGCAGCGGCCACGCCCGGCGCTGCGACTGGCGCCGCGGGCGGAGCGGCCGGACCGTCGGGTGATGCGGCAGCCGCTCCTGCCAGCGGCACGCCAGCAGGCGGAGCGCGTGCGGGACGTGGCGGCAGGCGCGGCGCCGGCGCCGCGCCTGCCACCCCGGCACCGAGATAGCGTCGGATGGCGATCGCGACATGAACTTCACCGCGCTGTTCATCCGCCGGCCCGTGATGACGACGCTCATCATGATCGCCATCCTGGTGTTCGGCGTGGCGTCGTACCAGAAGCTCACGGTGAGCGACCTGCCCGCGGTCGATTTTCCGACGATCAACGTCCAGGCGAACCTGCCTGGCGCGAGTCCGGAAACCATGGCGGCCACGGTCGCGACGCCACTCGAGAAGTCGTTCTCCGCCATCGCCGGCATCGACAACATCACGTCGAACAGCGGCATCGGGAACACCAACATCACGCTGCAGTTTTCGCCGGACCGCAACATCGACGCGGCCGCGCAGGACGTGAACGCCGCGATCTCCGGTTCACTGGCCTACCTGCCGTCGACGATCATCCCGCCGTCGTACCGCAAGCAGAATCCCGCTGCCGCGCCCATCCTCTTCTTTGCGCTGACGTCGAGCACGCTCTCGCTCACGGCGCTGGACGAAGTCGCCGAGACGACGATCGCACAACGCCTCTCACAGATCGAGGGCGTGTCGCAGGTCAGCGTATTCGGATCGGCCAAGTATGCGGTGCGCGTGTCCCTCGACCCGGACCAGCTCACGGCGCGCGGGCTGAGCGTGAGCGACATCGCGACCGCCGTGCGCAACAACAACGTTGTGCTGCCCACCGGTGTGCTCTACGGGAAGGATCGCACGCTCACCATCCAGGCGACCGGCCAGCTCGCGAACGCAACGCAGTTCCGCACGATGGTCGTCGCCAACAGGAACGGCGCCCCGATCCACCTGGGCGACCTGGGCCAGGTCTACGACGACGTCCAGAACAACAAGAACGCGAGCTGGTATAACGGCAACCGCGCCATCGTGCTCGCCGTCATGCGCCAGCCAGGCACCAATACCGTGGCCGTTGCCGACCGCGTGAAGGCCGAGCTGGAGGCGATCAAGCCATCGCTGCCTCCCTCGGTCGCGGTCAACCTGCGCTACGATCGCTCGGCGGGCATTCGCGACTCGGTGAACGACGTCAAGCTCTCGCTGCTCGTCGCGCTGCTCTTCGTCGTGCTGGTGATCTTCGTCTTCCTCCGCAACCTCACCGCGACGGCCATCCCCAGCCTGACGCTCCCGATGGCGATCGTCGGGACGTTCTCGGTGATGTACGCGCTCGACTTCAGTATCGACAACCTGTCGTTGATGGCGCTGACGCTCGCCGTGGGCTTCGTCGTCGACGACGCGATCGTGATGCTCGAGAACATCGTGCGCCACATCGAGGATGGACAGACACCGCTCGAGGCCGCACTCGACGGCGCCGAGGAGGTCGGGTTCACCATCCTGTCGATGACGCTCTCGCTTGCGGCCGTGTTCATCCCGCTCGTGTTCATGGGCGGCATCATCGGACGGCTCTTCCGCGAGTTCGCCATCACCATCGGTGCGGCCATCCTTGTGTCCGGCTTCGTGTCGCTGACACTGACGCCGATGCTCTGTGCCCGCTTCCTCACCTCACACAAGGGCGAGACGCACGGGCGGATGTACAACCTGTTCGAGCGCGTCTTCGACAGCATCCTGCACGCCTACGAACGATCACTCGGGTGGGCGATGCGTTTTCGTCCACTGACGTTGATCTTCTCGGTCGTGATCCTCGTCCTCACCGGTGTGCTGTTCACCGTCGTGCCAAAGGGACTGTTCCCGAGCGACGACACGGGCCTCCTCAACGCGACGACCGAGGCGGCGCAGGGAACATCATTCCCCGAGATGACGCGACTGCAGCTCCTCGTGAACGAGGCGTTGATGAAGGACACGAATGTCGCGGGCTACATGTCCTCGCTCAACGGCGGCAACCGCGGCGACTTGAACATCATCCTCAAGCCGGCTGGCCAGCGCCCGTCCGCCGACCAGATGGTGCAGATCCTCACACGACGCCTCAGCGGCATTCCGGGTATCCAGGCGTTCGTGCAGAATCCACCGAGCATCCGCATCGGCGGTCGCGGATCGAAGACACTGTATCAGTACACGCTGCAGGGACTGGACGTGCAGGCGCTCTATGCCGCCGCGACCAAGCTCGCGACCGCCATGCGCGGGTTGCCGCTGATCACCGACGTCACGAGCGACCTGCAGAACCGGAATCCGATCGTCACGGTCAAGATCCAGCGCGATCGCGCCGCGATGCTCGGCGTCACGCCACTGGCCATCATGCGCACGCTGGCCAGCGCCTTCAGCGAGCAGCAGGCGTCCACGATCTACACGCCGACGAACGAATACTGGGTGCTGCTCCAGATACGCCCTCAGGACCAGGCCGACATTTCCGCCCTGTCGAAGTTGTACATCACGAGTCGCACCGGTGCCCTCGTCCCGCTCTCCGACGTCGCCACCTTCACGCCGGGCGTCGGTCCGCAAAGCATCGCGCATTCAGGACAGCTCGCGTCGGTGACGATCTCGTTCAACCTGCCGCCGAACGGCAATCTCGGCGCCGCGGTGGCCGCCGTCGAGAAGCTCGCGCAGCAGAACCTTCCTGCCACGATGACCGCGAACTTCTCCGGCACCGCGCAGGCGTTCCAGGATTCCCAGGCGGGACTCGGCATCCTCCTGCTCATCACCGTCTTCATCATCTATATCATCCTCGGCATCCTGTACGAGAGCTTCATCCATCCGATCACGATCCTCACGGGCCTGCCCTTTGCCGCCTTCGGGGCGCTGCTCGCGCTGTGGGTGTTCAAGCAGCAGCTCGACGTCTACGGCTACGTCGGCGTCATCATGCTCATCGGCATCGTGAAGAAGAACGCCATCATGATGATCGACTTCGCCATCGAGAAGGAGCGGGCAGGACACACGACGCCGGCCGAAGCCATCGTGCAGGCGGCGAGTGTTCGCTTTCGCCCCATCCTCATGACGACAGTGGCCGCAATCGTCGGTACGCTGCCGATCGCAATTGGCATCGGTGCGAGTGCCTCGTCCCGCCGCCCGCTCGGCATCGCAGTCGTTGGCGGCCTCGCCTTCTCCCAGATCGTGACGCTCTACGTCACGCCGGTCTTCTACACGTACCTCGACGATCTCCAGTCATGGCTCGGCCGCGTCTCCGACAAGCTGCCGTGGTCCTCCAGCGACCAGCCACCTGTGGATCGCCCTTCGCTCGCCGCCGGCGACTGACGCGAGCACCGACATGAACCTCACGACTCTCTTCATCAAGCGGCCGATCATGACGACGCTCGTCATGGTCGCCATCCTGTTCTTCGGCATCGTCGCGTATCGACAACTGCCGGTCAGCGACCTGCCGAACGTCGACTTCCCGACGATCACCGTCTCGGCGGTGCTGCCTGGCGCGAGCCCGTCCACGATGGCGGCTACCGTCGCCACGCCGCTCGAGAAGCAGTTCTCCACGATCGCCGGCGTCGACAACATGACGTCGACGTCGAGCCTCGGCCTCACGCAGATCGTCATCCAGTTCTCGCTCGACCGCGACATCGACGCCGCCGCGCAGGACGTGCAGGCCGCCATCACGCAGACGTTGCGCGGCCTGCCGCAGGGCATCCTGCCGCCGTCGTACCAGAAGACCAATCCGGCGGGGGCGCCCATCCTGACGGTCGCGCTCACATCGGATCAGGTACCGCTCTCCCGCCTCGACGAGTATGCCGAGACGACGATTGCGCAGCGTCTATCGACAGTGAGTGGCGTGGCGCAGGTGCTGGTCTTCGGCGCGCAGAAGTACGCGGTCCGCGTGCAGCTCGATCCGTCGCAGCTCGCCACGCGCAACCTCGCGCTGGAAGACGTCGCCACTGCGATCTCTGCGCAGAACGTCAATTTGCCGACGGGCGTGCTCAACGGACCGCGGACGGCGCTCACCGTCCAGGCCACCGGCCAGCTCCAGTCCGCCGACGAGTTCCGCGATCTCATCGTCGCGTATCGCAACGGCGCGCCGGTGCACCTCAGCGAGATCGGGCGCGTCACGGACGACGTCCAGAACAACAAGACGGCAAGTTGGTACGGCACGTCGCGATCCATCGTGCTGGCCATCCAGCGCCAGCCGGGCACGAACACGGTGGCCGTCGCGGAGCGGGTGAAGGCGGCGCTCGAGAAGGTGCGCGGGGACATCCCGCCGTCCGTGAGCGTCTCCGTGCTCTACGACCGCTCGATCAGCATCCAGGAATCGGTGCACGACGTGACGTTCACGCTCGAGCTCACGCTCCTGCTCGTCGTCGTCGTGATCTTCCTGTTCCTGCGCAACGTCTCCGCGACGATCATCCCGAGTCTCGCGCTGCCGATGTCGATCATCGGCACGTTCTCCGTGATGTACCTGCTGCACTACAGCCTCGACAACCTGTCGCTGATGGCGCTCACGCTCGCCGTCGGCTTCGTGGTCGACGACGCGATCGTGATGCTCGAGAACATCGTCCGCCACCTGGAGATGGGAAAGCCGCGCATGCAGGCCGCGCTCGATGGCGCCTCCGAGGTCGGCTTCACCATCCTCTCGATGACGTTCTCGCTGGCCGCGGTGTTCATCCCGATCCTCTTCATGGGCGGCATCATCGGCAAGCTGTTTCACGAGTTCGCCGTCACCATTGGCGTCGCCATCCTCGTGTCGGGCGTGGTGTCGCTCACGCTGACGCCGATGCTGTGCAGCCGCTTCCTGCGGTCGTCGCACGGCAAGCAGCAGGGCCGATTCTACGAGGCGACCGAGCGCTTCTACGAGCGCTGGCTGAAGGGGTACGAGGACAGCCTCGCGTGGGTGATGGAGCGTCGCCGGTTGACGATGGTGTTCTCGCTCGTCATCCTCGTGCTCACGGGCGTCCTCTTCGTCATTGCGCCAAAGGGCCTGTTCCCGACGGATGATACCGGCCAGCTGCTCGCGACCACCGAGGCAGCGGAAGGCGTGTCGTTCGACGCGCTCATCGAGGCACAGCAGCGCATCGCGGCTGCGATCGCGAAGGATCCCGACGTTCGCTCCGTCACGTCGGCCATCGGCACCACCGCGGCCGCGAACCAGGGACAGCTCACCATCGACCTCAAGCCGGTCGGGGAGCGCAAACGCAGCGCGCAGGAGATCGCACAGGATCTCACGAAGGATGCCCTCGACGTCGGCGGCATCGCGCTGTTCATCCAGAATCCGCCCGCCATCTCGATTGGCGGCCTCGCGTCGAAGAGCCTCTACCAGTACACGCTCCTCAGCGGCGACATCACCACGCTCAACACCGCGGCGCGCAGCCTCGAGACGCGGCTGCGCCAGTTGCCGCAGCTCGTGAACGTCACGAGTGACCTGCTCATCGAGAATCCGCAGGTCACCGTCGACATCGACCGCGAGCAGGCCGGCCAGCTTGGTGTCTCGGCGTCGGAGATCGAGAACACGCTCTACGACGCATACGGCCAGAAGCAGGTGTCCACGATCTACACGTCGACGAACAACTACTGGGTCGTGATGGAGCTTCTTCCCGAGTTCCAGCAGGACGTGGAGTCGCTTGGCAAGCTCTATGTTCGATCGACCCAGGGCAGGGTGGTACCCTTGAGCGCGGTGGCCAGGTTCACCACTGGTGTCGGTCCCGTGACGGTCAACCATTCGGGGCAGCTGCCCGCTGTCACCATCTCGTTCGACCTCGCGCCCGGCGTCTCACTCGGATCCGCACTCGGCGAGGTGTCAAAGGAGGCAAAGGATATCCTGCCGGCGTCGGTCGTCGGCAGCTTTGCCGGCACCGCGGAGGCCTTCCTCTCCACGCAGCAGGGACTCGTCGTCCTGCTCATCCTGGCCGTCTTCGTCATCTACGTCATCCTTGGCGTGCTGTACGAGAGCTTCATCCATCCGATCACGATTCTCTCGGGGCTTCCGTTCGCGGCCTTCGGGGCGCTCGTCACGTTGATGATCTTCCGGCTCGACCTCGACGTCTACGGCTTCGTCGGCATGATCATGCTGATCGGCATCGTGGAGAAGAACGCGATCATGATGATCGACTTCGCGCTCGACGTGCAGCGGGAGCATGCGCGCAAGCCGGCCGACGCCATCGTGGAGGCGGCGAGCGTGCGCTTCCGGCCGATCATGATGACCACCATGGCCGCCCTCATGGGAGCGCTCCCGATCGCCATCGGGTGGGGCGCCGGCGCGGCCAGCCGCCGGCCGCTTGGCGTGGCGGTGGTTGGGGGGCTCGCGTTCTCGCAGCTGGTCACGCTGTACGTGACCCCCGTATTCTATACCTACCTGGACGAGTTCCAGACGTGGCTCAGGAGCCGCGGCAAGCGCCAGGCGCCTGGCGGGCAAGCACACGAGGGAACCGATGTTCCGAAGGGGGATAGCGCGCCGCACCCTGCATGACGTCCGCACCGCGTCGGAGCTCGCCCATGTGCGGCCGGCGTACGCGGGTGGAATTCGCGCTGCCATCGCCACCGTCACGCCGCTGCTGCTCGTGTCGGTGCTTCCCCCCGGCGCCGCGACCTGGGCCAGCCTTGCGGGACTGAACGGCGCGCTGATCGACCGCGGCGGTCCCTATCGCCTGCGAGCGCGCACCATGGCGGCGCTCGCCGCTTCCAGCGCACTGGCCGTAATGCTCGGCTCCATCGTCGCGGGGCACCTGGTGCTCTCGGTGATCGTGACCTTCGCCGTCGCACTGGCGTGCGGGCTTGCGCGCGCCTGGATCGACGTCGGCCCCGGCTTCGGCATCACCACCCTCGTGACGTACGCGATCGCGCTCGCGATTCCCGTCACCACTGGCGAGGCGATCTACGTGCGTGGCGCCTTCATCCTGGCGGGCGGGATGTGGGCGATGATCCTGGCGATCTTCCTCTGGCCGCTGCGCCCCTATCGGCCCGTGCGCCTGCGCGTCGCCGAGTGCTATCGCGCCATCGCTCGATATGCGGAAGCTGCAGCGGTGCCGCTCGCGGACGGGGAGCCCTACGACCCGTGGCAGGCGAGGTCGTACCTCGTGGCAGTGCGCGCCGCCATCGAGGCCGCGCGCGCATCGCTCGCCCTGTCGCGGCGGGGCAGGGCGGCGGAAAGCGGGCGTGGCGAGCGGCTGCTGGTGCTGCACGAAGTCTCCGACCAGCTCTTCGCGCACGTAATCGCCCTGCTCGAGGAAGGCGACGCACCCTCCGACGCACTCTCCGACGCTCCCTCCTCCAGTGGGGCGGCCGCCGGGACGCGCCGGACGCTGGCCGCCGTGCTCACCGGCATCGCCGCAACACTGCGCGCGATCGCCGACGCGGTGGAGTCGGAGGTGGACCTTGCCCGCATCCCCGTGGAGTGGCCGGTGGACGCGCTGCGCGCCTGCTCACGGTCGCTCGGCGAGATCGTGCAGCGCATCGCGGACTACGCGGCCACCGCCTCCGCGATCATCGCGTCGCTCAACAGCGGCGACCCCATTCCGGCGGAGCTCGGGAACATCGACGTCGCCGAGCCACCACCCGAGCCCGTGCTCTTCTCGCTCGCCGCCGTGCTGCGTCCGTCGTCGGTGGTGCTGCACCATGCGCTGCGCGTCGCGATCGTGACCACCACGGCGGTGTTGCTTACCGGGGTGCTCCAGCTCAATCATGGCTACTGGGTCACCCTCACCGCGGTCGTCATCCTCCAGCCCTTTGCGGCCACCACGCGCCAGAAGGCGCTGCAGCGCGTGATCGGCACCATCCTCGGCGGCATGGTCGCGGCGGGGCTGAGCGCGCTCTTTCACTCGCCGATCGCCGTGCTGGTGCTGGTCGCGATCTTCACGATGCTGTGCGTGGCGCTGCTGCCACTCAACTACGGCGCCTATGCGGTGTTCGGCACCCCCGCATTCGTGCTGCTCGCCGAGGCGAGCGCCGGCGACTGGCACCTGGCGCGCCTGCGCATACTCAACACGCTGCTCGGCGGCGCGCTCGCGCTGGTCGGCGCGCAGCTGCTCTGGCCGGGCGAGGAGCGCAACCGCCTGCCGGAGCTCGCAGCGGCGGCGATCCGCGCGAATCGCGAGTTCCTGCAACGCGCCATCGCGCTGGTGGCCGATCGCGGCTCGGGTGACCTGGGCATCCTCCGCGATGCGCGCCGCGGCGTGGCGGTCGCCGCGCTCGATGCGGAGGATTCCTTCCAGCGCCTGGTGAGCGAGCACCGCGGCCCGCCGGAGTCGCTCGAGCCGATGATGGCGATCCTGGTGTACACGCGGCGGCTCGCCGGCTCGACCGCCGCGTTCGCGCTGTCGGCCACCGGCGCCACGAGGCCGAGCGAGGCATCGCTGGCGCCCTTCGCGCACGCGTCGAGCGAAGTGCTGGAGGATCTCGCGCAGTCGGTGCTCACGGGCAGCGCCCCGCGACCGTTCCCGGCCGCGGGCTCGATCCCCATGCCCGGGGCCGGGCAGGGACAGGTGGTGCACCAGCGCGTCACGCGACTCGCGCGCCAGCTCGCGCTGATGCACGACGCGGTGGATCGGTGGGTTCGGCTGCAGTCAGCCTGAGGCGGGGGAGGGCAGGGCCAGCCTGAACTCGGTGTGGCCGGCTCGTGACTCGACCAGCACCAGCGTGCCGTGATGCATCTCCGCGATGCGGCGCGCGATCGCCAGGCCGAGTCCCGCGCCGCTCGTGGCGGTGGCCTCGCTGCGTGAGCGCGCGATGTCGCCGCGAAAGAAGCGCTCGAACACGTGTTCCTGCTCGCTTGCGGGAATCCCCGGGCCCGTGTCGGTCACGGTGATGGAATAGGCATGCGCGTCGCGCGCCATGGCGGCGCGCACAGCCCCGCCCCGGGGCGAGTACTTGATGGCGTTGTCGAGGAGGTTGAGCAGGAGTCGGCCCAGCAGGTCTGGGTCGCCCTGGAAGGGCGCCTCGATCACCTCACCCAGCGCGATCGACACGCCGCGCTGCTCGGCCACCGAGCGCACCGCGCGCGTCGCGCCGTGCACCAGCTCCTCCAGGTAGAGGGGCTCGGCATGCATCACGAGATGCCCCGCGTCGGCGCGCGCGAGCAAAAAGAGGTCGTCCACCACGCGCGTCAGGCGCTGCGCGGCATCCTTCATCACGGACACCGAGGCGCGGTACTCCTCCTCGCTGCGATGCTCGCGCGAGAGCGTGACGTCGGCCTCCGTCCTCAGGATCGCGGTGGGCGTGCGCAGCTCGTGGCTGGCGTCGGCCACGAAGCGGCGCTGCTGCGCGAAGGCGAGCTCCAGCCGGTCGAGCAGCGCATTGACCACGCTCGCCAGTCGCACCAGCTCGTCGCCGCCGCCGACGGGGAGGCGCTCGTGCATGTTGGTGGCGCTGATGTCCGCGGCGCGAGCCGCCATGCTCGCCACGGGAGCGAGGCTGCGGCGCGCGAGCGCGTAGCCACTGGTGGCGGCGACCAGCACGAGCAGCGGAATGGCGAACAGGAACATCCGGCGGATGCGGGCCAGCACGATCTCGCTGTCGCGCATGGGGTAGGCGCCCGCCACGTGATAGTCGTGGCCGCCCAGCTGGATGGTCCGCTCGATCGTGCGTACCCTGCCCGCCTCGGAGCCTGGCGCGGGCTCCGTCATCGCGACCAGGCTGCCGCCTGAGGTGGTGACGGCGATGGTCAAGTCGCGGAAGCGCACCTCCTCGATGGTGCTGCGGATCGCCTGCTCGGCGCTCAGCGTGGCGCGCCGCTCGGCCAGCAGCTCACGCGAGAAGGCGGTGAGGGCCTCGGCAATGAACCGGTCGGTGCGCTCCTGCAGCGCGCCGGCGAAGGCGATGTACGTCACCACGGCGAGCAGGACCAGCGGCAGGCTGACGAACACCGTGTACCACAGGGTGAGCCGCGAACGCAGCGATGACGGCCAGCGCATGCTCAGTCGCGCGCGCGCGCTGCCTTCCCGGCCGCGGGCCGCGTGGCCGGCCGTCGCATTCGACTGGCGTCGAGCATGTACCCGCTGCCGCGCAGCGTGTTGAAGAGCGCCACCTTCTCCCCCTCGTCCACCTTGCGGCGCAGGCGACTGGCGTAGACGTCGATGATGTTGGAGTAGGAGCTCGAGCTGTCCTCCCAGACGTGCGACATCAGCTCCGCGCGCGTCACCACGCGACCGGCGTTTCGCGCCAGGTGGAGGAGGAACGCAAACTCCTTCGCGGTGAGCTCGATGTCGCGCTTGCCGCGGCGCGCGCTGCGGCGCGAGACGTCGATCACCAGGTCTCCCACCGCGAGACGCGGTGACTCCACGTCTCCCCGGCGACGGCTGATGGCGCGAAGCCGCGCGAGCAGCTCGCCGAAGTCGAACGGCTTGGTGAGGTAGTCGTCGGCCCCGGCATCGAGTCCCGTGATGCGCTGCTCCACGCCGTCCAGGGCGGTGAGCATCAGGATCGGCACCTGGATTCCTGCCTCGCGAATGGCGCGGCAGGCGTCCAGCCCATTCGTGCCCGGGAGCAGGATGTCCAGGATGACCGCGTCGTACTCGGTGGCCAGCGCCTGCTCGAGCGCGCGCGAGCCGTCCTCGGCCTCGTCCACGGCGTACGAGGCCTCGCGCAGCCCGCGTGACACGGACGCGCGCAACTGCGGATCGTCTTCGGCGAACAGGATGCGCATGCCGTGAACTTACAGTATCGTACGCCCCATGAGCGATACCCCGCAGAGCACCACCGCCATGCAGGACTGGTACGCGAGCCTCGAGACCCGCGGCCTCTCGGATGTCCTCGGCATCGAGATCCTCGAACTCACCCCGCAGCGCGTGGTGGCCACCATGCCGGTGGATCGCCGCACCTGGCAGCCCTTCGGCATCCTGCATGGCGGCGCCTCCGTGGCGCTGGCCGAGACCGCGGCCTCACTCGGCGCCACGGCGAACCTCGACATCACGAAGTTCGTGGCGGTCGGGCAGGAGATCAACGCGAACCACCTGCGGCCCAAGCGGTCGGGCACGGTGCGTGCGACGGCGGTGCCGGTTCACGTCGGCCGAGCCAGCCAGGTCTGGACGGTCGACATCGTCGATGAGGAGGGAAGGCGCGTGTGCGTCTCGCGCTGCACCCTGGCAGTCGTGCCGCGCGAGCGCGGCCAGGAGGGTTAGGGGATGCAGGCGGAGGCTTGGTCCTTCGACGCGGGCCGCTCGGCGGGGGAGCTGGCCAGCTTCATCGCGCAGATGATTCCCGCCGGCGCCATCGGCTTCCGGTACTTCGCGCTGCGCAGCGGCATGCGCCCCGGAACCACGGGCGACACCTTCCACGCGAGCGCCGCGCGGCGGGCAGCCCTGCTCGCGCTGCTGTTCACCCTCTATCGCGCCTGGGGCATCATCGGCGGGCTCCCGGCGCAGGCCGCGCGGCGCAAGCTGGATGCGATGGGCCTGCTCACGAGCGACATCGGCACGGCGCTCTCCGTGCTCTGCGTGGTGCTCGCGGTGGTGGGCTTTGCGCTCGCGTGGCGCGGCGTGCGGGCGGGATGGCCACTCGCGGCCTTCGGCGTGGTGGTGAGCCCCTTTCGCTCACTGCTCACCGGCCGCCTGGGCGGCATCGTGAATCCCGCGCACGTCCTCTTCGCCGGATTGTGGATCGGCACCCTCTTCGTGCTGGTCGTGATCGGCCTCGCGCCGCTGATGCGCGCCGAGGCGCGCGAACGGCGCGGCGCGCTGGCGGCGGACATGGTGCGCGGCTTCTCGCCGCTGGCGCTCGCGAGCGGCGGCATGGTGGTGCTGTTCGGGTTGATAACGGCGTGGACACACCTCGGCGCGGTGGATGCGCTCTGGACCACGCCGTACGGCGTGATGCTGATCCGGAAGCTGATCTTCGTGGCGGCGGTGTTCGGGCTCGGGGCCTGGAACTGGAAGCGCCAGGGCCCAACCCTCGGCAGCGACGAAGCCGCGCGCTCGATCCGCAAGTCGTCCATCACGGAGCTCACGGTGGCGTTCGTGGTGCTGCTGCTCACGTCGGTGCTCGTGACGATGCCGGCGCCGGCGGAGAAGGGAGGGTCGCCGCCGGGTGGACCTCCGCCGGGTGGGGCTCCCGCTTCAACTGCGCCTGGCCCCTGAGCAGTTACGGAAGTCTGTGGTCTGTAGCATGAGCAGCGACATGGTATGCGGGCGCTTCCTTCGGGAGCGCCCGCTTCGTCATCAGTTCGTAGTTGGAATCGTGGTGCCACAGACCACAGACCACAGACCTCCCCGAGCGCCATTACGAGGCTACCGAACTATCTCGACATCGCGGAAAGCCTCCGCGGCCGCACCGTTCCCGGAACTCACCACGAGCTTCAGTCGATACCGCCCGGAAGGCAGCGACCCCAGGTCCACCGAGACCGCCCGCGGCACCTCTCCCCCCGCCCTCACCGGCCGGTCCGTCCACCGGATCGAGAGCGTCGGCGCCACTCTCGCCAGGTGCAGCCGCTCCTTCACCTTCCGCAGCGCCCCGACCTCGATCGGCTCGACCGTCAGCGCAACTGCCAGCTCCTCGCCGCCAGCGCTCACGCCGTACGTCTCCCAGAACAGCCCGACCTTCGTCACGCGCACCAGTCGCGCACTCGGCAGCGCTGCCGCCACCGCGTCGTCGAGCGTGCGCACCTCGGCGCCCTCTCGCGCTGCGAACAGCAGCATGCTCGACACGCCCAGCCGCCCCGGTGCCAGCCAGTTGGGCGCAACCACCTCGCGCACGCGCGCGAAACCAGCGCTGTCCTCGCGTGACAGCTCGACGGACACCAGCTGCGCGGCGGCGGGCGACGTCATGCTCATCACGCCGCTCCACCTCGCGCTGGCGACGTGCGTGCGGCGCACCATCTCCGGACTCGGCGACAGCGCCAGCACGCCGCGCACCGCGGCGGACCCGGCGATCGTATCCGCCAGCGCGTACGCCGCCACCACGCGCATCGAGTCGCCGCGCCGGAAGGCCGACAGCTGCGCATCCATCTCGCGGAACTGGCGCGCGTACGGCGGCGCGTAGCGCGCCCGGGCGCCCACGCCACGCGCATGCACGTCGTCGCGCGCTCCAGTCACCAGTCTCTCCGGCGCGCTGTCCACCGGAAGCCACGCGTAGCTCGGCGCATGATCGTGCCCGATCACAGGCGGCTCCGAGAGTGCGCCCGGGCCCGCGATCGTGCGCGAGTACCACGCCGGCACGCCATACCGCACCATCAACTCGCGGAGGTCCGCGCCGAACTGCACGCCGTGCGGCGTCGCGGTGCCATCCCAGAGCAGCATCAGCGTGCGCCGCGCGAAGTACTCCGTACGCAGGTCGTTGCCGTCATGACCCATCGCAGGGGTCGCGCGCCACCACGCGTACGCCGCGATCCTCGCGCGCGTCGCGCAGTCACTGGCCTTCCAGCGCGCGCGCAGTGCGCCGTCGAGCAACGGCTCGATGTCGTTCCATGCGCACCGCTGCTTCTCCGACATCTGGGCCAGCGCGCGCGCGAACGCCGAGTCCCCCCCACCCCATCGCTGCGCTGAATGCAGTGCCAGGCCTTCCAGCGCCGCGCATGTCCATCCACCGCGGCATTCCCTCGCAGCCGCCACCGCGCTGTCCAGCCAGCCCCCGTCGATCAGGTAACGCACGCGCTGCCCGCTCAGCCATTCGTCGCCCGGCTTGGCGCGAAGCGCCTGCGCCAGCTCGCCGAGCAGCCGCTCACGGGCGCGCGCGACACGCGGTGACTCGGGCACGGCTGGGTCCGGCACGGTGTCGGCCCAGTAGCAGAACCGGCCGATGCGCGCGTCGCACTCGCCATCCCGCCCCCCGCGCACCGGTAGCCAGGCGCGTCGCTCCTCCTCGAACCGGCGCTGCGCGACGCGCGCCTGCGCTCCCGACCGGGCGGCCGAGACCGCCAGCAGCAGGAGCGCGAGGGCAGGGAATCGCATAAAAAACACGGTGGATCCAGCTTTTTCGGGCGCGGCACGCGGCGTGCCGAAGTCGACGGCAGGCAATCAGGCGCTGACCGTAGGCTAATCGGAGGACGGACCATGGAAGAAGTACCCTGGCGCGACTCGCTCGAGGACGACGTGCACCCGGCGCGCGAGCCCGAGCGTGAGCGCGTGCGCGACGACCTCGATGCCCGGCTGGCCGAACGGGGCGTGACGACCGATGGAACGGAGAGCGACGACATGCTCGCCACGCTCATGGACGAGGTCGAGCAGTTCGAGTCGGCCGTGGCCCGCCTGGGCGGTGACTCATTCGTGAACACGCCCGACAGCTCGCAGCCCGAGAACGCCCGCTTCGTGATCCCGGCTCGGCTCGCCGACGAGCGCGTGGAGGGTTACGTCGCCCGGATCCGGGAGGCTACGGAGGCACTGGGCTGGTAGCGCGCCGGTAAGGGCAGGGCGCTCGTTGCGGCTGGTGGTACCGCGCGATACACTCCGCGCGTTCCCACCAGTTGCCCCTTTTCGAGGCCCGAATGCGCACTTCCCCGCGCGCAGTACTCTCCCTGTTGCTCCTCGCGCCGGCGCTCGCCGTCGCCCAGCGCCCTGCTCCCTCCGCACCGCTCGCGCCACTTGCGCACGTGGACAGCGTGCAGCTGGCCGGCCTGCAGTGGCGCAACATCGGGCCGAACCGCGGTGGTCGTTCGCTCGCCGCGTCGGGCAGCCCCTCGCGCCCCATGGAGTACTATTTCGGCGCGGTGGGCGGCGGCGTCTGGAAGTCCACCGACGCTGGGCTCAACTGGGCACCGGTCTCCGACGGAAAGGTCAACAGCTCCTCCGTGGGCGCCCTCGCGGTGGCCGAGTCGAATCCCGACATCGTCTACATTGGCATGGGCGAGACCGAGATTCGCGGCAACATCATGCAGGGCGACGGCGTGTACAAGACGACCGACGC
This sequence comes from Gemmatimonadota bacterium, assembly GCA_028287305.1. Classification (GTDB taxonomy): domain Bacteria; phylum Gemmatimonadota; class Gemmatimonadetes; order Gemmatimonadales; family Gemmatimonadaceae; genus JAQBPX01. The sequence continues at coordinate 40,086 of JAQBPX010000012.1, forward strand.
CGGCAAGACGTGGACGCACTGCGGACTCGAGCAGACGCAGGCGATCGCGCGCATTCGCGTCGACAAGTCCAACCCCGACCTGGTCTACGTCGCCGCGCTCGGCCATCCGTATTCGCCGAACGCCGAGCGCGGCATCTTCAAGTCCACCGATGGATGCAAGTCGTGGAAGAAGGTGCTCTTCAAGGATGACTCGACGGGCGCCATCGACATCTCGGTGGATCGCACCAACCCCAACGTGATCTTCGCGTCGCTCTGGCGCGCCGGCCGCACGCCGTGGAGCATGTGGAGCGGCGGTCCCGGATCGGACCTCTACAAGAGCACCGACGCCGGCGAGACGTGGAGCGTGATCACGCGCAACCCGGGGCTGCCCTCGGGTATCATCGGCAAGATCGGCGTGAGCGTGTCACCGGTGGACGGCAACCGCGTCTTCGCGCTGGTCGAGAACGAGAACGGGGGACTGTTCCGCTCCGATGACGCAGGCGCCACGTGGACGAAGGTCAACGTGGAACGGAAGCTCAGGCAAAGGGCGTTCTATTACACGCGCGTGTACGCGGATCCGCAGGACAAGGAGCGCGTGTACGTGGAGAACGTGCAGTTCTGGCGCTCCGACGACGGCGGCAAGGCGTTCCGCGAGGTGAATGTGCCGCATGGGGACAACCACGACCTGTGGATCGCGCCGAACGACAACAAGCGAGTGATCGTCGCCAACGATGAAGGCGGCACGGTGAGCGCGAACGATGGCGCAACCTGGACCGACTTCGACTTCCCCACGGCGCAGTCGTACCACGTGACGCTCACGAACGAGGTGATGTACCACGTCTGCGGCGCGCAGCAGGACGAATCGACGTTCTGCGTGCCCGCCTACCAGCAGGATCCGCGCGCCGACGCGACCTTCGCGTACGACGTGGGCGGCGGTGAGAGTGGCTACATCGCCAACGACCCGAAGAACCCGAACATCTTCTACGCCGGCAGCCAGGGCGCCCTGCTCACGCGCTACGATCGCAGCAACGGCACCGCGCGCGACGTGCAGGTCTATCCGCGCTTCTTCTCCGGCGAGCCCTCGTCGGCGCTCAAGGAGCGCTGGCAGTGGACGTACCCCATCGTGTTCTCGCCGGTGGACCCCAAGCGCCTCTACACCAGCTCGCAGCACCTCTGGCTCACCACCAACGAGGGGCGCAGCTGGACGAAGATTTCCCCTGACCTCACGAAGGCGGACCCGAAGACGCTGGGTCCCACGGGTGGTCCGATCACCAAGGACATGAACGGGCCCGAGATCTACGCGACGATCTACACGGTCGCGCCTTCCTACCACGACGTGAATACCATCTGGACCGGGTCGGACGATGGCCTGGTGCACATCACGCGTGACGGCGGCAAGAGCTGGACGAACATCACGCCGAAGGACCTGCCGCCCTTCAGCCGCGTGAGCCTGATCGACGCCTCGCGCCACAAGGCCGGCACGGCCTATCTCGCCGCGAAGCGCTACCAGCTCGACGATCGCTCGCCGTACATCTATCGCACAAACGACTTCGGGAAGAGCTGGACGAAGATCGTGTCCGGCATTCCCGCCGATGACTACGTGCATGCCGTGCGGGAGGACGTGAAGCGCGCCGGGCTGCTGTTCGCCGGCACCGAGCACGGCGTCTATGTCTCGTTCGACGATGGTGCGCACTGGAACTCGCTCGCGCGCAACCTGCCGAACACGCAGGTCTCCGACATCGCCGTGCACGATCGCGACCTCGTCATCGCGACGCACGGGCGCTCGATGTACGTGATGGACAACATCGCGCCGCTCCGGCAGGTCACGCCGGCCACCATTGCGGCGCCGCTGCACGTCTACGCGCCGCGCGAGGCGCGGCGCGGGCTCGATCCGCTCACCGTGTACTACACGCTGCGCGACTCGGTGGACACGCTCAAGGTCGAGATCCTCGACCCGGCAGGGAAGGTGGTCCGCACCTTCACCGGCGCGCCGCAGCCGCGCGCTGCCGCGGGCGCCGACGGGTCGGCGAACGACTTCCGCCGCGGCGGTGGCGAGCCAAGGCCGTCGCGCAATCGCGGGCTCAATCGCTTCGTGTGGGACGGCCGCTATCCCGGCTCCACTGTATTCGAGGGGATGATCATGTGGAGCGCGAACCCCGGGACGGGGCCGTCGGCCCCTCCCGGGAGCTATGTGGTTCGTGTCAGCGCGGCGGGACAATCCATGACGCAACCGTTCGTGGTGCAGCGCGACCCGCGCGTGAGCGACGTGACCGACGCCGACCTCAAGGCCCAGTTCGACCTGGCGATCAAGGTGCGCGACAAGGTGACCGCGGCGAACGAGGCAGTGATCCAGGCGCGCAAGCTGCGGACGGGCGTGCAGGAGCGCGCAAAGTCACTCGGCGGCGACATCGCAGCGGCCGCAGTGCCCGTGTCGGATTCGCTCACGGCGCTGGAGCGTGACGTCTACCAGACGCAGAGCAGCGCGAACCAGGACCTGCTCAACTTCCCCATCAAGATCAACAATCGCCTCGCATCGCTGGAGCGAAGCATCCTCACCGGTGATGCGCGCCCCACCGCCGGCGCCTACCAGGTCTACGATGAGCTCTCGGCCGAGCTGCAGCTGCAGCTGCTGCGGCTCAAGCGGATCATCAACGGCGACGTGGCGAGCTTCAACCGCCTGGTGCAGGCGAAGGGAGGGGCGCCGCTCGTTCCGTGAACTGCAGGCCCGTGGGCCCGTAGGCCCGTAGGCTCGAGCACCGACAAGGAAGCGCTCCGCGCTTCGTCATCGGTCAACAGTTCACATGGAACCAATGACAAAGGCGGGCGCCCACAGGCGCCCGCCTTCGTCGTCATTGCTCGAGCCCACGGGCCCACGGGCCTACAGGCCTGTCGTTTTCTCGACCGTCAGGCTAGAAAAAAAACCACCACAGCACCCCCATCTCCACCGTCGCCATCACGATTCCAAACACGATCGCCCGCCTCATGTCGCGCTGGCCCTTCCGCTCCGCCTCCCGCAACTCGTCATCCATCACGATATTGTGGGGCACATGCCCCTCTCCGTCCAGCGCAAGGTCCTCTTCGGCTTCGCCACCGCGCTCCTGATCCTCGCGGTGATCGGCGGCGCCTCGTGGCGCAGCCTCCGCTCCGCCTCGCGCAGCAGCGACTGGGTCGCCCACACCCACGAGGTGCTCGAGAGCCTCGCGGCGGTGCAGGGCAACGTCACCGACGCCGAGTCCGGCGAGCGTGCCTACCTCCTCACCGGCGACCGCGCCTTCCTCTCCGCCACGCGACTCGCCGGTCCCGCCCTCGACACGCGCCTCGCGCACATCGAGGAGATCGTCACCGACAATCCGTCCCAGGCGCTCCGCGCCCGCGCGCTCCGCCAGCTCGTCCACGCGCACCTCGACAGCCTCCTCGCCACCGCCGCGCTCCACGACCGCGATCCCGCGCTCGCCTCGGCCCAGGTGCGCGCCGGCAACGGCCGGCGCGGCGACCAGCTGCGCGCGAGCATCTCGCGCATGATCGCCATCGAGCACGGATTGCTCGAGGAGCGCAAGGAGACGCAGGCCTCCGACATCCGCATGGCGATGATCGTCATCGGCTTCGGCTTCTTCGTCGCCGCGCTCATCGCCCTGCTCGCCACCGTCACGGTCGGCCGCGACATGCGCGAGCAGGATCGCCTCGAGCGCGAGTTGCGCGCCACCCTCGACCACGTGCGCGAGGCCGACCGCGCCAAGAGCGACTTCCTCGCCCGCATGAGTCACGAGCTGCGCACGCCGCTCAACAGCGTGATCGGCTTTGCGAACATCCTGCTCAAGCGCCGCGAGGGCCTCACCGAGAGGGACGCCGGCTTCGTCGAGCGTATCCGCGCCAACGGCACCTACCTGCTCGACCTGATCAACGACATCCTGGACCTCTCGAAGGTGGAGTCCGGGCGAATGGACCTGCTCAGCGAGAACGTGGACGTCGCCGCCCTGGTGCGCGACATCCTCGCCCAGTTCGGCGGGCGCCTCCACGAAGGCGTGCGCATCGAGACCGACGTCCCCGCCGGGCTCCTCCCCCTCCGCACCGACGCGGCCAAGCTCAAGCAGATCGTCCTCAACCTCGTCGCCAACGCCGCCAAGTTCACCGAGCGCGGGCGGGTGCACGTCCGCGTGATTGCCGACCCCGAGTCGCACGCGGTGCTGCGCATCGACGTCGCCGACTCGGGGGTGGGGATCCCGGCCGATCGCATTCGCGCGGTGTTCCAGGCCTTCGAGCAGGCCGAGATGTCCACGGCGCGCCGCTTCGGCGGCACGGGACTGGGCCTCACCATCGCGCGGTCGCTCGCCGATCGCCTCGGCTTCCGCCTCACGGTCGCGAGCACCGCCGGCGTGGGCTCGACGTTCAGCATCCTGACCGCGCCGCACGCCGTGGCGCTCGTGCAGCACGAGGCGGTCACCGCGCGCGACGCCGCCGGCGAGGCCACCCGCGACGCGGCCGCCACCGCGCGCAGCGACCCGCCCGGCCCGCCCGCGCCTCCGTCCGTGTCGGGCGACGATCCCGACGGGCCACTCGTGCTCGTGGTGGACGACAGCGCCGACGCGCGCTTCCTGCTCACGCAGTACCTGGTGGAGGACGGCTGCCGCGTGATCAACGCCTCGAGCGGGGAGGAGGCGCTGCAACTCGCGCTCGACCTCGCGCCGGAGCTGATCACGCTCGACCTCATGATGCCCGGCATGGACGGCATCGAGGTACTGCGCCGGCTCAAGTCGCACCCCACCTCGGCGCGCATCCCGGTGATCGTCATCTCGATCGTCGGATCCGAGCAGGACGGAGGCATCCTCGGCGCAGTGGACGTGGTGGACAAGCCGATCGACCGCGAGGAGCTCGCGGCCGCCGTGCGGCGCAACCTCGCGCGCGAGGGCGCCCGCGTCCTCATCGTGGAGGACACCACCGATTCACGGGAGGTGATTCGCTCCTACCTCAGCGACTTCCCCAACATCGAGCTGCGCACCGTGGCCAGTGGGCGCGAGGCCCTCGCGCTGCTCGAGGCCTTCCACCCCGACCTGCTGCTGCTCGACCTGCTGATGCCCGAGATGGACGGCGCCACCTTCCTCGCGCACCTTCGCGCCGACCGACGCTTCGAGCACGTGCCCGTGATCATCGTCACGGGCAAGGACCTTGCACCCACTGAGCGTCGCGCGCTCGAGCGGGAGGCGCTCGCCGTGCTCGCCAAGGGGGCAGACATGGGTGGACAGCTGCAGCGGATGGTCCGGGCGCTGCTGCGCCAGCGCAACACGGCGTGAGCACGCGCCTCGCGGCTTCGCGAGCCCGCGCTGCGTGTCTCGCTGCCGCCTGCGTCGCGCTCGCGCTGTTCACGCTGCAGGCATGCACCAGCGAGCTCGCGCCGCCGAGCGCGTATGTGGTCACCCTCGACGAGATCGGCTCCTCCGGCTGGCGCGACGTGAGCGTCGGCCGCGAGTTCACCTGCGCCCTCGACGTGGACGCGCGCGCATGGTGCTGGGGCCGCAACGCCGAGGGGCAGCTGGGCCACCCCGCTGCCAGGGACTCCACCTGCGGCACGGAGCTCAATGCATTTCCCTGCGCGCGCCGCCCGGTGCCCGTGGAAACCACCCTCCGATTTCGCACACTGTCCACCGGTGCCACGCACGCCTGCGGCATCACGGTGAACGCCGCACTCGTCTGCTGGGGCTCCAACGGGAGCGGCCAGTTGGGCGCCACGGGCTTCCAGAAGGCCGAGCTGCCGATCACCATCGCGCTGCCCATCAGCGCCGTGAGCGCCGGCGCCACGCACACCTGCGCGCTCACCCTTTCCTCCGTGCTGCTCTGCTTCGGCAGCAACTCGCGCGGTGAGCTGGGCGACGGAACGGTCACGCCGAGCGCGACGCCCGTCTTCGTGCGCCTCGCCACCTCCTTCATCGCGGTCTCCGCGGGCGAGCAGCGCACCTGCGCGCTCGCCTCGCGCGGCACGGCCTTCTGCTGGGGCGCCATCTGGACGGAGCGACAGCAGGACTTCGAGTTCACGCGATCCGCCCTCCTGCCCGAGGAGGTACCGGGCGGCAACGTCTTCACCTCCATCTCCGTCTCCACGTACACCACCTGCGCGCGTGACGCCGGCTCCGCGCTCTGGTGCTGGGAGGCCAATCCTTATGGAGAGCTCGGCGACGGTACCACGGAGGGGAAGCGAGCGCCCACGCGGGTCGCGTCGCAGGAGCCATTCACCGGCGTGTCTGCGGGGGTGATCCAGACCTGCGCAGGTTCGAGCTCGGGCGGCGCCTTCTGCTGGGGAAGCGACGCCTTCGGCCAGCTCGGCGTGTTCGGCAATGCGCTCGGCGAGCGCTGCGGACCGCAGGAGATCGCCTGTGCCACGCGTCCCCTGCGCATTCCTGGTCGCGCGCAATTCACCCAGGCCAGCACCGGGCTGGGCAACCACGCCTGCGCCATCACGAGTCGGTCGAACCTGTTCTGCTGGGGGCTGGGAAGCTCGGGACAGCGGGGCGATGGTCGCTCGGCCGACGTGATTGCAGTGCCCACTCAGGTGGTCCGGCCAGCACCTTTGTGATAAGGGTGACCTCCGTCACTGCCGGGCCCTGCCGCTGCTGCTAAATCAGCCGGGCAGAGGAAGTTCAGGTCTCCAATGACGCTTCGCACCCGGGGCGTCGGGCATAATGGCCGAAGCGGCGCGCGAATTGACTATTTCGCAAAGTTGTCATTATCGGTACACTGTGTCTTACCGGAACCACCCATCGTGAAGTTTACCCCCTCGTTCTGAGGACACTTCTCGGGTGGCAACGCAAACCGTGGTGCGCACCGACGACGGTCGCACGCGAGACAGGAGCGGAACCATGCATTGGCTTGCACGAGCGGCAGCACGCGCACAGCTCAGGGGCTTCGAGTCCCTCAGTGTCCAGACCGACGTCCCCCTGGCTGAAGCCTGGGAGCTGACGTCTCGCACGTTGGGAATGAGTCCTCGTGAGCTCGCCGAGAAGCTCGCTCCCGCCTTCGGCCTCGGCGCCGCGAACCTCGAGCTCGCTGAGCCCCGCGCCCTCGTCCTCCTCCCCGAACGGCTCGCCCGCAAGTACTCGGCGTTCCCGCTTCGTGAGGATGACCGACACCTGGTGGTGGCCACCGCCGACCCGACCAACCTCGAAGTCGAGCACGCCATTGGCTTCGCCTCCGGACGTCGTCCGGTGCTCGAGCTCGCGTGCCCTGCCGACATCGACGAAGCCCTCTTCTCCGGCTATTCCGCCGACAAGGCCATGGAGACGCTGCTGAACAGCGTCGACAACAACGTGGCCGACGCCGTGCGCATCATGGAGGAGCTGGCCCCCGAGGTCGTCGACCAGAAGGAGGTCGAGACCGGCCCCGTCGTGAAGCTCACGAGCCTCATCCTCCGCGACGCGGTGGTGCAGGGCGCGAGCGACATCCACATCGAGCCCGGCCCCAAGGGCGGTGCCGTCCGCTTCCGTATCGACGGCGTGATGCGCCAGCACATGCATCTGCCGATGCCCGCGCTGAACCGCATCGTGTCGCGCCTCAAGGTGATGGGCAAGCTCGACATCGCCAATCGCATGGCCCCGCAGGATGGCCGCGCGAAGATCAACGTGGACGGTCGCCCCGTGGACCTCCGCCTCTCCACCGTGCCCACGCGCGATGCCGAGAAGGCCGTGATCCGCCTGCTGCGCCCCGAGAACGCGAAGCGGCTGGAGGAGATCGGCGTCACGCCGCGCGAACTCGCGCGCTTCCGCCAGCTCATGGCCTGCCGCGACGGCATCGTGATCGTCACCGGGCCCACGGGCAGCGGCAAGACGACCACCCTGTACTCCGCCATCAAGGAGATCGCGACCGGCGACGTGAACGTCATGACGGTCGAGGATCCGGTCGAGTACGAGCTGGGCGGCATCACGCAGATCCAGGTGGACCCGAAGCGCGGCGTCACCTTCGCCAACTCGCTGCGCGCGCTGCTGCGCCAGGATCCCGACGTCATCTTCGTCGGAGAAATCCGCGACGCCGAGACGGCCCAGATCGCGGCGCAGGCCGCCATGACGGGTCACCTCGTGCTGGCCACGCTGCACACGAATGACGCGATGAGCGCCGTCACGCGCCTCGTGGACCTCGGCCTCGATCGCGCCACGATCGCGGCCACGCTGCGGGGCATCGTCGCCCAGCGCCTGATTCGCAAGGTGTGCTCGGACTGCGCGCAGCCGCTCATCGGCTCGCTCACCGAGGAAGAGGAGCGCCTCTCCAAGAACTACGGCGTGCTGCCCCTCTCGCGCGCCGTCGGCTGCAAGCGCTGCGCGAACACCGGCTTCCGCGGCCGCCTGCCGCTGGCCGAGGTCGCGATCATCACGCCGATCCTGGCCGACCAGATCGCCGCCGGCGCGACCACGCTGGCGCTCACGCGCTCGGCGATCACGAACGGCATGGCCTCCCTGCGTGACGTCGCCATCGCGCGCGTCCGCCGCGGCGAGACCACGCTGGGTGAAGTGGAGCGCGTGCTGGGCGACGCGCTCGAGGATGCCGAGGTGTCCGACGGTCCGCCGTCGATCCTCATCATCAACCACGACGCCACGTGGCGCCGCATGGCCCGCGCGACGCTCGAGGCGGGTGGCTTCCGCGTCACCGAGGCGCTGGATGGCGCCGAGGCGCTGAAGATGATCCAGGCCGGCAAGCAGTTCTCGCTGATGTTCACCGACGTCCCGCTCGACGGCGTGCTCGACGCGCCGACGCTCGGCCGCGTGGGTGCGCTGTCGCCGAGCACCACGGCGCCGATCGTGCCGATGATGCCCGACCTGCTGGAGCGCCAGCCGGTGTCGGCGGAGCAGGCACAGTTGCCCATGCAGATGTCGCGTCCGATGGCCGACTGGACCCGCTTCACCGCGAACGTCCAGGCAGGACTCAAGAAGGACCAGCATTAACTGACGGGGCTTCGGTAACAGCGAGGCTTGAGGCTTCGGGCTGGGGCTGCAGTCCTCGGGCTGAGGTAACTACGGCGTGGGGCCGCGGGCCCTGCAGTCGTCCTGAGCGAAGCGAGGGACCTGCCGTTGTAAAATCAAAGCTCCATGCGCCGACCGGGCGCATGGAGCTTTCTCATTCATACTCGCCATCCGCGCTCGTCCGCCCCGCCAACGGCGGTCCGTTCAATCCGAGGCATGCTGTTGACCGGCGCGACGGACCCAGCGTCACGCGCCGTCTCACTTTGCGCCGCACCGCGCCAGTCGCCTATCTTCACCGGCATCATGCACTGGCTGCTCATGGCTGCGCGCCGAGCCGGAATCCCTGGCGCCGACCTGCTCTCGATCCTGCCGAACACCCCGCTCAAGCAGGCGTGGATCCAGGTCGAGGCGGCCAGCAAGCTCGAGACGGGCGAACTGGTCGAGCGACTCGCCACCGTGCTGCGCGTGCATCCCGCGCTCGTCGATCGCGCCGAGAACAAGGCGCTCAAGCTCGTCCCCGAAAAGCTCGCGCGACGCTTCAGCGTGTTCCCCATGCGCGAGGACGATCGCAACCTCGTGGTCGCGACGGCCGACCCCAACAACCTCGATGCCGAGCAGGCGCTCTCCTTCGCATCCGGCCGCAACGTGGTGTTCGCGCTCGCGACGCCCTCGCAGATCGAGGATCGCATCGCCGGCGCCTACTCGCCCGACCTGGCGGTGGAGTCGCTCCTGCTGCGCATGGACGCGCAGCTCGCCGACGCGGTCGAGATCGTGGACGACAGCGCCCCGGAGCAGCTGCAGGCCGCCGAGCTGGAAAGCACGCCGGTGGTGCGCATCACGAACCTGGTGCTGCGCGAGGGCATCACCCAGGGCGCGAGCGACATCCACATCGAGCCGGGCATGGAAGGCGGCGTGGTCCGCTTCCGCATCGACGGCGTGATGCGCCAGCACATGCACCTGCCCATGCAGGCGCTCAATCGCATCGTGTCGCGCATCAAGGTGCTGACCAAGCTCGACATCGCCGACCGCCTGCGCCCGCAGGACGGCCGCACGCGCGTGGTGGTGGAGGGGAAGGCGTACGACCTGCGCATCTCGACCATACCCACGCGCGACGCCGAGAAGGCGGTGATCCGCATCCTGCGCACCGACGGCGCGAAGACGCTTGCCGCGAGTGGCCTGCCCGCCACCGAGCTCGCGCGGCTGCGCCAGCTGCTCGGCATGCGCGACGGCATCGTGGCCGTCACGGGACCCACCGGCAGCGGCAAGACGACCACGCTCTACGCCGCGATCCGCGAGCTCGCGACCGGCGACGTGAACGTCATGACGGTGGAAGACCCGGTCGAGTACCAGCTCGCGGGTATCACGCAGATGCAGATCGACACGAAACGCAACGTGACGTTCGCCTCGGCGCTCCGCGCGATCCTCCGGCAGGACCCCGACGTCATCTTCGTCGGCGAGATTCGCGACGACGAGACCGCGACCATCGCCGTGCAGGCCGCCATGACGGGTCACCTGGTGCTCGCCACGCTGCACACGAACGATTCGCTGGCGGTCGTTCCGCGCCTCGTCGACCTCGGCCTCGATCGCGCGACCATCGCGGCTGCGTTGCGCGGCGCGGTCGCGCAGCGGCTCATCCGCCGGCTCTGCGCCGAGTGCGCCGTGGCCGCCGAGGAGCCGCTCACGCCCGAGGAGCAGCGACTCGCCAACGCATATCGCGTGCGCCCCAAGCTGCGCGCCGTCGGCTGCGCCAAGTGCGGCATGACCGGCTTCCGCGGGCGCGTGGCGGTGGCCGAGGTGGCGGTGATCACGCCCGCCATGGTGGAGCAGATCGCCGGCGAGGCCACCGTGGCGCAGCTGCGCAAGTCGGCGATCGCGGCCGGCATGCGCCCCATGCTCGAGGTCGCGCTCGATCGCGTGCGCGACGGCACCACCACGCTGGCCGAGGTGGAGCGGGTGATCGGCGAGGCGACCGCCGAGGGCACGCCCGAGACGCCGATGTCCGTTCCCATCGTGCCGGCGTCCGAGGCGAGTGGAGAGCGCGGCCCGACGCGCATCCTGGTGGTGGACGACGACCCCGTCGCCCGTCGCCTCGCGAGCGCGGTGCTCGAGCTCAGTGGCTACACGGTGGAGACCGCCGCAGACGTCGCCGAGACGGAGCAGCGCCTCAGCCGCGGCGAGCCATATGACCTCATCATCACCGACCTCGAGATGCCGGGGGGCGGCGGGCAGGTATTGCTCGCGAAGCTGCGCTCCAAGGTCTCCACGGCCGGCATCCCGGTCATCGTGCTCACCGGCGCCGCCGCCGACGAGACGGAGACCGTGCTGATCGAGGCCGGTGCCGACGACTACATTCGGAAGCCACTCGACCCGCCGCGCTTTCTCGCACGCGTCAAGGCGACGCTGCGCCGCGCCGGTCTCTGACCCCCATGTCCATGCCGAACGAGACCGAGATCGACGCCGCCGCCATCGAGCGCCTCCAGCGCTTCGGGGGCGGCAAGCTGCTGCGTGAGATGATCGCGCTGTTCATCGAGCATGCGCCCACGCGCGTGCAGGCGGCCCGCGCAGGAATGGATGCGGGCGACGCCGATGCCGTGCGCATGGCGCTGCACTCGCTCAAGTCGAGCGCGGCCCAGCTGGGCGCGATGACACTGCAGGACGCCTGCGCGCGCGGCGAGGAGCTCGCGCGCGCCGGCTCGTTGACCGAGCTTCCCGCGGTCGTCGCGGAAGTGGAGCAGGAAAGCCCGCGCGTGCTCGCGCGGCTCGACGCCATTCGCCAGGAGAGTGCCGCCTCATGAAGACCCTCGCAGTCGTGGAAGACAACGCCGACAACCGGCTGCTCCTCCAGGCGATCCTCGACGACCAGTACACGCTGGTCGAGTACGACAATGGCATCGATGCGCTGGCCGGCCTGTCGTCGAACAAGCCCGACCTGGTGTTGCTCGACATCTCGCTTCCCGGGATGGACGGCAACGAGATCCTCGTGCGCATCCGCGCCGACGATCACCTCAAGGACCTGCCGGTGATTGCGCTCACCGCGCATGCGATGGCCGGCGATCGCGAGAAGTACCTCGCCGCGGGGTTCAACGACTACATCACCAAGCCGATCGTCGACGAGTCGCTCCTGCTCAGCGCCATCAGGCGCGGGCTGGGAGAGTAGTAGAGGGCTTTGGGCTTTCGGCTTTGGACTTTGGGTACGCAAAGGAAGAACGGCCCCTCCTGCGGAGGGGCCGTTTCGTCATTGGGAACGCAGTTGCTGACAGCCGTCTCTACCGAGCCAGTCCCGGAGCCCCCGAAACATGCGCAGCGCAGGCAAGGAACATCCCCGTGGTGAACGCGAGGATCGCGCGCTGAAGGAAAAGCTTCTTGTCGAATGTCATGCCAACTGCGTTGCAATGTAGGCGGGAACTGACGTGCTCAGTCTCTATTACCCAGACGAACACCCGCCAGTTCCCGTCACCCGCAGGAAGCAGTTGCCAAAGCCCAAAGCCCAAAGCCCCAAACGCAGCCCTAGCTTTCCCTCAAAGCTTCCATAGGAGTGCTCGCGAAAACCTCGCGACTGGTCAACAGCCCGATCACCGCCGAGAGCGTCATCATCGCCACCGCCACCACCGCTGCGGGCACGAGCGCCGGCGTGAATGGCGTGTCGAATACCCAGTGCATCAGCGCCCACGCGCCGCCTATCGAAAGCCCGACGCCCGCCAGCGCGCCCAGCGCACCGAGCAGCACGTACTCCGACAGCAGTATCCGCCCGATGTGACGTCGCGTTGCGCCGAGGACCTTCAGCAGCACGCCCTCGCGCAGCCGCGCTCGCCGCGTGGCACTCACCGCGCTGAACAGCACCGGGATCCCCAGCGTCAGGCTAAGGATCGCCATGAAGCGCACCGCCACCGTCACCTTGCCGAGCACGCTCTTCACGGTCTGCTGCACGCTCGTGAGGTCGAGGCTCGACACGTTCGGGAACTTCTGCACCACCGCGCGCTGCGCGAGCGCCACGGCGCGCGCGCCGGGGATATTCGCCAGGAACACGAACTGCTTCGGCGCGTGCGCGAGCGCCCGCGTCTGGAACACCACGAAGAAGTTGGGCTCGAAGCGCGCCCAGTTCACCTCGCGCGTGCTCGTGATGCGCGTCGGCACGCGCACGCCCTGGATGTCCCACGTCATCGAGTCGCCCACCACCACGCCGAGCTCACTCGCCAGGTCCTTCTCCACCGAAATCTGGGCGACGCCGCCGCTGTCGCTCGCCGTCCAGAACTTTCCGCTGGTCACCACCTCGCTGCCCACCGGCGTGTCGCGATACGTGGACCGGAACTCGCGGCGCAGCGCCCATGGCGAGCGTCGCCCGCTCTGCGCGCCCGGCTTGCCCCGCTGCGGCAACTCTGCTCCAGAGTCCGGCGCACTTGGCGCCAGTCCGCGCTCGCGCGCGCGCCCCGCGAGCATGGTGCTCACCAGCACGCCGTTGATCGAGTAGATGCGCATCGGGATGATCGGCACCTGCTGCGTCACCTGCACGCCGGGCAGCCCTCGCAGCAGCGAGTCCACTCCCGGCGCCTGCTTCTCCTGCACGTCCAGGAACACGGCGTTCGCCTGCGACTGCTCGAGCTTGATGTCGAACTGCTTCAGCAGGTTCTTCTGCACTTGGTAGAGGGTGCTCATCAGGAACACGCCGAAGCCGAGCGCCAGGATCACCGACCGCGTCTGGTTGCCCGGGCGGTGCAGCGCCGCGAGGCCCTGCCGCAGCACGAATGGCCAGCTCGGACGCACCACGCGCCGCGCCGCCCACGTGAGGAATGCCGCGGTGAGCCAGAGCACCCCGAGCGCGACGGCGATGCCGCCGCTGTAGGCGAAGCCACGCTGCGCGTTGTCGGCGCGCGAGAGGCCGAGTATGAGCACACTCGCCGCAATGCCGAGCGACACGATCAGCGAGGCTGGATCGCGACGCGCGCGTCGCATGACCTCCGCGTCGTTCTCGCGTCGCAGCGCCTGCAGCGGGCTCACGAGCCGCAGCGCGAGCAGCGGACGCAGCGCGAACGCGAGCGACACCCAGATCCCGATCGCCAGTCCGGTGAGCACCGCCGAGGGCACCACGCGGACGTCGATGTCCACGGGCAGGAAGTCCTTGAGCACGCGCGGCAGCGAGAGCTGGATCGCGACGCCTAACATCGCGCCTACGCCCGCACCGATCAGCCCCATCGCGATCGCCTGCAGCACGTAGATCGTCAGCACCTGCCGGCTGGTGGCTCCCACGCACCGCAGGATCGCCACCACGTCGATCTTCCGCATCACGAACGCATGCACGCCGCTCGCCACGCCGATGCCGCCGAGCAGCAGCGCCACCAGCCCCACCACGCCGAGGAAGTCACGCATCTGCGTGATCGCCTGCGTCATGTCCATCTCGTTCTCGGTCACCGTGCGCAGCCGCACGCGATCGCTGCTCAGCCGCGGATTGAAGCGTCCCGCGAACCGCGCCGGCGAGAGCGTCGCCGGGAGCTTGATCAGCGCCTCGTACTCGGCGCGGCTCCCGAACACGAGCAGCCCCGTCTCGTCGAGGTACTTCTCTGGAATGAACACGCGCGGGCCGATGGCGGCCGAGATGCCTGCGTCGCCGGGCACGCTCTCGATCGTGCCCGTGATCAGGAAGCGCCCGGTGCCGAGCGACAGCGTGTCACCGATGTGCGCGTCGAGCGACACCAGCACTGCAGGGTCCACCACCGCGCGGCGATCGCCCTGGATGTCGGCGTAGGCCGACGCGGGCTTCGTCTCCACCGTGCCGTACCACGGATAGCCCGCGCTCACCGCGCGCACCTGCACCAGGCGCGTGCCGCTCGTGCGCGGCACCAGCGCCATGGAGCTGAAGCTCACCTGGCGAGACACGGGGATGCCGCTCGAGTTCAGCGAATCGAGCAGCGCCGTCGGCTTCGGCTGGAACTTCTCGCGCGAGCGGAGGGATACGTCGCCCCCCAGCAGTGCGCGCGCCTGCTCGTGCACGCCCCGCGTGAGGTTCTCGGCGAAGGAGTCGATGGCCACCAGCGCGGCCACGCCGAAGAGGATGGCCGACATGTAGAGCAGCAGCCGGCGCCGCGCGGTGCGCGACTCGCGCCAGGCGAGCGAGAGGAGCTGGTTCATGCGGTGAGCCGGTCCTCGATCACCGCGCCGTCGGCCAGGCGGATCACGCGCTGGGTGCGCGCCGCCAGGGCGAGGTCGTGCGTGACGAGCACCACCGTGGAGCCCGACTCGCGATTGAGCTGCTCCAGCAACTCGACGATGCGCGAACCCGTGTCGCTGTCCAGATTTCCGGTGGGCTCATCGGCGAAGAGGATGCGCGGGTCGTTCGAGAAGGCCCGCGCGATGGCGACGCGCTGCTGCTCGCCGCCGGAGAGCTGGGTGGGGAAGTGGTGGCCGCGGTCCTTGAGCCCCACGCGCGCGAGCAGCTCGCGCGCGCGCTCGTCGGCTCCCTTGTCGCCGCGCAGCTCGAGTGGCACCTGCACGTTCTCCTGCGCCGTGAGGGTCGGGATCAGTTGAAAGCTCTGGAACACGAAGCCCACTTTCTCACCGCGCAGCCGCGCACGCTGGTCCTCGTCGAGCTTCGACAGGTCAGCGCCGTCGAGCACCACTCGGCCGCGGCTCGCCTCGTCCAGTCCGGCGAGGAGGCCGAGCAGGGTGGTCTTGCCGCTGCCCGATGGACCGACGATGGCGACGAAGGCGCCCTGGTCGATGGTGAACGACACGTCCTTCAGCACGGCGAGCGTGCGGTCGCCACTCCTGTATTCCTTCGTCAAACTTTCGGCGGTCAGCATGGATCAGCGTAAGGGAATGTTCTCGGTGGTGGTGCTCGCGGGCGTGGTGCTCACCGCGGCGTGTGGGAAAGATCAGCAGGGGAGCAGCGCGGCGCACCTTCCGGCCGCTCGTGGCGACTCGGTTGCGCCCGCGGTGGCGGCGTCGAAGGCCGGTCGACGCAACATCGTGTTCGCAGGAACCAGCCTCACGGCGGGGCTCGGGCTGCCGCCGGATAGCGCCTATCCGCAGCTGCTGCAGCCCGTGCTGGACTCCGCCGGGCTGAACTACGACGTGATCAACGCCGGCGTGAGCGGAGAGACGTCAGCGGACCTGGTGGGGCGCCTGGACTGGCTGCTGCAGCAGCCCTTCGACGCGATCGTGGTGGAGACCGGCGCGAACGACGGGCTGCGGGGGATCGACGTGGCCGAGGCCCGGAAGAACATCGATGCGGCGCTGGGCCGCCTTCGCCAGGCTCGCCCCGGCGCGCAGCTGTTCGTCGTCCAGATGGAGGCCCCGCCGAACCTGGGACCGGCCTACACCCGGGCCTTTCACTCGATGTTCGGGGAGCTGGCCGCGAAGCATGGAGCGACCCTGCTCCCGTTTTTGCTGGAGGGAGTGGCCGGGAAGCGGGAGCTGAACCAGGGGGACGGGATCCATCCGAACATGCGTGGGGAGCGCATCGTGGCTTCCCACCTGTGGGCCGCCCTGAAGGGTTCCCTCAAGTGAGGCCGCGAGGCCTTGACCCCGCTGGGAACCATACCTAAGTTCAAAGGCTGTCCCACTTTACGAACCTTCACGCAGGCAGTCGCTCATGGCTATTCCGGCCACCCAGATCCGCCGCGGCATGGTGATCGTGTTCGAAGGCGAGCCGTATCGCGTCATCGAGTTCCGTCACCACACGCCGGGCAACCTGCGCGCGATGGTGCAGGCGAAGCTCAAGAGCCTGCGCACCGGCACGGGCTTCGAGCACCGCTTTCGCGCGGCCGACTCCATCGAGCCGGCGTCCATGGAGACGCACGAGCTGGAGTACATGTACGACGCCGCGGGCACGTACCACTTCATGAACATCGCGAATTACGACCAGCTCGAGATGGACGAGGAGACGCTGGGCGACAACGCGCCGTGGATGCAGCCGGGGATGAAGATCCAGGCCGAGTACTACGACGGGCGACCGGTGGGCATCCGCCTGCCGAACTCGATGATCCTCGAAGTGGTGGAGACGAGCCCGGTGATGAAGACGGCCACGAAGAACGCCTCGGCCAAGCCGGCGAAGCTGGAGAACGGGGTCACGATCAACGTGCCGGAGTTCGTGGCGACGGGCGACAAGGTGAAGGTGAATCCGAGCACCGGCGAGTATCAGGAGCGGGCGAAGTAAGGTTGAAACCGGGGGCAGGGGCGATTAGCTTTCGCGTCTCTGCGTCGGTAACGAGGTGGAGCGACGCGCGAGTAATCGCGCCCGCCATGGTGACTGTAGCTCAATTGGTTAGAGCACCGGTCTGTGGCACCGGGGGTTGCGGGTTCAATCCCCGTCAGTCACCCTAACCAGGCGGTCTAGGTCCGTAGCTCAATTGGTAGAGCACCGGTCTCCAAAACCGGCGGTTGGGGGTTCGATTCCCTCCGGGCCTGTCACGCCGAACGAAGCGTTGGTTCAGCGGCTGTTTGACAATCGAAAGTGACGTTGTACGCAGGAATATCCGTTGGCGGTATCGTCTAGGGGACTAGGACACGGCCCTCTCAAGGCTGGAACACGGGTTCGAATCCCGTTACCGCTATGTCAAAGGAAGCATCGTGGCTCGTTCGTCTATCGGTTAGGACGGCACCCTTTCACGGTGCAGAGACGGGTTCGACTCCCGTACGGGCTATCCCCATCTCGTTACGGGATCTCTCGCCGCTCGCCGGAACGCAGTTCGCTGTACGCAGTGTTGCATGGGGCCGTAGCTCAGCTGGTTAGAGCACTCGACTGTCACTCGAGAGGTCGCGGGTTCGAACCCCGTCGGCCCCGCTGGATTTTGCAGTACGCACCAAACGTGTGTTGCCCTGGTGGTGAAATTGGTAGACACGCCATCTTGAGGGGGTGGTGCCGCAAGGCGTCGCGGTTCGAGTCCGCGTCAGGGCATGGAGATTCAATGGCGTTCCCTCAACGCGCCACAGTAGCTCAGGGGTAGAGCACTCGATTCGTAATCGAGCGGTCGTGGGTTCAATTCCCACCTGTGGCTCTTTCGTTCGATGTGCGAGTCATCGGTCAACGTCACCTTCGGTTGCGCACGACAAGTGCACCACAACTGCACCACAAGCGGCCACCCCTTCGGGGGTGGCCGCTCGCGTTTTCGGGCTGTCCTTCACTGGAGGAATTCGGGAAAATGCTAGCACGAAATTGCCTCGGCCTCGCTCTCCTCGGCGCCGCGCTCGCCTGCGGCGCCTCGGCGACGACCGCCGCCACGGTTCCCACCACGCTCAGCGCCGGCGAGTACACGCTCACGACCATCAACGGCAAGGCGCTGCCACTCGTGGTCGAGTCCACCAGCGATGCCTCCGGGAAGGTGGTCTCCTCCCGCACGATCACCGGCGGCTCGCTCACCCTGGCCCCCGGCGGCCAGAGCACGCGCGTCACGGCGAACACCTACTTCAGCAGCGTGTTGCCGAGCAATGGGTCGAGTGACAACGTCGAGCATGGCAACTGGTCGGAGACGCTCATCGTCGAGCCCAGCGGCACCACGAAGGTCACCTTTGTCAGCAGCAGCACGATCGCGCTCAGCGGCTACGCGTACACCAGGAAGTAGCGCGCTCACTTCACGAACTTCATCACGAGCCCTTCGTCCGACAGCGTCACCGCGTTGCCGGAGTGCGAGCCGGGCACGGTGGAGCCCTGTGCCGTGAACGCCATCGCGCCGCTCACGTCGTCGTGCGTGTAGGTCCCGCGCACGGTGTCGGCTTCCGTAGTCACCTGCCCCTGGAAGCGCGAGCTCATCGAGACGGCGAAGAGGAAGCTCCGGTCCTCGTTGATCGTGAGTGCGCCACCGGTCAGCTGGATGGTGGCGAGGTCGTCCTGGTAGATCACCGCCGGCAGCCCGCCGCCATTCACCTGCTGCAGCAGGTACCGTCCGGTGTACTGCGCCTTGGCGGGCGCGGTGGAGTCGCTGCACGCGGCGAGCGTGAGCGCGGCAATGGCCGTGAAGAGGAAGCGCGCCATGGTCCGATCCTCCTAGTGATGGACGTTGAAGCCGGTCATGATGCTGATGCGCGTGCCGAGGCGGCCGGGCACCACTGCCAGGTTGAAGGGCACGTTGATCGCGCCGAACTTCTGCGTCACGCCTGCCGTGAGGACCATCCCCACGCCGGCGGGCGATGCGTTCGGGCCCACGCCCAGCTCCATGTTGCCCGGGGTGCGGATGCCCACGATCCAGCTGAGGCTCGGGATGAACAGTCCCTGGTCCATGCCGCCCACCAGCACCACCCACTCGTTCACCGCGGTCGGTCCGCCCTCGAACGACATGAACTGCCGCTCGAACTGCCAGCCGAACTGCGTGATCGCCTGCGGCTTGGAGTGCAGGTTGAACACCTTCTGGATGGTGTCGGGCAGGGAGCCGCCCAGGAACGTCATGCCGAAGCGCGGGCCGGAGCGATTGACCTCCACCACGCGGTCGCTGGCCGGGAGCTGCGCACGGGCAGCGTGGGGGAGCACGAAAGCGGTGGCCGCGATCGCGGCCGCGAGCAGGGTGCGGCGGGAGTTGGTGCGCATGGGAGCCTCGCAGGAGGGAGTCTGTCGTCTGTCGCGGGAGGGCGACGAGACAGGCTACCGGTGGCGGCGAGGGCCGAGGATACGCGGCATGACGTAGGGGCGGGGCGAAGATGACGTAGGGGCCGCATTCATTGCCGAGTCCCGGGCGGGGTCCTATATTGCTCCTCGTGCGGGCGTAATTCAGTGGTAGAATGCCAGCTTCCCAAGCTGGACGTCACGGGTTCGAGCCCCGTCGCCCGCTCCTTTTCAGATCGCTTCATTGGCACTCGAGAGGCCCGCGTCCACTATGTGGAGGCGGGCCTCTTTGTCGTACTCCCGGCCGCTTCTCGCCTATTGCCGGAAGCGTCACGGAGATGTCCCTTCGTTGGGAAGGAAGTCATTCCCGAAAGAAGGAACACCTTCTCTGGATCCCAGAGTATGCGTCCCACCGCATCAAGTGCACTGTACCACCCCCTCGACGAGATGCTCGGCTCCCCGGCGCTGGTGCGGGTAGTCCGGACACTCGCTGGCCACGGTGCGGGCCTCGGTGTCTCGGAGATCGCGCGCAGGGCACGACTAGCCCTCCCAAGCACTCGGGCTGCGCTCCGCCGCCTTCTGGATGCAGGGATGGTGACCGGTGTCGGGGCAGGGAGGAGCATGGTCTGCACGCTCAGGTCGGAGCATCCCCTGGCCGGGGCCCTCATAGCCCTCTTCGCGGCTGAACGCGACCAGGCCGACGCCGTACTTGATGCGATCCGGACCGCCGCAGCGGACCTTCGGCCGGCGCCTCTGGCGGTGTGGTTGTACGGAAGCGTTGCCCGCGGCGAGGACATGCCGACGAGCGACGTGGACATTGCCATCGTCACAGCCCGCGAGCAGCCCTCGGCGCAGGCCGATGCACTTCGCGAAGCGATCGCTGATCTGCTGCCCTCGCGCGAGCACCGAGTGTCCGTCATTGCGTTCGCACCGGCCGACGTGCGCCGGCTCGCGGCTGGCGGCTCGGAGATCTGGAGCGAACTCCTGCGGGATGCCGCGGTGCTTGCTGGCGACGACCCGGTCGGGGTCCTGGAACATGTGACAGCCGGGCAGGCGAGCGGGTGATGGTGACGCGCGGCACCTGGAGCACAGTGAAGGATCGCAGCGAATGGACGGGCCGACGCGACGCTGGCCGCGCCAACCTCAAGACCGCGCGCAACGCCCTGCTCGTCGCCGACGAAGGCGGCGACGGACGGCTCATCGTGCAGGGCGCTATTCTTTGCTCCATCGCCTACGGCGACGCTCTGACCATCAAGGTTGCTGGCATCCGCAACGGCATCGACCACCAGCGACTTCCGGACACCCTGCGGCACGCGCTCGGCAACCGGGTGGCTCAAGCGGAGCTCACGCGACTCGGGCGCCTTTTGAAACGGAAAGACGACTCGGCCTATGGACACCGGGCGCTCTCGCTGAATGACGCGCGCACCGCAGTGGCGCAGGCGGAGGCGTTCGCTACGTGGGCCGAAGCAGAGCTGGTGAGAGGTTGATCGCCCGTTTCGTTAATTCAGGGATGCGTTGCGCGTGAGCGGCGTTAGCGCCAGCCCAGCGCAGGCGCCACGTGCGTGAGGATCGACTCGATCACGTGCACGTTGTAGTCGACGCCGAGCGTGTTCGGCACGGTCAGGAGCAGGGTATCGGCTTCGGCGATGGCCTCGTCCCCTCTCAGCTGTTCGATCAGTTCCTCCGGCTCGGCGGCATAGGAGCGACCGAACACCGCGCGCATGTTGTCGATCACGCCGATCTGGTCGCTGCTCTCGTCCCGTCCGAAGTACGCGCGGTCGCGGTCATTCATCAGCGCGAAGATCGATCGCGAGACGGAGACGCGCGGCTCGCGCGCGTGCCCGGCCTCGATCCACGCCTGGCGGAACACGCGAATCTGGCGTGCCTGCTGCACGTGAAAGGGCTCGCCGGATTCGTCCGCCTTGAGCGTGGAGCTCTGGAGGTTCATTCCGTGCTTCGCGGCCCACGTCGCCGTGGCGTTGGACGCCGAACCCCACCAGATCCTCTCGCGCAGCCCCGGTGAGTGCGGCTCCAGCCGGAGCAACCCCGGTGGATTCGGAAACATCGGCCGCGGGTTGGGCCGTGCGAACCCCTCCCCGCGCAGCAGCTCGAGAAAGGCCTCTGCATGACTGCGGCCCAGGTCTGCGTCCGTTCCGCCATCGGGCGGCGCGTACCCGAAGTGCCGCCATCCCTCGACGACCTGCTCGGGTGAGCCGCGGCTGATCCCGAGCTGGAGCCGTCCGTTGCTGATCAGGTCGGCCGCGCCCGCATCCTCGAGCATGTAGTGCGGATTCTCGTAACGCATGTCGATGACGCCGGTGCCGATCTCGATGCGCTTCGTCCTCGCGCCGATCGCTGCGAGCAGCGGAAAGGGTGACGAGAGTTGCTGGGCGAAGTGATGCACGCGAAAGTATGCCCCGTCCGCGCCCAGCTCCTCGGCTGCCACGGCGAGCTCGATGGATTGCTGCAGGACGTCGCGCGCCGACCGCACCAGGGAGTGGTGCGACGCGTTCCAGTGACCGAACGAGAGGAAGCCGATTCTCTTCATGGGCAGCGTGTCCGCAATGTCGGGGCCGGGTAGGCGGGGGTGCTACATCCCACGCAGGCGAGATCGCACGGCGGAAAGGGCATCGTCCTTGCTGCCCGAGTCCTTCCGCCACGCCTCGCACAGAACGTTACACTCGCCATCAGCCCGGGACACACGTGACCACCTTCACGGTTGGGTACTTCGTCGGCAGCCTCGCCAGGGCGTCGATCAACCGGAAGCTCGCGGTCGCGCTCGCGCGCCTCGCGCCGCCCGGGCTGGAGCTGCGCGAGATTCCCATCGGCGACCTGCCGCTCTACTCCTACGACTACGACGCCGCCTACCCACCGGCTGGCAAGGCACTCAAGGACGCGATCGCCTCGGTGGACGCCGTCCTCTTCGTGACGCCCGAGTACAACCGGTCGATCCCCGGCGCCCTGAAGAATGCGATCGACTGGGCCAGCCGCCCGCGGGGCACGAACTCGTTCGCGCGCAAGCCATCCGCCATGATCGGTGCATCGCCGGGCAAGATCGGAACGGCCGTCGGGCAGCAGCACCTCCGGAGCATCCTCGGATTCTGCAACTCCCCGCAGTTCAACGCCATCGAGGCGTACATCGAATTCACGCCCGGCCTCATCAACGACGAGGGCGACGTCACCGTCGACTCCACGCGCGAGTTCCTCGCGAACTACATGAAGGAGTTTCACGGCTACATCACGCGCGTCTATACGGCCCTCCCGCGCACGAGCGGCGCGACCGGCATGGGCGCTACCCCATGAGCGAACTCACCGGCGCGCACCTGCACCTCCTCGTGAATCACGTCCCCATCATCGGCGCGTTCTTCGCGCTCGCGCTCCTTGTCGCGTCGTACTTCTGGTCGCCCGACGTCCTTCGGCGCACGGCCTGCGCCGTCCTCATCGCGACGGCCCTCTCTGCCTGGGCGTCCGACCTCAGCGGTGACTCCGCTGCTGGAGCGCTGCGCGGCATGCCCGGAGTTCGCCGCGATGACATCCGCGCGCATGAACAGGTGGCCGGCACCGCGCTGTTGGTCGGGGGACTGCTGGGCGTCCTGGCGCTTGCGGCACTGGTTCGCTGGCGACGGAACCCGATTCCCGCGCGGGCAGCGCACGCGATGACGCTCGCCACCGTGGTAGTGGGCGCCCTGATGGCCTATGTCGGCCTCCTCGGCGGCCGCATTCGGCACACCGAGGTGCGGCCAGGGGCCGGCATCACCGACGCCATGACGGTGGAGCCGCCCCGCACGAGGGCGCGATGAAAGGGTGACGGCTATCGCCCTGCTTCAGGGCGGCCGTGCTCCCTCACATAGGTCTCGATCCCGTCGAGCACCCGCTGCAGCCCGAAGTCGAACGACTCCTCCATCGAGCGCGACTGCCCGTCGGACGGCGCGGTGAGCAGGGAAGCGAAGGCGGTGAACCGCGGGTCCCCCACCGCCCGGCCGAGGTCGGCACCCACCGCCGCGACCCACTGCTGGTCCGGCATGCCGCGCGCGCGCGAGCGCGCGAGCGAGATGGACGTATCCGATGCGCCGCGCGTGTATCCATCCACGATGCTGATCATCTGGCCCACGTCGGAGGGTGACAGTCCGGTGCGAACCAGTGGCCGCGCGAGCGCCTCCAGCCAGCTGAGCCAGTTCGGCCCGTGCGGCGCCGCCACGAACGGCAGCTCCGCCAGCCACGGTCGCGCGCAGAGCATCCCGCGCATCGCGTGCGCCCACTGCGTCACCTCGGCGCGCCACCCGGCGCGCGTCTCGGGGGGCCGCGGCGGAAGGCCGCGGCCGGCGTCCACGATCGCGTCGTAGAGCGCCTCCTTGTTGGGGAAGTAGCGATAGATCGCCATCGTCGTGAAGCCGAGCCTTGCGGACACGGCGTGCATGGTCACCGCGCCCAGGCCATCCGCATCGGCGATCTCGATCGCCGCCTTCACCACGGCGTCGGGCGTCACCCCCGGCTTCGGGCCGCGCGTGGGGACCGTGCGATCCTCCCAGAGCAGCTCACTCCGGCGCCGCAGCTCGGGATCGACCCTCACCGACGCCTGCATCACGTCGTCGTGGGTGAGCTCCGCGCGCTTCCGCGCACTGCGCCTGGCCTTCTGGGGCTTTTTCGGAGCCGGCATCAAGAACCGAGAAAAAAGTTTGACAACGCTGAAACTGTGTATATCATATACCCGTACAGTATATCACGTACACTAATCCAGGGTGACTCACATGTCCAGCTCCTTCTCCTTCCGCACGTGCTTCGCAGTCGCAGTCCTCGTCGCCAGCGCACAGGTCGTCGTCGCGCAGGCCCCCGTCGCGCAGGCCCCCGCCGCCAGGCCCGCTACATGGGAATTCCGCGCCACCTCCGGCGGCCTCGTGCCGATCGGCAGCCAGCGCGCGGCGATCAAGCGCGCCGACTACTCGGCCGCCCAGCTCTCGTGGCTCGCGCGTCCCGCGCTCGCGATCACCGGTACGCTCGGTTGGGCGCGCAGCCGGGACCTCGCCGCCACGAATGATCCCAGGCTGGACGTCTTCACCTATGACGTGGGCGCCGAGGCGCGCACGTCGCAGTGGTTCGCCGGCAAGGCCGTGACCTTCACGCCCTTCGTCGGCGCGGGCGCCGGTGCGCGCAGCTACAACTATCGGAGCCTCGACGTGGACGCCACGCACAACCTCGCAGCCTACGGCGCGGCCGGTGGCGAGCTTGGAATGGGTCGCGTGGGGGTGCGCCTGGAGGTTCGCGACTACACGAGCGGCTTCAAGCCACTCGCCGGCGGTGGCACGTCCGAGCGTCGCAATGACGTGGTGATCATGGCAGGTCTGCGCTTGAGGAAGGGGGCGTGAACCAGCCCGCGAGGTCCGGCTGGATGGTTGCGGCCGGCCTCGTCGCGCTGGGCGTGGTCCCTTCGATCGCCGGCAGCGTCAGGCTGGCGGAGGTGGTGAGGGGTGCGCCGGTGACCGCGGCGAATGCGCGGTTCCTGGCGGCACCCGTGCCGGTCGTATTGCACATCCTCGCCGTGATACCCTTCTGCATCATTGGGGCATTCCAGTTCGCGCCCGGCTTTCGCCGACGCCAGCGCGGATGGCATCGCGCGGCGGGGCGGATCCTCGCGCCGCTCGGACTCGTGGCCGCGCTCACCGGGCTCTGGATGGCGCACTTCTATGCGTGGCCACCGGGCGATGGCCAGGCGCTCTACGTCTTGCGCCTGCTGTTCGGATCGATGATGGCGCTCTTCCTGATGCTCGGCCTGGACGCGGTTCGCAGGCGGCAGTACGTGGTGCACGGCGCGTGGATGATGCGCGGCTACGCGATCGGGCTCGGCGCCGGCACGCAGGTGCTCACGCACTTGCCGTGGTTCCTGTTGGTCGGCAAGCCCGGCGAGCTCGCGCGCGCGATCCTGATGGGTGCGGGATGGGTGATCAACATCGGGGTGGCTGAGTGGATCATCCGGCGTGGAATCCACCAGGATCGCGGCGCCCTGCACGGCGCCGCGATGCGGAGTACGGTCATCGTGCAGTGACCGTGCGGCGGGCGATTCAGTAAGCCACGCCGAACCGCTCGCCAACGTGCTTCGGGTGTTCCAGCTCGTCCAGCACTGCGACGGCGTAGTCCTCGAAGCTGATGTTGCTGTGCCCATGTTCATTCACCAGCAGCTGATCGCCACTGGTGCGATACTCCCCGGTGCGGCGTCCCGGTGCGATTTCCGCAGCAGGACTGAGGTACGTCCAGTCGAGGCCTTCCGCTTCCTCGCGCCAGATGGCGAGTGCCTCGCGACCCTCGCGCGCCTCATTCTTGTACGCGTCGGGGAAGTCCGGCGTATCCGCCAGCGCCTGCCCCGGTGACACCTCGAGGCTGCTTGCACCTCCCACGTAGAGCACGCGTCGAACGCCCGCCGACTTGAGGCCGGCAATCAGGGCACGTGAGTTGGCCGACAGGGAGGGAGCCGCCATCCCGCGGGCGTTCGGCCGCGGCGAGATCGCGCTCACCACGGCATCAGCGCCACCCACCACCAGCGCAACGTCCTCGGCTTTGGTTGCGTCCCCCTTCACGAGGCGAACACGAGGGTCGGGTGCGCTCGCGGTGTCGGGATCGCGCACCACGCCAACGACCTCATGGCCACGGCCGAGCGCCTCGCTCGCAACGCGACGGCCGACATTTCCGGTGGCGCCGAACAGCACGATCTTCATGTGCGAGACTCCAGGACGGTTGTTGAACGAGGTCGATCGTCGCAAGAAGTTCACCAGCCTCCCCTCATTTGCCGTGGTCGTGGCGTTGATCGTGCCGTCCCGCCGTATTCGTGGCCGCGCAGCGGCGTCGTGAAATTCGTGTCCGGCTGGTGCACTTCAAACACGTCAGGAGAACCGGCAATGCAGGTCAAGCGTAGCGGCACCCAGCCATCAGCGAAGGGCCCCGGTGACTGGTTCACCGGAACCGTGCGGATCGATCCGCTCTACGCGTCCGCTGCACCGGCGCGCGCAGCGGGCAATGCAGTGACCTTCGAGCCGGGCGCGCGCACCGCGTGGCACACGCACCCGCTCGGGCAGTCGCTCATCGTGACCTTCGGGCGCGGCCTGGTGCAGCGCGAGGGCGGGCCGATCGAGGAGGTCACCGCGGGCGACGTGGTCTGGTTCGAGCCCGGGGAGAGGCACTGGCACGGCGCCTCCGCCACGAACGCCATGCAGCACATCGCAATCCAGGAATCGCTCGACGGAAAGGCCGTCGAGTGGATGGAGCACGTCACCGACGCACAATACGAGGGGAAGTAGCAATGCGAGCGACTGTCATGTACGGCGCGCGCGACGTTCGCGTACATCGAGGAATTGCTTCCCGACGTCATGGAAGGCAGGATCAACCCCGGGCGGGTGTTCGACCGCGTCACCACGCTGGACGGCGTGCCCGAGGGATACCGCGCGATGAACGATCGCGAGGCCATCAAGGTGATGATCCAGTTCTGATGGAGCGCCAATGATCGACCAGGTCCACGTCACGCTCTCGAGCTGGGCGAACTTCT
The DNA here is from genome assembly GCA_028287305.1 of Gemmatimonadota bacterium. Taxonomy (GTDB): domain Bacteria; phylum Gemmatimonadota; class Gemmatimonadetes; order Gemmatimonadales; family Gemmatimonadaceae; genus JAQBPX01. Next base: position 67,063 of record JAQBPX010000012.1, read on the forward strand.
ACCTCATCACCGGCACGGCCGCGGCCGCGCTCACCGGGCTGCAGTTCATCGTCCAGACATTGCTCGCGTCGAATGCGCTCAGCGCCGTTGGCGGTGACGATCCCGAGGGCGGCATTGCCGCCTTCGGGACGCCGACCGTCGTGCACTTCTCGCTGTCCCTCGTGATCTCCGCGGTGATGTGCGCACCGTGGAGCGCGTACGGCGGCCTCCGGCTCGCGCTGGGCGTCCTCGGCATGGGCGCACTCGCCTACAGCGCGATCGTCCTGCGCCGTGCCCGGAAGCAGGATAGCTACGCACCCACGGCGTACGACTGGACCTCGCACGTGGTGTTGCCCGCCACCGCGAATACCGGGATCCTCGCTGCAGCGCTCTTCCTGCGTGTCGGTTCGACATGGCCGCTGGTCGTCACCGCTCTCGCCACGCTGCTCCTGCTCTGCGTGGGCATCCACAACGCGTGGGACACGGTCACCTACCTCACGATCGCCGCGATCCGCCGGCAGAACAAGTGAGTGTGACCATACGCCCCGCCGCCGAGACCGACCTGCCCGCAATCGGCCGCCTGGGCGCAATGCTCGTGCAGTTGCACCACGACTTCGACGCCGAGCGCTTCATCCCGGCTACCGACGACACGCCGCGCGGCTACGCATCCTGGCTGGGCTCGCAGCTCGCGCAGCCAGCGGTCCTGCTGCTGGTCGCGGAGCAACACGGCCAGGTGGTCGGGTACAGCTACTCCGCCCTGGAAGGCTTCGACTACCAGTCGCTGCGCGGCCCGGCGGGCGCGATCCACGACATCCTCGTGGATCCCCTGTGCCGAGGCAGCGGCATCGGCAGCGCACTGCTGCGGGCCACGATCGCGGCGCTTGCCGCGAAAGGCGCGCCGCGGGTCGTGCTCTCGACCGCCGCTCGCAACGAGTCGGCTCAGCGCCTCTTTGCGCGCGAGGGCTTCCGGCAGACCATGATCGAGATGACACGTGAGTCTGGACACTGAGAAAAACCAGACAGCAACAGCCTTGAGCCACGGGTTGCACTGAGCCGCTGCGCGGCTGACACTGGCGTCTGATGGCAGTGTCGCGCCTGCTCAGCAGGCGCCCGTGAAACCCGTGGCTCAAGTCAGTTGTAGTTGAGGTAGTTTCAGTGTGTCGCCGCACCCGCCAGCTCGTAGTCGATGTGCGTGATGTGCCCACGAAAGTACGTCTGCACTCCCGTCGGCATGTCCCAGCTCGCCGAGCCCTCCATCGGCACGCGCATTCCGTCGTGCAGCTCGTACTGCGAGAACAGCGCGACCCACGGCGCACGCTCCACCCTGTTCGACACCATCCGCGGGCGGGACTCCGTGCGCACGCTGCGCAGCAGCCCCTCGGCATCGAAGCGGAACAGCAGCGTCTCCGTGTGCGCGCCGTCGGTCAGCGTCGCGAGCGCGGCGTGCGCGTCCACCGCCTGCCACGTGACTCCCTGGCTGGGCAGCAGCGCGGTGGGATACCACGCCGTCTCGGCGAAGTAGCGCAGCAGCTCCGCCTCGCCCATCTCGTTGCGGTCGTGCAGGTACGCCTTGGTGAAGAGCCCGAGCAGCGACGCGCGCAGGATGCCCTCGCCCTCGATGTATGCGTCGTGCACGCGCACCGGCAGCCCGGGCATCATCTCGATGCGGCCGTTCCAGTCGAAGCCGGGGTGTGACGTGACCACGCGCTGGTCCGAGGTGAACGACTTCCAGTTGTCGTCGGACTCGCTGAGGTTGAACGTTCCGGAATGACGGACGTTGACGGCCGAGACCAGTGGCTGTCCGTCCGTGAGCACCAGGCGGAGGTACCGCTGCACCGGCCCCGGAAGTCCGTCCAGCTCGCGAAAGTCCACCGTGCCGGCGTCGCCGCTCGTGCGGCTCGACTCGAGCCTGCGCCGCATCGCGGCCGTTTCCGCCCTCCACCGGTACGCGCCGATGGCAGCACTCGCGAGGATCACGAGCGGCACGCTGGCCAGGACTACGATTGTTGCGATGCGGATCCACATGTGGCGAAGGTTGCGCCGCGACCGGTATCGCCGCCGTCGGGCGAAGCACCGCGCCGCCGTCGGGAGAATCCGCGGGGTACTGGCTCGAGGATTCCGGAACCGGCCCTCACGTTGCGGGTAGGGTCACGCCCTGCCCGGGTGTCTGTGACATGCACGCCGAACCCTTTCGAGTCTCTCATGAATTGTCGCGCTCCGCTCGTATCGCTGCTCCTGTCGCTCTCGTCCGCCTGCGCCTCGCATCGGGGCCCGGCCGTTCCCGACGACAGCGCACTCCTGGCGCAGCTGCAGTCGTCGCCGCGCGTGGTGCAGGGCGAAACGACGTGGGTGGCGCGCGGAATGGGTTACGAGCTCGTGGGGCGCACCAGGCGCGACCTGCTGACGGTCCAGCCCCGGCTCGACCGCGCGGCGATCCTCATGCGGCGACTCTTTCCCGCGGAGAGCCTCTCGCCGGTGGTCGTTGCGGTGCGGCACAACGTCTATGAAGGCGAGACGCTGCGGAGCGCGGCGCCAGTCCCCGCCACGCAACTGCCCATCGTCGAGGTGCTGCTGCCGCCGGAGCGCGGCCCGAATGGTCGCGCTGCCGCGCCGGACGCGGGAGCCGCACCGCGTGGCGCAGCCGGCAACGGTGG
>JAQBPX010000033.1 GCA_028287305.1 Gemmatimonadota bacterium
ACGGCGCGCTGGGCGAAGGCGCCGGCGCACTGGCGGCGGCGACAGCGGTGGGTGCCGAAGCAGCGGGCGCAGCGGCGGGGGCCGGAGCCGATGGCGCGAGCGACGCGCCCTTCTCCGTCTCGATGCGCGCCACGAGCGCCTGCACCGGCACGGTCTGCCCCTCGACCACCAGGATCTCCGCAAGCACGCCGGAAATGGGCGACGGGATCTCCGCGTCCACCTTGTCGGTGGAGATCTCGAAGATCGGCTCGTCGCGCTTCACTTCATCGCCGACCTTCTTCAGCCACTTCGACAGCGTGCCCTCGGCGATGGACTCGCCCATCTGGGGCATCAGGACGTCAACGCGAGACACCGCTCTCTCCTTCGTTCGTGGGATCCGGGCGGCGCGCCGAGAGGACTCGCCACACCATGAATGCCGGGAACAGGGTGACCCCGAGGAGCACGCCCGTCTTCCAGTACGGATCAATATTACATATCGGGAAGGTGTTCGGGGCAGGCTTGCAGCGCTGGACCAGCCCCACGGCCCATCCCACGGCCACTCCGAGCATCCCGCAGCCGAAGAAGCCCACCAGGATGCTCATGCAGCCGACCCCGGCCGCAGCCCAGCGCTTCTCCGAAACCGGGGAGATGGGCGACTGGCCCGCCATCAGTAGGCCGCCAGGCGGCGGACGGCCCGCACCACGTCGGACACCTGGGGCAGCACGAAGTCCTCGAGGGGGGGCGCGTACGGCAGGGGGACGTCGTGCGCCGTGACCCGCAGGACGGGCGCATCGAGCCACTCGAAGCAGGTCTCGTTGATCCGCGCGGTGATCTCGCCGGCGATGCCCCCCGTGCGGGTGTCCTCGTGAAGCACGAGCACGCGGTTGGTCTTCCTCACGGTCTTCTCGATGGCCTCGTCGTCGAGCGGCGCGAGCGTGCGAAGGTCGATGACTTCCACGGAAATGCCGTGCTCCGTGGCGAGCAGCTCCGCCGCCTCGAGCGCCTTGTAGACCGTGGCCGCGTAGGTGATGATCGAGACGTCCTTCCCTTCCCGCGCGACTCGCGCGACGCCGATCGGGACGGTGACGTCGCCTTCGGGCATCACGCCCTTGATGCGACGATACAGGTACTTGTGCTCGAAGAAGAGCACGCAGTCGTCGTCCCGGATGGCCGACTTCATCAGCCCCTTGGCGTCCTCGGCGGTCGAGGGATAGACCACCTTGAGCCCCGGCGTGTGGATGAACCCCGCCTCCGGATTCTGCGAGTGAAAGGGGCCGCCGCGCACGTAGCCGCCGCTCGGGCCGCGCACCACCATCGGGCACGGCAGGAACGCGCGATAGCGCGCCGTCGCCACGTAGTTGGTGAGCATGTCGTACGCGTTCGCGATGAAGTCGATGAACTGCATCTCGACCACCGGACGCATTCCCATGTGCGCCGCGCCGGCCGCCGCGCCCACGATCCCGATCTCGCTGATCGGCGAGTCGATCACGCGCTGCTCGCCGAACTTCGCCATCAGGCCGTCGGTGACCTTGAACGCGCCACCGTACGCCCCGATGTCCTCGCCGAGCATGAAGACGTTCGCGTCACGCTCCATCTCCTCGAAGAGCGCCTCGCGAATCGCCTCGAGATAGGTGATCTCGGCCGTCACTTCCTGCCCCCTTCCTGCCAGGTGCCCCACCCCTCGGGACGCTCGTGCGCATCCACCGCGCTGGCCACGTCCTGGCGGTACCACAGCGGCTGCTCCCGCGGCGGGTCGGCGTAGATGCCCACCAGCGCGTCGAGGGCCTCAGGCGGTCCGGAGCGTTCCGCCTCGTCGGTGGCGGCGTCGACTTCGGCGCGCACCCGCGCGTCCACCTGTTCGACGTCTGCCACCTTGAACTTCAGCTCACCCTGCAGCCGGTCGATGTAGCGCGTGATGGGATCGTTGTCCTTCTCCCAGCGCTCGATCTCGCCGTCGGGCACGTAGGACTGGTTGTCGTGCTCGGCGTGTCCCTTCCGGCGATAGGTCACGAGCTCCACCAGGGAGACGCCACCGCCGGCGCGCGCGCGATCCACGGCGCGCCTCGTGACTTCGTAGCTCGCGATCACGTCGTTGCCGTCCGCGCGCTCGCCGGGAATGCCGTAGCCGATCGCCTTGTCGATGAACTGCTTCGCGAGCGTCTGCTTCGACGTGGGCGTGGAGTAGGCGTAGCCGTTGTTCTCGACCACCACCACCAGCGGGCATCGCTGCACCGCGGCGAAGTTGATCCCCTCGTGGAAGGCGCCGGTGGACGTCGCGCCGTCTCCCACGTACACGAGCCCCACGCGATCCTCGCCGCGCATGCGGAAGGAGAGCGTCACGCCCGCCATCACCGGCACCATGTCGCCCAGCGGCGAGATCTGCCCGATGAACCCGCGCTCCGTGTCGCCGAAGTGGATGTTGAGCTCGCGCCCGCGCGTGGGGGAGTCCGCCTTCGCCATGTACTGCTTGAGGATCTCGACCGGCGTCGCGCCCTTCACGAGCATCGAGCCCAGGTTGCGGATGAGCGGCGAGAGGATGTCACGCCGCTCGAGCGCGAAGGCGCTGCCCACCGCGTCGGCTTCCTGTCCGAGCGACCGAAAGAGTCCGCCCACCACCTTGGTCTGGCGATAGAGCGCGACGAGCCGTTCCTCGAGGGTGCGCGTGAGGCGCATCCAGTAGTAGAGCTCCAGCTGGCGCTCGCGCGAGAGGCCGCTCGGATGCCCGGCGGCCGCCATGCTAGTACGCGGCTTCGAGCGCGTGGTGCGGGTCTTCGTTCCGGTGCAGCGAGACGAAGAACCGCTTCACGTTGCGGTCGAGGCGGCTCTCGCCCATCTGGTCGGTCTCGACCTCGACGAACGTGTAGTGCCCCCCCTCGGCGCGCGCGCTGAGCTTCATCGCGCCCAGGGCGCCGGCGAAGGTGCGCGCGCGCGGCGCGGTGGACTGCTGCGCCAGGTCGAGCGTGGGAAAGAACGCGTCCGCTGCGGTGAGCACGGCGGCGGGGCTGGTGTGGCAGCGATAGAAGTGGCGCATCAGGGCTTTTTGGTGACGGGCGCGTCGGCGCGTTCGTTCATGACATCCTGGATCCACTCGATCTTCTCGAGTGGCGAGAGCGAGTCGCGCCGGAACCGGATGGCGACTGCCCACTGTCCCGCGGTCACGTAATTCAGCTTGCCGTAGTAGGTCCCCAGCTCATCGGCCTTTCGCATGCCGTCCCACGTGCTGGCTCCCTCGGCGTTGTTCGAGTAGATCTGCCCTTCCCCGTTCTCGATCGGCTGGCGCGACTTGCGGTCTCGGACCACGATCTTGAACAGGATGGCCTCGCGCGCATGCGGTGGCGACTCGCTGGGGCTCACCGTGAACGCATACGTGGTGCTGAGCTGGTGCAGCTCGCCGAGCTTGCGATCCGACGGCCCGCAGGCCGGGATCGCGAGCAGTGCGAGTGCAGCCAGCGCGCGCGCCCGCATCACTTCGACTGGTAGTACTCGAGGCCGAGATGCGTGATCTGCTCCTCACCCATGAGGTGGCGCAGCGTGTTCTTCAGCTTCGTCTGCTGGATGAACAGGTCGTGCTCCGGCTGCAGGCCGGCGGCGGCCATCGGCGACTTGTAGTAGAAGCTCAGCCACTCCTGGATGCCCTTCATGCCGGCGCGGTGCGCGAAGTCCGAGAACAGCGCCAGGTCCAGCACGATCGGCGCGGCGAGGATCGAGTCGCGGCAGAGGAAGTTGACCTTGATCTGCATGGGGTAGCCCATCCACCCCTTGATGTCGATGTTGTCCCAGCCTTCCTTGTTGTCGCCGCGCGGGGGGTAGTAGTTGATGCGCACGACGTGCGCGAACCCCTCGTACAGGTCCGGATAGATCTCGGGCTGCAGGATGTTGTGGAGCACCGACAGCTTCGACTCCTCCTTCGTCTTGAACGACGCCGGGTCGTCGAGCACCTCGCCGTCGCGGTTGCCGAGGATGTTCGTGGAGTACCAGCCCTCGAGCCCGAGCATGCGCGCCTTGAGCCCCGGCGCGATGATCGTCTTCATCCAGGTCTGGCCGGTCTTGAAGTCCTTGCCGGAGATCGGCACGCCCTTGTCGATCGCCAGCTGCTGCAGCGCGGGCGTATCCACGGCCAGGTTCGGGGCGCCATTGCAGTACGGCACGCCCTCCATGATGCACGCCCATGCGTAGAGCATGGAGGGCGCGATCATCTCGTCGTTCTCTTCCATCGCCTTCTCGAACGCGGCGATGGTCGCGTGCTGCGGCCCCGGCACGATGAAGATCTCGGTGGAGGCGCACCACACGCAGACCAGGCGCTCGCACTCGTTGTCCTTCTTGAAGTTGCGAATGTCCTGGCGCAGCTGCTCGGCCAGGTCGCGCTTGTTCTTGCCGGTCTTGACGTTCTTGCCGTGGATGCGCGTGACGTAGTGATTCTCGAACACGGCGGGCATCGGCTTGATCGCCTTGAGGAAGTCGGCGATCGGCTCGAGGTGCTTGTCCTCCAGCACGCCGGCCTTCTTCGCGGCTGTGTAGGCGTCGTCCGGAATCGGGTCCCAGGCGCCGAAGACGATGTCGTCCAGTTGCGTGAGCGGGACGAACTCCTTGATCAGCGGCGAGCGGTTCTCGGTGCGCTTCCCGAGGCGGATCGTCGCCATCTGCGTGAGCGATCCGATGGGCTTCGAATATCCGCGTCGGATGCTCTCGACGCCCGCGATGAACGTCGTCGCGACGGCGCCGAGGCCGGGGGTCAGGATGCCAAGCTTGCCGGTGGCAGGCATGGGCTTCTGGGACTCACTGGAAGACGAACCCTTCACGTACGTATTCTCCGGTTACAGAGTGCGCGGGGCCTGACGCCGCCGGCGACGCCACGAGCGCTGCTGCTGCTCGCCGGTCGTGACCCGCAGTGCGTCGGTGTCCTGCCGCGTGGCTTCATAGACGAAGGCGACGCGCTGGATCACGGTGATCCAGGCCGTTACGGTCAGCAGAATGATGATGGCGGCGAGCACCAGCCCGCCGAGGGCGAGGCCGAACAACGCCTGCGGCGCCGACAGCAGCACCACGCGCTCCGGGCGCTGCAGCATGCCCACCTTGGCGTCGATCCCCAGCGCCTCGGCACGCGCGCGGGTGTAGGAGGTGAGGTACGCCCCCATGATGCCCAGGATGCAGGTGACGAGCATCGGGAGGCTGTGATGGACGGGATCCCAGGCGTAGAAGATCGCCAGGCCACCCAGCACGGCTCCGTCGGCGACCCGGTCGAGCGTGGAGTCGAGGAAGGCGCCGAAGGTCGAGCTCTTGTTGCTGCGGCGGGCCACCGTGCCGTCCAAAACGTCGAACAGGGCGGTGAGTCCCAGGAACCAGCCTGCGATGGAGATGTGGCCGGCGGCGTAGATGCCGCCGCCGATCATCGAACAGGCCGTGCCGATTGCCGTGATCGTGTTCGGGTGCACGCCATTGCGGACGAACCAGTTCGCGACCGGATCGACGACGCGCAGGTACCCGTTCTTGATCGAGTCCGGCAACAGCTGCATTCGACTCCGGTGTGCGAAAGCCGGGGGCGGCCGGGCGGAAACGCGTGCCCCGAAAAGCAAAAGGCCGGAGGTATCTCCGGCCCGTAAAGGTAGTCCGCTGAATTAGTTCCAGCAACGCCCGTAAACGGCCGTTGTCGTGCCCGGGCGCCCCTGTTTCAGCAGGGGCGCACAGGCGACATGCGCATGCTCAGGGCACGCGCCAGGTGGTGCCCGAGGAGAGCGTGACGTCCGTTCCCGGTGCGTAGGTCCGGCCCCCGTCGAGGGTCACGGCCTTGAGCTTCACTGAAGTGCCGCTCGGCACGCTGCGCACGGCGAGGTTCTCGGTGGTGTTGGCGGCAACCTGCTTGATGAACAGGTCCTTTCCATCGGTCGTGACGTACACGTTCACGGCCTGCGAGAGATTGTTCGTGAAATGGATGGATGACTCATCGGCCGCACTCGCGGCCGTCCGCACCTCGACCTGACGTGGGCCGCACGCGGTGAAGAGTGCGAGCAGCGAGGTGAGGATCAGTGTCTTGCGCATGACGTAGGCTCCGGGGAACGAGGGTGCACCGCGCTCAGGTGCAAGAGCCATGCGCGGACCGGGCTCGACATTCCGCGAGGCAGCCCGGCGGCATATAATGCCGCATGCCCTGCCCCGTGCTCTCCCGGCGCACCCGCGTCGCCATGGCCGTCGCACTGGGCCTCGCCTCCTCGCGAGGCGCTCACGCGCAGGCTGCGACCGCGCGCCCGCTCCGGCGACCGCCTGCGACGCGAGCCGCAATCGCGCGCGCACTCCACGACACGCTCCAGGGGATCCTCGACCGCGCGCGAGCCGACAGCGCGTTTCCCGGTGCCTGGCTGGTGGTCGGCACCAGGCAGGGGGTACTGACGGAACTCGGCACCGGAACCATCGACTGGAAGCGCTCACCGCGGCCCACCAGCCGCACCGTGTGGGACATCGCCTCACTCACCAAGGTGGTCGCGACCACCAGTGCGATCATGCAGCTGGTCGAGCAGCAGAAGCTGGACCTCGACGCGCCGGCGCAGCGATACCTGCCGGAGTGGACGGGCGCCGGAAAGGAGCGCGTGACGGTGCGCGACCTGATCCTGCACCGCTCCGGCCTGCCGCCGTTCAAGGCCCTGCCCTACGACCTGGATGCCGACAGCACGCGCCGCGCGCTGCTCGCCGTGCCGCTCGACACCGCACCCGGTGCGCGCATGGCCTACAGCGACATCGGCTTCATCGTGCTCGCCGAGATCGTGCGGCACGTGAGCGGCGAGCGGATCGACGCCTATGCGCGGCGTCACGTGTTCCGCCCGCTCGGCATGACCGACACGCGATACAACCCGCCGCGCGCCTGGATGGCGCGCATCGCGCCGACCGAGACGGACACGCTCCGGGGCGGGCAGGTGCGCGGCGTGGTGCACGATGAGCGCGCGTGGCGGATGGATGGAGTCGCCGGTCACGCCGGCGTGTTCTCGAGCGGCAGGGACCTCGCGCGCTTTTGCCTGATGTACATGAACGGCGGCGTGCTCGACGGCGTGCGCGTGTTCAGCGCCGCCACCGTGAGCGCGTTCACTGCGTACCAGGACTCCACCTGGTCGAATCGCGCGCTCGGCTGGCAGAAGCCCGAGTTGCCGGGGATGAAGTTCACCGGCCCGAGCGCGGCGTGGGGCGGACATGGTGCCTCCGCGCTGGCGATCGGGCACACCGGCTTCACCGGTACGTCGCTCTACATGGATCCCGCGCACGACGTGTTCGTCGTGCTCCTCACCAACCGCGTGAACCCCACGCGGAACCACAGCAGGATCACCCCCGTGCGCAACCAGGTTGCGGACGCGGTGCTCGCCGTGCTCGCGCATTTCGACTCCACTCCAGGCTCCCCGCGCCAATGACCATGTCCCCGATCGACTGGGCGATCGTCGCCGCGTACTTCCTGCTCTCGACCGGCATCGGCTTCTACTTCACGAAGCGCGGCGGCGAGAGCCTGGAGGAGTACTTCATCTCGGGGCGGCAGGTGCCCTGGTGGCTGGCGGGCGCCGCGATGGTCGCCACGACGTTCGCCGCCGACACGCCGCTGGTGGTCACGGGGCTCGTGGCCACGAAGGGCGTGGCCGGCAACTGGCTCTGGTGGAACATGGTGATGAGCGGGATGCTCACCGTGTTCTTCTTCGCGCGGCTCTGGCGCCGCGCGCGGGTGATGACGGACGTGGAGTTCGCCGAGATCCGCTACAGCGGCAAGCCGGCGGCGTTCCTGCGCGGCTTCCGCGCGCTCTACCTGGGCATCGCGATCAACCTGATCATCATGGGCTGGGTGACGCGCGCGATGATCAAGATCCTCACGATCTCGCTCGGCATCTCGCCGGTGCTCGCGGTCGGCATCTGCTTCGTGATTACCGTGGCGTACGCGGTGGCGGCCGGGCTGTGGGCCGTGCTGTGGACGGACCTCGTGCAGTTCGTGATCAAGATGAGCGCGGTGATCGTGCTCGCGGTGTACGCGGTGCGGAAGGTGGGCGGCATGGACGCGCTGGTGGCCGGCGTCACCAAGCACTTCGGGAGCGAGACCGCGGCGATCTCGGTGCTGCCGGTGAAGTTCTCCGGCGGGCACCTGGAGGCGTACGCGTGGATGCCGCTGCTCGCGCTCACCGTGTTCCTCTCGATGCAGTGGTGGGCGGCGTACTACCCCGGCGCGGAGCCCGGCGGCGGCGGCTACGTGGCGCAGCGCATCTTCTCGGCGAAGACCGAGCGCGACGGCGTGCTCGCCACGCTGTTCTTCCAGGTCGCGCACTACGCGCTGCGTCCCTGGCCGTGGATCGTGACCGGCCTCGCGACGGTGATCATGTACCCGGACCTCAAGGACAAGGAGGCGGGCTACGTCCACGCCTTCGTGGACCTGCTGCCCACGCCGTGGCGCGGCTTCATGCTCGCGGGCTTCGCGGCCGCGTACATGTCCACCATCGGCACGCACCTCAACTGGGGGGCGAGCTACCTGGTGAACGACTTCTACAAGCGGTTCGTGAAGAAGAACGAGACCGAGAAGCACTACGTGAACGTGGGACGCGTGGCCACCGTGCTGCTGTTCATCCTCTCGATCGCCGTCACGAGCCAGCTCGAGTCGGTGGAGAAGGCATGGAAATTCCTGCTGGCGATCGGCGCGGGCACCGGGCTGGTGCTGATCCTCCGCTGGTACTGGTGGCGCATCACCGCGTGGAGCGAGATCAGCGCGATGATCACGTCGTTCATCGCGAGCCTGATCTTCCTCAACACGATCCCGAGCCACTTTGCGGCCAGCGACCCGAACGCCGATGCCTGGGTGATGATCGCGACGGTGGTCGTGAGCACCGTGGTCTGGCTGGCGGTCACCTTCATCATGCCGAAGGAGACGGACGCGCAGCTGGACTCGTTCTACAATCGCGTGCGTCCGGGTGGACCGGGATGGCGGGCGGTGGCAGCGCGCAACGGCTTCCCCAACGAGGGGATCCCCGGGGGGGCGCTGGCGTGGACCAACTGGATCGCCGGCATCATCGCGGTGTATTCCACGCTCTTCGGGATCGGGAAGCTGGTGTTCGGGCACATGGCGCTGGGCTTCGGCCTGCTGGGCATCGCCGTGGTCGCGTTCGCCTGGATCGCCCGGAGCTTCCGGGGGGACGAGATGCTGGCGCCGGCGCCCGGCACCTACAAATCCCCCTGAAAACCGGCTATATTCCGAAAGCCAACAGGAGGCCACTCATGAGCACGGTCCAGCAGCCAGACGTCGCGGTCCTCGTCACAGACGCCGCCGCGGCCGAGGTTCGGAAGTTCATGGAGCAGGAGGGAGTCGATCCCGCCATCGGCGGTCTGCGCGTGAGCGTGCAGCCCGGCGGATGCTCCGGTTTCAAGTACGGGCTCCTCATCGAGGATGCGCCCGCGGATGACGACATGGCCATCGAGCAGCAGGGATGGAAGGTCCTCGTGGACCCCTTCTCGGCCCAGTACATCAACGGCGTCGTGATCGATTACGTCTCGTCGATGCAGGGCTCCGGCTTCACCTTCAAGAATCCGAACGCCACCGGCGGCTGCGGCTGCGGTAGCTCCTTCTCCGCCTAGCGTCGCGATTCACCGGGCCAGGTCACGCTCCTGATGCCCGCGCACTTCAATGCGATCGACCTCGCCGTGTTGCTGGCCTACCTGGCCGGCACCACGGCGCTTGGCATCTGGGTGGGCCGCCGCCAGAAGGACGCGAAGGACTACTTCGTGGCCGGCCGTGACATCCCGTGGTGGGCGGTGCTCTTCTCCGTGGTCGCCAGCGAGACGAGCGCGCTCACCTTCATCTCGATCCCCGGCCTGGCGTACGCCACCGACCTGGGGTTCCTCCAGATCGCCTGCGGCTACCTGCTCGGACGCATCGTGGTCGCCAACGTGCTGCTCCCCCGCTACTACCAGGGTGAGCTCGTCACCGCCTACGCCCTGCTCGAGCAGCGCTTCGGCCTTGCCACGCGGCGCTTCACGTCAATCGTGTTCATGGTCACGCGCGCGCTCGCCGACTCCGTGCGCGTGTTCGCGACCGCCATTCCGATTGCACTGATCCTCGGCAGCAGCGTGCCGAAGCAGTACGTCATGCCCGTGGCAGTGCTGATCCTCGGCACGCTCACGATCATCTACACGTATCGCGGCGGGATGCGCGCGGTGGTATGGACGGAGATCGTGCAGGCATGCGTCTACCTGCTCGGCGGCATCTCGGCGATCGTGCTGATCGGGCAGGCCGTGCAGGGCGGATGGGGCGCCATCATCCCGCAGGTGAGCGCCGCAGGCAAGCTGCACCTCATCAACACGTACACAGGCTTCGACAAGCCGCACACGATCTACGCGGGGCTCATCGGCGGCGCATTCCTCGCCATGGCGAGTCACGGGGCGGACCAGTTGATCGTGCAGCGCCTGCTTTCCGCGCGCTCCCTCAAGGACGCGCAGGTGGCGATCATCGGCAGCGGCGTTGCCGTCATCGCGCAGTTCACGCTCTTCCTGTTCATCGGGCTCGGGCTCTGGGTGCTCTACCAGGGGCGCACCTTCGCCACGCCGGACCAGATCTTCCCCACGTTCATCATCGAGCAGATGCCGCACGGCCTCGTGGGGCTGCTCATCGCGGCGATCCTCGCGGCGACGATGAGCACGCACTCCGGGGCGATCAACTCGCTGGCAGCGGCCGCGACGCACGACATTTATCTTCCCCTCACCGGCCGGAGCGCCGACGACCCGCGCACGCTGCGTGTCGGCAAGCTGTTCGCGCTGGCATGGGGTGTCGTGCTCACCGGCGGCGCCCTGCTGTTCCCCGAGAACCAGAAGCTGCCCGTGGTGGTGGTCGCGCTTTCCATCGCGAGCTTCACCTATGGCGGGCTGCTCGGCGGCTTCTTCCTCGGAATCTTCTGGAAGCGGGCTCGCCAGCGCGATGCGATCGCGGGGATGGCCGTGGGCATCACGGCAATGAGCTTCATCGTCTTCGCGAAGCAGATGATCGCGGTGGTTCCCTCCCTCGCTCCCACCCTGGGGCCGCTGGCGACGATCGCCTGGCCCTGGTATGTGCTCATCGGCACGAGCATCACGCTCGCGACCGGAATTCTCGTCTCGCTCGCGCCCCACGGCGACGGGCCCGTTCAGCGGAAGGCATGACAGCGATCGTGATTGGCATCGATGGCGGCGGTTCGAAGACGCGCGCCATCGTGGCGGATGAACATGGCAACCAGGTAGCCGAGGTGGTGGGCGGCGCGAGCGCCGTTCGCCCTGGCGCGGTGGAGGCAAGCGCCGAGGTGATCGCCGCCACGGTGGCGGATGCGCTCGCGAGCTGCGAGATGACGCACGTGATCCCGCGCGTCCTCTGCGTCGGCGTGGCCGGCGTGGGACGCGAGCCGGAGCGGCAGGCCCTCTGGCAGGCGCTGGTGGAGCGCGAGATCGCCGCCGAGGTGGTGGTGCACACCGACTTCGGCGTGGCACTCGACGACGCCTTCGCCGAAGGCCCGGGCATCCTGCTCGTGGCGGGCACGGGGTCGGTGGCATTCGGTCGTGGTCCCGCGGGTGCCACGGCGCGCGCCGGTGGCTGGGGGCCGGTGTTCGGCGACGAGGGCGGTGGAAGCTGGATTGGCCGCCGCGCGCTGTCGATCGTGTCGGCGGCGAGCGACGGTCGTGAGCCCGAGTCGGCGCTCACCGGCGCACTGCTCACCGCCGCGCAGCTGAACGAGACGTCGGAGCTGGTGGGCTGGGCCGCGAAGGCGACCCCCGCCGAGCTCGCGTCGCTCGCACCCGTGGTGATGAGCGTGGCGGACGCCGGCGACCTGCGCGCGAACTCGCTGCTCTCGCTGGCGGTGGAGGAGCTCGTGGTGCACGTGCGCTCGCTCGCCCGGCAGCTGTTCGGCGATGAACGCGCTGCAATCTCCGTGGCGCTCAGCGGCGGCCTGCTCAAGCGAGGCACGACACTCCGCAAGCGACTGGAGCACCGCCTGAGGTCGGCGGTGCCGGGGGCTCAGGTACGGGCCGAGGAAGTCATTCCGGCGCGAGGTGCCGTGCGTGGCGCGCTGCGATATCTCGGCGAGTCGATGCCGGTGTAGTTCTGCTGTTGCGCGCCGGGGCCGGTTGCTCCGTCGCGCGGGTGCCGGTCTACGCGGAATGCGCGGACGAACTGAAGCGGATTGCGCGGAGACTACGACTACAACTGATCCTTGAAAAATGCACACCCTTTGGGCGCGAGCCCGGAGGATGTGCATTTTTTCAAGTCGTTTGCGTTGAAGTTTCCGCGGATGTCCGCCCTTCAGTCCGCGACGTCCGCGTAGACCGGCCCCGCCGCGAAGAGCTAGGCCTCCACTACGGGCGCCGGCGCGACGGTCGGGAACTCTCCTTCCCACCTCGCCATCACGACGGTCGCGAGGCAGTTGCCGAGCAGGTTCACGCTGGTCCGCGCCATGTCCATCAGCGCGTCCACGCCGAGGATCACGGCGACTGCCTGCAACGGCAGGCCGAACGACGCCAGGGCTCCGGAGAGGATCACCAGCGAGGCGCGCGGCACCGCGGCGACGCCCTTCGAGGTGAGCATCAGCGTCACCATCATCAGGATTTGCGTGCGCAGCGGCATGTCGATCCCGGCCGCCTGCGCCGCGAACACGCTCGCCACCGCCAGGTAGAGCGTGCTGCCGTCCAGGTTGAAGGAGTAGCCGGTGGGCAGCACGAAGGCCACGATGCGGCGCGGCACGCCGAACTTCTCCATGCGCTCCATGGCCAGCGGGAACGCCGCCTCGCTCGAGGCCGTAGTGAACGCGATCAGCCACGGCTCCTTCACCGCCTTCACGAACCGGCGGATGGGCACGCGCGCAACCAGCGCGACCGGCAGCAGCACGCCGAGGATGAACACGATCAGCGCGCCGTAGAGCGTGCCCACCAGCATCCCGAGGCTCCTCAGCACGCCGAGCCCGCTCTGCGAGACGGTGACCGCGATCGCCGCGCCGATGCCGATCGGCGCGTACGCCATCACGATGCCCACGAACTTGAACATCACCTCGGACAGGCTCTCGCAGAACGAGAGCATGAACAGCTTGCCCTTCCCTTCCACGCGCGAAAGCGCGACGCCGAAGATGATGGCGAAGAACACGATCTGCAGCACTTCGTTCGCCGCCGCCGCCTCGAAGAAGCTCTGCGGCACGGTGTGCTCGATCACGCTGCTCAGGGTCGCGTGCTTGGTCGCGAGCTCCTGGCCGGTCGTCGCGCTCGCGGTGTCGAGCACGATGCCACGCCCCGGCCTCACGAGGTTCACCGCCACGAGGCCCACCACCAGCGCCAGGGTGGTGACCACCTCGAAGTAGAGGATCGACCGGAATGCCAGCCGTCCCACGCGCTTCATGTCGTCGCCGTGTCCCGCGATGCCCACCACCAGCGTGGCGAACAGCAGCGGCACGATCAGCGACTTGATCATCCGCAGGAAGATCGTGCTGAGGATCTTCAGGTCGGCGGCGGCCCAGCCATGCGGCGTGAGCCACGAGACGTGCTTCGCGGCGTCCGACACGGGATACAGGTATCCGAGCGCGACACCCACGACCATCGCCACGATGATCCACTGCGTCTGCGACAGGCGGCGCATCAGTGCTGTTCTGGCGGGTAGTCCAGCATGTTCACGGAACCCGTCCCCTTTCGCAGCGTGGAGTTCTTGTAGCCGTACACGAAGTACAGCACGAGCCCGATCGCCAGCCAGATGCCGAATCGCTCCCACGCCTGCTGCGGCAGTCCCTTCATCACGAAGGCGCAGAGCGCCGCGCCCGCGATCCCCACGAAGTGCACGAAGGGCACGCGGAAGGGTCGCTTGCGATCGGGGTCCGTGTAGCGGAGCACGATCACCCCAATGCACACCAGCATGAACGCGAACAGCGTCCCGATGTTGGTGAGGTCATAGGTCTCGCCGGCATCGCCGACCAGCGACCAGAGCGCCACGAAGATGCCGGTGAACAGGGTGGCGACATGCGGCACATGATGCTTGCCGCTCACCCTCGCCGCCCACTTGGGCAGCAGGCCATCGCGCGCCATCGCGAAGAAGATGCGCGGCTGGCCGTACTGGAACACCAGCAGCACCGCCGCCATGGAGAACACGGCGCCGAGCGCCACGATCTTGGCAATCGCCTGGAGCCCCGTGCGATTGAGCGCGTAGGCGAGCGGATCCGCCGCCCTGCCGAGCTCGGAGTACGGCACCATGCCGGTGAGCACGTACCCTACCAGGATGTAGATGATGGTGCAGATGGCCAACCCGCCCAGGATCCCGATCGGCAGGTTGCGCTGCGGGTTCTTGGTCTCCTCGGCCGCCGTGGAGATCGCGTCGAAGCCGATGTAGGCGAAGAACACGATCGCCGCGCCCTGGTGGATGCCCTTGAATCCGTTCGGCGCGAAGGGGTGGTAGTTCGCCTTGTCGATGTGCATGGCGCCCGCCACGAGGAAGAGCGCGAGCACGACCAGCTTCACGGCGACCATGATGTTGTTCGCCCGCGCGCTCTCGCGCGCGCCGCGCAACAGCAGCCAGGTGATGAACATGACGATCGCGAACGCCGGCACGTTGACCAGGATGGGAATCCCGAGCACGTGCGGCGCCTGCTCGATCATGCCGTGGATCTTCGGGTCCGAACTGAGGAGCGCCGTCCGGTACCCGTTCGTGAGCCAGAAGGGAAAGTCCACCCATCCGGCAAAGAGCGACTTGAAGTAATCACCCCACGAGATCGCGACGGCCACGTTGCCGACCGCGTACTCGAGGATCAGGTCCCATCCGATGATCCAGCCGACGATCTCGCCGAGCGTCGCATACGAGTACGCGTACGCGCTGCCGGCCTGCGGGATCATCGACGCCAGCTCGGCGTAGCAGAGGCCCGCCAGGGCGCAGCAGGCCCCCAGCAGGATGAAGGAGATCACGAGCGCCGGGCCGGCGCCCACGCGAATGACGTGGCCGGCGGCATCCACCTGCCCTGCCGCCGCCGACCCGATCGAGCCGAAGATGCCGGCGCCAATCACGGCGCCGATCGCCAGCATGACCAGGTCGGCGGCGCCGAGTGAGCGCTTCAGGCCGTCGGGGTTGTCCCCGTCAGCGAGAAGCGCCGCAATCGGCTTCCGTGCCCAAATGGAAGTCGCCATGGAGCCGGCTTACG
Organism: Gemmatimonadota bacterium; assembly: GCA_028287305.1. Taxonomy (GTDB): domain Bacteria; phylum Gemmatimonadota; class Gemmatimonadetes; order Gemmatimonadales; family Gemmatimonadaceae; genus JAQBPX01. Next base: position 15,114 of record JAQBPX010000033.1, read on the forward strand.
CCGTGGCGCCCTCGATGCGCATTCCGTAGAACGAGCGATAGACGAAGAAGAGCGCGATGGCGAGGAACACCGCCGCGAGGGCATGGCCGAGGCCGGGCCCGTTCTGCTCCTTGAGCGAGACCGCGAGCTCCACGGCGAGCAACCCGAACAGCGTGGTGAACTTGATGATCGGGTTGAGCGCCACCGACGACGTGTCCTTGAAGGGGTCGCCGACGGTGTCGCCGATGACCGTGGCCGCGTGCAGCGGCGTTCCCTTCTGCTTCAGTTCGACTTCCACGATCTTCTTCGCGTTGTCCCAGGCGCCGCCGGCGTTCGCCATGAAGATCGCCTGGTAGAGGCCGAACAGCGCGATCGAGATCAGGTAGCCGATGAAGTAGTACGGCTCCACGAAGGCGAAGGCGAGCGTGGCGAAGAATACCGTAAGGAAGATGTTGAACATCCCCTTCTGCGCGTACTTCGTGCAGATCTCGACGACCTTCTTCGAGTCCTCCACGCTGGCCTTTCCCGCGCCCTCGTCGAGGCGGATGTTCGCCTTGATGAACTCCACGGCGCGGTAGGCGCCGGTGGTCACGGCCTGCGTGGAGGCGCCGGTGAACCAGTAGATCACCGCGCCACCGGTCACGAGCCCGAGCAGGAAGGGCGGGTGCATGATCGAGAGGTAGGCGATGTACTGCGGCTGCAGCCCGTGCGTGAGGCCCACGATGATCGAGAAGATCATGGTCGTGGCGCCCACCACCGCGGTGCCGATGAGTACCGGCTTGGCCGTGGCCTTGAAGGTGTTGCCGGCGCCGTCGTTCTCCTCGAGGAAGTGCTTGGCCAACTCGAAGTCGAGGGCGAAGCCGTAGTCCTTCTGGATCTGGTCGCGGATGCCGGGGATCGCCTCGATCGTCGAGAGCTCATACACCGACTGCGCGTTGTCCGTCACCGGACCGTACGAGTCCACGGCGATCGTGACCGGGCCCATGCCGAGGAAGCCGAAGGCCACGAGGCCGAAGGCGAACACTGCGGGGGCCATCATCAGCGTGCCGAAGCCCATGTTGCTGATCAGGTACGCCACCGACATCAGCGCCATGATCGTCATCCCCAGCCAGAAGGCGGAGAAGTTGCCCGCCACCAGGCCGGACAGGATGTTGAGCGACGCGCCACCCTCGCGCGAGCTCGTGACCACCTCGCGCACGTGGCGCGACTCGGTCGACGTGAAGACCTTCACGAACTCCGGGATGATCGCGCCGGCGAGCGTGCCGCAGGTGATCACGGAGGACAGCTTCCACCAGAGCGAGCCATCACCCAGCTCGCGAATCAGGACGTACGACGCCGCATACGTTGCCGCCACGGAGACGATGGACGTGAGCCACACGAGCAGCGTGAGCGGCGCCTCGAAGTTCATCTTCGCGGCGGACTCGTACTTCGCCTTCGCGAGCGCGGCGTTCACCAGGTACGACAGGCCGCTGGCGATCACCATCACGATGCGCATGGCGAAGATCCAGACCAGCAGCTGCACCTGCACCGTGGGGCTGGTGACGGCGAGCAGGATGAACGAGATCAGCGCGACGCCGGTCACGCCGTACGTCTCGAAGCCGTCGGCGCTCGGGCCCACGGAGTCGCCGGCGTTGTCGCCGGTGCAGTCCGCGATCACGCCCGGGTTGCGCGCGTCGTCTTCCTTGATGTCGAAGACGATCTTCATGAGGTCGGCGCCGATGTCGGCGATCTTCGTGAAGATGCCGCCGGCGATGCGCAGCGCGGCCGCGCCCAGCGACTCGCCGATGGCGAAGCCGATGAAGCAGGGGCCGGCATAGTCACCCGGCACGAAGAGCAGGATGCCGAGCATGATCACCAGCTCCACCGAGATCAGCAGCATGCCGATGCTCATGCCGGCGCTGAGGGGAATCTGGTAGCAGGGATACGGCTTGCCGCGCAGCGCCGCGAAGGCCGTGCGCGAGTTGGCGAAGGTGTTCACGCGGATGCCGAACCAGGCCACGCCGTAGCTGCCGGCGATGCCGACCAGCGAGAAGGCGAGGATGATCGCCACGCGCATCGGCTCCATCTTCAGCAGCACGCCGAAGTAGAGCAGGATCACGGCGCCGATGAAGATCTCGAGGATGAGGATGAACTTGCCCTGCGTGACGAGGTACGTCTTGCAGGTCTCGTAGATCAGCTCCGAGACTTCGCGCATGGACTCGTGCACTTCCATGTTCCTCAGCTTGGTGTAGATCACCATGCCGAAGATCAGTCCGAGCACGCAGACCAGGATGCCGGCCTTGAGCAGCGAGCCGCCCTTCACGTCGCCGAGGAAGGTGACGCTGTTGAGGTCGGGGATGACGAGGTTCGCCTCACCGCCCACGCGCTCCTGCGCAGCGGGCGTGGAAGGCGCGACGACCGGCTGCATCGCCATGCTGTCCGGCACCACCGTGGGGGCGGCGACCTGGGCGCGCAGCGGCGGCGCGGCAATGGCACTGACGCCGAGCGTCACGAGCGCCGCGATCACGAGCGGGAGGGCACGCTTGAACATTGTGTCCAGCCGAATCTTCATTCCGAGAGTCTCCACGAGGATGACGTGCGGTGAGGGCGCAACTACGCGGCTTCCGCGGGGCGGGAGCCTTCTACCTTGCGCCACAGGTAGTACACGGGCACTCCGACGAGCACGAGCACCAGGCCGCTGAAGGCCTGCGGGCGCGTCTTCTCGGAGATGAGCAGGATGATCGCGACGCTCGCCGCGAGCACGATGTACAGCGCCGGCAGCACCGGATACCCGATGGCCCGGTACGGACGCTCGGCGTCCGGCCGCTTCCTGCGCAGCACGAACAAGCCGATGGTGGTGAGGACGTAGAACACCAGCGCCGCGAAGATCACGTAGTCGAGCAGCTGGTTGTACGTGCCGGTGAGGCAGAGCAGCGACGTCCAGATGGCCTGGATGACCAGTCCCGCGGCGGGCACGTTGCGCTCGTTGAGCTGGCCCACCTTCCGGAAGAACAGCCCGTCGCGCGCCATCGCGTAGTACACGCGCGCACCGGAGAGGATCAGGCCGTTGTTGCAGCCGAAGGTCGAGATGAGGATGAGTCCCGCCATGATTGCCGCGGCACTCGCGCCGAACATCACCTCGACCGCGGCAGTGGCCACGCGGTCCTGCGTGGCGTACTGGATGCCGCGCGCCATCACGTCCGTCCCGGCCGCGGCGCCATGGAAGGGCAGCACGCTGAGGTACGAGAGGTTGGCGGAGATGTAGAGCAGCGTCACGAGGCCGGTGCCGAGCACCAGCGCCAGCGGCAGGTTGCGCTTGGGGTTCTGCACCTCGGCTGCGGCGAACGTCACGTTGTTCCAGGCGTCGCTCGAGAACAGCGAGCCCACCAGCGCCGCACCGAAGGCGATGACGAAGGCGCCGGTGACGTCGCTTCCCGTCGCGAAGCCACCCCCGAAGTTGAACGACACGGCGCTCGCCTGGCGGCCGATGGTGAGGCCGAGCAGGATGAGCGCCGCGAGGGCGAGCGTCTTCACCACGGTGAGCGTGGTCTGCACCAGCTTCCCTTCCCGCACGCCGCGCAGGTTGACCCAGGTGAGCAACCACACGGTGAGCAGGCCGACCAGCCGCTGCGGCGTGAGGCCGAGCTGGATGGCCGCCGCGGGGTCCTTGCAGCCGAGCATGGCGCTGCAGATGTCCGCCTGCGGGAACCACCCGTAGCGGGTGGTGGTGACCACCGGCCAGAGCACGCCGAGGTACTTGCCGAAGGCCACGGCGACGGCGGCGATGGTGCCCGTCTGGATCACTACGAAGAGGGTCCACCCGTAGAGAAAGCCGACGAGGGGACCCATGGATTCACGGAGGAACACGTACTGCCCGCCAGCCTTCGGATACATGGCCGCGAGCTCGCCGTAGGCGAGCGCGCCGAGCAGGGTGATGATGCCGGTGAGCACCCAGGCGAGGAGCAGCCAGAGGGGAGACCCGACGGTGCGCCCGATGTCGGCGGAGACGATGAAGATGCCGGACCCGATCATCGACCCCGCGACGAGCATCGTCGCGTCGGTCAACGTGAGTGCCTTGACGAATTCCCGCTGGGACTGCGACGCGTCGGTCGATTCGGCCACGCCTGTCATGCAGCTCCTGGATAATACGAGATCCCCTCCGGCTCACGGGATCGGCCGGGGGTTGGGAACATCGCGCAATTATACAGGAAGGCAGCGCCCTTGTGCCAGAGCGCGACAGGCGAAATCCGCGTGAATTACGCGGGAATTCCGCTAGAAATCGTAGCTGATGGTGGTCTTCATCCTCACGGGCGTTCCGGCGGGCGTGGTCCCCGGCCGGAAGCGGTAGCTCCGGAGCACCTCGCGCAGCTTTCGATTGTACCCCCCGTCGCGCGTCTCGCTGAACTTCATGTCGCGCACGCGCCCCGTCTCGTCCACGTCGAACTCGGCCACGAGGTGGAATCCCTTCACGCTGCTGGGGACCGGCAGCGGCGGGATGAACATCTCGGTGAGGGTGGGGGGATAGTTGGCCTGCGTTCCTCCCCCCGTGCCCGGGCCCGTGCCGGAGCCGCGCCCCGTCCCGATCCCCGAGCCCACGCCACCGCCCGAGCCGGGGCCATTCCCGGCCGTGCCGTCAGCGCCGCTCCCGCCACCCGACCCCGGAACGACGGAAACCTCCGGCGCCTTGACTGGGGCCGGAGGCTGGGGAGTGGGCGCTTGCTGCGGGGCGGCCTGCGGCGGAGGTGTGGGCGGCGGCGGAATCACCTGCTGCGGCACCACGGGCGCCGGGACGGGGAGCGGGACTGGAACGGGCGCGGGCGCCACCTGGATGTAGTGGATGCGCTCGGGATTGTACCGTGGAGTGCCGCCACCGGTGCCGCGATTGCCCCCTCCACCGCCCCCGGCCGGACCGCTGCCCCCCGCTCCCTGCAGGATCTCGAGCACGGGACCACCGGCCACGAAGGGCACGGCAATCAGCAGGATGATGAGCAGGTGCAGCAGGAGCGAGACGATCGCGCCCGCGCGCCGGTTCTCGTCCCCCTGCGGGATGCCGAGGGGAACGCGATAGGCCGGACGGGCCGGCTTCACGGGTTGGGGGGAGTCTGGCGACTCGAACTGGCGCGCACTCATTGCCATGAAAAGTTATACGGCGGACGCACCCAAAAGGGTTCGTCCGCCGTACACATCAGGCATGCCCCGCGCCGCATTACTTCGCGGGCGCGGCTCCCGGCGCAACAGGATCCTTCGGCGGGACTCCGATGATCAGGACGCCAGCGCCACGCGAAACGTCCATGGCCCAGATCACGTCCTCGAACTTCGTCTTCGGGTCGCCCTTCACGAAGATGATCTTCTCCGGGCGGCCGTCGTAGATCTCCTTGAGGCGAGCCTGCAGGCGATCGTGCGGGACCTTCTCGGTGTTGATCGAATAGCTCTGGTTCGGCCCGACCTCGAGCACGATCTGGTCGGACTTCGCATTCGCCGGCACGATGGACGGCGTCGGGTCTGGCAGCTGCACGTCGATGGACTTTCTCATGGACGGCAGCGCCGCCATGAAGATGATCAGCAGCACCAGCAGCACGTCGATCATCGGCGTGACGTTGATGTCGTTCTGGAGGCCCCCCTGGGGGCCGGCGGCCATGGCCATTACGGAGTTCCTCCCGTCTTGGCGCCCGGCGGAACGGGCGCCTTGGAGTCGCCCTTCACCGTGGACACCGTGCCCGACTTCTGCTCGCTGATCATCCCCACCACGCGCACGCCGTTGTGGCCGGCGAGGTCGATGGCGTCCAGCACCTTGCTGTACTCCAGCGACTTGTCGGCCTTGAGGTACAGGACCTTGTCGTCCGGGCGCCCGTCGTAGATCTGCTTGAGCATCTTCGGCAGGTCGGCGTTCTGGATCTGCTTCTTGTTCAGGTAGTACTGGCCATCACGGTCGATGCCCAGCACCTGGTCGGTCTGTTCGTCCTCAGGGTGATCCTTGAGGTTCACCCCTGTCGGCGGGGTCGCATTGAATCCCGCGAGCAGGGCCGGCGCCACCACCATGAAGATGATGAGCAGCACGAGCATGACGTCGATCATCGGCGTCACGTTCGGCTCGGCCTTGATCCCGCCGCCACTCGAGGCTGACATAGCCATTGGTCTACCTCCGGATGCCGATCGTGATTACTTCGAGATCGGACCGGGGTTGCCGCTGGCCGCGTTGAACTCGCGGGTGAACCGGCTGCGACCGAACTCGCCCGACACGCCCTTGATGAGGTAGTCGATCATCTCCTTGGAGACGTACGTCATCTCGGCGGTGAGGTTGTCGATCTTCGTGGCGAAATAGTTGTAGCCCCACACTGCGGGGATGGCCACGATGAGGCCGAAGGCCGTCGTGATGAGCGCCTCGGCGATGCCGCCGCCGATGGAGGCGAGACCGCCGGAACCCGACGCGGCCATGCCCGTGAACGCGTTCACGATGCCCATCGTAGTGCCGAGCAGCCCGACGAACGGCGCGGTCGAGCCGACCGTGGCCAGCACGGCCAGGCCGCGCTTCAGGTTCGTGAGCTCCATGAGCATGTTGCGCTCGACGGCCCGCTCGGCCGAGTTGATGTCGGCCACGGTGACGGACCCGTCGGCGATCAGGGGCTTCACTTCACCCAGCGCGCCGCCGAGGACGATGGCGACATGGGACTTCTTGTAGCTCTCGGCGAGGCGGATCGCCTCGGTGAGGTTGTCCTCCTCGAGGAACTGGGAGAACTCGGGGGCGAACTTGATCGTTTCCTTCTGCGCCTTGCGGAGGTTCCACCACTTGGAGACCATCACGGTCAGCGAGTAGATCGACATTGCCGCCAGGGTGAACACGATGCCCTTGGCGAAATTGCCCATCTGCTTCCAAAGATCGAGCAGCGAGAGATCCATGGTAAATCAGTCTCCGGGTGGGATTATTGTTTGGACAGCGAGAACTGGAACGTCTGCTGCACGAGCTGCTTCACCCGGCGACCGCCGATCTCGGCCGGGTAGAACTTCATGTTCACGAGCGCGGCCTTGACCGCATTCGAGAACAGGTCGTGGCTGGACTTGAGGACCTTGAAGGTGCTCATCTCCGCCCGGCCGGTGGTGTCCACGACGAAGGTCGCGAGCACCTCACCCTCCACGTTGGAGGAGCGGAGCATGTCGGGGTAGCGCGGGCCGGAATTGCCGGGCGCGGTCGCCACCTGCTTCTCCACCTGGAACTCGAAGTACGGCTGGTCCTGGTTGACGATCGGCGTGCCGCCGACCACACCCCTGGCGATACCACCGGCGACGCCCTTGCCGGAGAAGTCGGCCTCATCCGTGACGTGCTTGGAGAGGTCGATCTGCGGGATGACGTCGGGCACCTTGATCGGGGCGGTGAGCACCTGGAACCCCTTGGCGATCGGGGGCGGCGCGACCACGTCCGGCGGCGGCGGCTTCGGCTCATCCTTCGGCGGGGGCGGCTCTTCCTTCTTCTTCATCTCCACGAACTCGACCTTCTCCGCCTTCGGCTTCTCCATCTGCTCCTTTGCCTGGAGCGTGCCGTAGACCGCGGCCGTGATCAGCCCGGCGTGGAGGAGTGCGGAGAAAACGATGCCGCCCGTGGCCTTCTGCTTCCTGGCCTTGGATTCGATCAGGTTGTCGAACATGTCTCCAGTGACCTGACGCTGCGGGAAACGAACTCGAAGGGGGGTTCCTCCCCTCGATAGTTGAACCTATCGCGCCCCTTCAAGGGCTCAATGTTTCCAAGATTAAGAAATGCTTAAAGGTTCCGCCTGATCGGGCTCGACCAATGGGAGCAGCACGGTGAAGATGCTGCCGCGCCCGAGTCGCGACTGGACCGACAGGGTGCCGCCGTGCGCGGTGACGATCCACTGCGAGATGGAAAGGCCGAGCCCGAATCCGCCGCGCTCTCCCCCGCCCTCCGGCGCGCGCCGCGACCGCGCACGATCGGCGCGCCAGAAGCGATCGAAGATGTGCGGCAGGTCCGCCGCCGAGATGCCGACACCGGTGTCGCGCACGGCCACGGCGATCTCGCCGTTGTTGCGATGGCTGAGCGTGATCTCCACCTTGCCGCCGCGTGACGTGTACTTGAGCGCGTTGGTGACGATGTTCAGGTAGAGCTGGCGCAGGCGCGTGCGGTCGCCGAGCACCATGCCGTCCTCCACGAGCGGGAGCGTGACGGAGACGCCCGCTTCCTCGCCGAGGATCACGGCGGTCTCGAAGACGTCGCGAATCAGCGGCTCCAGCTGCACGGGCTCGCGATGGAGGTCGAAGCGACCCTCGTCGGCGCGCGCGAGCGTGAGCAGGCTGTCCACCAGGTTCGACATGCGCGCCACTTCCTGCAGCGCCTCCTCGAGCGCCACCAGGCGGTCGCCCTGCGCGGTGCCCGGGTGCATGGCGCGCTCCACGTCCGCGCGCAGCACGGTGAGCGGCGTCTTCAATTCGTGGCTCGCGTCGGCGGTGAAGCGGCGCAGCGCGGCGAAGGAGCCCTCCAGCCGCGCGATCATCTCGTTGAGCGTGGCGCTCACGCGTCCCAGCTCATCGTCGCTCGCGTCCACGGGCAGGCGGCGATGCAGGGACCGCCCGTCGCTGATCGCCTCCACTTCGTTGATGAGCTGGTCCACCGGGCTGAACGCCTGCGACGCGAGCAGGTACGCCACGCCGATCGAGGCGAGGAGGACGATGGGCGCGAGCACGAGCAGCGTGCCGAGGATCATCTGCGCCGCCAGGTCGGCGGTGCTCGCCGGGAGCGCCGCCACCACGCGCGAGATGTTGGGCCCCAGCCCCGGGTCGCGGCGCGCCACCAGCAACAGGCGGTCGCGCGCGAGCGTATCGTAGCGAATGGGCACGATCGCGCCCTCCTGCCCCACGCGCAGCTCGAACGCCACGCGCTGCAGCTCCTCCTGGTCCTCGGGGGGCAGCAGGCGCACGAGTGACGAGGAGTAGAGCAGCTTGTCCTGGCTGTCGAGCACCAGGAAGTAGGCGGGGACGCGATCCAGCACGCGCCCCAGCACCTCGTTCGCGCGGATCTGCGCCACGCCGCTGGTGTCGGTCGGCACGATGCGCGTGAGCTGCTCGCCCCCGCCCTGCGCGTCGCGCATCACGCCGAGCACGCGATCGGCGGTCGAGATGACGTGTACGCCGAGCTCCTGGTACGCCGAGATGCGACGCGAGAAGTAGAGCGCCGCCGAGAACGCGACCAGCGCCCCCGCCACGATCCCCGCGATCGCGGTCGCGATGCGGAAGCGCGTGCCGGCCACGCTAGCGGCTCACTCGCGCACCATGTAGCCCACGCCGCGCACGGTGTGGATGAGCTTCCGCTCGTGCTTCGCGTCGATCTTCTTGCGGAGGTGGTTGATCACCACGTCCACGATGTTGGTGCCCGGGTCGAAGTGATAGCCCCACGCATACTCGGTGATCAGCGTGCGGCTCATCACGCGGCCCGCATGGCGCATGAGGTACTCGAGCACGGTGAACTCCTTGGGCGTGAGCTCGATCAGCTCGGCCGCGCGGCGCACCTCGCGCGTGCCCTGGTCGAGCTCGAGGTCGGCCACGTGCAGCACGGGGCTCGACAGCGCGCTCGGTCGCCGCGCGAGTGCCTCCACGCGCGCGAGCAGTTCCTCGAAGGCGAACGGCTTGGTGACGTAGTCGTCCGCGCCGGCGCGCAGCGTGCCGACCTTCGCATCCACGGCGTCCTGCGCGGTGAGCACCAGCACGGGGCGCTGGAAGCCGCGCGCGCGCAGCGTGCGCAGCACCTCGAGCCCGTTCTTGCCGGGGAGGCGCATGTCGAGGATGATCAGGTCGTACGACTCGGTGAGCGCGAGGCGCTCGCCCTCCTCGCCATCGACGACCAGGTCCACGGCCCAGCGCTGCTCCTCGAGCCCGCGCTTCACGTACTGCCCCACCGTGGGGTCGTCCTCGATCACCAGGATGCGCATGACGTCAGGCCCTGCGGGGACGCGCGAGTCCGTACTCGCGAATCTTGCGGTAGAGAGTCTTGGGAGAAATGGCGAGCGTCTCGCTCGCCTTGCCCTGGTGCCAGTGCACCTGGTTCAGCACGCTCTCGATGTGGCGGCGCTCGAGCTCCGCCAGCGTGAGTCGCGTGCCGGCGAGCCCGAGGGGCGACACCGAGCCCGAGCCGAGCGGCAGGTCCGCCGCGCCGATCTCGCGCCCGCGCACGAGCAGCAGCGTGCGCTCGATCACGTTGCGCAGCTCGCGCACGTTCCCCGGCCATCCGTAATGCGAGAGCGCGTCCACCGCATCCTCGGCGAGCACCGGCGTGTTGGGGCCGCCCAGCTGGCGGAGGTAGTGCGCGGCGAGGAGCGCGACGTCGCCCGTGCGCTCGCGCAGCGGGGGCAGCGTGACGGTGACGGTGTTGATGCGGAACAGCAGGTCATCGCGAAAGGCGCGCGCGCGGACCATGGTGTCCAGGTCGCGGTTGGTGGTGCACACCAGGCGCGCATCCATCGCCACCTTCTGCGCGCCGCCCACGCGGAGGAAGCTTCCCTGCTCGAGCACGCGCAGCATCTTGCCCTGCGCGGCGGACGAGAGCTGCCCCACCTCGTCGAGCAGCAGCGTGCCGTGCGCGGCGAGCTCGATCATGCCCAGCCGTCGCGCATGCGCGCCGGGGAACGCGCCGCGCTCGTGGCCCAGCAGCTCCCGCTCGGCGCTCTCGGCCTCGAGCATCGAGCAGCTCACGTCCACGAACGAGCCGCGACGCCCCGAGCGAACGTGCACCATGCGCGCGGCGAGCTCCTTGCCCGTGCCGGACTCGCCCTGGATGAGCACCGGCATGTCACCGGCCGCCGCGCGCTCGAGCACCGCCAGCGTCTCGAGGAGGGGTGGATGCTGCGTGATGATGTCGGGGGGCGGCGCGATGCGGTCGAGCCGCGACTGGAGCAGGCGGTTCTCGTGGCCGAGGCGGCGCTTCTCCCAGGCGCGATGGACGAGCACGTCGATCTCCGCCATGCGGTACGGCTTGGTGAGGTAGTCGTAGGCGCCGAGCTTCATCGCGCTGATCGCGTTGTCGATCGTCGCGTTGCCGGTGATGATGATGACCTCGGGCGGGTCGGGCTCCTCGCGCACGCGCCGGAGCACCTCCAGGCCATCCATCTCGGGCATCATGATGTCGAGGAGGGCGACGTCGAAGGAGTCGTCGCGCATCGCCTCCACCGCGGCGCGCCCGTTGGCCACCGTGGAGACGTGACAGCCGCGCCCCTGCAGGAAGCTCGCGAGCAGCTGCGCGAGCGGGAGTTCGTCCTCGGCGATCAGCACGCGTATGCGTGGCGGAGCGGGTGCGGCGCCTTGCGTCATGCGGTGTCTCCATCACGGCCGCCCTGCCACGGGGGCAGCAGCAGGCGAAAGATGCTGCCGGTCCCGGGGACGCTCTCCACCTCGAGGCGACCTCCGTGCTCGGCGGCGATGGTGTAGGCGATCGAGAGGCCGAGGCCCGTGCCGCGGCCGGGAGGCTTGGTGGTGTAGAAGGGCTCGAAGATCTTGCGCAGCTCACCGGGCGCCATGCCGATGCCGCCGTCCTCGACCTCGATCACCACGTCGCCGCCCGAAGCGCGGCGCGTGCGAACCGCGATGCTGCCGCGCTCCTCCACGGCATCGAGCGCATTGAGCATGAGCGCGAGCAGGAGCTGCAGCAGCTGTTCCTCACTGCCCCAGACGAACACGTTGATGGAGCGATCGAGCGACAGCTCCACGTCGAGCCGCTTGAAGCGCGGATGATGGCGCAGCAGGAAGAGCGCGCGCTCCGCCGTCTCGTTCACCTGCACCGCGCTCCGCTCCACCGGCTTGGGGCGACTGAAGTCGAGCACGCCCTCGGCGATGCGGCGGCAGCGCTGCACCTCGTCGTCCACCATCTGGAGCGTGGCGCGCACCTGCACGAGCAGCGGGTCGGGAGTGGGGCTCTCGTCGAGCTTGAGGGCCATGATCTCGGCGGCGGCGGCGATGGTGGCGAGCGGGTTGTTGATCTCGTGCATCACGCCCGCGGCAAGGGTGCCGAGCGCCGCGAGCTTCTCGGCCTGCGTGAAGCGCTCCTCGGCGTTCTTCCACTCGGTGATGTCCTCGCCGACCGTGATCACGTGCGTCACGTCGCCGCCCGCGGCGCGCATCGGGATCTTGGTGAGGCGATAGCGGCGCAGCTCACCCGTCGCGCGCGACTCCATCTGGAACTGCTGCAGCTGGCCCGTGGCGAAGACCTCGTCGAACTCGCGGCGCAGCACGTCGGCCGGCTGGCGATGCAGCACGTCGAAGATCGTCTGGCCGATGGCCTCCTCGCGCCGCACGCCCTGCAGCCCAACCTCGCGCGTGCTGTTCCAGGCCTGGACGCGATAGTCGCGATCGATGACGTAGAGGCCGAGGGGGAGCGAGTCGACGATGCGCTGGGTGAAGCGGCGCTGCTCCTCGATCTCGCGGGTGCGGGCCTCGACCTCTCCCTCGAGGCGCGCGACGAGGTCCAGCACCCGGGGCATGACGCTGGCGAGCTCGCCCGCGTCGATGGCGCGGGAGATCTCGTCGGTGGCGCCGGATGTGGAGGTGTGCGGCTGGGTCAGCTGGTGGGCCGGAGGGAGGAAGCCCAAGATAGGGCTCTCCGACCGATCTGGACAAGATGACCGAACGAACTCAGGACAGCTTGGCGATCTCGGCGAAGATCTCGGAGTCCTGCCGGCGCTGGCCCGGGTGGGTCTCGACGTGAGTCCAGCGGATGATGCCTTCGCGGTCGATGAGGAAGTAGGCGCGGTTGGAGAAGAAGCGCTCCTCGATCAGCACGTCGTAAAGGCGCGAGACCTCGCGCTTGAAGTCGCTGAGCATCTCGGCGTGCATGCCGTGCTTGGACTTGAACTCCCTGAGCGTGTCCACGGAGTCCACGCTGATCGGGTGCACCACGATGTCCTGGCCCGTGAACCTGTCCCAGTCGTCGCGCATCTCGCAGAGCTCGGCCGTGCAGGTGCTCGTGAAGGCGAGCGGGAAGAACGCGAGCAGCACGGGGCGGCCGCGGTACTGCGAGAGGGTGACCTTCTCGCCGGAGGTGGACGCGAGCGTGAAGTCGGGGGCGGGCTGGCCGGGCTGCGGAGGCGTCATGGTCGTGGTGGAGGACGATCGGAAACGCGAAGGGGACGGCGGGAAGTTCCCACCGTCCCCCAATGGAGCGTAAGGGGCTCGAACCCTTGACCCCCGCCTTGCAAAGGCGGTGCTCTCCCAGCTGAGCTAACGCCCCGGAACTGCAACTGCTGGAATATAAATGTGGAGGGAACCAGGAAACAGCGAAGAAGCAACAGCGTTGCAGGGACCACGGCGGAAAAAAGCTGGACAGGGCATCAGCTACTACCGCCCGTGTCCAGCTCCTCGCCGCCGTTGTCCTGGCTCAGGCTTTGTGCAGTTGCTGTTTCCCTATTCGTGCGCCGGCAGCGGCTCCATGGTCTCGGGATTCACCGGGATCTGCACCTCGTCGCGATAGGGCGACGTCATGAGCGTCACCCGCATGCGCGGGAAGGCATCCATGAAGCGCGTGTAGCAGAAGCCCCACACGCCCAGGTAGAACACGAACGCGCCGACTTCCCAGAGGCCGAAGGGCAGCGACGTGACGTTCTCGCCGAAGGTGGAGGGATAGACCTCCACGTAGCGCGTGAGCCAGAGGCCGAGCAGGCTGCAGAGGGCGAACAGCGCGAAGGTGGGACGGAACACCTTGGCGGCGCGCGAGAGCAGCCCGAAGAACGGGATGAGGAACGCGAACACCACCGACGTCACCGTCATCCACTTCCACGGGTGGATCAGGCGGAGGCGCATGAAGTGCGTCTCCTCGCCCATGTTGCCGTACCAGATCACCAGGTACTGGCCGAACGTCAGGTAGCCCCAGAACGCGGTGAACGCGAAGCAGAGCTTGCCCAGGTCGTGGAAGTGCTTCTCGACGATCAGCTCCTCGGCGCCGAGATAGTTCCGCCACGCCATGGTGAGCAGCGAGAGCGTGGTGAGGCCGCAGAGCCAGCCGCCCATGAAGAACCACCAGCCGTACAGCGTGCTGGTGAAGTGGAGGCTGAGTCCCATCGAGAGGTCCCACGCCAGCACGGACCAGCCGTAGCCGAACACGAGCGCGAGGAACACCGCCAGCTTGCCCTGCATGGAGTGCGTGCTGTGGATCTCGCGGCGCTCCTCGCCGAAGCCGGTGCGCATGCGCTCGCGAATGCCCGCGGCCCAGCTGGCGCCGGACTCGGGACTGCCGCCCACGTCGAGCCGCACGCACGAATAGATGTACCAGAGGCTCATCACGGTCAGGATGCCGAACGTGATGATGTCGCGCGCGATCAGGAAGCTGCCGTTGTAGTACGTGGCCTTCTCGTGGTTCGGATACGCTTCGTGCGTCCACGGGAAGATGTGTCCCTTGCCGGCGAAGAGGATCACGAGCAGGAAGACGAACGCCACCGGCAGGAACGCGACGTAGCCCTCCATGAAGCGGATCACCTCACGCGACCAGCGCGCGGTGGTGATGCGCTGCACGGCGACGAACATCACGCCGGCCGACGAGAGCACGGTGAAGAACAGCCAGTTGAAGTGGAACGCGCGCCAGGCGCGGTCGGGCGCGATGAACAGGCCGGCCACCCAGATCACGAACCCGATCGCGGCCAGCGCGAGGGTCATCGTGGTGAGCGACTTCGGCAGCGGCTTGCTGGTGGCCGCGAGGACTTCCTCGCGCGTCCACTCGCGGGCAGGATGCATGCTCACAGCGCTCCTCCCTTCTTCGTCGAGTCAGCAGGGGTCGCGGCACCGGTGGGGACCGCGGGCGCAGCGATCACCGGTGCGCTCGCGGGCGCCACGACGGCCGTCGCGTTACGAACGCCCGCCTGCGATCCCATGTGCCTGTAGTATGGCGCGGGGCGCGTGGGGCCCATCTCGGTGAATCCCGGCAGGTGCTCGCCGGTCTCACCGGGGCGACCGGGAGGCGTGGTGTCGGCGGTGATGCCCGCCACCTGGCCCTGCAGTGCCCTGATGTAGTTCACCACGTCCCAGCGATCCGGCTCCTCGATGCGGTTGTACGGCGGCATCATGCCCCGACCGTTGCGGATGATCGCGAACACGTAGCCGTCGGTGCGAGCCATGGTCGGCGCAAGCAGCGAGGGCGGAAAGAGCGCGCCGGCCTTGTGCTTCGTGATCTCGCCCATTCCCTGCCCGGCCTGCCCATGGCACACCGCGCAGTTGATCTGGTAGTACTTCCGGCCGTTCGCCACGGAGCGCGCGTCGGCGGGAATCGGGTTGGCGATGCCGGCCATGCTGTCGAGCACCTGCGGCATGCCGAGGCGCCCGTACATGAAGCCCGGTGCCGCCGAGCCCTGCACCGGCACGGAGTTCTGCGGGTTGCCACGCGAGGGCGTGGTGTCGTTCGGCGACTCCCAGGGGTCGATCTTCGGCTGCTGCTTGAAGTCGGTGAACCAGGAGCAGGCCGCGAAGGGCAGCGAGAGCGCCACGAAGTACACGGCCTGTCGAAGGCGACGACTAGCGTTCACTGCGCACCTCCTCGGCCCCGTGACGGCGCAGCAGCGCGGAGACTTCCTCGGCCTGCTCGGGCGTGGTCTCGACCCAGACGCCGAAGTGGCCACCGCTGAAGCGGGGATCGTAGCCCACGGTCATCGTGAGGCGCGGGATGCGGGAGTTGGCGAACATGCCGATCACGGTGGAGAGCGCCCCGATGAGCACCATCACCTCGAACCCGAAAATGGTGTAGGGCACCCAGCTGGCCACGGCCTTGCCGCCCACTACCAGCGGCCAGTACTTCGAGCACCAGATGGCAATCCAGTATCCGAAGGTCACGCCGCAGAGTCCACCGACCAGCGTGAACTTGCGCACGGGGCTTTCGGGGGCTCCCAGCACGTCCTCGAATTCGTGGCGCGGCGTGGGCGTGTAGACGGTGACGTCCCCGTACTTCCTCTTCTTGAGCTCCTCCACGGCGTGCACCGCGGAGTCGAGTTCGTGGAATGCTGCGACGACGCCCTGCATCAGTGCGACCCTCCGCCGTGCTGGCTGCGCATGCGTGGCGCCAGGATCTCCTTGATCTCGGCGATGGCCACCACGGGCAGCTGCTTGATGAAGAGCAGGAACCACATGAAGAACCAGCCGAAGGAGCCGAGCAGGATGCCGTAATCCACCCAGGTGGGGCGGTACGAGCCCCACTGCCAGGGCTCGAACTCGTGCGAGAGCGACGGCACGACGATCACGAAGCGCTCGAACCACATCCCGATGTTGATGAAGATCGAGAGGATGAAGAGCCAGGTGGTGTTGCGCCGGAGCCGCTGCGAGAAGAGCGAGATCGGCAGCACCATGTTGCAGATCAGCATGATCCACGCGGCCCACGCCCACTGGCCGAACACGCGGTTCCAGAAGTAGTCCTGCTCCACCTTGTTGCCGCTCATCCAGGCGATCTGGAACTCGGTGAGGTACGCGAGTCCCACCACCATGGAGGTGAAGAGGCAGAGCTTGGCGGCTGCGTCGAGGTCGTTGAGCGTGATGTAGTGCTGCAGCCGGAAGAAGCGGCGCAAAGGGATCACGATGGTGAACACCATCCCGATGCCCGAGAAGATCGCGCCGGCCACGAAGTACGGCGGGAAGATCGTCGCGTGCCAGCCGGGGGTGAGCGCCATGGCGAAGTCGAACGACACCACGGAGTGCACGGAGAGCACGAGCGGCGTGGCGAGTGCGGCCATGAACAGGTAGGCGCGCATGAAGTGGCGCCACTCACGGTCGGAGTTCCGCCATCCCAGCGAGAGCATCGCGAAGATGCGCTTGCGGATGGGGTTCGTCTCCTTGTCGCGCAGCACCGCCAGGTCGGGGATGAGGCCGACGTAGAGGAAGGTGCTGGAGATCGTGAAGTACGTGAGGATCGCGAACACGTCCCACACGAGCGGGCTCTTGAACTGCGGCCAGAGCAGGCGCCAGTTGGGATAGGGGATCAGCCAGAAGAACTTCCAGGGCCGCCCGATGTGGATGATCGGGAAGAGGCCCGCCGTCATCACCGCGAACACCGTCATCGCCTCGGACACGCGATAGATGCTCGTGCGGAAGCCGGCGCGGAACAGGTAGAGAATGGCGGAGATCAGGGTGCCGGCGTGGCCGATACCGACCCAGAACACGAAGGTGATGATGTACACGCCCCACATCACCGGCGGCTGGTAGCCGGCGGCGCCGAGGCCCTCGTGGATCTGGTAGATCCAGGTGGAGATGCCGATCAGCAGGCAGAAGATCGCGGTGGCGAGCGCGGCGAACCAGCCGAAGCTCGGCTGGAGCGTCTCGATGACCTCGCGATCGACCTGCTCGTAGTCGCGCACCGCCGGAAAGCGGTTGTTCGCCGACGGCACGTTGGGACGTTCACCCGGGCCAGTCGGACGCGGAGCTGCTGCGGAAGCCATGCTCGTGATCCTCAGGCGTGCGCCGGCGCGGCCGGCGAGGGATGGATGACCTTCTTCAAGTAGACCACCGCCGTGTAGGTGTTGAGCTCCTCGAACACGTGGTATGCACGCTTGTCGGCTGCCAGCTGCGCCACCGTCCATCGCGGATCGGCGGCATCACCGAACACGATCGCGCGACTCGGACAGGCCGCCGCGCAGGCCACCGTGAACTCGTCGGGCTCCATCTCGCGATGCTCGAGCGCCACCCGGTTCTCCGCCTCGCGAATGCGCTGGACGCAGAAGGTGCACTTCTCCATCACGCCCTTGCCGCGCACGGTGACGTCGGGGTTCAGCTGCCAGTTCATCGGCTCGGGGAACGCGTACTGCTTGCGATCCTCCTCGCCGTAGCCGAACCAGTTGAAGTAGCGGACCTTGTACGGACAGGCATTCGAGCAGTAGCGCGTACCCACGCAGCGGTTGTAGACCTGGACGTTGAGGCCGTCCGGCGCATGGTACGTGGCATACACCGGGCAGACCGGCTCGCACGGCGCATTGCCGCAGTGCTGGCAGAGCATCGGGACGAAGCGCGCCTCGAAGTCCGGCGTGAACTCGCTGTCGTTCGCGCCCTCGTAGTAGCGCTCGAGCCGAATCCAGTTCATCTCGCGGCCGCGCGACATGTTGAAGCCCGGCTTCTGCACCGCGTACACGGTGGCGTTCTGCCAGGCCGCGCCCACGGTGGGGATGTTGTTCTCGGCGTAGCAGGCGGTGACGCAGGCGGAGCAGCCCGTGCAGCGCGCCAGGTCGATGGTCATCGCCCAGCGGCGCTTGGCCATGCCGCGAATGTCCGCAGGATCGTAGAGGCCCAGGTCCTTGCCGTGATCCTTGGCGGTGGGCGCGCCGAGCTCACCCTGCGCGTCCGCCGCAACCGGCGAGCGGAGGCCGGGGAGGAAGGCGTGGCTCGCGTCCCCCGGGATGTGCTCCTCGTGCTCCTCCTTCTCCACCTGCCCGGCGACGATCGCCTGCGCGATGCCGCGCCCGTGCTGTCGCGCCGACCCCTCGGTGGACGGGACGATGTCGTGATCGCCCGTCTTCGTCAGCGACGCCTTCATCCCCTCCCACACGAAGCCGCCGGCGGCGTCGGTGGTCGTGGTCACCGCGTCGAACGGATTGACGCCGACTCCGCGCGCATAGCGGCCGTAGCCCCACTGCACCTCGGTGTCCTTGAACTCGAACACCTTCATTCCGGCCGCCGACTTGTGCCCCTGGCCAAGCGCCATGGCGATCGTGTCGGGGCGAATGCCGAGGTATGGAATGGCGATGGCGCGAACGGCGCCGGCGCTCGTCTTCACTTCCACGATGTCGCCGCGATCCACGCCAAGCTTCGCGGCGGTCTCGGGGTGCATCTCGACCCACGAGCTCCACGCGATCTTCGTGACGGGGTCGGGCAGTTCCTGCAGCCACGGCTTGTTGGCGCCGCGGCCGTCGCCGAGCACGGGCGAGGGATACACGATGAAGTGATAGTCGCCCTGCTGGCTCACGGACGCGCTTGCGGCGCCGACACCGGCCACGGCGCGCGCCGCGATCGAGCCGGCGGAAATTCCCTTCGCCAGCGCAGTGGACATCGCCGATTGCCCGCCGGCGAAGCGGCCGATCAGCCAGCTGCGGTATTCGGCGTTCGGGTAGCGCGCGGCGTTGGCCGCGTCCTTCTGCCCGAGCGCGATCAGGACGTCGGCCGTGGCGCGCGTGTGCGCGAAGACCGGGTCCATGGTGGGCTGCTGCACGGACATCACGCTCGGCGTCGCGGCGGCATCCCCCCACGACTCGAGCGAGTGCAGGTCGGGGAGCACCATGTCGCACAGCTCCGTGGTCTCGTCGGGGTAGCTGGAGAAGCTGACCTTGAACGGGACCCTGGCGAAGGCGTCGGCGAACTTCTGCGAGGCGGGCAGCGTGTAGGCGAGGTTCACGCCGCGGACGAAGGCGATGGGCACGCTGCCACTCGCCATGCGCGTCACCGCCTCGAGCAGCTCGGTGTGGCGCGAGATGCCCTCGAAGCCGGCGACGGCATCGGCGGTCTTCACGGTGGTGCCCACGGCACCGAGCGACACGTTCAGCTGTGCGGCAGCGAGGCCGACGTCGAGCGCGTTCGCGCCACGAGTGCCGGCGACGACGAGCGCGGGCCTGGCCGCATCGAGCTCCGCCTTGAGGGCAGAGAGCACGTTCGCGGTGACGCCCGACTGCTGCGCGGCCGCGCCGACGTCACCCTTGCCGGCGAGGAAGTTGACGATCGCGAGCTCGCTGCCCGGGATCGCGGGAATCCACTGGTCGGCGTTGAGGCCGGTGAGGGAACGGCGCGCGCCGACGTAGACGACGCGCGGCGCCTCTTCACCCTTCGCGCGGGCATCGGCGAAGTCGAGCTGCTGCGGCACCGACGCGCCCCAGCCGTCGAGGAAATCGGCGCCGATCGAGACGATGAGCTTCGCCTGTGCGAAGTCGAAGCGCGGCCATGCCACGCCGTAGCTGCGGCGATGCGCCTCGATCGCGGCCTGGTCGGCCTCGAAATCCACGGACAGGTGCGGGCGCATGCCGAAGCCGCCGAGCCAGGCGTCGAGGAAGGCGGGGAACGAGCCGCTCTCGTGCTGGTTGATGAACACCGCACCGGCGGCACCCTTCGCGCGCACCTCGCCGAGCTTCTGCCCCACGATCGAGAGCGCATCGTCCCACGTGATGGGCTTCCACTCGCCGGCCTGCTTGATCATCGGACCCTGGAAGCGGTCCGGATTGTAGAGGCCCTGCAGCGCCGACTGCCCGCGCGCGCAGAGTGCGCCACGGGAGAGCGGGTGCTCGGGGTTGCCCTCGATCTTGATCGCGCGGCCGTCGCGGGTCTCGACGATGATGCCGCACCCGGCGGCGCACTCGCGACAGGTGCTCGCGTAGTACGTGGACACGCCGGGAACGGTCTGGTCGGGCGAGACCAGGTACGGGATCAACTTCCCTGTCGGCTCGCTGCAGGCCGCGGCGCTGACTGCCGCCGTGCCCGCGCCGAGGATCTTGAGGAAGTCGCGACGCTTGACGCCCGACGCCTTCGTGTCGTTGCTCATGTCAGGAGATGGGAGCGCGGCTAGTAATGACAGTTGGCGCAGTCATACCGCGCCTTCTTCTTCTCGGCCGACGGCGTCGGCGTCGTGTTCGCGCTGGTGGTGCCTGGCGTCGCCGGGGAGGTGGCGGGCGCGTAGCCGGCGGCCTTCAGCCCTTCCTGCGGATCGTAGCCGTTGACGTGACACTGCACGCACCAGCCCATGTTGAGCGACGCGTACTGGTAGACGCGATCCATCTTCTGCACCTGGCCGTGACATGTCTGGCAGGTGACGCCGGCATTGACGTGCCGCACGTGCGGGAAGTGGACGTACTCGGGCACCTTGTGGATGCGCTCCCACGGCACGGGCTTGTTGCTCGCGGCGAAGGCCTGGAGCTTCTTGATCTCGGCCTGTCCGCCCGGCGTGGTGCCGGCGACGGCGCCGAGGGCGTGGCAGCCGATGCAGGTGCCGACGGCGGGCATGCCCGGGTCGGGCGACTTGTTCGCGGCGTAGTGGCAATAGACGCAGTTGAGGCCGAGTCCCCCGTCGGCGACCGCACCGGCGTGCTTGGGGTGCGGAAAGGCGATCGGCTGTGCGGGGCCGTGTCCCTGGGAGGAGGAGGCGCCGCTGTAGGCAGAGAGCATCACCGCCAGGGCTGCAAGAGCGAGCAGCCCGGGGATCGCAGTCCACTTCCTTCGCTTGGTCATCGCGCGAGTGCGAGGAGTAGGGGTCGGACGGGCTTGTGAAATTCTTCACAAGAGCCGGTACAGCATGAAAAAACAACAACATGCGACGTGGCGCAACTGCTTGTCGTCGCGGCGAATGTTAATCGCGACGGGTGTGGGGCGCGACTAGGTATTGCGGGTTCGATTCGGGGGTAAAGCCGAGGGATATCGTCGGTTATGGTTCGGTGCGCCGGGCTTCAACTGCAAACACGAAGGACACGAACGGCCGCTACGCGGCTCGGACACGAAGAACGGCGGGGAAACGACCTCGGGATTCCTGACTATTCGTGCTCGTTCGTGTCGGCGCAGGCGTTCGTGTCATTCGTGTTCGTTGTTCTTCGGGTCCGGCGGAAGTGGCCAGCGAGGGTCACCAAGTCTCGAATCCAGCAGTTCCGGCGGCAGCAGGTCAAGGTTGGCGCGCGGCGCCTGGGTGAGGCGGAGCGGCCAGTGCGTCCCGAAGCAGAAGCGTTCGCTGCCGATGGTGGTGAAGAGCTTCGCCAGGTGGTCCTCAGGCGGGCCCCAGATCCACGAGATGTCCCAGAGCACCCTGCCCTGCTCCTCCGGCGTGAGGCTCCAGTGGACTTCCTCGACCAGCTCGCGCCCCGCGGCGGTGACCACGAGCCGCACCTGCTCACCGGCGCGAGCCAGCGTCCGGATGGCGGCCGCGGTGAGGTCGCCGGCGACGTCGAGCCCGTGCCGCTGCCGCAGGTCCTCGAAGCGAACCGTGAGGAGCAGGCTGACGCCCGCGTCCCCGGAAGCGAGGGCCAGGCGCTGCATGTCGGGATCGTGCGGGCCCATGCCCCAGTGCGTGGGATACGCTCGCACCGCGGGAGCGCCTGCGTCGACCGAGTCGCGGAGGGTGCGCTCCCAGCGCGGCCAGTCGGGGCGCACGGTGGGCACGGGATCGAGCACGGCGCGATGCGGCGCGAGCGCGGCGAGGAGCTGCGCGTTGCCGGGAACGGGATCGCGATGAAACGCCGTGGGCAGGTGACCGACCCACGCGCGCGCGATGCCCTCGCGTTCCATGACGCGCACGAGCACGTCGGGATCGGGGTGCGGCACGTAGCGAAAGGGATAGGTGCCGATCAGCGTGTTGACGTCGAGCACGTGGCGGTCCTCGCTCATGCGGAGAGGCCGGGGAATGCGCCGGGGGGAAAGAGCCGCACGGCGTTGCGCCAGCGGATCGCCTCGAGCTGCGCCTTCGGCATCCCGATCACCTCGAGCGCCCGCAGCTTGGCGAGCCCCGTCTCGATCGTGAGGTCACAGGCCCAGAGCAGCCGATCGGCGCCGAGCTCGATGAGCGCGGCATCGAGCATCCCGCGATCCACGCCGCTACCGGAAAGGTCGGGAACGATGTTCGGGATGTCCTTCACCGCCGCCAGTGTGTGGGCCCAGTCGCCGCCGCCGCCCAGGTGCGCGAGCACAAAGGTCGTGCGGGGATGGCGGGCGGCCAGGCGACCGAGGTCGAGGCCATCAGAGATTTCCTGGTTGGGCCATTCGCGACGGCGATGCTGCCAGATGTGATGCAGCACCGGAAGGTGATGCTCCGCTGCGAGCTCGCAGATGGGATCGAGCAGCGCATCGTCGGCGCGGCGGCTCGCGAGGAGCTTGACGCCGATGGCGCCGCGCGCCACGCAGCGCGTGACCTCCGCGAGTGCGTGCGCGGTGTGATTGGGGTTCACCGTCACGTACATGCGCGTGCGCCGTGGCTCTGCGGCGCAGACGTCGAGCATGTAGTCGTTGCCGCGCGTGCAGTCGTGCGGGCTCGGGAAATACGTGGGACTCGTGAAGCCGTAGCTGCCGAGCACACTCGCCACGTGATAGCTGATGCCCACGCGCTCGCCGGCGCGGAAGCGGGCCGCGTTCACATCGGCCCAGTCGGCGCGCCCCGCAAATGGCGGATAGAAGTGCGCGTGCGCGTCGACCAGCGGCGTGCTGCCGCCGAGTGGCGCTGCCGTCACGGCTGCTCCTCGTCGCGCATGGCGACGCAGGCGGCGCTCGCGGCCGACTCGATCTCGAGCAGCGTGTCCTCATCGTGCGCGAGCGACGCATAGTTGTACGCGCCGCGCTTGAAGAGCACGCCCTGCCCCGCCCCGAGCTCGAGGAAGCGCGACTCACGCTCCGGCGTGTCCCAGCGCAGCAGCCACATGGGATCGAGGCCGTGCGCCGTGACGCCCTGCAATCCGCTCGCCTCGATTGCGGACGACACGCCGCGCTGCATCTCGCGGCCGATCTCGGCGAGCGACTCGCAGACCTCGGCGCGCTCGTGCCAGTCGAGCACCGCGTCGCAGGCGGCGAGTGAGACGCCCTCACTCGCCAGCGTGCTCGAGACCCATGTATTGCGAACGGCGTCCATCACGCTCTTGTGGCCGACCACGGCGGAGAGCGGCCAGCCATTGGCCATCGCCTTTCCGAAGGCGGCGAGGTCGGGGGTGACGTCGGCGTACTGCTGGTATCCGCCGGTGGCGAGGCGGAAGCCGGTCTTGATCTCATCGAAGATGAGCACGGCGCCAGCTTCATCGCAGTGACGGCGCGCCGCGGCGATCCACTCGACGCTCGGCAGCTTCTCGACCACCGGCTCGATGACGATGCACGCCAGGTCGCTGCCTGCCTCGCGCACGGCGCGCTCGAGCGCCTCCAGGTCGTCGTGCGGCACGCGCGCGGTGAGGGCGCGCGTGGATGCGGGGACGCCGGCGGCGTCGCTGGCCCAGTCGTGCCAGCCGAAGTAGCCGGCGGCGATGACCTTCTCGCGCGCGGTGTACGCGCGCGCGATGCGCACCGCGGCCGACATCGCCTCGGCGCCCGTCTTGAGGAACTGCACGCGCTCCGCGCAGGGAATCACGCCGGTGAGGCGATCGGCGACCTCCACTTCGCGCACATCCGAGAGGCCGCTGACGTGGCCGTTCGCGGCCGCCTCGATCGCGGCGCGCGTGAGAGTGGGCTCCGCATAGCCGAGGGCAACGGCGCCGAGCGCCATGGAACAGTCGATGTATTCCTGGCCGTCGGTGGCGATCACGCGACAGCCGGCGGCGCGCATGAAGTGCGTGGGGGCGTCGGCGTCGAAGTGGCCCCAGAGCGACTCCGCGCGCTTGCTGCCCGTGGAAGCGCCGGTGGGCAGGAGCGTGACGGCGCGATCGCGCCAGCGCTTCATGTCCATCGCCTCGGGCAGGCCTTCCTCCGGCAAGGTGTCGTCGTCGTTGGGCGCCGACTCGGCCTCGGTGTTGGGGCCCTCGACTGCTTCGATGTTTTCGCGCGGGGGTTCATCCTTGCCGCGGCCGAACAGGCGTGAGAGCACCATGGGTCAGTGAGCTGGTGTGATGGAGTCGGTCATTCGGTGGGCACGTTGCGGCCCGACCACGCCATGAACTTGCGGACCTCGATGGCGATCGCCTGCAGCAGCACGATCTCGCGCGCGTCCGGCGCGGCGCGGAAGGTGAGCGAGCGGATGGTGCGCATGATGTGGCCCGAGTGCCGCGTCTTGAGGAACTGGATGGAGTCGAGCGACTGCTCGGCCTCGCGATACCAGCGCTCGAGGTCCTCGGTGGACGCGGGAGGCGCGTCCTTGCGCGGCGGGGGGAGCGTGCGCGTGGCGTCGCCGGCCGCGAGGTGCAGCTCGTAGGTGGCAATCAGCACCGCCTGCGCGAGGTTGAGCGACGCGTGCTCGGTGGTGGGGATGGTGACGTGGGCGTGCGCCCGATCCAGGATCTCGTTGGGGAGCCCCGAGTCCTCACGACCGAACACGATGGCCACCGGCCCTTCCTGCGCGTGCGCCAGCGACTGCGTGGCCGCCTGCTTCGGGTCGATCAGCTGCCACTTGGCGGCGCGGCGCCGCGCGGTGAAGGCGCTGACGAACACGCGATCGGCCACCGCGGCGTCGAAGCTGTCGAAGTGCTGGATGCGCTCGATGACGTCGTGCGTGTTGTGCGCGATGCCGAGCATGCGGTCCACTTCATACTCGCAGGGGCGCACGAGGCGGAGGTCGTGCACGCCCATGTTCTTCATCGCGCGCACCGTGGCGGCGATGTTGATGGGGTCCTGCGGCTCGAAGAGGACGACGCACACCGCGTCGAGGATCGAATCAGCCATCCGGAAGCGCGAAGGACAACAGGCGAGGGGGATCGTGGCGGTCTCCCCGAAGATACACGAACTCCCCGCGCGCGCCGCCCAGCACCAGCTGCCCGCGGCGCCGCTCGCGCTCCGGCGAGGACTCGTTGACGATCACGCCGAGTGAGATTTCGCGAAGGCTCGCGGAGACGGGGATCACCGCGGTCACGCGATACCCGTCCGGGCGCACGACCGCGGTGGCCTCGACCTCGACCCCGCCGAGCCAGCCCGAGAGGGAGCGGACCCGCGCGGTGTTGGACGCGGGATCGGGGATGATCATCCAGCCCGCCTTCACTTCGCCGAGCGCCGCGTAGAGCTGGATTCCGTCACCGTTGATGTCGGGAGGCTCGTTGTCGAGGGCATTCACGGCGCCAGGCGGCACGAAATGCATCTCGTGCTTGTGGACGTTGACCTCGACGAGGACGCTCGCGACGTGCGCCGTGATGCGGACATCGGCGCGCGGGGAACCGGCCTCGGTCCAGCTCTCCTCGGAGCGTCGCCAGTGACTCTCGGCGAGCTCGAAGTGCGACGGGAGCGCGCGGGGTTCAGGTGCCTCCTGCCCCGCTTCGCGAGCATCGATCGCGCTGATTCCGAACTCCTCGGGCACCACGCCAGCGAGCTCGATCGTGCTGGCCTTTCCTGCGGATTGTGTCTCGACGCGCCAGCCGTACTCCGTGCGGCGGTGCAGCTGCCGGGTGCCGTCACGCAGCGTGACGGCGACCTCGCCGTCGATCGTCACGTCCTGAACGCTGTCATCCCAGCACCACACCGAGCGAATGGTGCCCTCGTCGTTCGTTACGCGGGCAGCCAGGAAGCGCGCGCGGCTGCCGACCGGCTGCGCCGGAGCTTCGGCGCTCCAGAGAGTGGCACCTGACTCGAGCTCGATGAATCCGGTGAGTGACTTTCGCTCGCTGGTGCGCGTGGCGTTCACCCGCACGACCGTATCGGCGGATACTTCCACGCGCCTTGCCCCGCGAATGGCATCGAAGCCGTCCTCGAGTCCTCCTGCGCCGCGTACCTCGGCGTGCGTCATTCGTGCGTCGAGCGAGGTCGAGGCGTCCACGTGCCACGGCAGGTCCACCGTCACGTGGTGATCGGCGCTCCAGGTGAGCTCGTCCACCAGGTAGCCCTTCATGGTGACCACGCAGCGCACCATCTCCACCCCCGGCGCGATCTCAGCGGTGGCCGCCACCCAGCCTGCGTCGCCGCGCTCGTCCCACGCGAGCAGGTGTCCGTTGACCTCCTGCTGCGAAGCGCCATTCACCAGCGGCGCCTGGTGCGCGAGCGTGCTGCGATACCAGTGCAGCGAGGGATCCACGTAGGAGCCGGTGCCCATGTCGTCGAGCCACCGCGCGTCGCGGTCCACGAGCAGCAGGTTGAGGCGGTCGGGATGGCCATGACCGCCGCCGGACACTCCGTAGTCGAGCGCGACGCAGGCGTCGCCCTCGCTCCGGCGCAGGATTGCGAAGCCCTGCCCACTCATGAGGACCGAGCCCGGAGCCTCCGCCGTCGAGAGCGACAGCGACTCGCGGGCGAACAGGAGCGAGCGCCAACCGAGGTCGGCGCGCGTGAGGCGCACACTGGGTGAGTGCCGCTCCACGTCGGCGGCCGAGCGATCGCGCTGCGTGTCACCCTGAGGGACGCTCGCGAGGTACATGCGGGCGAGCGCGGTGCGCAGGCGTGGGTCATCGCAGCGCGCCGCTCCCACTTCGCACCAGTCGGCGATGCGCCACTGTCGCAGCGTGATCCCCCACTGGCTGTCGCGACGCGCCGGAAAGGTGAAGTCCGGCAGCGCGGTGAGGAACGGTGCCGCGAAGCCGCTGTCGAATCGCGCAACGAGTGGCGCGTCCAGCGTGATGCCCGCTCGCTCCGCGAGCGCCACCCCATACCACAGGCCGCGGTGCGCGAAGAGGTGATAGTTCTCGCCCTCGTACCAGGAGCCGTCCTCGAGCAGCCCCCGCTCGAGGTGTGCATGAAGCCCGCTCGGCCCAAGCACGGCGTGCCGCGCCAGCGCCGGGTCGCCGAGCAGGCGAGCCCCGGCAAGCAACGCGGCGTTGTTCCACACTTGCCGGTTCGATTGTCCCTCGTCGAAGCTCGCAACCAGCTCGAGGCTCGGCTGTACGACACGGTCGGCGAGTCGCGCAGTCACCGCGGCATCGCCAAGGAGGTCGGCGGCGAGCACCAGCTGCAGCAGCCAGATGGACTCCAGGTACGTGCTGAAGAAGGGGCGCGTGGGCCCGAGCACGTTGTCGCGATTCGGGTACTGCAGGTAGCGCTCGCCGTATCCGTCGAGGATGGCGGCGGCGTATGCGCGATGTCGTTCGTCGCCCCCGAGGCGGAAGAGGGTGGCGGCGCGCAATGCGCGCTCGGCGAGCCAGAGCTGGTACCAGTAGATCCACCAGCGGTCGTGCGCCTCTCCGCGCTCGATGATATTGCAGTGCAGGCAGCGATGATCGTGCGGAGAGTGCGGATCGAAATCGAGCATCGCCCCGCAGCGTGGACACTTGCCCCCGGCGCGGGAGAGCAGCGCCTTCTCGCGAGGAAAGTACGGATCACGCGTGAGCTCCGGTGCGAGCTCGGCGGCCAGCGAGTCGAAGAGCGGCGCGAGCGTACCTCGCGAGATTTCGCGGCGATGCTCCAGCGCATTCGTGGCGAGGAGCAGGGTCACCGGGAGACCGTCCAGCGGCTGGAGGTCGCCAGCTCACCGCGCAGGTCGAGTCGCACGTGCTGCATGCGCGCGGCAATGCCCTGCAACCCGCGCGAGTGGTAGAGCCAGGTGGCTGGCACCGTGGCCAGCAACTCGCGCTGCACGTCACCCCACGCGGCGACGAGTCCCTGGCGCGACGGCGCCTGGTGCGTGCGCGCGAGCAGCGAATCGAGGCGCGGCGTATGGTGCCCCGCGTAGTCGAGCGCGCCACCGCGTTGCGCGGACGCGAACATCGCGCCGAGGTAGGAGAGCGACAAGTCGCCGGGAATGCCGGTGATCAGCAGGTCGAAGTTCTTGTGCGTTGCGCGGGCGCGCGCGAGGAACGCGCCCATCTCCACGGGCTGCACGGCGAGCGTGATGCCCCGGTCGCGCAGGTCCGCCTGCACGAGTTGCTCCACCGCGTTGTCGCCGCTGACGACGGCCAGCAGCTCGATGGCCAGTGGCTTGCCCGCGCGCATGCGAATGCCATCCGTGCCTCGCGGCCAGCCTGCCGCGTCGAGGAGTGAGTCGGCAAGCACCGTGTTGCGCACGAGCGAATCGCGCAGTGCGAGCGGATTTTCCGGCGGAACTGGCCCGCCCGCCACCGTGCCGTAGCCGGCGAGCGCCGCGGAGATGATGCGCGAACGATCGATGCTCGCGGCCACTGCGCGGCGGAGGCGCACGTCGTCGAAGGGCGCGCGCTGCGTGTTGAAGATCAGCGCGGTGGAGATGAGCACGGGATAATCCACCACGCGGAGCGAGGGATCGCGCGCGGCGAGCGACGCCGACATCGGCGAGATGCCGGCGAAGTCGAGCTCGCCGCTCGCCAGCCCCGCGAACTTGGTGGTGGGCTCGTCCACCACCGCGACCACCATTCGCCGCATGGCGGGCGGCCCGCCCAGCTCCATGGGAAATTCAGGATTGCGCTCGAAGATCCAGCGCTGTCCCGCGTCGCGCCTCACGAACCGCCAGGGACCGTTGCCGACCGGCGCGCGGTTGAAGTCCGAGCGCTTGAGCTCCACGTGCGGCGTTCGGCCGAGCAGGTGCTCGGGGAGGATCGGCAGCTCGCAGAGGATCGGGGGAAGCGCCGGCTGCGGAACGGACCACTCGAGCACGAGCGTGGAGTCATCGGTTGCCGTCGCGGCGGAGAGCGAGGCGAGATCCGAGGCGCGCGCGTAGCCGGTTGCGGGGTCGCGCGCCGCGAGCAGGGTGAACGCCGCATCGCGGGCCGTGGTGACGTGACCGTCCTGCCACGCGAGGCCCGACACGAGGTGCAGGGTGAGCGTGGTGCGGTCAGTACTCCAGTCCCAGCGTCGCGCGAGGTAGGGCTGCTCGGAGAGCGTGCTGTCCCAGCGCACGAGCGTGGTGAAGAGCAGGAAGCGCTGCACCTGCCGGGAGAGCGGATGGATCGTCGCCAGCGGATTGGCGCCCTCGAGGTCGGTGCCGGAGGCGAAGACCACCGTGTCGGCGTCGCGCGGCGAGGCGCCACACGCAGCGCTCGCAGCGACACCCGAGAATGCCACGAGCGCGACCAGCACGTGTCGCGCAGTTGACGCAACGATTGACGGAATGGTTGACGGCACGAATCCCCCACCGATCTTCACCCGGTGCGCGCCTCCCTGCTCCGCCGCGTCATCGACGCCATCGTCCTCTTCTGGCTGGTGGTCACCCTGACGTTCGTCCTCGTGCGACTGGCTCCGGGCGACCCGGCGGAGTTGTTGATCGCACCGTCGGCTTCGGCCAGCGAGCGCGCACAGCTCCGCGCATCCCTGGGGCTCGACGCCTCGCTCGCGACTCAATATGCGCGCTGGGGCGGAGCGCTGCTGCGCGGGGACATGGGCGAGAGCGTGGCGCTGCACCGTCCCGTGAGCGCCGTGCTGGCGGAGGCGGTGCCGGTCTCGCTGGGGCTGGGGGTGGCGTCGCTCGCGCTGACCTTCCTGCTGGGGGTGCCGATCGGCCTGGCGCAGGCACTGCGACGCGGCCGCGCAACCGACCGGCTCCTCACCGTGCTCACGACGACGGTGTACGCGGCGCCGGCCTTCTGGCTGGCGCTCGCGCTCGTGGCCGTGTTCACGTACGGCGCGGCGAGCTGGGGGCTGCCCCCCTGGATGCGGCTGCCGGCCTTCGGGCTGCATGCGCCGGGTGGCTCGCCCGGAGGCCTCGCCGGATTTCGGGACCTGCTGCGACATGCCGTGCTGCCGGTGACGATCCTCGCGGCACTGGGCGCGGCGGGCATCGCGCGCTACGCGCGCAGCAGCTTTGCAGCGCTGTTGGGCGAGGACTGGATTCGCACCGCGCGCGCGAAGGGCGCGCGCGAGCACGACGTGCGGTGGCACCACCTGCTCCGGCCGGCGATGCCACCACTCGTGATCCTGTTCGCGCTTGCGCTACCGGGCGTGATCGCGGGGTCGATCTTCGTGGAGTCGATCTTCGCATGGCCCGGCATGGGCCGCGTGATGGTGAGCGCGATCAGCACGCGCGACTATCCCGTGGTGCTCGGGGCCACGCTGCTCTACGCCGCGCTCGTGATCGCCGCGAACCTCGCGAGCGACCTGGCCATGCCGCTACTGGACCCGCGTCGCCGAGGGGCGGCATGAAGCGCGACCCGTGGGTGATCGGGAGTGTCGCGACGCTCGTGGTGGTGATCGGAGCAGCGCTGCTGGTGCCCGCGCTCTCCAGCCAGGATCCGCTGTCGATCGGCGAGGTGCTGCACACGCGGCTGCTGCCGCCGCTCTCTCGTGATCCCGGCGGCACGCTACACCTGCTCGGCACCGACCGATTCGGGCGCGACCTGTTCGTGCGGATGATGCTCGCGGCGCGCGTGTCGCTGGCCGTGGGGATCGCGGGGTCGGTGCTCGCGGCGACCGTGGGCACAACGCTCGGCGCGCTCGCGGGGTGGCACGGCGGCGTGGTGGACCGGCTGGTGATGGCGCTGTCCGACACGTTGCTCGCGGTGCCGCGACTGGTGCTGCTGCTGGTGTGCGCGGCGCTCTGGAGGCCCGGGCTTGGGACGGTCGTCGTGGTGCTGGTCGCCACGGGGTGGATGGGCGTCGCGCGGCTGGTGCGAGGGGAAATCCAGGGGCTGCGCTCGCGGCCGTTCGTGGAGGCGGCCACCGCGCTGGGAGCGACGTCGCGCCGCGTGCTCTGGCGTCATGCCCTGCCGAATGCGATCGCGCCGGCGCTCGTGGCTACCACGCTCGGTGTCGGGAACGCGATCCTGCTCGAGAGCGGGCTGTCGTTCCTCGGGATGGGGATCCAGCCGCCGCAGCCGAGCTGGGGCAACATGATAGCCGGGGGACGGGACCTCATCGTCGCAGCGCCGTGGGTTGCGATTGCTCCGGGGCTCGCGCTGGTCGTCACTGTCGTGGCATGTACGCTGCTTGGGGATCGGCTCGGCGAACTGCTTTGAAGGTCAAGGGCAGGAGCGGCTAGCGGCTAGCGGCTGACGAAACTGCCACAGCGGCCACTGCGGCCACGGCGGCCACTGCGGCTAGCTTCGCACGATGATGGTGACTATTCCTCGGGGTGGTGCGACGAACGGGATGAAGTGATCCTGAATCTCGATCGGCTCCAACGCAGTCTCGTCCAGGCGCGCCAACCAGGCATCCGGGGTGGGATGCGGCGTGGTCCATGATCCTGCTACCGGTATGTCGAGCAGGTTTATGCAGCGGAGCACCACACCGCTGCCAACGGCGGCGGGCTTGATGGCTGAGACGGCGAGGCCGTCGCCCTTTAGCTCGGGACCTGCGATCGTCGCGGGCAGGCCCTGCACTTCATGGACGGTTGCGCCCGCGAGCGGAAGCAGCACGTCGTCGGCCAGCTGCTCGATCTCGTGAATGACCGCGCTCGTGCGCGCCGAGTGCAACGCGACCGCAAGCTCCGCGGCGAAGGGGCCGAGGCATTGCGCCTGTGGCGTATCCACCGGCCAGCCAGCGTGGCCGCGACGCTCGGGGAGGTCGTTGCGTGAGAGGTCGCCTACCGCGCGCAGCAGCGTGACCCAGATGGTGCCGTCGCGCGTCGCCTCGTACTCGGCCAGGCCGTCGGAGTAAAGCGTGACCGTGGCCGCATCCGAGGCAAGGCTCACGTAGCGCTGCAGCGGTGCGGTCGGCACCACATGCTCCTCGCGCTGGTCGCGCCTGGGCACGTCGAGCGGGACGCGCTCGACCACGCCGAGCGATCCGTCAGCGAAGCATCGCGCGGCCGCAAGCTGGCTGCGAATGCCGATGCGCAGGCGATGATTGCGCGACGCGTTCATGCCGCGCACCCCGATGCGGAGTGCGCCCAGTCCGGCGTCGATCGTGAGGCGGACACGCACTCGCGTGGCCGACCCTTCGAGCGTGTAGCGAAGCTCGATCGTGCCGCGGAGGGGGCCGCGATCCACCACTCGCGCGCCAGCGAACCTCGGGCGGAACGCCGCGCCGCGGAGCGATGGCGAATAGAGGTCGCCTTCGTCGCGCAGGGACTCGAAGCGCAGCAGGTCATGCAAGGCCGTGCGCGTGCGACTGTCCCGCAACGTCACCGCCCCCTGCTCATCCACATCGAGGCGGACGAGGCCGTTGTCCAGCGAGCGCCTGCTCACGGAGACCGCGAGCGGCTTCGCTGCGAGCGTCTCGAACGACCCGACCTCGAGCGGCAGCAGGCCGGAGGGGGGTGCCTCATCCACCCACACCGCTACGCGCTGCTCGCTCGCCAGGTAGTTGCGAGGGTAGGCGCGAGGATCCTCGATGCGATCCCGCGCGAACCGCTGTCGCAGCAGCTGGACGGGGCAACCCGCGAGCGTCGGCGGCGCTGGGTGTTCGAGCTCCGCTGGCGCGAGGACGCCCGACCCCGGACCCACGCGCTCGCGCTCGAGGTGTGAGACCAGCGTGACGAACGCCACGCCGGAACGCGCGCGCGCCGAGCGGTTGCGCACCAGCACGATGGACACCGGCGCCGAGTCGCTGCGGTCCTGCTGCGGGAGCACCAGCGCCTGCAGTGCGTCGTGTTGCAGCCCCAGGAGCTGCGCGGCAACCGAGTCCATGCGCGCGTCCATTGCGCGAGCCACCGCGTCGGTCGAGCAGCCACAGAGCGTGTCGTGCGGATGACAGAGGAGCAGCTCGCGCCACGCTTCGTCGAGCACAGCGCGGTCGGCGCTGCGCCCGGCGAGCGCGAGCAGCGGCTCCACGTCGCGCACGAGCATGCGCTCGAGGCGGCGCGCGCGGCGCTTCTGGTGCGCACGCGAAGCGAGGGTGCCGCCGAGCGTCCAGGCGTAGCCGTAGGAATCGCGCAGTTCGCCCTGCACCGTGTGGAGCTCGCGCGTTGCGCACGCGCCCGAGAGCGCGGCCGCGAATGCGCGCAGCGAGGAGGGGCGCACCTCGACGGGCATGGCCGCGCGCGCGAGCGCATCGAGCGCGAGTCCGAGCCTCGCCTGTCGCGCGTGGTGATCGGCGCCGTTGAGCAGCAGCGCGACGCTCGTGACGGCGCGCGGCTCGATCACTTCCCGGATGCGAGACCAGCGCGCACGAGCGCTCGCGTCATCGGGAGGAAGCGCCGACCCGAACTCATAGCCGTCGGGCGGGAGGTGATGCAGCAGTACCGCGCTGCCGTCGGGCCCCGACCAGCGCACCGTATCGCCCGACGGCCAGCGCGCACCGCCATATCCACGCCAGGCTATCACGACGCCCAAACCGAACCCCTGCGCAATTGCCGGCAGCGCCGACGGGTGCCCGAACGAGTCGGGACAGTAGAGCACCGGTGTCGGCTCGGCGCCCATCTCCTCCAGTGCGCGGCGCCCCGCGAGCAGGTTGCGAACGAGCGCCTCGCCGCCGGGAATCAGCTCATCGGCCAGCACATACCACGGGCCAGCCTCGAGGCGTCCCTGCTGGAGCAGCACCGCGAGCTCGTCCCGCCGGTCGGGGCGAGCCGCCAGGTAGTCATGCAGCACCACGGCCTGCCCGTCGAGCAGGAAGCTGGTGCCGGCCGTCGGGGGGGACGCGATGAGCTCGTCCACGAGTGCCACGAGGCGCTGCCGAAAGCGGGCGGCCTGGTGGTACCACTCGCGGTCCCAGTGGGTGTGCGAGACGACGTGCAGGTCCACTCGGGTGGGGAACGGGAACGGGGCGGGATGACGCACGAGAGGCCGCTGCGAAGTTCGCAGCGGCCTCTCGCATGGGGCAAGTGTCCCGCGAGCGTCAGATGGGCTTTCGGCCCGTGATGACGCGGTACAGGATGACGATGATGGCGATCACGAGGAGCAGGTGGATGAGGCCACCAGCGACGTGAAAGACACCAAAGCCAAGCGCCCACAGGATCAACAGGATGATGGCAATCGTGATCATGGTCAGTTCCGGGGTGATTGGACGAGTCCGCGTAATGGCAACGGCCGTGCCGCCGCTACGATCCGGAGGGCGGTGGGCCCTTCTCGACGCTGGCGGCGCCGCGCTCCGTCATGGTGTGCAACTGGCGCGACAGCAGGATCCGGCCGGCGCGCACGTCATGCCCCACGTCGATCAGGAGCAGGGCCAGGTCGCCCACGCCCCAGAGGAGCCCGGCGAGCACGAGCAGGCGGCTGGCCTCACCGAGCAGCGTGGGCAGCGACGCGGTGCCCTGCGCCGAGATGCCGGTGACGGCCTCGGTGAGCAGCAGCAGGATGAGGATCACGGCCATGAAACGGAACAGCTTCGACAGGTACTTGAGCCCCACGTAGGGCTCGAGGTCCGTCGCACGAATGTCGGGAATCACCGGCTGCTCGACGCCGTCCACGATGACCTTCCTGGCCGACGTGTCCTCCGCCTGCTCGCTCGCGTCCCGCTGTCGCCTCTTGTCCACGTTCAACCTCCTCCAGTGCCAGTCCACCGCGCGTGATAGCCACGCGCGTCGATGTGGGTGAAAGGACCGTGCCCGGGGCCCGCGACGTAGACGCCGCAGCCCCCCACGGTCTCCGGGTGGGCCCGCTCGACCGCGTCCACGGCGGCGCCGATCACGCGGCTGTCGCCGATGTCGATGCGCCCGTCGTGGTTGAGGTCGTCCATCTGTCCGTTGCCGTCGTTGTCGATGAAGATGTCCGCCGCGTCCCCGTACATGTGACGGCTGAGCTCGGCGCGTCCTGCCGTATTTCCACCCCCCGCGTTGTACTGCGGCGAGCGGAATCCACTCATCACCTTGACCCCCTTTGTGCTAATTCCGCGCCGCTCGAGCTCGTCTAGGGTGAGTTCCAGCTTGTCCAGCAGCTGGATGCGCAGGACGAGCATCTTCGGCCAGACGTCCTGCTGGTCGTGGGGCAGGAAGTCCCGGAGCTTGAAGTGCGCGGAAACGGGCGTGTCCTCGTTCTCCCGCGTGACCTCGATGAAGCCGGAGGGATTCGCATACGCCTCCGAGCGCACCCTGCCCTTCTCCCCGGGCCATGCGCCCAGGTAGTACATGCCCACGCGACCGCTGCGCTTCTCGCTGAAGGCATGCATGGTGATCACGCTGAGGTCGGCGATGGGCTTGAGCGCGCTGCCGACCTTGAGCGCGAGCCCCCAGATTCCCGGCCGCTGGGGCGTGGCCGTGGCGACGCTGGCGCCCTGCGTGTAGGCGACCTTCGCCCCGCCGGCGAGGGCGGTGTCCACGATGGCGCTCGAGTCGGGGGTGGAGAATCGAACCCTGAGCTTTCCACTCGTGCCGCGCAGCGGGTCGGCGACCGACTGCAGCAGCGCATCGGTGAGATAGGCCGCGGTGGGCGCGTCGGCGGCGGTGATGCTCGAGACGACGGACGACGCGACGCCGGCCACGCCATGGGCGCCGAGTGCATCGTGCGGCTGCACGCCGACGACCACCCACCCGATCGCGAGGAGCAGCACCAGCGCCGAGGCACACCAGTGAAAGATTCGCTCGCCACGGCGCGAGAGTCCCACGCGCTTTTTCGTCGCGTGCGCGGTTGACCCCACTGCGGCAGCCGTCGAGCTTTCCGGTTCGCTGGTGGCCTGGTTCATCTCAGTCCGAAACGCATGTCCGGCATCGTCGACCTCATCCGCAGGCTCACCAACGTTCGAGAGCTGATCGCCTGGGGCGGCTACGTCGGCCTCACGCTGATCATCTTCGCGGAGACCGGCCTCCTCATCGGCTTCTTCCTGCCCGGCGATTCCCTGCTCGTCACGGCCGGCCTGCTGGCGACGCAGGGCGTGTTCAACGTCTACCTGCTGGGGCTGCTGCTCAGCATCGCCAGCATCCTTGGCAACACCGCTGGATACTGGTTCGGCCGGGTGACCGGTCCCCGCCTGTTCACGCGCGAGGACTCCCTGCTCTTCAACCGCAAGCACCTGGTGCGCGCGCACGAGTTCTATGAGCGGCATGGCGGCAAGGCGATCGTCATTGCGCGTTTCATGCCGATCGTGCGCACCTTCGTGCCCATCGTGGCCGGAATGGGCGGGATGGACGCGCGGAAGTTCACCGTCTACAACGTGGTGAGCGGGATAGGCTGGATCTGGCTGATGCTCTTCACCGGCTACTTCATGGGTCGCTACATTCCCGGAGTCGAGCGGCACATCGAGGTCGTGATCATCGGCGTGATCTTCCTCTCGCTGCTGCCCGGGATCATCGCCTGGCTCCGCTCGCGCAAGACGACCACCGCCACCTGACTCGCGCACCCCGAGGACCGACCATGGCATTCACGCTCCCCCCGCTCCCGTACGCGCCCGCCGCGCTCGAGCCGCACATCGATGCACAGACCATGGAGATCCACCATGGCAAGCATCACAACGCGTACGTCACGAACCTGAACGCGGCGATCGAGAAGGCGCCGGAGCTGCAGGGCAAGTCGCTGGAGGAACTGCTGAAGAACGTCGGCAGCGCCCCCGAGGCGGTGCGCGGCGCGGTGCGCAACAACGGCGGCGGTCACTGGAACCACTCGCTCTTCTGGACGCTGATGGGCCCCAGCGCGGGCGGCGAGCCGACCGGCAAGCTGGCCGACGGGATCAAGGGCGCATTCGGGGACTTCGAGAAGTTCAAGGAGCAGTTCGCGGCGGCGGGCACGGGCCGCTTCGGCTCGGGCTGGGCGTGGCTGATGAACGACGGCGGCAAGCTGTCGATCACGAGCTCGCCGAACCAGGACAACCCGATCATGGACGGCAAGTCGCCGAACCAGGTCCTGCTCGGCCTCGACGTGTGGGAGCACGCGTACTACCTCAAGTACCAGAACCGCCGGCCGGATTACATCAAGGCGTGGTGGAACGTGGTGAACTGGGGCGCGGTGTCGGAGCGGCTGGGCTGAGCATTTCGCGCAAGACGAGCACCTAAGGCTTTTTCACGCCGAAAGGGCCATGAAATAGCTGAAACACGCCGGACATGGGGAGCCTTCGCTTCAGCTGTTCGGCGTTTTTCGATTCCTTTCGGCGCGTTTCAGCGTGCGCGAGCGCAGCGAGCGAGAAGTGGCGGTGTCACGAACGTCGTGACCAGTACCATCATCATCAGCGCGCCGAACAGGCCGGCGTCGATCGCGCCCGAGGCGAGGCCCATTTGCGCGAAGATGAGGCCCACCTCGCCGCGTGGGACCATGGCAACCCCCACGAGCAGCTTGTTCCCCGTGAACCACCACGGCGCGTAGCCCGCGGCGAGCTTGCCCGCGACGCCGCAGGCGATGAGCACCGCGCCCACGGTGAATGCGCGCGGGTCGGCGAGCGCCCGCAGGTCCACCTCGGCCCCCACGCTGGCGAAGAAGATCGGGACCAGCACGAACCCGACGCTGCCGCTCACTCGCTCGATCGCATGCCGCGCGCGCACGCGATGCAGCAGGAGTCCCGCCACGAACGCACCGATGATCATCGCCGAGCTCGCGCCGCTCGCGTCGCCGGTGCCCACCAGCTTCACCACCACCGCGAGTATCACGAGGCCGATCACGTCGTCGAGCACGGCGGCGCCAAGCACCACGCGGCCCTCCGGCGCCTGCAGCAGCCCGAGGTCCGCGAGCACGCGGCTCGAGATGCCCACCGACGTCGCGCAGAGCGCGGCACCGCACACGAGGGCGGGCGCAACGGCGATTCCGAGCAGGCGCGCGGCCGCGTAGCCACTCGCGAACGGAAGCACCATGCCGGTGACCGCCACCGCAGTCGCCGCGCTGCCGACGCTCCACAACGCGCGCAGGTCCGTCTCGAGGCCGATGCCGAAGAGCAGGAGCACCACGCCGGCCTGTGCGAGCGCATGCACTGCGGGCTGCGCGGGATCCACCACGCCCAGCACGGAGGCTCCCAGCAGCACCCCGGCAACGAGCTCGCCCAGCACGGCGGGTTGTCCCACGCGCTGGGCGAGCCGGCCGAACAGCTTTGCGAGCACCAGCATGGCCACGAGCGCAACGAGCACGCCCGGCCAGCCGGCGACGATCATTGTGCCGCTTCGCCCTCGAGGTACGTGTAGCCTTCGAGGCCCGCGACGTAGTCGGCGATGAACGTGTTCGCCTCCTGCCGCGACAGGTGCTTGGCCGACGCCACCTTGCGACGGAAGACCTGCAGCAGGTCGGAGGCGCGGAACTGCACGTAGTTCAGCACCTCGGTCACGGTGTCGCCGTGCACGAGGTCCGTCACGTCATACCCGCCGTTCGGCGCGAGCCGCACGTGCACGGCGTTCGTGTCGCCGAACAGGTTGTGCAGGTCGCCCAGGATCTCCTGGTACGCGCCCGTGAGGAACACGCCGAGCATGTACGGCTCGCCGTCGTTGAAGTCGTGCAGCTCGAGGCTCGGGCTGCCGTCCTTGGCGCCCACGAAGCGGTCGATCTTGCCGTCGGAGTCGCAGGTGACATCCTGCAGCGTGCCGCGGCGCGTGGGCTCCTCATGCAGCCGGTGGATGGGCATGATCGGGAAGAGCTGGTCGATGGCCCAGCTGTCCGGCAGCGACTGGAAGAGCGAGAAGTTGCAGAAGTAGCGGTCCACCATCGAGGCGTCGAGGTCCTCGATGATGTCCTCGAAGTCCTCGCGATGCTTGTTGATGTGGCGCGCGAGGTGGTGCATGGTCGCGAAGTACAGCTGCTCCGCGAACGCGCGCCCGCGCAGGGTGAGCACGCCACTGCTGAAGTATTCCTGCGCCCGCTCCTTGTCGAACGTCACGTCGTGGAAGACCTCGCGCAGCTTGCGCTTCGCCAGCGTCTTCTTGGACACCTCGCGAAAGTCGTCCATCATCTCGTGCAACAGCTGGTGGTCTTCCTCGCCCAGCTCCGGCAGGGGACGGTTCGTCTGCGTCTCGACGTCGATGACCTTGATCAGCAGCAGCGCATGGTGCGCGGTGAGCGCGCGCCCCGACTCGCTGATCACGTGCGGCATGGGCAGCTCGTTCTCGCGGCACGCCTCGGCCAGCGTGTAGATCACGTCGTTGGCGTATTCCTGCAGCGTGTAGTTCACGCTGGAGTCGCTCGTGGAGCTGGTGCCGTCGTAGTCCACGCCCAGCCCGCCGCCCACGTCCACGTGCGTGATGTCCACGCCGAGCGCGCGCAGCTCCACGTAGAAGCGCGTCACTTCCTGCAGGCCGAGCTTGATGAAGCGGATGTCGGTGACCTGCGAGCCCAGGTGGAAGTGGATCAGCTTGAGGATGTCGAGGCGGCCCATGGCCTTCAGCCGGTCGATCAGCGCCATGAGGTCCGCGGAGTTGAGCCCGAACTTGGACTTCTCGCCGCCACTCTCCTTCCACCGCCCGAACCCGCGGCTCGCGAGCTTGATGCGAATGCCGGCCGTGGGCTGTACCCCAAGCTCCTCCGCGGCGGCAAGCAGCACGTCCAGCTCACTGAGCTGCTCAATGACGATGAACACCTGGTGCCCGAGCTTCTGGCCCATGAGGGCCAGCCGCATGAACTCGTCGTCCTTGTAGCCGTTGCAGACGATCAGGTGGTTGGTGTGCTCCGCCAAACCGAGCACTGCCTGGAGCTCGGGCTTGCTGCCGCACTCGAGCCCCACGCCGTGCGCCGCCCCGAACTGCACGATCTCCTCGACCACATGCCGCTGCTGGTTCACCTTGATCGGGTAGACCGTGGTGTACCCGCCCGTGAAGCCGAACTCCTCGCGCGCGTTGTCGAAGCGCGAGTCCAGCGACTCGATGCGCGAGCGCAGGATGTCGGAGAAGCGGAGGAGCACCGGCAGCTGAATCCCCTGCTCCTCGAGGTCGAGCGCGATCTCGTAGAGGTCGAGCTCCTTCTCGGGATGCTCCTTGTCGGGGCGGACCACGACGTGGCCACCGGCGTTCACGTCGAAGTAGCCGGCGCCCCACCCTTCGACGTTGTAGAGCGCGCGCGCGGCGTCCACGGTCCAGCCGGACGGCTGGGCGTCGTCGAGGGGCGGCGAATCAGGGACGTGCGTGGGGGTGGCCATGCGCGGAAAATAATGCCTGCTCAGGGATACAGGAGACTGGTGCGCCAGGCGCTCCCGTCGCGCTCGTACAGGTGCCGCTGGTGCAGGCGCGAGGGCATGTTGTGCCAGAACTCGATGCGGACCGGCACGAGGCGAAAGCCCGACCAGTGCAACGGGCGCGGCACGGGACCGTCGGCGAAGCGCGCCTCGAACTCCGCCACGCGCGCGTCGAGGTCGCTGGGCGACTCCATCGGCTGGCTCTGCAGCGAGGCCCAGGCGCCGAGCTGGCTGCCGCGCGCCCGCGACGCGAAGTACGCGTCGGCCTCCTCGTCGCTCACCTGCTCCACGGTGCCCTCGACGCGCACCTGGCGCTCGAGCAGCTGCCAGTGGAAGCACATGGCCGCACGGCCGGCCCAGAGCAGCTCGCGGCCCTTGCGGCTTTCGAGGTTCGTGTAGAACACGAAGCCGCGGTCGTCCACGTGCTTGAGCAGCAGGATGCGCGCGGAAGGCTGGCCCTGCGGCGAGACCGTGGCGAGCGTGAACGCGGTGGGCTCCGGGAGCACGGAGCGATCCAGGCGCGTTGCCGCTCCAAGCAGTTCGCTGAAGCGGGCAATCGGGTCGGCTGGAATCGTGTCGCTGGTGGTCACGTGCGGAAAGGTATAGCCTTTGCCCCCATGATGCGGACCACAGCCCCTGCCATCGCCCTGCTCGCCCTCACGGCCGCGTGCGCGTCTACGAATGTCGCGTCACGCGAGGCCCCGGCCCCGCCGGCGCGCGACAGCGTGCGCTACGAGATCCTGCTCGGTGGCCACGCCGGGAGCTTTGGGGCCGAGTGGCGCGACGCCGAGGGAACGCTGCGCGGCGTGGAGGAAATTCACGACCGGGGACGCGGCCCGCGCCGTCGCACGGCCACCCGGTTCGACTCCACCGGCCTCCGCGCGATCGAGGTACGCGAGGAGGGGCGCGACATCTGGGGCAACCCGGTGAACAGCACGCGACGCATCGTGGGCGACACGCTCTACTGGCAGCGAGGCGCGGACAGCGGACGCGTGGCCATCGCACGGGACGTGAGCCTGGCGGGCTGGCTGCCGAGCGCGGGCGAGACCGGATTCTGGGTGCGCGTATTGCGCGGTCGGGACTCCCTGCGCATCGCGCCCTGGATCGTGCCGATGGTCATCAGCGCGCGCCCCGTGGCAACGGACACGCTGCGCACGCTGCATGGCGACGTGCCGCTCACGCTCTGGCGACTCGAGTCGCACGAGCGGCCCCTCGGTCGCGCGTGGCTCGACCGCGACCGCCGCTTCGTGGCGGAGGTGGACGCGCAGTCCACATTTCGCAGCGGCCTGCAGTCCTTCGAGCGACAGCTGTACGCCACGCAGGAGCGGCTGATCGCGCCGCGCCGGGCCGCACTTGCGACGCAGCTCGCGCAGAAGAGCGACTCCGGACTGGCGATCATCCACGCGCGGCTGATCGACGTGGAGGCCGGCACCTCGGCTCCCGGCGCCACGGTGATCATTCGCGGCAATCGCATCGCGGAAATCGGGAACGATGGCAGCGTCCCGATCCCGGTCGGCGCCCGCGTGATCGACGCGGCCGGCAAGTCGCTGATGCCCGGACTCTGGGAGATGCACGGACACTACGGTGGACAGTCCGACGCCGGGCGCTTCAAGCTGGCCGCGGGCATCACCTCGCAGCGCGACCTGGTGACGCTCTCCGCCGATCCCTTCGACATCGTCGCGCGCGCACGGCGAATCCGGTCGGGACGTGAGGTGGGGCCGCGCGTGATCAACGCCGGCGGCTTCATCG
Organism: Gemmatimonadota bacterium; assembly: GCA_028287305.1. Classification (GTDB taxonomy): domain Bacteria; phylum Gemmatimonadota; class Gemmatimonadetes; order Gemmatimonadales; family Gemmatimonadaceae; genus JAQBPX01. The sequence continues at coordinate 57,126 of JAQBPX010000033.1, forward strand.
ACGGCACGGGCTACTACGGCGGCCCCTCCACGGTGCTGGTGGACAGCGCCGCGCAGGCCGTGCGCTGGGTGAATGCCTATGCCGATTCCGGCTTCGTGAACATCAAGCTCTACAGCTCCTTCCCCGTGGCGTTCGTGGCGCCCACCATCGCGGCCGCGCACGCACGCGGACTGCGCGTGAGCGGGCACGTGCCGAGCGGCCTGCGCGCGGAGCAGGCCGTCCGGCTGGGGTTCGACGAGCTCAATCACATGAACTTCGTGATGCTGAACTTCCTCGGCGGCGACACGATCGACACGCGGGGAACCGGTCGCTTCATGCCGGTGGCGGAGCGCGGAGCCACGGTGAACGTGGAGGGACCGGCGGTGCGCGACTTCATCGCCCTGCTCGTGCAGAAGCACGTGGCCGTGGACCCGACCCTCTGCGTGTTCGAGTCACAGTTCACCTCGGCGCGCGGGCTCCCGGCCACCAGCGACGCGCAACGGGCCCGCTATCGCGGCGCGTTCGAGACCATGGCGCGATTGACGCTGGCCCTGCACCGAGCGGGCGTGCGCCTCGTGGCCGGCACTGACAATTCGTGCGCCCTGGCCCGCGAGCTCGAGCTCTACGTGCAATACGGCATGCGTCCCGCGGAGGCGCTTCGCATCGCCACGCTCGGCGCCGCCGAGTACGCCACGCTGCAGAAGGAGCTCGGCAGCATCGCCGTGGGCAAGCTGGCCGACCTGGTGCTGGTGGAGGGCAATCCGCTCGAGAAGATCGCGGACGTGCGCAACGTGCGCCTGGTGATCAAGGACGGCGCCGTGTACGACCCGCCCGCACTCACGCGCGCCGTGCTCGACTGGCCCTGATCAGCCGATGGCGCGCTTGTAGAATCCGCGCACGCCCATCGTCCAGAACACCGCGGTGATGATCGAGAGGGCAACGGCCACGACACGCAGGGGCATGTGCGGCACGCTGGGAGTGAGCGCGCCGCGCATCCCCTCTGCCACGTAGACGAGCGGGTTGATGAGCACCGCGTACTTCATCACCGGCACCGCGTCGAGGCCGCGCCAGGGATAGTAGGCGCACCCGAAGAAGAGCATCGGGCTGATAATGGCGCTGAACATCAGCCCGATCTGCTGCGGGCTGATCGCCGTGCCGAGCCACATCCCGAGCGCGGAGAACGCGAGGGCGCCGAGCGTGGTGATCACCACGGTCTCTCCCAGCCCGATCCATGCGAAGGTGATGACGGGGCCCATCACGAGGCGCGCGATGGGAAGCACCACGAGCGCGGCGATGATTCCCTGCAGGGCACCCGCGACGATCTTCTCCGCGGCCACGAGCGAAGTGGGAATCGGCGCGAGCAGGCGATCCTCGATTTCCTTCGTCCACCCGAAGTCCTGCACCATCGGCAGCGCGACCGACTGGATGGCGGAGAGCGTGAGGCTCACGGCCAGGATGCCCGGAAGCAGCGCGGTGGAATAGCCGCCGCGCACGAAGCCCATCTTCGGGAGCAAAAAGCCGAAGACGACGAGGAAGAGCACCGGCTGCATGAGCGTCCGCACCAGGAAGAACGGCAGCTCGCGCCGCACCACGCGAAGGTCGCGTCGCAGCAGCGCAAGGAAGACGGTGGCCGAGGTGGGCGCGTGCGTGTTGGCGCTCAATCGAGTTTCCTGCCGGTGAGGGAGATGAACAGGGTCTCGAGGCTCGGCTGCGTGAGTGCGATCTGGCCCACGGTGCGCTGCTGCGACTCGGCGAGCTGCAGCAACGCGGGCAGTGCGCGCGCCGCCGAGTCCGTGCGAACGCGCAGCGCGTTCCCTGCCGCATCGGCGCCCAGCACGTCAGGCAGGGCCAGCGCGCTGGCGACGAGATCGGCGGCGAGACCGTTCAGCGTGAGCTCGACCATCGTGCCGCCGGGCGCGCGCGCCTTGAGCGCCTCCGGGGTATCGAGGGCGAGCAACGTGCCCTTGTCGATGATCGCGAGCCGGTCGCAGAGCTGGTCGGCCTCCTCCATGTAATGCGTGGTCATCACGATCGTGCGCCCCTCGTCGTGGAGCGAGCGCAGGATGTCCCAGAGCGCCAGGCGCGCCTGCGGGTCGAGCCCGACCGTGGGCTCGTCGAGGAAGAGCACCTGTGGCTCGTGTATCAGCGCGCGCGCGATCATCAGCCGCTGCTGCTGGCCACCGGACATCGCGTCCACCTTCGCGGTCGCCTTGTCCGAAATGGCCAGCTGCTCCAGCAGCGCGCCGGCGCGCTGCTTCGCCTCGGCGGTGGGGATCCCGAAATACGCGGCGTGAAACACGAGGTTCTCGAGCACGTTCAGTCCGCGATCGGGATTCGGCCGCTGCGGCACGACGCCGATCCGCTGGCGGACCGACACCGAGTCGCGCACCACCTCGGCGTCGCCGATGAAGGCCTTGCCCTCGGTGGGAAGCACGCGCGTGGTGAGGATGCCGATCGTGGTCGTCTTCCCCGCCCCGTTCGGCCCGAGCAGCCCGAAGAACTCGCCCTCGTGCACCTCGAGGTCGAGTCCCTCGAGCGCGACGACCTTCTCGTTGTAGACCTTTCGAAGCCGTTCGGTGCGGATCGCCGCGTGCGGCATGCTAGCCGTTGTCGTTGTTCAGCAGCGAGCCGGCAATTCCGCCGATCATGCCGAGCCCGCCGAGTCGCTCACCGCCGCCGCCGCGACCCACGCGCGGCACCGCGGCGATGATGCGGTCGGCCATTCGCGAGAACGGCAGCGACTGGAGCACGATCTTGCCGGGCCCGGTGAGCTTTGCGAAGAACAGTCCCTCACCGCCGAAGAGCGCGGTCTTCACCCCCGGGACCATCTGGATGTCGTAGTCCACCGTCTGCTCCATGGCCACGATGCAGCCCGTGTCCACGCGCATGGACTCGCCCGGCTGGAGCGTGTACTCGTAGAGCGTGCCGCAGGCGTGGAGGAACGCCAGCCCGTCGCCCTCGATGCGCTGGAGGATGAATCCCTCGCCGCCGAAGAAGCCGGCGCCGATCCGCTTCGTGAAGGCGATGGTGACGTTGATGCCGCGCGCCGCGCAGAGGAAGGCGTCCTTCTGCGCGATCACCACGCCCTTCCAGGTGTTGAGGTCCACCGCCAGGATCTTGCCGGGGAATGCCGCCGAGAAGGCGACGTCCTGCCGGCGGGTGGCGCCATTGGTGAAGGTGGTGACGAAGAAGGAGTCGCCGGTCAGCGCGCGCTTGGCGCCCTGCAGCAGCTTGCCGAGCATGCCACCGCCCTGCTGGTTGGGATCGAGCGTGGTGTCCATGGTGATGCCGTACTGCATGAACATCATCGCGCCCGCCTCGGCGAGCACCGTCTCGCCGGGATCGAGCGTCACGATCACGGCCTGCATGTCGTCGCCGATGATCCGGTAGTCGATTTCGTCTGCCATGGCTGGGAGGACCTGTGTTGGGGGAGTGGGAAGTCGCCCAGAAAGTACCACACGCGCAATGGCCGCGCAGCGCCCCGTGCGATATTCTTCGGGATGCTCCTTCGCCGCTTCTATGACGAGTCGCTCGCCCAGGCGAGCTACCTGATCGGCTGCCAGGCCACCGGCGACGCCATCGTCATCGACCCCAATCGCAACGCGGAGCAGTACGAGAAGGTGGCGCGCGAAGAGGGCCTGCGGATCACGCAGGTAAGCGAAACGCACATCCACGCCGACTATGTCTCGGGCAGCCGCGAGCTCGCTCGGCGCACCGGCGCGCGGCTGCTGCTCTCGGGGGAGGGCGGCGTGGACTGGCAGTACGCCTTCGCGAAGGAGGACGGCGCCACCCTGCTGCACGATGGCGACGAGATCCGCGTGGGGAACATCGAGTTGCGCGTGATGCACACACCGGGGCACACGCCCGAGCACATCGTGTTCGTCGTGACCGACACGGCCGCGGCGGATGGGCCGATGGGAATGGTGTCGGGCGACTTCCTGTTCGTGGGCGACGTGGGCCGCCCGGACCTGCTCGAGCGGGCCGTGCGCCAGGAAGGCACCATGGAGCTGGCCGCCGGCCAGCTCTTCGACTCGCTGCAGAAGCTCGGCGACTTGCCCGACTGGCTGCAGGTCTGGCCGGGACACGGCGCTGGTTCCGCGTGCGGCAAGGCCCTCGGTGCGGTGCCGCAGAGCACCCTGGGATACGAGCGCCGCTTCTCTCCCGCGCTGAAGGCGCGGGAGAGAAGTCTTTTCGTGAGCACCATCCTCGCCGGACAACCCGAGCCGCCGAAGTACTTCGCCGTGATGAAGCGCCTCAATCGGGAGGGGCCGCCCATCCGGCCGGCTTCCGTCGAGCGCACGCTCTACGACCTCGCGCGACTGGATGCCGCCGTCGCAGCGGGCGCCCAGCTCGTGGACGTGCGAGCGGCCGCTGACTTCGCGAAGGCCCACGTCCCGGGCTCGCTGAACATCCCGCTTGGCCGCTCGTTCATCGGATGGGCCGGCGCACTCCTGGACTATGCGCGGCCGATCATCCTGCTCGCGAGCGACATCGGCCCCGCCTACGGCGCTCGTCACCAGCTGGCCCTGATCGGCCTGGACCAGGTGGACGGAATTTCCAGCGCCTCCGCGATCCTCGAGAGCTGGATCGCCGCGGGGCGAGCGGTTGGCACGGTGAAGAGCACCGACGCCGCATCGCTGGCGGCAACGAGCACTGGCGATCGTCCGCGCGTCATCGACGTGCGCGCCGCGTCCGAATGGCAGCAGGGTCACCTGCCCGGCGCCACGCACATGGTGCTCGGCGAGCTCGCAGAGCTGAGCGCGACGCTGCCGCATGATGCGCCCATCGTGGTGCAGTGCGCAGGCGGGAGTCGCTCGGCGATCGCCGCGAGCCTGCTGCAGGCGAAGGGCTTCACGAACGTCACGAACCTCGCCGGCGGACTTGGAGCCTGGCGCAAGGCTGGCTTCCCCGTCGAAGGATAAGACCATGAATGGCCCCCTCGTTCGCGCGAGGTCACTCGGCGTCGCGCTCGTGCTTTCGGCCTCCGTCGTGCGCGCACAGGCCGCGGCCACGCTGCTCGCGCCGGCACGGGTGTTCGATGGCGCCGAGATGCACGAGGGATGGGCGGTGCTGGTGCGCGGCGACAAGATCGAGGCCGCGGGGCCGCGCGCGTCGCTCGCATCCACGGGCGCACGCGTGGTCGAATTGCCGAACACCTCCCTGCTGCCCGGGTTTATCGAGGGACACTCGCACCTGCTGCTGCATCCCTACAACGAGACGCCATGGGATGACCAGGTGCTCCACGAGGCGGAAGCGGTTCGCGTCGCGCGCGCCGTCAATCATGCGCGTGCCACGCTGCTGGCCGGCTTCACCACTACGCGCGACCTCGGCTCGGAGGGCGCAGGCTACGCCGACGTGGGGCTCAAGCAGGCGATCGCGCAGGGAATCATCCCTGGACCGCGGATGTTCGTGGTCACGCGCGCGATCGTGGCCACCGGCAGCTATGGGCCGAAGGGCTTCTCGCCGGAGTGGGACGTGCCGCAGGGCGCCGAGGAGGCCGACGGCATCGATGGAGTGACGCGAGTGGTACGCTCACAGATCGGCCACGGCGCCGACTGGGTGAAGGTCTACGCCGACTATCGTTGGGGGCCGAATGGCGAGGCGCGGCCGACCTTCACCGAGGCCGAGCTGAGGCAGGTCGTGGATGTCGCGCGCTCGAGCGGGCGCGCGGTGGTGGCGCATGCGGCCACGGCGGAGGGGATGCGTCGCGCGATCATGGCGGGCGTCGAGACCATCGAGCACGGCGACGCGGGCACGCCCGAGATATTCAGGCTCATGGTGCAGCACGGCACGATCCTCTGCCCCACCGTCGCGGCGGGCGACGCAGTGTCACGCTATCGCGGCTGGAATGGCGCCGCTCCCGAGCCGGCGCGCATCACGGAGAAGCGGGCCAGCGTGGCCGCGGCGATCGCCGCGGGCGTGACGATCTGCACGGGAGGAGACGTCGGCGTGTTCACGCATGGCGAGAACGCACGCGAGATCGAGCTGCTGGTGAACTACGGGCTCACTCCGCTGCAGGCACTGCACAGCGTGACCGCCGTGAACGCGAAGATGCTGCACATGGAGGACAGGATCGGCGCCGTGAAGCCGGGGATGCTGGCCGACCTGGTCGCCATAGACGGCGATCCGCTCAAGGACATCTCCGCCACGCGTCGCGTGCGCTTCGTGATGCAGGGTGGCCAGGTGGTGCGGCTTCCCTAGGCGACCAGGCGGCGCGGGCGCGACGCGAAGCGATACGCCAGCGGCCCGAGTACGATGGCGACAGCGGCACCGATGAGCGCCGGCGTCCCGTACTCGCCATCGAGGAAGGACATCGCCACCACGAACGCCATGACGAGCAGCGGCATCGCGGCGAGCACCGCGACGCCATTCCGACCGAGCGGGATCCTGAATGCGCCCCGGAGTTCCGGCTCTCGCGTGCGCAGCGCGACCAGCGCGGCGGCCTCGAGCCCGAGCGCCAGCGAGTACAGGAGCGTGTCGGCCACCACCAGGCTCCCGAAGGGGAGCAGCACGAATGCCGAGTAGAACACCGACGCCACGATCACCGCTTTGCGCGGCGTGCCGCGTGCGTCCACGCGCCCGAGCAGCTCGGGCAACAACCCATCCTCTGCCATCACGAATGGCACGCGCGAGAACGAGAGCAGCAGGGCGCTGAAGAGCGAGAGCGCGCTCACCATGCCGGCGATCGCGAGCCAGGGGGCGATCACGCGCCCGGCGCTGCCCGCCGACGCGAGCGCGACCTGCGGCCACCCACCGTCCTGCCAGGTCGTCCAGTCGGATGCGCCGAGTGTCGGCAGGAGCGGGATGAAGTAGCCGAGCGCCACCAGTGGCAGCGCGAACGCGAGCGCGCGCGGGTACGTGCGGGTGGCGTCCTTCACTTCTCCCAGCGCGGGAGAGGCATTGTCCCACCCGAAGTAGTTCCAGAGCGCGATCGAGACGCCGACCGCCATTCCCTTCATCGGGTCCTGCGTGGCGGTGGCGAACGGGTGCCAGGGCGCGTGCGTCATGTGCGGCAGCGAGAACAGCGCGAGCGCCGCAAAGGCCGCGAGCACGAAGAAGCCGCTCAGCACGCTCCAGCGTCCCACGCGGAGCGCCCCGCTCAGGTTGAGCGCCGTGGCGCCCCAGATCACGCCGAGCTGCACGACCCACTTCGCGGCCGGCGACAGCTCGGGAAAGAACCAGTTGAGGTACTGGATGAACAGGATCGGGTAGATCGCCATGTCCACCAGCGAGTACATCCACGTCAGCCAACCGTTCTGGAACGCCCAGAAGCGGCCGAACGCGCGATCCACCCAGCGATAGTAGCCACCCTCCTCGGGGAGCATGCTCGCCAGCTCCCCCACCACCAGGATCTCGGGCACCGAGTAGACGATCGGCACCACGAGCAGGATCAGGAGCGCGAGTCCCGGTCCCACCTCGTGCACGAGGGTCTCGGTGGTGAATGCGCCGCCCGAGGTGGTGAAGTAGAGGATGAAGACGAGCGACAGCGTGCCGAGCGACTTCCGGAGCTTCACCTCAGTTGCAGACAGGCTCGCCCTCTCCCGCGGTGGACACCAGGGGATTGGTGGTGTTGATGGAGATGGCGCACGTGTGGCCCGAGAGCTGGGCGTGGTTCACGGTGGCCGACCAGAACCCGGTCCCGGTGGTGATCGCCGGCGGATTCACCCCGGTGCTCTGCTTGAAGTTGAGCGCGGTGGTGCTCGCGGAATACTTCGATGAGTCACCGAAGTACGCGGCCTCGGACGTCGCGAGGTTCTTGAGGTCGGACTTCATCGCTGCCATGTATGCGCTGTTCTTCGAGACGGCGAACTTCGGGATCGCGATCGCCGCCAGGATGCCGATGATGACGATGACGACCAGCAGCTCGATGAGAGTGAAGCCACGGCGTGTGAGAGTCATGCGTTCCCCGGTTCAGTAGGCGTAGCCAAAGATTATTCCCATTTCGTCCGTGCTCTTCAGCCCGAACGACACTGCGCTGCCGGTGGTGTTGTTCCAGGTGATGACCGACTTGAGGCCCTGTCCCTTCTCCAGCACGATGGGCACCTTGAGCGCGAGCATGGCGGGATGCTCCCAATCGTTGCTCTCGTACACCACCTCGCCGTCGCGCGCGCCTCCCACGATCCTGATCACGAACTTCTCGCCCAGCATGTGCATGTGCGACGTGAGGTAGAACACGGTGGTGCGCTTCGACACGATAAAACTCTTCTCGATCGTGGTCCGCTGGTTGGGCGGTAGCGTGAAGCTGGTGTTCGCGAAGTTGAGTGGCTCCGCGACCTGCTGCACCTGGCTCGAGTCGGTGGTGTAGATGTTCGCGTAGCCCTCGCCGGGCACCTGCGCGGTGGTGCGATTGGCGTAGTGCAGGTTGAGGTCGATGCCCGTGCCGGCTGGAAGGCGCAGCGCCACGCCCGCCGGGAAGCTGTAGTCGCTCAGCTGCTGCATGGAGCCGCCGAAGAACACGTGATACGCCATCGGCAGCATGTTGCCGATGTTCATGCTGCCGTCGTCGTTGCGGATGTCGCGCTGCGTGTTGTTCGGGGGCACGAAGAGGGGCGGCGTGCCGGCCGCGAAGGTATAGAGCACGAAGTGATGGCTGAACGGCCGCAGCGCCGTCTGGATGCGCGTGACGAACACGCTCTTCGCATTCTCGAGCGGCCGATACTGGAACAGCTCGCGCTCGAAGTTCGCCTTCACCGCGAACTGGTCCACGTGCAGCTGGTAGCCCTGGCCGGCCGGCGGCGGTGCGAGCGCGGCGAAGGGCGCGGACGTCGGCACGGTTCGGTCGGCGAGGAGCTTGGCGTCGGCCACGCTACCCGTGCGCGGGGCGCCCGCGGCGATCCAGGCGCGCACGAACTCGATCTGCCCAACCGACAGCGATGCCGATCCCTGCGGCATCGGGTTCCCGTAGTCCGCCCCGGTGTGCCCGGGCGCGAAGATGAGTTTCGTGTAGAGCAGGCTGCTGTCCGGCTTGCCCGCCATCACGCGCTTCATGCCATCGAGGCGCGCGTTCTGGTTGTCGGGCGCCTGGCCGACCAGCGCGTCGTACGCGCCGCTGCCCACGAGCGTCAGCGCACCGTTCGGGTTGCTGAGCCCGTGACAGCTCCCGCAACTCGGCTCCAGCACCTGGGTCCGGAGCAGGTCGAAGCTCGCGGCGGATGCGTCCACCTTCGGTGCACTCCCGCCCTCGCTGCCCCCGCAGGCGGCGGCAAACAGCAGGGCGGCGATCGGGAGGCGGCGCATGTCAGGCGGGAGTCGAGAGGAAGCGGTCCAGGAGCGGGCGATGTACGTCGGCTTCCCGCTCTCCCATGACGATCGTCTCGTCCAGAAGGTGCGGCTGGGTGTAGTCCCAGCGGGTGATCGGCGTCTCGCGCGTGGGGGCGAGATAGAGCCGGTCTCCATGGATGCCAAGCAGCTGCGGCGCGTACGGGCGGGTGAGGAAGACCACGTTGCGACGGATGCCGGGCACTGCCTCCGCCGCGAATGCAGGAACGTTGTCGACCATCCCGCCATCCAGCAAGCGCGTGCCCCGAAAGCGCCCGATGGGCGTGAACGGCGGCGTTGCCGACGAGGCCAGGATCAGGTCCGCCAGCTCCTCGGCCGATTCGCATTCGCGGGCGTCGCGCACGAAGGGGCGGAAACCCACGGCCTTCGTGAAGCGGGGGTGGATGGCGGTCCGCCACGCGCGCTCCGCCGAGTACACCGACATGCCGAGGGCCACCGCCGCGCCGGCCGGCATCGCGCTCGGGAACGCCGAGGCCACCACATAGATCGGGAATGGCGACGCGCGCACTCGCTCGAAGCCGCCGTCGGCGAAGGTGTGCAGCATGGTCGCGCGATAGATCTCGCCCTGCGGTGCGATGCGCGCGCCGGGGCGCAGCAGGTTTTCCCAGCGGAAGTTCTTCGTGATCCCCTCGCGCCGGCCCATCCAGAACGCGCGCGCGGTCTCGCGCCTCCCGGACAGCCACGTGGTGATCACGCAGGCGCCAGCGCTGCAGCTCGCGATGGCACCCACGCGCGGCGAGAGCGCCTCCCACCATCGGGCGAGGAGCCCCATCTGGTAGAAGGCGCGGTTGCCGCCGCCGGCGAAGGTGAGGGCGAGGTCGCGAGGCGCGTGAGTCATTTTCCAATTTATCGCACTTGCAAATCCGGCGGCGCGGTGACATTCTGCGTCATGCGCCTCACCGCCCTCTGCCAGAGCTATTACTACGCGACCCCACACACGGGCCGCGGCTGGAGGCGTTCGCAGAGGTAGGCAACAGCGACACTCGAGTTCTCCTGCGGTCCGTGGATCCTTCCACGGGCCGCTTTTCGTCGTCCCCCACTCCCATTCCGATGTCCAGCCACTGCGCGCACGACGCACCCTTCGCACCCGCCGCCCCCACCTTCATTGCGCAGGAGTGGGGCGCCTACACGCCCGAAGACCACCTCGTGTGGTCCACGCTGTACGAGCGACGGATGGCGACGCTTGGTGAAACCGGAAGCCGTGTGTTCCTCGAGGGCGCCGACACCATCGGCCTCGGGCGCGAGCTGGTGCCCGACCTGCGCGACGTGAACGCCCGGCTCGCCCGGCGCACGGGCTGGAATGCGATTCCGGTGAGTGGATTCCTGCCTGCTCCCGAGTTCTTTGCCTGCCTGGCCCAGCGACGGTTCCCCACCACGGTGACCGTGCGGCCCATGGCGCAGCTCGACTACCTGCCCGAGCCGGACATCTTCCACGACGTGTTCGGCCACGTGCCGCTGCACGCCGATCCGGTGTTCGCGGACTTCCTGCAGCGCTTCGGCCAGCTGGCAGCGCGGGCCCAAACCGAGGAGGACGTGACGCGCATGGCGCGGCTGTTCTGGTTCACGGTGGAGTTCGGGCTGGTGCGCGAGGACGGTCGCACAAAGGTGTACGGCTCGGGGCTGATCTCGTCAGCGGGAGACGCGGCGAACGCACTGGGCCCGAAGTGCGAGCGGAGGCCGTTCGAGCTCTCGGCCGTGCTGGATCAGCCCTTCCGGATCGACCAGTTCCAGGACGTGCTGTTCGAGCTGCGGGACTTCGGGCAGCTCTTCAGCGCGGTGGATGAGTATGCGGCGCGGGGTTAGTTCATCGCGCCGGGGCTGAAAAAATTGAACAGGACAACTGCGGAGGACTGCTGGAAAGGGGCGGAGTGGTGACTGCCCGGTGAGAGTCCATCCGCCCGTGTCCAGTCGTTCTCCGCTTTTGTCCTAGCAACGCTGTTCGCCTAATCGGTCGGGATCTTCTTCCCCGCCTCGGGAATCGCCGCGCTCACCGGCGACGCCACCTCGGCCGGGCGCGGCAGGCGCTTGACCAGCGTGAGGATCGTGTAGGTCGCGCAGAGTTCATCGAGCTGGTTGCGCACCTCCACGTCCCACGCGATCACGCCCTGCGGCACCTGGCCCTCGCGGTCCTCCTTCTCGGTCTTCTGCTTGCACGTCAGCTTCGCGTAGATCGTGTCGCCGATGTACACGGGCTGCGTGAACCGCAGCGACTCGAGCCCGTAGTTCGCGAGCACCGGACCCGGCGCGGGATCCACGAACAGCCCCGCGGCCGCCGAGAGCACGAAGTAGCCGTGCGCCACGCGCTTCTCGAAGATGCTCTCCTTCGCGGCGATGTCATCCATGTGCGCGTAGAAGTAGTCCCCACTGATCCCGGCGAAGTTCACGACGTCTGCTTCCGTCACCGTGCGCCGGTGCGTGGTGAGCGAGTCGCCGATCTCCAGCTCGTCGAAGTGCTTCCGGAAAGGATGGATGCGATCGAGCGTGCGCTCGGCGCCGGGCATGTACTCGTGCATCACGCGCATCAGCGTGGTCGGTGAGCCCTGCACCGCGGTGCGCTGCATGTAGTGCATAACGCCGCGAATGCCACCCATCTCCTCGCCGCCGCCGGCACGACCGGGACCTCCGTGCACCAGGTGAGGCAGTGGTGACCCGTGGCCGGTGGACTCCTTCGCGCTGTGCCGGTTCACGAGCATGATGCGACCGTGATACGCGGCCGCGCCGAGCACCATCTCTCGCGCCACACGATCGTCGCCGGTGAACACGGAGCCGACGAGCGAGCCCATCCCCTTCTTCGCCAGCGCCACGGCTTCGTCCACGGTCTTGTACGGCATCACCGTGTTCACGGGGCCGAACGCCTCGACGTCGTGCGGCTCGCTCCTGCCAAAGGGATCGTTGGCGTAAAAGAGCAGCTTAGGGAAGAACGCCCCGCGCTCGCGGTCGGCGCCCACCACGTCGAAGTTGTCGGTGTCGCCATACGTCAGTTCAGCGGCATGGCGAATGGCATCCACGCTCTTCCGCACTTCCTTCACCTGCCCGCGCCCCGCGAGTGGGCCCATGCGCACGCCCTCCACGGAGGGGTCGCCGACGGACACGCCGTCGAGGCGCTTCGCCATGGCGCGCATCACGTCCTGCACCATGCCCTCCGGCACGAAGGTGCGGCGAATCGCGGTGCACTTCTGCCCCGTCTTTGCCGTCATCTCCTTCACGACCTCCTTGATGAAGAGGTCGAACTCCTCGGTGCCGGGGGCCGCGTCGGGTCCGAGCATGGAGAAGTTGAGGGAGTCCGCCTCCATGTTGAAGCGAACGTTGTTCTGCAGCACGCTCCCGTGCTCACGCAGCATGCGCCCCGTGGAGGCGCTGCCGGTGAACGCGACCGCATCCTGGATGCCGAGGTGGTCGAGCAGGTCCCCCGCGCTCCCGCAGAGCAGCTGGATGGCGCCCGCGGGAAAGATGCGCGCGTCGACCATCGCCTTGAACACCGACTCGGTGAGGAAGCTCGTCACCGTGGCGGGCTTCACGATCGCCGGCACGCCCGCGAGCAGCGAGACGGCGAGCTTCTCCATCATTCCCCACACGGGGAAGTTGAAGGCGTTGATGTGGATCGCGACGCCCTCGATGGGCACGCAGATGTGGCGGCCCACGAACGTCCCGTTCTTCGAGATGTTCTCCATGGGGCCGTCCACGTAGAACCGCTCGTCGGGGAGCTCGCGACGGCCCTTCGACGCATACACGTAGAAGGTGCCGATGCCGCCGTCGATGTCGATCCACGAGTCGCCCTTCGTGGCGCCAGTGGCGGCGGAGATGCGATAGAACTCGTCCTTGAGCGTGGTGAGGTGCGCGGCCATCGCCTTGAGCATCCGCGCGCGCTCGTGGAAGGTCATCTTCCGCAGCGCGGGACCTCCGACGTTGCGCGCGTACTCCGCCATCGCCCTGAAGTCGAGTCCCCCGGTGGTGGCGTCGCCGATCTTCGCGCCGGTGACCGCGTGGAACAGGTCGGCGCTGTTGCCGTCGCCGGCGACCCACTCGCCCTGCACGTAGTTGAGGAGGCGCCTCGGCTTGTCGCCGGTGAGGTCCAGCGGCGTGAGGGCGGCAGTCGTCGTCATTCGCTCTTCGTCTCCATCCACGTACGGTAGGACATGACCTGTTGCGCGCGCTCCGCCGGCATCTCGCGCAGCGGCTCGCAGGGCCTTAGGCTGGTGTACAGTCTCGAGGGTAGTTCCTGGTAGAGCGCGGTGCCCTGGGTCTTCCACGCGAGCATCTCGTCGCTCACGTCCTTCACGACCTTCGCGGGATTGCCCACGACCACCTTGCGATCCGGCACCTGCATTCCCGCGGGCACGAAGCAGAGCGCCCCCACGATGCACCCCGCGCCAATCACCACGTTGTCCATCACCACGGCGTTCATCCCGACGAGGGTGTTCCGCCCGATGCGCGCGCCATGCACCACTGCGCCATGGCCGATGTGGGCGGCTTCCTCGAGCAGCACCGTGACGCCCGGGAACATGTGGATGCAGCAGCCTTCCTGGACGTTGCATCCGTCCTCGATCACGATGCCGCCCCAGTCGCCGCGAATCGCCGCGCCGGGCCCGACGTAGACGTTGCGCCCGATGCTCACGTTACCGGTGACGGTCGCGTTCGGGTGAATGAACGCGCTCTCGTGGATCACCGGGCGGAAGCCGTCGAACTCGAAGACGTTCGCCATGCGCCGCTACACGCGCTCGATCAGCATGGCCATTCCCTGCCCCACGCCGATGCACATGGTCGCGAGCGCATAGCGCTGCTGCGTGCGCTGCAACTCGCGAGCGGCGGTGAGAACCAGGCGCGCGCCGCTCATCCCCAGCGGATGTCCGAGCGCGATCGCGCCGCCGTTCGGGTTGACGCGTGCGTCGTCGTCACCCAGGCCGAGCTCGCGAAGGACAGCCAGTGACTGCGCGGCGAACGCCTCGTTCAGCTCGATGACGCCCACGTCCTCGAGCTTCACGCCCGCATGCTCCAGCACCTTGCGAGTCGCCGGCACCGGTCCCATCCCCATGATGCGCGGCTCGACACCGGCCACCGCGCTGGCAACGACCCGCGCGATCGGAGTCGCCCCCATCTCCTTCGCCCCCTTCTCCGAGGCGACGAGCAGCGCCGCGGCGCCGTCATTGAGCCCCGATGAGTTGCCGGCCGTCACGCTTCCCTTGCCATCGGTGCGAAACGCGGGCTTGAGCTTGCCGAGCGTCTCGAGCGAGCTCTCGGGACGCAGGAACT
>JAQBPX010000023.1 GCA_028287305.1 Gemmatimonadota bacterium
ACCGCCTCGTTGCGCAGCAGCTGCTCGTGATCCCGCTTGCCATGCGGCGTGATGGTATCCTGCACCGCGGGGCGTGAGCGCGCGAGCAGCTCCGTGAGCGGGATGAGGGCGCCGCGATCTTCCTGCGCGGCGATCAGCGCATCCTCGGCGCCCGCCGGATCGCTGAGCAGTCCGGTGAGCGCGTCGCGATACCACGCCGGCAGCCGGTCGAGCAGCTCCGACTCGCGCACGCCCTGCACCTGCCCCACGCTGCGCGACGCAATCCAGTGCGACACGAGCACGCGCGACAGCTGCACGCCGGCCGGCCACAGCTCGTCCACGTCGTCGCGCGAATACTTCTGCAGCCGCGCCGAGAGGTTCCGCACGTCGGAGGGGCGCTGGTAGGTGATCACCGCCATTCCACTCGCGCGCATCGCGGCGGAATCGGCGGCGCCCACTGCGTTCGCCTCATCGGTGAGCACCAGTGCGACGCTCGGCGCCCGCTGGCCGAACAGCCGCTCGTAGCCGCGCACCGCGAACTTGAGCTGGTCCCACCCGATGTTCACCGCGCTCGCGCTCGCCGCATACACCTCGAGCCCATTCTCGCGGTGCACGTGCACCGTCCTGCCGCCGAGCAGGGTCGTCGAGTCACCGACCGCGTTGTCGACGGGCACGGCCTGGTACCAGTACTTCCTGAAGACACCGCAGCCGCTGCCCGGCAGCGTGAGCGCGCCGAGCGCCCCGATGCCGAGCATCACCCTCCAGCGCCGCTGCATGCGCACGCTCAGTTGCGTCCGCCCACCAGCGAGCGCAGGACGTACGGCAGGATCCCGCCATGGCGGTAGTACTGCATCTCCTCCGGCGTGTCGATGCGCAGCAGCACCGGGAACTGCTTGTCATCTGCCTTCACGGTGAGCGTCGCGCGCGCCTTGAGCGAGTCGTCGAGCCCGAGAATCTCGTACGTCTCGAAGCCCGTGAGTCCCAGCGACTGGCGCGTGGCCCCATTCGCCAGCTCGAGTGGCAGCACGCCCATCCCCACCAGGTTCGAGCGATGGATGCGCTCGAAGCTCTCGGCGATCACGGCCTTCACGCCGAGCAGGATGGTGCCCTTCGCCGCCCAGTCGCGGCTCGATCCCGTGCCGTATTCCTTCCCCGCCACGATCACCAGGGGCGTCTTCGCCTCGGCGTACCGCATGGCGACGTCGTAGATGAACTCCGCCTTGCCGCCCTGCTCGGTGGTGGTCCAGCCACCCTCGGTGCCCGGCACCATCTCGTTCTTGAGGCGGATGTTCGCGAAGGTGCCGCGCATCATCACCTCGTGATTGCCGCGACGCGCACCGTACGAGTTGAAGTCCTTCTTCTCCACGCCCTGCGCGATCAGCCACTTGCCCGCGGGGCTGGCCGCCGGGATGTTGCCCGCCGGCGATATGTGGTCGGTGGTGATCGAGTCGCCGAGCATCGCGAGCGCCTTCGCGCCCGCAATGGGCTTGATGCCGGGCGCCTGCATGGTCATGCCGTCGAAGTACGGCGGGTTCTTCACGTAGGTCGAGTCGGACTGCCACGCGTACGTCTCCGCCTTCGGCACCTCGAGCCCCTGCCAGTGCTCGTCGCCCTTGAAGACGTCGGAGTACTGGTGCACGAAGAAGTCCTTCTTCACGCTGCTCAGGATCTCGTCGGCCACGTCCTTCGCGCTCGGCCAGATCTCCTTGAGGAACACGGGACCGTCGCTGCCGATGCCGATCGGCTCGCGCGTGAGGTCGAGGTCCATTCGGCCGGCCAGCGCATACGCGACGACGAGCGGCGGCGAGGCGAGGTAGTTGTAGCGCGTGAGCGGATTGACGCGACCCTCGAAGTTGCGGTTGCCCGAGAGCACGCTCGCCACGAACAGCTTGCCCGTCTCGATCGCGCTCGCGATCTCGTCGGGCAGCGGCCCCGAGTTGCCGATGCACGTGGTGCAGCCGTAACCCACGAGGTTGAAGCCGAGCTTGTCGAGGTACTCGGTGACGCCGGCGGCGTTGAAGTAATCGGTGACCACCTTGGAGCCCGGCGCGAGCGAGGTCTTGACCCACGGCTTCACCGAGAGGCCCTTCTTCACCGCGTTGCGCGCAAGCAGCCCCGCGGCGAGCATCACCCCGGGGTTCGAGGTGTTCGTGCAGCTCGTGATCGCGGCGATCACCACCGAACCGTTCTTCAGCGTGAACTCCTTGCCGTTGTAGCTGCAGTGCACGCCGTCCTCGTGCTGCTGCTGCGCGCCGCCCTCACCATCGTTGCGGATGAGCGCCTTCGAGAGCTCGGGCTCCGCGCTGATCGAAGTCGCCTTGTTCGCGACCGCGGCGCCGGCGAGCGTGCCGAGCTTCTCGAGGTCGGTGGCGAGCGCCTCCTTGTACATCTGCGCGGCATTGCTGAGCGGCACGCGATCCTGCGGCCGTCGCGGACCTGCCATGCTCGGCTCCACCGTCGAGAGGTCCAGCTCGATGGTGTCGGTGAACTCGGGGTCGGGCGTCTCGTCGGTGCGGAAGAGACCCTGCGCCTTCGTGTAGGCCTCGACCAGTGCGACGTGCTCGTCGCTGCGACCGCTGAGCCGCAGGTACTTGAGCGTTTCGCTGTCCACGGGGAAGAAGCCCATCGTCGCGCCGTACTCCGGCGCCATGTTCGCGATGGTCGCGCGGTCGGCCAGCGACAGCCCGCTGAGTCCGGGTCCGTAGAACTCCACGAACTTTCCAACGACCTTCTTCTTGCGCAGCATCTCGGTCACGGTGAGCACGAGGTCCGTGGCCGTGGTGCCGGGAGGAAGCTTGCCGTGCAGCCTGAAGCCCACCACTTCGGGAATCAGCATGGAGACCGGCTGGCCGAGCATGGCCGCTTCCGCCTCGATGCCGCCCACGCCCCAGCCGAGGACGCCGAGTCCATTGATCATGGTCGTGTGCGAGTCCGTGCCCACGAGCGAGTCGCAGTACGTCTCGCCGGTCTCCTCGTTCACGAACACCGTCTTGCCCAGGTACTCGAGGTTGACCTGGTGGCAGATGCCGGTGCCCGGCGGGACCACGCGGAAGTTCTTGAACGCGTCCTGTCCCCAGCGGAGGAAGACGTAGCGCTCCACGTTGCGCTCGAACTCCAGCTCGGTGTTGAGCAGGAAGGCGGCGTCGGTGCCGTACTCGTCCACCTGCACGCTGTGGTCGATGACGAGGTCCACCGGCTGCAGCGGGTTGATGCGCTGCGGGTCGCCGCCCAGTCGCACGAGCGCGTCGCGCATGGCGGCGAGGTCCACGACGGCGGGGACGCCGGTGAAGTCCTGCAGGAGCACGCGGGCGGTGCGGAAGGCGATCTCCTTCTCGACCTTTCCCTTCACGTCCCAGCTCGCCATCGCCTCGATGTCGGCGCGCTTGACGAAGGCGTCGTCCTCGTTCCGGAGGAGGTTCTCGAGCAGGATCTTGAGTGAGAAGGGGAGGCGGGCGGCATGTCCGCCGGCGGCCTCCACGCGATACATGACGTACTGCTTGCCCGCGACGTCGAGTGTCGCGCGGCTGCCGAACGAGTTCTTGCTTGTCATGGGAGTCTCTCTCGGGCTCGGCCGCTCAATGGGGCCGAACGAGGGTCTCTGGGGGAGCCACTGGAGCGCGAAGCGCCCCAGGCTTCCGGGAATGTAATGCGTTTCATCACTAGTTTCCCCCGAATGACCGAACTTTCTGCCACGACCGCCCTGACTGCCCGCCTCATGGAGATAGACTCCACGAGCGGCGCCGAGGGCGACGTCATCGACTTCATGCAGCGCTACCTGGATGAGCAGGGGTGGTGCACCACGCGCATCCCCGTCTCCGAGGGTCGCGACGACGTGTTCGCCAGCGCCGGGGAGCCTCGCGACGTGCGCGTCACGCTCTCCACGCACCTGGACACCGTTCCCCCGTACATCGCGCCACGCGTGGCGGGCGACCGCCTGCTGGGGCGCGGTGCCTGCGACGCCAAGGGAATCGCCGCGGCGATGGTGATGGCCGGCGAGCGCCTGCGTGCCTCGGGCGTGCCGGTGGGGCTCCTGTTCGTGGTGGGCGAGGAAACCGCGCACGACGGGGCGCACGCCGCCAACGCGTGGATGGAAGCGATGGGCTCGACGAATCGCGTGATCATCAACGGCGAGCCGACCGAGAGCACGCTCGCACTCGGCACCAAGGGCGCCAAGCGCTACACGGTGCGCGTGCAAGGCGAGGCGGCGCACTCGGCGTATCCACAGCTCGGACGCTCGGCGACGCTCGAGCTGGCGCGGCTGCTCGTGGACCTCGAGCGGGTCACGCTGCCGACCGACGCACTGCTCGGCGACACCACCATCAACATCGGCTTCCTCAGCGGGGGCGTGGCCGACAACGTGGTCGCGCCGTGGGCAGAGGCGAGGATCATGGCGCGGCTGGTCACGTCGCAGGAAGAGCTGCAGCCGGTGCTGGCGAAGTGGGTGAAGGGACGCGCGTCGATCAACAGCGACGGGATCATGGTGCCCCCGGTGAAGCTCGGCGTGGTGGAGGGATTCGCGACGAGCGTGGCCGCGTTCGCCACCGACATCCCGGCGCTGGGCGCATGGGGCACGCCGTACCTGTATGGCCCCGGCTCGATCCACGTGGCGCACCGGGATGATGAGTTCGTGGTGATCGCGGAGCTGGAGTCGGCGGTGGATGCGTATGAGAAGCTCGCGATCCTGGCGCTGGAGCAGGACAAAAGCAAAAGGCATTAGCCGCGGACGACCGCGGACGACGCGGACAATGACTTGGTGGTCGTCCGCGGTAGTCCGCGGTCGTCCGCGGCAAAAGCTGTTGCTGTTGCTGTTGCTGTTGCTGTTGCTTTTCCCTACGCCGCACCCGGCTCTATCCCATCGATCGCACCCACCGTCCCCACCGCGGGCCGCGGCGCGAGCAGGTCCAGCTTCGTGGTCGCGATCGCCTCGGTGGGGCAGTGGTTCACGAAGTCACCGTCGGCCGCGCTCCACTCCGCCACGCGAATGCGCGCGAACGCCTTGCCGGTCGAGTCCATCCCCATGTAGCCCGGCGCCAGCGCCACGCAGAGTCCGCAGCCCACGCAGCGCTCGCGAATCACGTCGAGCTGCACGCGCTTCCGCGGAAAGATCCCGCCCGGCTGGCGCGCGTAGAGGTCGAAGTTCTCGAGCGCCTTCTGCGCCGCGCGGTAGCCCTCGAGGATGAAGCGCTCCGTGGAGCTGAAGCTGAACCAGTCCGCGCCCACCTTGGGGCGGATCAGCAGCATCGGCGGTCCCGACCACGCCGCCAGTGGATACTGCTGCAGCGCGTGCATCATGGTGGTGGCGGCGCGCATGTAGATCGACGCGAAGCCATTGTCCACGCAATCACGGTCCGGTGCCAGGTCCGAGCTGCCGACGTCGATCGCGATGACCACGTCCATTCCCGGCGCCGCCGCATTCACGGGCAGGTTGTCGGTGACGCCGCCGTCCACGCAGATGCGGCCGCCCACCTTGGCCGGCGGAAAGAATCCCGGGAGGGCGCACGACGCGTACACTGCCTCGCGCACCTGCACCCCGCGCAGGCCGGGAAGTCCCCACACCACCTGGGTGCCGTTCACCAGGTCCACGGTGTTCACGAGCAGCGGCGTCTTGAGGTCGGCGAAGGTCCCCTCGGCCACCGAGTCCTCGATCAGCGTGCGGAGGGGCTCCTCCATGTAGATCGCGCGCGCCTTCATCCGCTCGACGAGCATCGAGATGTGGTTCACGCGAAAGAGGTCGCGTCGCCTCAGTCGCTCGGCGCGCTTCGCCAGCTCGTCGGCGGTCAGGCCGCCGACGGTGGCAGCGGCGATCAGCGCCCCGATGCTGGTGCCGGCGTAGAGCGCGGGCTGGATTCCCGCCTCCTCGAGCGCGCGCAGCACGCCGATGTGCGCGAAGCCCTTGATCCCGCCCCCACCGAGGACGAGACCCACGCGCAGGCTTGATCGAGCGTTCTTGATGCTGTGCATTGGCCCCTCCCTCGGACTACCAGAATCTGCGAGGAGCAGCTCAAGTCAAGGCGCGTGCCGTCAGCGATGGGCCCGCCACTTCCGCCATGCCGCCCCCGCCGCTGCACCCGCGCAGTCGGCGGCGATGTCACGGACCGAGACGTAGCCCTGCGTGAATTCGAAGCCAGCCCCTGCGCCGCACGTGAGGAGCGCCGAGCTCCAGGGGGCCAGGCGCATGTCGATGCCCACGCTGGTGAGCGCGAAGCCGGAGAGCGCGTGCACGAACTTGTCGGAGAAGCGCGCGCGGGTGTTCCATCCGTCGCTGTAGCCTCCCCCATCGGCATCGACGTGAGCCAGGCGATTCACCACCAGCCCGGTCGCGAGCACGCCGACGAAGACGTAGGGCAATCGCGAATGCTCGAGCGTGGGAATGGGGGGAACGACGATGTCGAGCGCTACGCCCGCCGAGTCTGCATTCTGCGCCAGGCGCGACGGAGTCAGGAGCTGCGCCGGCAAGGACGGCGCGAGCAGTGTCAGCAGGAGGAGGGTGCGACGGAGCATGATTTCCTGGCCGGGGGACGTCGTGGCGTTCCCCCATGTGACGCAGCGGACTGAACCCTGTAACGGTTCAGTCCGCTAAGTGCGATTCCGTACGCCCAATCGTTTAGTGCAGGTACTGGTAGAGCCCGATCAGCCCCACCACGGCTCCGCCGACCATGATGATATGGCCCGAGTCACCCTCGACCACGGCGCCGGCAATGATCGCGGCCACGCCGACGATCATCAGCGTCTTCGCCTGGCCCATGTGCTGGTGGATGGGACCCTCGAAGGAACTGGATACGCTCGGCATGGTCGCGGCGACGCGCGCGTTCGCGACCGACGGACCCGCGCTGAAGGACGATGGCGCGGCGACAGCCGTGGCCTGCTGTGCATGTGCGATGACGGGCGTCGCGACGATCGCGAGGGCGAGGAGCAAGCTGGAAAGGCTGCGTCGGACCATTGGTTCTCTCCTGGACGGTGATTCGAAGTGGGACAAGGCTGGTGGCGCGGGCGCCCCACACGGTCTAGTGTAATGCCGATGAACGCTGAAAGGCAGTTAGTGCGTGCGCTGGGGACATGGGGCCTCGCGGCGGGCATCGTGAACGTCACCGTGGGCGGCGGAATCTTTCGCCTTCCTTCCGCGCCGGACATCGCCGGCCGGCTCGGCGCAGCGGCCCCGCTCGCTTACGTCACCTGCGCGATCGCCATGGGACTCATCGTCCTCTGCATCGCCGAGGCGGGCAGTCGCGTCTCGCTCACGGGCGGGCCGTATGCGTACGTGGAGACGGCGTTCGGGCCCTTCGTGGGGTTCCTCTCCGGCGTGCTGCTCTGGGTAACGGGCACCACGGCGCTCGCGGCGGTTGCGACCATCTTCGCCGACAACCTGGCGCAGCTGGTGCCGGCGCTCGCCGTCACCGCGAACCGCGCCGTGTTCATCGTGTTCGTGTTCGCGGTGCTGGCGGCGATCAACGTGCGCGGCGTGCGACAGGGTGCGGCGGTGAACAGCGCGTCCACCGTGATCAAGCTGGTGCCGCTGGTGCTGCTGCTCGTCGCCGGGCTCTTCGTGATCCACCCGGAGAACCTTCGCATCACCGCGATGCCCGCTGGAAGCGACCTGTCGCGTGCGTCGATCTTCCTGATCTTCGCCTTCGCGGGCATCGAGAGCGCGCTGGTGCCGAGTGGCGAGGTCAAGGATCCCGCGACCACGGTGCCGCGCGCGGTGTTCATCGCCATGGCGGGAGTGACGGTGCTCTACATCCTGCTCCACATGGTCGCGCAGGGCGTGCTCGGCCCCGACCTGGTGGGAAGCACCACGCCGCTCGCCGATGCGGCCGGTCGCGTCTTCGGGCCGTGGGGCAAGACGCTGCTCGCCGTGGGCGTGGTGCTCTCCACGTTCGGCTACCTGGCGGGGATGACGCTGGCGGTGCCGCGCGCACTGTTCGCCTTCGGGCGTGACGGGTTCCTGCCGG
This sequence comes from Gemmatimonadota bacterium, assembly GCA_028287305.1. Lineage (GTDB taxonomy): Bacteria > Gemmatimonadota > Gemmatimonadetes > Gemmatimonadales > Gemmatimonadaceae > JAQBPX01. The sequence continues at coordinate 7,929 of JAQBPX010000023.1, forward strand.
CGAAGCTCGCCGAGGTGCACCCGCGCTTCCTCACGCCATGGATCGCGATCATCGCGCAGACGGTGATCGTGGCGCTGCTCGCGACGACGAACGGCTTCGAGCGCCTGGCGATCATCGCCAACGTCGCGGCGCTGCTCGTGTATTTCAGCTGCTGCGTGGCGAGCTGGGAGTTGCGTCGCCGGGGAATCCAGGGCGAGGGCACGCCGTATCGCGTGCCGGGCGGCCCGCTGGTGCCGGTGCTCGCGTGCCTCGTGATCATGCTGCTGCTCTCGTCCATCACGGCGAAGGAGTGGAGCGTGCTGCTCGGGGTGCTCGGCGTGGCGGCGTTCATCTATCTCGTGACGAAGAGTTCGCGCAGGGCGGGCACTGCAACGGCAGATCCCTCGCTTCGCTCAGGATGACACAGGCAGTCGAACCTTCCGGCCCTCCGGCCCTCCGGCCTCCCTCCCTCGCAACCTGAATGACCGACCGGCTCCTCCGCTTCCGCTCCGAGTTCCCCATCCTCGAGCGCACCACGTACCTGGTGTCCAACTCGCTCGGCGCCATGCCGCACACCGTGGCGGACCGCCTGGCCGAGTACGTGGACACCTGGGCGGGACACGGCGTGCGTGCCTGGGCGAAGAGCGGCTGGTGGGAGATGCCGGTGGACGTGGGCAGCGAGATCGCGCCGCTGCTCGGCGCAGCGCCGGGCGAGGTGGTGATGGTGCCCAACGTGTCGCTGGCGCAGGCGATGGTGTTGAGCGCCCTCGACTATCCGGCGGAGCGCAACCGCATCGTGATGACGGCGCACGACTTTCCGTCGGTGCGCTACGTGTACGACGGACTCGCGCAGCGGCTCGGCGCCGAGGTCGTGGTGGTCGAGGGTGACGACGACGCGCTCGGCGTGGACACCGACGCGGTCTGCGCGGCGATCGATGAGCGCACGCGCCTCGTGTCGATCTCGCACGTGCTGTTCAAGAGTGCGTACATCATGGACGTGGAAGCGATCACGCGGCGCGCGCACGAAGTGGGCGCGCTGGTCTCGCTCGACGCCTTCCACTCGGTGGGCATCATCCCGGTGGACGTCGCGCGGATCGGGTGCGACTTCCTCACGGGCGGCGTGCTGAAGTGGCTCTGCGGCGGGCCGGGCGGATGCTTCCTCTACGTCGCCCCGGGCGTGCGCGACACGCTCGCGCCGTCGCTCACGGGCTGGCAGGCGCACGCGCGCCCCTTCGCGTTCGAGCAGGAGATGGACTACGCCACGGGGCCGATGCGCTGGCTGGGCGGCACGCCGGTGATTCCCGCGCTCTACGCGGCAACCGAGGGGCCCCGGCTGCTGCGCAAGGCGGGGATCGAGGCGATCCGCGAGAAGAGCTTGCGCCAGACCACGCGGCTGATCGAGCTGGCGGACGCGCGCGGCTATCGGGTGAGCGCGCCCCGCGACCCGGCGAAGCGTGGCGGCACCGTGGCCTTCGACGTGCCGCATGCCTACGAGGTGTCGCAGGCACTGCTCGCGCGCGACGTAATGGTGGATTATCGTCCGGGCGCCGGCATTCGGGTGGCGCCGCACTTCTACACCAGCGATGCCGAGCTCGAAGCCGCCGTGGGCCACATCGATGACATCCTCGAGCATGACGCCTGGCAGCCGTTCGCCGCGGCCCGCGGCACCGTTACCTGACCCTCCTCCCCCCTCGCAATGAAGCCCGTCGTCGAGAAGCTCCGCCGGCAGTACTCCAATCCCGACAAGCCCGAGGTCGTGCTCAAGTTCGAGGACGGCCACGAGATCAAGCTGAAGAAGGGCGAGTCCAAGGCGTTCGATGCGTGGAAGGGCGAGACCATCAAGGTGCTCGCCGTCTACGACCCGACCATCAGGGAGCGCGAGCTGATGGCGGTGAAGAAGGCCGAGGAGTTCGACGAGGCCTGATGCGCGCCCGCGCACTGGCCCTGCTGCTCGCAGCCGTTCCCGGCTGCGCGCCGGCGCAGCTCGTCACGCAGCCGGCGCACGCGGACCTCGCGCTGCTGAAGCGGGGCCTCGACTCGCTGGCTGACGCGCACCGCGGCACCGTGGGCTACGCGGTGCACAACGTGGACACCGGTGAGCACCTCGAGCGCCGCGGCGACGAAACGTTCTCCACGGCGAGCCTGGTCAAGGTGCCGATCCTCGTCACCGTGTACGACCTGGTGGCGCAGAAGAAGCTCTCGCTCGACGACCCCATCTCGATGCTCGCCATCGACCAGGTGCAGGGGTCGGGGACGCTGCAGTTCATGCACGTGCCCACCACGATCACGGTGCACGACGCCGCGTGGCTGATGAGCACCATCAGCGACAACACCGCCACGAACCTGCTCCTCGACCGCATCATCATCCGCCGCGTGTGGGAGAAGATGGAGTCGCTGGGATTGCCGCACACCAAGGTGCACTCCAAGACGTTCCTCCGCGTCTCGAGCTTCGCCTACGACAGCAGCGTGAAGTACGGGCTCGGTGTCACCACGCCGAACGAGATGTCACGCCTCTTCGCGCTGCTCGCGCAGGGCAAGGCGGTGAACCCGGCCGCCGACTCGGCGATGCTCGACATACTGGCGCACAACGAGGACGGGAGCATGCTGCAGCGCTGGAACGACGTGGTCACGGCGCCGCACAAGACCGGGAGCACGGACAGCGTGCGCACCGAGTGCGCGCTCTTCCCGCTGCAGACGCGCGTGGTGGCGTGCGTGATGACGAAGGGCAACCAGGACACCCGCTACTCGGTGGACAACGAGGCGCAGGTGATGATGGCGGGGATGGGGCGGGTCATCGTGAGGGCGTGGCCCCGAAGGCAGGAACCCGGGAAGTGAGGGGCTGAGGAGCTGGGGACCGCAGTCCCTCGATTCCCCAGCCCCCGTGCCCCTGAGGTCCCGCTATCGGGTCTTCATCCAGAAATAAATCGCCGCGCACTCCCCCAGCGCCTCGGCGGGAAGCTCCGCCTGCGACTTGTACACTTCCACCGACTCCACGCCCCACACCGGGATGTCGTTCAGCATCCCCTCGCTGATCTTCACCGGCATGCCGTCGATGAAGATCTTCGGCGTGGGACACCCCGGGAAGATCGCGCGCTTCAGGAACCCGGTGGTCTCGATGTGCACGCCCGCCACGTTGCGCAGCACGTCGAACACGTCGTGCGGATCCTGCCGCTCGATGTCCTCGTGCGTGAAGAACTTCCCCCATCCCGCCTCGCGGCGCAGGTAGAAGTCGTCGAACTTCGTGGTGTACTGCAGGCGGTCCGGCTTGAACGCCTTGCCCTGCACGCGCACGATCTCGAGCTGGTGCGCCGACGGCGTCATGGTGATGCCGAGCGCCTCGTCCTCGCCATCCTTCATCTGGATGTCGAAGAAGATCGGCTGGTAGCCGATGCGCCGCACGGCCACGACCGCCAGGTCGGGAAGTCCCGCCACCCGAAACGCGCCCTCGATGTCCGTGAACGCCTTCTGCTTGCCGCCCACCACCGACACCTCGGCCATCGGCACCGGGTTGCCGCCGGTGTCCACCACGAAGCCGCTGATGATGCCGCCCTTCTGCCGCGAATTGGCGAGCGCAGCCTGGGCCAGCGGGGGCTGGCGGCCCGGCAGCTGGGCGCGCAGCGCGCCGCACGGCGCCAGCAGGGCCGCGGTGAAGAGGGCGAAGCGAATGTCCGTAAGCAGTCTCATGGTCATCCTGGGGGGGACCCGTACCCTAAACTGCGCGTACCCCGTGCCACGTCAACTCGAATGTGACGAGACGAGGGGCACGGGTCATGCCTTTGAGGTGTACGACCGGAACCCATACACGGAGATCGGGATGTCTCGCAGCATCGTCCTCGGCGTTTTCATGGCGCTCGCCGCATCACCCGCCTCGGCGCAATTCACCACATTCGTCTCGCCGCCGAAGAAGGACTCGATCGCGGCCGCAGCCGCGGCGGTCGCCTCCACGCCCGCCAAGCGAGACAGCGTCCAGCGCGTGGCGCTCGGCAACATGAAGACCTGGGTGGACTCCGTGGCCGGCACCACTGGCAGCACCGCGACCGTCGCGGCGCCGCTGGACAGCACCACCACCGTCACTACTCCGGCCCCCGCGGCCGCGCCCCGCCCGGCGCAGACCACCTTCACCAACGGCGCGGTCGCCCCGGCCACCGCGAGCATGCTACCCGCCCTGGCGCTCCTCGGCCTCGCGGCGCTCAGCCTTGGGACCCTGATGCTGGCCGGTCGCCCACAACGGTGATCGCCAGCCGGCTGGTCGGATACGCACTGTTCGTCAGCGGCGGCCTCCTCGCGACCTTCGCGGGAGGCCGTTATGCCGTGGGCGGTTGGCGCCGGGCCGAGGCGTTTCGCTCCTGGAATGAGAATGCCGCGCGTGAGGAAGTCGCTTTCGCCCTGAGAGCCGCCAACCAGCCGCATGCCGCGCTCCCGGTGGTCGAGGGCTCGCCGGTGGCGCGGCTCGCCATCCCCAGGATCGGGCTCGACGAGATCGTGCTCGAGGGCGTGAACGACGACGAGCTCAACGCCGCCCCCGGACACTTTCCCGGGAGCGCCTTTCCGGGCGAGAATGGCAACGCAATCGTCTCGGCCCATCGCGACCGCCAGTTCGACCGCCTCGATGAGCTCGCCGTGGGCGACACCATCCACACCGAGAGCGGCGCGATGAACACGCGCTGGATCGTGATCGCCCGCCGAGTGGTGGACAAGGATGCGCGTGCGCTGTTCCGCACGAAGGACGCGACCCTCACCCTCACCACCTGCTGGCCCATCCGCTACCTGGGCTCGGCGCCCGAGCGGCTGATCGTGGTGGCGAAGAAGGGGTAAGTCCTGGCCAGTACGCCCCACAGAGTTGAACGCGGATCAGAACCGATGGAGCGGGAACCACGCGGTTCGCTCCTCGTGGCGTCCATTCCTGCCGGCACCGCGCTGGAAGTCGCAACGCCTTGGGAACTGCACACCCGGAAAGCAAAGTTCAACAAAACTCATGGGGTGCCTAGAGTCGGCTCCAGCGTACCTCAAATCCGTGTAGTTACGGCTCCATCGGCCGTGATCAGCGTTCAACTCTGTGGAGCCCGCCCCGGCGCGATAGCTTTCCTCGCGTGACCACGCTCAAGTACTCCCCCGAAATCCAGCGCGCAATCCACGAGCGCCTTCCCATTGTGGCGCTCGAGAGCTCCGTGATCGCCCAGGGGCTGCCCATACCCGCCAACCGCGCCGCCGCCGAGCGGATGATGCGCGGCGTGCGAGATGCCGGGGCAGTTCCCGGGATCACGGCGGTCGTGGATGGCGCCCCGACGATCGGCCTGTCCGACCAGGAGTTGGAGCGCTTCCTCCGTCGCGACGGCGTGAGGAAGGTGTCGGCGCGCGACCTTCCAATCGCCATGGCGCAGGGCGCTGACGGCGCCACCACGGTGGCGGCGTCGCTCGCGCTCGCGGGAGCCGCGGGAATCAGGGTCTTCGCCACCGGCGGAATTGGCGGCGTGCATCGCGAGCCGGCCTTCGACGAATCCGCCGACCTCCCCGAGCTGGCGCGCCAGCCGATCCTGGTCGTCTGCGCCGGAGCCAAGTCCATCCTGGACCTGCCCGCCACGCTCGAACGGCTCGAGACGCTTGGCGTGCCGGTGGTGGGCTACCGCACCTCCGAGCTTCCCGGATTCTTCACCGCCACCACGGGGCTGCCGTTGCCGGCTCGCGCCGAGAGCGCCGGGGAGATCGCTGAAATGTTTTCCTCCCATCTCGCGCTCGGCCGAACGCAGGCGATGCTCGTCTGCCAGCCGCTTCCCGACGACGTCGCCCTCGACTCGGCCGAGGTGGATGCCGCGATTGGTCGCGCGCTGGAAAGTGCACGCGCGCAAGGAGTTCGTGGCGCGCGCATCACGCCCTTTCTACTCGGTGCGGTGGAGCGCGAGACGGGTGGGCGCTCCCTCGCCGTGAATCTGGCCCTCCTGGAGGCAAATGCCCGCCTGGCGGGCGAGGTGGCGAGCGCGCTCGCGAATCACTGAAAAAGCCGTTGAACTTCACGGCGTTTGCATGGTATTATCGCAGTAACATCACGAGCTGGAGGCTTGTGTCGATGCCGACCCCGTTCCTGAGTTCCGAGGAGTACGATGAACGAGCCCATCAGCTCTACAACGAGGGGCAGTACGACGACGCCCTCGACGTGCTCCGTGAAGGACTCGCGCTCTATCCGAACTCGGTGGAGCTGCATGTAGGGGAGGGGTACGCCCGCCTGGCGCGGGAGGAATACGCCTGGGCGCGACGCACCTTCGAGCGCGCGCTGGTGCTCGAGCCGGAACACGAGGACGGGCTCGCGGGTCTCGGCGAGACCCTGCTCAAGCTGGGCGCCGAGGACGCGGCGCTCCGCTGCTTCCGTCGAGTGCTCGAGCTGGGATACGAGGACGACGTCGACCTCATGCTGCAGGCGGGACGCTCCCTCTTTCGCGAGGGCTCGCTGCGCGACCGGCGCGAGCTCTTCGAGGAGTCGAAGAACTTCTTCGAGGCGGCCATGAAGCAGGCGCCCGAGTCGGCCGAGGCCGTGGCGTGCATGGGTTACGCGCAGCATCGCCTCACCGACGACGAGGCGGCCATCGCGAGCCTCCGCCAGGCGCTGCAGCTCGATGGCGACCACGCCGAGGCGCGCATCTACCTGGCGAACATCCTCTACGATCGCGGCGAGTACGAGGGCGCGCTCTATCACTTCGAGCGCACGGGCCCAGAGGATCACTGGGACGAGCTGGGGATCTGGCGCCTCATCGAGCTGAAGCGCGCGGTCTACAAGCTGGACGAGGGTGACCCCGAGCTGAAGCCGTGGGAGGATCGCGTCAACGAGCTGGCGGGTGAGCTGGACGAGGTCGACGCGCTGCTCATGGACCTCGAGCCCGCGGGCGACGACCCGGGCACGGCGCGCGGGCAGCTGGAGCTGTTCGGGACGCTGCTCACCAACCTGCAGGACTCGAAGCAGGACGACAACGCTCCCGCCGACCCGCTGTCGGTCCACATGGTGGTGGACAGTGACGGCCAGGAGTTCGACGGCTCGTGGGAGGAGATCGTGGAGCACATGCGTGACACGATCCCGGAGGAACGCGATGCGCCGATCGAGGACTACATGCGCCAGGTGTCGCGGCGGTGGTATCGGGAAACAGGCGTTCACATCCCGAGTCACGACCCGGAAAGCTTCTTGCGTGCTGGTGCTCGTGCCGGGCTGATCCGAATCGTAAAATGAAATAATGACCGCACCCAACAATCGCACTGCCGTGGCAGCGCTCGACGCCGCCCGCCCCGTGATCGCCCGACTGGATCGCGGCCGACATACCGAGGACCTCGCCGCGGACCTCATCGAGAGCTGGAGCGCCGTGGAAACGGCGCTTCGTTCGCTTGTGGGGGGCTCGACGCTCTCCGGACAGGCGCTCATTCGTGAGGCGCGCGGACGGCAGCTCCTCAACTTCGACCAGGGGAATGCGCTCGCCGCGTTCCACGCCGCGCGGGAGCGCTGCGACCGCCCCGAGTATGCGCCGAGCGAACAGGACATCAACACGGCGCGCGAGGCGTTCCTCAAGCTGGAGTCGGGGCTCGTGCACGGGGACACCATTCCCGCGAGCACGATGACGCCGGAGCCGGCGCTCCAGACCAGCCACCTCCGGCAGTCGCCCCTGGGAACGGCCGAAGTGGTGCCGCCCATGGATCGCAGCGGCAAGGGCGGGTGGATGAAGTGGGCGGTCCTCGGGCTTGGCGTGGTGGCCGGGCTGGCGCTCGTCGCGTTCTTCGTGACGCGCGGCGGCAACACGGACTCGCTCGACCAGGGCGTCAAGTATTACCAGGGCGGCCAGCGCGAGCTGGCGGTGGGTGCGTTCACGAAGGCGGCGCGCGACAACCCGGGCGACGCGCTGCCTCACGTCTACCTCTCCCGCATGGCGCGCGAGGCGGGCAACCTCACGATTGCCGGCGAGGAAGCCCAGGCGGCGCTCAAGGCCGACCCGAACAGCGGCGTCGCCATGCGCGAGATGGGCTCGTACCTGCTGCAGGCTGGAAATTTCGACCTCGCGCGTAAGTTCTACGTCCGCGCCGTCGCTGCAGACTCGGGCGACAAGTCGAGTCAGGGCTTCCTCGGCTGCACCATGATCAAGCTCGGCAGGATCGACGAGGGTATGAAATGGATGAATCGGGCGGGGCAGGGGAGCTGGAGCGCGTGCGCGCAGGGCGTGACGGCGAGGCCGCCCAGCCCGTATGGAGCGCAGGCTCCGCCACTCACGAGCGGCCCGAGGCCCTGACCGGCGCAGCACGCGTTCCACTCGTCGCGCTGCGCGGCGTCGGACACACGTATCGCTCGCTCTTCGGCCGTCGCACGCGCGCCGTCGAGAACTTCTCGCTCGACATCGCAGAGGGAGAGGTGCTCGGACTCGCCGGCCCCAATGGCGCCGGCAAGAGCACGCTCATCTCGCTCATGCTCGGCTTCATCCAGCCCACCGACGGCGAGCTGCGGCTGGATGGGCTGCCGCCGCGCCAGTTCGTGGAGCGATTCGGGGTGGGCTACCTCTCCGAGCTGATCTCGATGCCGCCGCGCTGGAAGCTGGAGCACGCGCTGCGACGATACGGCACCCTGGCGGGCCTCTCCGACGAGGAGCTGCACTCGCGCGTGGACCTCGCGATCGCGACCCTTGGCCTCGAGGAACATCGCGGCAAGCAGGTGCGACAGCTCTCCAAGGGAAACCTGCAGCGGCTCGGCCTGGCGCAGGCGCTGCTGCGCGAGGATCGCATCCTGATCCTGGACGAGCCCACGCACGGGCTGGATCCGGTCTGGACGCAGAAGTTCCGCGACGTGGTGGTGGGGCTGCGCCGGCCCAACCGCGCGATCTTCATCGCGAGCCACAACCTGGACGAGCTGCAGCGGCTCTGCGATCGCGTGGCGATCATCGACCATGGGAAGCTGCAGCGCGTGGTGGACATGCGCGCGCCACAGTCGCGCGTCACGCTCTCGCCGTACTCGCTGTCCGTGTCGGCACCCGAGGGCGTGGACGCGGGCGCCGAGGTGCGACGCACATTCCCGAATGCGCGCGTGGGCGAGGCGGGGAGCTGGGAGATCGACCCGCTGCCGCTGCCGGCGCTGAACGAGGGACTGGTGGCGTTGATCGGCCGCGGCGTGCTCGTCGCGAGCGTCACTCCTGCGCACACGGCGCTCGAGCAACAGTTCCGCGAGGCGGTGGGCCAATGAGCAGCACGGTGGATCCGACCTTCTCGACCACGGTCGCGAGCAGCCGGCCGGCGCGACTGGGTCGCTACTCGCTCTGGATGTTCCGCGACTACGTGCTGAACCAGGGACCAGCGACGATCCTGGTGGTGGGACTGCTCGCGTATGTCACCATCGCGCCGGCCAAGGCGATGATGCAGGCGAGTCCCAGGGCGCCCCAGGGCATGCACGAGTGGTCGCCGCTGATGCTCGCGCAGATGCTGCGCAGCCTGCTCGGCACCTTCGTGTTCCTCGCCACGCTCTTCGCCACGAATGGCCTGATCTCGAACGACAAGAAGCTGGGCTACTATCGCTTCCTGTTCGCGAAGCCGGTCAGCGCGCCCACGTACTACGCCACCGCCTTCCTGGCGAATGGCGTGGGCGTGATGCTGGTCGCGGGCATCCTCTACACCACCTGGTGCGTGGCCACGGGATGGACATGGTTCCCGTGGCTCTTCCCGATGATCGCGCTGATGTACCTCGCGTATGGCGGCATCGCCTTCCTGCTCTCGGCGATCACGCGCTTCGACTGGCTGTCGCTGGTGAGCGTGCTCTTCGCGGCGAACATCGTGTGGGACCTGTGGGGACCCGACGCCACGGGGTGGCGCTGGTTCGTGCAGCGCCTGCTGCCGCCGGCGAACAAGACCACGGCGATCTACTCGTTCGCCACCAGCCACTTCGCGCAGGCGGACTGGAAGGCCATGGTGTGGCTGGGCGGCTACGGCGCGCTCTGCTTCGTGCTGGGCCTGCTCTGGCTCCGCAAGCGCCCCCTCGCCGCCGCGTAATGCTCGACCCGCTCTCCGTGATCCGCACCGTGCTGCCGAACGGGCTTACCGTGCTCGTGCGGCGCGATCGCTCGGCGCCCGTGGTGGCGATCGTGACGTACGTGAAGGCCGGCTACTTCGACGAGACGGACGACGTCGCCGGCATCTCGCACGTGCTGGAGCACATGTACTTCAAGGGCACGCCCACGCGCGCGGTGGGCGAGATCGCGCGACAGACCAAGGCCGTGGGCGGCTACCTCAACGCGGCGACGATCTACGACCACACCGTGTATTACACGGTGGTGCCGAGCTCGGGGTTCGTGGAGGCGCTCGACGTGCAGGCCGACGCCTTTGCGAACTCGGCGATCGACGCGGGCGAGCTCGCGAAGGAGCTAGAGGTCATCATCCAGGAAGCGAAGCGCAAGAGCGACAACCCGGGCGCGGTCACGAGCGAGACCCTCTACGAGCTGCTGCACGATCGCCATCGCATGCGTCGCTGGCGCATCGGCCGCGAGCCGGGGCTGCGCGCGCTCACGCGCGAGCACATGATGCGCTTCTACCGGAACTTCTACCACCCGGGGAACACGGTGCTGAGCATCGTGGGCGACGTCGACCCGGACGTGGTGATGCGCGAGGTGATGGCGCGCCACGGGCAGCTGCCCGCCGGGGAGCCGGAGCGCTCGCCGGGACCGGTGGAAGAGGGGCTGCCCGGCTTCCGGTATCGCGAGCTGGACGGCGACATCGTGCAGGCGCAGGTCGCGTTCGGGTGGCGCACGCCGGGCACGCTGCACCCGGACACGCCGGCGCTCGAGCTGCTCGCCATGGTGCTCGGCAGCGGACGCGCGAGCCGCTTCTACCGCGGCGTGCGCGAGCGCAAGCTCGCCACCAGCGTGAGCGCGTACGACTACACGCCGACCGAGCTCGGCGTGTTCGTGGCGCATGCGGAGGCGCCGGGCGCCACGCTCGGCGAGGCGGCGCGCGCGATGTGGGCGGAGATTCGCGCGGTGCGCGAGGATGGCATCGGCGCGCTCGAGCTGGAGCGCGCGCGCCGCATCTTCGAGTCGCGCTGGATTCGCCGCCTTGAGGACATGGAAGGGCAGGCGAACTACCTGGCGGAGTGGGAGACCGCGGGAAGCTGGGGGCTGGGCGAGCGGCTGTTCGAGCGCCTGATGACCGTGACGGCCGACGAGGTCCGCGAGGCGGCGCGAGTGCACCTCGACCCGGATCATGCGAGCGTGATGGTGTACCGCCCGCGTGGAGTTCCGGTGCTTGCGGCCGATGCGCGCGCGATGCGCGCGCTGCTCGACGGCGCTCCCGCTGCGACCATCGCAGTGTCAGCGCCGATCGCGGCGGCGCCCGTGGTCGCGACGCAGGCGCCGGTTCTCGAGGGCGTGCAGGGCGACGTGCACGTGTTCCGGACTGCGGCGGGCGTCCCGGTGCTCGTGCGCGTGAAGCCCGGCTCGCCGCTCGTGCACGCGGGCGCGTGGGTGCAGGGCGGCGCGAGCGAGGAGTCGGAGCGGAATGCCGGCGTCACGCAGCTCATGGTGCGCGCGGCGGTGAAGGGCACCGCGCGCCGGACCGCCGCGCATGTCGCGGAGGAGGGCGAGCTGCTCGGCGGGAGCGTGAGCGGCGGGGTGGGCGGCGAGAGCTTCGGCTGGTCGGTGTCGGTGCCGAGCCGGCATGCCGCCGCGGCGTGCGAGCTGCTGGCAGACGTGGCGCAGCATCCGCGACTGTCGCAGGACACGCTCGAGACCGAGCGCACGATCGCGATCGGTGAGCTGCAGGCGATGCGCGACGACATGTATCGCTGGCCAATGCGGATGGCGACGCAGGCGGCGTTCGCGGGTCACGCGTACGGCATTCCCGGCACGGGCACCGAGGAGTCGCTCGCGTCGCTCGACGAGGGTGCGCTGCGCGACTGGCATCGCGAGCACTTCCTGCGGGGCGACACCGTGCTCGGCATCGTGGGCGACGGCGCGCCTGCGGCGCTGGCGGAAGTGGTGGCGCGCCACTTCGATGCGCTGGTGCCTGGGCAGGCGACGCGGCTATCGCGTCCTGAGTGGCCCGAGCACATGGAGCAGCGCACCGAGCAGCGCGACAAGGCGCAGAGCGCGCTGCTGATGATGTTCCCGGGCCCCGCGCGCGACGACGACGATCGCTTCGCGGTGGCGCTGATCGCGTCGGTGGCCAGCGGCCTGGGCGGCCGCTTCTTCGACGAGCTGCGCGACAAGCAGTCGCTCGCGTACACCGTGCATGCCTTTGCGAGCGAGCGAAAGCTCGCGGGCACCTTTGCAGCCTACATCGCCACGTCGCCCGAGAAGGAGGCGGCGGCACGGGAGGGGCTGCTGAGGGAGTTCGCGAAGCTGCGCGAGGAGCCCGTTACGGCGGAGGAGCTGAGCCGCGCGCAGACCTATGCGATCGGGGTGCACGCCATCCGGCAGCAGAGCGGCGGGGCGCTGCTCGGCGACATGGTGGAGGCGTGGATGTATGGGTCGCTATCCGAGCTCGCCGACTTCGAGAGTCGCGTGCGGGCGGTGACGGCGACGCGGATGATGGACGTCGCGCGGAAGTACTTCGATCCGGAGCGCAGGATCGAGGGGATCGTTCGCGGGCAGGCCCAGTCATCCTGAGCGAAGCGAAGGATCTGCAGTTCGCACACTGAAACAACCAAAGAGCAACAACCTTGAGCCACGGGTTGCACTGAGCCGCTGCGCGGCTGACACTGCCAGGTGATCGCAGTGATGCGCCTGCGCAGCAGGCGCCCGTGAAACCCGTGGCTCAAGTCAGTTGTAGTTGAGGCAGTTTCTGAAGCCTGAGGCTGGAGCGACCACAGCTAATGCCACGAATCGCACTGACCATCCTGCTGCTCACCTGCTCGAACGTCTTCATGACGTTCGCGTGGTACGCGCACCTCAGGAACCTCTCCGGGCGGCCGTGGTACGTCGCCGCGCTGATCAGCTGGGGAATCGCGTTGTTCGAGTACCTGCTGCAGGTGCCCGCGAACCGCATCGGCTACGGCACGCTGACGCTCGGACAGCTGAAGATCATGCAGGAGGTGATCACGATCAGCGTGTTCGTGCCGTTTGCGGTGCTGTACATGAAGGAGTCCATGCGACTCGACTACCTGTGGGCCGCGTTCTGCCTGATGGGGGCGGTGTACTTCGTGTTTCGGGGGCGGTAGGCGGGCTACGGCGCCAGGGCCGGCTGGCCCGTAGGCCCGTGGGCCCGTGGGCTCGAGCAGAGACAAGGAAGGCGGCGGCCTGCGGCTGCCGCTTCGTCATTTGTGAACAGGTTCACTGACAACCAATCACGAAGCGCGTAGCGCTTCCTTGTCAGTGTTCGAGCCTACTGGCCTACCGGCCTACTGGCCTGCCCTACTTCGCAATCACCGTGGCCTTCCCCGCAGCGTTCGATGTCTCCGTCAGCCCCCGCCCTGCCCGGATGATCGCAAACGTCGCGCGGCGCAGGCGTCCATCGGGCGCGCGCAGTCCCATCGCCGAGCCATAGTCGCCGGCTTCCTGCACGATCAGTCCCTTGATCGCCGGCCGGCTGGTGCCCCACGCGAGCGCCGACCAGATCAGCAGCTCCTGGCTCGCTTCGCCATGCGCCAGCGGATATCCGCCCACCCCGAAGATCCAGTGGTCCTTGGTCGGCGGCGTGGCGCGCATCCAGCGATCGGCGGCGCGCGTGTACGCATCCACCGCGCGCGCGCCGGTGCGCTCCGGGTAGAGCGAGAATCCGGGGATGTCCACCGGCGATCCCGGCGCAGCCGCCCACGCGTAGAGCGCGCTGTCGCGCGTGTCATACGCGCTCGCGGCCAGCCCGATGCGCGTCGCAGGGCGCAGGCGCTTCGAGAGCAGCGCCGCCTCCGTGACGAACTCCTCCCAGTCGCGCACGGGCAGCCGACCGAGCGCGCGCGCGCCCACGCCGTACGGATCCTGCGCGGGCACGAGGATGTCGGGACGCAGGCGGCGCAGTATGCGATCGATGGCGGCGAGGCGCTGCTTCGTGTCCAGTCGCCCGCGCCCCAGCTGCGGAATGGTCACGCCGCGGTAGCCGAGCGTCACGATCAGCGTGGTGCTGTCGCGTCGCAGCTCGTCGAGCGCGCGCGCGACCGAATCCAGCGCCGCGGGGGCGACGTCGGGCACCACCACCACGCTCACCACGTCGAGCTTGAGCGTGTCGGCCAGGTCCAGGTCGCTCTGCAGCGAAGTGACCGGCGGCGCGGAGCGCATGTCGGGAAAGATCTTGAGCCCGATCTCGAAGTCGCCCTCGGGGCGCTCCTGCAGGCGATCGCCTTCATGCCGCGCGTAGCTGGCCAGCGTGCGCTCCGCCAGGGGAAGCTCGGCGGCGATCAGCGCGCTCCACCCGAAGGCAATCGCGGCGAGCCCCGCGCGGAAGCTCGCCGTGATCCGCCGCAGCGCGGGAAATGCCGGCGAGATCATGGGCGGCAGGAAGTACAGCGGCGAGTGCAGCGCGGCGCTCGTGGCCCCGAGCATCAGCGCGTCGCTCACCGCGGCCGTGAACACGAGCAGCGGCTGCGGCGGCGTGACGCCATGCGCCGAGAGGTACTTCACGATGCCCGCGATGGCGATCACGATGTCGTACAGCATGATCGCGTATCCCCAGAAGGGATTCACGAGCTGCCGGCTCGACGCGTAGATCGCCTGCGCCGCGAAGAGCACGAGCACCGCGGGCCACATCCAGTCCACCAGCGCCACAGTGCGGCCGGTGACGAGCGTGCTGCTCGCGAGGCCGATGAGCGTCGCGGGAACCAGCAGCAGCGCGGCCAGCCCGCTCAGCGCCGCGAAGATGCGCGGTGACTGCGGATTGTTCGCGATGCGGCCGCCGAGCACCACGCTCCAGCCGAGGATGATGAGCGTGATCACGAGGTGCAGCGGCGCCAGCCACTCGCGAATCAATGCGAGATCCCCCGGTCGGTCGTGGCGCCTGCCCTGTGACGCACGTCCTGGTGCACCGCCGACGCCGGAATGCGCCGCGTGAACACCTCCAGCACGCGCGACCAGTCCTTCGTCGCCGGCGCGAGGAGGTCCAGGAACAGCATCCTGCGCGCTGGGTGCGCATGCAGGATCAGGTGGCACTCCTCGAGCATCAGCACGGCCGAGACGCCGCCGTCGGGGCGCACGTGCACGATCGGCAGCCCCGATGTCTGCAGGCCGGCCGCACCCGCCGCGGCGATCAGCAGCCCGCTCAACATCGTGGCATCCCTCAGCGACGCGTCGGGTACGTCGACGAAATCCGCTACGAGATGCACGAGCCCGGCGGGCTCCGTCACGGCGCCGAGCCGGCGCGCGGGATCACGCGCGTCACGGTGGGCACCACGGCGCCCAGCGAGCGATGCCCGTTCGTGCCCACGGCGCGCACGGCTGCCCAGTAGTCGTCGAGCTGCAGGTCGAGCTCGATGCGCGTCACGTTGCCGGCGGCGATCACGCGATCGTACTGCGGCGCCGTGGTGCGGCGCACGAGGATCTCGTAGCTCGCCGCGTTCGGCACGGGCTTCCAGCTGAACACCCAGCGACGTCCACCCGAAGTCCCGAGCGAGATGCGCGTGGCGCGCGCGCTGTCCGGCGTCGCCGGCGACTCGGCCAGCTCGCCGATCACCGCGGCGTTCACGCGCGCGAGGTTCGCGAGGTACGGATAGTTGACGAAGCCGAGCATGTCGCCGGGCAGGTGCTGGCGGTTCTCGTTCTCCACGCGCTCGCTGAAGCGCACGCCGGGCATCCCACGCTCCACGAAGGGGCGATGGTCGCCGCCGCGATTCACGCGGTCGAGGCGGAACACCGGAAGGATCGTGAATCGCGGGATGTACGTGTACTGCGCGGCCTGCACGAAGCGCAGCAGCTCGCGGGAACGCGACGTATCCGGGTCGGCGCCGAACACGCGCATGCTGGTGGAGTCGGTGTAGCCGTCGGCGGCGGTGACGTTGCCGGCGATGTCGTCGGTCATGCCGGCGAGCACGTCGTAGCGGCCCTTCACCAGTCGCTCGGCCAGGTGCGTGGAGCCCACCAGGCCCTGCTCCTCGGCGTCGTAGAGCGCGAAGATGATCGTGGCGCCGAGGCCGCGCGGAAAGCGCTTCGAGAACACGCGCGCGAGCTCGATCACGGCGCTCGAGCCGGAGCCATCGTCGTTCGCGCCGGGCGCGGTGGCGGTGGAGTCGAGGCGCGGCACGTAGGCGGTGCCCGCGGGAAGTCCGGCGCCGGCGACCGTCTGCACGCAGACACAGGAGTCGTAATGGCCACCCATGACGATCACGCGCGACGTATCGCGGCCGGGGAGCCAGGCGAGGACGTTGGTGATGCGGCGCGGGCCGCGCGTGTCGTAGGGCATGGCCATGGTGGCCGTGTCGAACTCGACGCGAAGGCAGCCGTTGCACTCTCGGCTGTACTGCGAGAGCTGGGCGAAGATCCAGCGACGGGCGGCGCCGATGCCGCGCGAGGTGGAGGTGGTGTCGGAGTAGGTGTGTCGCGTGCCGAACGAGACGAGCGTGGAGTCGGTGTGCCCGATGCGCGCGTGGTCGATGTCGGCCAGGGTGGCGGCGATGCGCGCGTCCTCGAACATCCCCAGGTTGGGGCCGAGGATCATGTCGTTCACGGCCGCGGTGGGGGCGGCCGTGACCGTGGCGGCGGATGGGACCGGAGATGCGGCTGGCTGCACGGCCGGGGCACAGCCGAGAACACAAGCGGCCATCAGCGAGATGGCCGCGGTGAGGCGCGAATGAATCATGAAGTAGTTCCCGGTTCGTTCAACGACAGATCCTTCGCTTCGCTCAGGATGACTGCAATGGTTGTTCAGGATGGCCGCAGTTGCAGTCCTCACACCTCACACCTCAGCCCCCCAGCTCCTGCAGTCTAGAACATCGACATCGCGAGGAACGACCTGAGCGAGTCGTTCGTGGAGCGCAGGCGCGAGGTGAGGAGGCGTGAGGATGCCCAGAGCACCTTGTAGGCCATCTCGCGATTGAAGTCGAGCAGCATCTCGAAGTCCGGGCGCGTGATGGTGAGCAGCTCGCAGCCCCCGTTCGAGATCGCGTGCGTGGAGCGCTCGGAGCGGTCGAACACCGCCATCTCGCCGAACAGGGAGCCCACCTTGAGGATGGCGAGCGCTTCCTCGCCACTGCCGGGCACGTCGCGGCTGATGCGGACCTCGCCGGTCACGATCAGGTAGAGCCGGTTGCCCGCTTCCCCCTCTCGGAAGACGTACTCGCCCGACTCGTACTTCTCGGGCTTGCACACCTCGGCGACCTCGGCGAGCTCCTCGTCGTCGAGGTCCTTGAAGATGAAGACGTTGCGGAGCAGCTCGACTACATCGGGCATCCGGTCCCTCTGGGGGTGGGTGAACCTGCGGCCAAAGCATAGGGCCGAACTCCCACCGTGGCAAGCGGTTGGGCCCCGGGCTACACTTCGGCATGGCGAGCAGCAACGCGGGCGTTCGCAGCGTCCCGAACCTCATCTCGTTTTCCCGGTTACTGCTCGCGGCCGGCTTCGTGGCGGCCGGGACGACCGAGGGCCGCCTGGTGATCGTGGGGCTGGCCGGCGCCACGGACTTCATGGATGGCTGGGTGGCGCGCATGATGGGCGTCACGAGCCGCTGGGGCGCGCTGATCGACCCGATCGCCGACCGGTTCTTCGCGCTCACCGCGGTGACCACCTTCCTCTTCCTGGGGCAGGTCACCACGCTCGGCTACTTCGTGATGATCAGCCGGGACCTGATGACCGCGATCGGGTTCCTGGTGGCGCGCGTGGTGCCGGGGCTGCGGCCGGTGGAGTTCAAGGCGCGCATGTCGGGCAAGGTGGTCACGGTGCTGCAGCTCGCGACGTTCGTGGCGCTGCTGGTGGGGCGCGCGTACGTCACGCCGATGCTCTGGGCGGTGGGGATCGCGAGCGTGTGGTCGATCGTGGACTACACCTTGGCTTTGTCTCGGCAGAAGGCGTCGTGAGACTACGGGCTTTGGGCTTTGGACTTTGGGCTTTGGCAACTGCCACGGCGGCTGGAGCCCAGACGGTGGCGCGGCAGACGGCGCCGGTGCGGTATGCGGCGCGCGTCGACGCGCTCGGCGGGCGGTTGCCATCCGTGCAGGGTGGGGGAACGGTGTCCATTCCCGCGGGGATTTATGCGCGCGTGGATTTCACGGTGGCTGCCGGATACCGCGGCGCGCATGGGCTGGAGTCGAGTGGAAAGGCCACGGGCCGAGGCGACGTGATGATGCGCTTTCTCTTCGATCCGATCGGCGAGCAGAGGTGGGGGCTTTCTGCGGGGGCCGGCGTGAGCCTCAAGGAGATGGACGTGGATCGCTACCGCCCGGTGCTGCTGCTCGGGATCGAGACGGAGGGTCCCATGGTCCTGAAACGCTTCCGTCCCGCGTTCACCGCCGGACTGGGCGGCGGCTGGCGCCTCGGTGCACTACTCCGCACCGCCCCCTCGAGCTGGCGCTAGTTGTAGCGCAGTTGCCAAAGCCCAAAGCCCAAAGCCCAAAGCCCTCGAAAGACAAAAAGGCCCCCTTCAGGGGGCCTCTTCAGATCTACATCGGTCCGATCTACGCCGCAGAGGCCGCGTCCTGCTCCACCTGCTTCTTGGCCGGCTGCGCAAAGCGCTCGCCCAGCTTCCGAAGCTCCAGGACCTGCGTCTCTTCGAGCTCGGGGAACCGCGACTGCATGTACCCCATCGTCTCGTCGAACCATTCCTTCTGGTGCTCGGGCTCTGAACCCGTGACTCCACATCGCATGATGTGCTGGAACAACTCGTCGCGCGCCTCTTCGTACGGCGTGGGACCAGCCGGTGCACTGCGACGCATCTGCTTTTTGGCCATGAATACCCTTGTGTTGTAAGACAGCCCCTAATCTAACCAATTCTGCCCGATTTTCACAGTGGGGCCGACCGCTGGCGGCCCCCGATGAATTCCAGGAGCAGGTCCACAAGCACGCCGGGTGCCTCTTCGGGAACCAGGCGCCCCAAACCGGGCAAATGGACCACTTTGCTCTCCCCGATGGCCGCTCCCAGCCGGTCCGCCACCTTCGGCGTGACCCACGGGTCCTGGTCCCCCCAGATGATCAGCGTCGGCTGCGCCAGCTTGTGGAGGTTGATCTCCTCCAGGTCCTCCCCGTCCAGCGCCCGCGCCAGCGCCAGCAGGTGGTCCACGCCCTCGCGTCCCACATAGGGCGCCAGGTAGCGCGCCAGCAGGGCGTCCGGCATGGCCTCCTTGTCCACCACCGAGCGCCGCAGCAGCTCCTCGAGCAGCGGGGCCGCCCCCAGCACCCCGCGGCTGATCCGGAAGGCGAAGCGGGCCGTGTTCCGCTGCAGCGTCTTCACGTCATCCGCCGGGATGTCGTCGAACGCGATCGGGTTTACCAGGATCAGCCGGTCCACGCGATCCGGTCGCTCGGCGGCGAGCCGGAGTGCGATCGCGGCGCCCAGGTCCTGTCCCACGAGCGTCGCCTTCTGGAGGCGCAGCGCCGTGAGTGCCCGGTCGAGGTACTCCGCCTGCGCGGCGATGCCGAAGTCGGCGTCGAAGGGGCGGTCGCTCTCCCCGTAGCCGAACAGGTCGATGGCGAAGGCCGTGCGGTCAGCGAGCGCGATCTCGGGACCCACGTGGCGCCAGAGGAAGCTCGACGTCCCGAAGCCGTGCACGAGCAGCACGGGCGCGCCGCCGTGGCCATAGCGCTCCACGTGCATGGAGCCGGGGCCAACGGGAATGCGCAGCAGGTCGGCGTCGATGGGATCTTCTCCTGTCAGGGACGTGTAGATGCGGGAACCTTACCTGGGCTCGTTGCTTGCGCAATCAAGGGACCATCATAGCTTTTTCCCCATCGAGCCATGACGGACGAAACCTACGACCAGGGCCGCGCGCGCAACCTCGTGGCGCTCCTGCGGTCCCTCGCCGACAGAATCCAGGAGCTGGACCGCGCCGGCCAGCTGCTCCCGCATGCCGGTGAATTGATGCGCCTCCTTGGCGACCTTCGCAGTGAGCTCTTTCACTACGAAGTGCGCGCCACCTACGACACGCCAGAGGTCGCCGACAACCGCCGCATCGTGGCGGAGGCGACGGAGAATACCGAAGAGCAATGGCAAAGAACCGAGTGGAAGGACGACCGGGACGACCGGGAGTGGTGAAGCAGGCCAGGGGAGGCCCCGGACGGGGCTTCTACCTTGGCCTCGCCGTGATCGCCATTGCCGGGGTGGGCCTCCTCGCCTGGCAGGCGTCCAAGCCCAAGCAGGTCGTCAGCGAGATCGACACGACCCTCCCCAAGATGGAGTCGCAGGGGCACCTGATCGGGAGCCCCACCGCGAAGCTCGAGGTGATCGAGTTCGCCGACTTCGAGTGTCCCGGCTGCGGCCAGTTCGCCACGCTCACCGAGCCCGACATCCGCACGCGCCTGATCAACACGGGGCTGATCCGGATGCGTTTCGTGGACTACCCGCTGCCCATCCACAAGAACACCTGGCACGCCCACCGCGCCGCGTGGTGCGCCGGCGACCAGGGCAAGTTCTGGGAAATGCATGACGCGATCTTCGCCAACCAGGACATCTGGAATGGCGAGGCGACCGGCGATCCCGACAAGGCATTGCTCGGCGTGGCGAAGGGCGTGGGAGTCGACGAGTCGAAGTACCAGCAGTGCATCGACACCAAGAAGTTCCAGGGGCAGATCCAGGCGAACCTGGCCGACGCCGAGAAGCGCGGCATCGATCGCACGCCCAGCTTCATCATCGGCACCAAGAAGATCTCGGGTGGCTTGCCGTACGACGAGTTCAAGAAGGCCGTCGACACGGAGCTCGCTTCGATGGCTGCTGCACCGACTCCCGCCCTGCCGGCCGCGAAGAAGCCATGAACCGCCGGATGCTCACGGCGCTCATCGCGCTGCTCGGGCTGTTCGTCGCGCTCTACCTCACGCTCTACAAGCTCGGGTACATCGGCCAGCTGGTTTGCGCCGTGGGATCGTGCGAGAAGGTGCAGACGAGTCGCTGGGCCACGCTGTTCGGGCTCCCGGTGGCCCTCTGGGGCGTGGGGTTCTACGTCGCGGTGCTGCTGCTCTCGATCATGCGGCTGCAGCCCCCGCTCGACGAGTCCGCCGCGATCCGGAAGGCCCTGCTCGCCATCACCGGCTTCGGCGTGATCTTCAGCGGCTGGCTCACCTGGCTCGAGGCCTACCGGATCGAGGCGTGGTGCCAGTGGTGCGTGATCAGCGCCATCCTCACGCTGATATTGTTCCTGCTCTGCGTCACAGACGCGGAGCAGCCGGGCACAGTCCCTGCCTCATGAAGAGCCTCTCCGCACGCCGCACCCAGTCCTGAGTGAAATGTTCAACTTCCTCCGCCGCTTCCTCCCCGAGACGATCTTCGCCCGCAAGCTGCCCCCGGCGGCCGAGCGGCGCCTGCGTCTCGCCATGGCGCGCGCGGAAGAGGCGATCGTCCGCGCGCACGTGGACAACGCGCTGATGTTCGTGGACACGCTGGCCGAGGACATGACCTTCGACCGCGCGATCGATACGTACGTGCGCGAGATGGCGGTGGGCGAGCCGCTCGCCAGCACGGTCGCGACGCGCACGCTGGTGGTCCTCGGCCAGGACCTGGTCCCCTACCGCCGCCGCGCGCAGCAGGAAGGAGCGGAGGGCACGGGCACCGGTGGAGATGAGGAGCGCCCGAAGCTGAGGCTCAATGAGGCGAGCGACGGTCGTGGGCGGGGTGTGAAGCGCGCCTAGGCCTCATCGCGCCGCGGCCGAACAGCTTGAACAGGACAACGGCGGAACACGACTGGACAAAGGCACGGGCCACAACTTCTAAGAGTTGTGGCCCGTGCCTTTGTCCTGCTGTTGTCTGCCGTTGTCCTGTTCAATGCAGTTCGAGCCGCGGCGCGATCAGGACTCCTGCGCCTCATACTGGTCCTTGAGCCCCGCCACCACGTTCGGATCGGCCAGCGTGGTCGTATCCCCAAGCGCCCGTCCCTCGGCGATGTCCCGCAGCAGGCGACGCATGATCTTTCCCGAGCGCGTCTTCGGGAGGTCCGCCGAGAAGAGGATGTCGTCGGGCTTCGCGATCGCGCCGATCTTCTGCGCCACGAATTCCCGCAGCTCGTCGCGCAACGAGGAGCTCTGCGTGAATCCCTCGCGCAGCGTCACGAATGCGGCGATCGCCTGGCCCTTGATGTCGTGCGCCTTGCCCACCACCGCGGCCTCGGCCACCGCGGGATGCTCCACGAGCGCGCTCTCGACCTCCATGGTGCCGATGCGATGGCCGGCCACGTTGAGCACGTCGTCCACGCGTCCCAGGATCCAGTAGAAGCCGTCGTCGTCGCGCTTCGCGCCGTCGCCGGGGAAGTAGAGGTCCGGGCGTCCCGGCCACTTGGTGAAGTACGTCTCCACGTAGCGCGCGTCGTCGCCCCAGATCGTGCGCAGCATGGATGGCCACGGCTTCGTGAGGGCGAGTAGCCCACCGCCGACGTCGATCTCCTTCGCCCTTATGTCGAGCAGCGCCGCGCTGAATCCGGGGAGCGGCATGGTGGCGCTGCCCGGCTTGGTCGGCGTGATCCCTGGCAGTGGCGAGATCACGATCGCGCCGGTCTCCGTCTGCCACCACGTGTCCACGATCGGGCAGCGATTGCCGCCGATGTGCTGCTGGTACCACATCCAGGCTTCGGGATTGATCGGCTCACCCACGGAGCCGAGCAGCCGCAGCCTCGACAGGTCGTGCTTCGCGGGGTGCTGGTCGCCCCACTTCATGAATGCGCGAATCGCCGTGGGCGCGGTGTAGAGGATCGTCACGCCGTGGCGCTCACAGAGGTCCCAGAAGCGGTCCTTCTCGGGCCAGTCGGGCGCGCCTTCGTACATCAGGCAGGTGGCGCCATTCGCGAGTGGGCCATACACCAGGTATGAATGGCCCGTCACCCAGCCCACGTCGGCGGTGCACCAGAAGACGTCGTCGTCCTTGAGGTCGAACACGTACTTCGTGGTGTACGCCACGCCGGTCATGTAGCCACCGGTGGTGTGCACGATCCCCTTCGGCTTGCCGGTGGTGCCGCTCGTGTAGAGGATGTAGAGCACGTCCTCGGCGTTCATCGCCTCCGGCTCGCACTGCGCGCTCGCGTTGTGCATCAGCCGGTGATACCAGTGGTCGCGCCCCTCCTTCATCTCGGTGTGCGCCTCCTGGATCGTGCTGCCCTGCCGACGCTGCACCACCACCACGTGCCGGATGCTCGGCGTCTCCTCCAGCGCCTTGTCGGCGTTGCGCTTGAGGGGCACCACCTGGCCGCGACGATACCCGCCGTCGGCCGTGACGAGCACCTTGCACTCGGAGTCGTTGATGCGGTCGCGCAGCGACTCGGGCGAGAACCCGCCGAACACCACCGAGTGCGCCGCGCCAATGCGCGCGCAGGCGAGCATCGCGATGGCGCACTCCGGGATCAACGGCAGGTAGATCGCGACGCGATCGCCGCGCTCCACGCCGAGCCCCTTGAGCACGTTGGCGAACTGGTTCACCTGCCGGTACAGCTCCCAGTAGGTGATGGTCCGGCGGTCGCCGGGCTCGCCCTCCCAGATGATCGCCGCCGCGTTGCGCTTCGCGCCGCGCACGTGGCGGTCGAGGCAGTTGGCGCTCGCGTTGAGGGTTCCGTCGCTGAACCACTTCACGTGCGGCGCGTCCCACTCCAGGCCCTTCGTGAAGGGCCTGATCCACTCGAGCGTGCGCGCCTGCTCCATCCAGAAGGCCTCGGTGTCGTTCGCGGCCTCGAGGTAGATGTTCGGGTCGTTGAGCAGCGCCGTGCGCGCGAACTCCGCCGGGGGCGGAAAGGAGCGGGTCTCGGTGAGGAGGACGTCGATGTCGTCGTTCATGGTGGGATTCTGCTCGTTCGGCCAAGCGGGATCAAGTGGACAGGAGGCGATTGGGCGACAATGTTTTCACCCATGAGAATTCGACTCCCCGGACTGCTCCTCCTGGCTGCCCTCGCCCCCGCGAATGCCCAGCTTCCCGCGAAGCCCAGGCGCGCGCTCACCGCCAACGACCTCTACCGGCTGCGGACCGTCTCCGACCCGCGAGTCTCACCGGAAGGAGCGTGGGTGGCGTACACGGTGAGCACGCCCGACTCCACGAAGGACAAGTCGGATTCCGACGTCTGGATGTCGAGCTGGGATGGCGAGACCACGTTGCGCGTCACGTCGAGTCCGGATGGCGAATCGAAGCCGCGCTTCAGCCCTGACGGACGCTGGCTGGCGTTCACCAGTGGCCGCCAGGAAGGGAAGGGCGCGCAGCTCTGGCTGCTCGACCGCCGCGGCGGTGAGGCCGAGCGCGTGTCGCAGGTGAAGGGCGGCGTCACCGACTACGCCTGGTCGCCAGACTCGAAGCGCATCGTGCTGGTGGTGGACGAGGACATCGACTCGATCGCGCGCAAGGACAGCGCCGAGCACAAGACGCCGAAGCCGATCGTGATCGATCGCTACCAGTTCAAGCAGGATATCTCCGGCTACCTCGGCAGCTCGCGCTCGCACCTCGCGCTGTTCGACGTGTCGTCGCACAGGGTGCAGACGCTGGTGGACGGCGTGCGCGACGATGACGCGCCCGTGTGGTCGCCCGACGGGCGCCGCATCGCCTACGTCAGCCGGCCGATCGCCGAGCCGGGCAAGACCTTCGACGCCGACGTCTACGTCATCGACGCGGTTGCCGGTGCGGCGCCCAGGGCGCTGACGGACTTCGCCGGCCCGGACGAGGGGCCGCTCGCGTGGAGCCCTGACGGGAAGTGGATCGCGTTCGTGCGCGGTGACGAGCCGAAGTTCTATGCGTACCACACCCTGCGGCTGGCGCTCGTGGCCGCCGACGGCAGCGGCGCGGTGCGCGTGGTGTCTGACAAGCTCGATCGCGGCGTGGAGGTGGTGAGCTTCGGTGAGGACGGCGCGAGCGTGATGGTGCTCGTGACCGACGATCGCTCGCGCGTGCTCGGGCGCGTGCGCCTCAGCGACGGCGCGCTCTCGATGGTGATCGCGGGCTCGCAGGTGATCGGCGCCGCGAGCGTGGCACCCGGGCACATCGCCGTGCTGTCTTCCACGGCGGAGACGCCATACGAGGTGTATGCAGTGGAGCGCGGCACGCTGCGTCCACTGTCGCAGCAGAACCGTCCGCTGATGTCGCAGGTGCGGTTGGCCGTGACGAGCGGATTTTCGTCGAAGAGCAAGGACGGCACCGAGGTGCACGGGATGATCATGCGCCCTGCGGACGTGCAGGGCCCGTTGCCCACGCTGCTGATCATTCACGGCGGACCCAAGGGGCAGGACGGCTGGGAGTTCAGCCTGCCGAAGCAGGTGTACGTCGCGAACGGGTACCAGGTGCTGTCGGTGAACTATCGCGGCAGCGATGGCCGCGGCTCGGCGTACCAGAAGGCGATCTTCGCCGACTGGGGGAACAAGGAAGTGATGGACCTGCTCGGCGCCGTGGACGAAGCGGTGCGCAGTGGAGTGGCCGACCCCAACCACCTGGGTATCGGTGGGTGGAGCTACGGCGGCATCCTCACCGACTACACCATCGGCACCACGCCGCGATTCAAGGCGGCGGTGAGCGGCGCGGGCAGCGCGCTCTGGTACGGTATATACGGCACCGATGAGTACATCCCGCAATACGACCTCGAGCTCGGCGCGCCATGGAAGAACAAGGCGCTGTGGGACAAGCTTTCGTGGCCGTTCTTCCAGGCGGAGAAGATCACGACGCCCACGCTGTTCATGGGCGGGCAGAGTGACTTCAACGTGCCGATCATGGGCGGCGAGCAGATGTACCAGGCGCTGCGCACGCTCGGCGTGTCCACGCAGCTCGTGATCTATCCGTCGCAGTTTCACGGCCTCACGGTGCCGAGCTACCTGGTCGACCGGATGAACCGTTACGTGGCGTGGTACGATCGCTACGTGAAGGCGGGGAGCAAGTGAACATTCGCCGCGGCGTGATGGCAGATGCGCCGGCGCTGGCCGAGATCGGCGAGCGCACCTTTCGCGACACCTTCCAGGAGTTCAACCGCGCGGAGGACATGGACGCGTACGTCTCCACGGCGTACACCCTCGAGCGCATCCAGCAGGACCTGCGCGAGGCGTACGTGCTCGTGGCGGAGCGCGATGGCGTGATCGTCGGGTTCGGCTACCTGCACGACGAGGAAGTGCCCGCGTGCGTGAGGGCAGCCTTCCCGGAAGCGACACGCTTTGCGGAGGTGCTGCGCTTCTACATCGCGCGCGAGATGCACGGGACCGGGCTGGCGAACCAGTTGATGGACGCGCTGTTCGTGGAGGCGGCGTCGAGGCACGCCGAGGTCGCGTGGCTGGGCGTGTGGGAGAGCAACCGCCGGGCGATCCGGTTCTACGAGAAGCGCGGCTTCCTCGACGTGGGCGGGCAGAAGTTCGCGCTCGGTGAGGACCTCCAGGATGACCGCGTGATGGCGAGGGCGCTGTGAGGGTGTCGGCGCTGGCCGGGGCCGCGCTGTTGGCGATGTTCACGGTGCAATGCACCGGCGAGCGCAACGACTTTGCGGCTCCAGGGTCGGTGGTGGTCGGCGCGAACGTCATCACGCGCTGGGTGGGTGCGCCCGATGACAACAGCGGCATCTCGATCACGCTCGACCTCGACGCGCCTCCCGCGCAGCCGGCGAATGCATTCGGCATCACGGTGGGCGGGAGCGGCACGGTGAGCTCCACGCGCGCGGTGACCGTGGCGGTAGCGGGTTCGATCGTGAGCGACTCGGTGGTGCTGAAGCTCACCGCGGCCGGCGAGCCCACGATGTACTTCGATGGAAATCGCGGGGGCGATTCGCTGATGATCGGGCGGCTGCGGATCGACTCCCTGCCGAGCCGGCCACTCGTGTTTCGGAGGAGCGGGCGATGAGTGCAGCGACAGGCATGGCGGAAACTCCCGTGGACGTCGTGATCATCGGGTCCGGCTTCGGTGGCAGCGTGGCCGCGTTGCGCTATGCCGAGAAGGGATTCGGCGTGGTGATCCTCGAGCGAGGGCGCCGCTTTCGCGACGAGGATTTCGCGAAGAGCACGTGGGACGTGCGCAACTACCTCTGGGCGCCGGGGATCGGCTGTCGCGGCATTTTGCAGCTCTCGCCATTTCGCAACGTGTTCGTGCTGCATGGCGCGGGCGTCGGCGGCGGGAGCCTGGGGTATGCCAACGTGCTGATGTCACCCGATGACGCGGCATTCGCCGAGCGTGGGTGGCATGGGCTGGTGGAGTGGCCGGGGCTGCTGGCGAGACACTACGACACTGCGCGACGCATGCTCGGAGTCGCGACCAATCCGCGAATGTGGCCGGCCGATCATGTGCTGCGCGACATCGCGCGCGAGCGCGGCGCCGAGGGCTCGTTTCGCGCGGCGGAGGTGGGCGCGTTCTTCGGTGCGGCCGGCGAGGAGGGGAAGCTCGTGCCCGATCCGTACTTCGGCGGCGAGGGCCCGTCTCGTCGCGGGTGCATTCACTGCGGCGGGTGCATGGTGGGCTGCCGCCACGACGCGAAGAATACGCTCGTGAAGAACTACCTCTACCTCGCGGAGAAGCGCGGCGTCGAGATTCGTCCCGGATGCGAGGTGACCGACATTCGCCCGCTGCGCGGCGAGCAGGAGGACGGCGCGCGCTACGAGGTGCTGTATGGACGCACGGTGCAGCGCGCGCGGCGCGTGGTGGTCGCGGCGGGGGCGCTCGGCACCATGCGATTGTTGTTTCGCTGTCGCGACGTGACGCGCTCGCTGGGCGAGCTCTCGCCCAGGCTCGGTGATCACGTGCGCACGAACAGCGAGGCGATTCTCGGGTCCGTCGCGCGCGATGGCGGGGTGGACTACTCGAAGGGCGTGGCGATCACGTCGATCTTCTCGGCGGATTCGGTGACGACGGTGGAACCGGTGCGCTATCCGGCCGGGTCGAGCATGATGCGGTTCCTCAGCGCGCCGCTGGTGGAAGGATCGAGCGTGCTGGGTCGCGTTATGCGGACGCTCTGGCAGGTGGCAAAGCGCCCGCAGGACCTGCTGCGCACGCACGTGCTGCCGGGGTGGGCGGAGCGGGGGACGATCATCCTCGTGATGCAGCACGTGGATCATCGCGTGCGCATGCGGCTGGGCCGGAGCGTGTTCACGCTCTTCCAGCGGGGGCTGGTGTCGAGCGCGGATGGCGCGCGGTCGGCGGTGTCGGACCCGGGCGTTGGGCATGAGGTGGCGCGCGCGTTCGCGGCGAAGACGAATGGGGTGCCGGGCGGCTCGGTGAACGAGAGCTTTCTGGGCATCCCGATGACGGCGCACATCCTGGGCGGCGTGCCCTTCGGGCGGGACGCGGGCGAGGGAGTGATCGGCACGGACTTCCAGGTGCACCAGTATCCGGGGCTGTACGTGATGGACGGATCGGTGGTGCCGGGCAATCCCGGGGTGAACCCGAGCCTGACCATCACGGCGATGGCCGAGTATGCGATGAGCCTGGTGGCGCCGATGGCGCCTGCCGCCATCCTGAGCGACTCTCCTGTCATCCCGAGCGCCAGCGAGGGATCTGCCGTTCACTAAGAGCAACTGCCTTGAGACACGGATTTCACTGGCGTCGCTACGCAACGCACACGGGTACTGCCGTCGTACCCGTGTGCGCGGCAGCGCCGGTGAAATCCGTGTCTCATGTCTCTTGATCTTGTAGTTGTAGTTCGTCGTTTGATGCACTTGGGGAATGCCAATTGCTCGTCGCGACCGGACATCTATCCGGGATTGAGCGATGGCTAGCAAGCGAAGCGGCGTCAAGAAGAAGGCGGGCGACCGGCAGACGAAGCGCGCGGGTCGCTATCCCAAGCCGCCCCTCCCCAGGCAGCACCACGAGAAGCCCGGGCTCGAGAGCGAAATCCGCCCCGCGCCCAAATGGGAAGCGCCGGAGTACCGCGCCGCCGGCAAGCTCGAGGGCAAGGTGGCGCTCATCACCGGCGGTGATTCCGGGATCGGTCGCGCGGTCGCCGCACTCTACGCGCGCGAGGGCGCCGACGTCTGCATCTCGTACCTCCCGGAGGAGCAATCCGACGCCGACGTCACCTGTCGCGCCGTGGAATCCGAAGGACGCCGCTGCCTGATGATCGCCGGCGACCTCGTCAATCCGCTGTTCTGCAAGGAGCTCGTGGAGCGCACGGTGGTCGAGTTCGGCAAGCTCGACATCCTCGTGAACAATGCCGCGTACCAGAACGCGCAGGAGTCTCTGGCCGAGGTCACCGATGAGCAGTGGAACCACACCTTCCACACGAACATCTACGCCTACTTCCGCCTGGCGAAGGCCGCGCTCGAGTACATGGAAGCGGGGAGCGCGATCGTGAACACGGGCTCGATCACGGGACTGAACGGCGAGAAGAACCTGCTCGACTACTCCTCCACCAAGGGTGCGATCCACGCCTTCACCAAGTCGCTCGCGCAGAACCTGGTGGAGCGAAGGATCCGCGTGAATGCCGTGGCCCCGGGGCCCGTGTGGACGCCGCTCAACCCGAGCGACAACAAGACGCCGGAGGAGGTGTCGCAGTTCGGCAAGGACCAGCCATACAAGCGGCCCGCGCAGCCGGAGGAGATCGCGCCGGCGTACGTCTTCTTCGCGAGCAACGCCGACTCGAGCTACATCACCGGCGAAGTGCTCTCGCTGCTCGGGGGAGAGACTACCGCAGGGTAGCCCCTGGCCTCAGCGACTCGCCGGCTGGAGCTACACGCCGAGCAGACGCTCCACCGCGGACCTGTATCCGCGGCTCAGCTTGAGCCGCGTGCCGTCGTGCAGCACGAGCACGTACTCGCCATGAAACCAGGGCTGCAGCGACTTCACGCGCTGCATGTTCACGATGGTGCTGCGGTGGATCCGAACGAAGCTCGCGGGATCGAGCGCGGCAAGCATTGCCCCCATGCTGCGGTTCACGACGTGCGTCACGGGTCCCGCGTGCAGTCGCACAGCGTCTCCCGCAGCCTCCACGTAATCGATGTCGCGCAGCTCCACGAACTGGATGTCGTCGCCGCCACGGATGGCAATCCGGTCGCCGTTGCGCGCCGGCGGAGCGGAGCGGACGCCGGGCTCGCCGCTTCCCGCAACCAGTCCCTGCACGGTGTCGAGCAGCTCTCCCTTGCGACGCTGCTCCACCTGCGCGCGCGCGCGCGCCAGCGTTTCCCGCAGGCGCTCGGGGTCCACGGGCTTGAGCAGGTAGTCGAGCGCGCGCACGGCGAACGCGCGGATGGCATGCTCCTCGTGCGCCGTGACGAATACCACCAGCGGCAGGTCGCGCGCGTGCTCCAGGAGACCGAACCCGTCCATCCCGGGCATCTGGACGTCGAGGAAGAGGAGGTCGGGCGCATCCTGGGCCATCGCCTGCAGGGCGCGCGCGGGATCGCCATGCTCCGACACGATCACCACTCCCGGCTCGCCGCGCAGCCGCAGGCGCAGCCCCTCGCGCGCCAGCGGCTCGTCGTCCACGATCATCACGCGCAGTGGGCCGCTCATGTGCCACCCGGTAGCGGCAGCTCCAGCGTCGCCGTTCCGGCGCCGCCACCATGCTGCAGGCTGAAGGTGGCGTCGGAGTCGTAGAACTGCCGCAGGCGCTCCTTCACGTAAGCCACGCCGAACCCTCCTGGCGTCGCCAACGCTGCACCTTCGGCAGGCGTTGCGAGTCCGGGGTCCATGATCACGATGCGCAGCCGGTCGCCCACGCGGGAGAATGCCAGCGACACGAAGCCGCCTCCATGCCGGAATGCGTTCTCCACCAGCGGCTGGAGGATGGAGCCCGGGAGCGTCGCGCTCCGCAACGCGTCCGGCAGCTCGACCTCCAGGCGAGTGGAGTCACCGAAGCGGAGTGCCTCGATGTCAGCGTAGCGCTGCACGCGCTGCAGCTCGTCCTCCACCGTCACGAGCGCGTCGGCCCGCTCGGTCAGGGCGCCGCGCAGGTAGCGCGAGATCAACTGGATCGCATGATCGGCCTGCCGAGTGTCGCCGCGCAGCACGAGCGTGGACACGGTGTTGAGCGCATTGAAGAGGAAGTGCGGATGCAGCTGCCAGCGCAATAGCTCGAGGTCGGCGCGAGCCACG
Organism: Gemmatimonadota bacterium; assembly: GCA_028287305.1. Taxonomy (GTDB): domain Bacteria; phylum Gemmatimonadota; class Gemmatimonadetes; order Gemmatimonadales; family Gemmatimonadaceae; genus JAQBPX01. Next base: position 38,922 of record JAQBPX010000023.1, read on the forward strand.
CGCGACTCGAGCGCCAGCGCCACCGTACTGCGCTCACTCGAGAGCCGATGCTCGGCCACGAGCATCGCGATGCCCGTCACCGTGAGGTACGTGGCCAGGTCGCCGCTCCCATGGCGAATGACGTGGCGCACGAGCAGCGCACCGTCCACGGGCCCCCCCACGCCGATCAGTCGCATCACCCCGATGTAGAGGATGCCGTGCAGCGCCACCACGGGTGCGGCTGCGGCGATCACGATTGCCCAGCGCCGCCAGTCGTACATCGAGAAGCGGGACGCCATGCGGGTCAGTCGAAGCACGACCGGCGTGAGCACCGCCCACGTCCAGTAGAACGGCACTACATAGGTCACCGAATCCAGGAAGTCTGCGCCCTCGCGCCCGGCGGGTGCAACGAAATATTTCGGCGCCGACCAGAGCAGGCCGAAGATCGTCCACAGCGCAAAGACCACGCTCGCGCGCGCGAGCGAGTACGCCGCGGGAACTGCGGTGCTGGTGCGCGATGACGTCAGCGATCCTGGCATGGTCGAAAGATCGTGCGGCGCCCACCCTGCGCCAGCCGTCGCCTGCCGAACGCGCCGTGAATCGCCGAGCGGGCCGTTTGGGCCGCCGAGTGGGCTGGCTGGCGGGCGGTGCGAAAGGCCACCCTGGCGGCGAGGCTTGGTGATTGGGCGACGTGCTGCGGCGTCGCGCGCGAGTCGGGGGCAGGATGCGGCATGCGAAATCCACTCGCGTCACTCGCGGCACTCGCGCTGCTCGCGCTTGCCCTCCTGCCAGCACCACGCGTCGCCGGGGCACAGTCGCCTTCGCCTCGATCGCTTGGCGCCACTCGCGCGTCCGGCGTCATCCACCTGGATGGAAGGCTCGACGAGGCCGACTGGGCGCGCGCGGAAGTCGCGGGTGACTTCACGCAGCGGCATCCCACCCCCGGCGTTCCCGCCACGTACCGCACGGAGATCCGCGTGCTGTACGACGCAGGCTTCATCTACGTGGGCGCGAGGATGTTCGATCCGCATCCCGACTCGATCGCCGCGCCGCTCGCGCGCAAGGATCCCGGTGACGTGTCGTCCGACTGGATCGACGTGATCTTCGACTCGTATCACGACCACCGAACCGCCTATCGCTTCGGCGTGAACCCGGCGGGCACGAAGCTGGACGTCTACCACTTCAACGACGAGGACGACGATTCGTCGTGGGATCCCCTCTGGGACGTGGTCACGCGCATCGATTCCGCTGGGTGGGTCGCCGAGTATCGCATTCCGCTCTCGCAGCTTCGCTTTCATGCGAGCGCCGGTGAGCAGGTGTGGGGCCTCCAGTTCTATCGCGCGGTGGCGCGCCGCGATGAGTGGTCGCACTGGGTGCCGTACCTGCCCACCACGCCGGGGTTCGTGTCGGCGTTCGGCGAGTTGCATGGGCTGGTGGGCCTGGCGCCTCCGTCGCCGGTGGAAGTCACGCCGTACGTGGTGTCGCGCTCGACCGGTGGCGCAGACGCCGGGGCGGACCTCCGCCTCGGGCTCGGCTCCGGCCTCTCGCTGACCGGCACGATCAACCCGGACTTCGGCCAGGTGGAGGTGGACCCGGCGGTGATCAACCTCTCCGAGGTGGAGACGTTCTTTCCCGAGAAACGGCCCTTCTTCCTTGAGGGCTCCGGCATCTTCGAGTTCGGCGCGCCCGTCGTTTCGGCGGCGTATGGATTCTCGCGATTCGTGCACTGGAGGCGCATCGGCGAGACGCCGATCGTCGGCGCGGCGAAGCTGAGCGGGCAGCTCGAGCACGGCTGGTCCGTGGGGCTGGTCGATGCGAGCACGCGAGCGACGTCAGCGCACGATCACTACTTCGTGGGTCGCGCCAAGCGCGACGTGAAGGGGGGCCGAAGCTCGTTCGGCTTCATCGCGACTGCCGCGAACAAGGCGGCGCGCGACGCCTACCTTCTGGGCGTGGACGGCCGGATCGCCTCGAGCGATCGACGCTGGATACTGGGCGGGCACGTCGCGGGAAGCGGCGTGCGCGGCGGGACGCAGGAGATCCTGGACCTGCAGCGCTCGAGCGCGCGCTACCTTCAGCGGCCGGATGCAGGCTACCTGGGGGTGGACTCGGCACGTACCGCGCTGCGCGGCGTCGACGGTGCGGTGAGCGTGATCTACAACGGCTCGCCCTGGTTCGGCTCCATGCAGTACCACGAGACGAGCGCGGGCTACGAGTCGAACGACGTGGGCTACCTCGCGCGCGCCGACGTGCGATCGCTCACCGGCGCCTACGGCCTGGGGTTCACCGGGATGAAGCGCGCGGTTCGTGACCTGAGGGTCGTGGCGATTGCGCAGGAGGCCGCGAATCATGGAGGGGACGTGATCTACCAGCGCGCGGGGCTCACTTCCTCGGCCATGCTGCGTTCGCTCTGGAGCCTTTCGGGGCGCCTGCTGTTCCGGCCCGCGTTCACGAGCGACAGGCTCACGCGCGGCGGGCCGCGGACGGCGGTGCCGGCCCAATGGGAAGTGGGCGGCTCCGTCGGCACGGATTCCCGCCGGCCATTGCTCGCGCGCTTCAACGCGTATCGGGAAGGGAAGGGCATGGCGGGATCGGAAGCCGGAGGGTCCGTGGACCTGGTCATGCGCCCTCGCCCCTCGCTGCAGCTCCTGCTTTCGCCGTCGGTGGAGCGCATCGAGGACGCCGCGCAGTTCGTGCGATCCGTTACCGATGACCTCGGTCCCACCTTTGGACGCCGGTACGTGTTCGCCACGCTGCGGCAGTCGACCGCGTACGTGGACGTGCGCGCCGACTGGACGCTCACCCCCACGCTCAGCTTCCAGCTCTTCGCGCAGCCCTTCCACTCGAACGCGCACTTTGCCGACTACAAGGAGCTGCGTGCGGCGCGCAGCTACGCCTTCGACGTGTACGGCCGCGATCGCGGTTCCATCAGCGCAGTGGGAGCCGGGCGCTTCGAGGTTGATCCCGACGGCGCCGGTCCCGCGCGTGCATTTCTCATCGGGGGGGAATCGAACCAGTCCAGCTTTTCGGCGCGCGAGGTGCGGGTGAACGGCGTGCTGCGCTGGGAGTATCGCGCCGGCTCCGTGTTCTATGCGGTGTGGCAGCAGGCGCGCGAGCAGGGCGCCGAGCGGCACGCCCTCTTCCTCAAGGGCAGCTACCGTTGGGGGCGCTGACCAGGGAACCGCTCGATCAGCCTCGGCCGCGCGAGAGTCGCGCGATGCGCGCCTTCACCTCGGCCACGCGCGGCTGGAGCTCCGGGTCGGCGGTCTTCCACAGGTCCACGAAACGCTCGTAGTTCTCGAGCGCCTTGGTCACGTTGCCCTTCGCCTCGTACAGCTCGCCCAGGCGCTTGTAGGTGCCGGCGAGGAACTGCGACTCGTTGCCCACCCCCCGATACGGAACGGCCAGGTAGCGCTCGTAGGCGACAAGCGCCGAGTCCGGCATGTTGGCGACGTCGAACAGGTAGCCGAAGATCGCCTCGTCGCAGTTCTTGCAGCCACTGAGGCCGGTCGAACGGGCCTTCGTGATGGCCTGGACCACCTTGCCATCGGCGAGGTCCCGCGTGGCCTCCAGGTCGGTGCGGTCGTTCTTCACGAGCGTGTCATTCCCCTGTCCCAGCTGCTTGAGTGCCTCGTCCACCGCACGCTTCGCGATCTGCCGGCGTCCGAGCAGCACGTTCATCTGGGCGAGAAAGCTCCACGGCTTTTCGCTCTCCGGAATCGACTGGAAGTCGGAGGTGCCGGTGAGCGAATCGAGGATCACCCGAGCCCTGGCGGAATCGCCGTAGACCCAGAGTGTGGTGTAGGCGCGGTTCGTCGCCACGCCCACGCCGGCGCCCTGCACGCCGCGCTCGACCTGTGCCTTCACCACGTCGCCAACGAGTCGCTGCGACTCGCGCACGTGCCCCTCGCGGAGCTCGAATGCCGAGAGCGTTCCCGCGAGCGACTCGCGCAGGGTCACGTTGCTCGCGGCCACCTGCATGTTCGCGCGCAGCACCGCCTTGGCGGACTCGGGTTGCTGGCGTGCGTCGAGCAGAGGCACGCGCTGCATCGCGAGCCCCGCGAGCGTGGGGAAGTTCTTCGCCATCTGCTGGTACGTGCTCTCTGCTGCCGCGACGCGTCCGCCGATGAGCTGCACGCTCATCAGGTTGCCGTAGTAGGTCGCCGTCTGCGACGGGTTCAGCGAGATGGCCTTTCGATAGAGGGATTCTGCCCGCGCCGCGTGCCCCAGCTGGTTGTTGAGCAGCGCGGCGTTGTTGAGCGCCGAGCCGTAGTTCGGGTTGGCTGCGAGCGCTGCCTCGTAGGCAGCGAGCGCCTTCTGCGTGTCGCGGAATTTCGGCGAGCGGTTGTTCCAGTACGCGGCAATCGCCATCTGCTTTTCGACTTCACTGAGGCGATCCTGGTGGTCGTACGCCTTCTGGAGCAGCACGTCGACACGATCCTGGTACCCGCCGCGGTTGCTCAGCTCGACGGCCAGCCGGCGATACGCCATGGCGAACGCCGTGTCCAGGTGGATCGCCTGCTCCAGCTTCCTGATGCCGTTGGTGAAGTCGCCCTTTCGCGACAGGAGCTCGATGCCCTCGCTGTAACGCTGCAGGGCGGGGAGCGACGCCGTGGTCACCTCTTCGAGTCGCTGGCCGCCCTGCACGTCCTTGAGCGACTCACCGATCTTGCCCCGCAGCTGCCGGGTGAGCGCGCCGATCGTCTCGATCAGGTCGCTCGGGCTGTTCGCGCCCTTCTGGTAGCTCGCGAGCGTGGTGCCCGAGTCCGCGCTGAGCAGTCGCAGCGTCACCAGGAAGCCGCTTCCTGCCTGCGTCACCTCGCCGTCCACGATCGCCCTGATTCCCTCACGGGCCGCGAGGTCGCGCGAGACGTCCGGCGTCAGCTTGGTGTCCACCGGCTTCTGCATGCGGCCGAGTGCCGCCGACACCATCGCGGGCGTCACGAGCGAGATCACCTTCGACTGCTGGAGGTCGGCGCGCACGCCCTCGGCCGCGGCGCGAGCGAGCATGCTGTCACCGCGAAAGTCCGCAATGAGCACGCGCGCCTGGTCGCCCAGCTTGCCACTCGCCATCAGTGAGCCTGCGGGGCCGATGCCCATCGCGCGCATCACCATCCAGCCGCCGACCACCACCACGAATGCGATCAGCGCGTACACGCCGCCGAACAGCGTGCGCCGCCACGACACGTGCGGGCTCGCCTTGACCGCCATGGTGGACATCGTGCCGCGCGGCGCCGCGTGCGTCCCGTTCGGAGTGAGCTCCTGCGAGACGCTCACCGAACGCATGACGCTGCGATGCACGTAGGCCGTGAAGAGGATGGCGGGCAGGCCGAGTGCCATCACGCCGATCGCGCCGGGCAGCACCCAGTCCGGCAGGCCGATGCCGACGATCGCCGCCTTCGCGAGCACGGCGACGGCAATGAACGCCAGCGCGTACAGGGCGAGCGCGCGCCAGACCATCCCCTTTCCGCCGAGCAGGAGCGGCGACATCGAGGCCATGGAGCCGGACGTCGCAACGTGCTCCAGCGCGCGCGCGACTTCCGACGCAGTCTGCGGGCGATCCGCGGGATCCTTCTCCAGGCAGCGCATCACGAGGTCGGCGAGCGACGGCGGAATGTCGCTGCGCAGCTCGGTGATCGGCGTGGGCGCCTGGCTGAGGTGCGCCATCAGCAGCTTGGCGCTCGGCAGCCCGTGAAAGGGCGGCTGCCCCGTGAGCATCTCGTAGGCCATGATGCCCCACGAGTAGATGTCCGCCCGATGATCGGTGTCCGGGTCGCCCGCTGCCTGCTCGGGCGCCATGTAGAGGGGCGTTCCGATGGACATGCCCACCTGCGTGAGCGAGTCGCCGGTGGGCGTCGCGCTCTTGGCCGCGGAGAGCGCCTTCGCGATGCCGAAGTCGGTGACCACGGCCGAGCCCTCGGCCAGCAGCACGTTGTCCGGCTTGATGTCGCGATGCACCACGCCGCGTCCATGCGCGAACGCCAGCGCCTTGGCGACGTCCCGCAGGATGCTCACCGCGTCGTCGATCGGCAGCGGGCCCTCGGCGATGCGCGAGCGGAGTGACTCGCCCTCCACGAATGGCATCGTGTAGTAGGGCAGCCCGTCCGTCTCGCCGGCGGTGATCACCGGCACGATGTGCGGGTGCTGGAGCTGCGCGGCGAGCTTGATCTCGCGGTTGAAGCGGTCGACGTTCACGCCCGCGAGCAGTTCTGGTGGCAGCACCTTGACCACCACGCGCCTGCCGAGCGCATTCTCGGTGGCCACGAACACGCGCGACATGCCGCCGCCCCCGAGCTCGCGCTCGAGGGTGTGGCCGCCACCGAGCGTGGACTGCAACTGCTCCCTGATGTCCGTCATCAACCCTTTCCGATCCGCAGTCGTGCGATGCGCTTCTGCACGTCGTTCACGCGCGGCTGAAGCTCGGGGTCGGCGGTCTTGTAGAGCGTGACGTACCGCGAGTAGTACTCGGCGGCCTTGTCGCGATTGCCTTTCGCCTCGTAGAGCTCTCCGAGGCGCATCAGCACCGGCGGCATGAAGTACGCCACATCATACGCGGGATGGTTGAAGGCGTTGGCATATGACTCGAACACCTTGATCGCCGAGTCTGCCATTCCCGCGCGGTCGAGCGACACGCCGAGGAAGGGGAGGACGCACGTCATGCAGTTGCCGTCGCCAATGTTGGCCGCGTTGAAGTTGCGCGCCGCATCGGCGTAGCGCTTCTCGGCCAGTGCCTGGTATGCCTCGACCATGTACCGCGGGGCGATCGTGATGGTGTCGTGCGAGGAGCCGAGCGTCTTGCGCTTGAGGGCGACCAGCGCGCGAACCTTGGCCGGCTGTCCAGTTGCCGCGTACGTGGAGCCAAGCAGGTCGTAGGGCATGGAGGCGCCGGTGAAGCGCGAGAGCGCACCGGAGCGCTCCAGTGAATCCACGATGCGCGCACTCCCGGGAAGGTCGCCGACCGTCCACGCCGCGAGCGCGGCGCGGTCGAGCGCGGCGGCGACGTCCGTTCGGAGCGCGCCGCGCTCCCCTGCCGATGCATTGGCGAGCGAGTCCCAGCGCATCCCTTCCCGCAGGTGCCCTTGGGCCAACTCCATTCCCGAGATAACGAACTGATAGGCTTCGCGCACCGCCGCGTTCGGCTGAACCGCAGGCAGGGCGGCGCGGAGGATCCGGTTCGCGCCCTCATAGTTTCCACGCGATTGCGCAATGTCGGCGCGGTTGAACTCGTTCAGCGGATTGGAGGGGTACCTGGCGACGAGCGCCGCGAGCAGTGAATCCGCCGTCGCGTACCGGCCCTCCACTTCCATTCCTCCGAGGAGGTTCGAGAAGTAGTTGTAGCTGGCGCCTGGCAGGGCGATCGCCCGCCGAAGCAGCGCGACCGCCCGATCGAACTCGTGCAGGCGCGCGTACAGCAGCGCCGCATTGTTCAGGGCTGGCCCGTAGTCAGGATTGATTGCCAGCACGGCTTCGTAGGCGGCGATCGAACCGCGCGCGTCGCGCGTGGCGAGCGGCCCGGACTGCAGGAAGCTGCCGGTCGCCATCTGGCGCTCGACTTCGCTCAGGCGGTCGCGATGCTCATACGACTTGGTGAGCAGTTCTGCGACGCGGTCTTCCTGTCCCCCGCGGTTGTTCAGCTCGACGCCCAGGCGCCGGTAGGCCATCGCGAACCCGGTGTCGAGGTGGATGGCCTCCTCCAGCAGGCGCGCGCCCGTCGTGAAGTCCGACTCCACGTTGAGTGCGTGCAGGCCCTCCGTGTATTTCTTCAGCGCCGGGAGGGATGTCGTCGTGACTTCCTCGAGTCGCTGCCCACCCTGCACCTTCCTCAGCGACTCTCCCATCTTCGCGCGCAACTCGCGGCTCACCTTGCCGATCGTGGGAATCAGGTCGGCGGGCGAATTCGCCGTCCCCTGGAAGCTCGCCAGCGCCTGGCCGGAGTCCGCGCCGACCAGCCGAAGCGATACAATGAATCCCGCTCCGAGTGTCTGGACGGTTCCGTCGACGATCGCCTTCACTCCCTCTCGCTGCGCGAGCTCCTGGGCCAGGTCGCTCGTGAGCCGCGTGTCCCGCGCCTTCTGCATGCGCCCGAGCGCCGCGGCCACCTGGCCGGGCGAGAAGAGCGTGATCACGTTCGACTGCGCGAGATCCGCGCGCACCGCCTCGGCCACCACCGGGCCCAGCGTGGTGTCCCCGATCGCCTTGAAGTCGGCGATGAGCAGCCGGTCCTGCTTGTCGAGCTTCCCGCTCGCGAGCAGGCTCGCCGCCGGCCCGATGCCGAGCGAGCGCATGATCATGAACGCCGAGATCAGCACCACGAACGTCGCGAGCGCGTAGATGCCGCCCCACGCGGTCTTCTTCCAGCTCATGTGCGGGCTGACCTTCACGGCCATCGTCGCGACCGTTCCCATCGGCAGCGACGGCGTGCCGCCCGGCGTGAGGGTCGGCGTCACCGTCGCGGCGCGCCAGGCCATGCGCTGCGCATAGGCGGTGAACAGGATCACCGGCAGCCCGAGCAGCATGACGATGAGCGATCCCGGCAGCACCCAGTCCGGCAGGCCGATGCCGACGATCGCCGCCTTCGCCAGGATGCCGATGAACGCGAATGCCACCGCGTACACCGCGAGGGCCTTCACCAGCATGCCCTTGCCGCCGAACAACAGCGGCGACATGGCCGGCATCGAGGTGCCACTCGTCACGTTCTCCAGTACCCGGACGAGCTCCGACGCCTGTTGCGGGCGCGCGTGCGGCTCCTTCGAGAGGCACCGCATCACCAGGTCGGCGAGCGGCGCGGGGATGTCGCCACGGTGCGAGGAGATCGGCGCCGGCGTCTCGCCCATGTGCGCGGCGAGCAGCTTGTGCGGCGTGAGTCCGTGGAAGGGAGGCCGCCCGGTAAGCAGCTCGTACCCCATCACGCCCCAGGCGTAGATGTCCGCGCGGTGATCCGTATCGGGGTCGCCCGCGGCCTGCTCGGGCGCCATGTAGACGGGCGTGCCGATCGAGGTGCCGACCATCGTGAGCGTGGCGCCCGGCGCGTTCGTCTTGGCGGCCGAGATGGCCTTCGCGATCCCGAAGTCCGTCACCACGGCCGAGCCACCCGAGAGCAGCACGTTGTCGGGCTTGATGTCGCGATGCACCACGCCGCGATCGTGCGCGTAGGCCAGCGCCTTGGCCACGTCGCGCAGGATGCCCACCGACTCGGTGATCGTGAGCGGTCCCTTCGCGATCTTGGCGCGCAGCGACTCGCCCTCCACGAACGGCATCGTGTAGTAGGGCAGGCCATCGGTGTCGCCCGCCGAGAGCACGGGCACGATGTGCGCCTGCAGCAGCGCGGCGGCCAGCTGGATCTCGCGCTTGAATCGCTCGACGCTCACGCCCGCCGCCAGCTCCGGCGGCAGCACCTTCACGACGACTTTTCGCTGCAGCGACGTCTCCGTCGCCACGAACACGCGACTCATTCCACCCCCGCCGAGCTCTCGCTCCAGCGTGTAGCTGCCGCTGAGGGTGGTCTGGAGCTGGTCGCGAATGTCAGGAGCCAAGGGGAGCCTCTCGGGCAGGGCCAATTTTCCCGGGGAGGACCGGGCGCCCAAACATAGGGTCGCGCGAGGGGCGCGGCGAGGGTGAAATACCTATCTTTCGCCGGTGTCCGCTGACGGTTCCGTCATCCCGCCGCAGGTGCCCCTCACTCCCGCGCTCGAGGCGTCCGCGCTCACGCGGGCGTTCGGCGCGCGCCGGGCCGTGCACGACGTCTCCCTCGCGCTCCAGGCGGGCCAGTGCCTGGCGCTCTTCGGCCCCAACGGCGCCGGCAAGACCACGCTGCTCCGCATGCTCGCGGGACTGCTCAAGCCCACCGGCGGCAGCGCGCGCATTCACGGTCGCGACCTGCGCGCCGAGGGGGGAAACTCCGCGCGCTCCCTCGTTGGACTGATCTCGCACCAGTCCATGCTCTACTCCGCCCTCTCGGCGCGCGAGAACGTGGAGTTCGCGGCGAAGCTGCATGGGCTCCCGGATCCGCACGGCGCCGCCGAGCGGTCGCTCGCGAGCATGCGCGTGCTCGATCGCGCTGACGCACCCGTGCGCTCGCTCAGCCGGGGATTGCAGCAGCGCGTCTCCATCGCGCGCGCCACGGTGCACCAGCCGCGAGTGGTGCTGCTCGATGAGCCCTACACGGGGCTCGACGAAGCCGGCGCGGTGGCGCTCACGTCACAGCTGCAGTCGCTGCGCGCCTCGGGCGCCGCACTCGTGCTCGTGACGCACAACGTGGCCGAGGGCCTCGCGATCGCGACGCATGCCGCGATGATGATCGCCGGCCGGATCGCGCGCCTCGACGCGCGCGACACGCTCGACGCCGACGCATACCATCGCGAGTATCGCGAGGTGGTGGTGCATGCCTAGTACCCTCGCCACTGCCCTCCTGATCGCCCGCAAGGACCTCGCGATCGAGTTCCGCACGCGCACGGCCTTCTTCTCGGCTATCGTCTTCGCGCTGCTCGGCATCGTGATCTTCTTCTTCGCCTGGGACTCGACCGCCGTCGCGGCCATCGACCTCGCCCCCGGCGTGCTCTGGGTGATCTTCACCTTCAGTGGCCTGCTCGGCCTGCAGCGCTCATTCGGCGTGGAGACCGCCGACCGCGCGATGGACGCATTGCTCGTTGCGCCCATTCCCCGCGAGGCGATCTATCTGGGCAAGGCGCTCGCGAACTTCGCGTTCGTGGCGGGGATCCAGCTCGTCACGATCCCGGCGGTCGCGATCTTCTACAACCTGCCCATGGGCGACGCGATTCCAGTCCTCGCCGCCATCGCGACGCTCGCTGCCATCGGGCTCGTGGCAGTGGGTACATTGTTCAGTGCCATGGCGGTGAATACGCGGCTCGCCGAGCTGCTCCTGCCGATGCTCAGCCTGCCATTCTTCGTTCCCATCGTGATGGGCGCGAGTGGCAGCACCGCTCGGCTCATGGCCGGCCGCCCGATCGCCGAGGCGCTGCCCTGGCTCCGCATCCTTGGCGCGTACGACGTGGTATTCATCGTGGCGTGCGCGCTGCTGTTCCCATTCACGCTCGACGAATGACAGAGAACGACGAACTGCAGATCCCTCGCGATGCTCGGGATGACATGGCGGCTCAGGGCGACAACAAGCCCATCCTCGACACCATGTTCTGGATCGCTGCGGTGGCGGTCGCGGGCGCGTACGTGCGCGCGATCATGTTCACGCCCACCGAAGCCAGGCAGGGGCTCGCCCAGAAGATCTACTACATCCACCTGCCCGCGGCGCTCAACGCGTACCTTGCGTTCACGATCGTCGCGCTCTGCTCCGTGGTGTACCTCTGGTTGCGCGATCCTCGCGCCGACCGGCTGGCGGAAAGCGCGGCCGAAGTGGGCGTCGTGTTCACGACCGTGGTGCTCACCACGGGCCCCATCTGGGGCAAGCCGATCTGGAACACCTGGTGGACGTGGGACGCCCGCCTCACGCTCACGCTCTTCCTCTGGTTCATCTACGCGTCGTACCTCGTGCTGCGCGGCGCCGTGGACGATCCCGGAATGCGCGCACGCTACTCGGCGGTGCTCGGCATCCTGGGCGCGCTGCTGATCCCGTTCATCCACCTCAGCGTGTACCTGTTCCGCACGCTGCACCCGATGCCGATCGTGCTCAAGCCGGAGCGTCCGTCGCTGCCGAACGAGATGCTGACCACCCTGACGCTCTCGTTCATTGCGTTCGTGATCCTCTGCATCGCGCTGATTCGTGTGCGCTACCGCCTGTCGGTCGCGCGCGAGCAGCTGGCTGAGCTGGAGGCGCGCTGATGGCCGACACCAGCAGCTACTTCGTGGCCGCATACATCGTGGCCGCCTCGATCTATGCCGCGTACGCCATCTCGCTCATCGTGCGCGCCGGTCGCGTGCGCGCGCGAATCGCCGCCCTCGCCGAATCCTCGAAGGGGCGACCCTCGGCGTGACGGGCATCGTGCACCTCGTGGGGGCGGGTCCAGGCGACCCCGGGCTGATCACCGTGCGCGGCGCCGAGCTGCTCGCGCGCTGCGATGCGGTGGTGTTCGACGCACTCGCCAATCCGGCGCTGCTCGCTCACGTGCCGGCCGACGCGGAGCGACATGACGTGGGCAAGCGCGGTGGCAGCACCGAGAGCGCGAAGCAGGACGACATCAACGCGCTGCTCGTGTCGCTCGGCAAGGCGGGCAAGCGCGTGGTGCGGCTGAAGGGCGGCGACCCGCTCGTGTTCGGCCGCGGCAGCGAGGAGATGCAGGCACTCGCGCAGGGCGGCGTGCGCTTCGAGCTCGTGCCGGGCGTGACCGCCGGCGTCGCGGCTCCCGCCTACGCTGGCATCCCCGTGACGCATCGCGGCATCGCGACGAGCGTCACGTTCGTCACGGGGCACGAGGATCCCGCGAAAGCCACCACGACCACGGACTGGCACGCGCTGGCGAAGGGCGGTGGCACCATCGTGCTCTACATGGGCGTGAAGACGCTCCCGAATATTGCGCGTGCGCTGGTCGAGGGTGGGCTCTCCCCTGATACGCCCGCCGCCGCCGTGCAGTGGGGGACGCACTCCACCCAGAGGACGGTGGTCGCCACCCTCACGACGCTCGCCGAACGCGCGGCCGCCGAGAACATCTCGGCTCCGGTGATCACGATCATCGGCAACGTGGTGAGCCTGCGCGCGGAGATCGAGTGGTTCGAGAAGCGCGCCCTGCACGGCCTTCGGGTCGCGGTCACGCGCGCCACCGCGCAGGCGGGAACGTTCTCCTCCGAGCTGCGCGAGCTCGGCGCGCACGTGATCGAGATGCCGGCGATCGTCATCGAGCCGCTCGATACCGCACCGCTCGATGCGGCGCTCGCGACCGTGCGCGACTACCAGTGGCTGGTGCTCACCAGCCAGAACGCCGTGGACGCCACATGGAATGCGCTTCGCGCAGCGAGTCGCGACGCTCGCGCACTGGCCGGCGTGAAGATCGCCTCGATCGGCCCGGCCACCGGACAGGCGTTGATGGAGCGCGGGCTGGCGGTGGACCTCTCACCGAAGCGGTTCGTGGCCGAGGGGGTGCTCGAGGCACTCGGGCAGCTGGGCGAGTCCATGAAGGGCTCGCGCGTGCTGTACGTCGCTGCCGAGGGCGCGCGTGACGTGCTGCCCGAGGGGCTTCGCGCCATGGGAGCGGAGGTGGACGTCGTGCGCGCGTATCGCAGCGCCCCGTCGCTGAGCGCCACGAACGAGTTGCAGGGGCAGCTCGACGCCGGCGTCGACATCGTGACGTTCACCTCGGCCAGCGCGGTGACGGCGTTCGTGGCTGCCGCGGGGCCGCAGGCGACGCGCATTCCGGCGGCCTGCATCGGTCCCATCACGAGCGAGGCCGCACGCGCCGCCGGCTTCACGGTGGCGTGCGAGGCGCTGCAGGCAACCGCTCCCGCGCTCGTGTCGGCGATCATCGCGTGGCGATGGGCGCAGGAAGCCGCGCAGGACGCCTCGGAGCCCGCATGATGGATCGCCCGCTGCGCATCGCAACGCGCTCGAGCGACCTGGCGTTGCGCCAGGCGCGCATCGTGGAGGCGCTGCTCGCGCCGCGCGGGATCACCTGCGAGCTCGTGACGTACAAGACCGTCGGCGACAAGAAGCTCGACGAGCCGCTCAGTGGCATCGGTGCCAAGGGACTCTTCACGAAGGAGCTCGAGGCGGACCTGGCGAAGGGCAAGGTGGACTGCTGCGTCCATTCGCTGAAGGACCTTCCCACGGAGTCACCGGCCGGGCTCGTGGTGATCGCGGTCCTCGAGCGAGAGGATCCGCGTGACGTACTGGTGGTGAGCTCGCGCATCGACGCGGAGTCGCTCGATGAGATCCCGCGCGGCTCGCGCATCGGCACGAGCTCGCTGCGCCGCCGCTCGCTGCTGCTCTCCATCCGCCCCGACCTCGAGGTCGTGGACCTGCGCGGCAACGTCCCCACGCGACTGAAGAAGGTCGATGAGGGACAGGTGCACGCCGCCATCCTTGCCGCGGCGGGATTGCATCGCCTCGGCGCGCAGCAGCGCATCACCTGCTACCTGGAGCCGCCGCGCTGGCTGCCGGCCGCAGGGCAGGGAGCGATCGCCGTGCAGGTGCGCGCAGGCGACGATACCATCGGCGCCATCGTCGGCGCGCTCAACCACGAGCCGACCATGCGCGCGGTCTCGGCCGAGCGGAGCTTTCTCGCGTCGCTGGAGGGCGGATGCCAGGTGCCGATCGGAGCGCTGGTGGTCGGCGAGGAGCTGCACGGATTCATCGGGGACATTCGCGGCACGCGCATGATCTCGGGCTCGGTGCCGCTGCTGGGCGATGCAATCGCGACCGGAATCCAGCTCGCCGACCAGCTGCGTGAACGCGGCGCAACCGAGGTGCTGTCGAAGTTGCAGCGCGCGATCTCGCTTCCTGCACCGCAACCGGAATGAAAGACTGCAAGTACTGAGTACTCAGTACTCAGTACTCAGTACTCAGTACTTAGCTGTCAGTACCGCCGTTCAATCCCAGATCTCGATGCCCCAGTATCCCGACTACCGCCCGCGCCGCCTCCGTCGCACCGCTGCCCTGCGGAACCTCGTGCGCGAAACGCGGCTCGACCCCGCGAGCTTCATCCTACCGCTGTTCGTGCGCAGTGGGGAAAAGCTGCGCACGCCCGTAGGCTCGATGCCCGGCGTGAACCAGACGTCCGTCGACGAGTTGCTCGTCGACGCACGAAAGGCGGCGTCGCTCGGCGTCGGTGGCGTCCTGCTGTTCGGCATCCCCGACCACAAGGACGAGCAGGGCTCAGGCGCGTGGGACGACCATGGTCCAGTCGCCACCGCGGTGCGCGCGCTCAAGCAGGAGCTGCCGCAGCTCGTCGTGATCACCGACGTCTGCATGTGCGAGTACACGAGCCACGGTCATTGCGGCGTGCTCGTGAACGGCGAAGTGGACAACGATGCGACGCTCGACCTGCTCGCGCGCGAGGCCGTGGCGCACGCGCGCGCCGGTGCCGACGTGGTGGCGCCGAGCGACATGATGGACGGTCGCGTGGGGGCCATCCGCTCCGCGCTCGACGATGCCGGGTTCGCGAACACCGCCATCATGGCCTACTCGGCCAAGTACGCCGGCGGGTTCTACGGCCCGTTCCGTGAAGCGGCTGAGAGCGCTCCGAGCCACGGCGACCGCCAGGGCTACCAGATGGACGCCGCCAACGCGGCGGAGGCGCTGCGCGAGGTGTGGCTGGACATCGACGAGGGCGCCGACATGGTGATGGTCAAGCCGGCGGGCCCCTTCCTCGACGTGATCTGGCAGGTGAAGCAGGAGACCGGCTACCCGCTCGCTGCGTACCAGGTGAGCGGAGAGTACGCTATGATTAAGGCAGCGGCCGAGCGCGGCTGGATCGATGGCGAGCGCGCCATGATGGAGTCGCTCATCGCCATCCGGCGAGCCGGCGCCGACGTCATCATCACCTACTTCGCCCTCGATGCCGCGCGCCTCCTGCGCGCGCGGTCCGCGGGCTCCGACACCCCCTGATGCAGTACAGAACCTTCCCCGGCACCGAGATTCGCGCCAGCGAGGTCGGCTTCGGCACCTGGACGGTCTCCACCGGCTGGTGGGGCGAGCACTCCGACGAGAGCGCGATCGCGCTGATGCGTCGCGCGCTCGACCAGCATGGCGTGAACTTCTTCGACGCGGCCGACGCATATGGCAACGGCCGCTCCGAGCGGCAGCTGGCCGAGGCGTTTCGTGGTCGCCGCAGCGAGGTCGTGATCGGCACGAAGGTCGGCTACGACATCTACGACGAGGTGGCGCAGCAGGAGCGCCGCGGCCAGCGCGAGTTGCCGATGCGCACCGATCCCGCCTTCATCCGCATGGCGGTCGACAAGTGCCTCGAGCGCCTCGAGACCGACTACATCGACGTGCTGCAGCTCCACAACGCGAAGATGGAGCACGTGCTCGATCCCGCGCTCTGGAACGTGATGCGCGAGCTGAAGAAGGAAGGGAAGATCCGCGCGTGGGGCGCCGCCTTCGGGCCGGCCATCGGCTGGCTGTATGAGTCGGTCGAGCTGATGAAGCGCGAGCCGGACATCAACACCATCCAGATGATCTGGAACGTGATCGAGCAACATCCGGGGAGCGCGATGATCGAGGCCGCGAAGCGCCATGCGCCAGGCTGCTGCTTCAACGTGCGCGTGACGCACGCGTCGGGAATGCTCGAGGGGAAGTACACGAGCGACACGACCTTCCCGGAGAATGACCACCGCCGCCACCGCCCCAGGGCGTGGCTGGTGAACGGCCTCCAGAAGGTCGAGGCGCTGCAGTTCATGACCGAGCGCATGACGCTCGGCCAGGCGGCGCTCAAGTGGCTGCTGGCCGAGAAGGCCGTGGTGACGGCGCTGCCGAACATTTACGACGCCGAGCAGCTGGACGAGTTCGCGGCGGCGAGCGACTTCGAGGCGCTGCCGCAGCCGATGCTCGACCGGATCCAGGACCTGGACGCGAAGAACTTCGGCGTCGAGGAAGACCTCATGAACTACAAGGGCGCGATGACGCGACAGAACGAGGAGACGGACGCGGACCTCCAGTACCCGCGCAATCCCAGCCAGCAGCCGCCCTCGCCGCGGCAGCTGCGCATCGTGGCGGGCACCAGGTGATCAACCTCTGGCACGACCTGCCCGTGGGCGGGCACCCGCCGGAGATCGTCACGGCGGTGATCGAGATCCCGACCGGCAGCCGCAACAAGTACGAGCTGGACAAGGCGACGGGGCTGCTCAAGCTGGACCGCGTGCTCTATTCGGCCGTGCACTATCCCGGCGACTACGGGTTCATCCCGCGCACGCTGCACGAGGACAACGATCCGCTGGACGTGCTGGTGCTGCTGAAGCAGGAGACCTTTCCGGGGTGCACGATCGACGTGCGCCCGATCGGCGTCCTGCGGATGCTCGACAAGGGCGAGCCGGACGACAAGATCCTGGCGGTACCGGTGCATGACCCGTACAGCCACGAGTTCTTCGACATCGCGGACATCCCGCAGCACATGCTGAAGGAGGTCGAGCACTTCTTCCACTCGTACAAGGACCTCGAGGGGAAGCGGGTGCAGATCACGGGGTGGGGGAAGTCGGAAGATGCGATGCAGGTGATTCGCGACTCGATGGCGCGGTACGACGCGACCTATGTCGCGGCGGGGCCGTGAACGGAGAGTACTAGAAACCAAGTACTCAGTACTGAGTACTAAGTACTGAGTACTGAGTACTGAGTACTAAGTACTGAGTACTAAGTACTGAGTACCAGGTACTGGGCCCGACACGGTAAACGTGGCAATAAAGAAGCTCATCTCTCCCTCGAGATGAGCCTTTTTTTTGTGGCTCACGTGGCCAGTGTCGTCGCGCCACCGGCGCGACCCGTGAAACCCGTGGCTCAAGGCAGTTGGCTGTTTGGTAGTTCCAGTGTGCCGGCGCTATTGACAAAGGGGCCTCTACAAACCACTTTGCGAAACAAAGCAAAACGAGGCCCGCATGTCCCAGCTCGTCGAATACCTCTACCCGGTCCCCGACTTCCGCCGCACCCCCGGCACCCTCCTTCGCTGGTGGGAACGGCGGCGCCTCATGTACAACCTCGTCGTCGGCGGCGTCGGCATCGTCACGCTCGTCGCCTTCGAGCTCGCCTCACTCGCCTTCGGCCACGGCCTCGACGCCGACGTCCTCATGCCGGTGGTCGCCTACGGCGTGATCGCCAACCTCTGCTACACCTGGGGATGGCTCCTCGAGGTCGGTGCCCAAAAACTCTGGGGACGCGACTGCCCGTGGATCGGGCCCGCCCTCTGGCGCCAGGGACTCGCCTTCTCCGTGGGCCTCACGCTCCTCCCCCTGCTTGCCGTCTCGGTCGCCGCGGTGGCCTCCGTGAGCATCTCCATCTTCCACTGGCTCACCCGATGACCCCTCGCGCCAACCCAGCCCTCGTGATCGCCGCCGCCATCGTGGGAGGCGCCGCCATCGCGGTCATCGATGCCCGCGCCGAGGAAGTGCAGTGGGCCGTGGGCCTGCTCCTGGTCCTCACCGCGGCATGCTCGGCGCTCGCGCCCAGGCAGTGGTGGATGATCGCCCTCTTCGCCGGTGCCTGCGTCCCCATCGCCGGCGTGGTGGAGAAGATCCTCGGCATCCCCACGCTCTATCCCGTGAACCCGCCCTGGGCGACGCTGCTCGCGTTCATCCCGGCAACCATCGGCGCGCTGATCGGCGGCGCGATCGGGGGACGATTCAGCGCAGCGCCTTCGGGATCCACTTCGACATCCCCTTCGGCGGGCGCACCGACACCTCGGCCATGACCGCCGAGCCGCTCAGGTGAATCACCGGCGCACTGCGAAGGTCCTCATCCTGCCAGTAGGGGGTCTCGCTCACGGTGGCCATGAAGGCGGAGACGGCGTTCACCACATGGAGGCCGGGCGGCACGATGATCCGCACGGAGGCCATCACCGCCGTCAGGTGAATCTCCGTCACGCCCGATCCTATCAGCGCTTCCGTGAAGTCGAGCGTCGTCTCGCTCATGATCGCCAGGAGCTCGATGCGCCGCGCCGGCACCCACGGTCCGCGGCGCTTCGTGTCGCCCATGACGTTCACCAGGCGATCGAGGTCCTGCACCACCGGGCCCGACAGCATGCCGCCTACCCTCACGGGTTGCGCAGACCGCTCCAGGTCCGCGACCAGCGAGTGGAGCTCGCCCTCGTCGCGTGCCTGGTAGGCGCGCTCGATTCGCGCCTCCAGGTCATCCACGGTCAGCGCGTCCTGCGCGAAGTGGAACGACAGCCGCTCGATCACCTGCTGTCGCAGGGCGTCGAGTGCCACCGGCGGCGAGCCCGCGCCCTCGCTCACTCGGTCAGGCCTGCGGACGCACCGCGCCGTGATCCACCGGTTCCACCGCGTGGCGCAGGAAGAGGCGATCGTACAGCTGCGCCGCCACCAGCGCGCCGATGATCGGCCCGATCCAGTAGACCGCCTGCCCCTCGAAGATCCCGCTCGCCACCGCCGGCCCGAACGAGCGCGCGGGGTTCATGGACCCACCCGTGAGTGGCCCGATCGCGAGGATGTCCGCGGCGACCGTGAGGCCGATCGCGAGGCCGCCGACCTTCGGCGCCTGCGGATCCACCGCCGTCCCGAAGATCACGAACACCAGGAAGAAGGTCGCGATAGCCTCGAGCACCACCGCCTGCGCGAAGGTGATGTCGAGCGACACCGACTGCCCGCCCAGCCGCGTGGCCATCGCCGCGCCGGCCGGGAACAGCGACTTGAGCGCGTAGGCGGCGATGATCGCCGCAAAGATCTGCGCGATGATGTAGACGCCCGCCATCATCGGCTCGATGCGCCGCACGGAGAGGAATCCGAGCGTGACCGCGGGATTGAAGTGCCCCGAGATGCGCATCGTCGCCGTGACGAGCAGCGCCAGGATCAACCCGTGCGCCAGCGCGACGTTCAGCAGCCCGCTGGGCGAATGGGTGATCTCCGCCGTGATGATCGCCGCGCCGCCGATGAACACCAGCGCGAAGGTGCCGACGAACTCGGCGACGAAGTGGCGTACGGAATCTTTCATGTAGTTGCGCCTCGAGGGTGGGAACTCGCGTGAGAGTATAACCCGCCTCGAGGGACTGCACCACTCAATCAGGCACGCCTGAGCACCACCGCCGCATTGATGCCGCCAAAGCCGAACGAGTTCGACAGCACATGCTCCACATGCGCCTCGCGCCCAGTCCCCGGGATGTAATCCAGGTCGCATCCCTCGCCCGGATCCTCCAGGTTGAGCGTGGGCGGCAGCCAGTTCTCCTGCAGCGCCAGCGCGCTGATCGCGATCTCGAACGCGCCGCTCGCGCCCAGCGCATGGCCGTAATACGCCTTCGTGCTGCTCACCTGCAGCGCGCTCGCGTGATCCCCGAACAGCTGCCGGATTGCCAGCGTCTCGGTAGGATCGTTCAGCGGCGTCGAGCTGCCGTGCGCGTTCACGTAGCCGATCTCGCCGGCGTCCACGTGCGCGTCCTCGAGCGCCGCGCGCATCGACCGCGCCGCCTGCGTGCCATCGGGACGCGGCGCCGTCATGTGGTGCGCGTCGTTCGAGTTGCCGTAGCCCAGCATCTCCGCATAGATGTGCGCGCCGCGCGACACCGCGCGCTCCCACTCCTCCAGCACGATCACCGCGCCGCCCTCGCCCATCACGAAGCCGTCGCGCGCCCGGTCGAACGGCCGGCTCGCGTGCTCCGGATCGCCGTTGCGCGTGCTCATCGCGCGAATCACCGCGAATGCGCCGAAGCACAATGGCGCGAGCGGCGCCTCGCTGGCGCCCGACAGCATGACGTCGGCGTATCCGTCGCGAATCGCGCGAAAGCCCTCGCCCACCGCCATGGTGCCGCTCGCGCAACTCATCGCATTGGTGCTGTTGGGGCCACTCACCCCCATCTCGATCGCCACGTTGCAGCTGGCCGCGCCGCCGAACACGGTGAGCGCGAGCATCGGGTCCACGGCC
This sequence comes from Gemmatimonadota bacterium, assembly GCA_028287305.1. Lineage (GTDB taxonomy): Bacteria > Gemmatimonadota > Gemmatimonadetes > Gemmatimonadales > Gemmatimonadaceae > JAQBPX01. The sequence continues at coordinate 59,383 of JAQBPX010000023.1, forward strand.
TTCAACCCGCCCACCAGGTAGTTGCCCACCTGCTCCTCGGCGTAACCGATGCCGCCGAGCGCGGAGCCCATGGTGCAGCCGATCCGCTCGCGATTCTCCCTCGACAGGTCGATGCCTGCGTCCTCGATCGCGAGCTTCGCGCTCACCACCGCGAAATGTCCGAATCGGTCGAGCCGCTTCGCGCGCTTCGCCTCCAGGTGGTCGCCCGGCACGAAGTCATGCACCTCGGCCGCCAGGTGGCTGCGAAATGGCGATGGATCGAAGCGCGTCGCCACGCGCGCACTCGACTTCTCCGCCCGGATCCCCGCCCACAACCCCTCACGCCCTATGCCGATTGGCGTGACCACCCCGATCCCCGTAATTGCCACCCTGCGACGTGCCATGATGCTCCTATTGAGACTCCGCCACCCTCGCCAACCCCGCCAGCGTGCGGCTCGCGATGCCGTGCACGAACACCGGCCCGATCACCGCGGTCGCCGCGAATGGCCCGATCAGCGGGACGCGCGGTCCGTCCCACACGTGCACGATGCGAACCGAAGTCCCCGCGACGGTGGGAGAAAACTCCCACACCACGTCCATCCCCTTCGTCACGCCGCCGATGTGCCGGAAGCGAATCTCCGGCGACGCATCCTTCGGGTGCCGCACTTCCATCTCCGAGAGCCACCACGTGGGCCAGTCAACCGCGCCGAACGGGCGGTTGGCTGCCATCTCCACGATCCCGCCGCCATCCGGGGCGCGCTCGCGATAGAGCACGAACCGATAGTGCGGCAGGTGCGTGGGCCACTGTTCTACCAGCCGTGCCAGCTCGAAGATCCGTTCGAGTGGTGCGCGCACGAGCTGCTCGTCCACCGTGGTCATGCGCCGGTTGCCGGGCATGGGACCCAGTGCGTACGGCGCGCTGCGCGTCGGAATCTGCGACACCCTCATCTCGGCTCCTCCTCCTGCTCCGGCGGTGACCAGCTCGCCGTCACGCGCCATCCCAGTCGAGTCGCTACGCGCGGCGTCGCGCCCGTCGCGCGCTGCACCAGTGCGCCCAGCTCGCCGGGCGTGAATCCGCGCAGGATCGACGTGATTCCATCGTGGCGCGTGACGCGGTGAAACGCCAGCAGGAATGTCGCTGGCCAGAAGCCCGCGACCGCCACCCAGCTGCGCCTGAGGTCGCTGACGATCGCCCGCACCCGCGCCACCCGGTGCATCTCCGCCAGCAGCTGCCCGAGCTCCGGCTCCTCGAAGTGATGGAGCACCTGCGAGCACGTCACCACGTCCACGCTCCCGCTCGCAAAGGGCAGGCGCAGCGCATCACCGCGCACGCTCTCCGCCATTCGTGAACGCCCGGCGCGCAGCAGCGGTTCCGATCCATCCAGCCCGATCACGCGCAGCTGCACGCCGCGCCCCGCAGCCAGCTGCGCCGCACGCTCAGGAATGTCGCCGAGCCCGGTGCCGATGTCGAGCATGGTCGCCGAGGGCCCGAGCTGCGGGAGCACGCGCTCCAGCTCCACCATCACCGCGCGCGCGCCGCCGAACACGGTGTTGGACCGCATGACGTCGCGCATCGAGGCGAGTCGAACGTCATCCGGTACCGACGCGTCATCCAGGTGCTCGAATCCGCGACGTCGCGCGGGCACCATCCATGACCTCATGCGAGGCGAACGCAGCGCATGCTAGCGCTCGAGCTGCGCGTAGCCGCCGCGATAGTACAGCAGCGGCTTGCCCTCGTTCGGGCGCGCGCGCTCCACCTCGGCCACGATCAGCGTGTGGTCGCCCGTCTCCTGCCGGCTTACCACGCGACACTCCAGGTGCGCGAGCGCGTCCAGCAGCAGCGCGACGCCACTCTCCGCGCGCGCAAAGCCGATCCCCTCGAAGCGGTCGCTGTCCTGCTCCGCGAAGCGGCGCGACAGCGCCTCCTGCGCACTGTCCAGGATGTTGATGCCGATCCGCTCCGCAGTCATGAGCACGCCGTGCATCGAGGCGTCGTGCCCGATGCAGGTCATCACGAGCGGGGGCGCCAGGCTCACCGACGAGAACGCGCTCACGGTCATCCCGTGGTCGCGTCCCTCCTCGTCGCGCGCGGTGACCACCGTGACGCCAGTGGCGAAGCGGCCCAGCACACTTCGGAAGATGGACTCATCCACTGCACTCATGAACTACGCGGGCCTCTGTAACAGAGTGGCTTCTGGCTTCAGGCGCGGGCTGCGGTCGTCGGGCTGCGGTAATGACGGCTACTGGCTTCAGTAACTGATGGCGTCTGGCACTTCCCGAAGCCGCTCTTACCGAAGCCTTGGCCCGACGCCGCTCTTACAGTAGCCCGACGACAGTGGCCCCAGCCAGAAGCCCGAAGCCACGCAGTTACCGAAGCCCGGGCCGTAGAAACAGCGTCGAGAGGAACTTCGCGTTCAGCACCTCCGAAGCCGGCACAAAATCGCCAGTGACGCCGATGAGAAGGTCAGCCATGTCGCGTCTCCGCGAAAGGGTCGTGGCCGCGCGATTCATCACCGCCGGAATCGCCACGGCGGCTCCGATGAGGCGTTCCACCCACCACTTCCCGCCGAACTCGCGACGCCGGGCCGCGTCATACGCGGCAAGCGCCCGTTGCGCCGAGCGAGAATCACTGGCGCCGAGAAACGAAAGGCCAGCCGCCCCCGCCATCTCCCCGCCGCGCAGCGCGCAGTAGACTCCCTCGCCGGTGAACGGGTCGAAGAAGTCCGCGGCATCGCCCACGAGCAGCGCGCCCGGCGCCCACGCGCGCTTCGCGCTCACGGCGAACGGCCCCACCGCGCGCATGGGCTCCGTGAGCGTGGCACCCGCGAACCGCGCCGCGAGATGCGGATGCGCCGCGATCCACGACCGGAACACGCCCTCCGCCCCGCCGCCGAAGCGCCCGGATGACCAGCGCTTCACCGCGCTCGCCGGCAGCACGAGCGACGCATTCGTGCAGCCGCCCACGTCCGCGATTCCCACGAACCCGTCGCGCTCCACGTGCATCTCGCACCAGTCGCTCACGTCGCGCACGCCCTGCCAGTGCGAGACGAACGCGATGCGTCGCGGCCACGCGAGACGCCCCGCGAGGCCGAGGTCGCTCGAGACCACCGACCGCAACCCGTCGGCGCCGATCACGAGGCGCGCATGAATCTCCGAGGCCCGGCCATGCTCGTCCGTGACGCGCACGCCGGTCGCCGCGCCCGCATCATCGCGCAGCACCGAGCGCACGCGCATCCCCTCGCGCACCTCGGCGCCCGCGTGCGCGGCGCGCGCGAGCAGCAGCGGGTCGAGCGATTCGCGCCTGATCGCGATCCCGCGATCGCGAGAGCCGGCAAACCGACCCGCCCCGAGAAAGTCCCCGCGGATCTCGGCCCCTCCCGGCGCGCGCACGAGCATGCCGGCGATCGGGCGAGCCTCGGCGTCGACGTCCTGCAGCACGCCCATCTTCGCGAGGATGCGCGCCGCCTGGGGACTCACGCACTCGGCGCACGGCTTCGAGCGGGGGAAGCGCGCGCGGTCGAGCACCAGCACCCGCGCGCCCGCCTGCGCCAGCGCGAACGCGGTCGAGGATCCGGCGGGTCCGCCGCCGACCACCACCGCATCGAGCACGGGTCGCGCGAGGCGCCCGGTCACGCGAGGATCGCCGCCGATATCACGCCGCCCGCGAGCGTCGCCAGCAGGTTCACGATGTCGTTGTCCATGCGCGCCACGCCTCCGGTCACTCGCGTGCGCACGCCGCAGGAATGCGTCACGCGCTCCGTAGGCTCAGAGCACGCATCGCACCAGCGGCGCTCCTGCACGAATGCGCCGATGAGCGTATCGGCCGCGCAGCCGCTGAGGCCGCCGATGAACGCCATCGTCGCGAGCTCGCGCCCGAACCCCAGTGCAAGGGCCACGAGCGCCACCAGCGCGGCGCCGAGCAACGCCCCGCCGATGCCGAATGCGGACACTGCACCCGACGTCCCGGCGGGCACGCGCGTGAGCTCCCGGATCCCCAGCGGGGTGCCGCCGAGTGCGACGCCGAGCTCGGTCGCCCAGCTGTCGGAGCTCGACGCGGCCAGGCTGCCGAGCGCGAAGGCGAGCAGCAGCGCGTGGTATTCCCCCCCGGTCATGGCTGCTGCGGCACAGCCGATCGCGAACACGCCCCCGTTCGCCAGTACCTGCATCGCGTCGCGCTCGCCCCCCTTGCTCACCACTCGTCCCGTGGCGGCGTCCTTGTCGCTCGCGCGCCAGCGCGACACCAGCGTGGCGCTGGCGAAGTACGCCACGAGCAGCGCGGCAGCGTTCCACCCGGCCGACACCGCTGCGCCGCCGACGACGGTGGCCGCCAGCGCACCCGACGTGCTGAGCGCGCGCACTCGCCTGGCCACCAGCGCGATCACCGCGGCGGCCAGCGACCCTGCGGCGATCCGTTCGAGCGGTGAGATGATGCCTACCCGTGCGTGTCGAACAGCTGCGCCACCCTGCTCCGGAGCGCCGCGGGCGCGAACTGGACCTCGTGGTTCGCGTGCCGCCGCATCATCGCCTCGAAGCGCCGCTCGTGGCCGAGCGTGCCGGCGCAATCCGGGCAGGCGGCGGCATGCGCGGCGAGCGCGACTGCCTCGCGTGGCGCGACCCGCCCCGCGGCGAGCGCCGACACTCGGTCGTGAAACGAGGCGCAGGGAGTGAGGGAGGGGCGCAGCAGGGGCATGATGGGAAGCTATTCGTCGGCGCGCCGCACGGCAGCGGCGCCCTTCTTCAAGGCTCGGCGAACCCGCACGGTTCCAATTGAGGCACGCAGCATGGGGCGTTAGCTTCAACGGCTCACCCGCACGCTGTCGCCCCGCTCCCCGAAGATGCTCGCCACCGTAGACGCCCTGCTGCCGCTCAGCCTCCTCGAAGCCGTCCGCGACGTGGACACACCGGGGGACCTCGAGGCGGAGTTCGTCGACGAGCTGCGCAACAAGCGACTGGGCCTCAGCGACACGGTGTACACGCAGATCAAGCGCTACAGCGAGGCCGTGCGACGCCGGCAGCGCACGCCGCAGGACGAAGCCATCGCGCTCGCGAGGCTGATCGGGAGGCGCCCCGACGCCGAGGCGGTGTTCCGCGCGGCCGGGCGATTCCTGGCGCGCGAGTCCTACCAGCGCATCTCGCCGATCACGCGCCAGGCGATCCGCCTCATGCCGACGTTCATCAGCCGCCCCATGGTGCTGCGCCGCACGCGCGCGATCGCCGCGCGCTTCCTGAATGGCACCGTGCGCCGCGTGGGCAGCTTCGTGCTGCTCGAGGTGCCGCGTCCGGCGACGTTCGACACCGCGCCCGGGAGCATCGGCTGCACGTACTACGAGGCCGCGCTGCGAGAACTCCTGCGCCTCATGATCGGCGGCGTGGGCGCCGTGGAGCACACGCGCTGCGCGGGTCGGCACGAGGGAACCTGCGAATGGCGGGCGGACTGGCGGACGATGGGGAAGGCGCCTCAGTCGTGAACAACCGGCGGTCATCCGGAGCAACGCGAAGGATCTGCCGTTCTGCTGTCATCCTGAGCAACGCGAAGGATCTGCCGTTGTAGTGAACGCCTGTGGGCTTCGGTAACTGATGGCTTCAGGCTTCTGGCTGGGGCTACTGTCGTCAGGCCACGGTAACGTCGGCGTCAGGCTGCCGACAGGGACAGCTGGGAGCTGACGCGGTTCTTCGACGCCCGGTAGTTGAAGCCAGAAGCCGTATTTACTGAAGCCCGAGGACCGTAGCCCGCGCCAGAAGCCCGAAGCCATCAGTTACCCAAGCCCGAGCCCTTCACGATGCTCACTCCCAAGCTGCTCACAGAGATCCAGTCCTCGCTCAAACAAGCAAACCTCGACGGCTGGCTGCTCTATGACTTCCGCGGCCTGAACCCGATCGCGAAGGGGCTCATCGGCATCGAGGGGATGGCGACGCGGCGCGTGTTCGCGTGGGTTCCCGCCGAGGGCACGCCCGTCGGGTTGCAGCACGCGATCGAGGCGAGCCCGTGGAAGAACTGGCCGCGCGAGTGGCAGCGCGACGTCTATAGCGGCTGGCGCACCATGGAGTCGTGGCTCGCGACCAACGTGCAGGGCAAGACGGTCGCGATGGAGTACTCACCCGGCGACGCGGTGCCCTACGTCGATCGCGTTCCTGCGGGGGTGCTCGACATGGTGCGCGCCGCGGGCGCGACTGTCGTCACGAGTGGTGAGCTCGTCACGCAGTTCTTCGCGGTGCTCACGCCGGAACAGGTCGAGTCGCACCTCACGACCGCCGAGGAAGTGGCGGACATCGCACGCGCCGCATTCGCGCTCGCGGGTGAGCGGCTGACGTCGGGCACGCCCGTGCACGAGCACGAGCTCGCGCAGTTCATTCGCGACGAGTTCAGCGCGAGGGGAATGGAGTGGGATCACGGGCCCGACGTCGCCATCAGTGCGAACGCGGCGAACCCGCACTATGAGCCGAGTGCGGAGCGACCGGTTGCGCTGAAGCACGGGGACGTGCTGCTGATCGACCTGTGGGCGCGCCACGTGAATGGCGGCATCTGGGCCGACCAGACGTGGGTGGCGGTGGTGGGCGAGCCCACGCCGAAGCAGCAGGACGTCTGGAACGCGATCCGCGACGGACGCGACGCATCGCTTGCGCTGCTGCGGGCGCGCGCGGGTGCGGGTGAGCGACTGAGTGGTGCCGACGCCGACGACGCCAGTCGCAACGTGATCGAGGCGCGCGGCTACGGAAAATATTTCACGCATCGCACGGGCCACTCGATCGACGCACGCGACCTCCACGGCAGCGGCCCGCACCTCGACAACCTCGAGTCGCGCGAGGAGCGCGCGCTCGTGAACGGCGTGCTGTTCTCGGTGGAGCCGGGCGCCTACATCGAGGGCGAGTTCGGGATGCGCACCGAGGTGAACGTCGTGATTCGCGATGGCGTTCCGGTGGTTACGCCGAGAGAGATCCAGCGCGAGCTCATTCGGTTGTAGCGCCGGCTTGGCCACGGTAACAGCGTGGCTTCAGGCTTCGGGCGCGGGCTTCGGTCCTCAGGCTTCAGTAGTGTCGGCTACTGGCTTCAGTAACTGCACCGCTGGTCTGTTCCGCGGTTCCCCCGAAGCCGCTCTTACCGAAGCCAGATGACCGTGGCCCGCGCCAGAAGCCCGAAGCCACGCGGTTACTGAAGCCCAAGCCCTACCGAAGCACATCCCAGACAGAGGGATCCTCGAGCCCCAACCTCCAAAGCGCCACAGTCCCGACGCCCGAGCTCCGCACCTCATCGAGCAGCGCCTTCACGAGCCCCGCGTCCGAAACCCAGAGCTCCCACTGCCCCGGCCGCATTGCGTGCAGCGTCTGCGTCGCCTGGTCGCGGTCGAGTTGCGCGCCGGCCTCGCCCGCGATGCGTCGCGCGTCGTCATAGCCGATGATCTCCGTGGCCGCGCCGGTCTTCCAGCGATAGCCATAGAGCGGAAGCGCCGCCACGAGTTTCCCCGCGCCGACCTCCGCCGCCCGCATCGAGAGCGCGCGCCGCACCCAGCCCGGCTCGGCGATCGCCCCGGGCGAGCCCGCGCCCCAGTGCTGGTCGTAGAGCATCACGACCTCGTAGTCCACGACGTCCGCGAAGGCGCGCGCCGGGAACGCCGCGGTGTCGAGCGCAGGGATCGCGAGCGCCACCGTCTTCACGCCGCGCGCGCGCAGCGCACTCGCGAACGCGGTCACCACGCGCGTCGTCACCGGCAGGTCGGCTACGAGCATCTCCTCGAAGTCGAGCACCACGCCGCGATAGCCGCCATTCACCACGGCACTCGCGACGGACGCTGCCGACTGCGCGAGGCGGGCGTCGTCGCCCCCCAGCGCGCGAATGGTGCCGGGATGGAATGCGTCGCCCATCCAGCTGGTGACGAGCGCCATCCGGGCGGGCGCGCTCGCGAGCCGAGCCACGGTGTCGCGATAGACCACCAGCGGTTGCCCGGTGGCCGTGTCGAGCGCGATCCATCCCGTCACGGCGCCCTGCATGCGACCGGCGTGGGCCCTCACCGAGGCGGCGCTCCGGGCGTCCCAGGGCGCCGTAAAGCCCCAGACGTCCAGCGACTTCGCGCCGACCAGCGGCAGCGACGCGCAGGCGAGGGGCAATGCCGCGGCGAGCGCGAGGCCCGCGAGGCGGAGCCGGACGGTGCGCGAGCTACGCGCGGTGTGGCTGGTGCGGGGAGTCATGCCCCCTGGTGGCGCGAGAATCGCGCCGCGCGAGACGCCCTAGTCCGACGAGCGCGACTTGAGCGCCGCTTGCGACTCGTCACGCACGAGCGCGAAGGGATAGACGATCACCTCGCGCGCGTAGGCACCGGGCTCGTAGCGCCAGTTCCGGGCGGCGCCGCTCACGCACTTGACCACCGCCGCGCCCCCCTGGCCACGCAGGGTCGCCGCGCTGGCGAATGCGCGCTCCACCCTTCCGTTCGGCGCCACGGTGAGCTCGACCTCCATGGTCCCTGCGAGGCCGGGGTCCACGCGAAGCCCCTCGCGCTCGTAACAGCTGCGAATGTCCGCGGCGTGACGGAGGGCCACGAGGCGGATCTCCCGGTCGGTGCGCGAGGAGTCGACGCTCGACAGGCTGAGCGCGAGCAACACTAGATTCACGAAGGTCATCGGCGGCCTTGGCGTCCGGGGAGGCGGGAATTGCAGGCGGACGCGTCCATGAGATTGACGCCCCGATTTGCCCGGAGTCACGCGGCCCGCCGCTTGCCCCGAGCAATGGCAGCGACAATCCCTCATCCACCTGCGGTGACACGACTTAGCCCTGCCCGGACCATCCTCGCCCTGCTCACCCTCGTGGGCGCATGCTCCTCCGACAGGGCAGCGAGCTCGACAGCGAAGACGCCAGCATCGGGGCGGCATCCCGACAGCAGCGACGGAAGCGTCATCCTCGACACTCGCGGGACTCCCTACCACGTGGTCGACGTCGCCAACGGCGGAGCCATCGATGGCAAGGTGACGCTCATTGGCGGCACTCCCGCCGACGTCGAGCTGTCCACTGCGGCCCAGGCCTGCGGAACCCAGGCGGGCGACGCACGCGCCATCGAGGCCACGGACGGTGCGCTCGCGAACGTGGTGGTCTGGCTGTCAGACGCGCGCACGGGACGCGCGCTCCCCGTCGAGAAGCGGTACGAGGTCACGAGCGAGCGCTGCGTGATCGCGCCGCGCATCCAGGTCGCCGCGCTGGGCGGCACCGTCAACTTCCGGCATCGCGACGACCGCGAGCATCACTACGAGCTGCTGCGCGACGGAAGCCCCGCGGTGATCAGCAACATCCTCTTCATGGCGCAGGGGCAGGTGGTGCCGATGTCACCGGCCACGAAGTCGCCGGGCCTCGTCGAGATCCGCTGCCGCGACCATCCCTGGGAGCGCGCGTGGGTCGCGACCTTCGACCAGCCGTACTACTCGGTGTCGGGCGCCGGCGGCGCCTTCCATCTCGACGGCATCCCGCCCGGCACCTATCACCTCAAGGCGTGGCACGAGCGGGCGACCGCGCCGGTCGAGACGGTCGTGACGGTTGTGGCGGGGCAGACTGCTTCCGTCAGTGTGTCTGTGGCGCTGCGATAGTCCGACAGCCTGGGCTTGGGTAACGGCGTGGCTTCAGGCTTCTGGCGCGGGCTACTGTCCTCGGGCCTCGGTAACGCCGGCTACGGGCTTCAGTAGCTGCACTGTTGCGCTGTTCCCCGACGCCGCTCTTACCGAAGCCCGATGACCGAAGCCCCAGCCAGAAGCCCGAAGCCTCGCAGTTACCGAAGCCCGAGCCCTATCCAGCGACCCCCAGCCAAATCCGCACCGCATACATCTCGACATTCAGCGAAACTCCTCGCCTCACCGCCGCCTCGATCTCCCGATAGAACCCCGCCGCCTCGACCGTCCGAGTAGTAGCGGGCCGAGACCAATCCGCCCCGCTCCACTCGCGCAGTTCCACGCGCCCATCTCGCAACAGCCCGATGATCACGAGCCGCTCGGGGACTCCCTCAGCGCGCATGAGCATGGGCAGCTCGGTGGCGCCGGCGCTCATCGCGCGATCGCCCGGTCCATCGCCATCGCCACGAAGACCAGCGCGAGGTAGAGCAGCGAGTACTTGTAGAGCGCCCAGCTCGGCTTCACGAAGTCAGCAGCGCGCAGCACGCGCACCACGCCGAGCAGGAACCACGCGCCGAGCAGCGCGGCGACGATGAGGTACGGCATGCCGAGCACCCCGAACGCCACCGGCAGCAGGGTGAGCGGCAGCAGGATCAGCGTGTACCAGAGCATCTGCCGCTTGGTCTCGTGTTCGCCCCACACCAGCGGCGCCATCGGCACGCCCGCATTGCCGTAGTCGCGCTGCTTGTTGAGCGCGAGCGCCCAGAAGTGCGGCGGCGTCCAGTAGAAAATGATGAGGAACAGATAGATCGCCATCAGGTCGATGCGATTCGTCACGCTCGCCCAGCCCACCAGCGGGGGAAAGGCTCCCGCCGCGCCGCCGATCACGATGTTCTGCGGCGTGCTGCGCTTCAGCCAGCGCGTGTAGATGAAGACGTAGAAGTAGAAGCCCGCCAGCGCGAGCGCCGCGGTGAGCACGTTCGCGAAGTGGCCGAGCATCCAGGTGCTCGTGGTCGCGAGCAGCACGCCGAAGCTCAGCACCTGGATCGCGTGCATGCGACCGGAGGGAATGGGACGCAGCCGCGTGCGCGCCATGCGATCGTCGATGTCGCGGTCCATGTACATGTTGACCGCGTTGGCGCCGCCGGCCATGAGGTAGCCGCAGAGCAGCATGATCCCCACGAGCGACAGCGACGGCGACCCCGCCACGTACATCGGCGCGACCATCGTGACGAGCAGCAGCGAGATGATGCGCGGCTTCGTGAGCGCGACCAGGTCGCGCCAGAGGCTCTTTCGCTCGACTGCCGGAACGCTGAGGTCGGACATCAGAAGTCAGCGCCGCGGGCGATCAGCACGGCCATGCTGTGGCGGACCTGAGGTGTGGGTGCAGCGACCACAGGTTCGCTCGGCGCGGCCGGCCCGCTGGCCCGCGGGCCCGCAGGCTCGAGCAAGGACACGGTAGCGTCGCCTTCGGCGACTGCTTCGTCATGAGTGCCGAGGAGAACCGGTTCCTCTCCTGGTGTCATCCTGAGCGTTGGCGAGGGAACTGCCGTTGCAGTGGCCGTTGCATCCTCGCGCTGCTCGAGAGGCCGGTAGGCCGGTAGGCCGGTAGGCTCGAACACCGACACGGTAGCGTCGCCTTCGGCGACAGCTTCGTCATGAGTGCCGAGGAGAACCGGCGCCTCCATCAAAGCTGAAGCACTAGCCCCCGCGACATCACTCGATCCTCGCCGCACAGATCCGTGATCCGGCAACTCCGCGTCATCGCCGTTCAAATCCGCGTCATCCGCGTAGACCGGCCCCGGCGCACCGGCCCCAGAACCAACGCCCACCGAAATCAACGCCAGGTACGCCGCCACAAACGCCGAGATCCAGATCCCAACCCCCACCGCCTCATGCAGCGACCGCAGCACCGGCGGCAACTTCATCCCGATCATCGCCCCTGCCACCAGCACCTGCATCACCAAGAACCCGAACGCCACGAGAACAGCCCGCCTCACCACCGCGGACTCAGCCCGCTTCCGCATCGCCATCACCATCCCGAACACGTGCAGGAACAGGAGGTACGCCACGATGCGATGCACCAGCTGCACATTCACCGCCGACGAGCTCACCCCCGCATTCGCGCCGCACATCGGGAACGAGAGGCACCCCACGTTCGCCCCCGTCACCTTCGCCGTGACGCCGCCCATCGCGACCGCGACGATCGCCATCACCGCCGCCATGCGCGCGGCGCGCCAGGTCTTCGGGTTGCCCTTCTGCACGCGCGCCGACGCACCACCCAGCGCCCCCGCGCGAATGGCCGTCGCCGCCAGCAACGCGAGCAGCGTCATCGCCATCAGCCAGTGCGCCACCGTCGCATACGGGGTGTTGCCCAGCTTCACCGTGATGCCGCCCAGGATCGCCGCGCCGAACACCGCCGCCAGCGCGCCGTACGCCGTGCGCGCCACGCCACCCGGGCCGCGCACCCCCGGCTTCGTCCGGTTGATGAACACCGCGAACGCCAGCGAGAACACCGAGATGATCAGCAGGCTCGCCAGGTACCGGTGCGACACCTCGACCACCAGGTCGGGACGGCTCATCGGCGGGAACCAGTACCCGTAGCACTTGGGCCAGTTGTCGCCACAGCCCATCCCCGAGCCGGAGATGCGGACGATCGCGCCGAACACCACGTGCAGCACCGCCACCCCGAGCGCCGCGAGCGAAAGCCGCCGGATCATGGTCATGGCAGGGCCTGGATCGCGCGCCAGGTGAACCAGAAGACCACGCCTAGCCCAACGGCGGGGATGATCGCCCACGCCAGCTCGGCCACCCCTCGCGGGTGGGGAACGCTCGGCGATCCCTGCGCAACCGACCGGCGGTCAGCCGCCACGGAACGCAGGATCGCCAGGTGGGCGAAGGTGCACACGGCGACCGAGGCCCAGAAGAGGGCGGCGCCAAGGGGAGATCGCATGGGGGAAAACCGGACGACTGGAAGGGTCTGGAAAGGTAGCCTCCACCCGGTCCGTGAGGCTATGTTGGCGCGCAATGTCCTCTCCCGCACGCACCCTCCCGCGCCGCCTCGGTCTCTGGAGCGCCGTCGCCGTCCTCGTGGGCTCCACGATCGGCTCCGGCATCTTCCGCTCGCCCGCCGGCATCGCCGCCAAGCTGCCCGGCCCGCTGCCGCTCATGAGCATCTGGGTCGTCGGCGGCCTCTTCGCCCTCTGCGGCGCGCTCACGCTCGCCGAGGTCTCGAGCGCCTACCCGGCCACCGGCGGACTCTTCGTCTTCATCCGCAAGGGATTCGGCCCGCTCCCCGCCTTCCTCTTCGGCTGGAGTGAGCTCGTCCTCATTCGCGCCGCATCACTCGGCGCCGTGAGCACCACCTTCGCCGAGTACTTCATTCGCGTGATGAAGCACGATCCGCGAGTGGCGCCCTACGACGCCTACGTCCACTACATCGCCGCCGTGGCGATCGCACTCACGGCGACGTTCAACTACGTGGGCGTGCGCTGGGGCTCGCTGGTGCAGAACCTCACGACGGTCGCGAAGTACTTCGGCCTGGCGCTCATCATCCTGCTCGCGCTCGTGATCGGCCTGCCGCAGAGCGGTGGCGGTCACTACACGCCGGCCATGCCGCCCGGCAGCTTCTCCCTCGCCCCCTTCGGGCTCGCGCTCGTGAGCGTGCTCTGGGCCTACGACGGCTGGGCCGACCTCAGCTTCGTGGCCGGTGAGGTCGAGGATCCGCGACGCGTCCTTCCGCGCGCCCTCATCACGGGCACGCTCGCGGTGATTGCGATCTACCTGCTCGCAAACGTCGCGTATCTCGCGGTGATGACGGTCGACGAGATTCGCGCCTCGCAGCTCGTCGCCGCCGACGTCGCGCAACGGCTGGTCGGGCAGCCCGGCGTGGTGTTCGTAGCGGTCACTGTGATGCTCTCGACCTTCGGCACGCTCAACGGCTCGCTGCTCACCGCGCCCCGCATCTTCTTCGCGATGGCCGACGACGGGCTCTTCTTCCGCAAGGTCGCCAGCGTCCACCCGAAGTTCGAGACGCCATACATCTCGATCTTCATCACCGCCGCGCTCGGCGTCGTCTTCGTGCTGCTCCGCACCTTCGAGCAGCTGGCCGACGCATTCGTCACCGCTATCGTGCCCTTCTACGCGCTCGGCGTGGCAAGCATCTACGTGCTCCGCAAGCGCGCCGACTACGACCCGCCCTTCCGCACGCCGGGCTATCCCTTCGTGCCGGCGCTGTTCGTGATCGCGACCATCTACCTGCTGGTGAACGCGATCGTCGATCCCACCTCGCGCTGGGCGACGATCGGTGTGCTTGGCACGATCCTGGTCGGGATTCCGGTGTTCTACCTGACGGTCGGACGCAATCTCCAGGCGAGCGAGCATGAATAGGCTGGCGAGGATGGCGCTGGTCATCCTCGTGCTCGCCTCCGTCATGTACCTGCAACGCTGGGCACGCGAGCGAGACAAGCGAACCGATGGCGCCATTCCAGCGAGTGGAACAACCATCGTCTCCGGCATCGCGAAGTTCGACATCAACCACTGGACGCCGCCTTCCGACTCGGAAATTCCCACCGACTCGCTCGGCGCCAGCATTCGTCGCGGCCTCGCGCTGCTCACGCACACCACCGACAGCCTGCCGCACTTCGCGCCCGGGCACATCAACTGCGTGAACTGCCACCGCGACGGAGGCCGCAACCTCGACGCCGCCCCACTCGCCGGCGCACAGGCCCGCTTCCCGAAATACATGGAGCGCACCGGCGCCGTCATCACGCTCGCCGATCGCATCAACTACTGCTTCACCCGCAGCCTCGGCGGCAACAAGCTGCCGCACGACAGTCGCGAGATGGCGGACATCATCGCCTACGTCGCATTCATTTCCCGCGACGTGCCCGTCGGGGCGCTCACGCACGGCTACGATGGGCTGCACAAGATGACTGACCCGCTCACCGGCGACGTGACGCGCGGCGCGAACCTCTTCACCACGACCTGCGCCGCCTGTCACGGCTTCGATGGGCAGGGCAGCGCTGTGGTGCCCGCGGTGTGGGGGCCGAAGTCGTATGCCATCGGCGCGAGCATGGCGCGCGAGGAGCGCGCCGCGAGCTTCATCTGGTACAACATGCCGCTCGGCAAGTCGCGCTCGCTCACGACGCAGCAGGCGTTCGACGTCGCGAGCTACATCAACTCGATGCCGCGCCCGGACTCGCCGGGCAAGGAACGGGACTTCCCCGCGGGCAACGCGCCGAAGGACGTGCCGTATCGCACCGCCGGGCACGAGCCGTATCGCGCGCCGAAGTCCCTCATCGCGCGCAGCTCGCGCGAGGGGATCGTGCCCGCGCCCACGTCGGTCAAGGGAAGGGGACTGCAATGAGCGAGGAGAAGCTGTCGCGTCGCGAGCTGCTGCGGGGCGCCGCGACGATCGCCGGAGCGGCGGTGGTCGCGAAGGTCGCGAGCGCGCAACTGCCGGCCGCGCCAGCGGTGCCGGCCGCACCGGTGGTTCCGCTCGACGCCTCACTTGTCCAGGGCGCGCCGACCTCCGCCCTCAGCGAGCGGAGTCCATTCGTCACCGAGGCGCGAACTGGAACAGGCGTGGTGACGGGTGCGTCGTTCAGCCCGATCCAGGATTTCTCCGGGAGCATCTTTCCCACCGACCTGCACTTCGAGCGGCATCACAACGGCGTCGCGCAGATAGACCCGGCGAAGTACACGCTGCTCGTGCAGAACACGCACGGCGCAAAGTCGGTGGTGCTCACGCTCGACGACATCAGGCGCTTCCCCAGCGTGTCGCGCGCACACTTCCTCGAGTGCGCCGGCAACGGGCGCTCCTGCTATCGCGCGCCAAAGCGCGAGATGACCGCGCAGGTCATCGACGGCATGCTCGGCAGCGCCGAGTGGACCGGCGTGCCGGTGCGGGCGCTGTTCGCGGAGCTCGACATTCATGTCGCGCCCAATGCGCACTGGGTGCTGGCCGAGGGTGGCGACGCGAGCAAGCTCTCGCGCAGCATCCCGCTCGAGAAGATGCTAGACGACGCGCTGCTCGTGTATGCGCAGAACGGCGAGCCGCTGCGGCCACCCGCCGGATTCCCGGTGCGGCTGCTCGTTCCCGGATGGGAGGGAAACGCGAACATCAAGTGGCTGCGTCGCCTCAAGGTGATCGCCGAGCCGAACATGTCGAAGGACGAGACCAGCAAGTACACCGACCCGCTCCCTAACGACACCGCGCGGCAATTCAGCTTCGAGCTCGACGTGAAGTCGATCATCACGCGGCCGAGCTTTCCCATGGTGGCGGTGCGCGGGTGGCAGCAGATAGAGGGGATCGCCTGGACGGGGCGCGGCAAGGTCGCGCAGGTGCACGTGAGCACCGACGGCGGGCGCAGCTGGACGATGGCCGAGTTGCAGGAGCCCATCCAGTCGAAGGCGATCACGCGCTTCCGCCTCATGTGGAACTGGGACGGGCGCGCCACCACGCTGATGAGCAGGGCGGTGGACGAGACGGGGGCGATGCAGCCGACGCTCTCCGAGTTCAGGGCGGCGCGCGGTCCCGGGACCGACTACCACTTCAATCACATCCGGTCGTGGAGCGTGGAATCCAGCGGCAGCGTGTTCTACGCGGTGCCCGCATGAGGCGCGCCGCGATCGTGATGGTCGCGCTGCTCGCCGCGTGCAGCGGCGGCGCCAAGTCGGGCGACGAAGCGCGTCCCACGCCGGCGACCCCGAATGACCTGGGGCTCGGCCGCGCCGCGACCGACAGCGAGGTTGCGCTGCTCGACATCGACGTCAACGCCGCCGGCGCCGGGCTTCCATCGGGCAGCGGCACGCATGCGCAGGGCGCGCTGGTGTTCGCCGCGAAGTGCGCGAGCTGTCACGGCCCCAAGGGCGAGGGCATGACGAGCGGCGCGATCGCGTACCCGAAGCTGATCGGTCGCGAGCCGCGCGATGGCTTTCCCTTCGGCAAGGACCTCAAGTACGTGAAGACCGTGGGCAACTACTGGCCCTACTCCACCACGATCTTCGACTACGTGCGCCGCGCAATGCCGCTCGACCGGCCGGGCTCGCTCACGAACGACGAGGTGTATGCGGTGACCGCGTTCCTGCTCGCCGAGAACGAGATCGTGCCGCGGGAATTCGTGGTGGACGCCAAGTCGCTGCCCGGGGTCCGGATGCCGGCGCGTGATCGGTTCGTGAAGGATGATCGGGCGGGGGGCGCAAAATTCCGCTAGAGCGTCGTGGGCTGGGGTAACCGCGTGGCTTGAGGCGTGAGGCTGGGGCGTGTGTCATCTGGCGTGAGTAACAACGGCGTGAGGCCGAGGGCCTGCACTGCAGGGCTCGAGGCGCCTCCGCTAGCCCAGTCGTTCAAGCCACTCCCCTCACGCCGTCCTTACCCAAGCCCGAGGACACAAGCCCCAGCCCCAAGCCCCAAGCCTCGCCGTTACCGCAGCCCCGGCTTTAAAAGATCCTGAGGTTGATGTACTTGCGGGGGTTCTTCTTGAAATCCGCGAGCAAGGAATCAACAGACTGCATCGTATGCCGGATGTCCGCATACAGCAGCGTGTCCGTCAGCAGCTTCCCCGCCGTGCCCTGCCCGGAATCGAGCTTCGAGAGCAGCGAATTCATCTTCGAGCTCGCCAGCTTGAGCGAATCGGTCAGTTGAGCAAAATTCGCCGATGTCGCGCGCAGGTTCCGGATCGTCGAGTCCACCGTCGGCGAGCTCGCCACCGCGGCGCTCTTGCGGAACTCCGCCAGCGTCAGCGTCATGTTGCGGTTCTGCTCCGCCGCCATCGCGCTGAGCTGCTGCGAGAACTGCGCGGTGCTCGCGATGGTCTTGCGCAGGTCGCGCAGCCCGCCCTGCGCCACCATCTCCGTCTCGAGCGCCTTCGTGATCGCCTGCACGCTGCCGCCGATCGAGTCCACCTTCTGCAGCACCTCGCCAACCGTGGGCTCGCCGAGTCCCGGCGGCACGGTGTCGCCGGGCTGGAAGTACGGACCGCTCGCATGCTTGGGCGTGAGCGCGATGGCCACGTCGCCGAAGAAGCCCACGCTCCGCACCGCGGCCGTCGAGCTCTTGGGCACCTTGTAGTCGTCGTTGATGCGGAGCAGCACCTGCAGGTAGCCGTTGTCGTTCAGCTTCACGTCGTCCACGTACCCGACGTTCACGCCGGCCAGCAGCACCTGCTGCCCCTGCTTCATGTTCTGCCCCCACGCGAACCGCGCGTAGAGGGGATAGCCGCTCGAGAGCCCGCCCCGCGCCAGCCAGAGCGTGCCGAGGATCGCGATCGAGACCGCGACGGTGAGCAGGATGCCGACGGTGACTTCGTCGCGCCGCTTCATGCCTGGAGCCGGTTTGCGAGCATGATCGCCGTGAGGGCGTCGAGGACGAGGATCGTCACCGACGTGATGACGACTGCCTTCGCCGTGGAGCGACCAACCCCCTCGGCGCCGGCCTCGGTAATATATCCCTCGTAGGAGCACACCAAGGCGATGGCCCCCCCGAACATCGTGGCCTTCAACAGGCTGTAGACCACCTGGAACGGCCCGAAGCTCAGGCGCAGCCCGGCGATGAACGCGTCCGGCTTGATGTCCGTGAACAGGATGCAGATCAGGTAGCCGCTGTAGACGCCCACGAAGTCCGCGAGCACCACCAGCACCGGCAGCATCAGCACGGCGGCGAGCAGTCGCGGCACCACCAGGAACGCCACGGGATCGTACGCCAGCGTCTCGAGCGCGTCGATCTGCTCGGTCACCCGCATCGTCCCGATCTCGGCCGTCATCCGGGCGCCCACGCGCCCCGTGAGCACGAGCCCCGTGAGCAGCGGCCCGAGCTCGAGGATGATCGTCTGGCGCGTCGCGAGCCCCACCAGCGACAGCTCCACGCCGGCGAACAGCTGGTAGCGCGTCTGCAGCGCGATCACGCCGCCGATGAAGGCGGCGACGATCACGGTGAGCGGCACCGAGTCGACGCCGATGTTCTTCATCTGCTTCAGCGTCTCCGGCACGTACGTCGCCGGGTCGCCGAAGGCGCGCAGGATGTCGCGCGTGAACAGCCCGCGCACCCCGATCTCGCGGAAGAATCCCTGGATGGAACGCGTGACCCGCCTGAAGAAGCGGATGCTCCCGCGCTGCACGATCGGGAAGGTCTCGGTGGGGCGCCCCGCATCGGCGCCGCCGGTGAAGTGCGGGTAGCTCACGCCGATAAACTAACTCACGTGCGCACGCGGGCCAGCAGCACCAGCCCGATGGCCCCGAAGATCATGCTCGGTATCCACGCGGCCAGGTCCGGGGGCATGAATCCCTTGCCTCCCACGGCCTTCGTCATCTGGATCAGCATCAGGAACACCACGGTGGTCGCCAGGCTGATGCCCACACCGTACGCCGTGCCCCCGCGCTGGGTGCTCGTGGCAAGCGGCGCCCCGAACAGCGCGATGATGATGCACGTCACCGGGATCGCGACCTTGAGCGCCCGCTCCACGCGCAGCACGTTCGCGTTGCCCCCCGACCGCTCCAGCGACTCGATGAACCGGGTGAGCTCCGCATACCGCATCTCGCTCGGCAGCCGCGACTTCTCGAGCATGTCCGCCGGTTTCTCGGTGAGCTTGCGATCCACCATCTGCGAGAACTGCAGCACGATCACGGGACTCGAGTCGGGGATCACCGCCAGCTGCCCGTCGCTCAGCGCCCAGCCGATGCGCTTGAACACCGCCTGCCGCGCGCTCAGCACATAGGTGGGATAGTCGGGCCCATTCCCCTTTCGCTCGATCTGGAGGCCATCCATCACCCCCGAGTCGGTGTTCAGCGTGCTCACCTTGTACACGCGACCGAACTCGGCCGCATGCGCGAAGTTGAAGCGCTGCGTCCCCTGGCGGAACTTGTCCTCCGCCAGGAGCTTCGAGCGACGCGCGCTCGTGATCGGCATGACCTCGCCGATGCCCAGGTCGAGGCCCGCGGCCAGGATCGCGCCGAGCAGGATGGGCATCACCAGTCGCCAGAAGCTGATCCCGCTCGCCTTGGCAGCCGTGATCTCCGAGTACCGAGTGAAGGTGCCGATCGAGAATACCGTCGCGAACAGCACCGCCGCCGGCAGCACCATGAACATCGACTCGGGGATCCAGTACAGGTACGAGAGCGCGATGTCCTTCTGCGGCAGGTTTCGCCCCAGGTACTTCTCGAGGTTGTCGGTGAGGTCGATGATCACGATCAGCCCCGGAAAGCCGAGGGCGGTGACCAGGAAGATCTTCATGAACTCACTGAAGACGTATCGGTCGAGCGGGCGGACCAGCTTCATGTGCGCCTCACAGTGCTTCCTCGCGCTTGCCCACGCCGAGCTTCGCGCGCCAGCGTGCGAACACCTCGCCCAGGTCGCCGCCGCGGCTCGTGCTCGCCTCGCGCCCCATGCGCGCCGAGAGCCAGAGCCCGATGAGGAAGAGGAGGATGTTGTCGCCCCACATCGCCCAGAAGGGCGAGAGCAGTCCCTTGTCGGACAGGGCTTCCCCCCCGACCAGGCCCACATAATAGACGGCGAAGATCAGGAAGCTCACGCCGATCACGAGCCCCACGCCGCCGCGC
Source organism: Gemmatimonadota bacterium (assembly GCA_028287305.1). Classification (GTDB taxonomy): domain Bacteria; phylum Gemmatimonadota; class Gemmatimonadetes; order Gemmatimonadales; family Gemmatimonadaceae; genus JAQBPX01. Next base: position 79,504 of record JAQBPX010000023.1, read on the forward strand.
GGGAAGCGCAGCGCGATCGGCGCGCCGATCAGCACGAAGATGATGCACGCCGCCGCGAGCGAGAACTTCTTCTGGATCTCCACGTCGTAGCGGTTGCGGTCCTTGGACGCTTCCGTCGCGCGAATCTTCGCGTCGTCCACCACCAGCTGCTGGTTGATGACGCCGGGCTGCTGCGCGGCCTGCGGGAATGGTCGCTGGAGCACGGGCTGTCCCGGCGACGCGGCCGCCGGAGTGGCCTGGTCCGGCATCGGCTGCGCGTTGCCCTTGCCGGGCGATCGCGGCGCCTGCGTCGCCGGCAGCATGACCTCGGCCGCCTTCGCTTCCGTCACGCTGAAGAGCCGCCCGATGGTGCCGCAGTAGATGCTGCCGAGCCCAGTGGGATTCCGATGCGTGGTGTCCGGGAGCCCGGAGGGTTGCGTCCCCTTCAGCTTGGCGACGCCGAGCACCAGGTCGGCCTGCGCGCGCCGCTCCTTGTAGTCGGCGAGCGCGAGCTGGTCCTGCATCTCGCAGATACCCATCTCGCGATCGCTCTTGGTGGCGGTGTCGGAGTTGGAGAGCTTGATGCCGCCGCTCGCGACGTCCTTCACGAGCAGCTCGTCCTGGCCGTAGAAGAGGCGCGTGATCTGTGACGGCTTCTGCGCGGGCACTTCCTGCATCACGCCGTGGTGCAGCGTCATGAGCAGGTCCTTCTGGTTCGGCGCAAAGCGGAGGTAGCCGCTGTCTGCGTAGATCGTGCGGCGACGCGACTGGTCGCCCATGTCGTAGATGATCACGTCGCGCATGCGCGAGGTGGCCTGGTCGATCTTGGAGGCTCGGAGGTAGAGCTTGCCCTCGACCAGGGTGTTGATCACCTGGTCCTTGAGCGCGAAGGTCGGCTTGGTGCGGCCGATGTCGACGAGCAGCACCGCGAGCTCGTGGTTGGAGCGCGGCAGCACCTGGTCGTTGAAGAAGAGCATCGCGCTGCTTGCCACGAGGGCCGCGCCGAACACGGGGCGCAGCAGCGTGACCATGCTCACGCCACTCGCCTTGAACGCCGTGATCTCGTTCTCGGCGGCCAGCCGGCTGAACGCGTAGAGCACCGCGATCAGCACGCCCATCGGGATGGTCATCGCGACGGTGAAGGGGATCGAGAGCAGGAAGAACTTCCCGATCACCGTCCACGGCAGCCCCTTGCCCACCAGGTCGCCGAACCGCTTGGCGATGTACTGGAGGAGCATCAGCGACGTGAGCGCTGTCGACGCAAAGAGGAACGGCCCCACGTGTTCGCGCAGGACGTACTTGCTGGCAATCTTCACGCGGGAGGTTCGCGGGTTGTAGGGGGTGCGTTCCCTACCGTAATATTCAATCTGGTTCGCCCCCCAAGATACCCCCGCCACCGGGTTTGTTGCGCCCCCGCCTCCTCGCCTTTTCGGCCGCCCTGCTAGTCGCGTCCGCCATGCCCCTCCGGGCGCAGGGCGCCGAGCCGACTGCCGCCGCCAGCCGCCCCAGGCAGGAAGCTTCGGGCTCCAGGCTTCAGGCAACCATACCCCCGGTATCGCCCTACCGCTTCCCCACCGACTCCGACACCACAAAAAAGCACGACACCGCCCTCTCCGACCTGAGCATGGACCTCAAGTCCCGCATCGAGGGCAAGGGCGAAAAGACCAAAAACGAGCGCTGCAACACCAGCCAGTACTTCAACCCGCTCGCCTCCTGCCGCGGCAGCCTCCAGCCCAACTTCGACCTCCAGTTCGCGATCAAGTCCGCCGGCACCGTGGCCGACCGCGTCCATGTGGACGTCGACTACGACACGCAGCGTGAGTTCGACGCGAGCAACGCGCTCAGCGTCTGGTACGAGGGCAAGCCCGGCGAAAAGGTGCAGCGCCTCGAGCTGGGCAACGTGTCGTTCCTCCCGCCGGCATCGCGCTTCCTCACCAGCGGCGTCCCGAGCGGCAACTACGGCGCGCAGGCCGTGATGCAGTTCGGTCGCGTGCGGCTGCGCACCCTGGCCGCCACGCAGAAGGGCAACGTCGTCCAGAGCAAGGTCTTCCAGGTCGGCGATCGCACGCTCAGCGGCGCCACGCGCGACATCGAGGACTACCAGGTCGAGCAGCACCGCTTCTTCTGGACGGTGGACCCCACGCTGCTGCGCGGCTTCCCACAGATAGACATCCTCGACCGCACGCAGCTCGACAATGCCTCGAGCGCGCTCGCCGACACGCTCCGCCCCACGAAGGTCTGGGTGTACCGGCTTCAGTACGGCGCACAGCCTACCAATCCCAACGGCCCGCGCTTCCGCCTGCTCGGCGACCCCTCGAATGGTCGCCAGGTCTACGACCTCCAGCGCGAGGGGATCGATTACGTCGTGGATCCGAGCCAGCTCTGGATCGCACTCGTGCGGCCGCTCAACCCGGCGAACGAGCGGCTGGTCGTAGCGTACAACGTGAAGCTCAACGGGCGCGACACCATCTACACGAACACCGGTGGAACGCCCGCGCTGCAGGCGACCACCGAGGACCAATTCGCGAACCTGATCTGGGATCCCTCGGTGCAGCCGGGCTCGAAGCAGTTCGAGCGCGAGATCCGTGCAGCCTATCGCGTGGCCGGCGAGGACCTCCAGCGACAGTCGCTCCAGGTGCACGTGGTCGCCGGCAGCGGTGACCAGGAAAAGCCGATCGCCGGGAGCTTCGAGACCTACCTGCAGATGCTCGGCATCTCGCAGTCCAACAACAGCGGCGTCTTCGACGTGGAGACGCGACTCTGGCCGCGCCCCTCCGACCAGAACTTCAACCTGTCGCAGGCGGGAAGCGGCGCGCGCATCCTCCACGACTATTTCCTCATCCTCCCCACGCTGCGCCCCTTCGCGCAGGTCGGGAACGGCGGCCTGATCGCGCAGGGAAATCCCGCGAACCCCACCATCTACACCACGCCCGGCGAGTACCTCACCAGCTCCTCGCAGCGCCCCGCGAGCGTCTATCGGTTCCGCGTGAAGTACGACGCCGAGGGTGGCGGCGCGGCGGGCTCGCTCACGCTGGGCGCGGTGCAGCTGCGCAAGGGAAGCGAGCGACTCTCGATCGACGGCTACCAGCTCGTGCGCGACGTGGACTATCGCATCGACTACGACCTGGGCCAGGTCAGCTTCATGCGCCCCGACACGCTCTTCCCGCGCACCCGCAACGTCGAGGTTCGCTACGAGGAGAACCCGCTGTTCGAGGCGAGCCCCACGAGCATCTTCGGCGCGAACGCCACGATGCCGTTCACGCACGGGCGCCTGGACTTCACCGCCATCTCGCAGTCGCAGCGCACCACCTTCACGCGCCCTCAACTCGGCTTCGAGCCGGTGTCGAGCCTCGTCGGCGGCGTAACCGGGCAGTTCGGATGGGAGATGCCCGCACTCGGCCGCGCCCTGCGCTTCATGAGCTTCGGCGCGCGACGCGACTCGCTGATGATCCCGCGCCTCTCGATCTTCGGCGAGATGGCGGCGAGTCGCCCACAGTCGAACAGCGCGGGGCAGGCGTACCTCGAGAGCTTCGAGGGCGACGGCGGCATCACGGTGCCGCTTAGTGATCCCCAATGGTACTTCTCCTCATTGCCTGCCTACGGGACGAAACTCTCCCAAATGGTGGGTTCGATCCTGGAGGCCGATCGCGCGAGCACCATGGCCTGGCAGAACAACGGCGTCGGCTTCGATGGCAAGGCCGTCGTGTTCCGCATCAACGACATCGACCCGCAGACCAACCTCGCGGGCACCGGGCTCGCGTCGCCCGAGCAGCTGCTCTGGCTCACGCTCTACCCGCTGAACATCGGCGGTCGCTTCAACACGGCCACGCGCGGCTACGACTGGACCGTGCCGGGTGCGCCGAGTGGTCGCCGCTTTCGCTCGATCCGCACGGTGCTGAGCCCCGCGGGCATTGACGTGAGCCGCAGTGAGTACCTCGAGTTCTGGACGCTGGTGGACACGAGCATCGTGTCGCGCCGCAAGAACCCGACGCTCGTCTTCGACTTCGGTGACGTCAGCGAGAACTCGCTCACCTTCGGCCCAACGCAGCTCGTGCCGAAGAGCGGCGGCGACACGACCTTCACCGGCAAGGCCGTGCAGGGCTTCAACGTGCTCGACAGCGAGCGCGACCAGTTCACGCGCGCCTTCGACGTGGGCGTGAACGACGTGGGACTTCCCGGCGACGTGGTGAGCACGATCGCGGTGAGCGGCGGCGCGACGCTCACCAACTTCCCCACCTGCGCCGGCTTCGCGCGCTCGCTGCTCACCATGGGCGACTCGCGCGTCAACTGCACCGTGCACAACAACCGGCTGGACGAGGAGGACATCGACCAGGACAACGTCCTCAACCTCACGAGCAGCCAGCGCGAGCAGGAGAAGCTGATGCGCTACGTGATCGACCTCAGCGACCCGGCGCGCTACACGCGCATCGGTCGGTCGGCCACCGCCACGCGCATCGTGAACGGCGTACCGGTAAGCACCACCAAGCACTGGGTGCTGGTGCGCGTCCCCTTCCGCGCGCCCTTCGATTCCATCGGGCAGCCACTGCTGCGCCGCATCAAGGCGCTGCGCCTCACCGTGATCAGTGGAACGGCGCAGGGCGACGACGAGTTCACCGAGCTCCCGATCGGGCGCCTGCGCCTCAGCGGTGCGCCGTGGATCAAGCGCACCGATCGCCCGATTACCGGCATCGCGGGCGTGAACACCAGCGGCAACGGCTACGTCATCACGTCGTTGATTGGAACTGCCGACCGTGACAGCCTCGCGGGGCTCGACTACCAGTCGCCGCCCGGCGTGGGCGACGAGCTCGATACCAAGACCGGCCAGTTCGCCGCGGGCGTCGTGCAAATCAATGAGAAGTCGCTCCGGCTGCTGGCCGGAGGACTCGCGCAGTACCAGCGCGCCGAGGCGTACTACAAGTTCCCGAGTGGCGACCAGAACTTCATGGGCTACCAGGAGCTGCGCCTCTGGGCGCGCGGTCGTCGCAACGGATGGGGCGACAACGGCGAGCTGCAGATGTACGTGAAGGCCGGTCGCGACGAGAACAACTTCTACATGTACCGCACGCCCGTGCAGAGCGGAGCAGGGCAGGCCGCGTGGCTGCCCGAAGTGCGCGTGGACTTCCGCAAGTTCCAGGACTTGAGGCGCCGCCTGCAGAACGCGTACCTCAAGGGGAGCGCCGATTCGCTCAGCTGCACCGGCACCGACCTCGCGCTGATCGCGGCGAGCGGGCTTCCACTCGGCACGCCCATCCATCGCTACGCCGCGTGCGACGGTGGCTACATGGTCTACACCATCGAGCCCGCGGTCACGCCGCCGAACCTCGCTGCCGTGCAGGAGCTGAGCGTCGGCATGGTGCGCATCGGCAACGGAACGGGCACATCTCCAACCGCGCCCGGGGACACCCTGGAGCTATGGATAGATGATATCAGACTCGCGCACGTCGTGAACCAGGCCGGCTACGCAGGGCAGGTCGGCATGTCGCTCACCGGCGCAGGACTGGCCGACCTGCGCTTTACCTACACGCGACGCGACCCGCACTTCCGCCAGCTCAACGAGCAGCAGACCTTCAACGACGAGCAGAGCGTCGAGCTCGCGAGCACGCTGCACCTCGAGAAACTCATTCCCGGGAACATCGGCTACTCGTTCCCGCTCACCATCACGCACGTCAGCTCGCAGCGCGACCCGCTCTTCCTCGCGCAGAGCGACATTCGGGGCGCGGGGCTCGATGGCCTCCGCACGCCGCGCGACGCGACCACCACGTACTCGCTCACCATGCGTCGCACCGTGCCGATGGCGAGCCCGCTGCTCGGCATGCTCTTCAACAACCTCAGTGCGACGAGCACCTACGTCGCCGGTGACGACCGCAGCGAGTATCGCACGGGCAGGCAGCACAACTTCAGCGTCGCCATGGACTACCTCGTCGCCGACGAGGCCAAGACCGTGGGGCTTCCGAACTGGATGAACATCGCCGCGCGGCTGTTGCCGGGCACCGCGCAGGGAATTGCCGGCGACACCCTGCGCGAGCGCGGGACCGTGCTGCGCTGGAATCCCAGCCAGTTCCGCGTGACGAGCGGCGTGGTGCGCGGCACCGAGCGCCGCTTCGCATTCCTGAAACCAGCTGATGCACTCGACGACCAGCCTCGTGTCACGGTTGGCCTCACGAACCTCTGGCGCAACGGCAGCGAGCTGGAGTTCCGCCCGACGGGAGCGTTCACCGCGCGCTGGAACCTGGTGAGCCTCCGCGACCTGCGCGACTACGGCGACACCAACCAGGCCGCCATCGCCGCCACGCGCGAGCGCAGCGACTTCCTGGGCGTCACGGGGCTCGAGCGCGAGCGCAGCATGGAGACGCAGTTCACGTATTCGCCGACCGTGAGCACCTGGTGGAAGCCGCGCGCCGACTTCGGCACGCGCTACTCCTTCGTGCGCGACCCCAACACGCGCATCCTGCTCACGAACGCCGACTCGCTCACCTTCCGCCTGCCGCGCCGATTCAACTCGGGGCAGACCGTCGGCGCGGGCGTGACCTTCGACCTCGCGCGCGCGCTCCGTGCGCGCGGGCTCGACTCTGCGCGGATGGTGCGCGTCGCGCACACCTTCGCGCCCATCGAGCTTCGCTGGGACCGCTCACTCCTCTCGGCGTTCGACGCAGCCCCCTTCACGCCCGGTGTCGGCTTCCAGCTTGGACTCGGCGGCACCAACGCATTCCGCGAGGCGCGCGGGCTCCCGGCGTCGACGGCTGGTGCGCAGAACACGCTGAGCGCGAGCACCACCATCTCGCTCCCATTCGGCACGAGCTTCATCAACCGCGCGCGGCGCACCACCAACCAGAGCTGGACGCGCCGCACGGACCTGAGCCAGGCGCGCGTGGACGGCGTGCAGACCGTGTTCCCCGACGTGATGTTCCGCTGGAACGCGCATCCCGCGTCGCACCTGGGCGGGATGATCCAGAGCGCCGGCGCCACCGTCGGCTGGTCGCGCGCCCTCGCGAGTTCCACCTTCCCCGGCGAGAACTCGGTGACCGCCCCCGAGCTGCGCGCGTCGCGCGTGACCACGCTCCCGATTGCCGGCAGCATCGCCTGGGGATTCGGCGGCCTCTCGACCTCCGGCGGCTTCTCGCTCACGAATCGCGTGGACTCGCTCCCCGGCTCGTTCAACCGTGGACGAGTGGAAGAGTCGAACATGGACGTAGGCCGCTCCTTCCGCGTCCCGAAGTCGTGGGGCCTCGGCATCGACAACGACGTCCGCGCGAGAGCTGGCTTTCAGTCCACGCGCAACACCGTGCATGTGCTGGGACTTGACGCCGCGAATGGCGTCGCGCGCTCCCTGGTGGACAACGGACGCTCGGCGCTGAACCTCACCGCCGATACGGACCTGAGCGACCAGCTCCAGTTCACCTTCCAGCTGTCGCGCGTGATCACCTACGACAACAACCTCAACCGGAGGTTGAACCAGTTCGTGGTGAGTACCGTATTGAGCCTGAACTTCTTTGCGGGAAGGCTGTAGTCATCCGCCCTTGCAGTCATCCTGAGCGAAGCGAGGGATCTGCCGTTCGCAGTTGGTAACAACCTCAACTGCAACTGCCCTTAGACACGGATTTCACTGGCGTCGCTGCGCGACGCACACCGATACTGCAGTAGTGCAGAGTCGCGCCGAAGGCGCCAGTGAAACCCGTGGCTCAAGGGCTCTTGCAGTTCTGCAGTTTGCTTTTTCTCTTTGACGATGCGCAAATCAGCCCTGCTGCTCGTACTCCTCGTCGTGAGCGTCTCGTCGACTGCCGCGGCACAGATGCCCGGCGTCCCCCGCCGTCCCAAGCTCGCCGCCGCGGCCGACACCAACGACTGGGAAGCCTACTTCGACTACGCAGTGAGCCAGCTCCATCGTGAGCGCGAGCTTGCCGACGCTGCCATGTACTGGTCGAATCACATCGATCCCAGCCGCGCCGAGCCGTTCTTCGGGCGCTGGGTCTCCTTCTGGCTACGCGACATTCCGCGCTTCACGCGCGTCCTCAGCGGCGAGGAAGGAAACCCCAACGCCGCCGACATCCTGCGCGTCGACTCGCTTCGCATCGCGGCCCTCTCGCGCAATCCGTTCGTCCATCAGGGACTGCGCGCCGAGGTCTACGACGAGCTCCCCGGCTCCTTCCGCGGCGACATCGCGACCAGCGCCTGGCTCGCGTATAGCCGCGCCGAGTTCCCGCTGGCCATCGAGCTCGCCAATCGCGCGATCAAGGCGAATCCCGCGCGCAACCTCTACCTGCGCTACATGCTCGCGGGCGCCTACGTCGGCAGTGAGAAGTACGACGACGCCACCGCCCAGCTCACCACGCTCATCACCGAGTTGCGGAAGGGCGACACGAAGCAGGTCGGCTTCTACGAAGCCAAGGACCTCCTCGAGTACGCAGTGGGCCGCCTGCTCAGCCAGAAGAACGACATCGCCGGCGCCACCGCCGCGTTCCAGCGCTCGGTCGCCGAGAACATCGCATTCGCCCCCGCGCACTCGGCGCTCGGCCTCATCGCCCTCTCGAAGCGCGACCTCACCACCGCGACCACCGAGCTCGCGCTCGCCGTGGAGCTCTCGCCCGACGACGCGCTTTATCACATGCAGTACGGCGACGTCCTCATGAAGGCGCGCCGCTATGACGATGCCATGCGGCAGTACTCCGAGGCGATCAGCGACGAGCCGTACTACGCCGACCCGTACTTCCGCCTCGGCACCGCCTTCGAGGCGGCCGGCCAGAAGGTGAGCGCGATCCAGGCCTTCCAGGGCTTCATCGCGCATGCGCCGAAGGCGTCGCTGTGGATCTACCAGGCGAGGGACAAGATCGCGGCATTGAGCAAATAGCAGTCGACCCCCTCTACCGGTACTGCAGGTCTGTAGTCTGTGGTCTGTAGCATGAGCAACGACAAGGAAGGCGTGTAGTTCAACATGTTGACTGCAAGCCGATGACGAAGCGGCGGCGCATGCCGCCGCTACCGCATCATGTCCCGGCCACAGACCACAGACCACAGACCACCAAACTACGAGGTGGTTTCACTGTCGAGAGTTACTCGAACTCACGCAAATGCCTGGCCGTTCATCTGGTAACCAACGCCAACGCAACATCCCCCACCACCTGCAAGCTCGCCGCAGAGATCTTGTCCATCGTGTCCTGCAGCGTGTGGTGCAGCGTGTCGCCGTTCGCGTCCTCGTACTTGATGTCGATCACGTCGATCACGCGCAGCCCCGCGCGAATCAGCGGGACGTGATCATCGGTGATCGCCCCGCCATTCACCGGCAGGAAGAACTTCTCGTAGCCGAGGTCCTGCGCGGTCGACCACACGCGACTCACGACTTCCGGCGCCGCGTTGATCGAGTTCGACTCCTGGTTGATGTCGAGCTTCGCGTCGCCGATCATGTCCCAGAGCACTCCGTAGATCGGCTTGTACCCCGGCTCCGGCAGGTGCGTCGCGAACCAGCGCGAGCCGATCAACACGTCATTCTTGTCCGGGTTGTTCGCGTAATCGTCGAACGAGCCGTAGTCCTCGCCGTCTACGAACAGCAGGTCGACGCCGACGTTGGGCGCCGCAACCTTGAACGCATCCGCGAGCGCGACGAACAGCCCGCACCCACTCGCGCCGTCGTTCGCGCCCGGGATCGGCGTGTTGCGATTGCCGAGCGTGCGGTCGCTCTCGGCGATGGGTCGCGTGTCCCAGTGCGTCACGTACAGCACCTTCTGCGCGGACTTCGAGTTGAACCGCGCCAAAAAGTTGCGCATGTGCAGCGTGTCGCCCTTGAGCGTCACGTGGTCCCACGCCTGCACGATCACCGTGTCCGCGCCGCGCGCCTTCATCTGCGCGACGATCCAGTCGCCACCCTTCTGCGCCCCCGCCGAGTTGGGGTTGCGCGGCCCGAGCGCCACCATCTCGGCGGCATACGCGAGCGCCTTTTCGCCGGAGAAGGCGGTCTTGGGCTTGTCGCCCGTGCAGGCGGAGAGCAGGGCGAGGCAGGCGGCGGGCAGGAAGAGCATGCGGGCCCGGGATGGAAGAAGCGGCATGTGAGGAAAGCTCGCCCTTGTGCTTCCCGCGGGAAAGAGGCGCGTGGACCGTGGCAAGCGCACGGCCCCTATGGCCCGTCCGGAGGGTCTGTGGTCTGTGGTCTGTGGCACCACAACCGACTAGGCGGGTCGATGGGGAGGGCTATCGTCCCTGCGCAGACGTTTCAGAAGTGCGTTCAGCTGCTTGCCGACCGAAATGGCATCCAGTACCGCCTGCTCGAGACCGGGACGATCGCCGAAGAGCTCGCGTGACTGCTCCAGGTGGGACTGAACCTCGCTCGTGCTGCCGAGCGACATGTCGAGAAACCTCGCAAAGTCGGGTCGCGTCCCTCGCCGCGACCCTTCCCCGATGCACGCGCGCATCGAGTTGGCCGCGCTGCGCAACTGGTGCTTCATCTCTGCGCCCTCCTCACGAGGCAGCAGGCGACAGATCCGATAGACGTCGACTTCCAGCCGCTTGGCCTGTCGATACACCCGCAGCTTCTCCGGATCGCGCATGCCAGACGATGCAGTGGTCCCGCCCCTGCGCCGTGACCCTTTCCGCGCACCAGAAATGGAAAGTGATGTGCCACAGACCACAGACCACAGACCCGCCTCTCGGCGGTCGAACCCTCTCCGTTGTCACAATCCACCGTCCACCCTGATTGCGAAGGGATGCCCGACCCACAGTGTGACCCCCGTCATGGCGCCCCTCCCCACTACGCCGCAGTAATGATGGATGCGCCGATTCCTGCTGCCCCTCCTCGCCCTGCCAATCGCCTGCGGCGACAGCTCCACGACGTCCGCCGCAATGCGCCCCCAGGCCACCGGCACGGGCACTCGCCCCTTCACCGCCCTTCCACTCTCCCTCACCAACACCAGAATCGTCGCCCTCGGCGCCATGAACGGCTCCCAGCATACGCTCCCCACCGATCACATCTACTTCTACGGCGCCATCGACACTCCGCAGGGCCTCGGCTCGATCGGTGACCGCCCCGTGTACGCGATCGCCGACGGCCTCGTGCAGCAGGTCAACGTCACCACGCCGCCGGGGGACGTGAAGGTCTGGATCGGGGTGACGTCCACCTTTCGCTACTACTATGGCCACCTTTTCCTCGACGCGGGCATCGTCGAAGGAACGAAGGTCCTCGCCGGCCAGCGCATCGGACACACGGGCACGAGCGGCGCCCTCGACCTCGGCGTGGTCAACGACCAGCACGACGTCGGATACGTCGCGCCCGATCGCTATGGCGAGACCGGCCACACGCAGTCGCCCCTCTCCTTCTATACCGAGCCGCTGCGGACGCAGCTCTACGCGCTCGTGAAGCGCGACGGACCGGAGAAGGACGGCCGCATCAACTACGACATAGCCGGCACGCTCAGTGGCAACTGGTTTCGCGACAACCTGCCACTCGACACGCGCAGCTTTGGCGGCGAGGGCTGGGGTCACCAGGCGTCATTCGCCTTCGACGTGTACGCGCCGAGCGTCGCGAAGATATCGATCGGCGGCGAGCTCGCGGTCGAGGGCCAGTTCGACATCCCGGTGCCGGAGATCCCGTGGGCCTCGGTCACGGTCGCGAGCGGAATGGTCACCTACCGCCTCACCACCATCGACCCCAACTACCCTGAGCGGCGCCTCAACGACCGCGGGTGGCTGCTCGCGCAGATGCTCTCGTCGAGCCGGGTGAAGCTCGAGGCGTTCCTCCCCGGGCCGAAGCCCGTAGCGTTCACGGTGGCTGCGAGGGAGTACATCCGGTAGGCGCTGACGGCACACCGAAACTGCTTCAACTGCAACCGACTTGAGCCACGGGTTTCACTGAGCCGCTGCGCGGCTGACACTGCCATTTGACCGCAGTGTTGCGCCTGCGCAGCAGGCGCCCGTGAAACCCGTGGCTCAAGGCTGTTGCTGTTTGGTTGTTTCAGTGGCGGCGAACTGCAGATCCCTCGCTACGCTCAGGATGACTAGAGGAGAGTGCCGCGCAGAAGCAGGAACGCCACCGAGAAATAAATGATCAACCCCGTAACATCCACGAGAGTAGCCACGAACGGCGCCGAGGCCGACGCCGGATCAAACCCCAACCGCTTCAACAGGAACGGCAACATCGACCCCGCCAGCGACCCAAACCCCACAATCCCAACCAGCGCCAACCCCACCGTAGTAGCCAGCAGCAGGTGATGCGGCCCATACGAGAACAACCCGAGCCGCTCCCACAGCTCGATCCGCACGAACCCGATCACGCCGAGGATCGCGCCGAGCGTGAGGCCCGTCGGCAGCTCGCGCACCGCGATCTTCCACCAGTCCTTCACCTTCACCTCGCCCAGCGCGAGCGCGCGAATGATCAGCGAGGTCGCCTGCGATCCGCTGTTGCCTCCCGATGACATCACGAGCGGGATGAACATCGCGAGCACCGCCGCCTTCTCGATCTCGCCCTGGAAGTGCTGCATCGCGGTGGCGGTCAGCATCTCCGACACGAACAGCGCCATCAGCCACCCCGCGCGCTTCCTGATCATCGCGCCGAAGCCGATCTCCGTGTACGGCGCGCCGAGCGCCTCCATGCCGCCGAACTTCTGCACGTCCTCGGTCTGCTCGCGGACGATCGCGTCGATCACGTCGTCCACCGTCACGATGCCGAGCACGCGCTGCTCGTCGTCTACCACCGGCAGCGCGAGCAGGTTGTACTTGGAGATCGTGCGCGCCACGTCCTCGCGGTCGGTGTCGCTCGTCACCGTGAGCGGCACGCGACGCGACCCCACGTCGCGCATCAGCGTGCTGCGGTCCGGTGTCACGATCAGGTCGCGCAGCGACACCACGTGCTCGAGCCGCTGCGTCTGCGGCGACAGGCAGTAGATCGCGTACACCGTCTCCTTCGAGCGCCCCACCTGCCCGATGTGCTCGAGCGCCTGCTGCACCGTCCACGTCGCCGGCACCGAGACGAACTCCGTCGTCATGATGCCGCCCGCGGTGTCGGGCGCGTACTGCAGCAGCAGCTGCAACCCGTGACGCGTGGTCGCGTCGAGCCGCTTGAGGAAGCGCGCGCGCTCCTCCTGGGGCAGCTCGCGGAACAGCTCCGCCTGCTGGTCGGCGCTCATCGCGTCGATCAGCGGCGCGGCCTTCTCCTCGCCCATCGCCTGGAACATCTCGACGCGATGCGACGTCAGCTCCGGCTCGTCGAACACCGTCACGGCCAGGTCGAATGGCAGCGACAGCAGCACGCGCGCCGCCGCATCCGTCGGCAGGGCGCGCAGCGCATCGGCGATGTCGGCCGCGCGCAACCCGGCCAGCGCCTCGGCCAGGTCGCCGGGGTCGCCGTGCAACAGGTAGAGCAGCTCCGGCACGTTGGGGCCGGCGCGGTGCGGGGGAGGCGATACGGGCATCGATGCTTACGACAGGGGGGAGGACCGGGTGCCGACAGTATAGGAATGAGCGGCGTCGCAAGTGCACCGATCTGTCATGGAACCGCGCCCGATGGAACCCGCCGACGCCCCTGCTCGTATGGACTGCACGATGCCCACCTCACTCATCGTCACCGCGCTCCCCGCCCTCACCGTGATGCTCGGCTGGGCCGTGTTCATGGTGCTGATGGTGCGCCGGGCGCGCGCGACGGATCGCACCACGCGCCGCCGCGACCCCTGGAGCTGGGTCGGGATTTCCCTCCAGGGCATCGCGTTCGGCATCGCCTGGAGCCTCGAGCGCTTCCGCTTCGCGCGGCTGGTCGACACTCACGAGACGCTGGCGACGCTCCGCCTGATGGTGGTCATCCTGCTGGTCGCCGCGAGCCTGCGCCTCTTCCAGCGCTCCCTCGCGACGCTCGGCACCCACTGGAGCCTGGTCGCGCGCGTGGGCACTGCGCACCAGCTCATCACGAGCGGCCCCTACGCGAAAGTGCGCCACCCCATCTACGTCGCCATGTTCGGGATGCTCCTCGCAGCGAGCCTCGCGATGGGCGGGCCGGTTTGTATGCTTCCGGGGGCCGTGCTGTTCGTGCTGGGTACGGTGATGAGGGTGCGGCGGGAGGATTCCTTGCTGCGCGCCGAGTTCGGCGCCAGCTTCGACCTGTATGCTGCGCGGGTGGGGGCGCTGGTTCCACGGACCAGGTCATCCTGAGCGCAGCGAAGGATCTGCCGTTCGCCTTCACTGAAACAACCAAACAGCAAGAGCCTTGAGCCACGGATTGCACTGAGCCGCTGCGCGGCTGACACTGGCCCGTGATCGCAGTGTTGCGCCTGCGCAGCAGGCGCCCGTGAAACCCGTGGCATAAGGCAGTTGCAGTTGAGGCAGTTTCGGTGTGCCAGCATAGTTGCCTCTCTCCCCAAAACCGAAATGATTTCCTCGAAGCTTCGCGGGATCTTCCCCTCCCTGATGCTCGCCGCCGTCCCCGCCCACGCGCAGCTAGCTCCTCCCGACAGCTTCCGTCTCCACAAGTTCGCCCAGCCCATCGGCTGGGAAATAGACACGCGCACCACGACCCCAGACTCCACAAGAACCGACATCAGGTTCTCCTTCGTGGATCGCGGGAGCCCCGTCCCCATGACGGGCTTCCTCACCACCGATCCGCGCAACGCAGTCACGCACCTCAAGCTCCGCGGCTTCGTCGCGCGCGGCGCCGGGATCAACGCCGAGGTCGACTTCACGCCCGGCAAGAGCTGGAGCGCAAACCTCCGCAACGACACCACGCACACCACCGCCTCGGGCACGACGCCCGCCTTCGTCATCACCGGCTACAGCCCCGTCGCGAACCAGGAAGCGCTCATCCGCTGGTGGAAGCGCAGCGGTCGCCCCGACTCGATCACCACGCTGCCCGGCGGCTTCGCGAAGGTGCACCTGCGCGGCCGCGACACCGTCTCCGTCGCCGGCAAGCGGGTGATCCTCGAGCGCTACGCACTCGACGGCATCGTCTGGGGCCAGGAATCGCTCTGGATGCACGGCGACACGCTCGTCGCGCTCGTCACGCGCGACGCCGAGTTCGATCACTTCGAGGCGCTCCGCCCCGCGTACGTCCCCTCGCTCGGCCGCTTCATCGAGCGCGGCGCAGCCGATGGACTGGCGCGCTTGCGCCAGCTCGCACTCGCCGGCGCGCCGTCGTCACCGAAAGCGTACGCGCTCGTGGGCGCGACACTCATCGACGCGACCGGCGCGGCGCCGATACCCGATGCGGTCGTGATCGTAAAGAACGGCCGCATCACCGCCGCCGGCCCGCGCGCCTCGGTCAAGATCCCGCATGGCATCCCCCAGGTGAACGTCGCCGGCAAGACGATCGTCCCCGGCCTCTGGGACATGCACGCGCACTACGAGCAGGTCGAGTGGGGCCCCATCTATCTCGCGAGCGGCGTCACGACCGTGCGCGACGTCGGCAACGTCACCGAGTTCATGACCAGCGTGCGCGACGCGATCGCCGCCGGCCGCGGCATCGGCCCGCACATTCTCCTCGCCGGCCTCGTCGACGGCACCGGCCCATTCGCGCTCGGCGTCACGCGCGTCGACAGCGCGAGCCAGGTGCAACGCGCCGTGAGCAACTACAAGCGACTCGGCTACCAGCAGATCAAGATCTACAGCAGCGTGACGCCGGCGATGGTCGCCGAGGTCGCGCGCGTCGCGCATGCGAACGGCATGACCGTCACGGGGCATGTCCCGCGCGGCATGAACGTGTTGCAGGCGATCGACAGCGGCATGGACCAGGTGAATCACGCGCCGTACCTGCGCGGCCCCGCATTCGCGACGGGGAACACCACGCTCGACACGAGCTTCACCGGCTACAAGGCCCTGCGGGACAAGCTGCTCGCGCACCACACCGTGCTCGACCCCACGCTCGTGATCTACGAGTGGGAGTATCACGCGCAGGGCGTCCCGATGTCGAGCTTCGAGCCTGGCGTCACCAAGCTCCCCGCGAGCCTGCGCACCACGTACGAGAAGTCGGGCGTGAGTAGCGCCGACAGCGCGAAGTCCGCCGCGACGTTCAGCCAGCTGCTGCAGGTGGTGGGCGCGCTGCACCGCGACGGAGTGCCGATCATGGCCGGCACCGACCAGGTCGTTCCCGGCCACAGCCTGCACCGCGAGATGGAGCTCTACGTGCGCGCCGGATTCACGCCCATGGAAGCCATCCAGAGCGCGACGTCTGTCCCCGCGCACGTGATGGGCCTCGATGCGGAAGTGGGAACCGTGACTGTCGGCAAGCGCGCCGACCTGCTGGTCGTGGATGGCGATCCGCTTGCGGACATCGCGAACCTGAGGCGCGTGGCGCTCGTGATCAGCGGGGGAGTGCAATACAAGCCCGCGCCGCTGTGGAGATTGGTGGACTTCAAGCCGTGACTGCCGTCATCCTGAGCGTAGCGTAGGACCTGCAGTGGCCGTTACGCCGATACCGAGTTCGGGTTGCCTGAAGCCTGACGCCTGAAGCCAAAGCACAGAGGCGGAACGCGGCGTCCTGCGGCCGCCGCTTCGTTATCCGTTCCCAGTCAACGAAGAACAGATAACGAAGCGCGAAGCGCATCCTTGTCAGTGCTCGAGCTTCAGGCTTCAGGCTTCAGGCAAGCCTGCTCCCGATATCGCCGTACTGGCGCGCTCCGCAGCGCTCCCGCATGTTCGCCCTCATGCTCCTCCCCCTCCTGCTCCTCCAGCTGACCCAGCCGATCCTGGACGTGCACATGCACGCCCTCCACTACACCGACCAGGGCCCCCCGCCAGTATCCGTCTGCCCCGGAACCGGCACCCTCACGCCGCCGCGCACGAACGGCGCCGTGAACCTGAACGACCTCATGACGTGCGCGCACAAGCTCGTCTCCGGCGCCACCGACGACGCGATCATGACGCGCACCATCGCGATCATGGTGAAGTACAACGTGGTGGGCGTCCTCAGCGGCGACGACATGGCGCTCACCCGCCGCTGGAAAGCCGCCGCGCCTGCGCGCTTCATCGTCGGCACCACGAACACCCCCGGCCTCGATTCCGCGCGCGCCTGGCTCCGCAGCGGTGAGCTGAAGGTCCTCGGCGAGCTCGCGTTCCAGTATGCCGGCATCGGCCCCGGCGATTCCATTCCCGAGCAGTGGTACGCGCTGGCCGAGCAGCAGGACGTACCCCTCGCGATCCATGTCGGCCCGGGCCCGCCAGGCGCCGCGTACTTCGCCGCGCCCGACTACCGCATGCGCCTCAGCAACCCGCTGCTGATGGAGGACGTGCTGCTGCGTCACCCGAAGCTGCGCATCGAGTTGATGCACGCCGGCTGGCCCATGCTCGACGCGACCGTCGCGCTCCTCTATGCGCACCCCCAGGTCTACGTCGACGTAGGCGTCATCAGCTGGGCGATCTCCGAGAAGGAGTTCTACTCCTATCTCGAGCGCCTGGTGAACGCGGGCTTCGGCAAGCGCATCATGTTCGGCAGCGACCAGATGATCTGGCCCGAGGCGCTCGAGGTAGCGATCCTGCGCGTGCAGCGCGCGACCTTCCTCACCGCCGAGCAGAAGCGCGACATCTTCTACAACAACGCGAAGCGGTGGCTGCGGCTGTAGCTCTTGTCATCCTGAGCGAAGCGAGGGATCTGCCGTTCGCGGTCACCCCTCTACCGTTCCAAAAGGTCTGTAGTCTGTGGTCCGTGGCACGAGCACCGACACCGTATGCGGGCGCTTCGCGCCCGCTTCGTCATGAGCGCGTAGTCGACATGGAACCCCGGCTGTGACCGCGAACCAATGACGAAGCGCGCAGCGCTTCCGCATCCTGTCAGGGCCACAGCCCACAGCCCACAGACCCGCTGACTGGTAGAGGGGCCAACATGAGTGGCAGCTCCGTAGCTGCCACTCAGGACGATGGCCCTTGAAATTTCCCCTCACGCAGCGTCTCACGCCCCCTTCCGCTCACACCCGAGCCCGCCGACTTTCCCGGCCCATCGATTGCACCTACCCAAGGGTTAGCCCAAAAAATCCCACCCTTCTCGCATCTTCCCCATGCGCAGACTCCTGATCGCCCTCGCCGCCGTCGCCGCCGTATCCGCCTCGGCGAGCGCCCAGAAAACCCCCAAGCGCCCCAAGCTCTTCGACGGCGCCGACACCAACGACGCCCGCGCGTACCTGGAATACGGTACGGTGATGCTGAAGAATGACCCCGAAAAGGCCGGTGACGCCTTCTACTGGGCCACCCGGCTCGATCCCGCGAACGCCGAGGCGTTCTACGCGCGCCGTGTTGCGTACCTCCTCGCCAACCCGCGCCGCTATGGACAGTACCAGTCCGGCGACAAGAGGGTAATTCAGAGCAAGGAGATGCAGCAGATGGACTCCCTCCTCGGCCGCGCCCTCATGCTCAATCCGGTCTTCGTCCGCCGCCACGAACGCACCGCGCTCATTGCGCTCCTCAAGTTCTGGATTGAGGACGGTCAGGGTGGCAGCGTCACCGTCGACCAGGCTTACATCGACCGAATGATCGACGAAGCAACCCGCAATGGCGCCAACGAAGACCTGCGCGCCGAGATGGCCTACGCCGACGGCGACTACTCCGACGCCCTGCGCTACTACGTGACCGCCCTCAAGAGCTCGAAGGACAAGGCCGGCATCCACGTCGAGCGCGGCCGCATCTTCCTGCAGACGGGACACCCCGACAGCGCCTACGCGGAGTTCGGCGTCGCGCTCGACGAGATGCGCAAGAAGGACAAGAAGGACTTCGTCGTGTTCTACAACAGCAAGGCGTCGCTCGAGGTCTCGCGCGGCATTGCCAGCGAGCAGGCCGGCCGCATGGGCGATGCGCGCGCCGCCTATTCGCACGCCCTCGAGGAAGACCTCGCCTACTACCCGGCGCACCTCCGCCTCGGTTACCTGGCGCTCGACTCGAAAGACACCACCACCGCCCTCTCCGAGCTCGACCTCGCCGCGCAGCTCCGCCCCGACGACGGCCTGCTCCACCAGCGCTACGGCTACGCGCTCATGAGCGCGGGCAAGAACGACGCAGCCATCGAGCAGCTCAAGAAGGCCACCGAGCTCGAACCCTTCTACGCACTCGGCTTCCGCCAGCTGGGTGAGGCGTACGAGGCCGCGGGCAAGAAGGCCGAGGCCGCAACAGCCTACAAACAGTACCTGGCGGTCGCGTCGCGCAGCGACAACATGCGCGGCCAGGTCGAAGCGAAGCTCCCCTCACTCGCCGGACAATGACAAGCCCCCGGCGCGCGATGGGCGCCGTCGCCATGCTCACCAGTTGCGTGGCCGCGCTCGCGCTCATCGCCGCACCAGCACGCGCACAAACCAGGCAGCGCACCCTGGCTGAGGACCTGCAGCTCTTCTCGCAGGTCCTCAACCAGATTCGCGTCAACCATCCCGACTCAGTGGAGGCGCACACGCTCCTCATCGCGGCGATCAACGGGATGGTCAACGCCGCCGATCCGCACTCGTTCGTGATTCCCGCGGTTCGCTTCGACGGACCGCGCTACGACGCATGGGTAAACGGCAAGCTGCAACCCGTCGCCGTGGATTTCAGCTGGATGGATGGCGCCGCGATCGTCGCGAGCGTGACGCCGGGCAGCAAGGCGAGCCGCCTCGACATCATGCCCGGCGATGAGCTCATCGAGATCGACGGAAAGCCACTCGTCGCCGACTCGCCAACCGAGCTCGAGATGACGCTTGCCGGGAACGCGGGGAGCAGCGTCGCCGTGAAGTTCGAGCGACGGCGCGCCGACGGCACCATCGTGCAGCTCGCGCGCACGCTGCCGCGCGAGCGCGTGGGTGAGCAGAGCGCGATCCCGAGCGCGCTGATGCTGGACGCCACCACCGGCTACATCAAGATCAACACCTTCATGGGCGCGAAGGTCTCCGACGACCTGCACTCCGCCGTCGAGTCACTCGGCAAGCGCGGCATGCAGCGCCTGGTGCTCGACCTGCGCGACAATGGCGGCGGTCGCATCGACATGGCCGCGGGTGTGGCGGGCGAGTTCCTGCCGAAGAACGCGCTCGTGTTCACCACGTGGGGCCCGAAGAAGGAGACGATCGACACCGTGCGCGTGCAGCGCAGCTTCTGGGAGAGCCAGAAGCGCTACCCGCTCGTGGTGCTCGTGAACGCCGGCACCGCGAGCGCGAGCGAGATCGTCGCGGGCGCTCTGCAGGACCACGATCGCGCGACCATCGTCGGCCAGACGAGCTTCGGCAAGGCGCTGATCATGTCGGGCCTCCCGCTGAGCGACGGCTCCATGATCGAGCTCGTGGTGGGTCACGTGAGCACACCCTGCGGACGCGTGGTGCAGCGCACCTACAAGGGATTCTCGCACCGCTACTACCTGCGCACCGCCGGCGCGGCCGCCGACACCGTGGGCCGCCCGACCTGCAAGACCGACGCGGGACGCACGGTGTATGGTGGCGGAGGCATCGTCCCCGACGTGATCCTCCCGCGCCGCACCACCCCCGAATGGGCGAGCATGCTCGGCGAGAGCGACGCGTACGTCATCTGGGGCAGCGGCTGGGCCGGCGCGCATGCGGCGCAACTCACGAGCGCGGATGACTTCGCGAAGACCACGCTCGACGCGGCGTCGCTCGCGGACTTCCGCAAGTTCGCGGAGGGGAAGGGAGTCACCATCCCCGCAGATGCGGACGTGCGCCTCAACGGAATCCTGATGCGCGCCGTGGCCTACACGAAGTGGGGCGAGGATGGCGCGTACCGAGTGAGGGCCGCGAGCGATCCGGAGATTAGGGCGGCGATGGCTGCGTTTCGGCCCTTGTAGTCATCCTGAGCGAAGCGAGGGATCTGCCGTTCCCGCAGTGAAACGGTGACACAAGCCCAACGCGCCCACCGCATCGTCGCCGATGCGTAGCTACTGGGTGTACATCCTCGCGAGCAACTCACGAACCCTATACGTGGGCGTGACGAACGACCCGTATCGCCGCCTGCAGGAACATCGCACTGGCAAGGTAGACTTCACTTCCAGGTACCGCATCACGCGACTCGTGCACCTGGAAGAAAGCAGCAATCCCTACGACGCAATCTGTCGTGAGAAGCAGCTGAAGCGGTGGCGCCGGGACAGGAAGATCGCGCTTATCGACGAGTTCAACCCGCGGTGGCTGGATCTCGCGGAGGGATGGATCGAGAAGTCGTAGGGCGGTAACAGCGAACGGCAGATGGTGGCGTCAACCGGTGAATGCAACAGTTACATCTGTGCATCCTCCGGAGGAAGACCAATGGCGAAACGTCGCACGCGGCTCACGCGCGCACAGTGCGTGGACAGCTGGAAGCGGTG